>NZ_CADO01000026.1 GCF_000285275.1 Acetobacter pasteurianus subsp. pasteurianus LMG 1262 = NBRC 106471
TATGGGTCAGAAAACTCTTGCATAACGGACGGTAACCACAGAAGAAATCCGCGTTGAACGCACAGGGCCAGCCCGTGCAGGTGGTGCCCATTACCGGGCAGGGTAGCAACACGGTGGCTGGTAGCTGCGGCGCACTCAAGCGCGCCATGGTGCAGGCCAGTGAAAAAGCCGTGGCCCAGATTGGTAATGACTTTGTAACCAAAGTGGCAAATGGCCACGTGTTGAACTAGCACATGGCCAAAGGCACCCGCTAAAAGCAGGCAGGCCCAAGCTTATGCCAAGGGCCTGCATACCTTAATACGGTAGAAAATCAGGCAGAGTGTGCCTGTGTTTCTACTTCTTTATGGTCTTCCACAATGTAGGGGCCACCGGCCTGTACGGTCATGGAAAGCATGCCCATGTTGCCGTGGGTGAGGTACCCATCCAGCGGCAGCACGGCATTACCATTTGTCCATACGCAGCCTGCGGGTTCTGTGGCGTACCAACCCGCGGGTTTTTCAGCCTGCAAATGGGCTGTGATGATGTGCTTGTCATCGGCAGACAGAAGGTGAATGTCTGCAATGGCAACGCCCATGTAACGGCGGTCATCCACAAACGGGCCAATCACATCCGCCGGGCGGCTGGCGCGGGAGACAATGCGCACAGATTGCGTGTTGGGCGGCAGCATAAAGCTGTACTGGTGTGTGGTGCGGCGCATGGGGTGCACAATGGCGCCAGACTGCGTTACCAGATGCAGATCCGGATTTGTGGTTGTTTCAACAACTGCGGGGGCAGCGTGGCACCCGGCAACGCTGTTTTTGCGATAGTTCAGCGCATGGAACAGGGGTTCCACAAATGCGCGATCTACGCACAGTGGGGCTGCGGCATCGTGCGCCCAGCTTTTTGCGGGGGTGCTGCGGCCAATGCTTACAACTGTGCCAGACTGCTGGAAGGAGGCACGGTTGCCCGTATCCAGATAGCTTTCTGTGAGCACACCATTTGCCATGATGACGGCATGCTGCTCGGTTTCAATGTGGTAGTATTCGTAAGATGTAATGGAGGTATCATAGAAAATGGAACCACCATTTACCAGCATACGCGCGGGCACAAACTTGCCGTTAAAGAACAGGCAGTGTTCGGGCGTAATCAGCAGGTCTGTGCTGGGCACGTTGTCTGCCAGAGCATTGGCCAGAATGCGGATGGGGTAGGCGGCTTCATCCTGCTTCAGGGCGGTGTTGACCTGCACAGAGGCATGGCCTGCCCATGTTACGTGGCTGACTTCCTTTTTACCATCTGCATAAACGCAAACGGCATCACCAACCTGCATATCTTCAATCTTGCGCAGGCCTTCTGGCGTTTCAATCAGGGAGCCGGCAAGGAAGCAGTTGATGGTGCCTGATGTATCATCATATGTGAACCGGCTTGTATCTTCCCCAGCCACCAGAGTGACGGACTGAATGAGCACGTCGGTTGGGTCTGCCTTATTAACAACTTCGTACGTATTGTCACCCGTTGAAATCCATTCGAGAGCGATCTGGTTATCACCACGCCCACCGAATGAAATCCTATCGTTAGTTGAGAAATTAATGACAGTCCCGGCAGACCTCTGCCCACCATACAAACTAAGCGTATTCGGTATAGAGCTATCACGCACAGGCCAGAATGAGGTTATTGGCTCATAAGTAGCGCCATTTACTTGGACGCTAGCTTCCTTGATAATGACCGTAGCACCACTACCTGTTACATTCCCGGTGATATTTGCGATGAGGGAAGAAAACAGCACGCCGCCGCTATCGTTATCCAAGCTGACGTTGTTATCAACTGACAAAGTATCAGTGATACCTGAACCCTGAATGGTAAGGCCTGTTGCGCCAGAAACGGTAAGAGAACCGATTTCTGTAAATCCTGAAATAGTAATGGCCTGATTCTTGGTGGTGTCTGTATCAATCACCACGTCAGAATCTGATGTCGGAACACCATCGGACCAGTTGCCTGCGGTATTCCAGTTTCCGTCACCGGCAGCGCCAGTCCATGTATCAGTTGCCATAAAGCACCTCAAAAAAGTTAAGCAATTAGCAACATATAGACTCACGTCAGGATTCTGAAAGCATTTTTAGTTATATCAAAAGAAACAATACATAATGTTCTTATAAAATATACTTTATGGAATTGTTTTCTTTTGTTGAAGATAAATATAAAACATATAATTGTTTATATTTACAGTTTTTAAGTTAAGTTATTTATTATTATTGGCTGATATTTGAAAAATAAATAAATATAAAATTTATTTTATAAGTATTTATTACAAACGAATTTATGTTTGTTTGAGTTCGTTTTTATTTATTTTGGTGGTGTTGGCGTGGCTTTGTTGCAACACCAAAGAAAAGCCACATTTTTTCACGAAAAATTTAGTTTTTCTTTTGTAAAAGCAAGAAAAAATCTCGGAACATGTGAGTTCACAATTTAATAAAAACCGTGAACTCACAACACGTTCCTGCCCGCGCAGATTAGTAGATTTCGGGCACGATCATGGCGTCTGGTGTGGGCTGGCGTTCGTAATCAGCGTGATATACGCGCGGGGGCAGCACCACTTCGGGGCGGGGCACAGGTTTGTAAGGCACCAGAGAGAGCAGGTGGTTAATGCAGTTCAGGCGCGCGCGCTTTTTGTCCACGGCCTGCACAACCCACCACGGGGCTTCCTCGATGCTGGATTTTTCCAGCATGGTTTCCTTGGCCTTTGTGTAGGCTTCCCACCGGCGGCGGCTTTCAAGGTCCATGGGGCTGAGCTTCCACTGCTTCAGCCGGTCTTCCATACGGGCGCGGAAGCGGGCTTCCTGCTCATCATCGGTGATGGAGAACCAGTATTTCACCAGCTTGATGCCGCTGCGCACCAGCATGCGCTCAAACTCCGGCACAGAGCGGAAGAATTCTTCGTATTCTTCATCAGTGCAAAAGCCCATCACGTGTTCCACACCGGCGCGGTTATACCAGCTACGGTCAAACAGCACGATCTCACCCGCGGCAGGTAGGTGCGCCACATAGCGCTGGAAATACCACTGCGTTTTTTCACGGTCTGTTGGGGCGGGCAGGGCGGCCACGCGGCAGATGCGGGGGTTTAGCCGCTGGGTAATGCGTTTGATCACGCCGCCCTTGCCTGCGGCATCGCGCCCTTCAAACAGCACCACAATGCGCTGGCCGGTGGCCTGCACCCAATCCTGCAACTTCACCAGTTCGGTTTGTAGGCGCACCAGTTCCCGAAAATACTCACGGCGGAAGGCGTTTTCAGATTCGGAAATGCTGCCGTCCAGCCCGTCTTCCTGCAATTCCAGTTCTATTTCTTCGTCCAGGTCATCAATAATTTCCTGGCGCATCCGCTCACGTTCATGTTCTGCAGCGCGAAGGGTATCTGTTGCCTGATCTGTCATATCCAAGGCCCTCAAGCAAAGAGCGGGGCACTTTGGGGTGCCCCGCTCTGATTTATTAGAAGATGTGGCGGAAGATGAAGTAAAGCACGCCGCTGATCAGCATGGCGGCGGGCAGGGTTGTCACCCACGCCATGGCCATGGCGCGCAGGGTGGCCCATTGCAGGCCACCGCCACCGGCAACCATGGTGCCAGCCACACCGCTGGAAAGGATGTGCGTGGTGGAAACCGGCAGGCCATAGCGTTCTGCCAGGCCAATGGTGCCCATGGCCACCAGTTCTGCCGCAGCACCCTGTGCGTAGGTCAGATGGGTTTTGCCAATTTTTTCACCAACGGTGACAACAATGCGCTTCCAGCCCACCATGGTGCCAAGGCCCAGAGCCAGCGCCACGGCAATTTTAACCCATGTGGGAATAAAGCGTGTGCCTGCGTTAAGCTGGCCCATGAACTTGCTTAGCTCGGCACTTTCATCACCCGTAAAGCCGGAAACCTTGCCCATGTTGCGCACGGCTTCTGCCACCAGATACATGTCTGTGCGCACGTTTGGCACAGCAGCAGCCGGAATGGCCTGCAGGGAGTGATAGTTGCTAACAGACTGTGCAATATCATCAGACAGCACGCCAAGGGCGGAATAGATTTCCGGGCGGGCCACTGTTTTGGTGCGCAGCGCATCTGTTACCTGTGCGCGGGCTTCTTCTGCACTTGGCAGGCTTGGCGCGGCGGAGCCGTGCACTTCAAACACATGGGCGGCCTGCTGTGCGGTCTGCACAAAGGCGGGCATCATGTCATCTGGAATGGCGCGGTTAAGCGCATACGCCGTGGGGGCCGCACCAATAAGGATAAGCATGATAAGGCCCATGCCCTTCTGCCCATCGTTACTGCCGTGGAAGAAGGAAACACCCGTGCAGGTGCCCACCAGCAAACCACGGATCCACAGCGGCGGCGGGGCATCACCCTCTGGCGCGCGATACAGGGCCGCATTGCGGATAACCACACGCATCAGGATCAACATGCCCGCAGCCAGCACAAAGCCGCAAACGGGGGAGAACAGCAGGGCGGAAAACACCTTGCGCACCTGAGACCAGTCCACCCCATACAGGGCGCTACCGGCAGGAGACATCAGCTGGTTGGCAAAACCAACGCCCAGAATGGACCCCACCAGAGCGTGGGAGGAGCTGTTGGGAATGCCAAAGGCCCATGTGGCCAGGTTCCAGATAATGGCGGAAAGCAGCAGGGCAAAAATCATGGCATGGCCGGCACCGCTGCCAACCTGCAGGATAAGCTCTACTGGCAGAAGTGTAACAACACTGTACGCCACCGCCCCGGATGAAACCAGAACGCCAGCAAGGTTCCACATGCCAGACCACACAACCGCCACCAGCGGGGGCAGGCTGTTGGTGTAAATAACGGTGGCCACGGCGTTTGCCGTATCATGAAAGCCGTTTACAAATTCAAAGCCCAGCGCAATCAAAAGCGCCAGAGCCAGCAGTGCAAAGGCCCCAATGGCCATGCCGTTTTCACCAGCAGACCGCAGGTCTGCCAGAACACTATACCCTACAAAAACAAGAGCTGCCGCGACCACGCCCAGAAAGAACATGCGGAAGGCCTGATTGGTGCCTCCCTTCATGTTGGGGCGTGGTGCGGCAGCCGGACTCAGCAACGTGCCGGACATGGATTTTTCCTGACTGTCAATTTCACTCTATAGGGGAAAAGCAGACCTTTTCCCGTCCTGCTGTCAGGGTTCAGACGGCGTGGGCCGGCTTGCCGGCCACATGGGCCGCTGTAGCAGGGCGTGCACCTGCGCACACCTTGCGGCGTGCGGTATGCGGCAGGGCTGCATACGGGTGCGGGGTGCCGTTACGTTCCCACACATAGAGCAAAGTGGTGCGCCAGCGCTCACGCACGGCTTCACGCCACTTGGGCTTATGTGCATCGGGCTGCATTGCAGTAACTGGTTCAGCACACATTGTCTGCTTCTCCTCCAAACAGGATGAGCAGTCCTTTAGCCCCTTGCCGGACCATTGTGCGTGACGCTTTCATGACAAACATTGAGAACTGTTCGCAAAAGCGTGAGGCTAACTGCCTGAAAACACGTTATTATATTGAAATAGTAATATCACATATGCGTTAAGAACATAGATTAGCCCCTATAGGCCGGAACGCCGCCTTTCTTCCCTACGTTGGCACCCGTGTAACGCTGTGCAGATGTATGGAAAGGTCAGGCAGAACATGTCGGTTCAGATTTCAAGAGAAGCCCTGCTGCGTGCGTATCGGAGCATGCGTACCATTCGTGTTTTTGAAGAACGCCTGCACGTGGAATTTGCCACAGGAGAAATTCCCGGCTTTGTGCATCTTTATTGCGGCGAGGAAGCCTCGGCCGTTGGGGTGTGCGCCAACCTTACAAATAACGATACCATTGCCAGCACCCACCGTGGCCACGGGCACTGCATTGCCAAGGGCGTGGAAGTGGGCGGCATGATGGCCGAAATTTATGGCCGCCATACCGGCGTGTGCCGGGGCAAGGGAGGGTCCATGCATATTGCGGATCTTTCCAAGGGCATGCTGGGGGCCAATGGCATTGTGGGTGGCGGGCCACCGCTTATTTGCGGGGCAGCACTTTCGCACAAAACGCTTAAGGATAACGGTGTGGCCGTAGCGTTTTTTGGTGATGGAGCCTCTAACGAGGGCACCACGCTGGAAAGCATGAACCTTGCCTCCGTATGGCATCTGCCCGCCGTGTTTGTGGTGGAAGACAACGGATATGGCGAGGCCACAGGCGCAGCCTATGCCTGTGCAGGCACGCAAAAGGACAGGGCCGCCGGGTTTGGTCTGCCGTATTTCTCCTGCGAAGGGGATGACTTTTTTGATGTGTATGAAACAGCCCGTGCCGCCATAGATCACGCACGCTCTGGCGAAGGGCCGGTGATGCTGCATGTGCATCTCAGCCGCTGGTATGGGCACTTTGAAGGCGATGCCATGACCTACCGCAAGGCCGGAGAAGTGGCCGAGCAAAAGAAAGATCATGATTGCCTCAAAAAGTTTCGCGCCCGCGCGGTGGCGGAAAACCTGCTGCCCGAAGGCGATATGGATGAAATAGACGCCGCCGTGGCAGATGAGGTGGAAAGCGCGGTTGTAACCGCCAAGCAGGCACCATGGCCGCAGGACAAGGACCTGATGGCCGATGTGTATGCGCGTTACTAACCCCTCCACCAGTTTTTCAGTCACACAGGCAAACGGGAACCAGAACAATGGGTAAGAAAAGTTTCAGACAGGCCATTAACGAAGCCCTGCGGCAGGAAATGCGGCGTGACCCACGGGTGATTCTGATGGGGGAAGATATTGCCGGGGGCCGTGGCGGCACTGCGGGCATTACAGATGCCTGGGGCGGTGTGCTGGGTGTGACCAAAGGGCTGTGGGAAGAGTTTGGAGATGACCGCGTGCTGGACACGCCCATTTCCGAGGCCTCCTACATTGGTGCCGCGGCAGGTGCGGCCGCCACCGGCCTGCGCCCCGTGGCCGAGCTGATGTTTGTAGATTTTGTGGGCTGTTGTCTGGACCAGATCATGAATCAGGCGGCGAAGTTCCGCTACATGTTTGGCGGCAAGGCCACCACGCCGCTGGTTATCCGGGCCATGTATGGCGGAGGGTTTAGTGCGGCGGCCCAGCACAGCCAGGCGCTTTACCCGCTGTTTACGCATATTCCGGGGCTTAAGGTTGTTATCCCGTCATCACCGTACGAGGCCAAGGGCCTGCTGATAGAAGCCATCCGGGATGATGACCCCGTGATCTTCCTTGAAAACAAGGTGATGTATGATGATGAGGAAGATGTGCCCGATGAGGCCTACACCATTCCGTTTGGTGAAGCGAACGTTACGCGCGAAGGCGAAGATGTCACCATTGTGGCCATTGGCCGCATGGTGAGCATGGCCAACGCCGCAGCGGATGAGCTGGAAAAGCAGGGCATTGGCTGCACGGTAATAGACCCACGCACCACATCCCCGCTGGATGAGGAAACCATTTTGGAATCCGTATCCGAAACCGGCCGCCTTGTGGTGGTGGATGAAGCCAGCCCGCGCTGCAACATGGCGTGCGATATTTCTGCCCTTGTGGCGGAAAAAGCGTTTTTCAGCCTCAAGGCACCTATCCGCCGCGTGGTGCCACCGCATACGCCGGTGCCGTTTTCCACCCCGTTGGAAAAGCTGTACATGCCGGATGCAAATAAAATTGCAGCTGCGGTGCGCTCCATTACTTCCAGCCAGAAACAGAAGGTTGCATAAGCCATGCCCAACACCATTACAGCCCTCACCATGCCCAAGTTCGGTTTGGCCATGACAGAAGGCAAGCTGGCATCATGGACGGTGCCAGTTGGCCAGAGCGTGCAGCAGGGTGATGAACTGGCGGATATTGAAACCACCAAAATTACCAGCAGTTATGAAAGCCCCGCCGCAGGTGTGCTGCGCAAACAGGTGGCAGAGGCGGGGGAAACCCTACCCGTAGGCGCGCTGATTGGCGTGTTGGCCGATGCCGAAACGCCAGATGTGGATATTGAAGCCTTTATCAAGAACTTTCATGCCGAAAACCCGCAGGATGCCGCCGCCACGCAGGATGCCAACGCCGGGGAACCCAAGCCGGTAACAGTGGGGGAACACACGCTGAATGTGCGTGATGTGGGCACACATACGGGCACGCCCATTGTGCTGGTGCACGGTTTTGGCGGAGATATCAGCAACTGGCTGCTCACGCAGGATGCCTTGGCCGCAGACAGGCGCGTGATTGCGTTTGACCTGCCGGGGCATGGGGCTTCCTCCAAAAACGTGGGCACAGGCACGCTGGCGTTTTTGGCCGGTGTGGTGAGCGAATTGCTGAAAACCCTTAAAATAGAAAAAGCCCATGTGGTGGGCCATTCTCTGGGGGGCGGCATTGCGCTGATCCTGCTGCGAGACCACCCCGATCAGGTTGCCAGCCTGAACCTTCTGGCCCCCGCCGGGTTGGGCAAGGATGTGAATTCAGATTTCATCAGCGCGTTTGTGGATAGTGAAAGCAGCCGCGATATGAAAGCTGTTTTGCAAATGCTGGTGCATAACAAAGCCCTTGTGGGCCGGAAGATGGTGGATGCCGTGCTGCGCGCCCGCAGGCTGGATGGCGCGCGTGATGCCCTGCACGTTATTGCCAAGGCGTGCTTTCCCAACGGGCATCAGGCGGATGATCTGCGCCCGGTGCTAGCTGGGGCGGAAACACCCACCCAGATTTTCTGGGGCAAGGAAGATGAAATTCTTTCTGTTTCCAACGCATCCGGCCTGCCAGATGTCATTCCCGTAACAGTGTATGAAGAAACAGGCCATCTGCCGCAGCTTGAGTGTGCAACAGATGTCAACAAAGCCATTGCCGTGTTTGTAAAAGACCCCGAAGCCGCGCTGAGCATGGCCCGGATGGACGCTACAGCCTAACCCCCAAACTCTCCCCAATATGCCCGATCATGCAGGTGCCTTCTATACGTAAAGTGTAGAGGGCATCTGCATATTGTTTGTTAAAAACGCTGCATTGTTCTTTAGATATGGGAAGCGATGTTATGACATGCACGCATTTCCGGCACGCTGAATCAGGGTATGTAAAATTGATCTGGATCAAGGGAGGGGCGATCAGAAAGCGGTGATACTCCTAAGCGTGATCACAAGGGTGCCGCGTGCCGGGCCCTTGTGCCAGAACAAGGAGGATAAAATGACCAGTTATGTGAATACGGGCCGCTCCCCAGTTGTGCGCGTTCCTGTTGGCACTGTACGGGTGGCAGATCCGTTTTCTGTTCTGCAGCGGCAGATGAGCCGTTTGTTTGAAGATTTTAAAACACCAGAAGGGGCCGCAGCAGCCACAAGCCGCTTGGGCGCCACCGATATTACAGAAAACGCCAGTGCCTACGTGGTTGCCACGGAAGTGCCGGGCTGTTCTGAAAATGACATCAAGCTGGGCACAGCCAACGGGCTGCTGACCATTAGTGGCGAAAAGAAAAAGCCAGAACTGGAAGAAGGCACAAAGCACCACGTTGCAGGCCGCCAGTTTGCCGCTTTTGAAGATTCCTTTGCCATTCCTGAAGATGTGGACGTGGATAAAATTTCTGCCACCATCAAAAACGGTGTGCTGACAGTAACCATGCCCAAGAAAGCGGAAGCCAAACCGGCAGAACGCCAGATTGCCATTAAGGCAGGCTGAAAAAACAGGCGGGGGGTTTAACCCCGCCATGAAAGATAGATTGATGAGCACGAAAAATAAAACGGTACAGATCGACAGCACCAAATACGAAATGCTGGGTGTTATCAATGATGGTGACAGCAAGGTGCGGTTGAAAGATAGCGCAGGCAAGGTGGAGGAAATGACAAGTGATTCCTTCATTACTCTGCTGAATGAAGGCAAGGCTAAGTATCTGGACTAATCAGATAGCCGGATAGAAAAGCTGTTGGCACGGCAGGGTGCATAAAGGCCCGCATTGTGGGGTTTATCCAACACACAAAGCAGGCGCTTTAAAAATACAGGGGGCAGGCAGGATGCGGTGAACCTGTCTGGTCTGGCTCTTATACGGGTGGGCCGCCCCTGTGTGGCAGGTTTGCGTTATCAGGTTCCCGCACTGGCTGATGTTTTAAACAGGCCGGTGCGGGAATGCTTTTTTATAAACCGCGTATTTATGGGCGGTGTTAAGTTTTAGCTTAGTCCATCCGCACGGGTGGGCGCACAAAGCCATCCAGCCAATCCGTAAAGCAGGCAATCATGCCGCGGAATGGCCCGTACAGTTCAAACTGATGTTGCCGGTACAGCGCCATATGGCCAAGCCGTGCGCTGAGGCCGTGCATAAAGCCGCCGCCGAAGGTTTTGCCATCTGCAAAAGCGCCCCAGCCGTTGTAATCCCCCAAAGCCACAATGGCCCCACGGTTTTTGAACTTAAAGGCGGGCACGGGCTTTTTGTTAAAGATAAAGCCCGGCAGATAGCGTGCCAGATGATGTGCCTGCTGGCGGGCCACCTGTGCGGTGGGGGCAAGCGGGCTATCGCTAATAAAGGCGCAATCGCCCACAGCAAAAATGCTGTCATCCAGCGTGGTCTGCAAATTGGGGCGCACCAAAAACTGGCCACCACGCCCACATTCCAAACCATCCATCTGGCGCGTCACATCCGGGGCTTTTACGCCAGCCGCCCAAACGCGGAACTGCGCATCCACACGGGTGCCATCTTTAAGCATAAAGCCGTGCTCGTCCGCACCGCTCACCATTGTGCTGGTGAGCACTTTGATCTTGAGCGCTTCAAGCTGCTTTTGCGCGGCGGCAGACACGTTTTCGGGGAAGGCAGGCAGAATACGCGGCCCGGCTTCCAGCAATGTGACGCGCATTTCCGGCGTAACAGGCGTGAAGTTGTAAAGGGAGCCAATATCCAGCGCCTTGTGCAGTTCTGCCGCAAGCTGCACGCCCGTGGCGCCACCGCCCACAATGGCAATATCCAGCGGAGAACCCCGGCCATAGGCCTGAATAACCGCATGGCGGAAGCGCTCGTTAAAGTTATTGGCTTCTACAATGTTGTCCAGGAAGATGCAGTTTTCCACCACGCCCGGTGTGCCAAAATCGTTCGCGCGGCTGCCAATGGCAAAAATCAGCACATCGTAATCCAGATACCGCTCATCCAGCAGCACCTCGTGGTCTTCTTCTTCCAGCGGGGCCAGCTTCAGGCGCTTGGCGGCGCGGTCTATCCCGGCAATTTCACCATAGCAAAAGCGGAACCCATGCGCCGCAGCGTGGGAGATAAAGGTGATGCGGTCATTCTCGTTTTTGGCCGTGCCCGCGGCAAAGCAGTGCAACATGGGCTTCCACACATGGCTGAAGCCCTTGTCCACCAACGTAATATCCAACTTGCCGGAGCGCCCAAGGCTGTTGCCCAGCCGCGTTGCAATAGCCATGCCTGCAACACCGCCGCCAACAATAACCACCCGAAACCGATCACTCATCCCACAATATCCCCCTTGCTCCGCACCATGCGGTGCGGAGGAGTGCCGTGCAATCCACTACTTGTTGATCTCACGCACCCGTTTATTGTGTTCTACCGTGGTACGCGCCGTTTTGATGACCGAAGCTAGCGTAATCAGGAAGCGGCTAAATCCACCACACCAATTACACCTTCCTCGGTGCCAAAACCCAGCGTGCAGCCATCTGGGCTATAGGCCAGCGCCGTAATGGCCCCCGCCTTGCCCAGTGATACGGGCAAAACCCGCTGGGTAGATGGTTCCATCATTACAACGGTACCATCCGCAAAGCCAGCGGCCACAACCTCCTGCTCTGGGTGAAAAGCCACGCGGGTGCACAGCGCACCGCCTGCGCCCGGCAGTTCCATGGGCGGTTTGCCCATGGGGCCACCCCCAAAGAACGGCCACATCACAACGATGTCAGCCCCGCTGGTGGCCAGCCATTTGCCGTTTTTGGAAAAGGAGAGCGAGCGCACCTTGGTGGGGTAGCCGCTCATGCGCATGTTGTGGCCATCGGCCAGCCGCCAGCCGTGCAGGTCATTATCCTGCATGGCGGTTACTACGGCATCACCCGCCGGGTGCATGGCAATATCAAGGTGGCTGCCTTTCCATTCCAACTGGCGGGGCTTGCCATCCTTGGATTGGGTGAACCACACGGAAACACCATTGTAGTGCGAAACCGCAATGCGCTTGCCTTTGGGGTCAAACACAATGCCGCCCACGGTGGTGGGGTGTTCCAGCGTGCGGGTTACGGTGCGGCCCGTGGCATCGCGCAGTTCCACATTCTTGCCAGCAGCGGCGGCAATCACGGCAGATTTGGCATCTACATAGGTGGCAATATGCTCCACCCAGCGGCGGCCCTTGCCCAGTTCCTCAATCTCGCCAGATGGATCAAGGCGGCACAGGCGGCCATCATCACCACCCGTTAAAAAGCAATCGGGCAGCGTATCGGCAGAAAGGGAAAGGGCAGGGCCATCATGCACGGCATAGGTGTTCCATGCCTCCGGCGTAAGCTGGTCTTCACGGTGCACCACCACCACATCACCTTCACCGGTGGTAAAGGCAAAGCGGCTGTTATCCCGCGTGGCGGCGCAGGCGGTAATTTCACCTTCCACCTTGATGTGTGCACCACGTTTTTCAATAAGGCCGCGCAGGGTTTGTGTCTCGGTGCTCATGCGGCAATGCAGCTTTCAAGCCCGCGGCGCAGCTGGGGCCGGTTAAGGTTGCGACCAATGAACACAAGGCGGCTTTCACGCGGTTCATCTTTCTTCCACGGGCCGATGTTGTCTCCATCTGCCATCATGTGCACGGCCTGAAAGGCAAAGCGATCGGGCTGGCCTGCAAAATCCAGAATGCCCTTGGTGCGCAGGATATCGCCGCCCTTTTCCTGCAACAATGCGCCAATCCATGCCTGAAAGCGCCCGGCATCCAGCGGCTGCTTGACGGTAAGGGAAACGCTGGTGATATCCCCTTCATGGTGGTGTTCTGGCGTGTGTTCCAGAAAATCCGGGGTGTTCTCCAAAACGCGTTCCAGATCAAACCCGCCACGGTCCATCACGTCGGTCAGCTTCACGTTGCCTTTTTTGGCGGGGTAGATGGGCGCTACGGCGTTAATCTTGCGGATGGCATCTTCCACCGCCTTTAGCTCGGCGGCATCTACAAGGTCTGTCTTGTTCAGGATAATTACATCCGCAAAAGCAACCTGTTCGTGCGCTTCGGGGCTGTCCTTCAGTGTGGTCAGGAAGTTGCTGGCATCCACCACCGTTACCACGGCATCCAGCTTGGTTTTTGCGCGCACGTCTTCATCGGCAAAAAAGGTCTGGGCCACGGGGGCGGGGTCTGCCAGGCCGGTGGTTTCTACAATAATGCCATCAAACTTGCCGCGGCGTTTCATCAGCCCGTTCAAAATACGGATCAGGTCTCCGCGCACGGTGCAGCAGATGCAGCCATTGTTCATTTCGAACACTTCTTCATCTGCATCCACAACCAGATCGTTATCCACGCCCAGTTCGCCAAACTCGTTAATCACCACGGCGTATTTGCGGCCGTGTTCGGCTGTGAGAATGTGGTTGAGCAGCGTGGTTTTGCCCGCGCCCAAAAAGCCGGTCAGCACGGTAACCGGTATGCGGGTATCAGCCGCGGCGGCGCTTGCAGGCGCTGAAGATGCGTCGGACATCGGGAATGAACCTTTCCAGTACAAACAACTGTTGCAACATATAGGGTGCCAGAGCGCTCTAGGCCAGAACCCAAGCCCAGAGGCACATCAGCTCTGCTTTGAGGATGAGGCGCGGCGTGCGGTATCTGTGGCCGTTACCACGGATGCGCTGCTTTGTTTGGGGGCAGTGGTGCGCACAAAACGCACGGCCAGCGCACCATACAAGGCATGGCTGCACAGGGTGCGGGATACACCAAAGGCCAGAAAGGCGCTGGCCAGCAGGGCAAGGGTGATCTGCTGGTTATCGCACATCTCCATCACAATCACCGTGGCGGTGAGGGGAGACTGCGTAACCGCGGCAAAATAGGCCACGGTGCCCAGCCGCCCATGCCCGCCCCAACGGAAAGCGAGGGCGCAAACAGTCCGCCGGGAATGCCCGAACAGTAGGATACAATGGTGGCCAGCAGTTTCAGCACAAAAAATGAGGCCGGATACTGGTCAGACCCCATAATGATGTCACGCGCCTGCACGTAGCCTGTGCCGTATGTCATGCCGCCAGAAATCAGCCCGATAAAGGCCAGCACCAGCCCGCACAGGGCGGCAAATGCCACCGGGTGGCGCGTAATGAATATGCCAAAAGCCCCCGAAATACCGCGAGACATGCGCACCAAAAGGGCAGAAAACCCACCCCCACACAGCCCGCCGATAATGCCGCAGGCCAGCACGGCCAGCCAGCTTGTGCCCACCGGCACGGAGGAATAGGTGTGCCCGAAATAAGTATAGTTGCCCACAAGGGCGATAGCCGTAAC
This sequence comes from Acetobacter pasteurianus subsp. pasteurianus LMG 1262 = NBRC 106471, assembly GCF_000285275.1. GTDB lineage: Bacteria > Pseudomonadota > Alphaproteobacteria > Acetobacterales > Acetobacteraceae > Acetobacter > Acetobacter pasteurianus. The sequence continues at coordinate 14,360 of NZ_CADO01000026.1, forward strand.
ACCAGAGATGACCACACAGGTCAGCATGGTGCCGCTGGTGCGTTGCTCGAAGGAATGGGCCAGTTCCTCAATACCAAACACAATACCAGCCAGCGGAGTGTTAAAGGCGGCGGCCACACCTGCGGCCCCTCCGGCTTTAATCAGCGCACGTTGGCGGGTGAGGTCTGTAATGCCCATGTAATGCCCCACCGTGTGCATGATGGAAGCACCCACCTGCACGGTTGGCCCTTCTCGGCCAATAGAGGCGCCAGAAAGCAGGCCAAGGCATGTCAGCAGGATTTTGGCAAAGGCAATGCGCAGAGAGAGCACTTTATCAACAATGGTAATGTTGTTGAGGTGCATGCACGCAATGGCCTGCGGAATACCGCTGCCCTGTGCGCCCCTAAACCATGTGCGCGTCAGCCACGTAGAAAGCGCCAGCCCACCGGGGGTAACCAGCAGCATCAGCAGCGGGCTTATTTTTAAAATGTGGTCGCGCACATGGGCGGCGGCATCGGCCAGCGTGGCAAAGCCTACGGCCACCACACCCACCATAATGGCGCCAGACCAGTAAATAAATTTTCTGCGCCAGTTTACGGTGCCCGCTTTGGCATGTTCTCGCAAATGACGAAGGGATTCAGTCGTGGGGAACACGCTGGCGGGCATGGGCGGCATCCGTAAAGGCATAAAGGGCAGGAAAAAAGGATGCAGCCGAGTGTAGCATTTCATGCACAACATGAAAGAGGCGATGTTCTTTATTGCCGAATATTTATGGCAAGCACCGCTTTTATTATGCGTGGGCTCCAGTATCGGGCAGGGCATCGGGTGCGGGGCAGGCTTCTGCCGGGCCTTTCCAGAACACAATGCCCTCGCGCTTGGCGTGCGTGTCTGGCTCAACATGAATATGCACCAGCGTGCTGCCCATGCTGGCGCGCAGGGCGGCCTCTATGCGGTCACAGATATCATGCGCGGTGTTTACACTCATGGTGCCGGGCACAACCAGATGGAACTCCAAAAACGTTACAGCCCCCACAATGCGGGTGCGGATATCGTGCGCCTCAATTGCCCCTTTGCCGTTGGCGGCAATAATGGCGCGAATTTCATCCATTGTTTCGGGTTCGGGTGCTTCATCCATCAGCCCGGCAACAGATTCGCGCATCACTTCCCAGCCCACGCGCAGCACGTTTATAGCCAAAAGCCCTGCCAGAATGGCATCCAGCCGCACCCAGCCGGTAAGTGGAATAAGCGTAACACCCACCACAAGGGCAACGCCTGTCCATACATCGGAGAGCACATGCTGCCCGCCTGCCACCAATGCGGGGGAGCGGCGCTTTTGTCCCACCCGCAGCATGATAAGCCCCCATGCCAGATTCACCATGGTGGCCAATGCGTTCAGCCCCAGGCCAAGCCACGGGGCCTTGGGTGGGTTGGGGTGCAGCCAGCCATGCACGGCTTCATCGCCAATTACAAAAGCTGTCACCACCACCAACGCGCCTTCTGCCACGGCAGAAAGATATTCCGCCTTGTGGTGGCCGTAGGGGTGGTTGGTATCTGCGGGCAGTTCGGCCACGCTGAGCGCCCACAGCCCTCCGGCGGCGGCTACCACGTTAATGATGGTTTCTAGCGCATCGGCATACAGGGCAATGCTGCCGCTGGTGGCATAGGCAGCATATTTCAGCCCCAGAGCAACAAAGCTGACACCAAGGCTGACAACAGCAATCCCGCGATTGCTGGAGGGAAGGGGAAGTTCTGGCACGTAAAAAACAACTCTGGCTGGCGTGGCGGCGTAAAATGCGCGGGGGCGCGGGCTGGCGTATCAGACAGTATGTGGGTCTGTTAAGGCGCAGGAGGGGGCGTAATCTGCGGCTTCTATCTGCAAGGTGGGGTGCACAATGCCAAACCGTTCACGCAGGGCGGCGGCGGCTTTTTCCAGCAGGGCGGTATCATTGTCTGCTACGGGGGCGGAGGTGCGCACCAGATGCACCGTCAGCGCGGTTTCCGTGGTGCTGATGGGCCAGATGTGCAGATCATGCAAATCCGCCACACCGGGCAGCGTGCGCAAGAAGCCCTCCACGGCCCCGGCATCCACCGTGCGGGGCACGGCATCCAGCGCCATATCCAGCGAATCCCGCAGCAGGGACCACGTGCTGGCCACCACCACAACGGAAATGGCAAGGCTTATGGCGGGGTCTATCCAGTTCAGGCCTGTCAGCAACACCAGCCCGCCCGCTATCACCACGGCAAGGGAGGTAACGGCATCTGCCATAAGGTGCATGAAGGCCGCGCGAATGTTGAGGTCTCCCTTCTGCCCGGAGGCAAAAAGCAGGGCGGTGGCGCCGTTCACCACAATGCCAAGGGCGGCCACAATCATCATGGTTTTGCCAGCTACGGGGGCGGGGTCAAACAGCCGGGTTATGGCCTCCCACGCCACGCCGCCCGTTACCAACATGAGCACCAGCGCATTGGCCAGTGCCGCCAGAATGGAAGACCGGCGCAACCCATACGTAAACCGCAAAGAGGGTGAGCGTTGGGAAAGATGCTGCGCCATCCATGCCGCGGCCAGTGCCAGCACATCGGAAAGATTGTGCCCCGCATCGGCCAGCAATGCCAGCGAGTGTGAGAAAAAGCCCCACAGCGCCTCGGCCACCAGATAAAGGCTGTTGGCCGCAATACCTATGGCAAACGCCTTGCCGAAGGAGGAAGGGGTATGCACATGGGCGTGCCCAAAACCGTGGCTGTGCCCGCAGCTTGTGCCTGCTGCATGGTCATGCCCGGCGTGATCATCACCATGCGCATCATGGGCGTGGTCATGATCTTCCGCGCTGCACGCATGCGTATGGGTGTGGGCATCTGCTGCGTGATCATGCCCTGCGGTGCAGGATTCTTCTGCATGGCTGTGCCCGTCTGTCTGGCCCGGCGTGTGGTGCGCATGACCACAGGCAGAACCCGCAGGCTGGGAAGGTGGCGTATGATCGTGCGGCGAAGGCATGGAAAGGCACATTCCTGAATGAATGGGACACGAATAGCCGGGGAGGGTGCAAGCTAACAGGACCAACCCGGTCTGTCTTATTTATGTCTGCTAAGAAAGGCATGGAAGGGCAACATCTTTTTTGTGACCCACCAAGCCAATATTGCGCCACACGGCGGAGCGGCCTAGGGAAAGAGCAGATTTTTTTCACGGCTGCTTGAAAGGTAAGGGCACAGCGCATGCTCCGACTGACCGAATTACGGCTTCCGCTCGACCATTCGCCACAGGCACTGGCACAGGCCATTTGTGAGCGGCTGAATATCAGCCCAGATGCGCTGGAGCATTATAGCGTGTTCAAACGCGGGCACGATGCCCGCAAGCGCGTGGCTATCAAGCTGGTTTATGCCGTGGATTGCACCGTGAAGGACGAGGCCGCCGTGCTGGCGCGTTATCGTGCAGCCCACCCCAAGGATAACCACGTGCAGCCTTCCCCCAACATGGAGTGGGTGCCCCCCATTACCAATGGGGCGGAACTGGCGGCAAAGCCTGGATACAAGCGCCCTATTGTTATAGGTGCCGGGCCGTGCGGGTTTATGGCCGCCCTTGTGCTGGCCCGCATGGGCCTGCGCCCGCTGCTGCTGGAACGCGGCAAGGTGGTGCGTGAGCGCACGGTGGATACGTTTGCCCTGTGGCGCCGCTCTGAACTGACGCCAGAAAGCAACGTGCAGTTTGGTGAAGGCGGAGCCGGAACCTTTTCTGACGGCAAGCTGTACAGCCAGGTAAAAGACCCGCGCTTTTTGGGCCGCAAGGTGCTGGAGGAGTTTGTAAAGGCTGGCGCGCCGGAGGATATTCTGTATCTGGCCCACCCGCATATTGGCACGTTCCGCCTTGTTTCCATGGTGGAGCACATCCGGCGCGAGGTAGAGGAAGCTGGTGGGGAATACCGTTTTCAAACCCGTGTGGATGGGCTGGTGCTCAACCCGCAAACCCGCGCGGTAGAAGGTGTGCGCACGGCTGATGGGGAGGTTATAGACTCCGACCACGTTATTCTGGCCGTGGGCCACAGTGCGCGTGATACGTTTGCCATGTTGCAGGCCGAAGATGTGGCCATGCAGGCCAAGCCATTTTCCATTGGGGTGCGCATAGAGCACCCGCAATCTGTTATAGACGTGGCGCAGTTTGGCCCCAGTGCGGGTAATGAGCTGCTGGGTGCGGCGGAATATCGGCTGGTGCACCATGCCAGCAACGGGCGGGGCGTGTATTCCTTTTGCATGTGCCCCGGCGGTACCGTGGTGGCGGCAACCTCGGAAGAAGGGCAGGTGGTTACCAACGGCATGAGCCAGTATTCCCGCGCCGAGCGTAACGCCAATTCCGGCATTGTGGTGGAACTGCGCCCCGGTGTGGATTACCCCGATGACCCGCTGGCAGGCATGGCCTTCCAGCGCCAGTGGGAGCGCAAGGCGTTTGAACTGGGGGGCAAGGATTACCGCGCCCCCGCCCAGCGTGTAGGAGATTTTCTGGCAGGCCGCCCCTCCACCACGTTGGGGGATGTGGTGCCATCTTACAAACCGGGCGTCACCCCAAGTGATCTTTCAAAATGTCTGCCGGATTTTGTGGTGGAAGCCCTGCGTGAGGCCCTGCCAAAGTTTGACCGCAAGATCCACGGTTTTGCCATGGAAGATGCGGTGATGACGGGGGTTGAAACTCGTACGTCCTCACCCTTGCGTATTCCGCGGAATGAGGTCGGGCAGTCCATCAACACGCCGGGCCTGTATCCGGCGGGTGAAGGGGCTGGTTATGCGGGCGGTATTCTTTCCGCCTCCATGGATGGCATTCGCATTGCCGAGGCCGTGGCGCTGGATATGGCGGGCAAGCCCGTAACGCTGCCGCCACGCTAAAAACTGGCGGCAGTGCGTGCTGTGTGCCGTTAGGCCGTGGTGGCGTTTTCTGTCTGGGTGGCAAATTCTTCCACCAGTTCCATAAACCGGCGCGGGGCATCTGCATGCACCCAATGGCCTGCGCCGTTAATGGTTTCCAGCCGATAATGCGGGAACAGGTGGCGCATTTGCGGGTAATTGGTGGGCTGAATATAGGGTGATGTTTCCCCCCGAATAAACAGTGTGGGGCCGCTATACTGCGCGCTGGCGGGCAGGGTGGGCCAGCCCATCATGGCGGGCATGCCAGCCAGAATATCGTGCATGCCAATGGCCCAGCCGGGGTTATCCCCCATGCGGATGTTCTGGATCATCAACTGCCGCACGGCATCATTGGCAATAAGTGGGCGCAACAGCTCATCCGCGCTGCGCAGGTCCAGATGCGGGGGAAAGGCCAGCTTATCCAGCCCCGGTGGCAGGTCCATGCGGGCAAAGCCGCCCTGGCCGGGGGCAATATCCACCACCAGCAGGCTTTGCACGGCCTGTGGGTGAATGAGTGAGAGCATCATGGCAGTTTTGCCACCCATGGAATGGCCCAGCACCATGGCTTTTTGCATGCCATAATGGTGCATGGTTTCCAGCACATCCTCCGCCATGGCGGGGTAGCTCATGGGGCCGTGGGGGCTGTTGCCGTGGTTGCGTAAATCCATTGCCAGTGTCTGGCGGGTGGCGGCCAGCTTACGTTGCACAAAACCCAGATTGCGCGCGCGGCCAAACAGCCCGTGCAACAGCACAACCGGCGGCAGGGTAGAGGGGGCATCGGGGCCGCGTTCAATCACGTTCAGCAACACGGTGGCCGTATCCTTTTCTTGCGTAAGGGCTGGTGTAATTCTTGCGGTTGTGCCGCGCTTTGCCCCGAAATGCGAGAGGGGGCGGCATGTTTTTTCTTCACCTTCCAGAGAGAGGGCAGGCGTGGCACAGTTGGGGGGATGGGCAACCCTTCAGCCGGCAGGCACGTTTGGTGCGGATGCTTTCTGGCGCTGGCCCACCATAGGTGTGCGTGGTGACACGCCACAGATAAGAAAGGGAGAGCGCAGGCAATGCAGAGATGTCTTGTTATTCTCAGCCAGCAGGATCAGGCGGAAGTGCTGCTTAATATGGCGGCACAGTTTCTGGCCCGCGTAAATGGCAACCGTATGGATGTTCTGGCCGCGCGGGAGCCACCCACGCAGGTGCTGGGCAATATGGGCCTGACGGATGAAAGTGCCGCCGTGCTGCGTGAAAACCAGCGTGAATGGGCCGATAGCCTGCACACAATTTTCCATCGCTGGCTGGCGGAGGAATATGGTTCTGGCGCAGAGCGGCTGAACAAGGTGGAAGTAAACTGGCTGGACCCCGAAATTACGGTGGACAGAATTATCAGCGGTTATGGCAAGGATGCTGATCTGCTGATTATGAACTTTCCCGATAGCCGGGATAGTGACCAGAAAAAACTGGCCACCCGTTCAGCCATTTTTCAGACAGGCCGCCCCGTTCTGTTTGTGCCGCCATTTTGGGACCGCCCAAGTGGAGACCATATTCTGATGGCATGGAAGGATACAGATGGCTGCCGGAAGGCGTTTGCCTCTGCTCGTGTGCTGCTGGCGCAGGCCAAGCAGGTGGATGTGCTGCAAACGCCGGATTCCCCCATGCCCATGGATATCCTGCCCGGCATTACGCCCGAACGGGTGGAGCTAAAACCAAGTGATGATGCCAGCAAGGCTGCACAATCCATTCTGGATGAGGTCGATGCCCGGCGGGCGGATCTGCTGGTGATAGGCGGGTATCAGCACAACATGCTGTATAACCGGCTTATGGGCAGTGCTACGGATTACATTCTGGGCCACCCGGATGTGCCGGTCTTTTTGCAGCACTAACGCACATACAAGGGGGCGTATTGTGTAGGAATACGGCCTCCCCTTTGCTAAGGCGGGCATATGCCCGCTTTTTCTTTTTCTGCCCGCCATCGGTTTTGTGCACATTGGCCCGTGTGGCACGTGGTTGTGCTGGTGCTGCTGCCTGTGCTGGTGCATCTGCCAGAACTGCTTGGCCCGGCCCTGTGGGGGGGGGCAACGTCAGACCCCATTTCCGTGCTTTCGGCAGGTACGCAAACACGGCGCAACTGGCTGGAAGGCGGTATTCTGCCCGGCCTGCCGGGGTGGATAGATGGCTGCGCGGGCGTGATTGTGCAGGCACTGGGGCACTTGGCCGCGGCAGACTGGCGGCATGGTATTTTGCCGTGGTGGAACCCGTATAGCGGTGTGGGCATGCCGCTTGCGGGGGAGTATCAGCCCGGCGCGTTCTTTCTGCCTTTTGTGCTGCTTCTGGGCCTGCCCGGTGGTCTGCTGTTTCTTAAAATTACGCTGCAAATTCTGGCAGGTTTTTGCATGTACGCCCTGCTGCGCAAACTGGGGATAGATGCGCGCGTGGTGTTGGTGGGGGCTGTGCTGTGGGCGTTTAACGGCACGTTTGCATGGGCATCGGATGGGCCAAGCCAGCCGCTGGCCTTTTTGCCGCTGGCCCTGCTGGGGGTGGAGGTCTTGCGCGGCACAGCACGCGGCTGGGCCGGTGTGCGTAACTGGAGCATTCTGGCCCTTGGCTTGGGCGGCATGGTGCTTTCCAGCTTTCCCGAAACCGCGTTTTTGCAAGGCACGCTGGTATTGTGCTGGGCACTTTTGCGGTTGGCGCAACAGCCTGCGGAGGCGCGCGCACCGTTTGCCGCCGCCATTGCGGTTGGGGGCTGCACGGCCCTGCTTCTGGCAGCCCCGCAGCTTGTGGCGTTTGCCACCTATCTGCCTCATGCGTGGGTGGGAGACCACGCAGCGGGTATTTCCATCACCCAGCCCATAACGTGTTGGGCTATGGCGCTGTTTCCCTACATCAATGGCCCCATCTTTTACGGCCCGGCCTCTCGGTATGAGGCATGGTGGAGTGTGGGCGGATACTGGGGCGTTTTGCTGCCATTTTTGGCCATTCTGGGCCTGTGGGGGCGAAGGGAGCGGGCCGCGCGCATATTGCTGGCGGCCTATTTTGTGGCGTGTGTGGGCAAGCAGGCCAATCTGCCCGGCATAGCCCAGCTTGTGGATATGATACCCGGCATAGCGCTGACGTTTTTCCATCGCTTTTGCTACCCGATGGAGGAAATGGCGCTTCTTCTTCTGGCCGCCTTCGGGCTGGATGATGTGTGCCGCAATGTCGCTATTCGGTCAGGCGCGGAGGGTGCCAAACAACGCACCAAAAGCTGGTTGGCAACAGCATGGCCCGCACTGTGCGCCGGAGGCGTTCTGCTGCTGGCCACCTATGCCGTATGGCGCTGGAACGCCCCCGCACGGGCGGATTTATGGGGCTTTACGCAGGGGCCGGTATCTTCGCGCTTTTATGCGTTTGGTTCCATGCTGGCCGGTGGTGTGTTGGTGGCGTTGTGCCTTGCCGCGTTGCTGCTGCCCATTCTGGCGCGGTGGCGGGTGACAGTTCTGGCAAGTGCCGTGGTGGCAGAAGCGCTTTTTCTGTTTTGTGTGCCGCTGTTATCTACCCGCAGCGTGTTGCCCATAGATGCCACGCTGATAAACACCATGAAGGCCCAGATCGGGCTGAACAAGTTTGTTTCCCTCGGCGGGTTGGCCCCCAATTATGGCGCGTATTTTGGGTTGGCCTCCATCAACCACAACGGCGTGCCCATGCCTGCGGCGTGGATTGCCCGTTTGCAGCATGATTTTGGCCCGAACCTCAACCCCGTGACGTTTGATGGCATTACGCCCAACACCCCAAATGGGCACTTCTTTTTGCAGGATGTGCTGGGCCAGAGGCCGGAGGTGCTGGAACGTTTGGGCGTAGCGTTGGCCGTGGTGCCACACGGTATGGAACTGCCGGGCCAGCAGGAGGCACCAGCCGAAAAACGTCTGCAACTGCTTTACAGCAGTGCGGCGAATGATCTGTACCGCCTACCGCATCCCGCCCCGTATTTTGAGGCGCCCGAGAACTGCGAGATCCAGCCGCTTTCTCGCACCGCACTGCGCACAAACTGCCGCACGCCTGCCACGCTTATCCGGCACGAACTCATGCTGCCCGGCTGGCACGTGCGCATAAACGGGCAGGAGGCTGCCCTTGGGTATGAAGAAAACCTGTTCCAGCGTATCACTTTGCCAAGCGGGCAGGCGGATATTCGCTTTTCCTTCACCCCACCCGGCATGGTGTGGGGGTGGGCAGGGCTGGTGTTTGGGGTGGCCCTGCTGGGGCTGGGTTTTGGGCGTGGGCGGAATGAGGAAAACGCCTGATCCAGACATCCATCTTTGCCCAAGGTATATCTTGAAGGGTGCTTATGTGCGGTGTTCCAGACAAAGCCACACATTTTGCGCGGGCAGAGTTTAACGGCCCAGTGCTTCGGCTTGCAGGGTTTTGCGGGCAAACCACCAGCACGCAGCCCCAAAAGCCGCAACGCCCAACACAGGCGGCAAGCTTTGGGGCACATATTGTGCGATGGAGAGGGCATCATCCTGCCCCAGCGCACCAGAAAGCACGGCCAGCGCCACGCCTGTCAGGCTTTCACCCACAATAAAGCCGGAGGCCAGCATGGTGCCAATGGCGGCGTTGGAAGCAGGTGCATCCTGCGCGGTTTGCGCCCTGCGGGTTTTGATATGGTGCTTTAGCCCCCAGCCCAGAATGGCCCCAAAAGCCAGCGTAATGCTGACAGAGGCTGGCAGATACAGCCCAACCGCCACACCCAAAGGCGGCAATGCCATATGGCGGCGGCGCAAAAGCTGATCCACCCCCACCAGAACAGCCCCCAGCACCATGCCGATTGAGAGCATGCTCCAATCCAGCGAGTGCGTGAAAATGCCATTGGCAATCATGGCTATCAGCGCGGGCTGTGGGGCAGAAAGCGCATGTGTGGGGTCCATGCCCGGGCGGGGCATGGTGCCAGCAAAACCATAAGCCTGATAAAGCAGGTTCAGCACGGGCGGAATAACCGCAGCGCCCACCACGCAGCCTACAATCAGCGCCACTTCCTGCTTCCACGGTGAGGCCCCAACAAGCTGCCCGGTTTTAAGATCCTGCAAGTTGTCGTTGGAAATAGCTACCGTGGCGGTAATGGCCGAAAGCACTAAAATGGTAAAAGCCGTGGCCAGCTTTTGCCCTTCTGCCATCATGCTGGTGGGGGCAAGGCCCAAGGCTTCCAGCGCCAAAATCATCAGGGCGGAAAGCACAGCGCCAATAATGATAATGCCCGATATGGGGGAGGAGGATGAGCCCACAATGCCCGCCATATAGCCGCAGGCAGCGGCCATAATAAAACCGAACACAATGCAAAACAGCACGGCAGCGGCCACAACAGGCCAGAACCCTACCGCAACAGGGGCCAGAAAATACGCAAACAGCCCGGCCAGCATGGCGGCAGAAAGCAGCAGCAACAGCCCCATGCTGCGGCCAGACATATCGCGCTCGGCATCGGGTACCAGCGTTTGGCCACGGCCTGCAAACATGGCGCGCAGGCCACGCAGCACAGGCGGCATAAGCTCCACCAATGTCCAGAGAGATGCCACAGCAATGGCACCCGCCCCAATAAAGCGCACCTTGTGCAGCCACACATCATGCGCAAAGGCGGCAGGGGCCAGATGTTGCGGGTTGGGCAAATGGGCCGTAAGCCACGGCACACCCATACCCCACGCCAAAATGCAGCCCAGCAGCATGGCCAGCCCGCCTGCCAACCCCACCAGATAGCCTGCGCCAACCAGTGCAAGGGAAAGCCCGCCGGAAAACTGAAACACCGCTGCCCCGGCCGAGGCCGTAAGAGTAAGTGTATCTGCCAAAAGCCGCAGCCCGGCACTGGCGAATGAGAAAAGCGTGGCAATAACGCCGCTGCCAATAAGGGCGCGCAGCCCTTGGCTATGGCCTTTTTCTGCCCCGGCGCGCAGAATTTCTGCCGCAGCCACGCCCTCTGGGTAAGGCAGGCTGCTTTCCGTTACCAGCGCACGCCGCAGCGGGATGGTAAACAGCACGCCCAATATGCCCCCGGCGAGGGAAAGCCCCGCCGTTTGCCAGAACGGAAAGTTCTGCCAATACCCCGCCATCACCAGCCCCGGAAAAGTGGCAAACACGCATGAAAGCGTGCCCGCTGCCGAGGCCTGACTTTGCACCATGTTGTTTTCCAGAATGGAGCCACCACCCAGCATCCGCAGCACCGCCATGGAAATAACCGCTGCCGGAATGGAGGAGGCAAACGTAAGCCCGATACGCAGGCCCAGATACACGTTGGAAGCTGTAAAAACGATGGTGATAAGCGCGCCCAGTATAAGCCCGCGCAGGGTGAGTTCTCGGCGGGTGGGGGATGGCGTCATGCTGGGGCCTCGGGCTGCTGCTTGGTCTGGCAAGGCGGCCCGATGGGTGCATGTTCAGGACATGCGTGGCGCGTGGGGCTGCCCCGTCTGGTTTGTATATGCTGCAAGCATTACGATGGACGGGGCAGTTTGTCTGTACCGCAGTGCCCTTATGGGGCACAGAAGGCGGGTGTTAGAACGTAAGTTCCAAGTTGCTCTGCACGAACGCGCCGGAGGATGCGCCCGCGTTGATCATGGTTTTGGAGGCAAAAATATATTCGCCATCAATGCTTAGCGTAATGTGGCGCGTGGCACGCCACGTAAAGCTGGCCTGCGGCATGGTGGCTGTATAGGCCCCATGTGGGCGCAGGTTATAAAAAGCCGTGCCGCTGGCATAAATGGCATCCTGTTTGCTGTTGCGCCACACCACGGGCACCTTCATCAGCAAGGTGGTGTTGGGGGTGGGGGAAACCGTGGCAATAGGCCCTACATCTATGATGTTGGATTGCCCGATATAGGTGCTGATATCCAGGTAGTAGGCGCTGGGCACGTAAGGTGAAAGAAAGCTGCCCCAACTGCTGGTCTGGCTTTTGTTCATGTTGCCACCAGAGACATCATCCACCTGAATGCCCACAGCCGGATGCCCCGCCCATTTGGCAAAGCGCCATGAGAGTGTGGCGTTGACGGAATAGGCAGAAACAGGCCGCGTAGGGCCGCTTTTGGCAGCGCGGAATTCTCCGCCCTGCCACATGCCGCCAACAGAAAATTCAACAGGCCCGGCGTTACCCCATACGCGCATGCCCGGCGTATCACGGTGGGTAGAACCCGCAATGCTGCCGCCTGCTGCGGTGGGCAGGGCGCTGCTGGCCAGAATGATGCCGTAGTAAAAGCTATCTACAAACACCTGGCTGCTTTTGCCCAGAAACGAGAACTTGGGCAGCGCGTAAGATGTGTAGGCCCCAAACAGGCGAGACCTCCAGCCCACGGTATCATGGAAGGCAATAGGCGGGCTGTTATCTGTGAGGGTCAGGTAAAAGCCATCTACCCGAAAGTTCTTCCAGAAGGCATAGCCGCGCAGGCCGTTCCATGAATACGGCAAAGTGGGATACACGCTTCCTGCCGTAAAATAGGGGGGTGCATCCAAAAAGGTCATGCGCCCGGCCATGCCGCCTACGGTGGCGCCCAGCACCTTGCCGCGTACTTCTACAAATGCCTGCTGGGCATCCAGTTTGCTGCGCCAGCGGCCCCCGGCATAGCCATAGTAGTTTACACCTGCGGCCTGCCCGCTCATCAGCTCCCCATACAGGCGGACGTGTTCGCCCAAGTGCAGGTCTGCGCCCAGATTCCAGCGGAAATTGTTGCGGTAGGCCGGGTCTTTTTTGGTGGTGCCAAACCCTGCGCGCTGATCGTAAAAGTTGTGCTGGCGGAAGTTGCCGCTGAAGGACAGGTAAATATCGCCTTCCTGATTGAAGGGAATGTATTTGAGCGCATCCATGGCATCCAGACGGTTGCGCTTATCCCGCAGGCTGGACCAATCCTCCGCCCAGCGTGAAACAGCATAATACCCCACGGTGCCAAACCCTGCGGCGGCTCCGGTATTGGCGTTAAATACGCCCCACGGGCCTTGATGCAGCAGGGCCGTAGGCAGGGGGGCGAGTTCCAGAGACTGCGGCTGACCATACGCTTCTGGTCGGCTGGTGAGCGGGGGCAGCAGGCGCTCATTATCCCAAAACCCCGGTTTGGCTGCGGGCGCGGCAGAGGATGTCACTTCTGCCGGGGCTTCCTTGGCGGGTACAACGGTTGTTGCAGGAACCCTGCGCACAGGAACAGATGTGTGCGGATAATGCAGATGTGCAGCATTAGGTGCTGTTTCCGCCGCGTGTGCAGATGGGGCAAGCCACACGGCACACCCGGCTGCAGAAGCTGCAAGCAGAATGTGCAGGCCAAAGGCGGGCCAATAAACAGGGGTGCGGGCAGGCAAGGCAGGAGGAGAAAAAGCCGGACAGTAAACGGCGGCAATGGCCTGTCCGGGACGAGAAAATCCGGGGTATGCGGTCATGGGCCGGGATTCGCTTCTTGTTATTTTTTTTTGAGAGATATTCTAATAATGAATATCTAATATTTGGATGTTACCACTTCACGCGCTCAGATCATATCTAAATTGCGTGTGGTGCATTTCTTCTCTGTGCAGCGTTTTGGGCTGAACAGGCGCGTATAAACCGGCTGAAACTGGCAGTATTTCTTGGTTTTTTGTGCCAGCTTCAGGGTTTCATAAAAACTGTTTTAAAAAATCAACAAAAAAGTGTTCAGCCATCCAGCCTGTTCAGGCACCGCTGCGCGCGGTCAGACAGATGAACATCATGCACATGGGCCACAGCTTGGCGGGCCTGTTGGCGCCATGCGTGGCTCATACCTATGGGGGAGCACACAGCCTGCACATCGGCCTGCACGGGGCCACCGTGTTTGGTGGCGGCCAGCACAATAGCCGGGTGCTTGGGCAGGGCGGCCTGCATGGTTTTATAAAGCGTGCGCGTTGTGCGCGAATCTGCTGCGGGCAAAAGTGCAGGCACAAGCCGCGCGGCATCGGGCTGGCCAGAGGCTACGGCGTGCTGCACATCCGCCCACCCTTTCTGGCGAGAGAGGGCTTGCGCCGTCTGGGCTGCGCCATCATGTTCCACCATGTTCAGAATATGGGTGGTGCGTTCTGGCTGCCGTTCTGGCAGCGGAGCATGTTGCAGGGCAAAAAGGCACATCCCCACCGGCACGCAGGCAGAAAGCACCGGCACAAGAGCACGCAAGAAACGCAATGGCAGATCCTCCTCTAACCTGTGGGTTACATGCACTGCAGAAAGTGGCGCTGGCAGGGCAATGCTGCGGAAAGGTTGCGGCAGCGTGGGTGGTTGTCCTATAGCGGGGCCACAGATCGGAAAGGCGGCCGCGCCAGTGCCCGGTCGCTCCACCATTTTGGGCGGGGTGGCCCATGCCTGCGCGGCTTGTCTTATTTTGGCGCAAAGTTATGCCAGCAGGAAAAGAATGACATGAGCGGTTCCATATCTCCTTCAGAAATCTCCCGGCTCCAGACAGCTCTGCGCAGGCTGCTGGGTTCCGAAAAGCTGACCATCAACCCCGCACCTCGTGCAGGTATGTCTGTTGAACTGGCAGCAGATGGTGAAGTGATCGGCACCATCCATCGTGATGATGAAGATGGTGATGTGTCCTACGCCGTAAACATTGTGGTGCTGGAGGAAGACCTGCCCGCCGCCAAATAAATCTGGCGCACAGGGTTGCAAGGCCACTTCATGCGTAGGCTGGCAATTATGTTGCCGCCTGCGGGTGGGTGGCCTTTTTTATAAGGGCCACCCACATGCGCTAGGGAGAAGGCGGGTTAGAGTTCAGGCGTTGGACGGCGCCGCAGAAGCCTGAAGCACTGGAGCCCGCGCAGTGGGGAATTCCACATTGGTAATTTTCCAGCGCCAGCCCTGTATCCGCATTTCAATGCGCAGGGGCGTTTCGCGCTCATGCCCCGGCAGGGGTACTTCCGCTACAAACTGATCAAGCCGTGCAAACCTTACGGAAGCATGGGCCGCCAGAGAGGCGAAGGAAATATTGGGCTGGCTGACCGGCACCGCCGCCGGAATGGCCTGATCGACCAGCATGCCCAGATTGTTTTGCGTGACCGTGGTATCCACCGCATTGGAAACAGCCGTGGCGGCAAAGGATTCACCAAACTCGGGCAGATCGTCCGAGGCAGGTATAAGGTGCAGGCCATTAAGCGTCTGGTGCTTGATGGAGGCATCCAGCGCCCCCCAGTTGATGACCTGGCCAAGGGCCGTCATATCGTGGGAGTGCAGGGCGGAACCCACACTCCACAGCGTTACAAAAGGGGAAGCCAGATACACACCCAGCGCTGCTGCGGCTGAGGCAACACATATCCCCCGCGCGGTCTGGCGCGGGGTCAGACTGGCTGCTCGGGCAGGCTGCCCAAACTGAGGAAGGGATATCATGTTTGCATTCCTCTTATGTTGATTTTGCAGGTTACTATAACAGAAGCATACCTCTGATGCACACTAACATGTCATGTTTTGGGTGTTATTACAAAAACGTGATTTCTGCCACAACACGAAGCATGATGGCTGTTTAACGCCATTCTGACCGATCGGTTCACTGCCTTTTTTACTTTTTTCAGGACGCCCCACCATGATTTCGCAGTTTTCTGAAGACGAGATCCAGCGCTATTCCCGCCACATTCTTTTGCCCGAGGTTGGCGGAATCGGGCAGATGGCGCTGAAAGGGGCTTCCGTGCTGATTATTGGTGCGGGGGGCTTGGGTTCCCCCACGGCACTGTATCTGGCCGCAGCCGGTGTGGGGCGCATCGGGCTGGTGGATGATGATGTGGTGGAGCTTTCCAACCTTCAGCGCCAAATCCTGCACGCCACGGCCGATGTGGGGCGCAGGAAGATAGATTCCGCCCGTGCTACGCTGGAAGCCCTCAACCCCGGTATTGTCGTGGAAACACACCCCCAGCGGCTGGATGCCGCATCCGCAGAAGGGCTGATAAGCCAGTACGATCTGGTGTGTGATGGGTGCGATAACTTTGCCACCCGCTATGTGGTGAACGCCGCCTGCGTAAAAACCCGCAAGGTGCTGGTTTCCGCCGCCGTGCAGCGGTTTGAGGGCCAACTTTCCACCTTTCGCCCGTGGCGCGGTGGGCCGTGTTACCACTGCCTTTACCCCCAAACCGATGGTGAAGCCTCTGGCCTAAGCTGTGGTGAGGCTGGAGTGTTTGGTGCCGTAACGGGTGTGATGGGCACCTTGCAGGCCACCGAGGCCCTGAAGGAGCTTTTGAATATAGGAGAAAGCATGGCGGGGCGTTTGCTGATGTGGGATGCCCTGCGCACGCGCTTTACCACCATTATGTTGGAGGCAGACCCTAACTGCCCCGTATGCGGCGGCATGGGGGCGGAACACGCTCACACACCCCAACAACAGGCTGCACCTTCCGCCGGGTAAGCCGCCACAAACACGTATGCGCTGCGACTCCTGTTGCAGTTACGCATGCAGCACCTTCAAGCAGCGGAGAATACGGGCCTTTCCCCCAAAGGCTATGCAGGCGGGATGTGTTGGGCATAGGCTGCGTGTGCGGGGCATGTCTGGCGGGAACGCAAGGTTTGGCTTAGATTTGCCGCGGCTTTGGCAGGGCAGGGCGTGCACCCTTATCTGTCTCCACGCGCGGGATAAGGTGTGATGCCTCTTGCCCCGGCGCGTCTCTCTTGGCAGGGATGCAGGCATGATGTTCACACGCTCTTCCATTTTCCGGCTTCACCTGCTTGCCTGTGCGGCAGGCTGTGCCGTGGCTTTTGCCAGTGTTCCCACGGTTTCTGCCAATGCGGCAGAGCAGAAAAAAACCTCGGCGCACAGCCACCATGCGCATCATGCCGGGGCCACGCATGAAGGTGCTTCTGCCAAGGTGGGCAAAAAGGCTTCCGCCAAGTCGGACACGGCAAAGTCAGACAGTGCAGAGGCCAAGGCCGAGCATGCCAAAAAGAGCAAGCATCATAAAAAGCACCATGCTGCAGGGCATGAGGCCACGCACACCGCAGCCGCCAAGCATCACCCCGTAGCCACGGCTGCCGCTGGGGCCGCAGCGGGGGCAGGTGCAGTTGCCGCGGGCACTGCCGCAGCAGATGCCGCAAATCCGGCCACACCTCCGGCAGATGCCGCGCCAGAACCGCCAAAGGGCACCGTAACGGGCCTGCCGCTGCCACGTTATGCGGCATTGCGGGCGGATGAAGTGAACATGCGTGCCGGGCCGGGGCAGCGTTTCCCCATTATCTGGGTGTATCATCGCCGCGGTATGCCGGTGCGGATCGAGCGTGAATTTGATGTGTGGCGTCTGGTAGAAGACCCCACGGGCCAGAAGGGCTGGATGCAGCAGGCCACCCTTGCGGGCGGGCGGGATTTTCTGGTGCCGGGTGAACCACCGGGGGATGATGCCCCCATAGCGCCCAAGCTGGACAAGAATGGTGAGAAAATTCCCGCATCCGGCCACATGGATACGCGCGTTGTAGAAACAGTGCCCACGCTGGATGATGCCAAAAGCATTGCAGGTGCCGTTATGCTCCGCGCAAGTGCCAGTGATGATGCCCCTGTTGTAGCGGTGCTGAAACCGGGTGCTGTAGGCTCTGTTAAGGAATGTGCGGCAGGCTCTGCCTGGTGCAGGGTTTCCGTTAAACAGTATAATGGCTGGGTGCCACGCAAGGCGATCTGGGGTGTGGATGCTGATGAGGCCGTCAACCCCTCCTGAAAGACCCCAGCGGACTAGAAGGAGAAACAGATATGGCTGAATCCACACAACAGGGTTCGGGCGCAGAACAGGCGCAAACCTGCCGTACTAAAATTGTGGCCACACTCGGTCCGGCTTCTTCAGATTATGCAACCATCCGCGATCTGGCCTTGGCCGGGGCGGATGTGTTCCGCTTCAATTTCTCCCACGGCACGCATGAAGATCACGCCGCCCGCCACGCCATTGTGCGGCGGTTGGAAGAAGAACTGGGCACACCCATTGGCATTCTGGCCGATATGCAGGGGCCAAAGCTGCGCGTGGGCCGCTTTGCCGCAGGCCGCATTATCTTGCAGCCGGGTGCCACCTTTCGGTTTGATCTGTCTGACGTGCCGGGGGATGAGCACCGCGTAAACCTGCCGCACCCGGAAATTATCAGTGCCGTGCGCCCCGGCAGCCGCCTGCTGATGGATGATGGCAAGCTGGCCGTTGTGGTGGAAAAAGTAGGGCCAGACTGGATAGAAACGCGGGTGGATGTAGGTGGCCCGCTTTCTGACCATAAAGGCGTGAACGTGCCGGATGTGGCGCTGCCCATTCCCGCCCTGACAGAAAAAGACCGCAAGGATCTGGCCTTTGCGCTGGATCTGGGGGTGGATTACGTGGCCCTTTCCTTTGTGCAGCGGGCCGAGGATGTGGCACAGGCCCGTGCGCTGGTGGGTGAACGCGCCGCCGTGCTGACCAAGCTGGAAAAACCGCAGGCGGTTGAAAATCTGGACGCCATTCTGGAACTGTCTGATGCTGTTATGGTGGCGCGTGGAGATTTGGGCGTTGAACTGCCGCCCGAAACCGTGCCGCTGGTGCAAAAACGCATTATTCGCGCTGCCCGCAGGCTGGGCAAACCCGTTGTGGTGGCCACCCAGATGCTGGAAAGCATGATTTCTGCTCCAACTCCCACACGGGCCGAGGCATCGGATGTGGCAACCGCCGTGTTTGATGGTGCAGATGCCGTAATGCTTTCTGCCGAATCCGCAGCAGGCAAATATCCGCGTGAGGCTGTGCGGATTATGAACCGCATTTTGTGGCGGGTGGAAGAAGATGCCGGCTGGCAGGCCCATATGGCCGCAGCCCGTCTGGCCCCGGAAGATTACGTGGCCGATGCCATTGCCAGCGCCGTGCAGCAGGTGGCGGATACGCTCAAGGCTCCGGCCATTGTGGCTTATACGCACCGCGGCCCCACGGCGCTGCGCATTGCGCGTGAACGGCCCACATGCCCCATTCTGGGCATTACACCCACACATACATCTGCCCGGCGCATGGCGCTGGTATGGGGTGTGCGGGCATTTGTAAGCGCGCCGCACAAACCCACAACCACGGTGGAAGATGTGGTGGAGGCCGCGCTGGATGTGGTGAACCGGGCAGGCATAGGGGCAGAAGGTGATTCTGTGGTGATAGCCGCCGGTGTGCCCTTTGGCGTAAGTGGTTCCACCAACCTTTTGCGCGTGGCGCGTATTGGCTGAAAACCGTGCAGGGCAGAGGGTTTGCAATGGCCCCATGCCCTTGCGCAAAGGGGTTGCCACAGCCAAAGGGGTGACAGTGCAGGGCCAAGGCAGTATGCACCCGCTCCATATGGCAGAAATTGCCCGGTAAACGCAGGAGGCTCAATGGCACCCCCACGTAGCAGGCTGGCAAGACGTGCAATGCTGAAAGGCATAACCGCGCTTTCTGCAACCGTGGCAGCCCCGGTGCTGGCCCGTGGGGCGGATGAAGTTCTACCCGATACCGTGCGCCCGCCCGATGTTACCACCAATCCGCCGCGCCAATGGGGGGTAAACGCCCCACCCGTTTATACGCCAGACCCGGATGTGCTGGTGATAGATCGCTCCTTCCGCGATCTGCTGTACGGCAACGCCGCCCTGCATCGTGTGTGGGATAAAGGCACATGGCTGGAAGGGCCTGCGTGGTCATCCCAAGGGCGGTATCTGCTGTTTAGTGATGTAGTGGCAAGTCGGCAGTATCGCTATTTGTGGGAAACGGGGGAGGTGACGGTTTTTCGCCCGGAATCCTACCACGCCAATGGCAACACGTTTGATTATCAGGGCCGCCAGATTACGTGCGAGCACTTTCTGCGCCGCGTGATCCGGTGGGAGCACGATGGTTCCGCCCATGTGGTGGCCGACAAGTTTGAAGGCCATTCCCTCAACTCCCCCAATGATGTGATAGCCCACCCGGATGGCAGCATCTGGTTTACCGATCCGGGGTATGGAGACAACGTGGCCGAAGGCCATGCCGACATGCCGGGCGGTGAGGCCAACCCGGATGGGCATATCCGCTGGAAAATAGGGGAAGAACTTATTGGCACGCTGGGTGGTTCGCGCCGGCAGGCAGACCATACCTTCCGTGTAGATGCGGCAGGCCATCTGGATGTGGTGCTCACGCAGGCGCAGTTGCCCAACCCCAACGGGCTGTGCTTCTCGCCCGATTTCTCGCGGCTTTATGTTATTTCATCCGGCAAGCAGCCGGGCGGGCATGGGCATGATGGAGATCAGGCCGTGCATGTGTTTGATCTGCACAAGGAGGAACTGCCGCTTTCCAACCCGCGCCTGTTCACCAACATGCGGTTTGAAGGCGTGCAGATGGGGCCGGATGGCATGAAGGCCGATGTGCACGGCAATATCTGGTGCGGTGTCAGCGGGCCGGTGGGGCTGTGCGGGGTGTTTGTGTTCAACCCCGAAGGGCACCTTATTGGCCGCATTCGCCTGCCGCAGAGTGTTTCCAACCTCACATTTGGTGGCCCCAAGCGCGATTGGCTATTTATGTGCGCGGGGGATTCACTCTACCGTTTGCAGGTGAACACCCAAGGCGCGGCCCCGGCCTGAGAAGGCAGCGTTTAGGCGCTTTTTTTCAGGAACAGGGGCAGCAGGCCAAATAGCGCGCAGGTAATGGCGGCAAACCATGCCAAGCCATCTGGCGCTGCCGCCATGGAGCTGGCAGCCAGCGCAGGCCCTGCAAACGCACCTGCACTCCATGCAAGGGAGCTGAGGGTGTAAATGGCTATCAGGTCTCCGCCCTTATAGCGGTCTCCCACAACAGACATGGCCACTGTGTAAATACTGGCAAACACGCCATCCCACGCAAACAGCAGCACATGGGCCAAACCGGGATGATGGATAGCCACCGGCCACAGCAACGCGCCCCCAGCAGCCAACCCTGCCAATGAGACTAAAAGCCAGCGGCGGCTTGTGCGGTCTCCTATCCAGCCAATGGGAATCTGAAACGCCGTAGCCCCCAGCAGCATGATGCTGAGCAACAGCGTAGCCGCGTGTTCTGACCACCCGGAGTGCATGGCATACAGCGCCAGAAAAGAGGTGGCGGCCGAATCCAGCATGGCAATCAGCAATGTGGCGGCAATAACAATGGGGGCCAGAGGCAGATAGCGCAGCAGGCTGGGGCGCTGCGGGGGCGTAAGCTGCGGGTGTGGTAACCACGGCGCAGCCACAAGCCCGGTGGTAACTAATAGGGCAACACTGGCGCAGGCAAAGGGCAGGGCGCTGGTGCGGCCTGTAACAGTAAGCAAGGCGGGGCCTGCGGCAATGCCAATGGAAAGCAGCGTGCTGTAAAGCCCCATCACGCGGCCTCTGGCGTGGTCTGGCGTAATCTGGTTCAGCCAGCTTTCAGAAAGCACCAGAATAATCTCGCACGCAGCCCCCAGCACGGTGCGCAAGCCAAACCACACCCAGATGGAGGGCAGCAGCGGAAAAAGGGCTAGCGTGGCAGCGCCCGTGAGCAAAGCCAGAGTTACAGCCCGCTTGGGCCCCAAAGCCATGCTGATGCGCGGGATAAACGGCGCAATGGCCAGTGAGCCCACAGCGTGCATCATGGTGTTGGCGGCAATCATGCCCGTGCCAAACCCCAGATCCACCATTTCCAGCGTAAACAGGGGCGCACCCAGCCCCATAACCAGCCCGAACATCAGCCCTACAACGGTAAGGGAAAGGGTAGGGGCGGCGCTTACAGCAGAACGCGCAGGAGAGTGAAGCAGCATAGGCTGGCTTGTAGCCGGTTGCGTGCGCCGGAGCCAGCCTTCACGCCCTCAGGCGTGCGCGTATTTAGAACAGTTTGTTGATAAGCGTGTTGCCAATGCCAAACCCCGCGCCAGATGCCAGAGAATGCGCAAAGCCGGAGTTGATGACATCGTCCAGCACGTTTTCCACTTCCGGCTTAACGGAGCTAAGGGCGGAGGGCTGCGGCGGGGCCACATTCTGCTGCATCTGTGTGGCAAGAGCCGTGTGCAAAGCCTGAAGCAGGTTGATAACCTGAGATTGCTCATCACGCAGGGAAAGGGCCAGTTCCTTCAGGTCCAGCAGCCATTCACGGGCCTGCATATCTCCGCCATCGGCGGCGGTTTGCATTTTGGCGCACAGCGTTTGCAGCGCGGTGGCAGATTGTTGGGCCTGTGCCTGAAACTGGTTGTAGGTTTGATCTATGGCCTGAATATCCATGCTAAAAACCCTTTCAATATAATGTGTTCCAAGGTGCCGAGCACACCACCATAAGGGGGTAAATGCAAGCCGTGCGGCCCGTATGTGGCCACCCCCGGTGGCAGCCATGATACGCACTGGTGAGGATTTTGCGTGCATTCCTGCGCGCGGGCGGCTATTTGTCTGCCCAAGCAAACATCAGCAAAGCCATTCTCCACCCTTTCAGGCAGAAAGCGGTGGCGTGGCCCGCAGGGAATATCAGGCCTTTACATGGATATCCGCAATATCGCCATCATTGCCCACGTTGACCACGGCAAGACGACTCTGGTTGACGAACTGCTCAAGCAGTCGGGTTCGTTCCGCGAAAACCAGCACGTTGCCGAACGCGCAATGGACAGCAACGATCTGGAACGCGAACGTGGCATTACCATTCTTGCCAAGTGCACTTCCGTTGTCTGGAAAGATACCCGTATCAACATTATTGATACACCCGGACACGCCGACTTTGGCGGGGAAGTGGAACGTATTCTGAGCATGGTGGATGGCGCCATTGTGCTGGTGGACTCCGCCGAAGGTGCGCTGCCGCAGACCAAGTTTGTGGTTGGCAAGGCACTGGCCCGCGGCCTGAAGCCAATTGTGGTTGTGAACAAGATTGACCGTGGCGATGCCCGCCCCGATGAAGTGCACAACGAAATTTTCGATCTGTTTGCAGCCCTTGGCGCAAATGATGAACAGCTTGACTTCCCGATGCTGTTTGCTTCTGGCCGTCAGGGCTGGGCAGATGAAACGCTGGACGGCGCCCGCAAGGACCTGAGCCCGATGTTCGAGCTGATCCTGCGCCATGTGCCCGCTCCGAATCTGGACAAAGACAAGCCCTTCGCCATGACAGCCACCATTCTGGAAAGTGACAACTTTCTGGGCCGCGTGCTGACAGGCCGTGTGGAACAGGGCCGCGCCAAGGTGAACATGCCTGTTAAGGTGCTGCGGGCCGATGGTTCCGTGGTGGAAACAGGCCGCCTGACCAAGCTGCTTTCCTTCCGTGGTCTGGACCGCGTGGGTGTGGAAGAAGTGGAAGCTGGTGACATTGTGGCCGTGGCCGGTTTGTCTGAAGCCACCATTCCAGACACCATTGCTGCCCCGGAAGTGGAAGCCCCGCTGGAAGCCATTCCGGTTGATCCGCCGACACTGTCCATGACCTTCCGCCTGAACGATGGCCCGCTGGGTGGCCGTGAAGGCAAGAAGGTAACGTCTCGCCAGATCCGTGACCGTCTGTTCAAGGAAATCGAAAGCAACATTGCTATTCGCGTGACAGACAGCCCGGAAAGCGAAGCGTTTGAAGTGGCTGGCCGTGGTGAACTTCAGCTTGGTGTGCTGATTGAAACCATGCGCCGTGAAGGCTTTGAGCTGACAATCGGTCGCCCGCGCGTGCTGTTCCGCACCAATGAAGAAACGGGTGAGCGCGAAGAGCCTTACGAAGAAGTTACCATTGATGTGGACGAACCCTATTCCGGCGTTGTGGTGGAAAAGATGTCCCTCCGCAAAGGCCAGATGCAGGACATGCGCCCCTCCGGCGGTGACAAGGTGCGCCTGACATTCGTCATCCCGTCTCGCGGGCTGATCGGCTATCACGGTGAATTCCTGACCGACACGCGTGGCACGGGTATCATGAACCGTCTGTTCTCCCACTACGGGCCTTATGCTGGCACCGTGGAAGGCCGCCGCAACGGGTCTCTGATCTCTGCAGAAAACGGGGCTACCACGCAGTACTCCCTGTTCTCCCTGCAGGATCGTGGCACGCTGTTCGTGGATGCGGGTGAAACAGTTTATCAGGGCATGATCATCGGTGAGCATTCCCGTGAGAATGATCTGGAAGTAAACCCGATCCGTGAAAAGAAGCTGACCAACATGCGTGCCGCCGGTAAGGACGAAGCCCTGCTGCTGACCCCGCCGCGCCGTATGTCTCTGGAACAGGCTATTGCTTACATTGAAGATGATGAGCTGGTGGAAGTTACCCCATCTGCCATCCGCCTGCGTAAGCGGTATCTGGACCCGAACGAACGCAAGAAGCGCGGCAAAAAGGCAGACTGATTCTCTGTAACTTGTGGGCTGCCTGGCATTTTGGGCAGCCTGTAAGTGTGGCGCGTTTGTGGTGTAGAGATATTTTTTTCAGTTACACCATTTTGTCACATACAGAGCGTTCAAAGCGCTTTTTCCTATGAAAACCGCCTGTTAGCGGGCGGTTTTTTAGGTTTTGCCAATGCCAATATGGCTGGTTTACGGCTGTCAAGTGACTGGGTGATGATATGTGCAAAGATTGCACAAATTTTAGCTCAAGACGCTGTGCTTTTGCCGTGATAATAAGCAATGCATAAACCGGTCTATGTGCTGGATGCAGGGTTGTCCTGCATGAGGCGGAGTGGACCACAGGTTTTTGGAGACATTCTATGATTTCTCGTCGTCTGCTTGCGGCTCTGTCCACCGTTGCCCTGCTGGGCGCTGCTGCTCCTTCCTTCGCTCAGGAAGCTGCACCTCCTGCTCCTCCCGCTGCTAGTGGCCCAGAAGCTGGTGCTCAGGCCCCAGAAGGCGCTGGCCCGGCTGCTGAAGAAGCTGGTCGCACGGAAGAAAGCAAAGGTGCTGCTGCGCATAAGGGCAAGCACAAAGGCAAGCACAAAGGTGGCAAACACCACGGCAAGAAGAAGTCCGCAGCTCCGGCTTCTGACTCTTCTTCCGAATCTGCTCAGTAATAACCCGGCAGAAAGGGGCACTGCGTTACAGGCGCGGTGCTTCCTGCCTGCTGTGGCGTAAAGCTGCGGAATACAAAAAGGCCGCTGGTGGTTTTGCCACCGCGGCCTTTTTTGTGCCTGATGCACAGCACTGTTTTTTATAAACAGGTTAGATCAGCGGTATAGCAGGCGGGTGTGTCTATAACGGCAAGAGTGTGCGTGTGTAGCTTGCCGCCATGGTTTTGCGCCACAGCGGGCATAAGCTCTGGGCCAGCTTAGTTATAGCGGCTGATGGAAAGATCCAACGCCGGAATATCGGGCTTTTTGCCGTGCACAAGGTCTGCAATCAGGCGGCCAGAACCACAGGCCATTGTCCAGCCCAGCGTACCGTGGCCAGTGTTCAGCCACAGGTTTGTAAAGGCGGGCACAGGGCCAATAACGGGTGTGCCATCTGGCGTGCAGGGGCGCAGGCCTGTCCAGTATGTTGCGGCGGTAAGGTCTCCCCCGCCAAACAGTTCTGAAAAAGAAAGTTCCAGCGTTTCACGCCGGTCTGGGCTCAGCTTCTGGCTGTAACCTGTCAGTTCCGCCGTGCCACCCACGCGGATCCGGTTGCCAAGCCGCGTAATGGCCAGCTTGTAGGATGTATCATTCACGGTGGATGTGGGGGCGTGGGTTTCATCCGTAAGGGGCAGGGTGAGGGAATAGCCTTTTACGGGGTAAACCGGCAGATGCACGCGCAATGGGCGCAGTAGCAGCGGGCTATAGCTGCCCATGGCCACAATATAGGCATCACCCCGGAAGTGCCCGGCACTGGTGCGCACAGACATAATTTCGTCCGCCGCGGCATCCAGCCCCAGAATGGTGGTGTCATATACAAACTTTACACCCTTGGCTTCTGCCATACGGGCCAGCCTTTGGGTGAAAATATGTGCATCGCCCGATTCATCATTGGGCAAATACAGCCCACCTGTGAGCAGATGCTTGGCATGGGCTAGGCCGGGTTCGTGCTCCAGAACCTGATCCACCGCCAAAAGCTGGTGCGGAATGTTGGCTTCTGCCAGTAGGCGCATATCGTGCTGGGCGGTATCTATCTGCTTGTTGGTGCGGAAAAGCTGGATCAGCCCGCGCTGCCTGTCATCATACGTAATGCCGGTTTCAGCTCGCAGGGCATCCAGACAATCGCGGCTGTATTCAGCAATGCGCAACATGCGGGATTTGTTGATGTCATACGCATGGGCGTTACAGTTTTTTAAAAGCTGTTCCATCCAGCGCAACATGGCCAGATCAAACCGTTTGCGAATAACCAGCGGGCTGGTTTTGGGGTGCAGCATCCACTTTGCGGCCTGAAGCGGCAGGCCGGGAGAAGCCCAAGGTGTGGAATATCCGGGGGAAACCTGCCCCGCATTGGCAAACGATGTTTCAAGTGCTGGGGCGGGCTGGCGGTCTATAACCGTGACTTCATGCCCAAGGCTGGCCAGGTACCAGGCCGATGTCACCCCGATAACGCCAGCGCCGAGAATGATGACTTGCACGGTTTTATCCTTACTCACAAGGTCAATGGATCAGGCACGCACCATAGCTTGCCGCAGCCAACCGCGCCAGAACCCGTAAGAAAACTGGCATGGCGCACGTTGTATGGAGCTATGCGCCAGCAAAGCAGCCCCCGCCCAACCCATTGCGCAACAAAAGTGCGTTTATAAAAAATGGCGGCATGTAGCGCCCGCTTGGAGCCATGCCGCCATGATGGCGTGGGGTTTAGGCGGGCACACCTTTACTGGTGGAATATTCAAAGTGCAGCGCCTGATCCGGGTTCACAATGGGGTAAATGGCGTGAGCGGCCATGGCGGCTTCGCTAAACCCTTGCAGAATCAGCTTGAGCTTGCCGGGGTAGGTGGCCACATCGCCTACGGCAAACACGCCCGGCAGGCTGGTTTCACAGCTTGAAGGGGTGACGGGAATGGTGGAGCGCATGGTATCCATACCCCACCGCGCTACGGGCCCCAGATCTGTTGCCAGCCCAAAGAAAGGCAGCAGCACATCGGCTTCCAGCATACGGGTTGCCCCATCCAGATCAGCCACTTCCACGCCTTCCAGCGCACCGTTCTGGCCGTGCAGGGCGTGGAGCTGATAAGGCACAACCTTTTCAATCTGCCCGGCGGCTACGGCTTCATCCAACTGGCGCAGGCTTTCTGGCGCACCACGGAACCTGTCACGCCGATGCACGAGGTACAGCTTTTCTGCATTGTCTTTCAGGGAAAGAGCCCAATCCAGCGCGGAATCGCCGCCACCGGCAATCACAATACGGCGGCCTGCAAAATCGGCTTTGCGGCGCACGTAGTATTGCACGGCCCCGGTATCTTCAAACGCTTCCAAACCTTCCAGCGGTGGGCGGTTGGGGCCAAAGGCACCGGCACCGGCGGCAATAATAATGGCCTTGGCTTTCAGCGTGGTGCCCTGGTTGGTGCCCAGCGTAAAGTTGCCCCGGTGGCCTTCAAGGCTTTCCACCCGGTGCTTGAGCAGGCGCGGGATGTTGAAAGGGGCAATCTGTTCTTCCAGCCGGGCAATAAGCTGCGCGCCTTCTACGGCGGGGCAGGCGGGAATATCGTAAATCGGCTTTTCCGGATACAGGGCCGCACATTGGCCGCCCACTTCTGGCAGCACATCAATCAGCACACAGTTCAGCCGCAGCATGGCGCACTGAAAAGCGGCAAAAAGCCCGGCTGGGCCAGCGCCAATTATGGCTACGTCTGTTTCTGCTGGCGTATCAGTCATGGCGTGGCGTGATGCTCCCTTATCTGGTTACATTAAAATACAGTTTCTGTTTTGCGCCAGCACGGGCCGGTGCGCAATGGCCTAGAATAAGCAACACCCCGAAGCAGAAATTTGCTCCGGGGTGTGCTGGTGTTGTTCAGGTCAAAAGACGTGCGGCAGAAAAATCAGCCTTTGGTCAAGGCCTGCTTGAGTTTTTCATCCAGCACATCAAGGAAGGGCTGCGTGTCCAGCCATTTGGTGCCGTTGCCCACCAGTAGCGCCAGATCCTTGGTCATCTGCCCGCCTTCAACGGTATCTACGCACACTTTTTCCAGCGTGTTGGCAAAGTGCACAACGTCTGGCGTATCATCAAAGCGGCCGCGATAAGCCAGCCCACGTGTCCATGCAAAAATGGAGGCAATGGGGTTGGTGCTGGTGGGCTTGCCTTTCTGGTGCTCACGGTAATGGCGGGTGACGGTGCCATGCGCGGCTTCGGCTTCCACCACATCGCCTTTGGGGCTGAGCAGCACGGATGTCATCAACCCAAGGCTGCCAAAGCCCTGCGCCACAATGTCACTTTCCACATCACCATCGTAGTTTTTGCAGGCCCATACGTAGCCACCCGGCCATTTAAGGGCGCAGGCCACCATGTCATCAATCAGGCGGTGTTCGTAGGTCAGACCCAGCTTTTCAAACTCGGCCTTGAATTCCTTTTCGTACACCTCCTGAAACACATCCTTGAACATGCCATCATAGGCTTTCAGGATGGTGTTCTTGGTGGACAGATACACCGGCAGCTTGCGGTCCCGCCCGTAGGAGAGGGAGGCACGGGCAAAGCCTTCGATGGATGCGCGGGTGTTGTGCATGCCCAGCGCCACGCCGGGGCCTTTGAAGTCATGCACATCCAGCGTAATGGGTTCGCCGCCATCTTCGGGAATGTAGTTGAGCGTCACCTTGCCGGGGCCGGGGATCTTGGTTTCCGCAGCGCGGTAGATATCCCCATAGGCATGGCGACCAATCACGATGGGCTTTGTCCAGTGCGGCACAAGGCGTGGCACGTTGGAACAGATGATGGGTTCACGAAAGATGGTGCCATCCAGAATGTTGCGGATGGTGCCGTTGGGTGAACGCCACATCTTTTTCAGCCCAAATTCCTTCACCCGTGCTTCATCGGGGGTGATGGTGGCGCATTTTACAGCCACGCCGTAGCGTTTGGTGGCTTCTGCGGCTTCTACGGTCACCTTGTCATCCGTGGCATCGCGGTTTTCTATGCCCAGATCGTAATATTTCAGGTCAATATCCAGATAGGGCAGAATCAGGCGCTCACGAATGAAGTGCCAGATGATACGGGTCATTTCATCCCCGTCCATTTCTACCACCGGGTTCTTGACCTTGATTTTAGCCATAATACTGCATCCGATTCGAAGAGTGTCTTGCATTCGTTGCGCGCAGATGCGGAATACGCATAGGCATCATGCAGTGCGCGAATTGAGACCATAAGCGGGGATGCAACACTGCGCTGTTCACGATCAGGACAGAACAGGCCCTATTGGGCGCAATAGGGCTTACGCGCGGGCAAAAATCTTTGTTTTGTGCGGGATGGGCCCTGTTATCACAAACATGTCAGGGTTTGGGCTGGTGGATCATCCCATCTCGGTCAAGAGGTGCCCGCGCGGGAGATGTTATGCTAACCATGTGCATCATTAAGGAAAAATGGCTGGCCGCCTGTATGCACGTGTCAGCCACAACCATGATTCCGCATATGGAACGGGCAGCCGGGGTAAGCTGAGGCATGTTTTCTTTTATATCACTTCACGGGCACATTCTGGCACATCGTGATTTCTACCTTACGGGAATTCCGGTTGCGCAAGCCGTTTCTCCGCAGTGGAACGTGGTTCAGCTGAATCCCGCAGGCAATAATCTGCAAGGGTTTGCAGATATTGCCGTAAGCGTTGTGGAAGATGGTGATAACAGAGGGCTGGTGACGCTGGGGGATGGCACAAACTTTTTGTGCGCCCATCCGGAAGGTGAACTGACATGGATGCAGCATGTTCTCACGTGGGAATTGTTTGCACCGGTGTTGAGCCAGCATGTGCCTCTGCTTGTGCGTTTGGCGCAGGGCAAATGGCTTATTGCCGGACAACAGCAGGCTGAGCAGGTTTTGTTTTTAAACCACTCCCTCCAGCTTGGTGAGCATAAGTGGGACCTGCGCACCCTTTTCCTGCGTGAAAAAGGCGATGCCATTGTTGTTTCTGATGGGCGTGAGCAGGAAAGCGTGCTCCAGCCCAGCCCCGTGGCGGTGCAGAAAACCTTTATGGCAGCGCTATCTGCCCAGATGAAGGCAATGGGGGATAGCCCGTTTGTGCAGGCCGCGCAGGCCGCCCGCCAACGTTTGCTTGTGGCCCCCGAAGATTCTGGCTGTTTGCTGGAGCTGGCAAAAGATTGCGCCAAGGTTGGGCAATTCGGCTTGGCGCGCACTGCGGTATTGTGCGCTGCGTTGCAGGATTTTCGGCCAGATTTATACTTCTTTTCCGCCATTCTGGCGTTGCGGGAAGGGGAGGCCCAGCAGGCCGCGGAATTGGCCAATCTGGCCCTGAAAGGCCGGTTTGGTGAGGCCCCCATACCCGAACAGCTCACACATCTGGTGCAGCGGACAGCGCAGGGGGAGGCCGCGCTGCTTTTGCTGCCCGCTGCCTTGAAAGAGCTGCCGGATACAGAAGAGTTTGACCCCGCCTTTAATTTTTTGATGGTGCCTTTGCCGGCCTCTATGCTGAGGGCAGAAGATGTGCGGCAGGCCTATTCTTACCAGTTTGAGCAAGTGGCTTCTGCCTGCACGCAGGAAGAACGGCTGCAACTGGCGCAGGCTGATCAGGCCCAGAACAGGGCGCAATACTGGAACCAGGTTGTGGCTGGCCATTACGCATGGCTCAATCAGGACCGCGCCAGCGCAGACCCGCATTATGTTACGGCCCGTAAGCTTTCCAGAGATTCCGGCATCAAGGCCATTGATTATAATTGCGGTGTTTATACATGGTTGCCGGAAGCCGCGGCATACAACCTGCATGAACAACAGGTAATAGACCAGTTGGGCATTGCGGGCTGGAACTGGCATTCCAGCGTAGCGCCTGATCGGACCGAGGCTGATGCGCCAGATGCCTGTCTGGTTTTTGGGTGCGATAGTGCGTATTTCCGCTTTGTGCCCAAGCTTGTGATGTCTTTGATGCGGGCGTGTCAGGCGCAGCCGGAACACGGGCGTTTCCGCCTATGCTTGGGTGTGGATCGGCCCACGGATGAACAGTTGACCCTGATGCAGGATCTGGTGGCCTTTTTCTCGGAAAAAGACCGGGGGATGGATGTGTCCTTCACGCACGGGCAACTGAACCATGCGAACGAGGCCACCTATACCTGCATCCGCTACCTTATGCTGCCGCATATTGTGGGCCAGTGGCACTGCCCGGTGCTGACAGCAGATTGCGATGGTTACTTCCCGCAGGATTTCCCGGCCTTGTGGCAGGAGCTCACATCCGGTTCGGATTACGGGTTCCGGCTGTATGCGTACAACCATGAAGGCAAGCAGATAGCCGGAGAACCGTGGGGCTTTGGTGCGGGCCTGTCCTATTTTGGGGAAACGGAGCTTCTGCCGCAGATCGGGCGGTATCTGCACAATTATGTGCAGCGGACATACAGCCCGGAAAACCCAACCAACTGGTGTATTGACCAATGCGCGCTGGCACAGGCTTACGCGCGTTTTGTTGCACCGCGCTGGAATGACCTGCGGATACGCTTCATGGATGAAGGCACCCCTCTAATGGTGATGCCACACCATGTAGGCGGCAAAGATGCGCTGCTGGAACACGATGGCGCGGTTTCCGAGCAAGACCTGCGCCAGTTCATGCAGGATAACGCTTAAGAGTGTTTTGGCAAAAGCCGGTCAGTTTGGTCTGACCGGCTTTTTTGTTCGGGTTTTTATCGCAGGGGAAAAGCCACTGATGACATATGCTGCATTTTACAAAGAAGAAGACGAGCAGCGTTTTCAGGATTGGCAAAGGGCGCATCCATCCGGGATTTTTATAAACTCAAGTCCGGGGCGTCTGAATCCAAAGTATATTGTGGCGCATCGGTCTGGGTGCATGTCTGTGCAGCAGCATAAAGGGCGGACAGTGGTTTATTCTAAGCACTGCTTTGATAGTCTGCACGAAGCTCAGGACTACTTACGTGCAGAATGTGGTGCAGCGCCTTCAACCGGTTGCAGCAGATGCAAGCCTGCAGGGTAGTCGCGCAGGCGCAGACATAAGCTATGTGGTGTGCACGCAGTATGGGGACCGTGCAGAATGTATTTTGAATTTTAGGGGAATATGCTGGGGCGAACGACGGGACTTGAACCCGCGACCACCGGTACCACAAACCGGCGCTCTACCAGCTGAGCTACGTCCGCCACACAGCAAGCGGACGTTTAGAGAAAACTGCATCGTTCGTCAATCACTTCTGGCGTTTTTATGTAGAAAAATCAGCTCTGGCGGCTTTCCCACTGTTCCAGACGGGCCACAGCCTCAATCAGCACTTCCTCACGCTTGCAAAAGGCAAAGCGAATCAGGTTGCGCGGGGGCGTGCCGCTTTGCGCATCATAAAAGGCAGATGCGGGAATGGTGGTCACACCGGCCTGCTCTGTCAGCAGGCGGCTGAAAGCCATGTCATCCAGCCCGTTTGCCAGCGGGGTAATATCCGCCATCACAAAGTAGCTGCCTTGGCAGGGCAACACACCAAAGCCCACACGCGCCAGCCCGGCAGAAAGAATCTGGCGTTTTGTATCCATCTCCTGCGCCAGTTGGGTGAAGTAGGCGGTATCCTTGTTCAGCCCAAAGGCCACGGCGCGTTGCAGGTTGGGGGCTGTGGCAAATACAAGGTTCTGGTGCGCCTTGGCCACAACGGCTGCCAGCGGGGCAGGGGCGGTAACGTAACCCACTTTCCACCCGGTAAAGGAAAAGCTTTTGCCTGCGCTGCCAATACGGATGCAGCGTTCACGCATATCCGGCAAAGCCATGAGCGAGAGGTGCGGCGCACCAAATACAAGGTGTTCATACACCTCATCGCAAATGGCGTAGGTATCGTGCTGGCGCATGAGGTCGGCAATGAAGGCCAGTTCCTCGGCGGTGAACACTTTGCCGGTGGGGTTCATGGGGGTGTTCAGCACAATGGCCTTGGTGCGGGGGCCAAAGGCGTTCTTCAGGGCCTCACGCGGGAGCTCCCAATCTGGTGCTTCCAGCCGCACAAGGCGGGGGATGCCCCCAAGCTGGCGCACAACCGGCAGGTAGGTATCGTAAAGCGGTTCTATCAGCACCACCTCATCACCCGGTTCTATCAGCGCCATGAAGGATGCGGCTAGGGCCTCAGTCGCGCCGGAGGTGACAACCACTTCCGATTCGGCATCAACGGGAATGTTCTGGAATCGGGCAGAGGCATCTGCAACGGCGGCGCGCAGTTCTGGCAGGCCTGTAAGGGGCGCATACTGGTTGCGCCCATCCAGCAGGGCATCTGCGGCCAGTTGCACCATGTCCTGCGGGCCTTCCGTATCAGGAAAACCCTGCCCAAGATTGATGGCGTTATGCTTGCGCGCCAGCTCGGACATAAGCGTGAAAATAGTGACAGGCTGGTTGGCAATCTGCCTGTTAAGCAATTTTGTCATTACAAAGTTCCTTGCCCCGCTGGCGGAAAGAGGCGAATAAGACGCGATACCGAAACATTTGGCGTAAACAGTTGATTTGGTGCTTTATCGATACAAATTTGCATCTGCCTGATTGCCCGCACGGGCAAGCCGTGCAAGTGTAACGGTATGAGGTGCATTCTGCCTATAGGGGCAGGGTGGCATCATGAACGGACAGGCCCAAAATTACGGGCACAACAATGGTGTGTTGACGACGCGCGATGAAGAAGATCGAGGCCATAATCAAGCCCTTCAAGCTGGATGAGGTAAAAGAAGCCCTCCATGAGCTTGGGTTGCAGGGTATTACCGTGATCGAAGCCAAGGGTTTCGGGCGGCAGAAGGGGCATACGGAGCTTTATCGCGGCGCGGAATACATTGTTGATTTCCTGCCCAAGATGAAGATTGAAGTTGTTTGCCCTGCTTCCATGGTGGAGCGGGCGGTAGAAGCCATTTCCGCTGCGGCCCGCACAGGCCGCATTGGTGATGGCAAGATTTTCGTGAGTCCGGTGGATGACGTGGTGCGAATCCGTACCGGGGAACGAGGGGAAGACGCAATCTAACACGCTCCATGCGTAAGTATGGGGCGCGAACGTGCGCGTACATTATTCCCGCAGACCGCGTGCCCGCAAAGTGCGGCATGCTGACAAAGCTTAGGTGAAGAGAGCATGGTAAAGAAAACAGCTCCGGCGGGTGACAGCAAGGCTGCTGCAATTGCCAAGGTTTTTGATCTGATTCAGGAACACTCTGTGGAACTGGTGGATCTGCGTTTTACAGACCCAAAGGGCAAGTGGCATCACACATGCCAGTATGTCAGCACCATCGAGGAAGATAGCTTTACCGATGGCTTCATGTTTGATGGGTCCTCCATCGGCGGGTGGAAAGCCATTAACGAAAGCGACATGGTTCTGCTGCCGGATCCGACATCCGCAGTGATGGACCCTTTCTCTGCTCGTCCGCAGCTGATCCTGTTCTGCGATATTATCGAACCTTCCACCGGGCAGCCTTACAACCGCGACCCGCGCTCCACCGCCAAGCTGGCTGAGCAGTACCTCAAGTCCTCCGGTCTGGGTGATACGGCGTTCTTTGGTCCGGAAGCTGAATTCTTCATTTTCGACAACGTGCTGTTTGGCACTGGCCCGAACTACGGCAAGTACCAGCTCGACAGCATTGAAGGCCCCGATGCATCCCTGAAGGAATATCCTGAAGGCAACATGGGCCACCGTCCGGGTGTGAAGGGTGGTTACTTCCCCGTGCCGCCAGTGGATAGCGAAAGCGATCTGCGCGCAGAAATGCTGGCAGCCATGGGCGAAATGGGTCTGGCTATTGAAAAGCACCACCATGAAGTGGCGCAGTCTCAGCACGAACTTGGCACCAAGTTTGAAACGCTGGTACGCGCAGCAGACTTCATGCAGATCTATAAGTACTGTGTGCACAATGTTGCCAATTCCTACGGCAAGACCGCAACATTCATGCCAAAGCCCATCTATGGTGATAACGGCTCCGGCATGCACGTTCACCAGTCCATCTGGAAAGACGGCAAGCCCACATTTGCTGGCAATGGTTATGCAGACCTGTCCGACACGGCCCTGTATTACATTGGCGGCATTATCAAGCACGCCAAGGCACTGAACGCCTTCACCAACCCGTCCACCAACTCCTACAAGCGCCTGATTCCGGGCTTTGAAGCACCTGTGCTGCTGGCATATTCTGCTCGCAACCGTTCTGCTTCCTGCCGTATTCCGTACGCAACAAGCCCGAAAGCCAAGCGCGTTGAAGTACGCTTCCCGGACCCCACAGCCAACCCGTATCTGGCATTCGCTGCCATGCTGATGGCTGGTATGGACGGCATCAAGAACAAGATCCACCCGGGCGATGCCATGGACAAGGATCTGTATGACCTGCCGCCAGAAGAACTGAAGCAGATCCCGACAGTTGCCGGCTCCCTGCGTGAAGCTCTGGAAGCTCTGGCTGCGGATCATGAGTTCCTGCTGGCTGGTGGCGTGTTCACCAAAGACCAGATCGAAAGCTACATCACCCTGAAATGGGATGATGTGTACCGTTTCGAACACACACCGCACCCGGTTGAATTCGAAATGTACTACTCCGTCTGATTTTCTTTTCCTTTAGGGAAGATATCGGAAATAAAAGGCGCGGTT
Organism: Acetobacter pasteurianus subsp. pasteurianus LMG 1262 = NBRC 106471; assembly: GCF_000285275.1. Lineage (GTDB taxonomy): Bacteria > Pseudomonadota > Alphaproteobacteria > Acetobacterales > Acetobacteraceae > Acetobacter > Acetobacter pasteurianus. The sequence continues at coordinate 49,623 of NZ_CADO01000026.1, forward strand.
CCTTCGGGGGCCGCGCTTTTTTGTATTGGATTGCTGAATGGTATTGAAAACACGTATTTTTTCTGCGTTTGGGCTGTTGTGTCTGGCAGGGTGTGCAACCTCTGGCTCTGTGCCCGGTGGGCATGTTGCCACTGCGCCGCACGCTATTGCGCAGCCGCAGCCCCCGGCATCTGCAACGGCTTCTGGCGCGGGAAATCCTGTGCTTTCGGCCGATAAGCCTTCCTTGCTGAATGTCACCTCCCTGTCCCCTTCATGGGGGGAGGTTTACTGTGCGCAGGATATTAGCAAGCTGGCTGTGCAACTGCCGCTTCAGCAGGATGATAAGGATTATATTGCCAAAAGCCTGAAAAACGCCAAGCCGTTACAGGCGTGCTTTATTTACTCTCGCCCAGCCCAGGCATCCACACAGCCGCTGTTTACGGCTGATGGGCAAAGCAATGGCCTTATGGTGATGAGCATGTATGTTCTTACAGGGGCGGATTTGGCAGATACCACTGCTTTGTCCTTGAATTCCCTAACATACAGCCAGTTTTTAATAGGCTTACAGTGGCCCAAAACCCGCTCAACCGAGGGGGTTTCTGCACAGTTACAGGCAGATACGCCAGACAGGCACCACTATAATTTCCCCTTGGTGTTTGCCAAAGATACGCCGCAAAAATTGTTCGGCATCTTTTTGCCAATTGCCACATTGCAGGAGCTTGCAAAAGCGCCCCAGCTGAGCGTGAAAGTCAACGTGCCGGGTCAGGCACCTTATACGCTGCATTACGGCACAGAGGGTTTATCCAAAAGTCTGGAAACCCTGTATAACTGGCGCCACACAACGGAAGATAAGGACGAATACGCCGTTATCAACGCCATGTCTGCCGTAGATAAAACCGTGCGGCTTAACCGTATCAACAATGCAGCCCCCGTTTACCCGGCAGCGGAAGAAAACAAAAATCTGGAAGGCCGTGTGCTGGCGCGGTGCGATATTACTGCGGCAGGTGCTCCTACCAACTGTGTGGTGCTTAAAACCATGGGCGGCGCAAATTTTACAAAAAGTGCGCTAACATATTTGCAGCAGGTGCGTTTTGCCCTTTCGGGTAACAATGTTGCAGATGGTGTTAAAGGCCATGTGTTTACCGTACGCTTCAAGCTGGACTGATACGGCCAAGTATCAAGCTCCAAGGTATTGAAGTGAAAACTTCTGTAACCGCCTGTGTTTTATGAAAATGCAGGCGGTTTTTTGTGTCTTTTACAGTATTTTCTTGGGCTGCAATGCCCCGCTGTTGTATTGATTATTCTGAAACGGTTTTTCTTGTGCAGAAAAATTGGGATGTGAACGTGTGCAGGGCAGAAAACAGGCAACATGATACAAACGAATAGTCACCGGCCAGATATTGTATTGCGGATTACCGCAGCAGTTTTTGCAATATTGGGCGTTTTTCTTGCGGGCGGAGGCCTCTGGCTGGCCCTGTTGGGCGGCTCCTGCTTTTACGTGGTGTGCGGTGTTGTGCTGCTGGCCACGGCAGTGTTGCTGTGGCAGCGGCGGCGCGAGGCCCTGTGGCTTTACGCGGTACTGGTTGCGGCCACACTCGTGTGGTCTGTGGGGGAAGCCGGGTTTGATTTCTGGGCCCTGGCCCCGCGTGGTGATGTGCTGCTGCCGCTGGGCCTGTGGCTTGTGTTGCCTTTTGTGTCTTCTCGCCTGTTGCCGTCTTCGCGCTGGAACAGTGCGCCGTTGCTGGTCGGTGTTGTGGTGGGGGCTGGTGTATATGGTTACGCCCTTACGCAGGATCCGCAGGATATTGCCGGTGTGTTGCCCCGCGCGAATGTGCAGGCTTCATCCGCCCCATTGCCGGGGGATAATGCAGAGGTGCCTGCGGCAGACTGGCCCGCATATGGCCGCACGCAGGCGGGGGACAGATACTCCCCACTTGCACAGATCAATGCCAGCAATGTGCATGATCTGAAAGTGGCATGGGTGTTCCGTACGCATGACCTGAAGCGCGCGGATGATCCGGACGAAATTACAGATGAAGCCACGCCCATAAAGGTGCGCGATACGCTGTATCTGTGCTCACCGCATCAGATCCTGTTTGCGATAGACGCCGCCACCGGGCATGAGCGCTGGCATTTTGACCCCAAAATTACCTACAACGCCTCCTATCAGCACATGACATGCCGCGGCGTGTCCTACGCTGAAACCCCGGTGGCGGAAGAACAGGCCCACGATGTTGCCGTGGCGGATGAGTGCGCACACCGTATCTTCTTGCCCACCAATGATGGCCGCCTGTTTGCCCTGAATGCTGATACCGGTGCTTTGTGCCGTGGTTTTGGGCGTGATGGTGCAGTGGATCTGACAGATGGCATGCCCATGCGCACGCCGGGGTTTTATGAGCCCACATCTCCGCCAGTCATTACCTCCAAGGTGGCCATTATTTCTGGCGCGGTGACGGATAACTATTCCACGCACGAACCTTCAGGAGTGACACGCGGGTATGATCTGTATAGCGGCAAGCTGGTATGGGCGTTTGATCCGGGCAACCCAAACCCGAACGAACTGCCCTCCGCCACGCATCATTATGTGGCCAATTCTCCCAATTCATGGATCACCTCGGCTTATGATGCACGGCTGAATCAGATTTACATTCCAACAGGTGTGGCCACGCCGGATATCTGGGGCGGCCACCGCACGCCGGATCAGGAACGCTATGCTTCTGGTATTCTGGCGCTGGATGCCGATACCGGGCGCAAGGTGTGGTTTTACCAGACAGTGCACCATGATCTGTGGGACATGGATGTGCCGTCCCAACCCAGCCTTGTGGATATCAAGCAGGGTGATGGGTCCGTAGTGCCAGCGCTGTATGCGCCAGCCAAAACAGGCAACATCTTTGTGTTGGACCGGCGCAACGGCCATTTGCTGGTGCCTGCGCCAGAAATGCCTGTGCCACAGGGGGCTGCACCGGGGGATCACCTTTCTCTCACTCAGCCATTCTCGGCCCTCACATTCCGTCCCAAAAACAACCTGACGGATGCGGATATGTGGGGCGCGACCATGTTGGACCAACTGGCCTGCCGCATCATGTTCAAACGCCTGCGGTATGAAGGGCCGTTTACGCCGCCTTCTACGCAGGGCACGCTGGTGTTCCCCGGTAATCTGGGCATGTTTGAATGGGGCGGTCTGGCGGTGGACCCGGTGCGTGAGGTGGCATTTACCAACCCCATTGCCGTGCCGTTTGTTTCTCGCCTAGTACCGCGTGGGCCGAACAACCCGGCGCAGCCGCCACACAATGCTGGTCCTTCTGGCGGAGAGGCTGGTTTGCAGCCACAATACGGCACACCGTTTGGGGTAGATTTGCACCCGTTCCTGTCCCCCATTGGTATTCCGTGCAAGCAGCCGGGCTGGGGCTATGTGGCAGGGCTGGATTTACGTACCAACACAATTTTGTGGAAGCACCGCAACGGCACCACGCGGGATAGTTCCCCCGTGCCGCTGGCCTTCCGTGTTGGGGTGCCTTCTTTGGGTGGGCCTATTATTACTGCTGGTGGTGTGGCGTTCCTGACATCTACGCTGGACCTGTATATCCGCGCCTATGATGTCACGACAGGCCAGCAGCTCTGGCAGGACCGTCTGCCCGCAGGGGGGCAATCCACCCCCATGACGTATGAGCAGAACGGCCACCAATATGTGCTCTCGGTAGATGGCGGGCATGGCTCCTTCGGCACCAAACTGGGGGATTACGTGGTGGCCTATGCGCTGCCAGATGCGCAGGCAAAACACTAACGCCACCCTAGTTTGGGCAGGCTTTGGCGGGCACACGTATCATGCGTGTGCCCGCTTTGCGTTTGGGAGAAGTGCCGTGTGTGAAAACATCCTCTTGCCGCCGCGTGCGGGATGCGTGATCCTGCATTGATGTGGAACGAACCCTACCTAGAAACATGTTGCCGCGCCGCCCTGCACAGGCTTTGCCTTGCCGGTGAGGTTGGCCGCCCAACGGGCATGAAGGATGACCCCTGCCTGACACGTCTGGCAGGTAAGGGCCTTGCGCGGCAGAACGGGCAGGGGCGTTTTTTTATTACGGATGAAGGCACGGCCCGCCACGCCAGCGAAGTGCTGAAGCAGGAAGAACTCCACACCAAAAAATCATGATACCGGCAGAGCGTATATGGCACGCGCTGGACACACTGGCGCAGGAGCGGGGGCTTACGCCTTCTGGCTTGGCGCGGGCAGCGGGGCTGGATGCCACTACTTTTAATCCCTCGCGCCGCCATACCGGTCAGGGTGTGTGGCGCTGGCCTGCGCTGCCAAGCCTGCTGCGTGCGTTGGATGTGCTGCGTGTTTCCCTTGCGCAGTTTGAGGGCCATATCTGGGGGTATGAACAACCAGACGAGGCGGAAGCTCCGGTACCATGTTTTATGCGCAGCCTGCCGCTTTCCTGGCTGAATCAGGAAGGGGTGCTGGACTGGGCAGGTCTGCCCGCCGGAGGGCTGTGGGAGCAGGAAGAAACATTTTTCAGCCTGCCGTCATCTTCGGCCTATATGTTGCGGGTGGATACGGAAGGTATGGAACCCATCTTGCGGCTAGGGTGTTCCTTGGTGGTGCACCCCGCATTGCACCCGCGTGGGGCAGACCGCGTGGTGCTGATACGCCCGGGCCAAGCCCCCGTGGTAGGTATTTTGCAGGAAAAACCCGTGCTGGCCATTCAGCCCTTTGGGCGCAGCGCCCTGCAACCTGTGCCGCAGGCGGCGGCAGGCGTATGGCTGCACCGTATTGTGCTGATATCGGGCTAAAAAACAGGCTGCGGACTGGTGCCAAATGCGGCAGTGTGCGCAATAGGGAAAAAATTTACCTGATAATGGCCCAAGCCCGTGCGGAAGCGGCTGACTTTTCTTTCCGTTTCGCTTAAAGGAGCAGCATGACCGATACACCCCTTTCGCTCATCCGCAATTTTTCCATCATCGCACATATCGATCATGGAAAATCCACTCTGGCTGACCGCCTGATTCAGGCGTGCGGTGCCCTGACCGCGCGTGAAATGACCAATCAGGTTCTGGACAACATGGATCTGGAGCGTGAGCGTGGCATTACCATTAAGGCGCAAACCGTCCGGCTGACCTATCCGGCCAAGGATGGCAACACCTATGTGCTGAACCTGATGGACACCCCCGGACACGTGGACTTCGCTTACGAAGTCAGCCGGTCTCTGGCGGCGTGTGAGGGTTCTCTGCTGGTGGTGGATGCCTCTCAGGGGGTGGAAGCGCAAACACTGGCCAACGTGTATCAGGCCATTGATGCCAACCATGAAATTGTGCCCGTGCTCAACAAGGTGGATCTGCCAGCCGCAGAACCCAAGCGCGTAAAGGCTCAGATTGAAGAAGTTATTGGCATTCCGGCCGATGATGCGGTGGAAATTTCCGCCAAAACCGGCCTGAATATTGAAGGTGTGCTGGAAGCTGTGGTGACCCGCCTGCCACCCCCAACGGGTGATGCGGAAAAGCCCCTGCAGGCCATGCTGATTGATAGCTGGTACGACCCGTATTTGGGTGTGATCGTGCTGGTGCGTATTAAGGAAGGGCGGCTCAAGCGCGGCATGAAGGTGCGCATGATGTCCTCCGGCGCGGTGCATCAGGTGGATCAGGTGGGTGTGTTTGCCCCACGCATGACCAGCGTTGAAAGCCTTGGCCCGGGTGAAATGGGCTTTATTAACGCGGCTATCAAAACCGTGGCGGACTGTAATGTGGGTGACACCATTACGGATGATCGCCGCCCGGCAGAAAAGCCGCTGCCCGGGTTCAAACCCTCCATCCCCGTGGTGTGGTGTGGCCTGTACCCCGTTGTGGCCGATGACTTTGAAAAACTGCGTGACAGCCTTGCCAAGCTGCGCCTGAACGATGCCTCCTTCCACTATGAGGCCGAAACCTCCGCAGCCCTTGGCTTTGGTTTCCGTTGTGGCTTCCTCGGTCTGCTGCATCTGGAAATTATTCAGGAACGTCTCTCGCGCGAGTTCGATCTGGATCTGATCGCAACCGCACCTTCCGTTGTGTACAAAATCACTCGCACCAATGGTGAGCGTGAGGAACTGCACAACCCGGCGGACATGCCCGATTCCTCCCTGATTGAAACCATTGAGGAACCGTGGATTAAAGCCACCATCATGGTGCCGGATGAATATCTGGGCGCGGTGCTGACACTGTGCACAGAGCGGCGCGGCGTGCAGGTGGATCTGACCTATGTGGGCAGCCGTGCCATGGCTGTGTACCGCCTGCCGCTGAACGAAGTGGTGTTTGATTTCTATGACCGCCTGAAATCTCTCACCCGCGGGTATGCCAGCTTCGATTATCAGATGGATGGGTATGAGGAGAGTGACCTCGTGCGTATTTCCATTCTGGTCAATCAGGAACCAGTGGATGCGCTGTCCTTCATTGCGCACCGCACGGCGGCGGAATCTCGCGGGCGTTCCATTTGCGCGCGCTTGAAGGATCTTATCCCCCGCCAGTTGTTCAAGATCGCCATTCAGGCCGCCATTGGCAGCAAGGTGATTGCGCGTGAAACCATTGGCGCACTCTCCAAGGATGTAACGGCCAAGTGTTATGGTGGTGATATCTCCCGTAAGCGCAAACTTCTGGAAAAACAGAAGGAAGGTAAAAAGCGCATGCGGCAGTTTGGTAAGGTGGAAATTCCGCAAAGCGCCTTCCTGGCCGCGCTTAAAATGGAACACTGAAACAGGACCGGGCGGAACTTTCCAGCACATCGGGCGTAACAGGGCAGGGCCGTTGGAAACCGGACTTGCCTTGTCCTGTAAACGTCCGTATGCCGGAGAGGATTGTTTGGAGCATTCGGCGTTTTTATGAACAGCACAACACCCTTGGCCATTGGTGAACAGCAGCATGTCCGGTTTGCCGAAGGGCTGGGGCTGGATTGCGGCGTTACGCTTGCCCCTGTTGATATTGCCTACCGCACCTATGGCACGCTTTCAGAAAAGCGGGATAACGCCATACTGATCTGCCACGCCTTTACGGGGGACCAGTACGTGGCAGAGGAACACCCGCTTACGGGCAAGCCCGGCTGGTGGAGCCGCATGGTAGGGCCGGGAAAGCCCATTGATACCAACAGGTTTTTTGTTATCTGCTCCAATGTTTTGGGGGGGTGTATGGGCAGCACCGGCCCACGCTCCACCCGCACGGATGGGGAAGGTGATGGCGTAGAGCTTTGGGGCACGGCGTTTCCGCCCATTACCATTCGGGATATGGTGCGCGCGCAGCACAAGCTTGTGCAGGCACTGGGTATAGAAAAGCTGTTTGCCGTTATCGGTGGTTCCATGGGTGGCATGCAGGTGCTGGAATGGACAGTTACCTACCCGCAGATGATGCTGGCTGCCATGCCCATTGCCACGGCACCTTTCCATTCCGCCCAGAACATTGCGTTTAACGAGGTCGGGCGGCAGGCCATTATTGCAGACCCGGACTGGCGCGGTGGCCGCTATTGGGCGGATGATGTTGTGCCTGCCCGTGGTTTGGCTGTGGCCCGTATGATGGGCCATATCACCTACCTTTCGGAAGAAGCCTTAACGCGCAAATTCGGTCGCCGTATGCGGCGCGGGCCTGTTGGCGGGCAGGGGCCAGAAGGCCCTGTTTCCATGTTCAGCGATATTTTCGAGGTGGAATCTTACCTGCGTTATCAGGGCTCCACCTTTGTACGCCGGTTTGATGCCAACTCCTACCTCACCATCACCCGCGCGATGGATTGGTTTGATATTGCCGCAGATCATGATGGGGAACTCACACACGCTTTTGCCGGTACGCCAGTGCGGTTTTGTGTGGTGTCGTTCTCGTCCGACTGGTTGTTCCCCACATCGGCGGCCCGCACATTGGTGCGTGCGCTCAACCGGGCTGCGGCCAATGTCTCGTTTGTAGAAATCGAGACAGACAAAGGGCACGATGCTTTCTTGCTGGAAGAACCGGATTTTGACCGCACGGTGCGTGGCTTTTTGTGTGGTGTGGCCGAACATGCGGGGCTTGCCTGATGCGTCTTGACCAGCGGCTGATTGCCGAAATGATAGCCCCCGGCACCCGCGTGCTGGATATTGGCAGCGGAGATGGCACGCTTATTGACCATCTGTTCCGTTACCGTGGGTGTGATGCGCGCGGTATTGAGCTGAATATGGAGCTTGTTACCAAGTCTGTCGCACATGGCCTGCCTGTGGTGCATGGTGATGCAGACCACGATCTGGCGCATTATCCGCACCATGCGTTTGATTACGTGGTGCTGCAACGCACCTTGCAGGCAGTGGCCCGCCCGCGGGAGGTGCTGCGGCAAATGCTGCGTATTGGGCGGCATGCCATTGTCTCATTCCCCAATTTTGGACATTGGGAACTTCGGCTCAAGCTGCTGCTCAGTGGCCGTATGCCCATGACATCCGTCTGGCACACACCGTGGTATGAAACCCCGAACATTCACCCCTGTACAATCCGAGACTTTCTGGAGTTGTGTAAACAGGATGGCTACATTGTAGAGCAATGGATGGCCGTGGATGAGGAGGGCGAACGTGCCCCGTGGCGGCGCTCTATCCGGCTGGCCAATCTGTTTGGGGAGCAAGCACTTTTCCTGCTCCGGCGCCGAAATGGCTAAGGGGTGAAGGCTGTGCGCCAATAAGTTGCCTAAAAATTATGTTAGATTTATGCCATTTGCGTGAATGATCCGCTGAATGCTCTAAATGGCAATATTTTAAAAAGACCTTTAAGATATCAGCATAAACCGTTTAAAACCGACAATGTTATAACGATTTTTACCCCGATTTCTAAAAATTCCTCAACATTACACGAACATCATTTTAGGACTAATATGGTACGGAAGCCTTGCGGGGTTTGGGAAGTCCCCTTATATACACTTTTACAAGGTTTGTGAGGAACGAACTCAGTTTGAAAACTTCCTTATCGGATCTTGATGTGTTCAAAAATTTGTGGGTGCTCAGCTAAAAACCGGTGCAAAAATGTTCCGTGTGCGCCACAAAACATACAGTGCATAACTGAAAAGGGTGCGGTCTCTCGATCTCGTTTTCAGGCTGCACAAATAAGGTTGGCCCTGATGACCAAATTTTCCGATCTAGCACTTGCTCCACCACTGCTGAAGGCACTGGCAGAGCAGGGTTATGATACACCCACTCCTATTCAGGAACGTTCCATCCCCTATCTGTTGCAGGGGCGTGATCTGCTGGGTCTGGCCCAGACAGGCACAGGCAAAACCGCATCTTTTGCGCTGCCTATTCTGGAACATCTGATCAAAAACCCCCGCGCAAACACGCCCAAGCAGCCGCGTGTTCTGGTGCTGGCCCCCACGCGTGAGCTTGTGGCCCAGATTAGCGATAGCTTTAAGGCTTACGCACGCCACATGAAGTTTACGCAGGCCGTTGTGTTCGGCGGTGTAGGCCAGGGCAGGCAGGTTGAAGCCATGCGCCGTGGTGTAGATGTGCTTGTGGCTGCACCGGGCCGTCTGCTTGATCTGATGGGTCAGGGCTTTATTGACCTGTCCGGTCTGGAAATTCTGGTGCTGGACGAAGCCGACCGCATGCTGGACATGGGTTTTGTGCGCGATATCCGCCGCATCATGACCTTTGTGCCAGAGCAGCGTCAGACGCTTCTGTTCTCTGCCACCATGCCGCGCAGCATTGAAGATCTGGCAGCATCCTTGCTGAATGATCCGGCACGCGTTGAAGTGGCACCGCCTTCCAGCACGGTGGATCGTATTCAGCAGGCTGTCATGTTCGTAAATGGCGCGGGCGATAAGCGCGATGCGTTGCTGAACATGGTGGAATCTCCCAAGGTTTCCCGCGCTGTGGTGTTCACGCTCATGAAGCATGAAGCCAACAAGGTTGCGGAATTTCTGAACAAGAACAACGTGGTGGCAGAAGCCATTCACGGCAACAAGTCTCAGGGTGCGCGTGAGCGAGCCATGAAGGGCTTCCGCTCCGGTTCCGTTAAGGTGCTGGTGGCAACAGATATTGCTGCCCGCGGTATTGATGTGGACGACGTAAGCCACGTGTTCAATTACGATCTGCCAAACGTGCCGGAAAGCTACGTGCACCGCATTGGTCGTACAGCACGTGCGGGGCGTGATGGCTGGGCTGTTTCCTTCTGCGATGCAGAACAGCGGGCTTGGCTGCGTGATATTGAACGCACCATTGGCAAGACTGTGCCGGTGGTTCGGGATCATCCGTGGCACTCGGCTGAGGCCGAAGCTTCCACCATGCGTCCGCCTGTTCTGGGTGGCGGTGGCCGTGGCCGTGGTGGCCCGCGCGGCGGTGGTGCTCCACGTGGTGGCGCACCTCGTGGGGGTGCTCCCGGTGGTGGTCGTGGTGGCCCGCGCCGTTCCGGTGGTGGTGCTCGCAGCGGTGGCCGTTCCGGTGCACCTGCTGGCCGCATGTAATATCTCAGGCGCATAGCTTGCAAAATAAGGCTGCTGCATCCTTTGGGTGCGGCAGCTTTTTTTGTTTTGGGGTGCGCTAAGGCTGTGGCTGTTTTTTGGTGGATGGTAAACGTAGTGAGATGGAAACGGGGCAGTGATCGGAAAGGTTTTGCCCGGTTTCCTCCGCCAAAGGTATCACGCGCAAGGAGTTAGGGACTTTCCATGCCCGTGCGGCTCCACCCAGAATAATGTGGTCTATAAAATAGCTGCCACCTTGGCATGGGCTTGCCATGCCAGCGGTTGCCAGATCCAGCGGTGCAATACGTAACAGCGTAAGAAACAGCGGATCATGCACCGTAAGGTGGCGGTTAAAATCTCCCATAATGGCGAAGGCTTCATGGTGTTGGGTGCGGTCGGCCACCCAATCATCCAGCGCGGCAAATTGCTGCCAAAGCGTTGTGCAGGCAGGGCGGGAAGCATGGAGCAGGTTATCTGGGCATCCGGCTTTAAGATGCACAACCAGAATGCGCAGGGCCTGCCCGTTCTGGTGCAGCGTAATATCCAGCCCACTGCGTAAGTGATGGTGCGTGGCCGGGGCTGTTGCGTAGGCATCCAGCGCCGTAACATCCGGGTTTTGTTCAAACGGAATATCTGCCCGCACAGCCAGCGCCGTATGCTGCAATATATGGTCTTGGCTGATGGCAAGGTGATAACGCGCTAATGGAAAAAGCTGCCCGGCACCGGCAGGGCTTTCTACTTCCTGCAAGGCCACAACATCGCCGTGCAAATGGGCGGCATAGCTGGCAAGGCTGGAAATATCGGCAGATGTGCGATGGGGAATATCTGGCGGCGCCTGTGCGTAACCGGGGTGTACCGGATCAAGCAGCCAGTCTAAATTCCATGTGCTGAGTTTAAGTGTGTCTGCTGCGGTTGCCGAAGTAAAACTCAGGCAACACGCAGCCAGAACAAGTGCAGAAAAGAAGAACGAAGGGCCTTTAGGCGGCTTTTTCTTCCATCTGTGTAATAACAGTTTTAATGGGCAGGCTTTTACGTGTTTGTTCATCCAGCACCGTAATTTCACCGGTGCCGATATCATAAAACCACCCTTGCAGGAACAGCGTACCCTTTGCCAGACCAGCGGCCACGGCAGGGTGCGTACGCAAATGCGCCAACTGCAACAGCACGTTCTGTTCTGCAACAGAGCGCACGGTGGCGGGGCCAACATCTTCGCCTGTAAAGGTGTGCAGTGTGGCCGCGCGGGCGGCTTCTGCATTACGCAGCCATTTGCGCACGGTTGGCATTTTATCCAGCCCGTTCTTTTCTGGTTCCAGCAGAGCCTTCATGGCACCGCAATCAGAATGGCCGCACACAATAATGGTGGAAACCCCAAGGCCCAGAACAGCATATTCCACTGCGGAGGACACACCACCCAGCATTTCACCATATGCGGGTACAAGGTTGCCAATGTTGCGCAGAATAAACAAATCACCCGGCCCTGTCTGGGTAATCAGGTTAGGGTTAATGCGGCTATCTGCACATGCAATAAACAGAGCTTCTGGTGCTTGCCCTTTTGCCAGGCTGGCAAACAGTTCTTTCTTGGCAGGGAAAATTTCGGTGTTGAAGTGCTCAACGCCACGCAGCAGGGAAAGAAGGCTGCTTCTGGCTTCAGAACATGAGGGCATATAAAAACTCCGGCAAATTACTATGTCGGTTCACCCTTGTAACAAAAGGGCTTCAACAATGGTGACGGTTAAATAACGGCAAGACAACTTGAGAGTTTTGCACGCAGATGAAAAAAAATGCCACCCTCTGTTAGAAGGTGGCATTTGCGTAGAGCGCTTAGCTTAGCGGATCATCTTCATCCGGTTCGCTCATCTGGTCTGCCGGGTGGCGCACGGGTGGGGCATTGGTGCGCACGGGGCGGGGGTTTTCTGTTTGCCTGCGGGTAAAGTTGCCAGCCAGAGCGGAAAGTTCCAGAAACTGGTCAGCCTGCCTGCGCAAATCATCCCCAATCAACGGCGGGGTGGAGCGCATGGAGGAAACAACGGAAACCCGCGTGCCCTGCCGCTGCACGGCTTCCACCACGCGGCGGAAATCGGAATCGCCGCTGAACAGAATGGCGTGGTCGATATGCGGGGCCATTTCCATCATGTCCACGGCAATTTCTATGTCCATATTGCCTTTTACGCGGCGCTTGCCGGTGGAATCGGTAAATTCGCGCGCAGGTTTGGTGACAAGAAAATACCCGTTATAGGAAAGCCAGTCCGTAAGGGGCTTAAGCGGAGAGTAATCTTCCGTATCCAGAATGGCGGCGTAATAATAAGCGCGGATGATGTGTGTTTTTGCTGCAAAGAAATCCAACAGCTTTTTGTAGTCTACATCAAAACCAAGGCTGCGGGATGTAGAATAAAGGCTGGAGCCATCAATGAAAAGGCAGGTCTTTTCGGTTTTCTGAAGGTTCATAGTAGGTTTCCTCTAAATACTTTGGGGTGCTGTTTTGGGCATTATTATGAAATGGTCTGAGGTCTTTTCGGTTTTGCTAGAAAGAATGGTAAGATCATCAGATAACGATATCCATCAAATGTGGCAGAATTGTCTGCGTGGAACGAGTTTATAACGATGCCGGAAAATAATACCAGATCAGTGCTGATAGCGATAGGTGCGAATCTTCCGCATTTGCGATTAAGCGCGCGCCAGACGTGTGAACAAGCCGTGCAGGCCTTGAAAAACCTACCCCAATTGGAGGTTGAGGCTGTTTCTCGCTGGTATGAAAGTGCGCCTGTGCCACCATCTGGGCAGCCTCCTTATGTGAATGGGGTTGTGCGTTGCCGCACCACGCTGGAGCCTCTGGCTCTGCTTGATGCGCTTCAAGGGGTGGAAACGCGGTTGGGGCGTGTACGTTCCGTGCCAAATGCAGCGCGCACGCTTGATTTGGATATTATTTCAATAGACAATATACAGCTAAATACAGAGCGACTTATATTGCCGCACCCCCGCGCAACCCAGCGCGCCTTTGTGCTGTACCCCCTGAACGATGTTGCGCCGGAATGGAAAGACCCCGCAACCGGCAAGGGGCTGGATACCCTGCTTAAAGACGTTGCAGGGCAGGAAATACAGCCCGCAAAGGAATAAACTCTTTCGTAGGTGGGGCGGATGCGGTAATATACTCTTTCTGTTCCTGTAAGCATCTATAAGCTGAAACTTGTCTGGAGGCTCTCCGCAATGGCCCGCGTCACCGTTGAAGACTGTGTGGAAAAGGTCCCGAACCGTTTTGAACTGGTGGTCTATGCCGCACAGCGTGCCCGCAATATCTCCCGCGGGGAAGAGCTGACAGTTGATCGGGATAACGATAAAAACCCCGTTGTTGCTCTGCGTGAAATTGCAGATGAAACCGTCTCTCTGCCCGCTCTGCGCAATGATCTGATCCGTTCTCAGGCCCGTGAACCCGAGCCCGAACCCGTGGAAGAAGAAGTGCAGGATCTGGTTCCCACCGAGCAGAACATCTTTGGCTTGCAGGAAGTTTCTGCAGAAGAAGAAGCTGCTGATGATGTGCGGGCTATTGAAGCTGCACTTACCGGTCGCGCACGTCGGTAATTCGGGTGGCGCATACGGGCGGCGATCATTCCCCTCCGGTTCCGGTTTCCGTTAAGGACTCGGGGGAGGGGATCATGCAGCCTGTTAAAACGGACGCTCCAGTAGAAGAAAACACCGCTCCGGTTCCCGCCGCAGAAAATGGTGGGCGGAGTGAGCTGAACTGTGAACGTCTGGTTAACCGGGTGCTCAGTTACGCACCCAAGGCGGATGTAGACAGCATTCGCCGCGCTTTTGCCGTGGCCTACAAGGCGCACGAAAACCAGAAGCGCGATAATGGTGATCCGTACATAACCCATCCGCTTGCCGTGGCCATGATTCTGGCCCGCTTCCGGCTGGATGTGCAGTCCATCTGCACTGCTTTGCTGCACGACACCATAGAAGATACCGGCGTTACCTACGATACGCTCAAGGCGCAGTTTGGCCCCACAGTGGCCGATCTGGTAGATGGCGTTACCAAACTTACCCGGCTGGAGCTGCAATCAGACCGCACCAAGCAGGCGGAAAACTTCCGCAAGCTTGTGCTCGCCATGTCCAAGGACATCCGCGTTCTGCTGGTCAAGCTGGCAGACCGTTTGCACAACATGCGCACCCTGCATTTTGTGGAGCGGCAGGACAGGCGGCAGCGCATTGCGCGTGAAACGCTGGATATCTATGCGCCGCTGGCCGAGCGCATTGGTATGGACCGCGTTAAGACAGAGTTGCAGAACCTGTCCTTCGCGCAGCTTGAGCCAGAAGCCGATGCCACCATCCGCACACGCCTGAACTATCTGCGCGGGCAGGGTGCGGATGTTATTGAAGAAGTGCGGCGTGAACTGCTGCGCCTGTGCCATGAAGCCGGGCTGAAGAATGTTCAGGTTTCCGGGCGCGAGAAATCTCCCTATTCCATCTGGGAGAAAATGCAGCGCCGCAATGTGGCGTTCGAGCAGCTTTCAGACATCATGGCTTTCCGTGTGATCGTGGATACGCGGGAGGATTGCTACATGGCGCTGGGTGCCGTGCACGCGGCCTACCCCATGATAGCCGGGCGGTTTAAGGATTATATCTCCACCCCCAAAGCCAACGGATACCAGAGCCTACATACGGGGGTGACGCTACGCTCCCCCCGCAACCAGAAGATTGAAGTGCAGATCCGCACGCAGGATATGCACGATGTGGCAGAAAACGGTGTGGCCGCGCACTGGGCTTATAAGGAAGGCTCCGGCACGGAAGAGGGCGGCTATGGCGGCCTGCGTCGCCCACGCTGGGTGCAGGATCTGCTGGAAATTCTGGAAGCCTCATCCGCCCCGGATGAGTTTTTGGAAAACACCAAGCTTGAACTGTATCAGGATCAGGTTTTCTGCTTCACGCCCAAGGGTCAGCTTATTTCCCTACCACGTGGGGCTACTCCGGTAGATTTTGCTTACGCCGTGCACAGCCATGTGGGTGATACCTGTGTGGGGGCCAAAATCAATGGTCGCCTGATGCCCTTGCGGCATGAGCTGGAAAACGGCGATCAGGTTGAAATCATGACGGCCCGTGGCGGCGCGCCTTCTCCTTCGTGGGAAAGGTTTGTTGTTACCGGCAAGGCGCGCGCACGTATCCGCCGTTATGTGGCACAGCAGCAGCGTCAGGTCTCGCTGGATGGTGGGCGTGCTGCACTGGCTAAAGCCTTCCGTCAGGAAGGTGTGGACGGCTCTGAAAAGATTCTGGAAACCACGCTCAAGCCACTCAAGCAAAGCTCGCTGACAGATCTGTATGTGGCCGTGGGTGCAGGCAATCTGGCCGCGCGGGATGTGGTGCATACAGCGTACCCCGAACTCAAGCGTGTGCAGCGTGTGCCGCGTATGCTTTCCGGCCTGCCGGGCGTGCTGGGTACGGCAGGGCCGCGTGCGCGTGGGGCAGGTGGTGGTTCTGGCCGCCGGTCTTCCAATGCCGCCGTGCCGCTGGTGGGGCTGGGTGCCGGTGTGGCCGTGCATTACGCTGCCTGCTGCCATCCCCTGCCGGGAGACAGGATTGTCGGCGTGGTGGCCACAGGCCGCGGTGTGACCATTCACACCCGCACCTGCCAGACGCTGGAAAGTTTTTCCGCAACGCCAGAGCGCTTTTTGGATGTGGATTGGGATTACGATGCCATGGCCCGCTCTGGCGGCGCCGGGCAGATGCGGGTTGGCCGTATCAGCATTGTGGCGGAAAACGAGGCCGCCGTGCTGGCCAACATCACCAACTCCATTTCCAAATCCGATGCAGCAATGGTGAACCTCAAAATCGTGCATCGCCAGCTTGATTTCACGGAAATTCTTGTGGATGTGGAAGTGCGCGATCTGCGCCATCTCTCCTCGGTTATTGCCAGCCTGCGCGCGGCTCCCGGCATTACGCAGGCAGACAGGGTGAAATCATGACACTGATTTCCGCCGGAGTGGATCTGTGCGATATGCGGCGGATTGCTCAGGCCCTGGAACGGTTTGGAGATCGGTTTACGCAGCGCGTGTTCACCCAGCAGGAACGCGCAAAGGCAGAAAGCAGATCCGGCCAGGCACGCATTGGGGCCTATGCCAAGCGCTGGGCCGCGAAAGAGGCCTGCGCAAAAGCATTGGGCACCGGCTTTGCGCAAGGGGTGGCGCATAGCCAGATAGGCGTGCATAACCTGCCATCCGGCCAGCCAACATTGGTGCTTACCGGGGCGGCCGCACAAAAACTGGCGCAGTTTATGCCCCCCGGCACTGTGCCCCATATTGTGCTGAGCATGACGGATGAGCCCCCATACGCGCTGGCGCAGGTGCTGGTATCAGCCCGCAAGGCATGAACACCTGCCTTGACATCCAGCGCCCTGCGCGGCTTGATCCGCCGGATTTTTCTTTTTTACTGAACCGCAGGAACGGGCGAGACAGCGTATGAGCACACCGGAACATCCTCCCACCACCGGGGCAAGCAAGCCCGAAAAGGGCGGAAATACCGTGCTGGACTCCCTGCGCACCATCATAACGGTGGTGCTGGTGGTGACAGTGGTGCGCACCTTCCTGTTTGAATCTTTTGTGATCCCATCGGGCTCCATGATCCCAACCCTACAGGTGGGGGATTACATCTGGGTGTCCAAATTCAGCTACGGGTATTCCAAATATTCCTTCCCGTTCTCACCCAACCTGTTTGAAGGGCGTGTTTTTGGGGCGGAACCGCATCGGGGTGATGTAGCTGTTTTCCGCTACACCAAAGATACATCGGTTGATTACATCAAGCGCATTGTAGGCCTGCCGGGAGACCACATTCAGGTCACCAACGGCCATCTGATCTTGAACGGGCAGGAAGTGCCGTGCCTGAACCCCCATAACTACACCACGCGGGATGAAACGCAGGTGGATATGGAAGGCGAAGCCTGCACCGAGCAACTGCCCGGCAGCGCCAACGGCACGGTGGTGAAGCACGATATCCTTAAGCTGACGGATGAAGGCCCGCAGAACAACACGCCTGAATATGTTGTGCCGCCGGGTTACTTCTTTGCTATGGGTGATAACCGGGATGACAGCGCCGATAGCCGCTTTATGGGTGATGGCCCCAAGGATCTGGGCTTTGTGCCCATGGAAAATCTGGTAGGCCGGGCGCAGCGTATTTTCTTCTCGGTTCAGTCTTCCCATCCGTTCTGGCAGGTCTGGTACTGGCCGGCTGAAATCCGCTGGGCGCGTATTCTGCGGGGCGTATCGTGAGAAAACCAAACAACATGTCCGATGCCGCACGCTTCCGGCTGGAAGAGCTGGAAGTGCGCTTGGGCTATCGCTTTGTTAATCCTGATCTGTTGCAGGAGGCGCTTACGCATCGTTCCGCAGCGCACCAGAAGGCAGGCGGGCGCAAGCGGCAGAAAGCCAAGGGCGCAGGCTCTAACGAGCGGCTGGAATTTATAGGAGACCGCGTTCTGGGCCTGCTGATGGCCGAATGGCTGCTGGAGCGCTTCCCGAACGAGCAGGAAGGGGCGCTGGGTTCTCGGCTGGCGCATCTGGTCTCTCGCGTGTCCTTGGCAGAAATTGCGGATAGGCTGGATCTGCCGCAGTCTCTTACAGTTGCGGCGCATGAGGCCCGCGCTGGGGTGCAAACGGCGGCCAACGTAGTGGCCGATGCGCTGGAAGCCGTGCTTGGTGCGGTTTTTCTGGATGGCGGGCTGGAGCCTGCACGCCAGATGGTGCGGGATTGGTGGAAATCTGCGCTGGATGCACAGGCACATCCGCCCAAGGACCCCAAAACCGCATTACAGGAATGGGTGCTTGGCCGTGGGCAAAGTCTGCCTGTGTATGAAACAATAGGGGCAGATGGCCCCTCTCACGCACCGCTGTTTGTGGTGCGCGTTACAGCGGGTGGCCTGTTTGGTGAAGGCCGGGCAGGCAGCAAACGTGCTGCGGAAAGTGCCGCCGCCGCTGATTTACTAGAAAAACTGGAGGGGTAGCCCAGCATGGCTGACGATACCACGCGCTGCGGTTTTGCTGCCCTTGTGGGGGCGCCAAACGCAGGCAAATCAACACTTCTTAACCGCATGGCTGGGGCCAAGCTGTCCATCGTTTCTCCCAAGGCGCAAACCACGCGCTTTCGGGTTCTGGGCATTCTTATGCGCGGGCATAGCCAGATTTTGCTGGTGGACACGCCGGGAATTTTCCGCCCCCGCCGCAAGCTGGACCGCGCCATGGTGGCTGCAGCCTGGACAGGTGCCGAAGATGCAGACATCACGCTGCTGCTGGTAGATGCCCGCAGCGGGCTGACAGAAGCGGTGCAGACCATTATCGAGCGTCTGGCAGAAACCAAGCGCAAGGTCTGGCTGGTGCTGAACAAGACCGATCTTGTGCCTGCCACAGCCCTGCTGCCGCTTACGGCTTCCATTACGGAAAAGCTGCCCGTTGAGCATGTGTTCATGGTAAGCGCACGCACCGGCAATGGTGTGGAAGACCTGCTGGACAAGCTGGCCGCAAGCCTGCCCGAAGGCCCGTATCTGTACCCTGAAGATGATCTGACAGACCTGCCAGATCGGCTTTTGGCTGCCGAACTGGTGCGTGAGCAGATTTTTATGCAAACGCATGAGGAAGTGCCCTACAGCGCCACGGTGGAAACCGAAAGCTATAAGGAACGGCCAGATGGATCTGTGCGCATAGATGCCACCATCTATGTTTCCCGCGCGGGGCACAAAGCTATTCTGATCGGTAATGGCGGGCAGAAAATTCGCCAGATTGGGGAACGCGCACGCAAGCAGCTTTCCAGCCTGCTGGAACGCCCCTGCCACCTGTTTCTGAACGTAAAGGAACGCGGTGGATGGGATGAAGAGCGCGCGCGTTTGCGTGCCATTGGTCTGGACGACGTGCCATAAACTACCGCATGGGCGCTTGTGGCCGTGGGCCATGAAGGATAAGAGGGGGCGATCTCGCCGTATCTGCATACGGTGTGGGATCTGTGTGGGACTTTCTGCAAGATCGAGGGCCAATGACTGCTTCTGTAGGCGAAAAGCCAAGCCGTAAACGCGTGTTGCTCAAGGTGTCGGGGGAAGCCCTGATGGGGAATGGCGCCTTCGGAGTGGATCAGCAGACGGTAGAACGCATTGCCCATGATATTGGCGAAGTGGTGCGTTCCGGCACGGAAGTGTGCCTTGTTGTGGGGGGTGGCAACATCTTCCGCGGGCTGGCGGCAGCCGCCAAGGGCATGGACCGTGCGCAGGGTGATTACGCCGGTATGCTGGCCACCGTTATTAACGCACTGTTGCTGCAAAACGCGCTGGAGCGCGAGCAGATTGCAACGCGGGTGATGTCCGCCATCCATATGTCCTCCATTGCGGAGCCATATATCCGCCGCCGTGCCGTGCGGCACATGGAAAAAGGGCGTGTGGTTATTTTTGCCGCAGGCACAGGCAACCCGTTCTTTACCACGGATACAGCCGCCGCCCTGCGTGCTGCGGAAATGGAATGCGACATGCTGCTGAAAGGCACGCAGGTAGATGGCGTGTATTCCGCAGACCCTAAAAAAGATCCTTCCGCCAAGCGCTATGAAGAGCTGACATACATGGACGTGCTGGCCAACCAGCTAAACGTGATGGATGCCGCCGCCATTAGCCTTGCGCGTGAAAACCGTCTGCCTATCATTGTTTTCAATATTGGCGCGGAAGGGGCCTTCCCGCGTGTGATGCGCAATGAAGGACCTTTCACACGGATTATCGAAGCCGCCTGAAAAGCGCCGCATCATTCTGGCACGCATAAGCCACCAGAATGACCGACAAACTGAACGGGGCATGTAAGGCCATGCCCTGCTGTAGGATGCAACGGGAGAAAACACCGTGTCTGACTTGAATGCTCTGCTGGATGACCTGAAGCGCCGTATGGATGGCGCGCTGGATAGCCTGCGCCGTGATTTTTCCGGCCTGCGCTCTGGCCGCGCAAGCCCGGCTTTGCTGGAACCTGTGCGGGTGGAAGCCTATGGCGGTGAAGTGCCGCTCACACAGGTTGGCTCCATTGCTGTGCCAGAAGCCCGTATGATTACCGTGCAGGTGTGGGACCGCGCACTGGCTGGCGCCGTAGAACGCGCTATCCGTGATTCCGGTCTGGGCCTGAACCCGGCGGGTGAAGGCCAGACCATTCGTGTGCCCATTCCGCAGCTGACGGAAGAACGCCGTAACGAGCTGGCAAAAGCTGCCGCCCGTTATGCAGAAGGCGGCAAGGTGGCCGTGCGTGGCGTGCGCCGTGATGGCATGGACAAAGCCAAGGGCTTTGAAAAGAAAGGTGAAATCAGCCAGGACGATGTTAAAACCTGGTCTGACGCCATTCAGAAACTGACCGACCAGTATGTGAAGAAAATTGATGATATGCTGGCTGATAAAGACAAGGAAATCAAACAGGTCTGAGGCAGTATTGGTGCTTCTTCGGATGTGTTTGTGCACGTTAATGGGGTGGAACCCTGCCTGTTATGTCCACGCGGCTAACTGATAAAAAACCGGCAATTCCAACCCATGTTGCTGTCATCATGGATGGAAACGGGCGCTGGGCGCGCGAACGCGGCCTGCCGCGCCTTGCCGGGCACAGGGCAGGGGCGGAAGCCGTGGCCCGTTGCGTGCGCGCAGCCATGCAGCGTGGTGTGGCGTATCTGACGCTCTATGCGTTTTCATCAGAAAACTGGGCGCGCGGGCAGGAGGAGGTTTCAGACCTCACCGGTCTTTTGCGGTATTATCTGCGCCACAAGGTGCGGGAACTGCATAAGGAAGGCGTGCGGCTACGCTTTATTGGTGATCTGGCCCGTTTTGATGACAGCTTGCGGGAAGAACTGGCGCAGGCCGAATCCTTAACCCGCGGCAATAGCAAGCTCACGCTTATTCTGGCGCTCTCTTACGGTGGGCGGCTGGATATTGTGCAGGCTGCGCAGCGTTTGGCGCAGGAGGCCAAGGATGGCCGCATTGCGCCAGAACAGATTACAGAAAGCGTATTCACCAACTTTCTCTGGACCAGCGGCGTGCCAGACCCCGATGTGGTGGTGCGCACCAGTGGTGAATGCCGGCTTTCCAACTTTCTACTGTGGCAGAGCGCGTATGCCGAACTGGTGTTCCTGAACGTGTTCTGGCCCGATTTTAACGAACGACATTTTGCGATGGTGCTAGACCAGTACGCCCAACGAGAACGGCGCTTTGGCGCCCGCCCGCAAGGCCCGGCATGAGCACGAACGCGCAGGATACCTCGGCTTGGCGTGATCTGCGCCCACGGCTAATGTCTGCTGCGGTGCTGGTAGCTGTGGCTGGTACGTGTATCGGCTTGGGCGGCTTGGCGTATGATGCCCTTATTCTGGGCATGATGGGCGGCATGGCGGTAGAGGCCGCAGCCCTGTTTGGGCTTTCCGTTAAAAGCTGGCGCGGCGTGGTGTATCTGCTGTGGGCCGTGTGTGCGGGGCTTTCTGCCGCTACCGGGCATTGGGCCTATTTTAGCGTTTTCTGCATCAGCTCCTGGATATTTGGTGCCCCGCTTTGCGCCATTATGTGCGTGATCATTCTGGCAGGCACCGCGTTGCTGTGGCTCCGGCAGGGCAGCTTCTGGCCCGTTCTGTTTGTGATTGCCGTTGTGGTGGCCAGCGATAGTTCGGCCTACGTGGCAGGTCGTATTTTTGGTGGCCCCAAACTGGCACCGCGTATCTCTCCGGGTAAAACACGTTCCGGCGCTGTTGGCGGCTTGGTGGGCGCTGTTGCAACCGGCGGTATTGTTGCCACACTTTCCGGCTTAGGTGGCGTGGGTTCCGCACTGGTGTGGGGTGGCATTTTGGGTATTTCCGCCCAAGTGGGGGATCTGGCCGAAAGCGCGATGAAGCGCGCCTTGGGCGTGAAGGATTCGGGCAAGCTGCTGCCGGGGCATGGTGGGCTGCTGGATCGGTTTGATGGGCTGGTGGTGGCTGCACCTGTGGCGGCACTGGTTTCTGTATGTGCGGGGGCTTCCATGCCGTTTTGGGCAGCGGGCGCACGCACCATTTTAAGGGCTCTGGCAGGCCATCTGCCGGGGTAGGGCCAATAGGTGGTGTGGCCGCCTGTTGGGCGGTCTGCCGCCATTTGTATTTTCAGGTTTGGAAAGACGTTAAGCATGAGAACCGTAACCGTTCTGGGCAGCACAGGCAGCATTGGCTGTTCAACCGTAGATCTGCTGGAGCAGGCGCGAGACCAGTTTCGGGTACGGGCGCTTGTGGGGGGCAAAAACGCTGCCAAACTGGCAGAGCAGGCCCGCAGCTTAAAGGCAGAACTGGCCGTTCTGGCGGATGAAAGCGCGTTTGAGGAACTGAAAACCCTGCTGGCAGGCAGCGGCACGGAAGTAGCCTGTGGCCGTCAGGCGGTTATTGATGCCGCAGCCCTTCCGGCAGATTGGACAATGGCTGCCATTACGGGTGCTGCGGGGCTGGAGCCTACGCTGGCAGCGGTTAAAAACGGCAAAAGCATTGCACTGGCCAACAAGGAAGCCTTGGTGTGCGCCGGTGATGTGATGCTACGTGCCGTAAAGGAAGCGGGTGCCACGCTGCTGCCTGTGGATTCTGAGCACAATGCTGTTTTTCAGGCTATGGCCGATCGGCAGATTGATCAGGTTGAAAAAATTATTCTCACAGCATCGGGTGGGCCGTTCCGCACCTCCACGCTGGAAGAAATGCGCGTGGCCACCCGTGCGCAGGCGCTCAAGCACCCAACATGGAGCATGGGGGCCAAAATCAGCATCGATTCTGCCAGCATGTTCAACAAGGGGCTGGAAGTTATTGAGGCCGCCCGTATTTTTAACCTGCCGGAAAACAAGATTGATGTGCTGGTGCATCCGCAATCTGTGGTGCACGGCATGGTGCAGTACACAGATGGCAGCCTGATTGCCCAGATGGGCTCTGCCGATATGCGTATCCCCATTGCCCACACACTCACATGGCCCAAGCGTATGGCCACCACGTCTCCGCGTTTGGATCTGGCAGCTTTTGGCAAGCTGGAATTCTATGCGCCGGATGAAGTGCGCTTTCCCGCGCTGCGCCTTGCGCGTGAGGCCCTGCGTAAGGGTGGGGCAGCATCTGCCATCCTTTCTGCTGCCAATGAAATTGCGGTTGATGCCTTCCTGCATGAACAGATCGGCTTTTTGGATATCTCCCGTATTGTGGAAGAGGTGATGGTGGCCCTTGGCGCACCGCCAGCAGATACGCTGGATGCCGTGCTGCATTGGGATGCCGAGGCACGCCGTGCCGCACAGCGCCTGATTCCCGCCCACGCGGCTTGAGAAAACGCAGCCCCCAGCCGATATCGGAAGAATGATGATACACGATTACCTGCGTACACTGCTTTCCTTCGTTTTCGTGCTGGGTGTGTTGGTGAGCTTTCACGAACTTGGCCACTATCTGGCGGCCAAGTGGCGCGGCGTGCATGTGGAGGTGTTCTCGCTCGGGTTTGGCCCGGCCTTGTTCCGCTGGCGCGATAAATCTGGCACGGAATGGCGTGTCTGCCCCATCCCCTTGGGTGGTTACGTACGCCCCCACGGGTTTGAAGACCCCGAAGATGCCACGCCAGAGCAAAAGGCGGCGTGGATTAAGGGCCGCACCTTCCACGATAAATCGGTTTTCTCCCGCGCCATCGTTATTCTGGCGGGGCCGATTTTTAACTTCATTCTGGCCTTTGTGCTGTTTGCGCTGCTGTTTGCCACAACGGGCCAACCGCATGTGCGTGATCAGATTGCAACCGTCATGCCAAATGGTGCGGCGGCTGTGGCTGGCGTGCAACAGGGCGATGTCATTCAGCGTATCGGCAGCCACGATGTAACGGGTGTGGAGGATATTCAGGCCACCATTTCCACGCAGGCTGGCGCACAAACCACGCTGACCGTCAAACGCGGCGAACAGAGCGTGACGTTGCCGATCACCATCGGCAAGGCCCCGGATTCGACTTCCCAAAAACCGCATGGCCAGCTTGGCATTATTTTTGCCACGGAAGTGGGCAAGCCACTGCCATTTCCGCAGGCTGTTGTGGCGGGGGGGGAAGCCACGTGGAACGCCAGCGTGCAAACGCTGGATGGCGTGTGGCAGATTCTCTCTGGCCAGCATACAGCCAAAGATTTGGGCGGTCCGCTCAAGATTGCGCAACTTTCCGGGCAGGTGGCGCAGTATGGGTTTGCCAGCCTGTTGTCCTTTATGGCGCTGCTTTCTGTTAACCTTGGGCTGATTAATCTCTTCCCCGTGCCGCTTCTTGATGGTGGACGTCTGGTTTTTTATGCCATAGAGGCAATAAGAGGCCGCCCGGTTTCCAAGCGGGTGCAAGAGATCAGTTTTCAGGTTGGATTTGCATTGCTTGCAGGCCTGTTCCTGTTCTCCACGTTCAATGACCTTTCAGGTTTTGGCCTGTTCAGGTGGATTGCTTCGCTTGTAGGATGAATGACGGCGGGAACAGGAAGGGAAGTGCTTGCGTGACAGGGGTGATTTCGGATACCTCCCGTTGCGGGCGGAATGAGAACGGAAGATGGGCTTTCGTACGAAAAGCGACCCGGATGGAAGGAAGCAGATCTTGACGGGTAAGCGTTCAGCCCTGTTCGTTTCTGTCTGTGTGCTACCTTTTGTGATGGTGGATGGCAGACAGGCATCCGCCGCATCAACAGAAGGTACAAGTGCTGCCGCACCAGCGGCAGTGGTGGCGCCATCCCGCGCTATACATGCGCGCACGCCGCGCATTTCCGAATCCACATCATCTGTTGCGCCTACGGGCGGATATATTGAAGATATCCGGGTATCGGGTAACACCCGTATCGAAACCAACACCGTGCTGTCCTACATGGTTGCACGTGTGGGGGACCCGTTCAGCCAGGATGATCTGGACCGTTCGCTCAAGACCCTTTACGCCACCGGCCTGTTCAAGGACGTAACGCTGCGGCGTGATGGCAACATCCTTCTGGTGCGCCTGAAGGAAAACCCCATCGTCAACCGTATCGTGTTCGAGGGGAACCACGCGGCCAAGGATGAAGACCTGCGCAAGGTGCTGGCGCTACGCCCGCGTGCGGTGTTCTCGGCCGAAACCACGGCGGATGACCGCCAGCGCATTCTGGAAGTGTATGCCCAGAAGGCCCGCTTTGCGGCTGTGGTCACACCCCAGATTATCAAGCTGGCCCATAACCGTGTGGATGTGGTTTTCCAGATTAACGAAGGGCCGCAGACACTCATCAGCAAGATCGCGTTTGTGGGCAACAAGGCTTACAGCGAATCCAGTCTGGCGGGTGTTGTTTCCTCCAAGGAAACAGCTTGGTACCACTTCCTGTCCTCATCCGATGAGTACAACCCCGAACGTATTAAATACGATGCGGAATTGCTGCGCCGGTTTTACCTGCGCAACGGGTTTGTGGATTTTCAGATCAAGGACGTAAAAGGCGAGCTCTCGCCGGATCGGAAGTCCTTCTACGTCACCTTCACCATGGATGAAGGTGTGCGCTACCGTTTGGGTAAGGTGGATATCCGCTCCAGCTTGCGCCATGTGCCGGCTAAATCTCTGCGTAAGTATGTCGAGCTGTTCCCGCACCAGTGGTACGATGGCAAGGCCGTGCAGGATAACGCCACGGATATGGAGGAAATCCTTCAGGCCGAAGGGCATCCGTTTACGCAGGTACGCCCCACCATTGCCCGCAATCCGGAAAAGCGGATTGTAAACCTGCTGTTTGATGTGAGCGAAGGCCCGCGCCATTACGTTGAGCGTATTGACGTGAACGGCAACACTATCACGCAGGATAACGTGGTGCGCCGCCAGTTGCCGTTTGCTGAGGGTGACCCCTACACAACCAGCTACAAGAAGTACGCCAAGGAAGCGGTGCAGGATCTGGGCTTCTTCAAGAGCGTGGATGTATCCACCTCCCAAGGCTCTGCGCCTGATCGCACCAATGTGGCTGTTAACGTGGTGGAAAAACCCACTGGCGAATTCTCGCTGGGTGGTGGTTACTCCACCGACGTGGGCGTGATCGGTAACGTCGGGCTGAAACAGCATAACCTGTTGGGCACCGGGGTTGATGCCGGGTTCTCCGGTACGGTTTCGCAGTGGCAGAAGCAGGCAGATATCTCCATCACCAACCCTGCATTCATGGGGCGCAACCTTGTTGCCGGTGCGGATATCTTCTTTGTTGAAAACAACTACCAGACCTATCAGAACTATTCTGAAGGCCGCTACGGTATCACCCTGCGTATGGGGTATTCGTACAACCGCTACCTGTCCCAGTCCTGGAACTACAGCCTGATTCGCCGTTGGGTGGGTGATACGTGGGATCAGTCCTCCTACTACGTGCTGGACCAGAAGGGTAAGTCTCTGCTCTCGCAGATCGGCACAACCCTTATGTATGATACGCGTGATAACCGCATGGCGCCGCATAGTGGGTACTATGTGTCTGTAGGTGGTGACTTTGCCGGTATTGGCGGCGATGAAAAATACGTCCGCGGCAAGGTTAACGGTGCGTATTATGTGCCGTTGGATGATATCACCAACAGCCATAGCTGGACGTTCATGGTGCGCGGTGGTGCCGGGTACATGGCCGACTGGGGCAATGGCCGCCACGATATTATCGATAACTTCTATCTGGGTGGTAACAACCTACGCGGCTTCCTGGATGGTGGTGCAGGCCCGCGTAGTGTGGGTATCCTGAACCATTCCTCCGAAGATCTGTTGGGTGGGCGCTTTATGTATAACGCTTCCGCCCAGCTTAACTTCCCTATTCCGTTCCTGTCTGACATGGGTATTGGCGGACGTGCGTTTGTGGATACCGGGAGTGTCGCTGGTTTGCGTGTGAAGCGCCTTTATACAAGCAAGGCGAATGATGGTATCTATTACACGCCCATCAGCGGTGATACGTTGCGCCCACGTGTAAGTGCTGGTGCTGGTTTTTCATGGAAAAGTCCGTTTGGTCTGCTGAACATCGATCTGGGTGTGCCCGTTATGCGGAGCCATAATGACCGCACGCAGCTCCTTCGCTTTGGCTTCGGCCAGCAATTCTGAGGTAATGATGCGTTTTTCCACCAGAACTGCCCTGCTGGGGGCTGTTGTCCTGTCTTTCTCATCCGCACTTGTGCCATCTGCACAGGCGCAGAATGGGGGCGGGTGGTTTGTGCCCAAAACCCAGCAGCCTGCCGCGCAGGCTCCGGCACAGCATCCGGCTGCGGCTCGTCGCGCCCCGGCTCCGGTGCAGTTGCCCGCACCGCCGGCTGATAGCCAGGAAGCAGATCAGGCTCCGCCCGTACTGCCGCTGCCGCCTATTCCATCTGCGCCAGAAGTTGCCAAGGAAGCTCCGCCACCCACAACCGTTATTGGTGTGATCAGCGTTGGTGGCGTTATGCGTCAGTCTTCCGCAGCCATGCAGGTTGAGCGTACTCTGGGTGGCCGCCGTGATGAACTGGCGCAGGACCTCCAGAAGGAACAGGCTGGCTGGCGTGATGAGCAGCAGAAGCTGCAGGCACAGGCCAAGTCTCTGACATCCGAACAGATTCAGACGCGTGAACGCAGCCTTCAGGCCCGCGTGATGAAAGCCCAGCGTGATTTCCGTAACCGCAACCGCATCATTCAGGAAGCGGCGCAGGTTTCTCTGGGCCAGATCGAACGTGAACTGGTGCAGGTTATCCAGAAAGTGGCCGCTGCACATGGCATGAACCTTGTTCTGCACAGCGAACAGGTGGCCCTGCATGTTGATGGGCAGGATATCACCAACGAAGTGGCCGTGCAGCTGAACAAGATTCTGCCGTCCGTGTTCATTCCGGAAGCCAATGTTGATCCGGAAGAACTGGCAAAATCTGGCAAGATGCCCACAACGGCTGATGCAGATCAGGGCCCGCGCACAGGCCCAGCCCCAGTGGTGGCACCGGCAGCCGGGCAGCAGTAATCGTGGCTGAGGGTACAACATTTTCCGGGCCGGCAGACCCGCGCTTTTTCACCCGTGCGGGGCCGTTTGACGCGGCCACGCTGGCTGAAACCGCAGGGGCGGAACTGGTGCTGCCCAAAGCTGGCGCAGTGCCAGAAGAAGGCTTTGTGGGTATTGCGCCTTTGCAGGCCGCAGGCCCGCGTGATGTCAGCTTTCTGGATAACCGTCGGTATGCTCCTTTGCTGGAGCAAACCAAGGCTGGGCTGGTTATTGTTGCACCCGCTTTTGCAGATAAGGTGCCTGCCGGATGTGCCGCACTGGTAACGGCTGCGCCTTATCTGGCGTGGTCTCGTGTTGCACGGCTGTTTCATCCGCGGGTGCCAGCGCGTGCAGGTGTGCATCCTTCTGCATGTATTGACCCAACAGCCAGCATAGACCCCACGGCAGAAATTGGGCCGTTTGTGGTGGTTGGGGCCAAGGCAGAAATTGGGCCGGGCTGTATTATTGGCTCCCACGCAGTGGTGGGTGATGGTGTGCAGCTTGCGCAGGATTGCCGTATTGGCAGCCATGTCACGCTTTCTCATGCAGTGTTGGGTGAGCGGGTTATTATTCTGCCCGGTTCACGCATTGGGCAGGATGGGTTTGGTTTTGCGGTTGGCCCGCAGGGGTTTGAAACCGTGCCACAGCTTGGCCGCGTGGTGCTGGAAAACGACGTAGAGATTGGTGCCAACAGCACAATTGACCGTGGTTCGGTGAATGATACGGTTATTGGTGCAGGATCACGTCTCGACAATCTGGTGCAGATCGGTCACAACGCCCGTCTGGGGCGGTGTTGTATTGTGGTTTCGCAGGCCGGGATCTCTGGCTCCACCGTGCTGGAAGATTATGTAACGATTGCCGCGCAGGCTGGCCTTATCGGCCATATCCGCATTGGCGCAAAGGCGCGTATTGGCGCGCAATGTGGCGTAATGTCGGATATAGAAGGCGGCGCGGATGTAATTGGCAGCCCGGCTATGCCGTTCAGGGAGTTTTTCCGGAACGTGGCGGTATTGCGCAAGCTGGCAAAAAAAGCGTCTGGATCGGCCAAGAACGGTTCGGACAAGGGATAAACTAAGGTCGGTGCTTGGTAACCGGCGCAAAGGGTGGTTTCGGGGACGTGGAGACGAAACAAGAATCGCAGCAGGACGCTCAGACGATCGACAGAATTGACGTCAACCGTATCATGCAGGCGATTCCGCACAGATATCCTTTTCTTCTGATCGACCGGATGGAAGATATCGTCCTGGGAGAAGAGGCAACAGGTATCAAGAATGTTTCGGTCAATGAACCATTCTTTCAGGGGCATTTTCCTGCACGCCCTGTTATGCCGGGTGTATTGCTGGTTGAAGCCATGGCGCAAACCGCAGCAACGCTGGTTGTGCTGACACTGGGTAAGGATTTTGAGGGCAAGCTGGTCTATTTCATGACCATTGAAGGCGCAAAGTTCCGCCGCCCGGTAGAACCGGGTGATCAGGTGCGCATTCATGTCGCCAAGGAACGCCACCGCTCCAATGTGTGGAAATTCCGTGGTGAAGCCCGCGTAGAAGGCACTGTGGTGGCGGAAGCCACATTCAGCGCCATGATTATGGGTTGAGAACCCGGCCTGTTCACATCATTCTGTTAAGGCAAGTCAGGTTTGCCCCTAAACTGCCCAGATTTTTTGCAAAAGGGTAAGGTTAGGGCAAATCTGCCCGGCCAACGGTGAACGGAAATAAGGAACTGAATTGGTGCACGCTGCAGAGGAAGCCAGATCAACCGTTGTCCACCCAACGGCTCTTGTTGCTCCCGGTGCGCGGCTTGGGCAGGGGGTGGTTATCGGCCCTTGGTGTTCTGTCGGGCCAGATGTCACGATTGAAGACGGGGTTGAGCTGATCTCTCATGTGGTGGTCGATGGCCACACACGTCTGGGGGCGGGTTCACGCTATTTTCCGTTTTGCACCGTGGGCATGGCCCCGCAGGATCTAAAGTATAAAGGTGAGCCAACCCGGTGCGAGATCGGGGCTGGCACGGTGGTGCGTGAACACGTTACCATCCATCGTGGCACGGCCACGGGTTCTGGCCTAACCAAGGTTGGCCAGAATGTGCTGATCATGGCCAACGCCCACGTGGCGCATGATTGCGTGCTGGGTGACCGCGTTATTATCGTCAATAACGTGGTGATGGGCGGGCATGTCACCATTGAGGACGATGCTCGTATTATGGGTTCTGCCGCCATCCATCAGTTTGTCCGCATCGGGCATGCAGCCCTTGTAGGCGGTGTGGCTGGGGTAGAAGCCGATGTTATCCCTTACGGCAGTGTGCTGGGCAACCGTGCGCGGCTGATTGGCCTGCATTGGATCTGGCTGCGCCGCAATGGTGTGCAGTCTGATGAAATTCACCGCATGCGTAAGGCGTTCCTCACGCTGTACCCCAAAAACGGCAATGCGGAAGATCCTTTCTCCGTGCGTCTGGAGCGGGTGCGTACAGAGTTTGGTGATAACCCGCGTGTGCGCGAAATTCTGGACTTTATAGATGCTCCAAGCCGGCGTGGCCTTGTGCGTCCCGCACGGCAGGATCTGGAGCGCGCAGAAACCGAGGGCGCGTGAGCACTCCCTCTGCTGTTGGTATTCTTGCAGGCGGTGGCCCTCTGCCGGGCAGAGTGGCAGAAGCGGCAGCCGCAGCAGGGCGGCCCGTTTTTATTCTCGGGTTTGAAGGTTTTGCCGAACCCGAAGTGATAGGCCCCTGGCCGCACGAATTTGTCCGGCTGGGAGCAGCCGGGCGTATGCTCTCCCTTTTACGGCAACATAATTGTTCGGATCTGGTGCTTATCGGGCCAATCCGCCGGCCATCCTTGCGCAATCTGCGGCCAGATGCCGAGGGTGCGCGCATTATGGCGCGCTTGGGCCGTGCTCTGTTTGCCGGGGATGATGGCTTGCTGGGTGCGCTTGTGCGTATTCTGGGTGAGGAAGGCTTTCACATTCGTGGGGCGCATGAATTTCTTACGCAGGCTGTGGCGCAACCGGGCGTGCTGGGGCGCGTGCAGCCAGATACGCAGGCGCAGGCCGATATTCAGCGCGGCATAACCGTGGTGCAGGCGCTGGGGCGGCTGGACATAGGGCAGGGTTGCGTGGTGCAAAATGGCGTGGTGCTGACTGTGGAAGCCATGGAAGGCACAGACCGCATGCTGGCCCGCGCAGGAGAATGCAGGCAGCCGGGTGAAGGCGGTGTTCTGGTAAAAATGCTCAAGCCGGGGCAGGAAAAACGGGCAGATATGCCCACAATAGGGCCTGTAACGGTGCAGAATGCTCATGCGGCAGGCCTGCGTGGTGTTGCGTTTGAGGCCGCCCACACACTGCTGACAGACAGGCAGCGCTGTATAGAGGAAGCAGACCGGCTGGGCCTGTTTCTTCTGGCTTTTGATCCTGTTGAAGGTGCAGGAACAAGCACAGCGCCCGCCTGATACTTCAAAATAAGGAGCAAACAGATGGCAAGTTTTCTGCACACCATGGTGCGAGTGCGCAATCTGGAAAAAAGTCTGGCGTTTTATAAGCTGCTGGGCATGCATGAACTCCGCCGGCGCGAGGTGCCAGAAGGGCGTTATACGCTGGTGTTTATTGGCTATGCAGATAACGCCGCCGGACAGGCCGAAATTGAGCTGACCTATAACTGGGGCGAAGATGACGGCTATGAACTGGGCACCGGGTTTGGCCATTTTGCTGTAGGCGTGCCCAATGTGGCGGAAATGGTTGCGCGCGTGCGGGCCGGTGGTGGCAAGGTGACGCGAGAAGCCGGGCCAGTAAAATTTGGCACCACCGTGATTGCCTTTGTTGAAGACCCCGATGGCTATAAGGTCGAGCTGATCGAACGCGCTGAATAAAGGCTGTTCAGCTTTGCGGGCGCTGCTTTAGGCGTGCAGTCAGGCGGTCTAGCGAATCATTAATGGTTTTGGCGGCCTTCTGCACGGCTGGGTCGGCAGAGGTATCAAGCTGCTCTGCTGCCAGCATGGCGGGGGAGACAATGCCCCGAATATCGTGCCGCAGTTTAGAATCCGCTGTAGGGGCAGGTGCTTGAGGTGCAGCTACCGGAGCAGGTGCCGCTGCATGATGAGGTTGAAGCTTGATGCCCAGCCATGCGCCCAAAGCTGCGGCGCATATAATTGGCCCTAACGCAGCGGGGAAGGAAAGCCCCAGCACTCCGGCCAGCACAGCACCCGCTACAGGTAGGCAGAAAATAACGGCTGCGGCACGGATAGGAAAGGGCATGTTGTTCATGTTTTTCTCCATCTTGCGGGGGATTCTGCCGCAAGGCTGCATTCACGACTCTACGGTATAGATTGACGGTTCCTTATCTGAACTCTATAAGCCGCAGCTTCAAGAGGCGTGGTCTTTAACAGGCCACCGGATAACCGTATTCAAATAGTAAGGGAGTGCCGCCATGAAGCGCACTTATCAACCGTCCCGGCTGGTTCGCAAGCGTCGTCACGGGTTCCGCGCGCGTATGGCAACCGTTGGTGGCCGCAAGATCATTGGCAACCGTCGTTCCAAAGGCCGTAAGCGCCTTTCCGCGTAAGAACTGCCCGGCAGTCCGGCTTGATGGACGGGCCTGCAGCGCAGGAGCAGCCAGCGGCGGAATCTGCACGATCTCTGCGGCTTAAAAAGAGGAAGCAATTCCTCTTTCTGGCTTCTCGCGGGCGTAAAGCGCCTGTGCCGGGGCTTGTTTTGCAGCTTTTCCGGCGTCCGGATACGGATGTCGCGCGTGTAGGCTTTACGGTTACCAAAAAGGTCGGCAACTCCGTGGTGCGTAACCGCGTGCGCCGCAGGTTGCGCGAAGTTGTGCGTATTGTAGAAGCCGATACGCCGCTAAACGGTCTGGACCTTGTTCTTATAGGCCGTGGTGCCACCATAAATCGCCCATTTACGGCGCTGGTGGCTGATTTCCGTAAAGCATTAACGTTGTGCCAGCGGGATTCCTGATATCCTGCCTTGCATTCGTGTGCGTCCTGCGCTGGAACCTGTATGCCGTTTAAGACTCCGGGTTTTTTACGGGTGTTAAGTTTTCCAATTTGTATGTGCAGGGGGCCGCAAGGCCGGAGCTTATGGATCCAAAACGTCTAATACTGGCAACAGCGCTGTCAGCTCTGGTACTTATCGGGTATGACTATCTTTTCCCGCAGCATCAGCCCGTACCCCCGCCGCAGCCGGGTGTGCATGCTGTAGCGCCTCCGACACCTGCTTCTTCTGGTGCGGCTGCTCCGGCTGAAAACACGCAGGCAGAAGCCGCGGCTCCCGTAAAGGATGGTCCGGAAACCCGTGTGGCCATTAACGCCCTCGCCGTACAGGGCACGCTAAACCTGCGTGGCGCACGGCTGGATGATCTGGTGCTCAAGCATTATCGGGAAACCGTAAAGCCAGATAGCCCGGATGTGCGTGTTCTTAACTCCGCTTCCACCCATGCAGATTATGTAGATTTCGGCTGGCGTGCACCGTCCGATGTTTCTGTGCGTCTGCCAGATGCCAACACATTGTGGAAAGCCTCTGGCACCCAGATGGATGCCGAACACCCGCTCACCCTTTCTTGGGATAACGGGCAGGGGCTGACCTTTGATATCCGCATGTCGGTGGATCAGAACTACATGTTCACCATCAGCCAGCAGGTGCATAACAGCACCGGGCAGGCTGTGGCGCTGTATCCTTTCTACCGTGTGAACCGTGGTTACACGCCGGAAGAAACCGGCGGCATGCTGGTGCATGAAGGCCCGATCTCGGTTATTGATGGCCGCCTGAACGAAGGTTCCTACAAAACGGTGCGCACAGGTGGTGTGCCGCCAGACAATATTGCATGGAGCCATCAGGGCACCGGCGGTTGGGCTGGTATTACAGACAAATACTGGCTGATGGCCGTGCTGCCGGACCAGAACGCCAACGTGATTGGCACCTATGGTTTTCAGGCGGCGCAAGGCGCGTATCAGGTTGGCTTTACGGCTACGGCACCTGTGCAGGTGGCTGCGGGGCAGACTGCCTCTACCGAGGCCCACGTGTTTGCGGGCGCCAAGGAAGTGCGTCTGCTCGAGCAGTATGAAAAAGACCTGCACGTACCCATGTTCTGGAAAGCCGTGGACTTTGGCTGGCTTTCCTTCCTCACCCGTCCCGTGTTCTTTGTGCTGGACTGGCTGAACGAACATCTGGGCAGCTTTGGTCTGGCCCTGCTGACGTTTACCGTGATTGTGAAAGTGGCCTTCCTGCCGCTCACCATCAAGCAGATGCGCATGACATGGAAAACAGCGCGCCTGAAGCCGCAGGTGGACCTGATCCGCTCCCGCCTGAAGGATGACCCGATGGCCATGCAGCAGCAGATCATGGCGTTGTATCGGCAGGAAAACGTTAATCTGTTCGGGGGCTTTCTGCCGCTGCTTATACAGGCGCCTGTGTTCTGGTGCCTGTATAAGGATCTGTATGTCACGATCGAAATGCGGCATGCACCATTTGTGGGCTGGGTGAAGGATCTTTCTGCGCCAGACCCCACCAACCTGTTCAATCTGTTTGGCCTTGTGCCGTTTGATCCCACCCACATCACGCCGTTTCTGGCGCTGGGGGCTTGGCCCATCATGTATGGTGCCACGCTGTTCCTGATGCAGAAGGTGAGCTCCAGCTCTGCCAACATGGACCCATCACAGCAGAAGGTGATGATGTTCATTCCGCTGCTGTTCACGTTCTTCATGGCGCGGCAGCCGGTCGGGCTGGTGATCTACTACTGCTGGAGCAACATCCTTACGGCTGTGCAGCAGGTTATCATCATCTCCCGTCTGAAAGCGGCAGATGCCAAACCCCAACTGGTTAAGCCCAAATGACAGATGATGCCGCATCCTCTTTTCGAGAACTAAAGGATGAAGCCCGTATTGCCGCCGCCCTGGAAGAGGGGCGGCGGCTTTTTGCGGGTTCATGCGAATTTGTGTTTGGCGCGCAAAAGCTGGGGCAACTGCCGCCGCAAACCCTGCCGGAAATTGCGTTTGCCGGGCGCTCCAATGTGGGAAAATCCAGCTTGGTGAACGCGCTTACGGGCCGCAAAACGCTGGCGCGGGCTTCCTCCGAGCCGGGGCGCACCAAGCAGCTCAACTTCTTCAATCTGGCAGACCGGCTGATGCTGGTGGATATGCCGGGTTATGGCTACGCAAAGGCTGCCAAATCCGTAAAGGAAGACTGGCAGGATATGATGTTTGATTACCTGCGCGGTCGGCCAAGTTTGCAGCGTGTTGTGCTGCTGCTGGATGCGCGGGTGGAAATGAAGGCGCATGATCTGGAAGTAATGGACCTGCTGGATAAAGCAGCCGTCAGCTTTCAGGTGGTGCTGACCAAGTGCGATAGCGTTAAACCCGGCCCGCTGGCACGCAAGCAGGCAGAAGTTGAAGCGGAAATTCGCCGCCACCCCGCGGCTTTTCCCTACCTGTCTTTAACAAGCAGCCAGACAGGTGAAGGTATTGAGGGCTTGCGGGCGGAACTGGCAGAATTTGCCCTGCCCAAGGCGCCATGATCTGATTGATGACAAGCAGGAAGTGCAGAGCATGACAGAACCACGGGTTCCTTCTTCCCATTCCCATCATGATGCGGCGCAGGAAGCCGCCATTCTGGCCGGAGCCCTGCCGTATCTGCGCCGCTATGCGGGGGATACCATTGTGGTCAAGTATGGTGGCCACGCCATGGGCAATGCAGATCTGGCCAAAACCTTTGGGCGGGATATTGCGCTGCTCAAGCTGGTGGGCATCAACCCGGTTGTGGTGCATGGCGGCGGCCCGCAGATCAACCAGATGCTCAAACGGCTGGAAATTCCCTCCACCTTTGTGGATGGCCTGCGCGTAACAGACGCCAATATGGTGGATGTTATTGAGATGGTTCTGGCGGGCTCCGTGAACAAGGAAGTGGCGGAGCTTATCAGCCGAGAAGGCGCGCTGGCTGTTGGTATTTCCGGCAAGGACGGTAAAATGATTACCGCCCGCAAATTGCAACGCAAGGTGCGGGATACGGAAAGCCAGATTGAACGCGTGCTGGATCTGGGCTTTGTGGGCGAACCCATAAAGGTGGACCCGCGCGTGATTTATGCGCTCTCCGGCTCTGGCCTTATTCCGGTTATTGCGCCGGTAGGCTTTGGGGAAGATGGCGCCACCTACAACATCAATGCCGATACGGCTGCCGGTGCTGTAGCCGGTGCGGTGCATGCCACCCGCCTGCTGATGCTGACAGACGTACCCGGCGTGCTGGATGCCGATGGCAAGCTGATACCAGAACTCACAGCCGCGCAGGCCATGCAGGCTATTGAGGATGGTGTGATTACTGGCGGTATGATCCCCAAGGTGGAAACCTGCATTCAGGCCGTGCAGGCCGGTGCGCGTGCAGCCGTGATTATTGATGGCCGTATGCCCCATGCCTGCCTGCTGGAACTGTTTACGGCATCTGGCTCCGGCACCATGATCCGGGCGGAATAACGCCGCGGTTGCCAGCCATTTTCCGGGGTGCCATGCGTTGACACGCCGCGTGTGTGTCCGCATGGTCGCTCTGTATTTTTTCTGCCGGGGCTGTGGTGCAGGCCCGGTGTTTGTCCATCCTGTCTGACGGTGTGTTATGACCAACGAAACCTTGCGCGCGCATATTGAAGCCCTGTGGGAAAAGCGGGACCAGATTTCCTCCGCTACAACGGGGGAAGACCGCAAAGCCATTGAAACGGCTCTGGAAGCTCTGGATTCTGGTGCGCTGCGTGTGGCCGAACCCAAGGAAGATGGCTGGCAGGTGAATGAATGGCTGAAAAAAGCTGTTCTGCTTTCCTTCCGTCTGAACGATAGCGTGGCCATTCCCGGTGGCGCAGCCGGTGCCCCGGCTTACGATAAAGTGCCGCTGAAGTTTGCTGGCTGGGATCAGGCCCGTTTTGATAAGGCTGGCTTCCGCGTGGTGCCGGGCGCTGTTGTGCGTCGCTCCGCCTTTATCGCTCCCGGCGCTGTGCTGATGCCCAGCTTTGTAAACGTGGGTGCCCGCGTGGATAGCGGTACCATGGTGGACACATGGGCCACTGTTGGCAGCTGTGCCCAGATTGGCAAGAACTGCCATATCAGCGGTGGCGCAGGTATTGGTGGCGTTCTGGAACCGCTGCAGGCTGCTCCGGTAATTATTGAAGACAACTGCTTTATCGGCGCACGTTCCGAAGTGGCAGAAGGCGTGATTGTGGAACGCGGCTCCGTGCTGTCCATGGGCGTGTTCCTTGGCGCTTCCACCAAGATTGTGGACCGTGCAACGGGTGAAATCTACATGGGCCGTGTGCCGGCTTATTCCGTTGTTGTGCCGGGCACCATGCCATCTTCCAAGCCGGTTGGGCCGGATGGTCGCCCCAATCCTGCTCTGGCTTGCGCCGTGATTGTAAAGCGGGTGGACGAACGCACACGTTCCAAAACCTCCATTAACGATCTGCTGCGTGACTGATCTGGCAGACTAAAAAGCGAAAAAAGAGGCAGAAAAGCATGGCGGACGCAGCGCAGGTGAGTATTCCGGCCAATCTGGCACTGACAGATCCGGTTGGAGTGGCGCAGGCGCTTATCCGTCTGCCTTCTGTCTCGCCAGATCCCGGTGCATCGCAGCATCTGCTTGCAGCCATGCTGGAGCGTCTGGGGTTTGAGGTCACGCACCTTCCGTTTGGCGAGGGTGCAGAGCGCACGCCCAATTTCTTTGCCCGTCTGGGCACGGGCAGCCCCCATATCTGTTACGCTGGTCATACCGATGTGGTGCCGCCGGGGAACGAGGCCGATTGGTCTCACCCCCCTTATGCGGCGGATATTGTGGATGGCGTGCTGTATGGCCGTGGCGCGTGTGACATGAAGGGCGGCATTGCGGCTTTTGTGTCTGCCGTGGCGCGGCATGTGGCGGCTGGGCCGGGCAAAGGCTCTATCAGTTTTCTGATCACGGGGGATGAAGAAGGCCCCGCCACCTATGGCACGGTAAAGGTGCTGGAATGGATGGCGCAGCACAATCAGATCCCAGATTACTGCTTGGTAGGTGAACCCACCAACCCCAAGGTTTTGGGCGAGATGGTGAAGGTTGGCCGCCGTGGTAGCTTAAACGCGCATATTGTGGTGGAAGGTACGCAGGGCCATGTGGCCTATCCCCACCGGGCAGATAACCCGGTGCATCGCCTGCTGGCAGTGCTGGAAGCGTTGCGCGCCACACCGCTGGATAACGGCACCGAGTATTTTGAACCCTCTAGCCTTCAGGTCACCAGTGTGGATGTAGGCAATGGGGCTACCAATGTTATTCCCGCACGGGCCGAAGCCCGCCTGAATATTCGGTTTAATGATCTGCACACAGGGGCCGCGCTGAAGGGCTGGGTAGAAACCGTTTGCCGCCAGCATGCCCCGCGTTCACGCGTGGAGATCAAGATAAGTGGCGAATCTTTCCTTACGTCCCCCACGCAGGAAACCACGGCCCTTGTAGAGGCCATCAAGCAGGTTACGGGCCGCACGCCCAAGCTGGATACCGGGGGTGGCACATCGGATGCCCGCTTTATCAGCCGGTATTGTGCGGTTTCCGAATTCGGGCTGGTGGGCGCGAGTATTCATAAAGTTGATGAACACACGGATGTTGCGGATCTGGAAATGCTGACACGGATCTATCAGACTTTTCTGGAAGGAGCGCAGGCATGATTCCCGATACCAGCAAGCCGGGTGTGATCCGGCGCACATTGCAGGGCATGTTGCTGCTGGCCAGCGGGCGCCGCGATGGCATAGCGTGTTTTGATGGCACGCTGGA
This sequence comes from Acetobacter pasteurianus subsp. pasteurianus LMG 1262 = NBRC 106471, assembly GCF_000285275.1. Lineage (GTDB taxonomy): Bacteria > Pseudomonadota > Alphaproteobacteria > Acetobacterales > Acetobacteraceae > Acetobacter > Acetobacter pasteurianus. Next base: position 88,694 of record NZ_CADO01000026.1, read on the forward strand.
TGCCTTTGGCGCAGCGCTTGCGCCGCAGTTGGCGTTTCTGGTGGTCGGGCTGATGCAGGTCTTCCTCCAGACTGACAAGATCATGGCGCTTATCAAGGTTCTGCTTTCCTTGTGCGTTACCTTGCTGCCTGCTGTTGTGTCTCACTTTTACGCCCAGCGTTGGGGCCGTGGGGCACTGTGGCTGCGCTATATTACGGCGGCTACATGGTGCAACTGGGTGGTGGTGCTGATTTCTCTGGCCGCCACGTTGCTGGCTGCTCTGCTGTTTCCCGCCATTGCACAACAGCCGGGCTTTATGGCCGCATTGGTGATGACGGCTGCTGTCTATGAACTCTGGCTGCAATGGTTTGTGGCCCGCGTGGGCTTGGGCATTAGCGGTGGGCGTGCCTTTGTGCTGTATGCCTCTGTGCTGCTGGCCACGCTGGCGCTGTATGGTTTGGCCGCACTGCTGCCGCCCCATTACAAGGTGCTGACTGATCTGCTTCAGCCCATGATTGTGATGAACAATTCCTGAAGAAAGTTTTGTGCCAGACCCGTTTTAGTCAAACGGGTCTGGATCATACCCCACGCCGTTCAGGTAAAGCCCCTCTGGCGGGGCGGTAGGGCCTGCGGCGCAGCGGTTGCGGGCTTCCAGAGCTTCTGCAACGCGCTCTGGCTGCCACGCCCCAATTCCCACAAGTTTAAGCGTGCCCACCATGTTCCGCACCTGATGGTGCAAAAAGGAACGGGCCTTGGCAAAAACAATCACCTCATCCCCGTGGCGGGAAATTTCTAGCTGGTCCAGCGTGCGCATAGGGCTATGGGCCTGGCAGGCTACGGCGCGGAAAGACGTGAAATCATGCGAGCCCACCAGAATATTGGCCGCTTCCTGCATTTTTTCTACGTCTAGCGTGCTTTTAACGTGCCACACCTGCCCGGCCAGCAAGGTAGGGCGCGAGCGGCGGTTGAGAATACGATACTGGTATGAGCGCCATATGGCTGAAAAACGCGCGCTCCAGTCTGTATCTACTTGGGCAGCATCCAGCACCACCACGTTATGGGGCTTGAGGTGATAGCTCAGACCCTCCCGCACGGAATGGCGGGAGAAACGCACATCAGCCGGAAAATCCAGATGCGCCACCTGTGCCAGTGCATGCACGCCGGAATCCGTGCGCCCGGCGGTAATGCTGCTTACGGGGCGGTTGTTGGCCAGCCGTGCAGCAGCTTCTTCCAGCAAAGACTGCACGGAAAGGCCGGATTTCTGGCGCTGCCAGCCCACAAGGCCGGTACCATCGTATTCCAGTTTTACGGCCCAACGCTGAACGGGGGCGAGTTCTTCTTCCATCATGCGGGGTTTTGCTGCTCGGCCCCTAAAAGTGTGCCAGCGGCCAATGGCTGGCCACGCAAAAAGGCATCGGCATCCATCATGCCCCGGCCCGGCTTTTGCAGGCGTGTTAGCCGCATAGCACCGCTGCCACAGGCAATAGTGAGGGCATCATCCAGCACAGTGCCGGGTTGGGCGGTGTGTTTGGTATCGGGCAGTGGAGTGGCCGCGCCAATTTTCAGCACCGTGCCATCGGGCAGGGTAGTAAAGGTGCCGGGCCACGGGGTGAGCGCGCGAATCTGGCGGTCTATTTCCGTGGCGGTTTTGGCCCAGTCTATGCGTCCATCTTCACGCGTCAGACGCGGAGCGTAGGTAACGCCTTCTTCCGGCTGCGGAGTGGGTGTGGGCATATCGGCCAGTACACGCAGCGCCATATCTGCCCCCAATGCGCTAAGGGCATCGTGCAGGCTGGTGGCGGTTGTGGTGGTGGTAATGGGCACGGCTTCACGCAGCAGCATGGGGCCTGTATCCAGCCCGGCTTCCATCTGCATAATGGTAACGCCGCTTTGCGTATCTCCGGCCAGAATGGCGCTCTGGATGGGGGAGGCGCCGCGCCAGCGTGGCAGCAGGCTGGCATGAATGTTCAGGCAGCCAAGGCGTGGGGCATCCAGCATGGCTTGGGGCAGAATAAGCCCATAGGCAGCCACAATGGCGGCATCGGCCTGTAGTGCTGCAAAATCTGCCCATTCGGGCTCATTTTTACGGAGCGAGAGCGGGTGGCGCACCAGCAGCCCCAGTTCTTCCGCCGCTTGTTGCACGGGGGAAGCCTGAAGCTTTTTGCCGCGTCCAGCAGGGCGCGGGGGCTGACAGTACACAGCCACAATTTCGTGCCCCGCAGCATGGAGCGCACGCAGCGCCGGAACAGAAAAGTCCGGCGTGCCCATAAAGACAAGACGCATGGTTGGCGGCCCCTCAGGCTTATTTACGCTTTAGTTCCTTGGCCAGCCGGCGCAGGATCATGTTGCGGCGCAGGGCGGAAAGGTGGTCCACAAACAGCACACCTTCCAGATGGTCTATTTCGTGCTGGATGCAGGTGGCCAGCAGGCCCTCGGCTTCGCGCTCCACCACATCACCATTCACGTTGTTCCAGCGCACGCGAATCTTTTCCGGGCGCACCACTTCCGCATACTGGTTGGGCAGGGAGAGGCAGCCTTCCTCCCGCACAGCCATGTCTTCCGTTTCCGCAATCACTTCGGGGTTGATCATGACAATCGGGTCCCGCGCGTCTTTTTCTCCCAGATCAACCAGAATAAAGCGCTGGCTCAGGCCCACCTGCGGTGCCGCAAGCCCAATGCCGGGGGCCTGATACATGGCCGAGAACATGTTGGGCAGAATCTTGCGAATTTCTGCCACGTCCTCCGGCTTCACCAGCCGCGCCTTCTGGCGCAGCACGGGGTGCGGCGGCGTAAGGATCTGAAGGGGTGCTGCGCCATCCGATGCAGCAGAAAAAGAGATGTCTGTATTGGCTGCGTGTGTCATACTGCGGGATGTAGCGTTCCGCCGCGCCTGATGCCAGAGAAAAACACAGGGAAAATCTGCCTCTGGCCTTAAAACCTGTTGCCTGTGCGCCACAGTGTGTTGTCCAATACCCCCATATGGCCGAATACAGGCATGGGGGCGGGGTTGCGTGTCAGCGGGCCTATCCCATATCGTGATAAGATCAGATGCCGTAACGGGTCTGATTTTTCTGTCTCGCTCAAGGAAGGAGGAGGCTTGGATGTCTGGAAGACTGTTTGGCTCACCCATGTTTTTAGGGTTTGATCATCTTGAGCAGATGCTCGAACGCGCCAGCAAGGGATCGGGCGATGGATATCCGCCCTATAACATTGAGCAGATTGCCCCCAACGGCCTGCGGATCACTTTGGCCGTAGCAGGCTTTAAAATGGATGACTTGCAGATTACGCAGGAAGATAATCAGCTTGTTATTCGTGGCCGGCAGATGGAAGACGGAGAAGAACGCGTTTTTCTGCACCGGGGCATTGCCTCCCGCCAGTTTCAGAAAGCCTTTGTGCTGGCGGAAGGTATAGAAATTGGCGGGGCGTGGCTGGATAACGGTCTGTTGCATATAGACCTGTTTCGCCCCCAGCCGGAGGTGCGTGTGAAACGCATTGAAATTGTGCAGGGTGGGCAAAAAAATAGCCGCGCGCCTGCTGCCGGTAATGGCAGCGTGCTGAAAGCCCGCTCATCGCGCATGCTGCGCCCAGTGATGGACGTGGATGAAAGCTGACCCAATAAGGAGGACGCCATGAAAAGTTCCATCTACAACGGTAGCGCCCCCGTTATGCCGCATGCGGCTGAACGCCCAGCAAATGTTCGCCAGCTTTCAGAAAGCCAGTTCCGCTCCCTTGGGCTGCGGGAGGTTGCCTATACGCGCCCGGCGCTGATGGAAGATGATGAAATTGGTTGCGCCATTTACGCGGCTGACGGGTCTTTGCTGGCCGTGGTGGAAGATCTTGAAACCGCATGGGGCGCTATTGTGCAGAATGATATGATCCCCGCCAGCTTGCAGTAACAGAAGCGGCGCAAGGGCCATTCAGCCATGCCAGACAGAGAAAAAGGATCGGCCAGTGCCGATCCTTTTTTTATGCGCATAACGCTACTGGCTTAGCGTGGGTTGGTATCAATCCACCCGATATTGCCGTCATTGCGCCGGTAAACCAGACTGACCTGCTCATTGGCCGCGTTGCGGAACAGCAGGAAGGAAATGCCTGCCAGATCAAGCCGCATAACGGCTTCACCCACGCTCAGCACGGGAATATCCGTGGGCTGTTCGGCAATAATGGCGGCAAAGGTTTCTGTATCCGTGCCTTCCGGCTGGGTGGCCAGCACGGGTTTTTCTGCACTGTTTTCAGAGGGTAGCGGATCTTCATTAAGAGGTTGCAGCACATAGGTGCGGCCACTTTGGGCGGCTGCCTGCCGTTGTGCGCCACGTGCATGGGATGTGACGCGGCGGTTATAGCGGCGCAGGCGTTTGGCAATATGTTCAGCGGCATCATCAAATGCGCCATTGGCATCTGCGGCTTCGCCTTCACCGCGCAGCACAAGGCCGCTGCCTGTGCGCACATTGATATCGCAGGTAAAGAAGGAACGCGCCTTGCTAAACGTCACCTGTGCTTGCAGGGCTTTGTCAAAATATCGTTCCGCTAGGTTGCCAAGGTGGGAATTGACTCTGTGCTTGAGTGCATCGGACAGATCAATTTGTTTACCTGAAACCTGAATATGCATAGAACGTCGTTCCTTGCTGCTAAGTGGCAGAATCTCCAGATCTGAATAAACACCGGTGCCATACCAGAACCGGGTTTTTCAGGTTCAACTGGCTAGCCTTGTTACGTTACGCGAAGTGTCTGTAACGCTTCTTTCACATTTGGGCATGGGTGGCGGTTGGTGTCCATGCCTTTGTTTCAAATATAATGCAGGGCTGGGCCTCTCGGTTGCATGGCTGCGTAAAAAGCGCTCAGCAGGCTTGCAGTGGGCAAACAGGCGTGCCTAACAATAAACATTAAAGCCAGAACGGTACGGGGCAGCCTGTCTGCCAGAACGATGTTTTTCTGACAGGAGAGTATATTTTCCATGCTGCTGCGCTCTGCTCCGCCGGTTGAAATGCCTAAAATGCCACGTGGGCGGATGGTGCGTGTTAAGCTGGGCTGCATGGCCGGGCTTGGCCTGTTGTATGGTGCGTTTGTCTGGCATCTGGCGCATGAAAAAATAGCCCCACGGCCCAATCCGGCAGCACGTGTTGCTATCCGGTTTATCAAAGTGCCCATGGTGCTTCCGCCTGCGCCGCCACCTGTTGAGCCTGTGCTTGTGCAGCCTGCGCCGGTTTCGTTCCCGCCACCAAAACTGGTGCTGCGCCATGCGGGGCAGCGCCGTTAGAAATTAATCTCCATCAGTCGGGAGTATGCCGTATGACAGGCCTAAGCGTTGCCAGCGTGCATGTTTATCCTGTTAAGGGGTTACGGGGGCTTTCTCTCACCCAAGCCAGATTATGGCCTTGGGGGCTGGAGGCAGATCGGCGGTGGATGATTACAGACCTGCAAGGCCGGTTTATCACCCAAAGAACCTGCCGGGATATGGCGTTGATAAACGCTGTGCCCACACCGGAAGGGCTGGAACTGGGCAAGGCCAATATGCTCCCGTGTTCCGTGCGGTTCCCTGATGCTCACGCGCCCACGCTTTCTGTTACTGTATGGAAAGACACGGTGCAGGCGCGGGATGCGGGAGAAGGCGCGGCTGTTTGGCTCACCGAGGCCTTGGCGCAACCATGCAGGTTGGTGTGGATGGATACACCCCAGCAAGCGCGCCTGCGCCATTTGGATATGGCCGAGGTTCCGGTTTCCTTTGCAGATGGATACCCGCTGCTGGTGGCCACTATGGCATCTTTGGCAGATTTGAACGCGCGTTTGCCTGAAGGGCAGGCTGTGCCTATGGCGCGGTTTCGGCCCAATATTGTGGTGCAGGGGGCTACGCCGTGGGCCGAAGATGGCTGGCTGCGCATACGTGTTGGTGCGGCCATTTTGCGTATTCTGGCCCCATGCTCACGCTGTGTGGTGACAACCATAGATCAGGCTACAGCAGAAGTGCCCAACCCCAAGGAACCTCTGGCCACGCTGGCAGCATTCCACCGCACGCCCAAAGGGGTAATGTTTGCGCAAAATGCAGTGGTGGAGCAGCCCGGCATGATAGAGGTAGGCGCGCCAGTAACCGTATTAGACTGCGGGCCATCCAACCTATTGGCGTAGATGGCTCAAGCCTAGAGCGAGAAGCTTTCACCCAGATACACGCGGCGCACGTCTTCATGGGCCACAATTTCTTCTGGCACACCCTGCATCAGCACCTGACCACTGTGCATGATATAGGCGCGGTCAATCACTTCCAGCGTTTCACGCACGTTATGGTCGGTAATCAGCACGCCAATGCCGCGATCTTTAAGGTGAGATACCAGATCACGAATTTCCCCTACGGCAATGGGGTCAATCCCGGCCAGCGGTTCGTCCAGCAAAATGTAATGAGGCTGGCTGGCCAGTGCGCGAGCAATTTCCAGACGGCGGCGTTCACCCCCTGAAAGGGCGAGGGAAGGTGAGCGGCGCAGATGGCCGATACCAAATTCGCTCAACAGCCCATCCAGCATTACCTGTCGTTGGTCGGGGTCTGGTTCCACCACTTCCAACGCAGCCAGAATGTTCTGCTCCACATTCAGGCCACGGAAAATACTGGCTTCCTGCGGCAGGTAACCAATGCCAAGCCGTGCGCGCCGATACATGGGTAACTGCGTAATATCCGCACCATCCAGCGTGATGGAGCCGGTATCGGGCTGCACAAGGCCCACAATCATATAAAAGCTGGTGGTTTTACCCGCACCGTTTGGCCCCAGAAGGCCAACCGCTTCCCCCCGATGCACTTCGATGGAAACGTTCTTCACCACCTCACGCTTTTTATAGCTTTTGCCAATGCCGCGTGCGTACAGGCCGTGGCCGGGGCGATGTGGGGCATGAATATCCGTAGGTTCTGGCCCAACGCCCACCACTTCTTCACGAACCGTTTCTTCCGACGTCCAGGTGACTTCCTGATTCATGCTTATTTCCTGTCCGACGTATCGCCGTTATTAGGCACAACCAACCCGCTTACCCGGCTGCCGGGGCGTTCTGTCATGGTGGCTATGCCTGTGTGCATGTTGATAATGGCGGCAGCGCCCTGAATCTGGTTTGGCCCACGGGTGATATGGACATTGCCAACAATGCGGGCAATGCCGGTATCAGGCACATACACCCCGCGTTCCCCCGTTACGATTTCTGTTTGCGTATGCACCCATACATGGCCAAAGGCGTTTACCTTTTCCAGTTTGCCCGAACCACTGCTAAGCGGATCTGAACTATTGCTGTTAGTGTTGTTGGCCTGCTGCTGTGGCTGGGCGTTCTGATCAGGCGGGGCGCTGTAGCCCACCAGCACATCTGCCCGGATCTGGCGCTGATCATTGGTGGTGACGGTGGCATTGCCGCGCCCGATGGAAATACGCTGTTGTGAGTAATATTCCATCGAATCCCGCGCGGTCAGCACATCCTGCGGGGTGGTCAGCTTCATGGCCTTGCCGGTCATGACAAGCACGGCCTGATCCATGTCGTACACGGCTTTATCACCCCATGCCTGATCGGTCTGGGTGAAGATGTGCACGTGGCCTATGGCTTCAAGCCGGAAAATTTCGTTGGCGCCGGAATCCTGATCATCCCCTCCGGCGGCTTTCTGGCCGCCTGCATCTGTGCTGCCATTGGTGGCCGGGGCTGGTGGCGGCTGATCCGTGCTGGCCGGAGGTGTGGCCGGTGTGGTGCCGTTGGCTGCCGGGGCCTGCACGCTTGCCGGTTTTGCACCATCTGCCGCAGCCGGAGTATTGCCATCTGGCGCGCCGGAGACAGGGGCTTTTTTGCGGTAATAGGCAATCAGCTTATCTGCCGTAACCGTAACATCCCCACGGATGGCTTTTGCCTGATCGTAGGCGGTAACTTTTTTCTGGTTCTGGTCCCAGTCAAACCCACCGGCGGCGGTAACGGTAATCTGCCCGCCGTGAGACATATCAATGGCCTGCGCCAGCGCGGTGCCAGAAAGGGCCAGCATGGCACACGGCAGTGCCGCCATAACGGCAGAGGCAACATGCAGGGCAGGGCGGGAGCGGGAAAAAAGGCGGCGCATATCAGGAAGCCTTGCCTTTGGGGGCTGAATCACTGTGGCGGTCATCATTCAGAATCAACTGGCCGGGGCCGCGAAACTGGGCAATGCCCTCATGCTGGGCCAGCAGATAGCCCTTGGCATCAAGCGAGCCAAAAGGCCCTTCCGCCCGCACCCATGAATCGGAGGCAATAATGCCGCGTTTGACATCAATATCGGCTACGGGGCTGTGCATCATCAGGCCGTCATCGCGGTACAGGGTGACTTCTCCGGTCAGGTCGAGAATCTGTGCATGCTGCATGTAAACGCCTTTTTCCGATTCAACCCAAAGCCAGCTTCCGCCCTGTGTCAGCAGGTCTGCCTTGGGGTGGATCAGGTCCATACGATTGTCATTCACCTGATGCGCGCTGTCTGCCGTAATCATGAACGGGCGGTTGTGTTCATCCACCCCACGATACGTGGCACCTATCAGGTTGCCGCTTTCAATCTTAACCTTGGCCAGTTCCTTGATGGTGGTCTGGTTGGCGCTTAGCAGCCTGTCCACTTCTGGCCATACGGCAATGGTGGCCAGCAGCAGCAGGGCTGTGGCGGGCAGCACCCACTTGGCCCAGCGCAGCATGGTGCGGCGGGGGGGCCGCCTGGCGGCATCCGGCAGTTTGCGCAACTGGGCGGAGGGCGCAAGCCGTTCACGCTGGCGGCGAATGGTTTCTTCCGAGCGGGCAAAATCGGCCCGTTGCGGGCGTTTGTCTTCCGGGCTGGTCATCCAACCCCGGCTCGGATGAGGTCATGCACATGCACAACGCCTAAGGGTTTGCGCTCATCATCCAACACAAACAGAGATGTAATGGGCCTTTTACGCTCGTTCATCAGCCGCAGGGCTTCAGAAGCAAAAATACCCGGCCCTATGGTGAGTGGTGAATCGTTCATGACATCTTTCGCCAGCGTGGTCGTCAGGTCGTGATCAAGCGCGCGGCGCAGGTCACCATCCGTGATCAGCCCCGCCAAGGTACCATTCTCGCCCAGAATGGCCACGCATCCTAACGCCTTGTGCGTCATTTCCACAATAACGTCCCGCATGGGGGTGTTGGGGGTGGCCAGTGGCATGGCGTTATCTGTGCGCATCAGCTCCCGCACGGTGCGCAGGCGCGCGCCAAGGCGGCCGCCGGGGTGGTAGGTGCCAAAATCCGTGGCGGTAAAACCACGCTGGCGCAGCAGGGCCACGGCCAGGGCATCACCAAACGCAAGCTGGGTGAGGGTGCTGGTGGTGGGGGCCAGTCCCATCGGGCAGGATTCCGGCAGGGATGGCAGCGTAAGTGCCACCGTGGCCGCAGATGCCAAAGTGGAATGGGCCCGGCTTGTTACAGCCAGCAGCGGCAGGCCCGTGCGGCGGGCATGGGCGGCAATGTCTCCCAGTTCCGTTGTTTCCCCGGAATTGGAAAAAGCCAGAACGGCGTCCCCTTTCTGCACCATCCCCAGATCACCGTGGGATGCTTCTGCCGGGTGCACAAATATGGCGGGGGGGGGGGGGGGGGGGGGCGGGGGGTGCACCTTGCGGGCAATATGGCCGGATTTGCCAATGCCGGTTACAACCACACGGCCCGGCAGCGCCAGAATAATTTCTACTGCCTCGGCAAAGGCACCGCCCAACCCTACGGGGTTTTCCAGTGCCTCTGCCAGCGCATCCAGCCCTGCACGTTCCGTGCGCACAACGTCAGCCGCCTCTACGCCGGGGAAAGAGGAAGCCTGCGAGCTGATATGGGTGGACATGTTCATGCCAAGCCGATCCGGTTGATCAGAAAAAGGGATGCGAGGGCGCGTGCTTACGCGCGGTGAGAGAAAATATCCGGGTCTTCATACCCAAGCAGGTCCAGCCGGGCACGGGCGGGCAGGAAGTCATAGCATGCCTGAGCCAGCTCACGCCGGCCTTCACGGTCCAGCAGGGCGGACATTTTATCCCACAATGCGTGCAGATACAGTACGTCCGATGCCGCATAAGCCAACTGTTCGGGCTTAAGTTCCTTGGCACCCCAGTCTGATGTCTGCTGTTGTTTGCTCAGTTCCACACCCAGCATGTCGCGGCACAGGGCAGCAAGGCCGTGGCGGTCTGTAAAGGTGCGCACAAGGCGGGCGGCAATTTTGGTGCACACCACCGGGCTTACGGTAATGCCCAGCGCGTGCTGCAGAATGGCTACGTCAAACCGTGCAAAATGCATGATTTTGGTAATGGAGGGGTCCGCCAGAACACGCTTGAGGTTGGGGCAATCATACCCTTTACCCCCAAGGGAGGTGGGGATGATCTGCACCAGATGTGCTGTGCCATCACCGGCAGAAAGCTGCACAAGGCACAGTCTGTCCCGGTGCGGGTTCAGGCCCATTGTTTCCGTATCCACGGCTACGGACCCACTAAAGGTCACGTTGTCTGGAAGATCGTTCCGGTGCAGTGTAATGGCACCTTCGGATGGGGCAGAGGTCATAACCCGCTCCTGCGTGTTCTGTTGCTGTATGCTGTTGTGTTCCAGACCGATACAGCCGGCGTGATGGAATGTCCATTCCTGCACGCTGTGTATGGCGCTGTTATGGCGGCGGTGCACATTTATATGCGGGATAGGCGCAGGCAGGCGGAATGCGCTAGAAGGGCCTGATCTGTTATACCCTTAACAACCCGGAACTGTGTGTTTATGCGTCAACCTCGTCATGGCCGTCCTGCGCGGCGCCCTCGTGTTTCTTCTGCTGGTGGGCGGGAAGGCGCGCCTTCGGCTCCGGCAGGCACATGCTGGCTGTTTGGCACGCACGCAGTGGCCGCAGCGCTTAATAATCCGCGCCGTGTGTATGAACGCCTGCTGGTAACCGAAGAAAATCATCCCGCGTTGGAAGAGGCCACACGCTCTGGCCGAGGTGTGCGCGTGGCGCCGGAACTGGTGCAACGCCAGCGGCTGGATGATTTGCTGGGGCCGGATGCGGTGCATCAGGGTGTAGCCCTTCTGGCACGTGTTCTGCCCCCCATGCCGCTGGATGAAGCGTTGGAACGCCCCGGCCCGGTACTGGTGCTGGATCAGGTGACAGACCCACGTAACATCGGGGCCATTCTGCGTTCAGCCGCAGCGTTTGGGGCTGCCTGTCTTGTGGTGCAGGACCGCAACGCGCCGGAAGAAACCGCTGTGCTGGCCAAGGCCGCATCTGGCGCGCTGGAAACCGTGCCCATGGTGCGTGAGGTCAACCTCTCCCGTGCGATCGAGCAGTTGCAGAAAAGTGGGTGCTGGACAGTAGGGCTGGATGCAGGCGGCACCACGTTGGATGGCACAAGTTTTGATGGTCGCCGCGTAGCCCTTGTGCTGGGGGCAGAAGGCAAGGGCCTGCGCCGCTTAACGCGTGAAAGCTGTGATGAAATTGCCGGGCTTTACATGCCCGGAGAAATGGAAAGCCTGAACGTATCTGTGGCCGCTGCTGTAGGCCTTTATGAACTGGTGCGCCGTGGCATGCCCAGCGCGTACCAGAAAGCCGCAGCAAAAAAGCCCACGTAATACCCAATATCGGCCCCGCCCAGCCAACGCGCTACGGGGCCGGTATACAGGCTGCTGGTTGAAAACAGCGCAATGGTCAGCACGGATGTTACGGCAAAAATGGTGGCCCCACGTGTCCAGCCCGGTGGAATAGGGTGCACCGTGCGATCTCCAAAATACCAGTCCGCCAGCACAATGCCGATCCACGGGGCAATCCAGTACATCGTCACCAGCAGGTAGTCTGTATAAAGTGTGGTGTAACGGCCTGCACCGGCCACAGCCAGCACATAGCCAAGGCTGGCTGTAAGAATGGCCGCCGCAATGCGGGGCACATGCAGCCCGGCAGAAATAAGGCTGTAGCTGGCGGTATTATCGTTAAACGAATTGCCGGTGATGGATGAAAGCGCAATCGCCCCAAGTGCCACAGCCCCAAGTGGCCCCATAGCCTGCTGGAGCGAGGCAATAACCGCCGTGGGTGAGGCCTCTGCCACAGACCCGGCAGAAATAAGCCCCAGAATCTGGAACGGAATGGCCGAACCCAAAAGCCCCGCCAAAGCCAGCAACACCACCTTTTTAGGGCAGGTATTGGCAGGCAGATATCGCGTGTAATCTGATGAATACGAGGCCCAGGACAGATTGAAGCTGACCAACACACCCGTTGCCAGCAAAAAGGTGGAAAAGCTGACAGCATGATGCGCGGCCAGCGGGGCTTGCCCTTTTAGCGCAAACACAATGCCAATAAGCGTGAACACCACAAGCAACACGGTGCCCAGATATTTCTGCAAGGCCTGCACCACATGGTGTCCGTAAATAGAGGCCACCATCTGAATACTAGCCAGTATGCCCAAAGCCAGCCAGAAGGGCATGGAAAGCCCGGCCAAAAGCAGCAGCGCCATAAGGGCCGTGGCGGCGGGCACGTTATTTACGGCATCCCACCCTACGCAATAAATCCAGTTCAGAAACGCCGGAGGACGCAGACCTTTTTGCCCCAACGCGCGGCGGGAGGCCTCCATTTGTGTCAGCCCGGTTTTGGGGCCAATGGCGGCGGCAAGGGCTACGGGCAGCGCGCCTATGATGTTGCCAAGAATAATGGCAGCCACCCCTGTGCGAAAATCCAGCCCCATGCCTGTAAGCAACGCCCCCGTGACCCAGCCACCGGGGCCAAGGTTGGGGGAAAAGTGGCTCCAGAACACCCGGTCTGTCGGCATGGTTTTGAGCGCTGCCGGAACAGGTTCCCTTACAGATGCTGCGGAAAGATCCTCCATCAGGCCACCGGTCTGGGGGGCTGAAGGGGGTGATTGTATCATGGGTGGCGTGTTCCTGCGGCGTGGGGAATGGTGGGGCTGGCGCTACAGTATCATGAAAGGTCAGGTTCGGGCATGGACCCCGCGGCCCCAGAGGGCTGATTATTGTAATAGAACTCTGCCAGCCGGATGGGCAGCAGGTCCATAAAGCGGGAGCCGGCAACCAGCCATAGCGGAAAGATAATGCGCCGCTCGTTCCGGCTTAGCCCACGCAAAATACGGCGGCTGGCGCTGTTAACATCTGTGAGCCCCGGCATGGGGAAGGCGTTTTTGGCCACCATCGGGGTATCTAAAAACCCGCATACAACAGAGCTTAATAAGATACCGGCCTTTTTGGCATCTCCCCCGGTGGCCACCATAAATCTGTCCACCGCCGCTTTGGCTGCGGAATAAGAGGGCGTGCCGGGGTAAGATACCACCCCCGCAACGGAAGAAATGGCACAGATACGCCCACGCATGCCATCCGCCCCACGTGGCTGATGCTGCATAACATCCAGCGCAGGCAGCACGGTGTTGAGCACGCCCATCATGTCCGTTTCAAAAATACGATAAATCTGTGCTGCAGGTTCATAGGGCATACCATCGGGCGTTTGCGGCTTGCGCGTGCCGCCCGTTATGCCTGCGCATGCCAAAACCAGATCCAGCCCGTTTGTGCTGCGGATCCAGGTATCCATTTCTGCACGGTCTGCCACATCCCCAAGGTGCAAATGCACAGATGCCCCCCGGCTAATGCAGGCTTTTGCTGTTTCTTCCAGCCGTTGTGCATGACGCCCGCCCAGATACAGGGTGCGCCCTGGCCGGGCCAGCGTTTGGGCCAATGTTTGCCCAAGGCCGGAGGATGCGCCAGTAATCAGAACGGTATCATGCTTCATATTACAGATCGGCCTTTGCTTATGGTGGTTATGGCATAGCATGGCGGCTTCTGGCATGAAGGCGCAAGACGGATAGATAGAACACGCAGGGAAGGCAGCATGGCGCACAACGCACAGGGTAACCATAACGGAGCAGAACGGCGGCGCGGTGTGTGCCTGGTTATTTCTGCGCCATCCGGGGCGGGTAAGTCCACCATTGCCAATGCACTGCGTGCTTCCGAGCCCGCGCTCAAGCACTCGGTTTCCGTGACCACGCGCCAGCCAAGGCCGGGGGAAAAGGAAGGCGTGCATTACCACTTCCGTACCATGGAAGATTTCGAGCGCATGGCCGCAAATGGTGAGTTGCTGGAATGGGCCACCGTGTTTGGCCGTGGTTACGGCACACCCCGCGCCCCGGTGGAAGCCGCATTGGCTGCCGGGCACGATATGGTGTTTGACATAGACTGGCAGGGCCACCAGCAAATTCGCCGTGCACTGCCTGATGATGTGGTGAGCCTGTTTGTGCTGCCGCCATCATTGGAGGAACTGGAACGCCGCCTGCGTGGCCGTGCATCAGACCACCCCGATGAAATTGCCCGCCGCATGGCCGCCGCGCGGGATGAAATCTCGCATTGGCGGGAATTTGACCACGTGATTATCAATACGGATCTGGACCGCGCCATTACAGAAGCCCGCGCGGTGCTAATAGCGGCACGCCTGCAAACCCGTCGGCGCACGGGGCTGTTGGATTTTGTTGCCAGTTTTGGAGCCTGAACGGCATGGATTTTTCTGCCATTACCGTGCTGTGCCTGGGTGATGTCATGCTGGACCGTTTTTTATACGGCAGCATGGACCGCATCTCGCCCGAAGCACCCGTGCCTGTGTTGTTGCTCGATTCCCGGCGCGAAATGCCCGGAGGGGCCGGGAATGTGGCCAGCAACGTTATCTCACTTGGGGGGCGTGCCGTTCTGGTGGGGCTGAGCGGTCAGGACGAGGCCGGGGCCAGCCTGCGCACCACATTGGCAGAAAAAAACCGGCTGGTGGATGCTACGGTGCAAAGTGCCACCCGGCCCACAATTTGCAAAACACGCTTTATTGCCGCGCATCAGCAGGTGGTGCGGGTGGATGAAGAAAGCCACGCCCCCATTGCAGAGCCAGAGCAGGAAGCCCTGTGCCGCCAGATTGATGCACATATCGGAGCCTGTCAGGCTGTGGTGGTGTCTGATTACGGCAAGGGCGTGTGCACTCCGGCTGTGCTGGCGCATCTGTTCCACGTGGCGCGGCAAGCTGGTGTGCCTGTTTTTGTAGATCCCAAATCTACTGATTACACGCGCTATAAAGGCGCTACCTGCATTACCCCCAATGCCAAGGAACTGGCCGCAGCCTCCGGCATGCCGGTGGATACCGCAGCCCATGTAGAGGCCGCTGCCAGTAAGGTGATGGCTCAGGCCGATGCACAGGCCATTCTGGCTACCCGGTCGGAAAAAGGCATGATGCTGGTGCGGCGTGGGGGCGAGGTGCTGGCTGTGCCCGCCCGTGCGCGGGAAGTGTTTGATGTTTCTGGCGCGGGAGATACCGTTATTGCCACCATGGCGCTGGCTGTTGGGGCGGGTATGTCGTTCGAACAGGGCATGCGTGTGGCCAATGCGGCGGCTGGCGTGGTGGTGGGTAAGCTGGGCACGGCCACGGCGGATATTCAGGAAGTTCTGCACGAACTGGAAGAGCAATCCGGCCCGGATGAAGTGCCGCACCTGCTGCCTTTAGGGGCCGCTTGTGCGCAGGTGGCCCGCTGGCAGGCGCGTGGCCTGCGTGTCGGCTTTACCAACGGGTGTTTTGATATCATCCACCCCGGCCATATCAGCCTGCTGGCAGAAGCCCGGAGCGCGTGTGACAGGCTGGTGGTGGCGCTGAACACAGATGCCAGCGTGCGCCGCCTGAAAGGTGACACACGGCCTGTGAACTCATTGGAATCCCGCGCCGCTGTTATGGCCGCCATCCGTTATGTGGATGCCGTTGTGGCGTTTGATGAAGATACACCGCTAGAGCTTATCCGTGCCCTGATGCCAGATGTGCTGGTAAAAGGGGCAGATTACCGGCCAGAACAGGTTGTGGGGGCGGATATTGTGCAGGCCGCAGGGGGCAGGCTGGTGCTGGCCAATTTGCAGCAGGGACATTCCACTACGTCTACAATCGGGCGGATTCGCAATACATGACAGTGCATGATCTGCCGGGTGCAGAAAACCTGCCGCTTATTGCCGTGCGCAACCGTTTTGCGCGCTGGCTGTTTGAGGATGCCTTGCCTTTCTGGGCCAGCACGGGGTGCGATGGCACAGCCTCAAACCCCGCGGCCTTGGGGGCGCAGGAGTGCCTGACTCTACAGGGCACGCCAGCCTTGCCGCCGTTCAAGCGCGTAAGGGTGCAGGCACGGCAGCTTTTTGTGTTTTCATGGGCGGCCTTAAAAGGCTGGCAGCCAGCAGCGCAACGGGCGGAAAGTATTTTCAGGTTTCTGCTCAACGCCCATAGGCCAGATGGCGGGTGGGTTAAGCTGCTGGCGCGTGATGGCGCTGTGCTGGATGACAGTGCAGATTTGTACGATATCGCTTTCGTGCTGTTTGCTCTGGCATGGTATGGCCGTGTGGACCGCACAGGCCAGGCGGTAGAGCTGGCGCGGCAAACGCTTGCGTGGCTGGGGCAGACAATGGCTCTGCCCAATGGCGGCTTTATGAACACGCGGCCCACCAATGATGCATGGCGGCAGCAAAACCCCCATATGCACTTGCTGGAAGCTGTTCTGGCCCTGCATGAAACTACGGGCGATGCTGCAGATCTGGCGCAGGCGCACGCATTATATGCGCTGTTCAGCCAACACTTTATGGATGAACGCACCGGCACGCTGGGCGAATATTTTGGGCCAGACTGGCAACCCGCCGCAGGGCCAGAAGGCCAGTGGTGTGAGCCGGGGCATCATTTTGAATGGGTATGGCTGTTGCAGGCTTATGCACGCCAGAGCGGGGTGGATACCGCAGCCCAAGCCGCGCGCCTTTACCATTTTGCACATCAGTATGGCGTAGATGCCCAAACCGCATTAGTGCGTGATGCCGTTGCACGGAATGGGCAAATACTTAAGCCAACATTCCGCTTATGGGTGCAAGGCGAGGCTTTGCGTGGCGCGTTGTGTCATGATCCGCAGGGTAAAGCCGGTTGGGCCACGCGTATGGCCAGTAATCTGCTGGATCGGTATTTTACAGGTTGCCCCACAGGCACATGGGTGGACCAACTGGATGCACAGGGCGCACCTGCGGCTTCACAAATACCAAGTAGCTCGCTTTATCATATCGTAACGGCGTATGATGCGCTGGATCAGGCTGCGCGAGCCTGCGTGCCATCTGCATAAAAAACGCTGTGCGGAAATGTGCCTGTAAGCAGGACGTGGCAGCGCGAATCTGATACAAGCGGTGTTGTGAACATGACAACAACAGATACCCCCAACCAGAAGGACGAAAGCCTTCTGGCCCTTACCCTTCGGCAGCCCCCGGCCAATGTGGAGGCCGAACAGGCGCTGCTTGGCGCGTTGCTGACCAACAACCGCGCCTATGACCGTGTTTCGGACTTTCTGGCTGGTGAGCATTTTGCCAACCGTGTGAATGGCCAGATTTATGAAGCCATTGCCCGGCGCATTGAAAACGGACAACTGGCAGACCCCGTAACCATGCGGGCCGAGCTGGAACATTCCGGCATTTTGGCCAGCGTGGGCGGTATGGCCTACATGGCCAAGCTGTTGTCCTCCATGGTCGGGATTATCAACGCCGGAGATTACGGCCGCACCATTCATGATGCGTGGATCCGCCGCCAGCTGATTGATATTGGTGAAAACGTGGTGAACAGCGCGTTTGGCACCACCATGGGCCTTTCCGGGCAGGACCAGATTGAGGCAGGGGAAGAAGCCCTGTTCAAACTGGCGACGGAAAAAGGCAATGAAGGGGATTTTGTTTCCTTCAACAAGGCGCTGAGCGGAGCCATTTCTGTTGCGGCCCAAGCCTTTCAGAACGAAGGGCACGTTACGGGCCTGACATCCGGCCTGCGTGATCTGGATAAAAAAACAGGTGGGCTGCATCCGTCTGACTTGCTGATTCTGGCTGGGCGTCCCGCTATGGGTAAAACGGCGCTGGCCACCAAAATGGCCTTTTCCGCCGCCCGCGCCATTATGGATGAGGCTGAGGAAACAGGAGAAAAGCCCAAAGGGGCAGTGGCTATTTTCTCGCTCGAAATGTCAGCAGAGCAGTTGGCCACTCGTATTCTGTCTGAACAGGCCGAGGTTTCGGGCGAGCGTATCCGCCGTGGTGATATCGGGCAGAAGGAGTTTGACCGCTTTGTGCGTGTCAGCCACGAACTGGCCCGCCTGCCATTGGTGATTGATGATACGCCAGCTATCTCTCTTTCCGCCATGCGCACACGCTGCCGTAGGTTAAAGCGTACGCAGGGGCTATGCCTTGTGGTGGTGGATTACCTCCAGCTTATGCGGCCATCTGTTGGCACCCGCCCAGAAAGCCGTGTGTTGGAAATTTCCATGATTACGCAGGGCCTTAAAGCCATTGCCAAGGAACTGGAAGTGCCGGTTATCGCACTTTCCCAGCTCTCCCGTCAGGTGGAAAGCCGCGAAGACAAGCGGCCCATGCTGTCGGATTTGCGTGAATCCGGCTCCATTGAGCAGGACGCCGATGCGGTGATGTTTGTGTACCGTGATGAATACTACCTGCAACAGCGTATGCCCAAGGAAACCGCTTTTGAATCCATGGAGAAATACTCTGTGGCAATGGATGAATGGCAGCGCAAGATGAGCCTGGTGCATAACAAGGCCGAGCTTATTCTGGAAAAGCAGCGTCATGGCCCCACGGGCACCATTAATCTGTTTTTCGAGGGCGAATACACGCGCTTTGCAGATTTGGATACCATTCATCAGGAACACTAAACCAGTTGAAAAGGCCCCCATGTTGGGGCCTTTTTTGGTAAAAACCTTCTGATATCCACGTAAATTTGAAAAACCATACCGCTTGCTGTATGGCGCCGTATGTGCAACTGCATGCACGCGCAAGAACAGCCTGTAAACTGCGTGCCAAAAGAACAAATAAGATTGGGCAGATTTTTTAATGGATAAACTTGGTGCCATTATTGCAATGGCAGTGTGCCTTCTTGTCTTGCTGAATATTTCAACAGTTTTTGCGTTCTTGTTTCTGCTTGTAAAAATTGCTTTGGTTGTGGGGCTTCTCGCCCTGGCCGGGTTTCTGGTTTTTGGTTTTATTGAAAAACCAGAAAAGCACTTACCGCCGTCTCCAACCTCTCAAGATGAAACCCCGGCAGAACCGGTTTTTGAGAAGCCGTATTTTGATGCCCATGAAAAAGGGCGGGAAGGGGAAGAAAAAGTATGTGCAATTCTCCAACACATGGGCTGGGCCGCCCTACATAATGTTTTGCTGGAAGATGACAGAGGGCTGACGGAAATAGATCATCTTGTAAAAGCCCCGTGGGGCATTGTGGTTATTGAAACCAAAAATTACGATGGCTTTATTTCCGGTTCCTCTACGCCGGGGGTGTGGAAGCAGAGTTTTCCAAATTCTACCGGCGTAGGGTACCGGCTGTTTATGGACCCCGTGCACCAGAACTATCGGCATGTCTGTGCCGTAAAATACCTTACCGGAATGGAAAATGTACGGTCTGTCGTGGTGTTTGCCGGGCGGGCTTATACCAGCCCATTTGTGCATCATCAGGTTGTGCGCCTGAAAAATCTGGAGCGTGTTTTACGCACACGGCCAGAAGGTTTTGCCTATGTGGATGACCGCGAACTGGAAAGAGCATGGCATGTTCTGCAACAGGCCTTTGTTGCCAATACGGGGCGAGGGCGTGAGCATATAGATAAATTGCGCCAGCGTTTTTCCTGAAAAACAACGTGGCTTGGTTTCTGCGGGCCATACAGGCGGCCCGCAGAATAGGGCGTGCTGGTTAAACGGTTATCAGGTTCTGCCGCACCGTCACCGGAATCTTGTTTTCCTGAAACGCCTTCCAGATTTCAAAAAGCGCTGCACTGCGCACAACTTTTACGTCTGTGCCAGACATGGCTTTGGCTGATCCAATCAGCAAGGCAGAGCCATCAGATACAGAAGACATGCTTACAGTTGGCCGCATGCTTTCATCCACATCCTTACAGGTGGCAAGGGTGCGGGCCATGACATCCATGGCTTTATCCAGATCAGATGCAAAAGGCAGATTGAGTTCTATGGTGAACACACCGGGTTTTTGTGCCCGCGTGGCGTTTTTAACCGCCGAGGTAATGAACTGCGAGTTAGGAACAATCATGGTGGATTGGTCATCCAGCCGGATATCGGTAGAGCGCACGCTAATGCGTTCCACCGTGCCAGTTACGCCCGCAATGGTGACAACATCCCCAATGGAAACCGGGCGTTCGGCCATAAGGATAATGCCGGAAACAAAGTTTTGCACAATGGACTGCAAGCCAAAGCCAATGCCCACAGAAAGCGCGCTTACAACCCATGTCATGCTTTTAACGGTTACACCCAGCACCGCCAGCATGCTCAGCCCCACCAGAATCCATGCGGCATAGCTCAGAATACTCAGGATAGATGCCTGCGCCCCGATATCCAGCCGCGTGGTGGGGAAAAACCTTTGCTGAAACCACGATTTTAAAATGCTGATGGCGTAATACCCAGCCACCGGCAACACGGCACACAGCAAAATGGCATCCAGAGAGATATGGGAGCCATCGGTGCTGGCCTGGCCATGAAACAGCCAGTAAAGCTGGTGCCAGATCTGCTGCGGGTCAAACCCTCCGCCACTGGTGGCAACGGCATAAACCACAGCCAGCAGCAGCACATTTACAATGCCGGGCACCACAACGCACATCTGGTTTACAAACCGTGGCGGCAGGCCCAGTTCAACCAGATGCCGCCCCAAAGGCGCACCGGCCGGAAACAACGTGCTGGCCGTAACCGTTACCAAAAGGGAAAGCAGCAAAAGGCCTGTCATGCTAATGGCCATCATGCTCAGCCATGAGATGATGGTGTAAGCCAGCGGAATGTAGCCTGAAAAAACAGCCAGCCAGCAGACAATGGAAATACCCATAGCCAGACTGATTAAAAACTGCGTGCGCGAGGGCTGGCTGGGGGTGTTGTCTGTTTGGTCAGAAATCCGCAGTTCCCGCGGGATGGCAAACAGCAGCGGGCTTACGGCCAGCACATACAGCCCATCCATAAGCTGGACAGACAGCATGGAAATGCCGCTTTGCGTATCAATATAGCGCAGGAACCCGCGTATAATAAGCGCTGCCGCCAACCAGAGCGGAAACAGCCGCAAATTCCGCGCAATGGTGTCCGACATCGGAAAGATGCGCCATTCCGGATGGCGTGAAAGCAGGCAAAACCCCAGCTCGATCACAAGCCCGCAAAGCGGAAACTGCGCGCCCATCATGCTGCCAAGGGTGGTTAAATCTTCATCCAGCGCAGAATTGTCAAAGGCCAGAACACTCCAGAAAATCTGGAAGGCAAAACCCCATGCCAGCAGGCTGAGCACACCACACAAAAGGGTTGCAATAATGGGGCGGATACGTCCCGCAGGTAAAACACGCGCCACCAACCGGCGAATAATACCGTGCGAGAAAAACCACCCCACCAGAAGCACCGCAGAAAGTGCGATGCCACCCAGCGAAATAAAGATGCGCTTGCCAGAAAAAGCGACCCCCAGCACCCCAAGGGCTTCTCCCCCCAAAGCGCTGAGCCGTGTGGTGTCTGTATGGAAATTGCTGGTAAACTGAGACCAGAAGTTCACCCCCAGAGGGGAGGGAAAACGCTGCCACAAGGTGGCCTGCTGTATGGCGGTGCCATGCTGGCGCAGTTCATTTACAAGTTGCTGGGCTTCTACCTGATACAGCTTCAGCCGCGTCATGCGGGAATTGATGTCCTGCTGTTTTTTAAGCAGGAGTTTGCGCTGTTCGGTAATGGAGGCTGCTTCTGCTGGCTCATCCTTGCCGGGTGGCTTGCCCAGAATATCCAGAAAGTTCTGATAAACGCCCTGATAGGGTTTTAGCCGGGCTTGCAGGGTATCTGTTTGTGTGGCCACAGCATTGGCGCGGCGCAGCAGGGCGGCAAGCTCGGTTGTGCTTTGGCCGTTGGTTCTTTCCTGCTGGCTGCTTTGGTAAATGGCACTTATTTCTGAGCCAATACTTTCCAGCGTGCTGTTACTGACAATATCAGAAGTATTGGTAATAAGGGTTGTTGGGGCAGGGGCCGTAACGGAGGTATTGTCTGTATCCGCTGCCCAAAGGGGGGAACTGGCGGCAAAAGGCAGGGCACCCTGCGTAAGCACAAAACACGCTAGAAAAAGAGAACAGAACCGCTTCAAACGCATCAGAAAACCTTGTGTTTCAGGTGTCTGGAAAAATAACCCTTATATCCGTAACGTAGCGGCGTAAGAGGGGGTTGCGCCACCATTAAGCAAGCGGCGTGGTGATGTTGGGGGAATGTACGTAAGTTTCTGTTTGGTGCAGGCCGCACAATGCTGTGCACTTTTCAAACAGGCAAAAGCCCTGCCATCAACGGTGGCAGGGGTAAAAATTAACGTATGGGAAACGTGGTGAGGTTAGTCGTCATCACCTGTTTTGAGGTGATCATGATATCCGTATTTTTCCCACTGGGCGGCTGTGGTCAGATGCTTCGGTTCACTGGAGCTAAACATGCCACAGGCGGATAGTCCCAAGGTGCAGGCCAGCAGCAGAACCGCGCGTTTCATCTTACCGAATATCCCTTACCCGTTTTGTCTGCTTTTTCTATCTCATTGCAAGGCAGCGCGGGCAAGTGGAGATTGCAGCCAAGTGTGATTAACGCCGCAATTCCATGCTGATGGGGCCTTCACGCCGCCCGTGGGTGAACTGATCTACATACGGGTTGCCGCTGTTCATGAGGGAAGATGCTGCACCCTGCCAGATCAGCTTGCCTTTGTAGAGCATGGCGGCTTCATCTCCAATGCGTTGGGCAGATGCCATATCATGCGTAATGGCAATGGCGGTGGAACCCAGCTTTTTCACGCAATCTACAATCAGCCCATCAATCACCGCGCCCATAATGGGGTCCAGCCCGGTGGTGGGTTCATCAAAAAACAGAATATCCGGCTGGGCAGCAATGGCACGTGCCAGGCCCACGCGCTTTTGCATGCCGCCAGAAAGTTCAGATGGATATAAATCCCCCACAGAAGGATCAAGCCCCACCTGTGCCAGAATGGTGCCTGCATGGTTGCGGGCGTTCTTGCGGGTGATTTTATGCAGCGCCAGCAGGCCGAATGTCACGTTTTCCCATACAGTCAAACTGTCAAACAGGGCGGCGTTCTGGAACAGCATGCCAATTTCACTGCGCAGTTTTTCACGCCGTTTTTCCGGAGCTTCCAGAACGTTTTCGCCATCAATTTCGATAACGCCGGAATCCGGGGTAATCAGCCCCAGGATGCAGCGCAGCAGCACGGATTTGCCCGAGCCAGACCCGCCGATAACAACAAAGGATGTGCCCTGTGCAACATCCATGGAAACACCATCCAGCACCTTTTTGGCGCCGAAGGATTTGTGCAGGTCCCGAATACGGATTTTAGGCGTGGTGCCTGTCATGGTCTGGCTCATTGTGAAAAGAACAGGTCTGTCAGCAGGTAATCAAAGGCCAGCAGCATGATGGAGGCAGCTACCACGGCCGCTGTTGTGGCAGAGCCCACACCTTCTGCCCCGCCCTTGCTGTTATAGCCGTAGTAGCAGCCCATCAGCGCAATAAGGAACCCAAACAGCGCGGCCTTTACCAACCCTACGGTTACATCAATGGCCTTGAGGGAGTTCAGCGTGGCTGTAATGTAAGCGGGGGCAGAAAAGCCCAGCTTCACCACCGCTACGGTAAAGCCGCCTGCCACACCCAGTATGTCTGCTACCAGCACCAGCAAGGGCAGGGCAATAAGCCCGGCCAGCAGGCGCGGGGCCACCAGATACTTCATGGGGTTGGTGGAAAGGGTGGTAAGCGCATCTATCTGGTCTGTTACGCGCATGGTGCCAATTTGGGCGGCCATGGCAGCGCCTACGCGGCCAGCCACCATAAGCCCAGCCAGCACCGGCCCGAGTTCACGCGTAACGGCCAGCACCACAATACCGGCAATGGCGCTTTGGGCATGGTATTGCGCAAACCCGGTATAGGATTGCAGCGCAATCACCCCGCCAGAAAACAGCGCCGTAAGCGCCACCACAGGCAAAGAGAAAAAGCCTGTTTCTAAAAAGGTGGATAAAAACACCCGCCCATAAAACGGAGGGCGCACAATGTGCGAAAGCCCAGAAGCCGCAAACAGGGCCAAAGCCCCCGCCGCGCGAATAAGGGAAAGTGTAGCGCGGCCAAGGCGGGCCACAAGATCAAGCACCATGTCCATGAGTGTGGACTGTCCGTTCCTGCTGAAGTGTGAAAAAGGCAGTTCCAGCAGCCGTAACCTGTGCGGGCGGGTTCGTCAAAGCATCGTTGTGTGGTGGAGCAGGGGGTATTGCGTTTTCAAATAATAAATTTTGTTTAAATTTACGAACAGAGGTGGCAAACAGCGCCCAGCCATTTTGCGAAATGGTAGAATATGAGGGTGTTCAATTATGGATGATGTTTCCCGTTCTGTTTTTGTGTTTGGTTCTCCTTGCAACAGTAACTACGGCAAGGTTGTTTTTCTGCCCAACGGCCAACTTTATGGGTATCAACACGAAAACGAACATACATGGCGTATGGATGGGGAAGAACTGTGCCTGTTAAATATTCGGGGGCAGGTGAGCAGTCGGTATCATCGTACGGGAAACGGATGGGCAGGCACGGTAGAAGGCCGCAGATACCCACTTTACCTTAACACCCTGATAACAACAGATACATGTGAAACACCGGGCCTGCCGCCGGTTATGGTCAACACCATTCCAAAAGCTGGCACGTATTATGTGGAAGCCGCGCTAAAAGCCGCAGGGTGCCCTTCCCACCGTCTGCATCTGGGGGGTGAGGATGTGGTGGATGATTATCGCGGCCTGCCGGATGAGCGCGTGCATATCATGCCCGAAACCCTGCGGCTGTATTGCCCGCTGGATCTGGTAACCGCCACGCTGCAAGGTGGGCATGTTGTGGCGCATTGCGATTTTCAGCACGTTATAGACCATGTGCGCAGCCAGGGCGTTCTGGTACTTTCTGTTGTGCGCAACCTGCGCGATATCATGAAAAGCATGTTCCGCTTTTTGCTGTACATGATTCCGCCTGAACCAGACGATTTTCTGGGCCAGTTCTGGCGTGAGCAGGAAGGCGATGCCCGCGTAACAGCTTTTCTGGCTGTGGAGCATGAACGGGGGCTGGAGCATGTGCGGCAGATGGCCCGCATGATACTGGCGGATACATCCCCCCAAAGCATTGTGCTGCGCTATGAAAGCCTGAAGCAGGGTGATTTGCAGCCCCATAACATTGAAAAATTGCAGGCTATCAATCCGGAATTTACGCAGCGTTTGTCTGATGCGTTTGTGCAGACCTATGGTGCCCGCACCCCAACATTTTCTGGCGAAGCCCGGCAGCAGCCAGACCCGTGGTGCGATGTGTTTGAGGCATATTTCCACAAATCCGGTATGGCCGATCTGAACGCGCAATTGGGTTACGCGTAAAAAACAGTGCGGGTGAGCCCTTGAGTTTGTTCCTGTTTTATTCCACATCAGGGGGGATGAACCGGACAGCAAAAGAGCTTGCCTGATGGCTAAAAAACCTTCCCGCACCTATGTTTGCACCAATTGTGGCGCTGTACATGCCAAATGGGCTGGGCAGTGCGATGCCTGC
The DNA here is from genome assembly GCF_000285275.1 of Acetobacter pasteurianus subsp. pasteurianus LMG 1262 = NBRC 106471. Lineage (GTDB taxonomy): Bacteria > Pseudomonadota > Alphaproteobacteria > Acetobacterales > Acetobacteraceae > Acetobacter > Acetobacter pasteurianus. The sequence continues at coordinate 114,233 of NZ_CADO01000026.1, forward strand.
GGTGAATGGAACACGCTGGAAGAAATGGCTGTGGAACCCTTGGCCGCATCTTCTGCCGCAGTGCGCGGTGGTAAAGGGCGGCGCGTGGCGTTGCAGGCGCTGGAAGGGGAGATCAAACTTCCACCACGCACCCAAACAGGTATTGCAGAGCTTGATCGGGTTTTAGGCGGTGGCCTTGTGCCTGCCTCTGTTGTGCTGGTGGGGGGAGACCCCGGCATAGGTAAATCCACCCTGCTGCTTCAGGCCGCCAGCAAGTTGGCAGGCAAGGGTGAGCGGGTGCTGTATATTTCTGGTGAAGAAGCGGTGGATCAGATCCGCCTGCGCGCCCAGCGGCTGGGTGTGGCTGGGGCCAAGCTGGACTTGGCGGCATCTATCAACGTGGCGGATATTGTAGCCACGCTGGAAGCCGAACCCGATGTGCGGGCGGTGGTGATTGATTCCATCCAGACCATGTGGCTGGAAACCATAGATAGCGCACCGGGGACGGTTTCTCAGGTGCGGGCCTGTGCGTTTGAGCTGATACGTGCGGCCAAGCGCCGGAGCTTCAGCCTTATTCTGGTGGGGCATGTAACCAAGGAAGGCGCGCTGGCAGGCCCGCGTGTGCTGGAGCACATGGTGGATGCCGTAATGTATTTTGAAGGCGATAGAGGCCACCAGTTCCGTATCTTGCGGGCTGCCAAAAACCGCTACGGCGCAACGGATGAAATTGGCGTATTCGCCATGACAGACCGTGGGTTGGAGGAAGTGAGCAACCCATCTGCGCTATTTCTGGCCGAAAGGCGGGGCAATATTGCCGGTTCTGCCGTGTTTGCCGGGTTGGAAGGTACGCGCCCTGTTTTGCTGGAAGTGCAGGCCCTGCTGGCCCCCAAAGGTGGAGATGGCGCACCACGCCGTGCCGTGGTTGGGTGGGATACAGGCCGCCTTTCCATGTTGCTGGCTGTGCTGGAAACGCGCTGTGGGCTCAAACTTTCTGGCATGGATGTGTATTTGAACGTGGCAGGCGGCCTGAAAGTGGCGGAACCAGCGGCAGATCTGGCTGTGGCTGCGGCGCTGGTTTCTGCTGCCAGTGGCGTGCCCACCAGCCCCGGAGAGGTTTATTTTGGTGAGGTCGGTCTTTCGGGCGAGGTGCGGCAGGTGGCACAGGCTGATGCCCGTTTGAAGGAAGCCGCCAAGCTGGGGTTTGACCGTGCCGTGCTGCCTCGCCGCATCGCACGGGGCAATACGCGTTCTCGCCCGCCGGAGGGGCTGCATCTGCGTGAAATCGGCCATATTTCTGATTTGGTGAGCGCAGAAATGGAAGCCGAGTAAAACTGATGCGTTGCCATTTGCACAATGTATCGGTATAGTGCGCCCTACAAAGATGCGGATGTAGTTCAATGGTAGAACGGCAGCTTCCCAAGCTGCATACGAGGGTTCGATTCCCTTCATCCGCTCCAATGTGCATTTTCCCAATGAAATCAATAACTTACGAACATCACCCAGCAGCACGATATACCGTGTTGGTAGTGGGTCAGCGGTAGTTCTTCCTATGGGTATGAAGAAAGATCCTACCGAGCTTTGATGTCAAAAGAAACGGGCTACCGTGGCAGCCCAATCTAACTAGGCATTTCCTCATTAATCACAGTGCAAAAGCCTTTTGCCGTGTGTCTCCTCTTTGCTCAGAAAGAGGCGCATGCTGGAAAATTTACAGCGACTCTTAAAAAAGTTTTTGCTTTTTGGAAAATCTACATACATACATATGTATATACGTATGTATGTAAGGAAAAAAGTTATGTCTTATGTGAATCCTGCTCTTGTCACCTCTCCGAAGGATCGGATTGCTAACTTGGAAATTCTTCATGATGGTGGAGAAAATAGCTATTCTATAGCAAGAATGAAGTGGGAAGGCAGAGAAGGAACTATTGGCGTCCGATGGAATGGTGGGAAGAATAACGGTGTTGGAAATCCGCAAAGCAGAGGGATCCCGACATGGTTTATTCTTCCTGAACCTTTAGGTGATTTTACTAAATTTTTTGTTTGGGCGGAGAAAAAAGGCAATTTTATTGCTAGCGAAGCAGATAATACTTCAGAAAATTCTTAATAGAATTATTGCGCTATGGCCCGCCCGGAAGCGTTCTGGGTGGGCCATAGCAAAAAGACCGCTTTGCTTTGGCGGCATATTTGACCTCGTATTCCGGCCAATGATAGCGCCCCTGAGGTCGCTGCAAATCGGCTTTGTCCATCTCAATGGCAAGCTGGCCGTTGGAAGTGTTGGCCCATGCCGCGGCGGCATGGGCTGCAATGGCCTGCCGGTATCCGCTGGCGTCATCAGATGTCTATGCAACTGAATTGCTTGCTGATAATCGTGCAAGGCTCTGGTGCTACCAGTCTGGTAGTACTATGTGTTGGTAGCTGTTTTTCTTTGAGAAACTGCCATTTATCGAGTGTTTCGAATGGGTCTATGACATTCCCTTCATCCGCTCCATTTCCTTAAAATTCAGAAATTTCAATTGGTTGTGATTGGCCTCTGCTGTTGGCGCTGTAAGTTTGCGTTACACGGCGGGCGTTGCGGTTTTGCGGATGAAAAAGCATTCAATTCGCAAAATTCCTTCTCCACACAACATAAATTCTGCGCAGGGAACCCATTTGGGTTCCTTTTTTTTATGGTGATATTGCAGCCCGGCATATGGGCGGGCAGTGCGTGATGACTGCTTTTTAAAGAGCAGACATACGAAGAAAGCACAGTACTCGTGTTGAAAATAAGCAAATAAGAAATACATTCTGTTACAGTTTTGTTAAACGAGGAGAGAGAAATGAAAAAGACACTTTATATGTGTGTCGCTGTTCTTGGCCTCGGGTTTGTGCAGAGTGCTTCTGCCGCCACATGGGATGGTGGCGTTTCCAGACATGTTGAGGTCAAAAACCCGGATCAGCCCGATACCACCAAAGGCGGTGTATGGGATGGTGGGACAGACAGGAAGGTAAAGGTGGAAGATCCGGATACATCGGATACCACTAAAGGCGGTGTGTGGGACGGCGGCATATCTGAGCACGTACCCGTAAAATACCCCAGCATGCCGCAGTAATGCGGGGTGGCCCTGTTTTAATGTTGTTGTGATCGTTCACACAATATTGGAACAGGGCGCAGTTTTTTCGTTTAAAAAATACAGCGTTTGTGACACGGAAACGCGCAGAGTATTTTCTGTGTTGCTGATTTGGCGTTAAAAATAATTAGATATATACCTACATATATATTTAAAGTATAATTTGGAATCATCATGAAATTCGTGATAATTTTGATATGTATAAAAGTATTTATATAAAAAATAATTATAAAAGGAAAAATTTGTAGAAATACGTTCTATTTTTTTATTGGTAAGAAATTAATTATACATACCGTGTATAAAATCAAAACCAACTAAAGGCGCACGCGCGCTCGCAGGCATGTACATTGTGCATGCCGCAAGATAATTTTTCATGAAATTATTGTTTCACATCCGATATGGTAAGCATTCTTTGTTTTGGAATACATGAAAGAAATACACAATACTCTTTTTATTATTTAACAATACATCTGGAGGGTTCGAAAAACCTTTGACTGAGTGCTCTTGTGCGTGATTCCAGGTTCC
>NZ_CADO01000025.1 GCF_000285275.1 Acetobacter pasteurianus subsp. pasteurianus LMG 1262 = NBRC 106471
GCCAGGCCCATGATCCGCTGACGGACAAGGTCTTCAACCCGGTATTCCACAAAGGCAGGATGCCGCTCATCGCGAAAACATGCAGCAAAACGGCGACTGAACCCCAGACTATCATCGACCTGCTTTACCAGGATGACACCGCCATCCGAACTCATGCGACCCCCGTCAAAACGGGCTACAACACGCCGTCCACAGGAGGCTGGAAAATCATACGCGCTTGCGCTACACTGTGTCTGCATCGGGTTTTCTTGATGATTATGGAAATTTCTTTTCTACAAAACAGACTTTTTCATAATCTAACCCGATGTACAACCCTTCTGTGAGATTTCCGCGTGGATGACCCGGACGGTGGTAGGGAGGCCGCGCAGGCCATCCGTTCGCTGATCGGCGGGATCGTGCTCAACCCCGGTGAGAAGCGGGGCGAGGTCCATATCTCTCTACGCGGCGAACTGATGGGTATTCTCGATTTCGCCCATACCAACGGAAACAAAGGGGAAACCCGTTTTATGACAGCGGGGGAAGCAGGCCCCCGCAACCATCTCAAATTGCGATCTTGGATCAAAGCGTGAACGCATACCAACGTTCGCGCTTTTTTGCGTTCCAGACGCAATCGTCAGGATGCCGGCCAGATCGCCACGCACGTCAATCCGCATGCCATCAACAGCCGCCGTGCCCTGAACTGTCCCGGGTTTATCGGAGAGTAAAACTTTCGGATGATGAGCCCTATGACAGAGAAGAAGAAAACATCGCGTTATTCGCCTGAGTTCCGTGAGAGCGCCATGCGCCTTCTAGACGAGTATCACTCGGATTATCTTCAGTAAAACACCTCTTATTAAACTGTGTAGGCTATTTTTTTGCAATACCAGACCAAGCCGTTTTGGGGCTTATGTTCATAAACAATATCAACCACTGAGGCGATAATGATTGTGTGTGTTTGTGCCTCAATGGTCTGCGCAATAGTGCAATCAAAGGATACTGTGGCACCGATAAGTAGAGGTGCACCGCTATTGCGTTTATTCCATTTTGCAAGGGCAAATCGCTCAGCCTGTGTTAGGGCGCGGTTACTAAAACCTGCGCATAGTGCTTCTTGCGAAGGTGCTAGCACATTAACGGAAAGACATTGATGCGCGAGAATATGGTCATGCGCAGTTGTGCTTTTATTGACACAAACAAGCAAAGTGGGTGGTGTATCGGAAACACTGCATACTGCAGTAGCTGTAAATCCATAGCAGCCATTTTTGCCATCTGTTGCAATAATACAAATAGCACCAGGTACAAGAGACATACCATTGCGAAAGGTTTGGGAATCGACTGTAGGTAAAAGTGTTGTGTGTGACATGAAATTTGTTTCCAATTTTTAGAAATCAATCTGAACAGTACCAAAATATTGTCGAGGAGCGCCTAAAACGACGGACTGATAATCTCCAGACATGGGAAAGCCATTTTGCCCCATTGTGGAGATGTAATGCTCGTTGGTAATATTATAAACATTAAAACTTAAAGAAGCATGTTTGATAACATTACCTACTTTCCCTTGGTTAAACAGTGGCGTTAGGTCGTATCTCGCACCGACATTTGTTAGCCAATAGGCTGGCACTTTTTCATCCCCAGTATAACTGAGGTTTCTGGTGCCTATATATTGTGTGTCAGCATGTATTTCGGCATCTCGCCATTTGTAGGAAATCTGACCTTTGTACATCAACCGTGGATAGGCAACTACCTGCTTACCTTTTAACCCATAAGTTACGTTTCCAGAACTTGTTGTTTCTGTAACGTTATCTGAGTAAGTTGCATGATTATAACTAATGCTACTGGCAAGTTGTAGTCCCTCCAATGGCCGTAGCACAAAGCCTGCATCTACGCCGTTCATGCTTACGCCACCAACATTTTTGATAACGGTATATGGATTATTGGGATTGCCGGTTGAAATCTGTTGCAAGCGGTTGGAAAAATCTGTGTGATACGCATAAACATTCCCGGTAATAAGGTGGGATGTATAACGATACCCTACAGCGTAATTCCAATCAGTTTCTGATGTCAAACCGGCTTTAGATGCATCAAAGGCAGCTTGTGTTGTTGCAAAAGGTGAAGCTCCACTATTGTAACCTGCCACAGGTAGAACCTTCACATTATTGGCAATATCAAAATAAAACTGATGCCCCGGCAAAAAGCTCCATTGGCCACTAATATGCGGCAGAAATGGCTTACTTGTGGTAATACCATCGCCACCGGCAATGGCATCTGTGCGAGTATAGGTGGGCCAGTTTGCCAACTGCCCTACGCGCGTGGTGTTAAGCACTGACCGAAAGCCAAAGTGGAATGCCAAATTAGACAGAGGATGATAAGTGTCTTGCAGGTAAGCAACAAATGTATTGGTATTAAAAACCTGCTCATATTCGCGCTGATAAGGAGATGTTAGGTGCATGCCATCAACTGGGCGTGCATTGCCGGAAAGAACGTCTTCTAACAAAGGTTCTTCATAAGCTCTTTTATCGGCAACAAATTTTGTGTTTTCGTACCAGACGCCACCGTTGATTTCATTTTTGGAAATTGTGTATGTCAGAGAAGAAAGCAAACCAAATCTATTGGTACTTGGCATGGTAGCCTGCTCAACAAAAGGTGCGCCATTCGGAGATGAAATAAGCGGGCTTGTAACCGTTCCAACTTCCCACGAGCGATGACCATAAAAAGTAGAGTTCCAACGCAATCTATCTGTAAGCGCAAGATCAGCATTTACACCGCCAAAATATTGCCGCTGATTGCCCGCACCATCATAAAAAGAAGCCGTATATGGGCTAGAAAGATTTTGGTAAGCGGCTGGCACACTGCCTCCAAGCATACCATTGGAGGCAAGAGCAAGACGGTATGCTGTTTCATAACCATTGGGTGTGCCAGCAAGATTATCAATATGATAGCCGCCGTGGCGGAACATATTCATACTGTAGTCCTGATAATTCTGCATTTCTTCATCAGCATAGTTGAAAAAAGCAGTTAGCTTGCTTTGTTCTCCAATAGGGTGCAGCAGCTTGGCATTCACCTGCTGCATGAACTGATTTTGTCCCCCGCGCCATTTATCTGTGTCATTCCGCATATAGGACACATAAAAACGTGTGCCTTGTTTATTCAGGTCACCACTATCTGCCCGCACAAAGGTATGAAACATGGAGTTGCTGCCAAAAGTTTGGCGCACAGTGCCCCCAGCTTTATGTGATGGATCTCGGGAAACAAACTGCACGGTTCCACCCAGATTACTGATACTGGCAGCTCCTTCGGACCCAGCGGAGGCAGATACGTCTAGCCGACTGATATTTTCGGAAGAAATAGCGGCGGAAGGACTAAGACCATTGGAATTGCTCCATAATTGCCCCCCTAAAGGCATGCCATCTAATGTCATGCCAATCTGGGATTGGTCAAAACCGTGCATCAAAAAGGATTGTCCCCATAGGTTCAGGCCTTGAGGGTCCGCAGAGTTATACATGACCCCGGGTAGGGTAGTGAGTGCTTTTAAGGCGTTAGTACCAGGCGCATAATTCGCAATTGTCGAGGCGGAAACGGGGGTAACAACCCAGTTGGCTTGCCTTTGCCCCTGTATATTCACGTGCTCTACAGAATGTGCATCAACGGCTGTGATGGTTTTCCTTTTTTGTTGAGACGTAACGGTATTACGTACCGCTGTCGGAGAATGTTCAGCATCTGGCTTGCTTTGTGCATGAGCCAAGTTTTCTGCCCAAAATACAGAGGATACAGCAAGCGCAGTTGTGGTGGCGTAGTGCCAAGCTCTTTTTGATTTCACTTTCGACTCCAGAACATGGCATTTCACGTTAATTTTTAGTTGTTATGAGATTCACAAAACAATGAATCGGAATCGTTAATTAGAATGCATTTACATATAAATACGAGTCAATATGATAAAATGATAAATATCGTAATTATATGCTTGTTTGTGTAGTGGAATATGTGCCTAATACGAATATTGAGAGTGATTCGTGGGCATGGAGACCCCTCCATGTGATTCGGGAAAACCTCTTTTCATAGAAAGAAAATTATAAACCGAATGGTAAAACCATTCTGCGCAGGAGGTTTAAGGTGTTGAAGCGAAATAGATCTGTTGAGCAGGAGCGGGGCGCTGTTTTATGGGAGGAGGCGTTTCCTCTGCAATATACGACAGAGATAAGTGGATATGCCCCATTATTGGAAGATATTCGCCAGCAGTCTGCTAAGGCTGAGGTTGAGCGTGTGCTTCCTTTTGAGGCTATCAAGCGGCTCAAACAAAGTGGTTTTACAGCTTTACGAGTGCCTGCCCAATATGGCGGGCTTGGGCGCCCGCTTTCTGAATTGTTTTCTGCTGTTATTGATTTGGCAACGGCAGATTCAAATGTGGCTCAGGCCCTGCGGGCACATTTTGGCTTTGTAGAGCATCTGCTGTTTGAGCAACCTTCAGCTTATACAGACCAATGGTTTGAGCGCGTTGGAAAAGGGGAAACGGCAGGGGCCGCAGCAGCCGAAAAAGGGGCAGGGCGAGATCGCTTTGCCACCACGGTCTCCCGCAAGAATAAACATTTTGTAATCAATGGAAGCAAATTTTTTACAACAGGCTCTCTATATGCCGATTGGTTAACTGTTACCGCCTCTACAGAGGATGGACAAACAGTTAAATGCCTAGCATCCCGCCATGATCCTGGGTTGGATATTGTTGATGATTGGGACGGGGTTGGTCAGCGATTAACAGCAAGTGGCACAGCACATTTTCAAGATGTGCAGGTGCATGATGATATCTTGCGTTATGGCAATACCGAGTTTCCGTATTCTCAAGCATTTTTCCAACTTTATCACCTCGCAACAGTGGCTGGCATTACGCAAGCGGCGGCTTTGGATATTGCGGGGGCAGTAAAAAACAGAAAACGTGCCTTTAGCCACGCTAACCACGAATTACCTGCGCAAGATCCTCAAATTCTGGAAATTGTGGGGCAGGTTGCGTCTGCCGCGCATGCGTCCAGATCCATTGTCAGGCACGCAGCAGAAGCACTGCAAGCAGCGGTAGATAAAAAGGATGGAGATAGAGGGCCAGATATTATCAAGGCAGAACTTGAAGTCTGGCAAGCTCAGGAAATTATCTTCCCGCTTACGTTAAGTGCAACCTCTTTGTTGTTTGATGCTTTGGGGGGTACGGCAACGCTTCGTGGCGCTGCTCTGGATAGATATTGGCGCAATATCCGTACAATTGGTTGCCATAATCCACGGGTCTATCGCACCAGAATTGTGGGGGATTACTTGGTAAACGGCAATTCACCGCCTGGTCAGTGGCGTGTGGGAGCTGTCTGAACGTCCATTTTACCATTTCTTATTTGGAAATCTCAGTATGGCTTATACGGCACAAAAAACAGATCCGATCATTCTCAATGCGTTTACCATGGCAACCGTGTCTCACCTTAATTACGGGCTATGGCGTCATCCACGCGATAAAACATATAGATATACAAGCATTGAGTATTGGGTTGAACTTGCGCGATCTCTAGAAACTACTGGTTTTGATTGCCTGTTTATAGCAGATGCCTTAGGGCTGATTGATGTTTATAGTGCTACTGCCGCACCTTCTCTCAAGCATGGTATTCAGTCACCTTTAATTGATCCACTCTTGCTTGTTTCTGCTATGGCTGCGGCAACAAAAACGCTGGGATTTGGCGTTACGCTTTCCACCACATATGAACATCCTTACCAAGCAGCACGTAAGTTCAGCACGTTGGATCATATCACTAATGGGCGTATTGGCTGGAATGTTGTGACGTCTCAGCAAGAGAGTGCTGCGCGCAATCTTGGGTTAGGCCACCAGATGGCCCATGATGAGCGTTATAATCTTGCTGATGAGTTTATGGAGGTAACTTATAAGCTTTGGCAGGGATCTTGGGAAGATGCTGCTGTTATACGGAATATTGATCTGGAAAAAAGTGTTTATACAGATCCCTCCAAGGTGCATGCTATTCAACATAAAGGTAAGTATTTTACAGTGCCAGATGGGCATGTTGTACAACCAAGCCCGCAGCGTGTGCCTGTAGTGTTACAAGCAGGTACGTCTACCCGGGGGGCAGACTTTGCTGCTAGACATGCCGAAGTTGTTTTTGTTGTAGGGGCAGGTGCAAGTGGCGTGAGAGAAAATGTGCGTCGTATTCGTGCTCTGGCAGTTAAGTATGGAAGAAAACCAGAAAACATAAAATTCATTACAGCAGTTGCTGTCGTGACCGCAGAAACAGATGAATCTGCATGGGAAAAGTTTAAGGAATATTATGAATATTATGATCCTATAGCATCAATTATCCATTATTCATCCATGACTGGCGTAGATTTTTCGCAAACTGCACCAGACAATGTACTTCGTTATCAAAATACAGAAGCCAGCCAATCTGTTTTACGTCAATTTGATCCTCAGGTCAGTGGGCGTCAATGGACATTGGATCAGGCGGCTAATCCGCAAAATGGATTTGGGCGCGCACGTACATTTATAGGCTCAGCTACAACCGTGGCGGATGATTTGGAACAGTGGCTGGATGAAACCGAGACTGATGGCATCAACCTGATTCAGCTTGTTAATCCAGAAAGCTTTGAGGATTTTGGCCGCCTGGTTATTCCAGAACTTAAAAAGCGTGGGCGTATTCGGGGAAATCAAGGAGCAACATTAAGGGAAAGGTTGTTTCCTAATAACGAAAATGGCCGACCCTCAGCAGATCATCCGGCGGCACGCTATGCGTTTGATCAGAAAATTCCAGCCTGAAAGAAACAGTCTGATGGTGCAATTCTTACCACAAGCAGGAAAAACGCCACGTGATTTTGGTATGCAGTATCTGGGGCTTTTGTTCTTTATGATTGGAGATGGTGTGGAGGTTGGTTACCTATCACCATTTCTGGTCTCCTCGGGCATAAGTGAGCATCAGGTAGCATTTATTTTTACTTTGTATGGTTTTGCTGCGGCCATTTCTGCATGGGGCGCTGGATTGCTGTGCGAGTATGTGGGTTGCCGCAAGGTGATTATTGCAGGTGTGGTATTATGGGTTGTGCCACAAGTGCTTTTTTTGGCATGGGCGCTTCCATCGCATACAGCATGGGGTATCTTGCTTACGTACAGTATCAGAGGGTTCGGATATCCTTTATTAGCATACGGTATTCTCACGCTTATTGTTAAAGAAGTACATGCAGAGCAAAGAGGTCTGGCTTCAGGTATTTTCTGGTTTTGCTTTACGTGCGGGCTGCCTACACTTGGCACTGTTGTAGCTGCTACAAGCTTACCAATACTAGGAGAATATCTTACTTTTTGGGTTGCGCTAGGCATTGTTATACTAGGTGGCAGCCTGAGTGTAATTGCTTTGCCCAATAACTCGGATCAACCAAAGGCTTTATCTATACATCAGGATAGACGTTTTTTGCAGTTTCTAAAGGACGGATACGCATATCCTTCTTTGTTGCTTGTATGCATTATCAGAGCGATTAATTCAGCGGCTACGCATGGTATTATTGTGTTCATGCCATTCTATTTTGTACAAACGCTTGGATTGTCAAACGAATTATGGATTCATTTCTTAGAAACAATTTTTGCCAGCAATATCGTTTTTAACGTGATTTTAGGAGCCGTAAGTGATCGTTTATCCTGGCGTGGAACTGTTTTGTGGGCTGGTGGCATAGGAAGTAGCTTTGCTTGCGCCCTGCTATATTGGGTGCCGGCATTATATGGGCATAGCCATCCGTGGAGCGTGTACGTATCCGCAATTCTGTTTGGCCTCACATTAGCCGGATATGTTCCGCTTTCAGCCTTAACGCCTTCTCTTTTGCCAGAAAAGAAAGGGGTTGCTATGTCGTTCCTTAATCTGGGGGCTGGATGCAGTGTATGGTTGGGGCCTCTTATTGTTTATATTTTTCAGCCATTTGTTGGCGTTGCGGGCGTTATCCATATTTACGCATTTCTCTTTTTTGTAAGTGGCATTCTGGTGTCGCTCATCAAGCTTCCACAACCAGAAGGCAGGATCCTGCATAACCAGAATTCTTCCTCAATGTTTTCTCCTATGCAACTTTAACCAAGAGGAAATACTGCAATGTCTGAAACACTCAATACAGAACATCTTGTTGCTGAAAAAGTTGGATCACGGTTAGGGGCTATTCTTCATGGAATAGATGCAAAAAAGGAACTCACAGATAATCAAAAAGAATTTTTAAATAAGGAACTTGTGAAAAATAAAGTTATTTTCCTAAAAAAACAGTTTTTAAATGATGAGCAACATGAACGTTTAAGCCGTGTATTTGGTGAACCTATTCTGCATCCAACCATAGCACCACCCAAGGGTACAAAATATACGTTTGAGCTTAAGTCTCGTTATGGGCGTTCAACAGATTCATGGCATACAGATGTTACGTTCACAACGGATTATCCAAAGGCTTCAATTTTGCGGGCTTTACATATTCCGCCATACGGGGGCACAACAATTTGGGCAAATACCGCAACGGCATATGAGGCATTGCCTGCACCATTAAAAGCATTGGCAGATGTAGCGTGGGCTATTCATTCTAATGATTATGATACGAATTATTATAAATTTGATAGACGAAAAGAAGAAATATCGGCTTTCAGGAAAGAATTTATATCTGACATATATAAAACAGCTCATCCTGTTGTAAGGGTTCATCCAGAAAGTGGAGAAAAGAGTCTGGTATTAGGGCATTTTGTTATCGGATTAGACGGATTTTCTACCAGAGAAGCAAATGCACTTTTCGAAATATTTCAGAGTTATATAACAGAAATTGAAAATACCGTCACATGGCGATGGGAGCCAGGGGATGTGGCAATATGGGATAATCGTAGCACCCAGCATTATGCTCCTGCAGATTTTGATCAACACCGTAGGGAATTAAGGCGTATTACAGTTAGGGGAGACGTGCCTATAAGCATAGGTGGAAAAAAAAGTTATTATATTGAATGAAATAAATGAATAATGAAATATGTTCACGTAAGTGAGGTATATTAATTATTGAATATATTCATTTAATATCTATTGCGCGATAATATACAAAAATGGGTTGCTTGTCTGTAATATCTTCAAGCAGACAGGCAACAAGACTTGTTTGTCAATAGGGCATGGTTTTTAACTGAAATTTATTGATACAGAAATAAGAGTAGATATACTCAAACTATCTTCATTAAGGTGGAGGGATTGAAAACCCATTGATTGACGTCTTAATTGTCTGATTTCATGCGAAGTGGACGTTGATTGATGGCTTTTGCGCGATGATTTGCGTTCTGTGTTGAGCGTAGAGTAGTGTTTTTTCGTGCTGACTTGCCATGTGATGCTGGTGATCCTTTCGTGGGACAGAAAGCGGCGCATATTATAGACGATATTGGTGAGTTCGCTCCTCACGATGGTCTGCGGTGATGATGATTGCGCCCATGCTGGATATTCACCCTGACATGCTGTCAAAATGGACTCGTCTGCATGATCGGGCTAATGCGCCTGCGGTGAATGACCTACCTGATCGGGAGAAGATCAGGCAACTGGAGCGAGAAAATCGCGAACTGCGGCAGGTCAATGGAATCTTGCGTAAGGCGTCGGCATATTTTGCCCAGGTGGAACTTGACCGTCAGTTCAGGCCATGACGCACATCATGGATGAACACCGGCAGACATATGGTGTTGGGTCAATCTGCAAGGCTCTGCCGATTGCGCTATCTGTCTATTATGCTTGTGTAGTCAGCCAGAACGGCAAAGAGCTGTGTAATGAAATTTTCAGGGTAACTGGCGACACGCTTTGGAGCAGAACTGATATCATCTTGCCGCTTTATAAACTTCTTATAAATAAGCAACCCCACGTAAATAAATAACCCCACGGCATTCCCGACGTTAGATATTTTTTGGATCAGAAAAACAAAAGCACAACCTCCAAAAGTCAATGTTTCGGTTTGGGAATGATGGTGGCACCGTAAGGTTATACCCGACGCCTGCTGTCTGGTTAGATTATGTCTCTTCAGAAAGGGGTTCTTCCATGACCTTTTCAATCGTGGCGCGCTGCTCACAAAGTGGACAATTCGCGGTGGCTGTATCTTCATCCTCTCCTTCTGTTGCTGCGCGTTGTGGGTTTGCACGAGCAGGGGTGGGAGCTGTTACAACGCAAAATGTAACGGATCCGCGCCTTGGGCCATGGGCACTGGATCTACTAGAGGCAGGAGCATCGGCTACAGAAGCGCGCGATATCATTGTACGCAACTGCACTTTTCCTCATTACCGACAAATGAGCTTAATTGACCGTGAAGGTCGCACAGCGGTGTATTCCGGAAGCAAAGCGCTGGGGCTGAGCACTGATCTGTGTGGCGTGAACATTGCATCTGCCGGAAATCTTCTCGCCTCTAAAGGCGTAGTGGAAGCCATTGTCCGCAGCTTTGAACAATCGGGAAAAAGCAAAGAACTGGGAGCCCGCGTTATTGCGGCCATGAAGGCCGGACTTGCGGCAGGAGGAGAGGCAGGCCCCGTTCGTTCAGCCGGGTTGCAGGTGGTGGACCAAGAAGCTTGGCCCTTAGCCGATCTGCGTGTGGACTGGGACGAAACTCCGATAACAAAGCTGGAAGAATTGTGGGCCATTTGGCAGCCCCAAATGCATGACTATGTCACACGCTGCCTTAACCCAGAAGCTGCGCCATCTTATGGCGTTCCTGGTGATGAGTAAAAAATAAGATTCTTGATTTCTTTAAAAATTATCTATTTTTTTGGAAGAAGACACCAATATGACCATCGAGAAAACAGAAGTTCTTGTAGTCGGGGCTGGTCAGGCTGGCATTGCCATGAGCGAACATTTGCGCGGCTATGGCATTGAACATGTAGTGCTTGAACGTAACCGCGTGGCAGAACGGTGGCGCAGTTGCCGGTGGGACTCTCTCGTGGCCAATGGTCCAGCATGGCATGATCGCTTTCCGCATTTGGAATTTCAGCATGATGGCCCGGATGATTTTGTTCCTAAAGAGCGTGTTGCTGATTATCTTGCTGCATATGCCCAAAAAATCGATGCTCCCATTCGTTGTGGGGTAGAGGTAAAAGAAGTGCGGCGTAACGCTGGGCGTCTTGGCTTTACTGTGGAAACATCGGAAGGTGTTATTGAGGCCAAGGCTGTTGTTGCTGCTACAGGGCCTTTCCAAATACCTGTTATTCCTTCTGTAGTTCCAGAATCTTCCGGTATCGTCCAAATTCATTCAGCATCTTATCGTAATCCTGAACAACTGCCTGAAGGTGCTGTTTTGGTTGTAGGTGCAGGATCTTCTGGCGCACAAATAGCTGAGGAGCTGATGCGGAGTGGCCGGAAGGTTTATCTGTCTGTCGGCCCGCATGATCGTCCTCCTCGGCATTATCGTGGGCGTGATTTCGTATGGTGGTTAGGTGTTCTCAATAAATGGGATGCAGAAGCAACGCCGGGGGTAGAGCACACAACAATTGCCGTAAGTGGCGCAAATGGTGGGCATACGCTTGATTTTCGGCGTCTTGCATCTGAGGGTATGACACTTCTTGGGCGTACCGAGACGTTTCATGATGGCGTATTAACTTTTGCCCCAGATCTGGCCGAAAATATTGCCAAAGGGGATGCAAACTACCTTTCCTTGCTAGGGGAGGCAGATACATATGTTACGCGTAATGGTCTTGATCTGCCAGAAGAACCTACAGCTCGTGATATGCTGCCAGATCCAGAATGCATGAAGCATCCGGTTTTAGAGCTGGATCTGCAAAATGCTGGTATTAACACCATTATATGGGCAACTGGTTTTGGAGTAGATTATAGCTGGTTAAAGGTGGAAGCGTTGGATGAGCAGGGGCGTCCACACCACCAGCGTGGCGTTTCTGCTGAACCTGGGATCTATTTTCTTGGTCTGCCGTGGCAGACACGCCGTGGCTCGTCCTTCATATGGGGGGTGTGGCATGATGCAAAATATGTAGCAGATCACATTGCCAAACAGCGTGGTTATATGGCCTACAAGCCATCGCGCGAGGAGGGATAATGAAAAGCCTATCCTATTATACACAGCGCGCCGATGCTCTGAAATTTCGTAATAATTGCTGGATTGATGGGAAATTTGTACCCGCCAGATCTGGAAAGTGGTTTGAAGATGTAAATCCAGCAACGTCATCTATTCTGACACAGGTAGCACGAGGAGGCGCAGAGGATATTGATAGGGCTGTAAAATCAGCCCGTCGGGCGTTTGAAGATGGGCGGTGGTCTCGTCTTACTCCGGGCGCTCGTAAGGAAACACTCCTACGTCTTGCTGTGCTGATACGTGAACATCTTGATGAATTTGCGCTTCTTGATACGCTGGATATGGGGAAGCCAATTTCCGAGACCACGAATGTGGATGTGCCTGGGGCGGCGCAATGCCTACAATGGCATGCAGAGGCTATAGACAAGCTATACGATGAGGTGGCTCCAACGGGGGGGCGTGATGTTGCGATGATCCGGCGCATACCTCTGGGGGTAGTTGGGGCTGTGGTGCCTTGGAATTTTCCGCTGGACATTGCTATCTGGAAATTAGCTCCAGCCCTTGTAACGGGCAATTCCGTAGTTCTTAAACCAGCAGAACAATCTCCACTTTCTGCTTTGCGCCTGGCGGAGCTTGCAGCCGAAGCCGGTCTACCCGGTGGCGTTCTGAATGTGGTGCCAGGTCTGGGGGAAGAAGCAGGGCAGGCGCTTGGCCTGCATGATGATGTAGATTGTCTGGTTTTTACGGGCTCCACCACAGTGGGTAAGTTGTTCATGCGCTATGCAGGCGAGAGCAACATGAAGCAGGTGTGGCTAGAAACAGGCGGGAAAAGCCCCAACATTATTTTCCCGGATGCAAATCTTGATGTTGCGGCAGATCAAGCTGCCTTTGGAATTTTTTTCAATCAGGGGGAAGTCTGTTCTGCAAACTCACGCCTGTTGGTGCATGAGTCTATTGTAGATGAAATGATTGAGCGTATGCGGCTGCGGGCTGAAGCAATTATCCCGGGAAATCCGCTAGACCCAGATACAAAAATGGGCGCTATGGTGGATAATCGCCATGCAGCACGTGTTGCAGAGTTTTTAAACTCTGGTCGGGAAAGTAGCCGTCTTGTTGCGGGGGGAAATCGTATTACGGTTGGTGCGTCAGACGCCTTTATTCAGCCAACAGTTTTTGCAGATGTGCCTCGGAATACTTTGATCGCACGTGAAGAAATTTTTGGGCCGGTCCTGGCTATTCAAACATTTCGCGATGAAGAAGATGCTCTTCAGCTAGCGCATGATACGCCTTACGGTTTGGCTGCTTCTGTCTGGACACGAGATATTGGACGGGCGCTTGATCTTTCGGAACGACTGCAGGTTGGCTCGGTTTCTGTGAATACCGTAGATGCTCTTTCTCCCATGACACCTTTTGGTGGTGTTAAGCAATCAGGTTTTGGGCGAGATTTATCACTGCATAGCTTTGATAAATACACCGCGCTGAAAACAGTTTGGATTCAGTACTAACATCAGGAATTCAGAAGTGGAGGGTCAGAAATAATTTCTTTTTCTGATACCTCAAAACATTCCACAATCGCAATGTGATCGTTTGATACGTGCGGTGTCGCCGTATCGAAACAGTTCATACAGGAGACACATAGATTATGGCTCATACTCGTCTTCGTCCCTTCAATACGAAGGATACCTATCCCGAGCAGGAACTTGATAACGATCTTTGTCAGGCCGTTATTACGCAAAATACAATCTATCTGCGCGGGCAGGTGCCTCAGGATCTTGATACACGTGAAAATGTAGGGGTTGGAGACCCGGTGGCTCAAGCCGAAAAGGTAATAGATAATATTGAACTTTTGCTATCTGAAGCAGGCGCAAAGCTAACAGATATCTGCAAAGTTACAGTATATCTCACAGATATTCGCTACCGTGAAGCCACTTATCGTGTATTGGGGCGCCGCCTGAAGGGCGTATTCCCTGTATTTACAGGGTTGGTTGTTGTGGCTCTTGCGCGCCCAGAATGGCTGATTGAGGTAGATGTTATCGCTGAGCGTGAATGATTGCGAACACCCCGCTGCGCTTTGGCGGGGGTTTTTATGTCTTGATAATGTTGCGATTCCAATATGATATCCTGCATACAAACAGCAATTGCTGCCGAATGCCAGAGGAAGGAACCGTCCGATGACTGACACCACGACGGCACGAGGGCCAGAAGCTCATACCATTTATCAAATCCCACTTGATCAGCGGCATGGTCGTCCGCGTGATTTGTTTACGGTGTGGTTTGGCTCAAACATCATGATGCTGACCATTATCACAGGCGCGCTTGCAACAACTGTGTTTGGTCTGCCTTTCTGGCCCGCTATGCTTTCGGCTGTCTTGGGTAACATGATTGGTGGTCTGTTCATGGCGCTGCATGCAGCACAAGGGCCACAACTTGGTGTGCCGCAAATGGTGCAAACACGCGGGCAGTTTGGTTCAGTAGGGGCCATGGCTGTTATCTGCCTGGTTGTGATAATGTATGTTGGCTTCTTTGCTTCCAATCTCGTTTTGGGCGGAGAATCTCTGCACACTGTTGCAACATTTTTGCCTGAAAAAACATGCGTTATATTGCTCGGCCTCGTCAGCTTGATTGCTACTATTTATGGGCATGATCTAATCCATGCCTATACGCGGTTTATGACGGTTGTATCCGGCATTGCATTGGTTTTGTGTTTCGTATGGATACTGTGCATTAACGGTGTTTCATCTGCCACGCTGGCCCACGGCACATTTACCCTCTCTGGCTTTCTTGGCGGTTTGTCTACTGCTGCTTTGTGGCAAATTGCTTACGCGCCTTATGTTTCAGACTATTCGCGTTACCTGCCTCCGGGCACCGGTAACCGTCAGGCATTTATGGCAAGCTATTGGGGATGTGTGCTGGGCTCGCTATTCCCCATGATTCTCGGTGCACTTCTGGGTGTCATTGCGGGTGGGGGCGATGTGGTCGCTACACTTACAAAAGAAGTTGGCCCACTTGCACTTTTTATTATTCCCGTTCTGTCATTGGGTATTGCTTCTACAAACGCCATGAATCTTTATTGTGGTGCGTTGTCGGCCATTACAGTTATTCAGACCATCTTTCCTTCATGGAAAGCCACGCATGTCGGGCGCGCAGGTACGGCTGTTGTTCTGTCTGGCCTTTCTCTTCTTATCGCTCTCGGCACAGAAGCAAACTTTATGGAGGAATACACAAACTTTATTCTTCTACTGCTTTACGTCATGGTACCATGGACTGCGATCAACCTTGCTGATTTCTATCTGATCCGACATGGCGAATATGATGTTGCCTCTTTTTTTCGGGCTGATGGGGGCATTTATGGCCGTTACTGCTGGCCCGCGTTGAGTGCCTATGTGTTTGGTATCCTTATCCAGATCCCCTTTGTTTCAAACGGTCTTTATACCGGTCCGATAGCTACCATGCTTGGTGGGGCAGACATTTCGTGGATTGTAGGGTTGATCTTTGTGACTGTGTTTTACGTCTGGCTGATGCGGCATGAACGGCATACGCAGCCTGTTGCAGGGAGTGCAGAATAATGAGTGGCCAGAACGATTTTCCGACAGAATTTGATTTCATTATCGTAGGTGCTGGTGCTGCTGGCTGTGTGCTTGCCAATCGTTTGAGTGCGCGAAGCAATTTGCGTGTAGCGCTTCTGGAAGCAGGGCAAGCAGACAATACACCGCGTATTCATGTTCCAGCCGGCACAATCTCACTTTATAAAAGCCGTAAATATACCTATCAGTATTATTCCACGCCGCAGAAATATTTGAATAATAGACGCATCCATGTGCCACGGGGCCGCATGTTAGGTGGATCTTCCTCCATGAACAGCATGATCTACATTCGTGGTGCGCGTTCGGATTACGATGGTTGGGAGGCCATGGGCTGCACTGGTTGGGGGTATGACGCAGTACTAAAATACTTCATGCGGGAAGAAGATAATCATCTGCACCAAGACCCGCATTTTCATGGCACGGGTGGTGAATTGGTTGTAGATCAGCCGCGTGATCCATTGGGTGTTTCGCGCCTGTTTATTAAAGCTGCCGAAGAGGTGGGGCTGAAAGAGAATACTGATTTTAATGGCGCAAAACTTGATGGCGTAGGTATTTATGATGTGACGCAAAAGGACGGAAAACGCTTAAGTGCTTATCGTGCTTTTGTTGCGCCTGTGCGTTCCCGCCCAAATTTGCATGTTGTTACTGGTTGCAAGGTTGTTTCCCTTGTAACTGATGGCAAGGAAGTGCAGGGCGTCACCATAGAGCGGAATGGGCAGTTTCATGTTCTGCGCGCTCGGCGAGAAACCATTCTTTCCGCAGGGGCTATCGGATCACCACATCTGCTTATGTCATCAGGCATTGGTAACGCCCGCGAACTTTTGGCTGCAGGCGTGCCAGTTGTGGCTGATCTGCCAGAAGTGGGGCGCAATCTGCAAGATCATGTTGATGGGTTGGTTACCATCCGCTCTGATTCAGCTTCAACGCTTGGCTTTTCAACAGCTTCACTCTCCTCTGTTGTGCCATCACCTTTGCAATTTCTGCTTAAACGTAAGGGCTGGCTGACAACAAACTATGTAGAAGCTGGAGGTTTTGCATCCACACGTTACGCCAAGGATGTGCCAGATATTCAGTTTCATTTTGTGCCGGGTTACCGTAGCCATCGTGGACGGTTGTTTGAATGGGGCCACGGATTTGCCCTCCATACATGTGTGCTACGACCTTATAGCCGCGGGAGCATTCGCTTGGCACGTGATGGAAGCAGGAACCCAGACATTGATTTCAATTTCCTTTCTGATGAAAGAGATACGCATGTGCTGCTGGAAGGCGTAAAACTGGCGCGTTCCATTCTTCGTGCATCTCCTTTTGATGCGATACGAGGCAAGGAAATGGCGCCCACAGCCAATATTCAGACAGATGATCAATTAATAGAGTATTTGCGCGCATCGGCAAGCACAGTGTTTCATCCCTCAGGTACCTGCCGCATGGGAGCAGATGATACGAGTGTTGTAACGCCTGATTTGAAGGTGCGTGGACTAAAAGGCCTACGCGTAGCGGATACATCCATCATGCCAACGTTGGTAAGTGGCAATACCAACGCACCAACGATGATGATTGGAGATAAGGCATCCGATATGATTTTGGCGGATGCCGTATGACCTCAATGTATGATCTATCTGTGCAAGACATTCTTTCACAGTTGGTAGCTTTTCCCACTATCTGTCGCACAGAAAATCAGAACCTTATTGATTGGGTTGAAGAATTTCTGCGTGCATGTGGGGCGCGTTGCCTGCGTGTGCCAGGTGAGCAGGCTGGTCGTTTTAATCTGCTGGCCAGTATTGGGCCGGACACTCCAGATGGCATTGTGCTTTCAGCTCATAGTGATGTTGTGCCCGTAGAAGGGCAGCCATGGACAACTGCCCCTTTTACCCTGACTGCACATGATGGAAACCTATATGGACGCGGCACAAGTGACATGAAGGGTTTTCTCGCTTGTATGTTGGTGGCCGCGCGGTATGCTGCCCAAAAAACAACCCTGCGAGCACCGTTGCATTTGGCTATTTCGTATGATGAGGAGATAGGTTGTGTAGGAGTGCACTCACTTTTACGCTCTCTGGCTGCTCATAAATTTCAGGCGCGAGGATGTATTATTGGGGAACCCACCAATTTACATGTGGTATCTGGCCACAAAGGTAAACTGGCCGCACGCATTGTTTGCCACGGTCTGGCTGCGCATTCGGCCAATCCTGCACGTGGTTCTAACGCCATTCTGCTTGCATCAGATATGGTACAGGCCATTAAGTTCCTGCAAGATGAATTGCAAAACAATGGTGCGCAAGATGAGAGTTTTGAGGTACCATATAATACCTTACAGGTTGGGCTCATCCGAGGCGGTGTTGCGCTGAATATTGTGCCAGATTTGTGTGAAGTGCACTTCGAGATGCGTTTATTGCCCGGAGTAGATCCTGCGCTCTATATTGAACGATTAAAGCAGGAAGGAGCTCGTCTCTGCACAACGTATCCCTCTGCACGTATAGAGATTGAAACACTTAATATATATCCAGGATTAAACACACTGGATGGTACGCCATTTTTGCAGGAGATTATGGCTATTACAGGAGATAATGCGCCTTCATATATTGGATTTGGCACAGAAGGTGGGTTATTCAAGGAATATCTTGATATACCGGTAGTGGTTTGTGGACCAGGCTCTATTGATCGTGCGCATAAGGCAGATGAGTTTATTCGTTTGGATGAATTATCTGCGGGCGTTCAGTTCGTAGAAAAAATAGTAGAGAAACTTCTATAAAAATAAACCGACATGGAAGATTTTTACATTAGAAGGTTTGAACAGCATGATGAGAAAATAGGTGGTTATCAAGCACTACCTAGAAGGAGACGTTGAAGGTGAAGTTTTCTTTGCGGCAGATTGAATATTTTGTCGCCACGGCAGAGCTGGGTTCCATTGTGCAGGCTTCTCGCCAAATTCCGATCTCTCAGCCTGCAATTTCTGCCGCTATCGCGCATCTTGAAAGCGTGTTTGGGGTATCACTTTTTATACGCCATCATGCACAAGGTCTGTCTCTTACCGCAGAGGGACGTCTGGTTTTACAGGAAGCGCGCACACTTTTATTGCACGCTCAGGAATTGGGAACCTCTCTGAACGGTATGCTCAAGCGTGTGCAAGGGGAAGTGACGGTGGGTTGCATGACAACGCTATTTCCTCTACTTGCGCCAGATCTTATTCAGAATTTTTCGGTTGCTTACCCGGAAGCACGCTTGCGCGTCATTGCCGGACATCATGAAGAACTGATAGATAAACTCCGAAATGGCGAAATATCAGTCATGATTGGCTATAACATGACATTGCCCCCTATGATAGGTTTTCAGCCGCTTTCTGCACTGCTACCATATGTATTTACTTCAAGTGATCATCCATTAGCTGCAAAAGAATGTGTACGGTTGCAAGATCTGGCAGATGAGCCTTTTCTTTTGCTTGATCTGCCTTTTTCGAAGGAATATTTTCTACAGTTGTTTGCTTCAGCGGGAATCACACCATGTATTGCAGGTCATTATCCAAGTATGGATGTGATCCGTAGTTTGGCTGCAAGAGGTGTGGGCTTTGGGTTAGGAAATGCGCGCCCACGAAATCAGCAGGCACTGGATGGCAAATCTTTAGCTTATCTAACATTAGAAGATGAATGCGCACCACTTTTGTATGGACTTTTTACAATTGTAGATCAGAAATTTCCTTTTCGTGTTTCAGCTTTTTTGGATATGTGTGAACAAGATCTTTCTGGAAAGCCATTGCCGGGAACTCTGAATTAGCAGATTTTCTTCCTATAAGTTTTGGTGCAGAAGGAAGCGTAAATTGGGAGGGCTGTCTAATTAAAAATATGCCTCAGTTTTCCAGAAATGGAAAATAGGAAAAAATTACGCTATATGATTTTAATTTATATTGACCAAAATTATATTCATAAACTACTATTTTAAAATAATGTATTTTAGTAATAAATATATATGTTTTGCATTTATATTATTTCATGATTGTAAAATGTTCCAGATATGAAGATCATAAAGAGTATTCTTCGAGAGGGAGTGAATTTTTTTTGCCCGAACTATTTCGTTATCGTTATGACTTTTTGTGCAAAGTAGGTGATACATGCGACAGACCCTGACCGATCGAAGTGCCTTCAAATTTGTATTGCT
>NZ_CADO01000024.1 GCF_000285275.1 Acetobacter pasteurianus subsp. pasteurianus LMG 1262 = NBRC 106471
TAACCGGCGACGGTCCTGCTCAACCTGCGTCTCTTCACCATGCGCTAGGGCAGGCAGGTTGCCCAACACCCCTCCGGCCAGAAGCAAACAATGCAGAGAATACGGAAATCTCTTCCAAATTCTGTTTGTAGGGAAAGGCATTGTTACACTTCACCGTGCAGCATGCAGGTAAAACAACCAAAGGGATTACAAGAAAAACCTGCTAAAAGCAGAGAAGTAAACATAGTACATTATCCACCTCCGGTTCCCTCGCCCGGCGGTTAAACAAGACAACAACGGCAGGTCTCCTGACTTGCGGGTCATGGCACGTTACTCAGCCTTCCCGATGCTGCCATCAGTGGCTGCCGCTTTATGCGGCCAAGGAGTAATACGCTCTCCGCCTACAGTTGCGAGGGCAGTTGCCGACTGAGTTCCGATGCTGGAGCCTCCGGCATTCCCTTTCAAACCCGCTTGCGCGGGACCGTTGTAAGGTGGCGTAATCCTTACCTTATTTTGGCCTTATATTTCAATCTTTGGCTGAATATACGTGCATCACTCTTGCCAGAACTCCCATTTTAACCCACCTGTTTCTCCAGACTTTTCCCTGACTGGCGACTTATGGACCAACGATACCGCATTCCACCTCTAGCCATGCTCAATGCCTTTACGGCATTTGCACGCACGGGCGGTATCAGACGGGCAGCAGCAGAGTTGCGCGTAGATCACGCCGCCATCAGCCGCCACATTCGGGATCTGGAAAATATTCTAGGCACCCCTTTGCGAGATAAGGAAACGGGAACCCTTACACTCGCGGGCCACACGTATTATTCCCGCATCACTCCACTGTTAGAAGAACTGGCGACTGCCACAGCAGATATCCGCAACCATACGCCGCCCCTTACCATTACCTGTGCTCATGGATTTGCTTATCATTGGCTGCTGCCGCGGCTTTCCACATTTCGGCGTGCACACCCTCAACTGGAAATCATGCTGCGCCCGGTAGATGCCAATACGGCGTTTCATGTTACTGGCGTGGAAACAGATAATCATGCCCATATCGGCTATGTGCGGGATGATGCTCCGTTAGCCGAACCACGCAACACACGCAGCATGATTATTGCCCGGCCGGATGTTTTTCCGGTAGCGGCCCCCATCTGCCTGACAGAACTGGGCGGCCAACCCCGCACAACGGCAGATTTGCTGCGCGCGCCCTTGTTGCAGGAAGAAGATGAAGCCGAATGGAAACTTTGGTTTCATGCACAAAATGTTGCCTGCACAAAACTGCCAGCCGCAACGCGCCTGTGGCAGGCCCATATTACATTGGCTGCTGCGCGCGCTGGAGAAGGCATCGCCCTGGGCAATATTTTCCTGCTGGGGAATGATCTTGAAACAGGCCATCTGGTGCGCGTGCAGCCTACGCAAACCCCTTTGCGAGAAGTGGCCTTGGGGGCTTATCTGCTGCGGGCTTCCACCGCCACATGGGAGAAAAAATCCCTCATCACGTTCCGAAACTGGCTTTTGGAACAGGTAGAACTGGAAACCCAGAACACATCCACCCTGCCTTAATACTAGCAGGCATAGGCACACCAATATGTGCGCGCCAAATAGATGGTGACTTTTTATCACCATAGAGGCAACAAAAAATCTCCTCCCCCTACCGTGCGAAACATTTTACGGAACAGAAACAACTTTGCCCGCAACATAGTTCCCGGGAGCCCGTATTAATGGCCACGAATAAAGACCTTCTGAACCGCCGCACCAATGCTGTGCCGCGCGGTGTTGCCACTTCCACCCCTGTTTTTGCAGACCGCGCAGAAAATGCCGAAATCTGGGATGTGGAAGGCAAACGCTATGTTGATTTTGCTGGCGGCATTGCTGTTCTGAACGTTGGCCATCGCCACCCAAAAGTGATGGACGCTGTTAAAAAGCAGCTAGACCGTTTTACCCACACGGCTTTTCAGGTTTCTGCTTACGAGCCCTATATTGAACTGGCTGAAAAGCTGAACGTCCGCGCACCGTTCTCTGGCGATGCCAAAACCATTTTCTTCACCACGGGTGGGGAAGCCACAGAAAACGCCGTAAAAATTGCGCGTGCCGCAACTGGCCGTAATGGCGTGATTGCTTTCTGTGGTGGGTTCCACGGTCGCACGCTGCTGGCTTCTGCACTTACGGGCAAGGTTCTGCCTTACAAGGCACCTTTCGGCACCCTGCCTGGCGAAGTTTACCACATCCCCTTCCCCGATGGTCATGACATCACGGTGGAAGACAGCCTGAAGATGCTGAACTTCCTGTTTGCTGCTGATATCTCCCCCAACAATGTGGCCGCCATTATTATTGAGCCTGTGCAGGGTGAAGGCGGCTTCCGCGTTGCCCCTACTGCACTACTCAAACACCTGCGCGCGATTTGCGACCAACACGGCATTAAACTGATTGCCGATGAAGTGCAGAGCGGCTTTGCCCGTACTGGCAAGCTGTTTGGTATTGAACATTCTGGCGTAGAACCGGATCTGGTGTGCATTGCCAAGTCTCTGGCAGGTGGCTTCCCGCTTTCCGGCGTCATTGGCCGTGCGGAACTGATGGATTCTGTTCCTCCCGGTGGCTTGGGTGGCACATATGCTGGTGCTCCGCTGGGCTGTGCTGCTGGGCTGGCCGTGCTGGATATTATTGAAGAAGAAAAGCTGCTGGACCGCGCCAACAGTATGGGCGAACGCCTGAAAGCCCGCATTGCAGGCTGGCACAAGCGCACAGATATGCTGCCTGTCAGCATGCCACGTGGGCTGGGCGCAATGGTTGCCTTTGATATTCTGGAACGCCATGAAGGTGTGGAACAGCGCAAGGGCTTTGGTTCCAAACTGTGTGCCCGTGCCTGTGAAAAAGGCCTGATCCTGTTGGCCTGTGGTGTGCAGGGCGCTACAATCCGTATCCTGACACCGCTGACTGCATCTGATGAACTGGTTGATGAAGGCTTGGACATCATCGAACAGATTCTGCTGGAAGAAGCAAAAGCCTGATCTGCATTTTTCTACAGTCATCAGCAAAAAGGCGGCCTTTTCTGGGGCCGCCTTTTTCTTTACCTTGTCATATATTTTTAAAATCAGAATTCATTTCATCAAGTATACCGTCATAGTCAGGCCATCATTCCTGCTTAGTCTTGAAAATAACGATCAAGAAAAACAGGAGGCCAGAATGACAGCATTTGGCGCGTATTGGCTGCAAATACAAAATTCTTTTCGCAAATTACTTCACGCTTTGCACAATTTAAAAATGCGCAAAGCTGCACATATCAAACATTAAATATTCCAGCCCCTCCTGTTTCCTATGCAAACCACAAAAAAGCCCGCCTACCATCAAAGGTAGAGCGGGCTTTTTTAGCCGTCGTTATACAGCGTTATTTTTTGTCATCAGAAAACGTGTTCTGGCCCCAGCGGCCAACATCATGCGCGGCATTTTCTGTACCTTCCTTGGTCTTGTTCCAAGCGTGCTCAGTGCCTTCACTTGTTTTGTCCCATGCCTTGCGAGAACCGTCCTTGGTTTTGTCCCAAGTTTTTTCAGTGCCTTCGCGGGTTTTATCCCAAGCGTTGTGGGTGCCTTCCTTGGTCTTATCCCACGCCTTTTCACTGCCTTCGGTGGTCTTGTCCCAAGTCTTGCGAGAACCGTCCTTGGTCTTGTCCCACACTTTTTCTGTGCCGTTGCTTGTCTTTTCCCAAGCCTTGTTCGTGCCTTCCTTGGTCTTGTTCCACGCGTGCTCGGTGCCTTCACGGGTGTTATCCCATGCGCGGCCCAACACGCCTTCTTCAGCGTGGGCGCAAGGAAGGCTGAGAGCAAACATGGCAGCACCCAGCAGAGTTGTAGCGGCCATCCGAAAAGAATTATGAGACACGAGATACATCCTCTTAAGTGAAAACCTTATCGTTAAATGTAAGTATTCAAAGGCTTTATGGCAAATGTGCGCCACATCCGTGGCAATACCGCCAAACACGTTTAACGTGGCAGAGAGTCCAGTGCGGCCTGCAAGATGTATGCTGCAGCCAGCCGGTCCACCATTTCTGCCCGGCGCGCGCGGGAGAGATCGGCCTCATCAATAAGCATACGATTCACCGCGGATGAGGAAAGGCGCTCATCCCACTGGCACACAGGCAAACCTGTCTGTTCCGAAAGCGCAAGCGCCCAATCACGGCTGGCCTGCGCTGCGGGGCCAAAGGACCCATCCAAAGAAAGAGGGATCCCCACAACCATGCCGCCAATTTCGTGTTCTTTGGCAAGATCACGAATAAAATTGGCCATTTGCCCCAGCTTACCGCGCTTTACTGTTTGGAATGGTGAGGCCACCATGCGCGAAACATCGGAAAGCGCCAGCCCCACCTGCTTTTTGCCGGGGTCTATCCCCAGCAGGCGTGCGTGTCTGGGCAGGGTTGCAACAAGGTCTGTCAGGCTAAGCAGTGTCATACGGACGGTATGTTGCCTTTCGCGCGATTATGCTAGGTGCTTTCTTCCTATTGAGATCAAGAAAAGAGGGGTCCGCTTTCATGTCGCTAGACCTTGCGACCACCCGCCGCATTGCCAAACTGGCCCGTATCGGGCTGGAAGAGCATGAGCTTGAAGCCACACGCCAGAAGCTGAACGGTATTCTGGGCTGGATTGACCAGCTTGCCGAAGTGGATGTGGAAGGCGTTCCCCCCATGGTGGGGACAGAAACCGAAACCCTGCGCCAGCGGGAAGATAAGGTAACAGACGGAAACTGCCGTGATGCCCTGCTGGCCTGTGCGCCAGAAACATCTGGCCCCTTCTACACAGTACCCAAGGTGGTGGAATAATGCTGACCGGACTGACGCTCACCAAAGCGCGTGAAGGGCTTGCCGCCCGCAAATTTTCTGCACGGGAACTGGCCAAAGCCCAGCTGGACGCCATTGCCCGCCTGAACCCGGTGCTGAATGCCTATATTACCGTGCTGCCAGAAGAAACAGTTCTGGCTGCGGCAGATGCGGCAGATGCGCGTTACGCCGCAGGCACTGCAGGCCTTATGGATGGCCTGCCCATTGGTGTGAAAGATCTGTTCTGCACCAAAGGCGTGCGCACCACGGCCGCCAGCAAGATGCTGGAAAACTTTGTGCCGCCTTATGAAAGCACAGTAACAGCCAACCTGCTGAAAGCTGGTGCGGTTTTCCTTGGCAAAACCAACCTTGATGAATTTGCCATGGGCTCTGCCAACATCACATCGGCTTTCGGACCGGTGGCAAGCCCGTGGAAGCGTAAGGATGATCCCTCCGCCACACTGGTGCCGGGTGGATCTTCCGGTGGGTCTTCCGCCGCTGTTGCTGCTGGCTTGGGCCTTGCTGCCACAGGCACGGATACCGGTGGTTCCATCCGCCAGCCTGCCGCGTATTGCGGTATTGTGGGGCTCAAGCCCACCTATGGCCGTTGCAGCCGCTGGGGCACCATTGCCTTCGCAAGCTCGCTCGATCAGGCTGGCCCCATGACGCGCTGCGTGGCAGATGCCGGGCTGATGCTAGAAGCCATGGCTGGCTTTGATGAAAAAGACAGCACCTGCTCAAACCGCCCAGTGCCTGCTTTCAGCAAAGCTGTTGGTAAAAGCGTAAAGGGCCTGCGCGTGGGTATTCCCACAGAATATCGCTCCCCCAACCTGCCGGCCGAAGTTGTGGCTATGTGGGAACAGGGCATTGCATGGCTGAAAGAAGCCGGTTGCGAGATTGTGGATGTTTCTCTCCCGCACACCAAATACGGCCTGACCACCTATTACATTATTGCTCCGGCTGAATGCTCCTCCAACCTGGCGCGTTATGATGGCATCCGCTTTGGCATCCGCAAGGATGCGCCTACGCTGGATGGTGTATATGAAGCCACGCGCGCCGCAGGGTTTGGTGCAGAAGTGCGCAACCGTATCCTGATGGGCACCTATGTACTTTCTGCTGGCTACTACGATGCTTACTATCTGAAAGCCCAGAAAGTCCGCACCCTTATCAAGCGCGATTTTGAACAGGCGTTTGAAAATGTAGATGTGCTGCTAACCCCCACCGCGCCATCTGCTGCCTTTGCGCAGGGTGAAAACATGGATGACCCGGTGCAGATGTATCTGAACGATATCTTTACCGTGCCCGCCAGCATGGCCGGCGTGCCTGCCCTTTCCGTTCCAGTTGGGCTGAACGGTAATGGCCTGCCGCTGGGGCTGCAGGTCATTGGCAAACATTTTGATGAAGAAACCGTGCTGTCCATTGGCGGCGCGTTAGAAGCGGCGGCAGGCTTTACGCACCTTCCGTCCGTACATGCGGGAGCAGGCGCATGAGCTACGTAATTGAAGGTAAAACCGGCCCGTGGGAAATTGTGGTGGGGCTGGAAGTGCATGCACAGGTTATCAGTCAGTCCAAGCTGTTTTCCGGTGCTTCCACAAAATTTGGGGGTGACCCGAACACACAGGTCAGCCTTGTTGATGCGGCCTTCCCCGGTATGCTGCCTGTTATCAACAAGGAATGCGTGGCGCAGGCCATCCGCACCGGGTTGGGGCTGAATGCCCAGATCAACCTGTTCAGCCGGTTTGACCGTAAAAACTACTTTTACGCCGACCTGCCGCAGGGTTACCAGATCAGCCAGTTCGAGCACCCCATTATCGGCAAGGGCTCTATCGAAATTGAGCTTCAAAGCGGTGAAACACGCCAGATTGGCATTACCCGCCTGCATCTGGAGCAGGACGCCGGTAAGCTGCTGCATGATCAGGACCCAACAAAATCCTTTGTGGACCTGAACCGCGCCGGCGTGGCCCTGATGGAAATTGTGAGCGAACCCGATATTCGCGAACCAGAAGAAGCCGGGGCCTACCTGCGTAAGCTGCGCCAGATTCTGCGCTATCTGGGCACGTGTGATGGCAACATGGAAGAAGGCTCCATGCGTGCGGACGTAAACGTTTCTGTGCGCAAAGCGGGCGAACCCTTCCGCACCCGTTGCGAGATCAAGAACGTCAACTCCATCCGCTTTGTTATGCAGGCCATTGAAGTGGAAGCCACACGCCAGATTGAAATCTGGGAAAACGGTGGCGAAGTTGATCAGGAAACACGCCTGTTTGATCCAGGCCGCGGTGAAACTCGCACCATGCGTTCCAAGGAAGATGCGCATGATTACCGCTATTTCCCAGATCCTGACCTGCTGCCGCTGGTGGTAGAACAGGCATGGGTGGATGAACTGAAATCCAAGCTGCCAGAACTGCCGGACGCAAAGCGTGCACGCTTCCAGAAAGATTACGGCATTCCATCCTACGATGCTGGCGTGCTGGTTGCAGAACAGGCTGTGGCTGATTTTTACGAAACAGTGGCCAAAGGGCGCGACGGCAAGTTGGCGGCAAGCTGGGTAATTGGTGATCTGTTTGCAGCCCTGAACCGCACCAGCAACACCATTGAAACCAGCCCTGTCAGTGCGGCCTCCTTGGGTAAAATGCTTGATCTGATTGCTGATGGCACCATCAACGGTAAGATTGCCAAGGAAGTGTTTGAAGACATGGTGGAAACCGGTGATAGCCCGGATGCCATTGTGGAACGCAAAGGCCTGCGGCAGGTCACCGACACAGGTGTGATTGATGCCGCCATTGCCGCCATTTTGGAAAAACATGCGGATAAGGTGGCAGAATACCGTGGCGGCAAAGACAAGCTGTTCGGATTCTTTGTGGGACAGGTCATGAAGGAAACCAAAGGCAAGGCAAACCCTGCTCTGGTAAATTCGGCCCTGAAGGCTCAGCTAGACGGCTAAAATCCACAATTTGAAAAAATAAGTTTTCAGGGGGTTTGACGGAACGCGTTGAACCCCCTAAAAGCAGCGGTGCAAACGTCGTGTATGTTCGCACTCTTCGGCGGAGGGGTGGCCGAGTGGCTGAAGGCGGCGGTTTGCTAAACCGTTATACGATGTCAAGTCGTATCGAGGGTTCGAATCCCTTCCCCTCCGCCAGAGATAGAAATCTCCCCCAATTCCATAATTTACGTATTTCCCAGCCTTCTTCCACGCCAAGGCGCGTTAAAGGGACTGCAAATCATACAACCGGCGGTACAGCCCGTTTTGTTGCTGAATCAGCGTTGTATGTGCGCCATCTTCTACAATCTGGCCGTGTTCAAAAACCAGAATCCGATCCAGCCCCACAACAGTGGCAAGACGGTGTGCAACCACCAGAACGGTACGACCTGTCATCAGGCGCTCCATTGCTTCCTGCACCAATGCTTCGGATTCGGAATCCAGACTGGCAGTAGCTTCATCCAACACCAGTATGGGGGCATCAGCCAAAAAGGCGCGCGCAATGGCAATGCGCTGACGCTCCCCTCCCGAAAGTTTGACCCCTCGCTCACCCACTAGCGTTTGGTATCCTTCGGGGAGCCTATCAATAAAACCAGCGGCATTGGCTAATTGGGCCGCCTGCGCAATTTGCTCTGGCGTGGCATCTGGCCTGCCATAAGCAATATTTTCTGCCAGACTCCGATGAAACAGCACAGCTTCCTGCGGCACTAAGGCAATTTTTGCCCGCAAATCAGACTGACGCACGCGTGCAATATCTGTGCCATCAATCAAGATTCTGCCTGACTGCGGCACATAAAAGCGCTGTAGCAGTTTAATGAAACTTGATTTCCCTGAACCAGAAGGCCCTACCAACCCCACCCGGCTACCGGCGGCAATTGTAACGGAAATATCTGTAAAAAGCGCCCGCTCCTGCCCCGGATATTTAAACAAGACATGTTCAAAACGGATTTCCCCTGCACTCACTTGCAAAGGTACTGGATTGGCGGGGTCTGCTACTGCCGCAGGCGTTCTCCACAACGCCAGTAACTCTTCCATTTCATTGACAGATCTCTGCACGACGGAAACCTGCTGCCCAATATCGCGCAGGTATCCCTGCACCAAAAAGGTCATGGTCAGCACATAAGCTACATCACCAGGGCCAGCACGCCCCTTCCACCACAACCAAACTGCTGCACCAGCCAGAATAAGGCGCATACACATCACAACGCCTGCCTGAATGTTGGCGCTGTCTGTACCTTTGGTCCATGTATAAATGGTGGCCTTTCGCCATTTAGAAATAAGTACCTGTAGTCGGCTTTCTTCACGCTGTTCTGCACCAAAAGCTTTTACAACCGTATTGCAGGTTATGGCGTCTGCCAGAGCAGCACCCATACGGCTATCCCACGCATTGGCAGCACGCGCAGAAGGCGCCACGTAACGCAGCGTTAATGTGCAGGAAAGCACAATAAATAAAACGGAAAGCACACCCAGAATGGCCCCCATAAACGGCCAATGCCACCCCAGCACCAGAGTTGTCAGCACCAACAAACACGCTTCGGGTATCAGCATTAAAAGCAGCGTATCATCCAGCATGTCTACAGCCCACATACCGCGCGTTAAGCGCCGCACCGTGGAACCTGCAAACGTATTGGCATGCCATTCTGCGGAAAGCTTTTGTACATGCGCAAAAGCTTCGGAACCTATTTTCTGCATGACCTGAGTGGTCAGGTGCGTAATGCCCAAATAAGCGTACCGCTTTAACAGCACATTCCCAAACCCACATGCTGCCATGGCGGCAAGCATCCATAGGGCGTCATGCACTTTGCCTGCCTGCGCTGCCGGAGCGGAAACATCTGTTACCAAACGCCCCGCAGCCAAAGGCATCAGCACATCAGCCACCGTAGCAGCCAAAATGCTCCCGGCTGTTATGGTTAAGGGCAGAGGGAACACCAGCCAGCGCCGCACCACAAACTTCAGCACATCCACAAAAAGCGATGCCTTACGCCCGGATTCGACATGACTTTCTGAAGCTTGTGACATGATAAAAACCTGAAAAAACAAAACCGATGCGCTGTGTATCCTGAGACATAAAGCCCTGCAAATCCGGAATGCGCATCAGCATGGACGCCATACAGCCAGACGCGTTACACTGCACCTATGGCCAAAAAACCCACCACAGCAGCCCCCGTGAACTCAGACAAACCGATGGATAAGTCGCGGGCAAAAAAACGCACGATAGCCAAAAAAACGGCCCCAGCCACACCTAGCAGTGGACCGGCTGCTATTGCGCCACGAGATATGACGCCGCAGGAAATATACAGTTTTCTGACAGACCTTTCCCAAGCATGGCCAGATGCTCAAACTGAACTACTTTACACCACACCCTTTACGCTACTGGTGGCCGTAGTACTTTCAGCTCAGGCAACAGATGCCTCCGTCAACCGCGTAACACCTGCTTTGTTTGAGGCCGCCCCCACTCCTGCCGCCATGGAGGAACTGGGAGAAGAAGAAGTGGGCAAACTTATTCGCACCATTGGGCTGTGGCGCAACAAAGCCAAAAATGTGGTCGAACTTTCCCGCCAACTTGTAGAAGACCATCATGGTGAAGTGCCCGGCACGCGGGAAGAATTGGAAAAACTGGCTGGTGTAGGCCGCAAAACAGCAAACGTTGTGCTGAATGTTGCGTTCCACAAACCTACCGTACCGGTAGATACGCATGTTTTCCGTTTGGCTAATAGGTCTGGGCTAGGACGGGGCAAAACCGTAGAGGCTGTTGAAAAAGCTCTGGAAGCCCGTATTCCTCTGGAAATGATCCAGCCTTCCCACCATTGGATGATTCTTCAGGGAAGATATGTCTGTAAAGCCAGAAAACCTGAGTGCTGGCGCTGTAATGCTCAAAATCCCTGCCTGTTTCCAGACAAAACACCCGCGCCACGTGTAAAGGCACCGAAAACCTTAGCCGGGTAGAATCCCACACAGGCTCTACCTGGCTAGATGGCAAAACCCTTATAGCCAGCCTGCAAGTTCCTGATGTGCTAAAGACTCCAGCAAATCAATGCTGGCAGGCGTATCATTCAGGCATGGCACCAGAGTAAACTCCTGCCCGCCTGCCTGTATGAATTCTTCGCGCACTTCGTTGCCGATTTCATCCAGTGTTTCCAGACAATCCGCCATAAAGCAGGGTGTTACAACGGCAATGCTGGTAATGCCTTTCTCCGGCAAACCGGCAATAAATGGTGCCGTGTAAGGTTCCAACCATTTGGTTGGCCCAAACCGGGACTGGAATGTCATGGGCAGGGTTGTTTCATCCCGCCCCAACTCCTTGCGTAAGGCCACAACAGTTCTTTCACATTCCGCCCGATAGGAATCACCCTTGCGAACATATTCTTCTGGCAAACCGTGAAAGGAGGCGACAATCATCTGGAAAGGAATATCAGCTTCTGCCTCTGTCAGACGGATAGAATCTGCAATAGCTTTAATAAAAGCCGGGTTATCCGGAAATGATGGAAGTGTGCGTATGGCAGGCTGATTACGCAAACGCATCAGCGCACGAAACAACTGGTCATTTGCTGTTGCTGTTGTTGTGGCGCTGTACTGCGGATAAAGCGGCATGCACAAAACGCGATCACACCCTTTTTCAAGCAATTCGTGCAGCGCTTGCGCAATAGTCGGCGTGCCATAACGCATACCCCAAGCAACAGGCACATTTTGTGCCGCAAAACGCTCGCTCAGTGCTTCAGCCTGATGGCGCGTATAGGTGCGCAAGGGGCTTTCATCTTTATGAGTATTCCAGATACGCGCGTAGGCTTTCCCGCTTCTACGCGGGCGAGTTGTCAGCACAACCCCTTGCAAGATTGGCTGCCAAAGTGCTGGAGGCCCTTCTATCACCCGACGGTCAGACAGAAATTCGGAAAGATAACGGCGCACGGCCCGGTAGCCTGTATCATCCGGGGTGCCCAGATTAACCAACAGGATACCAACTCGTGGGGCAGCCTGTGCGTGTTGTGGCTGAGGCGGAATATGATGAAAAACCATGTTTATGACTTCTTTTCTTTCAAACAGCTTAAACCTTTTTCAAAGCATTTCTGCATCACAGAAGGTAATGCTGTATCTTTCACACATTCCACAGGCACCAAAAAACCATCACTCACAGCCTGATTGGAAAAATGCTTTATCTGGGCCACATATACATCCAGATATAAGGTAAAATGTGTAAACACATGCTTAACACGCCCCGCCAACTTCCAGCCTGCTGCAAAAGGCGCCACTTGTAGAATTTCTGCTTCGCTCCAGTTTTCTAATCGCCATTCAGTGCCGGGCAGTTCCGTCATGGCGGCCAGAAGTCCTTTTTCTGCCCTTTTACGCAGCAGAATTTGCCCGGCTGCATCTTGGGCAAGAAAGGCTGCGCCGTAGCGCACAGGGCGTTCTGCCTTAGGCAGCTTACGCGGTAATTCGGCTGCAATACCCTGTTTATGCCCCGCACATTCCCCTTGCCACGGACACAGGCCACAGGCCGGTGCACGCGGTGAGCACAGAGAAGAACCTAAATCAAACAAAGCCTGTGCAAAGTCAGATGGCCGTTCCTGCGCTTCACGGTCCGCATTTAACGTTATGGCCAGTTGCGCCAATTTTTTACGGGCTGGTGGCAATGCTTCTGTAATGGCGAACAAGCGCGCCGTTACACGCTCCACATTACCATCCACAGGCACCACAGGCACCCCAAAGGCAATGGCTGCCACAGCAGCAGCCGTGTAAGGGCCTATACCTGGCAGGGCACGCAAACCCTGAACATCTTGCGGAAACCCGCCAAGCGCCACCACAGCCTGCGCACAGGCGTGCAAATTACGGGCACGGGAATAATAGCCCAGCCCAGCCCATGCAGCCAGAACGTCTTCCCGATCAGCACTTGCCAAGGCCTGCACTGTCGGAAACTTTTCTGTAAAGCGTAGATAATATGGGGCAACCGCTTTAACAGTGGTCTGCTGTAGCATGATCTCGCTTAACCATACTCGATACGGGTCTGGATGAGACTGGCCAACAACACGCCACGGCAAAGTGCGGCGGTGTCGGTCATACCAATGAAGCAATGCGTGGGCTGATGGATGTGTCACGGAGGCAGTTATGAAGAAGGAAGCCAACGGCGGCAAGGCTGTAACACCTAAAAGCCGCACCACACGCCGCAGCCTTCAAAAAACGGAAGCGGCCCCTCCGCCACGCGCCAGAAACCTGCGTAGCCTTGCTGCACTGCTGCCAACCGTTACGGCACCGGCTTTTCGGCGGCGTTCCCCCACAGGCGCTATGTTAATGAGCCAGTGGCCAGATGTGGTAGGCCCGGCACATGCGGCTGTTACAAGCCCGCGCCGTCTTTCTGCTGGCACATTAACCATTGCATGTGCTGGTCCTGTTGCCATGGAGCTTCAGCATCTGGGGGATACGCTTATTGCACGTATCAACACATGGTGTGGGGAACCTTTGGTGAGCCGCCTGCGCTTTGTGCAGGACCCAGCCGCAGGCGTTCGCCCCCGACCACAACGCAGAAAACCCCAGAAACCCGGCGTGATCTGCACACTCCCTGAACTGGAAGAAGGCCCTTTACGGCAGGCTTTGGAAACTTTGGGGACTGATATTTTAAAAAGTCAGAGTAAAAAACGTTCGTAATGCAAAGAAAGATTACCCAGCTATATTGTAATAAAAAAGTTATTTTGAACCTCTGTTCTTGAAATTGACATAATCTTATTGCCTTACAAAGCCCAGTTTTTCAAAAGCTGGGCAAAGCCAACTCTTTCGGGCCTTTGTCTGACAATCAAACAACAAATACAGGATAATCACAGGATCTGCGCCATGTTGCGTAAACCTAACACGACACTGAACATGACACACCAGAACACAAACATTTCCACAGGGTATAAAACACGAGATAGCCTTTCCGACCTGCAGTTTCTGCAAGAATGGGTAGCTTCTCCTGCCTATTCCACTGCCAGCGTTTTACGGGCAGGGCAGATCCGCCGGACCAACCCGGATCTGGTACGCCAAGTCGCGGCCAAAACACATAAAACGCCGTAAAATACCTGTTCTCCAGCATTCGCATAAAATCAGGATTGCATCACAAAGGCGCACAGCGCACCATAAGTTAAGTATGTCTTTGCTTATGGGTTGTTCTTTGGCTGTCTCTTCGCGTCAGAAAAAGCGGTTTTTAATGGCTTTTGCCAGCCTTGCCATGCTGGCAGGCTGCGCGAACCAGCCACGTTCCAGCTACAATCCACCCGGCCCTGCCGTAGATAAATGGGGGCCTTATATTCAGGAAGCCTCCACCCGCTTTTCCATCCCTCAGGCATGGATCAGGGCTGTGATGCAGCAGGAATCTGGGGGCCACCAATACATGCATGGCCATCTCACACGTTCTGTGCACGGTGCCGTTGGGCTGATGCAGATTAAGCCAGATACCTACCGGGAACTCGCCAAACGCTACCAGCTTGGCTCGGACCCCTATAATCCGCACGACAACATTATGGCAGGCAGTGGTTACATCCGCCAGCTGTATGACAGGTTTGGTTCCCCCGATTTTCTGGCAGCCTATAGCTGCGGTCCCCAATGTATGGAAAACCACCGTTCTCGCCATACGGCACTGCCTTCTTATGCAAAAGCTTATCTGGCGTCCGTTTCCCCGCATCTGAATGACCCGGTGCCTAGTAGCATTACGCCAGCAAGCGCAATTGCCATTGCAGACACGCAAACCCCAACAGTTACACCTGCTGCTGCGGTTGCACCTGCTCAACAGGTTGCCAGCATTGCCTCACCGGGCATTGCGCCGCCTATTACAGATGACATACAACCACCAGCGCCTTCCGCCACCGATGGCAGTGCTATTCCGGTATCATCTTCCGCTGATACCCAACCAGTAACAGACACGCCACCAACTTATCAGGCCGCCAACACCGCACCCGTTTCTGGGCCTGCAATGGTATGGCAGCAGAACACCCCCTCTGGTGGCGCCATTATCCAAATTGGTGCTTTTTCCTCGCAGGAGAGAGCACAGCATGCCATCCAGATCGCACATCAAGCCACGCCCGCTCTCGCTGGTGCGGAAGATCGCATAGACCGGATTGCCCTTAAAAGCAGCGGACAATCTGTGTGGCGCTCACGCTTGGCGGGGCTACCATCTACCCAGACAGATACAATCTGTATGTCCTTGAAGCAGCAAGGTTTGAACTGCGTTGCCGTAACGCGCTGAATTATATTGCATCCCTTCGGCATCAACCGCGCATACGTGTCCGAGGCATGATTTCTCCTGCCTTACCCTCGTTTTCAATGCGCGGTTGAACATCTCTCCCCAGCAAATGCTTGGCGGGACAGAACTGAAAGGATATGAGATAAGCAGAACATTCACTTGACCCCGAAGCCAGACCTGAACATTTGCAAAGGCGACCGGGAAACACGGATACCCAGCGCTGAAGGAGCCGTACCGACACCATGCTTCGTCGTCTCATGCCCTGCCGTCCCGCCGCCAGCCATGCGCCTGCCGGGTTCCGCCACGCCAGCACCTTGCTTACCGCATGTGCAGGTCTTGGCCTGTTAGCTGCGTGCTCTTCTGGTGATAGATCAGACAATGGTCTGACAGCACCGCGCAACCATCTGCTGGCCGAAGACCGCGGAGCATCTGGCGGTGATGCAGAACTCAAAGGGGGCGTAAACGCCTATTTGTGGCGCGCAACCCTTGATACCCTTTCCTTCCTGCCGGTTTCTACCGCAGATGCAGAAGGTGGTATTATCCTGACAGACTGGTACACCCCACCTGCTGCCCATGATGAACGCTTTAAGGTAACCGCCTTTATTTTGGACAAGCGCCTGCGGTCTGATGCCCTGCGCCTGAGCGTGTTCCGCCAGATCAAGCAAGGGGAAGAATGGGTAGATACCCCACCTGCCCCCAATACCGCATCTGATATTGCTGCACGTATTCTCTCCCGCGCACGTAAGCTGCGGGCCGATAATGGCAACCGGGATAGCTAATTTTATCCCGGCGCCTTTTTCACATTCCCCTTCATTCAGGTCTCAGACACAGAATATTCATGTCCCAGTCTTCCAGCACGCCCACGTCCTATGATTTTAATACGGTTGAACCCAAATGGCAGAAAGCCTGGGCAGATGCCGATATTTTCACCGTTCCTGACGTTCCCCCAGCGAACAAGCCCAAATACTATGTATTGGAAATGTTCCCCTACCCATCTGGGCAGTTGCACATGGGGCATGTGCGCAACTATGCACTGGGAGATGTGATTGCCCGCTATAAGCGCGCTCGTGGTTTTTCTGTGCTGCACCCCATGGGGTGGGATGCGTTTGGCCTGCCAGCAGAAAACGCAGCGCGTGAACGTGGCGTGCACCCCAAGGAATGGACGCTGAACAACATTGCCACCATGCGCGGCACATTGCAGCGTCTGGGCTTTTCTTTGAACTGGGATAGAGAAATAGCAACCTGCCTGCCAGACTACTACGGCAAGCAGCAGAAGCTCTTTTTGGATTTTCTAAAAGGTGGCCTGGTTGAACGGCGTGAAAGCTGGGTCAACTGGGACCCGATTGATCAGACTGTTCTGGCAAATGAACAGGTGGTCGATGGCAAGGGATGGCGTTCTGGCGCCCCTATTGAGAAAAAGCAGCTTTCACAGTGGTTCCTGAAGATCACTGATTTTGCCGAAGATCTGCTGAACGGGCTTAAAACCCTAGACCGCTGGCCAGAACGTGTGCGCACCATGCAGGAACGCTGGATTGGCCGTTCTGAAGGGGCAAAGCTGCGTTTCTCTCTCCATCAGCCGCCCGCCGGACTGGATGAAAACCTGAACGCTGTAGAAGTTTTCACCACCCGGCCGGACACGCTGTTTGGCATGTCCTTTCTGGCCATTGCTCCAGATCACCCGCTGGCTGCATGGGCTGCTCAGCAGAACCCACAAGCGGCAGAATTTGTGGCGGAATGTCGCCGCCTTGGCACATCCGTAGAAGCTGTAGAAACCGCTGAAAAACGCGGTTTTGATACAGGCCTGCGGGTAAACCATCCGTTTATGGATAAAAGCTTTCCGGTCTGGATCGCCAATTTTGTGCTGATGGATTACGGCACAGGCGCACTGTTTGGCTGCCCGGCTGGTGACCAGCGCGATCTGGACTTTGCACATAAATACAACCTGCCAGTCACACCTGTTGTGTTGCCTGCCGGCAAGGATCAGGCTGATTTTGCTATCACCACCACCGCCTATACCGGTGATGGCACCATGATCAATTCCGGCTTCCTTGATGGTCTTTCTACCGAAGATGCGCGGAAAGAAGCCATTTCCCGGCTGGAAGGTTTGGGCATCGGGCAAGGTGTGGTTAATTGGCGCCTGCGTGACTGGGGTATTTCCCGCCAGCGTTATTGGGGCTGCCCTATCCCCATCATTCATTGCGCAGATTGCGGCCCGGTTGCCGTGCCGGATGAGCAACTTCCTGTTGAGCTGCCAGATGATGTGTCTTTTGACAAACCGGGCAACCCGCTGGACCATCACCCCACATGGAAGCACACGACTTGCCCGAAATGTGGCAAGCCCGCCACGCGTGAAACAGACACGTTTGACACGTTTGTGGATAGCTCCTGGTATTTTGCCCGCTTTACAGCACCGCATGCACCTACTCCCACGGTGAGGGCTGCTGCTGATGGCTGGCTGCCTGTCGATCAGTATATCGGTGGTATTGAACACG
This sequence comes from Acetobacter pasteurianus subsp. pasteurianus LMG 1262 = NBRC 106471, assembly GCF_000285275.1. Taxonomy (GTDB): domain Bacteria; phylum Pseudomonadota; class Alphaproteobacteria; order Acetobacterales; family Acetobacteraceae; genus Acetobacter; species Acetobacter pasteurianus. Next base: position 17,467 of record NZ_CADO01000024.1, read on the forward strand.
CCATTCTGCATCTGCTGTATGCACGTTTCTTTACCCGCGCCATGCACCGCACTGGGCATCTGGATGTGGATGAACCCTTTGCCGGGCTGTTCACCCAAGGCATGGTAAGCCATGAAAGCTATAAGGATTCTGCAGGTAACTGGCTGTATCCAGAAGAAGTGGAACGCACAGCGAATGGCTGTGTGAAACGTGGCACCACCGAGCCCGTAACCGTTGGCCGTGTGGAAAAAATGTCCAAATCCAAACGGAATACGGTTGCGCCTGTTGCTATTATTGAGCGCTTTGGTGCCGATACTGCCCGTTGGTTTGTGCTTTCTGACAGCCCGCCTGAACGCGACATGGAATGGACAGAAGCTGGTGTGGCTGGGGCAGCCCGCTTTAGCCAGCGCTTGTTCCGTACCATCCGCACAGTTGCGCAGGATGTTCCGACCACGACAGAATGCCCGACAGATATCGACCGTCAGGCTGATACGCTACGCCGCACCACGCACCGCACCATTGCGGCTGTAACGGAAGCTCTGGAAGGTTTTGCCATTAACGTGGCCGTTGCCCGTATTCATGAGCTAACATCTGCTCTGACAGAAGCTGAAAAATCTGCAACGGTTCCTGGCATGGCCTTTGCACGCCGTGAAGCTGCGCAGACACTGTGCCTCCTTTGCGCACCCATGATGCCGCACCTTGCTGAAGAAATGTTTGCGCTGGTTCTGCCTTCTGCTGGTTTAGCAGCCCAGCAAGCATGGCCAGAAGCCAACCCTGAGCTGCTTACAGCAACGCATATTACAATTGCTGTGCAGATTATGGGCAAACTACGCGGCACTATTGAAGCGCAACCAGATGAAGATGCCGCAGCCGTTGTAGCCCGCGCAGAAGCAGAGCCTAATGTGGCGCGGCTTCTGGAAGGCAAACGCATTGTAAAACGCGTGCATGTTCCTAATCGTATTGTTAACTTTGTAACGGCAGGCTAATGGCTCATTCCCGTTTTTTCCTTCGCTCCGCACGTCTTGCACTGGCAATTGCGCCACTGGTTGCTTTGCCAGTTGTGCTGAGCGGTTGCGGCTTTCAGCCTCTGTATGGAGAAAACGGGAAAAACAACGTAGATGTTAACTCAGAACTTAAAGAAATCTACGTTGCCAATATACCAGAACGCACAGGCCAGCAGTTGCGATTGGCCTTGCAGCAGCAAATGGCTGCAGATGGACCAGAAGACCCACATAAGTACACACTGATTGTGATGCCATCCTTCAATGCAGAAGCGATCGACATTCACTCAGATAACACATCCGGGCGCACGCGCATTACCGGCCATGCCCACTGGCAATTGCTAACTGTAGAGCAAAACCCCAAATTGTTGGCGCAGGGTGATACCACCACAATGGATGGTTACACCAACACATACGAACAGTATTTTGCCCAGACATTGAACAACGAAACAGCTATGGGGCGTGTGGCCCAAACCCTTGGTGAGCAAATTACCCAGCAGGTTTCTACATGGTTCCGCACTCAGGCGGCCCCTGCTGTCTCTCGTGATCAAGGGCCAAAAGCTTTTTATCCTATTCCAACAGCCATGCCAGAATCTGACAAAGAAGTGCCTATGGAACAGGAAGGTGCTGATGCGATTCCAGATATGGCAACTGGGCGTGGTGGACCAAGCCAGTATTAAGCCGGCTTTTATTTCATGAAGATAGACGCCCGCAACCTATCCCGCGTTCTGGCTGATCCTGGCGCATGGCGCATCCTGCTTCTGCATGGTGAAGATACAGGGCTTATTAAAGAACGCGCTCAGGACGCTGTTATTAAAATAGGCGGATCAGCAGATGATCCTTTCCGGGTTACTGTTCTTGACCGTGAAACGCATGAGAAACTGATGGAAGAAGCCACGGCGCTTTCCCTTATGGGGGGCCGTCGTGTGGTGCGTGTGCGGGATGCATCCGATGCCCTGCTCAAGCCGTTAGAGGCCTTTCTGGCCCAAAATAGTGATACTCTTGTTATACTGGAAGCACCGGGCCTTTCATCGCGTTCCAAGCTTCGTGGTTTTCTGGAAAAACATCCCAACTGCGCCAGTATCGGCTGTTACCCAGAAGAAGGCCGTAATCTGGAATCCTCCATTACGCGCATGCTGGCAGAGCATAATGTGCGTATTGATTCTGATGCCTTGCATTGGTTGACCAGTCGGCTGGGTGCAGACCGGGCTGCAGCGCGTAGCGAAATAGAAAAACTATGTTTGTATGCCGGTGATACTGGCAACCTGACATTAGATGATGTGCGTGCAAGCATAGGGGATGCTGGGAGTGTCTCTTTGGAAGATGCGGCTTTTGCAGCAACAGAAGGCAACCGCATTGCCGCAGACACAGCTCTAGAAAGAGCATTAGCGGAAGATACAAGCCCTATTGCCATTGCCAGATCTTTTCTAGGGCATCTGCATAGGCTTCGCCGTGTAAGAGCTGCCATGGCTGCTGGAGTTAGCCGAAGTGAGGCTGTTAAGGCACTTCGGCCCCCAGTTTTTTTTAAACGCACAGCAAGTTTTAACAGGGCATTGGAGTTATGGTCTCTCCCAGCTCTTACCAAAGCCGTGGAAGAAACACAGGCACTGGAATATGCCTGCAAACAAACAGGCAGCCCCGACGCTTTGCTGTGCCGACGGTACGTTTCCACTTTAACTGCTCGGGCAGCCATGCAGGCGAGACGATAGGCCTGTTCGTTTTATCTCTTGTTCCTACCAACCTCTTTCAGTATACGAAAAGCGTGTGTCCGCGTAGCTCAGCAGGATAGAGCACAGGATTCCTATTTAATTGGGCACTATAATTGGAAACATTATAGTGAATCTGCTCAAAGTCGGGGAACGCTTAATCTGGGTAACAGATTGTGCCAATCCCGAGCCAAGCCTTATGCTTTTATAGAATAAGGAAGGTGTAGAGACTGGACGGGCAGTACCTAATAACCTGGTTTCTCAGGTTTATGGTAAAGGGACAGTCCAGACCACGAACGTTGCGTAGTATGTAAATGCAACGGCAGTGAAAGCTGAAGTGGTATGAATCCTGGGGCCGTGGGTTCGAATCCCGCCGCGGACACCAACACACACTTTTCCGCTCTTATAAGTTCTGAACCACATATACGCATTCTATGTGCGTCGTAGAACGTAGAAAGCCCGCTCGGAGAGCGGGCTAAATGCTTGATTTCGTTTGTGAATTCTTGGTTGCGGGGGCAGGATTTGAACCTGCGGCCTTCAGGTTATGAGCCTGACGA
>NZ_CADO01000023.1 GCF_000285275.1 Acetobacter pasteurianus subsp. pasteurianus LMG 1262 = NBRC 106471
CATGCAGGAAAGACTGGTGGACCTTGGTCAGGATATGAGGCTGGTCACCGACCTGCTGCATGACCTGAACCAGAAGGTTGCGGGCACACCCACAGCACCGGACGCGACCGGCTCACAGGAGTCAGAGGGCATCCCGGACGAGCTGATGGCTATGGTGCTGGAAATCCTGCTTCTGACGCGTGCGAATTCAACCCGTCAGGATATCCGCATGGCACAGGGATCGGTTGAATACGCCGGACTGCCTGTGTGGGAAGGCAAGAAGCGCACATAAATGGGCACGAATATGGACGTGTCCCGGTCTGCCTCAGAGAGTGAGTTCTGGGTCAAAACAGCGCGGTGTCAGAGGCATGGTGGGGGTTCTCCGAATGGAACGGGCACTCTGTGATCTCACATGAGCGATCAGCACTTGCTGACATGCCTTGCGAAGATACGCTAACAGCGTATATAAAAAAGCATGACAGGGCCTGATATCGAGTTTGAATGGGACGATGCGAAAAGTGACGCCTGCTTTGAAGAGAGGGGGTTCGATTTCGAATATGCAGCCCAGATTTTTCTGGGGCCTGTTCTTCAGAAACCGGACGACCGTAAGGATTATGGAGAACCCCGTATCCGGGCCGCAGGCTTGATCGAAGGTGTCCCGTTTATGGTCGTTTATACGGTGCGCGGGATGTGTCTGCGCATTATCTCGGCCCGGAAGATGCACCGAAAGGAGTGGATCAAATGGCAAAACTGACATTGGCAGACATCAAACGTCGTGGCGGTCGGGTCGATCGGGCACGCGTTCAGGCGACGACGGCCGCAGAGATTGACCAGCAGGCCCGCGAAGATGGGACAGAAAGCGATCTGCCGGGGCCAGCCTATCCATCACCGGCGACGGTGCGCCGCCAGTTAAAGCTGACCCAGACAGACATTGCCGCTCTGGCTGGTGTGCCGGTGGCGACATGGCGGAACTGGGAGCAGGGCCGTGTGAGCCTTGACCCGGCGGTGCGGACGCTTCTGCGTGTTTTGTGGCGTGAACCCGATGCGGTGCGGCGGGCGATGGTAGCCTGATCGAACCACAGAGAAGCGGGATCAGGAGCAATGAGGTGCACCTCTCGCAAACGGCCCCTTCTTGCTAGACTGCCTTGAGATACGCATAAAGCGTTTCCCGGCTTATTCCCAAGTCACGGGCAATCTGGGCTTTTGGCTCGTGAGCAGAAACGCGGGCCTTTAGAGCCGTGATCTGATCCGGTGACAGGGATTTCTTACGTCCGGGTAGCTTTCCCCTGGCTCTGGCAGCCTGTTGCCCTTCGCGCTGGCGTTCCTTGATTAAGGACCTCTCAAATTGAGCAAAAGACCCCATCACTTGCAGGATCATCGTCTGCATGGGCGAAGCATTCCCCTCGAACGTCAGGGCTTCTTTGATAAACCGAACACCTACGCCACGGGCTGTGAGTGTCTCCACAAGATGCAATAGGTCTTGAAGGTCACGAGCAAGCCGGTCGATGCTGTGGCAGATAATGGTGTCACCTTCCCTTACATAACGAAGCATCTCGGTGAGGGCCGGTCTGTTCCGCGTGCCGCCGGAGCATTTGTCCGTGAAGGTCTTATCCACCTTCATCCCATCGAACCTCTGCCGATCCGTGTTCTGGTCAACACTTGATACCCGAACATAGGCGATGATCTGACCGGCCATGATGAACGCTCCTTCATGTGTCAGGAAACACCTATGGAATATGATCACAATATGTCAATAAATTCGTTTTACGTGTTTTCCTGACACTCGAAAAGCCCGGTTCTCAGCCAAGGCCGGAAGTGTCCAGAAAAGTATGCAATGTTGACACCTACCGATCCCCAAACTTGCGGGCAGCGTTCTCACGTTCAAATAATTCCTCAATCGCCCGTTTGATAAGCTGGGAATTGTCCAGCTTCAAACGCGCGCGAAGAATTGCGACCTTTTCCACCGTGTCAGCCTCCAGATAACCGCCAATGTGTTTTAGTCCGGCTCTGGTATTCTTCACGGATTTAACTGCCTTGGTTGCCGATTCATCAATCTGCTCTGGTTCCTGCTGACGTTTCATCACGTCCAGAAATGAACTGGCTGTTGGTTTTTTGCTCATTTTTGCACCTTTGCACGCTTGCTTTTGTGCACAATTGCACTTGTGCCAATGTTCGCATGTTCTTTTATGCGCATCCAGAGTGCAGCAATTTCCTGGGCTGCTCTTCCTCTAGGCTCCGTCTCTGTGGCTGTTTTCCCTTCGCGGGCGGCATCTCTATGCGCCTTCAATCGCGCAATAGACGGCAATGCCATGTCCAGGTTCAGATTTGCGAAAATCTCTCGCCCTATGTCCTGTTCAGTTTTTCCAGATGGCTGCGTCATGGTCAGAACGGCAAGAGCTGGTTTCCCTGCCAGTCGTGCCAAGCGTTCCGTGCGAGCAACCTGCTCATATGCCTCTATGTCTGGCGTGCAGGGTATCAATACCATATCGGCGGAATCAACGGCGGCTGGCGTCTCTGTGCTTCTGGCTGGTGGTGTGTCGATAAATACAACATCACATCCTGCATCCTCTGCACGTTTCAGAATTGCAGGCAGTTCGCGCTCTGTTGAGAACTGAACTAATGGCGTGTCTGCTTCTCGACGTTCAGACCAGGCAACGGTTGATTGCTGGCTGTCCATATCAATCACCAGGACATTCAAGCCTTCCAGAGATGCCGCAACAGAAAGAGATCTGGTAAGCCAGGATTTACCGACACCTCCTTTCTGCATAGCGATTGCAAAAGTTCTCATGTGCATTTTTGCCCTTGTCCCATTGTGCACAACTGCATTTGTTTATAACTGCAACTGTGCAGGATTCCCAAGATATATCCTTGAATCGGTAGGCAAATAGCAGGCGTGATGTTGGTTTCGGGCTACGTAGGACCTAGTTTACCGCGAGCGTTTCCATATGCTTCCTATTCATAAGCCATACGGTGCTGGTGTCTGATATGTTGGTGGGGTGGAAACTAGGTGCTGCCCCGGTATCCTATGCTTTCACACCATCGTATCAAATCATTATGTGACATTCCTGCACCTGAAAGCGGCTCTGCATTAAAGAAATTACTCTGAGAATTGAGTTCGCTGTCATTTTGGCACTTAGAAAGAAACACCTGTTTCCTGCGGGCTAGGCCATCTTTAAGCTGTTGTGTGTAATGGGCAGCCGCAGCACGTGCCTGCTCCAATGGCTTGATGATCAGACGATACCGATTAACGCCGTTACAGATGCGCCCTGATACCCTCTGACGTTGCCGTGTGCGTTCGACTATCCCTAAACAGTAAGCGGTCTCTAAGGCCCGTATAACGGTTCTGACGCTACATCCCGCACGGGAGGCAATACTCTCATGACTAGGGAATAATCCACGGTGTCCCTGAAAGCTGGCGAGTGCCTGCAAGACAAGGTGCGTTTTACCTGTGATCTGACGAGATTGTGTGAGTGTCCAGAGAGTAGAAGCGAAAGAGGTCACAACCCAAAAGCCTTTCAAAAAAGGCGAGGCTTCCTCTCTCCTGCTGATCTAAGGCTTGAAACCGGCTTCGGTTATCCTTAGAATATAGCTTCGGACGCAACCGGTGTTGCTATCACCTTTTGCATCAAGTCCACCTCACCGCTGGAACAGTGAGTTTTTGAAGGGGTCGCCTTGCAGGGCGGCCCTTTCGCATTTCAGGCACTATGTATCTTGGAAGCTGAGTCTGGCAAGAGTATCATACACCAATAAGCACACGCTCAACCGCCTGCGGTTCTCGATCAATCAACATTAGCAACGTGCGGGCGGCCTTTTCTGGTATCCGGCGCTTCTGTTCCCAGTCACGCACAGCGGCGGCACTAAACCCATACCGAGCAGCAAAACGCACCTGGCTCAGACCAGTCCGCTTCCGAATATCAGCAACATTGATTTCAGGAGGCGTCCAGACACGACCGGGCTTTACAGCCCCTTCGGCAATACCTACAGCCTGCTCCATGGAGGCAAGCAGTTCATCGGAAATGTTCATTTTCTCTGCCATGTTAAGTCCCTCCCTGATCTGATCTCTTTATGCGTTCGGGCATAGATGTCATGGCTTTCTTCTGATCTGGCGTAAGATCATCCTGTTCATTCTTGCCGTAGATCAACAGGGCATAAACAGGAATCCGGTCACTCGCGACATACCAGATGACCCGAACACCGCCCCTCTTGCCTCGACCTGACCCAGCAAACCTTAGCTTTCTAACGCCACCAGTTCCGGGGATAACGTCACCTTGGCGTGGGTTCTCAGCAAGCAGCCTAATGAGTTCTGCCCGCCTCTTGGTAAAGATCGGGGTTTCTATAACTGAATGCATAACTTTTATACGGCATTGCCGTATTTTTAGCAAGAGATGATAATGAAAGCGTCTCCAGCGGGACAATTTCATAGCCCGCATGTTGTCACATCTGAAATCTCCCGGAAAAACCACCATGCAGCCCTTGATACACCGTGGCTCCGGTCATGTCCCAATATGACTATAGGTTAAGCAGCACACTTGGCTATTCCGGACCGCGATCGGTAACCCCCCGTTCCGGGCGACTGGAGTAACGGCCTATGTTCAGAATGGTCCCCAAAATCTATCTCATCATAAAATAGAAACTTTGCTAATTAATCCTCCAGATATGGAGGGCAAGAGTTTATGGGATGGTTTTTGTTTATTGATGAATCCGGACAAGATGGGAAAAATTCTCCTTATGAAGTCCTTGCGGGGTTGGCAGTTGAAGACCGAAAATTGTGGCCTCTAATTAAAGAAATAAAAAAAATACAGAATGATAACTTCGGGATGAATTTATTTGACGCCTACGGTTCAGAAGCCAAAGGACAAAAGCTTTTAAAGAAAAAAGTATTTAAATTATCTCAGCAAAAGGCACCTATTCCCAAAGATGAACGGTTAACATTGGCTAAGGCGGCCCTTCAAAACGGCAGTTCTGTTCAAGGAGATCAATTGACGGCTCTTAGCCAAGCTAAATTAGCATATGTGTCAGATGTTCTTGATGCCTGTTATCGGCACGGAACCGTAGCCTTTGCTAGTATTATTCCAAATAATATTGAAAAACACAAAGGTAATTTTTTAAGGAAAGACTATTCCTTTCTTTTTGAACGATTTTTCCATCATCTTGAAATAGAAGGAAACCCTATAGGAACTATAGTTTTTGATGAGTTGGACAAATCTGAAAGCCAAATTCTTGTTGATCAAATGTATTTTTATTTTTCAAAAACAAAAAAAGGAATTGAAAGATCATCTTTAATAATACCAGAACCACTTTTTGTTCATAGTGATTTGACAACGATGATTCAATCCGTTGATCTAATAGCTTATATTATAAGCTGGGGGCTTAGACTTACAGGTGGGGTGCGCCCCATGTCTCTCCCGAAAAGAGATGAATTGGATAGCTTCGCTACACAAGTTTGTAGATTACGCTACCATCATCACAATCCTACTGGATACGACACATGGGGATTTGCGGTGATTGGGGACCTAAGGGTTGCTTATGAGAAGTAAGCAACACCTCTAAAAAGGAAAAGGCAATGCAACCGTACGGTTCACAAAGCCTCCATGAAGAAATATAGCGAAAACGTCCATACCACGCAAGAGGATTTCTACTAAAATTTCCTGCTACACTATAATGTGGAGGGATCGAAGAACTGTTTGTTGATATGCCTTGGTTCTGATTTTGGGCTTTGGGCGTTCTGATTGACAGTTTCTGCGATGGCACGATCGGAACCAGAGAACAACCAGGCTTTCCTGCCCAGGGCGATGCCGCGTAGGGCGCGTTCTGCTGCATTGTTCGTCAGACAGATCCGATCATGGGCGCTCAAAAGGGTACCGGTATATGCTTACCTGGCGCGGATTTTATTATCCCGCCAGTTCAGGTCTCCATGTTTTCTGCGGATTGCGCCAGTCCACACCCTAAAGCAGACAGATCAATTGTGACGGGGAGAGATGGATCGCTCCGTCCTTTGCCGAAGGCCACAGGAAATGCCCGCGTTCGATCCGCTTCGCATATAAGGAAAGGCCGATCCCATCGCGCCAGATCAGTTTCACCAGGTCGCCGCGTCGGCCCCTGAAGGCGTAGACGTCAACCATTTACGCAACAAAGCCCGTGAACTCTCCTATTGAGCGGATACAAAAAGAGGAGCACGCACCCGTTTTGTGCTTGCTTACCAAGCATGATTGGACAATGCTTGGTAAGCAAGCATTGAGGAAACAATGAACGATTCTCAAAAAAAAGGTGGCCTTACCCGCGCCAAGTTACTTTCTCCTTCAGCTCGTAAGGCCATAGCGCGCGCAGGAGCTCAAGCCCGATGGGCAAAAGCTGACCCAGAAAGAGAAAATCTTCCCAAAGCTGTTTGTGGTTCTAATGAGAAACCCCTCCAAATTGGAGAGGTCGCAATACCAGCTTATGTCCTTGACGATGAACGTAGGGTCTTAACCGTTTCTGGTATGTCAGACGGCCTTTCGATGGCACGCGGTGGTTCTGAAATTCCAGGCCTCAATAGATTCGAACTTTTTGTATCTCGTGATCGCATTCATCCTTATGTATCTGACGATTTACAAAAACAAATATCGAACCCAATTGTTTTCCTTACTCCAACAGGATCAAAAGCATACGGATATAATGCTCAAGTTTTAGTTGAGCTATGTGAAGCAATATTATCTGCTCGTGAAGCCGGAGTACTACAAAAACAACAACTAGGTATTGCTCAACGAGCCGAAATATTGATGCGTGGCCTAGCCCGCGTTGGTATTGTAGCTCTTGTCGATGAAGCTACAGGCTATCAAGAAATCCGTGATAGAACGGCACTTCGTAGCATTTTAGAAGCTTATATTTCTAAAGAATGGTTGCCTTGGACACAACGATTTCCGCTTGAATTCTATCAAGAGATGTACAGACTTCTTGGCTGGAAGCTTGATCCATCTAGTAGATCAAAACCTGGTTATGTTGGCAGACTAACTAATGCTTTAGTATATGATCGCTTACCTGTCGGAGTTTCAGAAGAATTGCGGTCTTATAATCCTGTTGACCCAAATACGAAAAGAAGAAAATTTAAACACCACCAGTTCTTAACAGAAGATATTGGAAATCCACACCTAGAAAAACATGTTTCAAAAGTCATCGGACTCATGCAAGCCTCTGAAAATTGGAATGAATTCAAACATCTATTTAGAAGAGTATTCAAGCCCTCCCATACACATGGTGACAGACGCACAGTTGATATGAGCAAATAAAAATTTAAAAATGATAGTTTAGTTACCCAAAACTAAAGATGCCAAAACTGGTTTGTAATTATATTTTTCTATGGTTCCATCAGAAATTTTTCTTACAATTTGTGAAATAATTTCTAATGGAACCAGAAACCACTCTTTCGGCTGCACTGGATGCCCGAACCGATCCTGAATCGTCAGATCAATCTGTGCTGGAGCCAGAACCCGGTGAAAAATCTTCTCCAGCTTCGTCCGATTGATGTTGAAGAGCTTATAGGTCGCCACGACTTCCACATCAGCCAGAAGATAGGTTGCATCATGCCTGGCATTGGCGATCCGCTTTTTCACATCGCCTCCCGTCACCCCGATCTTGTGGATCAGATTACGATGCTGCGCGATATACGGGTTATCTGACAGACTTCTCAAAACATAGATCGTGCCACTTTCCAGATCATCCGGTTCAACGGTTGTTCCGAACAAAGGCCCGACAGTCGGATCTGTAATCCGGCGACCAGCCTCATCCTTATAGAGAGCCCGCTGGAGCGACCTCAGCAGGACATCGCTTTCAGTCCCGTTGTCATAGATGACCCGCAGACGGCTGTCTCTGCGACCGTATTCTGTCTCGAACTCTTCTCCGACATGGGCAACGTAAACCATCTGCCCTTTCAGGATAAAGAATTCTCCCTGCCGAATACCGGCTTCCTGCCCAAAGGGACGTGTTTCCCGCACTCCTGATTTCAGATCCTCCTGCACCTGTGCGAACAAAGGCCGGAAGGTTTCAAAATCCTTGCAAGGCTCCCGGCTGGCAATTTCTTCCGCTGCCCGCACTTCTGCGCGTGATTTCACATGCTTCAGGACAGTGATGGAGTCAGCCGCTGGCTCGACCTCAACGCCCAGTTCCGCCAGAAGCGCATCATCGTCCAGCGTATCGGGATCAGGACTCTCAGCCTCCTTCCCGGAAACACTCAGAAGCCCATGCGGATCGCGCTGTGCCAGCAATGACCGGCATTTTTCCAAAGCCCGTATCCGATCCAGACGCACGGCATAAAGCCGCTCAAAGATATCCCTGTCTTCTCCATGCGCAGGCGCATGCCCGTGTTCCTCATAGAAACGGCAGATATCCTCAAACCCGGCAATAATCCGCTCTTCCTCGGCGGTCAGCGCAGGCTTCTTTTTAGCCTCAAGCGAGACACCAAGTTCGGCCAGAAGCTCTTCATCGCTCAGGTCAGCCATTCGCCCGTTCCTCTGCCGTCTTACGCGCCAGAACCGCCACACCTTCAGCCATCTTACGTTCCCACGCATCGGAAGATGTCAGCTCCGGAAGGCGTCCCCTCTCTTTTTTGAACAGAAGCGCACGCTTGGCCAGATCCCTGGCCTCTTCAATCGTCAGAGCAATATGACGACCGGCAATGACCTCCTGAACCTGTTTGAGGGTCTCTGCATTCATGCTCCTGGCCAGGATCTTGTAGGCTTCCTCAAACGGATTGATCGCATCAATCAGGTCGATATCCAGATCACGGACATTCATGGCAATCTTCCGCATCCCCTCAATCAGGGCTGTATTGCCACCAATCTTCTCCTCTCCCCCGGCTGCCTGCGTGACCTCTTCCGCTGCCTTCTGCCCCTTCTGGGTCAGATTGAATGCCGCCACGGCGTGCTGGCGCACAGCCTCCTGATCCTCATCTGAAAGCTCGGGATAACGATCCCGAATGATTTTCCCCAGCCTGACCTGTGTCAGCTCCTGAGGAACCGTCTCCTCGTCAAACAGACCATGCTCCAGGGAAGGCTTGTCCTGCACGAAGGAGGCCACAACCTCGTTCAGGTCTTCCCGGCAGATCCGCTGCGCTTCCGGGCTTTTGGGGGAAACCAGCCCCTTGATCTCCATATGGAACTGACCGGTCTGCTCATTGAAGCCAACATTCGTGCCGTTTGGCTTGTAGCCTTCTTCTCCGTAGTCATAACCATCCAAAGGCGCACTTTCTTCGGTCTTCGGCGTAAACTCGAAACGTGGGGTCAGCACCTGTTCCATAAGCAGGCTGGCGGCAATGGCCTTGAGCATGTCATTGACCGCATCCGTGACTTTTTCCTGGGACGCATCCGGTTCAGCAATCAGGTTGATGAATTCGGCCCGTGTCTTACCAGGCGCATCACGGGTAGCACGACCAATGATCTGAATGATTTCGGTCAGGCTGGAACGGTATCCGACCGTCAGCGCCTGCTCACACCAGATCCAGTCAAACCCTTCCTTGGCCATACCCAGCGCAATGATGATGTCCACATGATCGCGGTTGTTCTTCTGCGCCGGATCCTTCAGAGCAGACACAACCTTGTTGCGCCGAACAGGCTCATCTTCCACCAGATCAGCAATACGCAGCACCCGGCCATCGGTACGGCGCACCAGATGAAAGCCCGTTTCTTCATCTTCTCCTTCCCAATCTCCCAGGACGGACAGGATATGCTCGACTTCCTTGTGTTTCTGAGTCGTGCTTTCTCGTGAATTGACATTGGGAATATGCACGATCGTTTTGCGCGTACCATCCAGCACCCGGTCAATCGCATCCAGATAGGAACCCGTATAGAAATAATATCCCAGATCCAGCTCTTTCAGATACTGATACCCGTTCAGCTGCTGATAGTAGGTGTAGGTAACTGTCTCGAATTTCCCTTCATCTTCCGGAGACAGCACAGCAACGGCATCCCCACGGAAATAGGAGCCGGTCATGGCGATGATATGCGTCTCCCCACGGGCAATCAGCTGGTTGAGATAATATCCCAGCCTGTTTTTCGGGTCCGCACTGACATGGTGGAATTCATCCACCGCCACCAGACACCCATCGAATGCCGCGATACCCAGTTCTTCCGCCGCGAACCGGAACGTCGCGTGGGTGCAAACCAAAGTCTGATCTTCACTGTTCAGAAACTCACCAACAGCTTTGACCTTGGACCGTGCGACCTGTCCTTCATCTGAACCTGGCGCGTTGCAGAGATTCCATTTCGGCTTGACGACCCAGTCTGCCCAAAAGCCGAATTTGCTCAGCGGTTCGCTCATGAAGCTGCCCCCGATCGAGCGTTCCGGCACAACGATCAGGGCTTTTTTCACCCCCTGATGCACCAGCTTGTCGAGAGCAACAAACATCAGGGCACGGGATTTACCAGAAGCAGGCGGTGACTTGATGAGAAGATACTGCTCCCCACGTTTCTCATAAACCGCTTCCTGCATGGGGCGCATGCCCAGCTCATTGGTCCTGGCAGACTGCCCTGTCTGGCCGGTACGCAGGGAAACGGCGGGAATAACCGGATTGATCGTCATGACTCAGGCAGCGTCCTTCTTCTTTTTCATCTTGCCGCCCTTCTTGGCGATCATCTTGCTGTAGAGGTCGAACAGCTTTTCCAGACGCTCCGTATCATTGCGGAAGCGCCGACCGATATAGATCCGCTCCAGCACCTCATCATTACGATCATGAGCGGCCTGTAAATTGTCTGGCATTTTGTCAGGATCATACAGATCGGCAATCGTGGCTGGGAAATGCGCCTCGCGCGCCAGAAGAATATCCTGGGCACAACGGGTCAGATCGGCACGGTTCTTTTCTGTCAAAGTCGGAACAGGAAAGGTATTCCAGCCCAAAGTGTTCGAATATGAAAAACGCATTTCCAATCGAACACAAACTGTACCAATCCACACCCAATGAAGGCGAGAGGCAATCAGCGCCATATTCCATAGAGGAACATCGTACAAAGCAAAATTTCGGTCACCGATAATTGTATCAGAATTTTCAAGTCCAACAGGCAGATATTCGCGATTTTCTGAACTGACTCTAGCTACGACAAGAGAGTAATTCTTTGCCACAGACTGTATTTGCCGAAACCGATGTGGGAACTTAGCTGCTGGACGGGTTTCAGCAGCCTTACTTTCTGACCTCATCTTAGAAACAGCCTGAATGCGACGATTTAATTCTGGAATACGTTCCGCTGCATCACGATCTCTATCTTCTAACCAAAGGCAGTATCGGCTCTCACCACGAATAAATTCTTGTGCTCCAAGAAATTTTTTTATGTAATGTACGGAAGAAGGATAACTTTCTAAAAGTCGATTACGTTCTTCTGCTGTAAAAAACAAATTACCGCCATCTGTAGGTTTATTACCCCACTCCATCAATCCGCGATTATCTTGTGGTTTTGAAATAGAGTTCACTATTATATTTTTTCCACACACAAGATAAGCATTGATATACTCAGCTTCCTGCCGGATTATTTTTCCATCCGTTCCGTTTGAAAAGAGAATTTTGGAATGCTCAGAAACAGGAGCAATACCAATGATAGCGACAGTCACACCTGCATTATGCGCCGCTAGATTGGCCCACTTGAACGACGTATGGGCAAAACTAATTTCATAATTCAGCCCAAAAATCAGGGGCCAGAGAATGGGGACCTGCTGCCCCTGACAGATAGAATTCGTACTCACAAATGCGCTGGAAGAGCCTGTTCTCTGTCCATAATCCGCAGCTTTCATGAACCAGCCCGCGACATAATCCAGAGACTTCCAGGATTTCGCACGCTTCCCGAAAATCTGCTCCAGATCCGCCTTCTGTTCAGCTGACTGCCAGGTGCTGCCCTTATACGGGGGATTGCCACAGATATAGGTTTCCGACCCTTTCTGAGGCGGGCAAACGTCAAACCAGTCCCGCTCCAGGGCATTCCCGCAGATGATATGCCCTGTATCCTTTAAGGGTAGCACATTCAGGCGGGCCTGTTTCTGGTCGATATGGATTTCGTCACTCTGGAACTCAGCGATCAGAAGAGACAGACGCGCAATTTCCACCGCAAAATCACGGATCTCAATCCCATAGAAATTAGCCAGAGGGATGACTGATTTCCGTTCCGCCCGCTCTATCTTCAGCCGGTCATCAATCTCGCTCTGAATGTCCCGCAAGTCCTTATAGGCAATCACGAGAAAATTGCCCGATCCACAGGCCGGATCAAACACCCGAATGCCGGACAGACGCTCTTTCAAGGCATGCAGCTTCTGGGTATTCTGGCCTGCCTTTTCCAGTTCCTCACGCAGGCCATCCAGAAACAGCGGATTCAGCACTTTGCGGATATTGGGCACACTGGTGTAGTGCATCCCCAGCGCACCGCGCTCCCCTTCATCCGCAACAGCCTGGATCATGGATCCAAAGATATCCGGGTTAATCTGCGCCCAGTTCAGCTCCCCTGCACGTAGAAGGTAAGTGCGGGCTAGTTTACTGAATTTTGGGCAGTTCGTTGCCCCTGAAAACAGGTTTCCGTTTACATACGGAAACTCTCTGGCCCAAGATTTAACCCCGCCCTTGTCACGATCATCATTGCGCGTATCCAAATCCATTGTCCGAAACAACTCGGCCATGACGTCATGCGTCTGATCCGTGGCCCCTTCTGTCATGGTCTGAATAGTTCTGGTAAACAGATTGTTCAGGAATATCCCGGTATCCTCGGCAAAAAAGCAGAAAATAAGACGCGCCATGAAATGGTTCATGTCATGGCGGCGTCCTTCCGTTGCCCAGTCAGGATTTTCTTTCTGAAGTTCAACATAAAGACGGTTCAGGCGTGACGTGGCCTTAACGTCGATCGGGTTGTTCTTGATCTTCTGAACAGTCGTAATACCCGCCAGAGGTAGGAAAAACCCGAACCGATCAGCCAGATGCGTGAACACATCTGTAATGTGCTCATCTTCCGTGCGGTCTTCCGCCTCAAACGTCACCCCATCCGTGGCCAGCAGAAACCGTGCCTTGGCTGACTGGGTCTTGGGGCTTTCCCGAAGCAGATTGAGGGTTTGGGCAACCTGGCCTTCTGGACAGACTGCTAAATGAATGTTGTTACGCTGAAGCACCGCTCCGGGAATGTCTGAACGGTTATCTTTACGAAGCCGTTTGATCGTGACATCGCGGTTTCCGAATGCTTGCAGGAATTCGAAAGGAAATTCCCCGGGATTAAAAGGTGCCTCGGCAATTTTGGAGACAGCTTCTTCAATCTCAACGGGATTCATGCACAAAATTCCATACGTTCGAAAAACAGATCATACACCTCATGCGCCACCTGACACCTCCAGGAAGAGGCGGACCAGAGGTGCGTTGATATAATAATTGCTCCGCCCTGAGCGGTGCTTGGACAGCAAGCCTTTCTCTGAGAGCTGGTCGAGGTATTTCCCTGCCGTCTGACGGGCGATGTTCAGATCCGCCTGGACATACTCGATTTTCGTGTAGGGATGCCGGAACAGGTTGTTCAGCAGCTCCTGGCTGTAAATCTTGGGCAGCTCTGTGCGCATCCGCTGCTTCATGGTGGCCATCTGCGCCCGCATGCCTTCAATCAGATCAAGGGTAATCCTGGATGTCTCGGCCACGGCACGCAGCATGTAGAGGATCCACGCCTCCCATGCGCCTTCATCCCGCACCTTCTGCAACAGATGATAATACTCATCTTTATGACGGGTGATATAGCGCGACAGATAGAGGATCGGGATATCCAGAAGACCGGTCCGGGTCAGATACAATACGTTCAGGATCCGCCCAACGCGGCCATTTCCATCGGGGAAGGGATGGATGCTCTCAAACTGATGGTGGATTAGGGCCATCTTGATGAGCGGATCCAGGTCACAGCGCCCGTCATCATTCACGAACTGCTCCAGATCCGACATATGCCGGATAATCTCCCGTCCATCCTGCGGCGGCACAAAGACCACTTCTCCCGTACGCTCGTTCTTCAGGGCCGTTCCCAGTGTGTTTCGAAACCCATCACTCCGCTTCTTGAGCATCTGGAAAATCGCGATCAGTCCCTTGTTCAGGATCAGCCCGTCAGTTTCCTTCAGCTGCCGAAACCCAAGATGCAGCGCATCGCGATACAGAGCGACCTCCTTAGCCGCCACTGAGTCCGGCCCCTCAGGAAATAAATCGGCCTGAAAAAGCTCATCTTGGGTAGTAACGATATTCTCGATTTCCGAGGACGCCTTGGCTTCCTGCAAAGCCAGCGTATCAATAAGGATCCCCTGATTAGGAATGGTTGCCGCCCGCCCCTTCAGTTCCGCCAGAGCCTTATTGGCCTCGACCAACGCCCTGAGCACCGGAACCGTTTCTATCTCCGTCTGAGGCGGCAAAGGCCGAATAAGGTAGGTTGGCGTTAACATGACATCCTGACGTGGTAGCAATATGCGTTTTTTCTAACACGTCAGAATGATCCGTCAAAGAAATCCGGTTTCGTTAACACAAGACGGTCTGCTAGCTCCGAAATTCCAAAGCAACCTCCTGTATCAGGCCAGTGCAACATGACCTTTCCTGCTTAACGTAAGATTTCGCTCTCTCCCGGGAATGTTTCCTTTTTAACAATTTTCCAGACAGAAAGACGTCTCCATCAGACATGCAACACATCAGTCTATTTATCTGACAAAGAAGCCACACGACTACCTTGATGCATAATGTCGGTAATCCCGACACCCTTTCCAAAGGGAGTCAGGATCATGACTCCCTTTGTTCGTATATCCTCAATATAAGCCTCATTTTGTAAAAGGGTGTGATTAATAACCACACCCTTTCTCTGCATGCCCAATCCTGGCGGCATAGCCGCTGCACTGAGGGTGCAATGGTGTATGAAGGGCCTAAAAAACCCTACGGCAGACCCGGCGGCAATCATGCGGCAACCCCAACGGCAAGGCTACGGCAACCCTACGGCGAACCCATCGGAACCCCTACGGCAATGTGACGGCAACACGAGGTTAGAGCCTATTTTCGATGGCCTCACGCATATCAGCGCGTAACTCTTCAAGAGAGATCAGGCATTGAATGAATCGGGCGTTCGCGTCCTCAAGTAGGGCGTCGTGAACATAGCCTTGCCGGAAATTGGAAGCCCTAGCTTCTTCGACTGCCCGTCGACGGCGTTCGCACTCTTCCATCAATTTTCCTCCAATCTGCGCCAGAAGTGTTTCATTTCTGTGGGGTTTCTGTTCCAGAAGGCGCCCCATTTCTGTGGGATTTCCGCTCCACTTCTGCGGGGCTTCCGTTCCACCTAATTTCGGACCTTCATACACCATTGCACCCTCAGTGCGGACGCTCCAGCGGGCAGGCGGGAAAGGGAGCCAGAATCTTGGCTCCCTTTGCGGATTTTGGCTGCATGTAAGGGTAAACGGAGAAAGGGGGACGGTTAGTAACCGCTCCCTTTGGGGAGCGGCTGGGGTTGCCTTCTGGGAAGTTTCGGCCAATCATGGCCCCAGAAACGGGGAAGGCCCGGTGCAGCAACACCGAGCCTTCCAACAAACCCACCCCGTGACCTACACCCGGTGGGCCTGCTACTTCCGAGGGGTAAGAGATAACCCAGTTCTGGGTTTCCCCTCAAGAGGAGATAGGTCCGCAGGGTTGAAAGATCGACCGTGACCTTAGTAAAAAATCGAGTTCCAGCCCTCTCTCACGATCACAACGCTATCCCTCGGCATACGTTGAAAAGCCTTTTCCTGTCCGATGTGGACAGACTGGCGCACGAAAGTGCGTGTTGCGTACGCTTGGGGTGAACACCTATGGAACGCTCTCGCAGAGTCCCTACTGTGAAAGACGTGCTTATGCCGAAATCGGTAGCGTTCGACATCCTGTGGCGGGGCGAGCGCCGGATGCGTCACTGGGGTGTAGATATTGGCACTGTTTCGTAAGAGATACATGCCACAAATTATAATGCGTTGTGCCTCGTCTATATGGGGGATGTCAGCATGTGAAATAGTCATGGGTGTCACGTTGAACCCCAGATGCGAACAGGGGATCGGCGTTTTGAAAATCAGGCCTATCGGGCGTCAGGTTTAAACCTGCTGGTGGCAGCGGTTATCCTATGGAATACGCGCTATCTTCAGTCTTCCATCGTAACGCTCGGCATTTCCGATGACCTGGCGCGGCATATTGCACCCCTCGGTTGGGAGCATATCTCTCTGACAGGGGACTATCGCTGGAATGTCGATGAACAACCCGACGTCGACGCGTTACGACCGCTTCGGGTGCCTGCATCCCTGCTTGTCGCTTGAACCCCAATGCTGGCGGTTCTGTAGGTGTTCACCCTAAGCGTACGTAAAATACACTTTCGTGTCGTGACCCCAGCATGCAGGAAAGACTGGTGGACCTTGGTCAGGATATGAGGCTGGTCACCGACCTTCTGCATGACCTGGACCAGAAGGTTGCGGGCACACCCACAGCACCGGACGCGACCCGCTCACAGGAGCCAGAGGGCATCCCGGACGAGCTGATGGCTATGGTTCTGGAAATCCTGCTTCTGGTGCGCTCATTCAGTGCGTCACATGAGAGGCAAATGGCCCAGGCAGATGTGGCGCAAATCGGCCTGCCAATTTGGAGGAAGGCAAATTTGCGGGACCGTTGACCTCTGACATGCTCACCGGCCTTCAGGCCGGTGAGCATGTCAGGTAAGAGGAAAGACAGCTACGTCGATTTAACCATCAGCTCCAACCAACAAAGCAATCTGACGTCTGATTGTGAATAATTGATCAGGACGTACCTTGCTTCCGGTTATGCGGAGACGATGCTTGGATGTGGTTGTCAGCAAAGCGCTAATTGCCCAACATGACTTGGAACAGCCGTTATCAGCGCTCGGATCAATCCGAACCGCCAGATCGGGAATAACGAGGTTCTCGTCGTCGGTTAGGGGAACAAGCATGACGTTCGGCCATTCAGGCGGAAATAATTCATCTTCAACAACAACAGCAGGTCGGAGTTTGTTCGGCTCTTTTGGCAAGGCATCACCCCGCCAATCTGCAAGAACAATCTCGCCAGGAGCGAAAACTCTCCCGCTGGCGACAACCGACCGATCACGCACCATGGGTTCCGCCGGTCTCTTCAAAAAGTTCCTGGGCAGAAGGTGTTGCCGCAACGTAGCGGGCAACCCGTGCACTGTCTCTGCGAATACGATCGCGGCGCGCGCGCTTTGCTCCTGTTTCCAAGAGATCACGGACAAGCTGACTCAAAGGAATACCGCTCGCTGCTGCTTCCTGTTCAAGATTGAGACGTAGACGTTCATCTATCCGGATTGAAAGCGGAGATGCCATAGCTTTCTCCATACAAATTGTATACTGATTTTGTAGCACAATTATGTATTCAACCACAACAAGAAACACTCTGAGATCAAGCCTATCTCCCCCGAACATGCAATTTTTAACAGATCGTGGCTTCCAGATATGCTTTACGGACGTTCTGCATGTCTTGTGGCGTGAACCCGGCGGTATGGCAGGCAATGATGGCCTGAGCCTCAGGCAGCCTTGAGATACGCATAAAGCGTTTCCCGACTTATTCCTAAGTCACGAGCAATCCGGGCTTTGGGCTCATGGGCAGAAACGCGGGCCTTTAGGGGTCGGTACATAGAACGGGCACAGATATACGCTAAGGTCGGATGCTGAGGGTATATGACGGAAAACAGGTGTTTTCCGTCATTTTTTTTCTTGCCGGGAAAAGATAGCGGCCAAGGTAGCAAAAACTGCACGACAAACCATGTCGCTTTGCATTACTGTGCGGAAACTCTTCTGATGAGGTTTGTCGTACATGCTGGTCGGTTATATGACTGGATCGAGCTCCCCGAAGAACGCCGCCGCGCCACCCGCGAGTTGAACAAGGGAGAGGCCCAGAACGCCCTCAAGCGCGCCATCTTTTTCCATCGCACCGGCCGGATCCGCGATCACGGACTGCAAGCCCAGGGACATCGGGCGAGCGCGCTCAATCTCGTCGCCAGCGCCATCGTATTGTGGAACACCACCTATCTCGGAGCCGCAATGCGGCATCTCGAACGTCAAGGACGATCCGTTGCGCCTGATCTGCTCCAGCATCTCTCTCCGCTGGGGTGGCAGCATATCAACCTGACCGGGGATTACCTCTGGACCGACGCCGGCATCCCGGAAGGGAAACTCCGCCCGCTTCGGCAAGCCATCACAATCACCGATAATCCTTAGCGTATATCTGTGCCCGTTTTATGTACCGACCCCTACATGACACTGGAAGGATTGGCCGCCATAAGCCATAGTCCCACAATCAGCCTGCCAGTCGTGGCAGCATGACCCCCTCGAGCCCATCGAGGATCGGTGTTCTTACACCACGCCTCGGGACACAGCCGTCAGACGGGTACCGAACGGTAGTGCGACGATATCAGGCTGGTATGACTGTGCATAAACGGAGAAAATATTATGATCCCTTTATTCCTCGATAAAACGACGAACCCGCCAGCGCCTCAGGAAGCGGGTTGGTATGTTCTTAGTGGGTCCAGGATTCTTGATGGTGGCCCATTCACGAGCGAGCAGGAAGCATTGCTCTGGGTTGATAGCCGACAACCGGATCCTGATGCGGGTGGACAGTCACCGTTCTGAATAGGCTTAGCAGCCTGTCGGGTTTGGCATTTTGCGGCTGATAACGCCGAGGCTGACCCGGCTTAAGCTGCCTGAATGGGGTCGTTTGCGGGAGGGGGCGAAATCCTACGCTAAGGATTTAGGCCAGCGATATTCGCCGGTGAGGTTGATGTGTTCCCATCCCAGCGGTGAGACATGGGCGAGGAGATCAGGCGGGATGATGATGCCGTCCACGGCGCGTCTGTCCACGACCTCCCCGAGTTTCATGGTGTTCCAGAAGATGATGATGGCGGCGAGCAGGTTCATGCCGGCAATACGATAGTGCTGCCCTTCGCCTGAGCGGTCGCGTATCTCACCTCGACGATGGAAGCTGATGGCGCGCTTGAGGGCATGATGGGCCTCGCCCTTGTTGAGACCGATCTGAGCCTGGCGCTGGAGACCGGCGTCGAGAATCCAGTCGATCATGAACAGGGTGCGCTCGATGCGACCGATCTCCCGCAATGCGAGGGCCAGCTCATTCTGGCGCGGGTAGGAAGCGAGCTTGCGAAGAATCTGGCTGGGGGCGACGATGCCCGCTGCGATCGTTGCCGTGACGCGCAGGATGTCGGGCCAGTTGCGCTCGATGAGCGGTTCATTGATTTTGCCGCCAACCAGCGCTCGCACATTGGCGGGCGTCGCGTTGGGCGTGAAGGCATAGAGTCTTTTCTGAGAGAGATCTCGGATACGCGGTGCGAACCTGTAGCCGAGCAAGGAGCTGGCGGCGAACACATGATCGGTAAAGCCACCCGTGTCGGCAAAATGCTGGCGGACGCGGCGGCCTGCGTGCCGCCGGTATCGAGCCAGGTAATATTTATGATGATCGTGCATCCGGTAGCCGCGATGATCGGCCCGGCTTAGCTGCATGCCTCAAATCCTTGCGCGACGGCGATGTGCTGGTGGTCTGGAAACTCGATCGCCTCGGGCGCTCGCTCGCCCACCTGGTCAACACCGTGAAGGATCTGTCAGACCGCAGGATCGGCCTGCGTGTGCTGACCGGAAAAGGCGCTCAGATCGACACCACAACCGCATCCGGCCGCATGGTGTTCGGTATCTTTGCCACTCTGGCCGAGTTCGAGCGGGATCTGATCCGCGAGCGCACCATGGCTGGCCTTGCCGCAGCCAGAGCGCGCGGACGAAAGGGAGGGCGAAAATTCGCCCTGACCAAAGCACAGGTGCGTCTCGCCCAGGCCGCCATGGCGCAGCGCGACACGTCTGTTTCCGATCTGTGCAAGGAACTCGGGATCGAGCGCGTCACTCTATACAGATATGTCGGACCGAAGGGCGAGCTCAGGGATTATGGGAAGCGCGTTCTCAGCTTAGCGTAGGATTTCGCCCCCTCCCGCAAACGACCCCAAATACACGGTGAGATTCACCGAAGACGAAGCTGAATGGCTTCAGGAGGTTGCTCCTGATGGTAACGTGTCTGGCTATATTCGGGACACCATTTTGAGACAGTCCAAAAATGACCGCAAACTGGTCAGCATGCAGGAAAGACTGGTGGACCTTGGTCAGGATATGAGGCTGGTCACCGACCT
>NZ_CADO01000022.1 GCF_000285275.1 Acetobacter pasteurianus subsp. pasteurianus LMG 1262 = NBRC 106471
ATATGGGTCAGAAAACTCTTGCATAACGGACGGTAACCACAGAAGAAATCCGCGACGAGCATACGTGCAGGCACAAATTTACCTTCAAAGAACAGGCAATGCTCTGGCGTAATCAGCATGTCCTTGTAAGGTACACCATCTGCAATGGCATTCTTGAGAATACGCACAGGGTATCCTGCCTCATCATCTGGCAGGCCAGCACGTACTGTTGCATGGGTTTTGCCAACCCAGACTACTGGATGAGAAGTGTCCTTGTTGTTTTGCCAGTCAAACGCAACAACCTGATCACCAATCTGAAGGTTTTCAACCGCCACATCGCCTTCTGGTGTGCGGATCATGCTACCGGAGAGGAAGCAGACTTCATAACTCAGCCAACCATCAGAGCCATCGGCCAGAGTGAAGCCATAATTGCTTACGCCAACAATGTTCAACGTGATGTCGTTGCCATTGCTCAGGGTTAGCTTAACCTGATCTGCACTAGGGTAGGTGACAGATGAAACATCTGCGGCTTTTACCCCAGTCAGCTCAATGCTATCCGAATTGCTTGCAGAAGCACCATTGAACCCGCTGATGACGGTGTTGAGCGTACCACCAGATGCCAGGCCAGAGATCACCAGCCCAGTGTTGGTATCACCCTGTAGGTCTACAGAACCGCCAGCATTGTTCCAGATAGTTGCAGAACCACCATCTTCAATGGTGACGGTGCCGGAAATGGTGGCGCCGCTGGCAGCACTGATCTGCCCGCCGTTAGAAACGGTGGTGGTGCCCAGAATGCTGTTGGCATCCGCGTAAACATGACCGCCGCTATTAACAGTCGTGCCTGTGGCTGTGCCACCGGAGGTAATTTCTACAACACCGCTATTATTAACGGTTGTATTAGCAGCCGAACCAGAAACAGCCAGCCCACCATTGCTGGATACGATCGTGCCCGAAGCACTGCCCCCACTTTGTATGGAGAGAGAAGCAGTGGTTTCTACTGTAACATTGTTTGCGGATGCCCCAGCACTTACAACTGCCAGACCGTTGTTGGCAACAGTAGCAGAGTTAAGAGTGCCACTTGCATCAACATAGGCAGAGCCACCATTAAGAGTGCCACCTGTAGCTGTGCCGCCGGAGGTGATTTCTATAACACCGCCGCCATTAACGGTTGTGTTAGAAGCCGAGCCGTAAACAGCAACACCGCCACCGCTGGAAACGACTGTACCAGTAGCAACACCACCACTATGAATGGCAAGTTTATTGCCAGATTGCAAAACGGCATTTGAAAGCTTTGCCCCAGATTGCACGATAATAGTCGCGCTGCCTGCTTTGGGGCTTTCGTTTGTGTCTGATACGCCGCTTTCTAAAACAAGGGTGCCACCGCTAGAACCCCACGTAAAATACGGAGGGGAGTTGTAGGCGCTAATTGTGCCACCATTAAGCGTAACGCCGCTTTCCTTGGCACCTGCTGAAAATGTTGCTGTCGCACCGGCATTAATGGTGGTGGTACCGTTCAAGGTGCCGCCACTGCTGACAACCAAGCTGTTTCCAGATTGCAAAACCACGCCAGAAAGAGTGCCGCCCGAATCAACGATAATTGAGGCATTTCCTGCAAGAGGAGTTTCAGCACGATCAATAGCGCCACTTTTTAATTCCAGGGTTCCCCCCCCAGAACCCCAGGCAAAAGTTAGCCCACTAGAGGTACTGTTATATGAAATAATAGAACCACCATTAAGAACGGCGCCGCCGTTAAGAACGCCACCCTGGCTTACGGTAACGGTGCCGCCACTACCGATAGTGTTTGAGCCAGTCCATGTGCCACCAGATTTAATGATGACAGAGGAAAAAGTAGCTCCATAATATGAATTACTTGGACCTGAAGGGATGGTGCTTGCCCCACCAACATATTGATCAATCGACAATACGCCGCTTGTAACGCCCGTAGTCATTCGGTTGTTTCCTTAAAGATTATTCGAACAAATGTCTGTTGTCGGGTGAAGCTTCCATCTGCGAAATCAATAAGGACAGCTGATGGTTAAACCCTCTACCATGGTGAGCGTAGTGGGTTTGCTAACGAACAGAAATTGAAAAAAAAGTTGGAGGCCATCAACTGTTTGGTTTTTTCAAAATAGCATCTTAAAATAAAATTGCATTTCTGGTATGCAGAGTTTTGGACTCTATCAGGGGTAAGTTTGAATGATGAAGGTGGCTAAACTGCCAGACCTCCGCATACATATGAAATTACGACATTTTCGGCTTGTAGAAATGTTGGTTGCAACCAAAAGTATCCGGCTTGCAGCAGAACGCCTTAATATTACACCTGCAGCGGTTTCAAAATCTTGCCTGGAATTGGAAAATATTCTTGGCATGAAGCTATTTATTAGAAACAAGGGTGGTCTTATTCCAGATCCTATTTGCGAACGTTTTATAATTGCGGGGAGGAGAATTGATTCTGAACTTAAAAATCTTACCGCAGATATAATGCTGTATGAAGAAAGTTTTCATGGGAATGTAAAAATTGGCTTTCAGGCAACATTGTTGCAGGATCCAATTGTAAGAAGTGTTGCCAAAATTAAAAAGACACATCCCGGCCTGAATCTGACACTTGAATATGCATCGCGCCAGCAGCTTTTAGCTGGACTGGCGGCAAATTACTATGATTTTGTTTTTGTAAATCTTGCAGATATACCAGTTAACAAACGGTTTGGTATCCAACAGCTGGGTACGGAACAATATGTTGTTGCCACAACAAAAGAAACTTTTTCAATCCCTGATGTTCTTGAAAGATGGGATGAATTTTCTGCCGGAATATGGGTTATTCCGATATCCGGAATGGCGATGAGAGATCGGTTTGATAGTGTTTTGGCGGCAAGGGGGCTTTCTCTTCCATCTCGGCGTATTGAAATCAACTCTGTTGTAGGGGGCGAAAGAATGGTGGCGCTTGCCGATGCATTTACTCTTTTGCCTTTAACAATGCTTAGGGATCTTGGGCGCGATATTATTGATCCTGAAACAAAATTACGATTTTTGCCTGAAATGCAGCTAGAAGTAGGAATGGTCTACTTGCAGGATACGCAGCTTAGTGCAGCGGCGCAGTACGCCAGTGATTTTATAGTGAATAAAATTACAAGAACAATTTA
Source organism: Acetobacter pasteurianus subsp. pasteurianus LMG 1262 = NBRC 106471 (assembly GCF_000285275.1). Lineage (GTDB taxonomy): Bacteria > Pseudomonadota > Alphaproteobacteria > Acetobacterales > Acetobacteraceae > Acetobacter > Acetobacter pasteurianus. The sequence goes on from NZ_CADO01000022.1 coordinate 3,120, forward strand.
AGAAAATATATCTTCATTGCGCGCGGCTGTTCTTGATTTTGGAAACAGATTGCGCACGAGCGTACATGTGCCCTCTGTAAATTTGGGCTTTCCTATTTACGCTCAGCAAGGCTTACGCAATAAGGGGCCTCCGGTTTTGCTTGTTCCATTTAGGTATCTGAGGCCCCATGATCCGTCTTGACACTATCAGCAAATATAATGGCCATCGGGTCATTTTTGTCGATGCCTCAGCTGCGCTCCAAAAAGGTGAGAAAATCGGGCTTGTTGGGCCAAATGGAGCAGGTAAGACAACGCTGTTCCGCCTCATTACAGGCCAGGAAGAGCCCGATGAAGGAAATGTTCTGATTGATCGTGGCATTACTATTGGCTTCTTCAATCAGGATGTGGGGGAAATGGCTGGCCGCAGTGCCGTGGCGGAGGTCATGAATGGGGCAGGCCCCGTTGCCGAGGTTGGGGCTGAGTTGGCCGAACTGGAAGCAGCTCTGGCAGATCCAGAACGTTTGGATGAACTCGACACCATTCTGGAACGATTTGGCGAAGTGCAAGGGCGTTTTGAGGAATTGGGCGGCTATGCCCTGGATGGCCGCGCGCGTGAAGTTTTGCACGGTTTAGGCTTTAGTCAGGAAATGATGGACGGTGATGTTGGCCGTTTGTCTGGCGGGTGGAAAATGCGCGTAGCACTTGCGCGCATTCTGTTAATGAAACCAGACGTTATGCTGCTGGATGAGCCAAGCAACCATCTTGATCTGGAAAGTCTGATCTGGCTGGAGCAATTTCTGGCGGGTTATGATGGTGCCTTGTTGATGACATCGCATGACCGTGCCTTCATGAACCGGGTTATCAATAAGGTAATTGAAATTGATGGCGGTGCACTGTCCAGTTTTTCGGGTGATTACGAGTTTTATGAACAGCAGCGCGCTGTAAACGAAAAGCAGCAGCAGGCCCAGTTTGAACGCCAACAGGCTATGCTGGCCAAGGAAGTGGCTTTTATTGAGCGTTTCAAGGCGCGCGCTTCTCATGCAGCGCAAGTGCAGAGCCGTGTTAAGAAGCTGGATAAAATTGACCGTGTTGAGCCACCAAAGCGCCGCCAGACACTTTCCTTCACTTTTCCTCCTGCGCCACGTTCGGGGGATGCCGTGGTTAATCTGCGCGGTGTAGATAAAGCCTATGGCAGCCGGGTGATTTACAAAAACCTTGATCTGTTGATCCGCCGGCAAGAACGTTGCTGTGTGCTGGGTATCAACGGGGCGGGGAAATCAACTTTGTTGAAGCTTGTTACCGGAAGTACAGAACCGGATGCTGGCACGGTTACTCTCGGTGGTAGTGTCAAAATGGGCTATTTTGCACAGCATGCCATGGATCTGTTGGATGGTGAGCGCACTATTTTTGAAACGTTGAACGATGCTTTCCCGCTTGCATCTCAAGGATCACTCCGGTCATTGGCGGGCAGTTTTGGCTTTTCTGGCGATGATATAGATAAACTATGCCGCGTGCTTTCAGGGGGAGAAAAGGCTCGTTTGGTTCTGGCATTGATGTTGTTCGATCCACCAAACTTTCTGGTGCTTGATGAACCAACTAACCACCTTGATATCGCAACAAAGGAAATGTTGATTACAGCTTTGGCTGATTATGAGGGCACAATGCTTTTTGTTTCTCATGATCGTCACTTTCTCGCCGCTCTTTCTAACCGCGTTCTGGAACTTACCCCAGAAGGGCTTCACCGCTATGATGGTGGATATACGGAATACGTTGCGCGAACCGGGCGTGAAGCACCGGGCTTACATGAGTGATGCTTTATTTAAACTGAACGTGGGTTTGTCCCAGTTTAATTCGGTTCATATCTTTTTGCAGAATAAAATCATGCGCTCATCATGGTTCCTGCAAAAAGAGTGGGCCGCTGTGCTGCCTCTAGCTTGATAAGACTGGATAGACGGTTTAACAGGTTGTCCATGTTTTTTAGAATATTATGAATATTCATTGTATTAAGTGAATCAAAACATAAGAAAAACATTCATTTTATTTTATTATCGTATCGGTTTTCTTATAAAATATTTGTAACCATCTTTCTTTTTCGAAACTTCACATACGCCGAGAGGTTTTCTGTCTGGCGGCTAGATTAAAAGACCGTCTCATCTCAAAAAAAGGAAGAGCACAATGGTCAATCAAGGCGGCAGCCATGAACAGCACGTAAAAGCTGGTGAGCAGAGCCACAAAAACACAGGTAGCTCGCATACTGATAAAAATGCGGGTGAACATAGCTCCGGCACGCGGGGCGGAACACACGAACAACACGTAAAAGCTGGTGAGCAGAGCCACAAAAACGCTGGCACATCGCACGATGAAAGAAGCCAGAGTGAACAAGGCTCTAGCACGCGTGGTGGCACACATGAACAGCATGTGAAAGCTGGTGAGCAGAGTCACAAAAATACAGGCTCATCGCACGATGAGAGAAGCGGGGGCGAACATAGCTCTGGCACGCGGGGTGGCACACATGAGCAGCATGTTAAAGCCGGCCAGCAGAGTCATAAAAACTCCTGACTTCGTGCCAAATACTGGAGGCATCAGCAAGATTGCTGGTGCCTTCAGGCGCGGAGTATTTAGTTTCAGGTCATAATCTCTTTCAATATAAAGTGACCATATTGCATTCATTCCGCATGGATCTGCATTTTTAGGTCATGCGTTATCCGTAGGGATTTGCGGAATTGGAATGTATAAGAATGCTGGTTTTGGGCACAGAACGCGTTGAGAATGATCTTTTTACGTTTCAAATGGATCTGAAAAATCTGTTTGATAGGTGGAAATCTGTTTCTCCCATGCCAGCAGAAAATATTTTTCCAATAGATATTTTGAATTCTTTACGTGAAATTGGTGCGTTAGATGCGCTGTTGTCACATGAAGAAGGAGGCCTAAATTTCTGTCGATCATTAGAAGGTGGGCTTGCACTTTTAAATCTTCTACGGCGAACAGGGTATTTGAATCTCTCGTTAGGGCGGTGTCTGGAAGGGCATGTTAATGTTGTCCGGTTGGTAGAACTTTATGGCACGTTAGAACAAAGGCATATACTTGCTCAGCAACTACGAAGCGGAATACTGGCTGGTATATGGGTTACGGATGGCGTTCCTCCCGTTACAATAAAGCAGGAAAACACGCAGTATAGACTTGCTGGTATCAAAGGCTTTGCCAGTGGCGTTATGCAGGTAGGGCTTGCTCTTATAACAGCCACAACACAACAAGGGCATTCCATAATGGCTCTTGCCCCTACGGTTGAGGGCAACCGTAGGCGATCTGGCCCCGGAAAGTTGATGGGGATGCAAGCCAGCGGCACGGGCGCTTACGATTTTACAGATATTGTTATCTCTTCAGATAATATTATTGGCTCAGCCGGAGACTATTTACGGCAACCAGAGTTTTCTGCAGGGGCTTGGCGCGGGTCAGCCGTTACCCTTGGGGCAATGGACCGATTGATTGACCTGTTGCGGCAGGAACTTCTGGATCGGGGGCGAGCACACAATCCACACCAGTTATATCGGCTTGGAGAAGCTCTGATTTTACAGAAAACGGCGAGTATGTGGGTTACGGAGGCTGCCAAAGCTGCCTATATTCCCGGCATGCAATCGGAGGATGTGGTTGCGACTGTTAATCTCGCACGCATTGCTGTTGAACGTGCAGCTTTAGAGTTAATTACGCTTGTTCAAAGAAGTTTGGGGTTATCGGCTTTTGTAAAAGGTAAAGCAGTAGAGCAGGTCATGAGGGATTTGATGACCTATCTGCGGCAGCCTGCTCCAGATGAGGCTTTGACAGAAGCTGCAGCATGGTTTGTAAACCATGATTGGCCAGGAGAAAATGCATGAAAGTTCAGCAGATCATAGAGCATTTTTCTACTCTTCCGATGGTTTCTTTTAATACAATTGCACCGGAAACATCACTTATTTTGGCCCCTCATTCTGATGATGAAAGTTTGGGATGTGCCGGTTTGATCGCAACGGCAGTGCAGCATGATCGGCCGCCGGTGGTGGTGATTGTTTCGGATGGCTCCGCGTCTCATCCGGCTTCTCATGCATGGCCACCTGAGCGTCTTGCCTTGTGCCGTCAGGAGGAAAGTCGAAACGCAGCGGCTGTGCTCGGTCTTGCTGTTGATAGATTATTGTTTCTAGGTTTGCGTGATTCAGCTGTTCCAAGCGCAGGTATTGTTTTTGAAAACGTGGTGCAAAAGTTACGTTTGCTTGTGCGCCAGTATAATTTCCAGAATATTTTTGTACCGTGGCGCCATGATCCACATTGTGACCATGTGGCCGTATGGAGCATGGGGCAAAGGTTGAAAGCTTTACAGCCAGAATTAAGAATATTGTCTTACCCTGTTTGGGGTCTTACGCTTCCCCCTAAAAAGAATATTGAAGAGGCATTACCAACTGGGTGGCGCTTGGACATTAAATGTTTTCTAAGCCGCAAACACAATGCCATTTTGGAATATAGAAGCCAGATGGGGTTGGTTGTAGAAGATGATCCCAATGGTTTTGTATTGCCGGAATATTTATTGGAAAAAATGCTCCAGCCTTACGAAATTTTTATGACATCATGAGTAATGAAACATGGAAACCGGACGTTTTTGAAAACCTCTTTCAAAATAGCCCTGATCCATGGAATTTTGAAAGCAGTTCTTACGAGCAGCAGAAACTCATAAGGGTGTTGCAGTGCCTTCCTGCACGTCCGATTTGCTTTGCAGTCGAATTGGGGTGTGCAATCGGTGTGGGCACTTTGGCGCTTGCGCAATACTGTCAGCGTATTGTGGGGATAGATGCTTCAGAAACAGCTCTTGCTATAGCTAAAACCCGGTGCGCTCAGCAAAAGCATGTCAGCTTCATCAAGGCTTTTTTGCCCGAGGCTTATCCGGATTTAGAAGTATCTGGGTGTGATTTGGTTCTTGTTTCTGAAGTTCTTTATTTTCTTAGTCCAGTAGATATTCAGCGTCTTGCTGCTCATGTCACCAAAAGTCTGAAATCAGAAGGTAGTATTCTCATTGTAAACTGGACCGGCTCCACAGATACTCCATGCACAGGGGATGAGGCTGCTGAATGTTTTATTCAGGCCTGCCAAGAGCGGCATTGGTATCTGGAGCATAACGAGTGCGGAGAGGGATATCGCATTGATCGACTGGTCCACTTTGCCAATTCTTAGCAAGGCAATGTTTTGTGTGGCGCAGAAAGTTGAGTACGCGCTGGGCGCGCTTATAGTGTTTGGGTAGATCTTCCCGAAGAATACGGGAAGGTAAAAGTTCAGCATGTATTTTGCTTATGGAAGCCAATGGGTTAGTGCGTTGGTAGGTGAGTTCCCGGCGAATGCGTAATAATCGTCTTGATACTGTCTCAAAAGCATCATCAATATATTTGTCTTGCGCGATAATCCTGCGTGCCAGAGTTTCTGCCATACCTCCGCGTGCACGGCCTAAAAGACGAGCAGAAACATAAACGACAACTTCTGGTGCGTGGCGTACGCGAATATTATTTTGTCTTAACGCTTCATAAAACTGCCGATCTTCTCCGGAATGTACATTCGGAAATCCTCCGACTTGCTCCCATGCCTGACGAGTAACTGCAATGCTTGCTCCTGAATGTTCTATATGCCGGGGCCATGGATCATGCGGTTGTGGGCAAAGAAGTAAGGTAATCTGCTCCAAAAGAGCACCATAATCCTGTTCTGCCTTTTCATCCTCATGGAGCTTTGGAGGAATTTTGGCATATTCAGATGGTAAAAGTTGAGCTTGCCCAAAAACAGCTTCAACTGGGTACTGCGCGAAAGCTTCAAGAGTGCGATATATCCAATCTGTAGCAACCTCACCGTCAGCATCAGTTGTGAATAATAGGGCATCCTTGGGCGCATGCTTGGCTGCGTGTGCCATTGCTTCTCTTCTTGCAGTGCCTGCGCTTGCTATGTCAGGGGCATAGGTAGTTTGTATAATCTCCAGCGTAAACGGAAGGGTGTTGTGTAAAGATAATGCCCGTTCATAGGTTTGATCTGTGGTATTATTGATCCACAAAACAACCTTGTCTGGCAGAGTGAGAGATTGCGCTGCAAGAGCAAGCAAGCAGGGGATAATATGATTTTCCTCATTGCAAGCTGGAATGACCACAATTCTCTGTTTTTTCCAAAAGACATTTTGCCTGTAAGCAATATAGGGAATACATAAGGTCCGATTATCAGGATCTTCTGAAGACATAATGATACGCCTCGTCAAAGAAGATAAGGTGACTTCTTAAGACGTATCAGCATCTTAAAAGTTCAATTTAATATTTTATGACAATGTATGATGAAAGGGTAGGATTCAGTTTGAAAAATATCTGTCGTAAGCATGGTAGGAATTGTGAGCGTTTATCGTTTGCTAGTGCATGTATGCTGTCGTGTTTTATTTTAAATTAACAAACATATTGGTTATTGGAAGTTATCATAAGGTTTTTGTTGGATATTGTAAATATTATTGTAGATGCGATGAAAATATGAAAATTATAATTACCTAAAAATATTAAGATATATAACATTATTTACTTTATTTCTCGTGAGGGTTTCATAGGAAAATTTGACATGTATGTCTATTCTGAGCGCATCGCCGTAGGTGATAGATTTTCTGTATATGTAATTAAATAAAATGCAATATACGTTATTTAATGAAAACAATAATTAGTTATTCATCCGTATGCAATTAAATACAAAATATAATTTTCAAAATTATTGTATAAATAAATTAAAAATAAAATATATTATTTAATTTATATCTGTTTTAAATAAATACAAAGAATATCAAAGTATTTATTACTTCAATGGAATGTAATGAGGAAAATAAAATTAAATTAATTGACTCGAATCAATTACAAATGCGTGTGCTCATGTATATGTTGCGCAGTTCGGATAGAATAAATTCTAAGGAACTTCATTTTGCACGCATTCACTGCTCTTTTATCCGGCCTGTTTGGTGCGTGTCCGGAAATGGCTCTATTTCTTGCGCTTGTTTTAGGGTGCTGGATTGGGCGCTTTCGTTTCGGGTCGTTCCAGCTTGGCGGTGTAGCGGGTTCGCTTTTAGCGGCTGTGCTTATCAGCCAAGTGGGCGTTCATATTGATTCTGGTATCAAGAGCGTTCTGTTCGCTCTTTTTATCTATGCCGTAGGTTATCAAAGTGGCCCACAGTTTTTCCGTTCATTGGGGCGTCAGTCTCTCAAGGAAATTCTAATGGCTGTTGTGCTGGCTATTACGGGGTTAATTACCGTTGTAGCTGTTGCACGTATTTTCCACCTTGATAAAGGACTTGCCGCAGGCCTTGCTGCAGGCGGCCTTACTCAGTCGGCTATTATTGGCACGGCAGGGTCGTCCTTGGAAAAAATTGGTTTGCCGCTTGCTCAGGTGCAGCAGCTTCAGGGCAATGTCGCTGTTGGATATGCCGTTACGTATATCTTTGGCTCCATTGGGCCAATTCTTCTTTGTGTTAACGTTTTGCCGTGGTTCATGAAGCGCGGCATCCGTGAAGATGCCATCCGTGCTGAAGCCGAGCAGGCGGGCGGTGTGCATGTTATGGGTGAGGGAGAGGTTTCTGCTTTTCCTAATCTTGTTGGGCGTGCCTACCGTCTGACGCAGTCTGATCTCACTATTGCTGGTGTGGAAAGCATGGCAGCAGGCGTTACAGTGGAACAGGTGCTGCGCAATGGCAAACCCGCCGGTATAGGGGCCGATGCTGCGCTGTTACCGGGTGATCAGCTTCTGCTTGTTGGGCAGCGCTCAGAGGTTCTGGCGACAGGGCAGAAGATCGGGCAGGAAATAGGTGACGTTCCCGGTCTTGATCTTTCCCTTATCCGTCGGGATGTTGTTTTGTCTCGTAAGGATTTTGTCGGAAAAACCGTGGATCAATGCGTGCAGTCTCTTTCTGCGGCTGTGCGCCACGGGGTTTATCTGGTTGCGCTCTCTCGCGCAGGTAAGGCCATGCCTGTTACGGGTTCCATGCAGGTAAAGGATGGCGATATTGTTACCCTGCTTGGTACGTCTGCCGATGTGCAGCGCGCAGCTGCGCAGATTGGTACAATCCTGCTTCCAAGCATTAAAACTGATCTCGTTTTCCATTCTCTGGGCGTCGCCCTTGGTTTGTTGATCGGTTTGGGTGTGGTGCATATGGGGTCTGTGCCACTTACTCTTGGTAGTGGTGGCGGAGCTCTGCTTTCCGGGTTGCTGTTTGGTTGGTATCAAAGCCGCCATCCTGTGACTGGGAATATGCCGCAGGGTGCCTCAACTTTTCTGGTGGACTTCGGGCTGGCAGGTTTTGTGGCCGTAACGGGCTTGCAAACGGGCCAGCAGGCTATTGCCACCATCATGCAGCACGGCATTACGCTCTTTCTGTTGGGCGTGGTGGTTACATTGGTGCCGCTTATCCTCACCATGCTCTTTGGGCGCTATGTCCTGCGCTATAACAATACGGCCATTTTTGCAGGTGCTTTGGCTGGTTCTCGCAGTGCCAATCCAGCTTTTGGCGAGGTGTTGAACAAGGCAGGCAATGCCGTTCCCACAACACCTTTTGCCATTACTTACGCCGTTGCAAACGTATTGCTTACGCTACTTGGGCCACTTGTGGTCGCATTTTCCTGAATACTGAAAAGAAGGAAACGTAATAATGACACTCGATTATTCGAAATTTCGTGATCTCAGCCCATTTGAACTTAAAGATACGCTTATCAGCCTGGCATCATCAAAGGCTGACCGCGTTATGCTGAACGCAGGCCGAGGCAATCCCAACTTTTTGGCAACACTGCCACGTGCGGCCTTTTTCCTGTTGGGGCAATACGCTTTGGCCGAAGCGCGCCTTTCTCTTTCCTATCTCTCCCCGGGGCTTGGTGGGACAGTCCGTATTGAAGGCATTGAGGCACGTTTTGATCGCTTTATTGAAAGCAATGAAGATAAAGAGGAAGCCGCTCTTCTTGGTCACGCCCTGAGTTATGTGCGCGACCAGATGGGCCTGCCAGCCGATACATTCCTTGTTGAAATGGTGGAGGGTATTCTGGGCTGCTACTATCCAACGCCCCCGCGTATGCTCACACTCAGCGAAAAAATTGTTGGCCAGTACGTGCTGCGTGAAATGGTCGGTGGTAGAATTTCTCTAGATTCCACAGACTTTTTTGCAACCGAGGGCGGCACGGCGGCTATGGCCTACGTGTTCAATTCGCTCAAGCAGAATGACCTGATCAAAAAGGGAGACAAGGTGGCAATCGGCATGCCGATCTTCTCTCCCTATATCGAAATCCCGCAACTTGAAGAATACGGTCTGGAAGTTGTGCCAGTGCAGGCAGATCCTTCTCTGGATTGGCAGTATCCGGAAAGCGAGCTGGAAAAGCTGCGTGATCCAGCCGTAAAAATGTTCTTCTGCGTGAACCCCAGCAACCCGCCATCTGTCAAGATGAATGATGCATCGCTGGAGAAGATTGCATCCATTGTGAAAGATCGTCCAGACCTGATGATCCTGACGGATGATGTCTATGGCACGTTTGCTGATGGCTTCCGTTCGCTGTATGCAATCTGCCCGCGCAACACCATTCTTGTTTACTCCTTCTCAAAATACTTTGGGGCAACAGGGTGGCGTCTGGGTGTTATCGGGATGCACAAGGATAACGCGATTGATGCACGTCTGGCGCAGCTTCCGGCTGATGCCAAAGCTGCGTTGGCAAAGCGCTATTCCAGCCTGACAACAGATTCAGCTGATCTGAAGTTTATTGATCGGTTGGTGGCAGATAGCCGTGCCGTGGCTCTTAACCATACGGCAGGCCTCTCTACGCCGCAGCAGGTTCAGATGGTGCTGTTCTCACTGTTTGCGCTGATGGATCACGAAGGCCGTTATAAAGCCACACTCAAGAGTGTTATCCGCCGCCGTGAAGCTGCGCTCTACCATGAACTTGGTGTGGCGCCATCAGAAGATGCCAATGCAGTAGATTACTACACGCTGATTGATCTGGAAGACACCTGCCGTGCTCTGTATGGCGAAGAGTTTGCCCAGTGGATGCTCAAGCGTGCCAGCACAGGTGAAATTCTGTTCCGGATTGCAGATGAAACCGGCATTGTGCTGTTACCTGGCGCTGGGTTTGGGGCTACGCGTCCTTCTGCTCGTGCATCTCTCGCCAATCTTAATGAATTCCAGTATGCCGCAATTGGTCGTTCATTGCGCAAGATGGTGGAAGAATATCACGCTGAGTTTGTGAAGCCTCAGGCGTAATGAAAAGAGTGTGTGGAAGGAGAGGGTTCTCCTTCTGGTAGGTTTGGTTTTTAAATGACGATGAGGGGAGATAAGGGCATTCCTTTATCTCCCTTTGTTGGAAAGAGTGTTCTTTTATGGTTTCTGTGCGTGGTCTGCCTATTCTTGCTGCAATTCTGGGAGTAGCCTCTGTTATGCCTGTTTATTCTTATGCAGAAGGGGCAGGTGCACCTCCTGCAGCGCATCAGCAGGTCTCTTTGCCGCGTGTGCTCGTGCTGGCTACAGGGGGCACAATATCCGGTAAGGCTGATACCCGTTCCGCTATTGGATATGATGCCGGTGCCGTAACTGGTGAACAGTTGATTGCGGGCGTGCCTGGCGTTGAAAAACTGGCGCAATTGCAGGTGGAACAGGTCTCCAACATCGCATCCCAGAACATGAACAGTCAGGTCTGGTTCAAGCTGGTTGAGCGTATTCGGCGGGCTTTTGCCAATAACGAAGCAGATGCCGTTGTGATCACCCACGGGACAGACACAATGGAAGAAACTGCTTTCTTTCTGGATAACGTGATTGGAGATGCACGACCGGTTATTTTAACGGGCGCAATGCGGCCTAGCACGGCTATTAGTGCAGATGGGCCCGCCAATATGTATGAAGCCGTAAAGGTGGCGGTTGATCCGCAGGCCCGTGGGCGAGGCGTACTGGTGGTATTGAATGATGAGGTACAGTCTGCCCGTGGTGTCAGCAAAATGCATACCACTGCACTGCAAACCTTCCATTCACCTAATCTTGGTCCGGTTGGCTATGTTGATCCGGCAAGTGTGCGCTTTGTGGCGCCAGCCAAGCCTCAGCAGCATCTTGATCTGCCAGCAGACCACAAACTACCACGAGTGCAAATTGTTTATGCCCATGCAGACATGGATGCGCAGCAGATTGATGATGCCGTGAAAGGTGGAGCGCGAGGCATTGTGATTGCGGGTATGGGTGATGGCAATGTTTCAACAGATGCATTGGCAGGCATAGAGCGCGCCACAAAGGCTGGCGTTGTTGTTGTGCGTTCCACCCGTGTGGGCAACGGTTTTGTAAACCGCGATGTAGAAGTTGATGATGATCACTACGGGCTTGCGGCCTCTATGGACCTAAACCCGCAAAAGGCGCGGATACTTCTGCAGCTTCTGCTGGCTAATGGAAAAACAGCCGCAGCAGATATTCAAAAAGCGTTTAGCGCAGGCTTTTGAGCAGTAAAAACTCAGCAGGATGAGTAAGTGAATGAGAGCACGCCTTAAGCAATGGGCATATGCGGGTAGCAGGGTTTCCGTAAAAAAAGCATTTGCCTGTTTTCTTGCATCCACGGGTAGTTTTGCTTCTGCCCATGCAGATCAGTGGTATACAGGCTCGCTCGTTTCCCCTTCCGGCACAACGCGGGAAGGGGTGCTGAATGTTGAGCCCTACTATTCCTATAGCCAGCCCTTGGGGTCTTTTGATGCGCATGGGCGGGCAGGGCCTGCATCTCACCCCATGCAACGTATGTTTTCCAATTCGACTCTCTGGAAATACGGGATCTCTCAGGATTTCAGTATCCAGTTGCATACTATTGTCGATTATGGATGGAAACACGCAGACGGACATTCTCATGGCCCTAAAACAGGCGATGTTCCGTTTGATCTGATCTATCGTTTGGTGCGGCCTGATCCCAAACATTACATTCCGGCTTTCAACCTGTTTGTAGGCATGATTTTCCCCACAGGGGATTACAAAAAACTGGGAGATAAGCAGGATGGAGTGGGGAGCGGCGCATATGTTTTCCGCTTTGCCTTAACTGAGCAATCTACTTATACGCTGCCGGGCAATCATGAACTGCGTTTGCGTGTATGGAACTGGTTTCGGCGTGCGGTAACATCTGCAAAACTTACGGATGTTACCAGTTATGGTACAGCGCATGGTTTTCGTGGCCGTGGGCAGCCGGGAATGAGCGGCCAGACGGGTTTTTCATTGGAGTACGGCTTGAGCCAGAAATGGGTGCTGGCCATGGACCTTGCGCGAGACTGGTCTAATGGCTCCACGTTACGTGGGCATGATAGCAACGGTAATTACATCCATAAAACAGGATCTGCCGGAACAGATTGGCAGATTGCACCTGCATTTGAATACAACTGGAACCCACGCTGGGGGGTTATTGTAGGCTCAGCTTTCTATTTTGCGGGGCATAACAAGAGTATTCAGGTTTCACCACAGTTTGCAGTCAACGCCATGTTCTGAGGCCAGTGCTACAAGGCTTTTGAATATTTGCGTAACTACCACAAAAAGATACAGAGACTATAATTACAATGATAAGAACAATGTCCAGATACATTGTTCTTATCTGTCATCTGTTTTGCTGATTGATTTTCATATCAAAGTGAAAAAATCTCAACATACATATTGTTGAGAATAATTTACATTATCTTTATATGGCATCATCTTCGATGAAGGAGGACTTGCTGCAATGCATTTTAGAAAATTCTGGAGATATGGAAAAAGGAAGAAAGAGGTTTCTAAACCTTTGGAATTGCCTTGTGAGATAGAAGCCATTCGCCAAAAAGCGTTGCGTGGGTATCATTTAGAACAGGTATTATGGGGTAAAATCTTTTTAGACAGTATATATGTACCCGCAGATCCTGAAACAGCAATTATATGGTTCCGTATGGCTGCTCAGGCAGGCTATGGGCCAGCCCATAACATGCTGGGGCGTTGTTATTATTTTGGCTGGGGGTGTGCCCAAAACTACCAGCAAGCCATTGCGCATTACACTTTAGCCGCAGAGTTAAATGATGATTGGGGGCGTTATAATCTGGCAATCATGATAATGCGAGGCATTGGTCAGGCACCGGATCTTCCTTCTGCGTGCGCACTTTTTCAAGCAGGAACTCAAGCCGGGCACGCAAAATCCATGAATGTATTGGCTCGTTTTTATGAAGAGGGATGGGTTGTTTCTAAAGACAGGAAAAAAGCGATCATGCTGTATCAGCAATCCGCCCAGAAAGGTGATTACCGAGGCCAGCATAATTATGCCGTGTGGTTAGCAGAGCAGGGGCATATCGAAGAAGCTGTTACATGGTGGCAGCAAGCCATGCCGCAGGCCACATTAGATGTTTTGCATGCAATACAAGACGTTACGCAGCATTTAAAACACAATTCTATAGATAGTTTGAGAAATATTGTAGTTGAAAAAATAAATTCAAATAAAAATACAATTAAATTGCGATGAGCAAAATATATTTTGTTAATTTTTGTGAGTTAAATATATGCATAAAAATATAGACAACAATAAAAATTATTTTAATGACGCATGTATTGCGAATCATTCGCGACAAGAGGCATATGCAACTGATTCGCATTAATATTTTTGTAAAGTCTCATGACAGATTCATCCTCATCACGGCAGATACCTACGTCTTCTCTTATGTTCGGTTTGGCGATGGGGTGGGGTACACTTTCATTGCTCGCGGGGAATGCTTCTGCGGCATCCATCGCAGCAGATGAACCATCTCTTAAAAACCCAAAAGCTCCTGAGGCCATAGATGCTTCATCTAAGGCGACCCTTGCTACATCAGGCAAAAAGGGGCCGCATTCTGCCAAGCAGGAAGATGGTTCGGAGGCAGAGGAGTGGGTGGTGACTGCATCCCCCATGAACACGCTTCGGACGCCTATGGGCATTAGCCGGATGCCGCATGATGCACTGCATACTCCGCAGACCATTAATGTGGTGCCGCAAATTCTTATGCAGCAGCAGAATGTCAAATCTCTGGATGAGGCCCTTAAAAATGTTCCGGGCATTACGGCTTCCGTAGGGGAAGGTGAAGGGGGCATGGCGGGAGATCAGTTTTTGATCCGCGGATTTGCCGCCCAGAATGATATTTATGAAAATGGCTTGCGCGATTTTGGTGTGTATACGCGCGATAGTTTTGATTATGAAAATGTGGCTGTTATTAAAGGGCCATCTTCACAAGTGTTCGGTAATGGCACCACAGGCGGAGCCATTAACATTACGACTAAAACGCCAACATTGAAAAATCATATTCGCGCGTCGTTTTCTGGCGGAAGTGGGCAGTATTATCGTGGAACACTGGATTTTAATCGCATGCTTACGGATAGTATCGGTATCCGTATTACCGGCATGGGGAATGAGAACAATACTGTTGGGCGTGATTATGTTTATTCCCACAGGTGGGGTATTGCACCATCCATAACGTTTGGTATGGGTAAAAAACTTTCCTATACGTTAGAATACTTCCACCAAACAGATAATCGTATTCCAGATTACGGTGTGCCTGTGCTGAAAAAGCCGGGGGCTGCTTATGGCAAACCTGCCACGGAATATGGTGTAAAACGCACCAATTGGTATGGCACCACGTTTGATCAGGATAATTCCAGTGTGGATATGCTGACAGGACGTTTGAAGTGGGAGGTTTCTCCTTACGTTACAGTGTATAATGATACACGTGGTGGACTTTACAGCCGGTATTTTTCTGCTTCGCAGGAAGGTTGTACCAGCAATCAGCTTTCTTATAATGCAAGTGGATATCTACAAAACGGAGCTGCCTATAATTGTAACACCGATTTTTTTGGTGGAAACGCAGCAGCAGCCAAACTTTCCAGAACCGGTGGTGTATTCGGGCCAAACCCGTATCAGCAAAATGACTGGTCTGTGCAAAACGTGCTTTCTGCTGTTGCCAAGTTTGATACAGGCAGCGTGAAGCATGAAATGATTGGCGGCGTAGATATCATGCATGTGTATGATCGCCGTGAAAATTTTGCTTATAACAACGCCGTTGCCCGTCAATATGTAAATCTGCTGGATCCGTCCCCAGTCGTGTCAGGGCTGAATGTTGTAGATGGGTCTTCCATGCCCGGAGGATTGGTCAACACAGCCACGGCCGGGCAGAAAAAATGGAAAACGGGTGATGCAACAGATGTAGGGGCATTCTTTTCAGAACAGGCTCAGCTTACCCCATGGTTTTCTGTGCGCGCTGGTTTTCGGTGGGATCACTGGGATACACATTACAGCATGACGGGTGGAAGTTATGCCAAACCAGACGTGCATATGGGGCAGGCGCAGGATACGTTTAACCCTAACGTGAGTCTGATGTACACGCCAAATGACCACGGTATGATCTATTTCAATTGGTCGGAATCAACAACGCCTCTGGGCCTGTATGTTACAAACAGTTCTGAGCCGTTGAACCTAAAGGATCAAAACTCCAAACCTGAACGTAGCAGGCTTTATGAATTAGGGGCTAAATATTCTGCTTTCCATGATCGTATTGGTTTTGCAGCTTCTGTGTTCCGTTTGGAAAAAGGCAATTCCATTCAAACAGATCCAAGCTCTGGCACCGTTACGCCAACCAGCGATACACAGCGTAACCAAGGGGTGGAACTGAGCGTTTCTGGCATGATCATGAAAAACTGGAACGTAATTGCCACTTACGCACGGTATGATAGCAAAACACTTTCTGGCACAGCAACAGATGTTGGCAAGCAAGTACAGTATGTGCCCAGAAACCAGGCAACAGTTTGGACAACATATGAGATTGCCCCGTCCAAGCCTTACAATTTTCTTGTAGGCGGAGGCATGACGTGGCGGGAAGGTGTGTTTCTTGATAACGCCAATACTGCGCGCGTTCCTGCAAACGTAGAGTTTGATGCTGTTGTTTCTCATCGTTTCGATAAGCATTGGAAAGTAACGATGAATGGTTACAATCTTGCCAATCGTCTGAATTACGGAAACCTGTTTAGTAATCGTGTTACGCCATCTATTGGACGTGCCTTTTTGTTCAATTTGGCAGCAGATTATTGATAGGTTTAAGGCTGGAAATAAAGGAAGGAGTGCACAACAAGCGCGCCTTCCATTTATGCTGTGAAAATAGAATATAATTTAATTTTTAGAAAAGTTTTGAATATGGCCCTGTGTATTCCTTCTGTTCTGACAGATGATGAGCTTGCTTATTGCCGAATGAAGTTGGAAGCAGCGGAATGGACAGATGGGCGCGAAACAGCCGGGGCACAATCCGCAAAAAGTAAGAACAACTTACAGTTGCCACGTCATTCGGAAACCTGTTTGGAGCTGGGTGAACTGGTTTTGCGCGCATTGGGGCGGAATGCTACATTTAATAGTGCTGTTCTGCCTTATAAAGTCACGCCTCCTTTATTTAATAGATATGAAGGTGGCATGAGTTTTGGTGCTCATGTTGATAATGCTATCCGAGGCGTTTTTGCTGGCGGCATTCATACGCGTATTCGCACAGATGTTTCCTCAACATTATTTTTCTCTGCACCGGAGGAATATGATGGTGGGGAACTCATTATGCACGCCAACGGGACGGAGCAGTCAGTCAAGTTGGCTGCGGGTGATATGGTTATATACCCCACCACGGTTTTACATAGCGTTGCGCCTGTTACACGGGGCACAAGGTTGGCTGCATTTTTTTGGTCACAATCAATGATAGCAGAAGAAAGCCGACGGCAAATTATGTTTGATCTGGATACACAGATTATATCTCTGCGTGAAAGGTTGGGGGATGCAGATCATACTGTATTAGCCCTTACAAATACCTATCATAATTTGATGCGCCAATGGTGTATTATATAATAATAATTTCTATTTACGTTTGAATAAAACAAAAATATACTCAAAAATTTTATTGTAAATTATCATAAGTATTTTAGTCAGCCTAAGTTGTATAATGCATTCTGTGGGCAACAAAGGCGCAAAGCGTCTGAGAGCCCTTTTGGAAATTCGCTATGATATGTTTTCAAGAGGTTTTGAGCGTGAT
>NZ_CADO01000021.1 GCF_000285275.1 Acetobacter pasteurianus subsp. pasteurianus LMG 1262 = NBRC 106471
GCCTTCGGGCTTTTCGGCCTGAAGATGCGCTGTAATGGGATACAGCTTTTTGGCGGTGATAAAATGCACATCTGCCACAGCCACACCCATCTGGCGGCGGTCATCCACAAACGGGCCGATAACATCTGCCGGGCGGCTGGCGCGGGAAACAATGCGCACAGACTGCGTATTGGCGGGCAGCATAAAGCTGTAATGCTGGCCTTCATGCCTTACCGGGCGCACAACTGCCCCAGCCTGCGTAACCAGATGCAGGTTAGGATCTGCCACAACAACACCCTGTTCTGTTGGCACATTATGCCCAACCATACTGTTGCCGCGTGCTTCCAGCTTGTGGAACAGAGGTTCAACACAAGCGCGGTCCACACAAAGCGGTGCGCCTGCATCTTCTACCCAGCTCTGCACTGCGCCACGTAGCGTTGCAACCTTACCTTCCTGACGGAAAGCGCGGCGGTTACCGGTATCCAAGTAGCTTTCTGTCAGCATGCCATCAGCCGTGATGACGGAATGCTGGTCTGTTTCCACATGATAGTAATCGTAAGAGGTAATGGATTTATCATAGAAAATGGAAAAACCATTTACCAGCATACGAGCCGGTACAAACTTACCCTCAAAGCACAGGCAATGTTCTGCGGTAATCAGCATATCCTTGTAAGGCACGCCATCTGAAATGGCATTTTTAAGGATGCGCACAGGGTATCCGGCCTCATCATCCGGCAAACCAGCCCGCACTTTAGCATGCGCCTTGCCAACCCATACAACCGGGCGGGTCACTTCCCTATCATGTTCCCAATCGAACGTAACAAGCTGATCACCAATCTGGATATCTTCTACCGCAACATCACCATTGGGCGTGCAGATCATGCTGCCAGTCAGGAAGCAGGTAATGATTGTACCACCCTGCCCATCATTAATTATGCTGAAACCTGTTGTTTCAACATTCGGTATGTTCAGTGTGATAGTGTGTTTGTTTGCTAGCGTGAATGTAACGGAGTTTCCGTCATTTCCATATATAGGGGTTTTATCTGCGCCATCAAACGTAACATATTGCAGATCAATCTGGCTGTCTTTGGTCCAATTGTTAATAGTCGTATTAACAGTTGTATCCGTATCAATATCTATACCAGTAATTGTTAAACCACTTGTATAGCCATCTCCCAGATCAACAGTACCCCCTGTAGTGCCCGTGATGGAAGCCGTGGCACCACTTGAGAGTGTGAGTGTGTCGGTTAATGTTGCGCCGGTATTAAAATTAACCGTGCCGCCGGATGAAACAGTGACATCAGCAACAGATCCGCCCGTAATAGCTCCGGAACCACCAGAAGTAATGTTGATATCGGAAACAGTTCCGCCGCTTACATTGGCATGTCCGTTATTGTTAATGGTAACAGTACCGCTAACTGTGCCAGCAGAAACAGTCATTGTGGCGCCACTCTGGAACATGCCACCAGAGAGTGTGCCGCCGCTCATTGTAATACCACCGCCTGTTGCGGAAAGGTTATTTACAGTGCCGCTAATAAGGGTGACGTTACCGTAATCGTGCGTTGTGGCATCTGTAACCGTGCCGCCATTAACCGTAATGGTACCTTGCGTGCCGTAATCAGTACCTGAAGCAGTTACGCCAGAAGCTACCCCGCCATCATGAACTTTGATTTCTCCGTTGTAGATTGATCCACCAGAGAAGGTTCCATAAACATCAGTATACCCGGCATCAACCGTGGTATTTGCGGCAGAACCACCAGCAGAGATCCACAGGCTGCCTGACGTTGCGCTCATGCCGGAAATAACACCGCCAGCAGAAACAATTATCTGCCCACCATCCGTAAGCGTTCCGCCGGAAACAACACCCTCTACAAAAACACCACCACCATCAATGGTGTTTCCGTAAGCACTTGCATTGCTATTTACATACAATGATGCACTTGTACCGTTAACGGTAGTGGTAGTAGCCGTTCCGCCATCAAGAACAGTCAACTTTCCATCGTTTAGTGTTGTGTCGGTAACATTGCCCCAGGCAGACATGTCACCACCAGCATTGACTGTGGTGGCTGTTGCAGTCTGGCCAGCGGAGACCTGAAATTCACCACCAGCATTGACTGTTGTATCCGTCGCACTTGCTGCGCCAAGATTCCCAACAATAGTAACGCTGCCGCCACTTCCTGCAATAGCAGAAACAACACTTCCTTGTTCTGCCTTAATTGTACCGCCAGAGCTGGCTGTAACATTACTCAGAACAGCAGTGCTACCTTTAGCGTCAATCATGCCCCCAGACGTAGCAGTGCCACCATCTACCGTACCGCCAGAGATAATAAGGTAGCCTTTACCGTTAACATTATCGGCATTATCAACGGTTGGATCTGTAATTTTATCAACATACCCGGAAGCATATCCGCCGGATATGACCAGCCCGGTAATATCACCTGCTGAATTAAAATTAATTGTTCCGCCATCAATAGAACTCAAGTTATTAATGGATACACCATCGTTAACATTAATTGTTCCACCGGCTACATTTCTGTTTTCATCCATGCTTGCAAGATCACCAATAGCGGCGATGTCGGAGACGACTGCACCCGCACTAATGGTAATGCTATCTGTGCCTGTAACGTAGGAATCCGTAATAGAGCTCCCATTTGCAGCATCAGTGCCATATGTTGGCGTTCCAGTTACCTGCGTCTTGTCCGTGCTAATACTCATAATAATTTACCTTTTTGTGCTTGGACTTTTTTGCACTGCTCAATCACCTGTTTTGCCGTGATCAGTTGGGTGCATTCGAACTGTCTCGGCGTTCCTGCATGACGCGGACACCACAGGAAATCCTGGTGATTGAAGCGCTCTTTGGGGTCATTCCAGCACGAATTGCAGGTGTGCCAGTTTATGACCCGATAAGGCGTATAAAACTCAGTAGTGGGGTGGCTGAAACCAGCGATCATGACCACCGGTGTGCCGGCTGACCACGCAAGCCATGACAGGCCAGAACCAAGGCCAATAAAAAACGCGGCATGCTTGAGCCAACGGGCACGTTCTGCCAACGGGCGGTTGCCTGTCTGGTCTTCCACCCCATAGGGAATGTGGTTCCAGACAATACCTGTGCCGTGGACCTTTTCCCGATCAATGCAGATAACCCGATAGCCCTGCGCCTTTAGCCAGGAAACAACTTCCCCCCACCCATTCGGATTATTCCAGTATTTGGCCTGAGATGAAGCCTGCGCAGCAATACAGACATAAGGCTCTGCAATAGGCCGACCTTCATCCGGAAAGCTGAGACGCGCTGGTTCTTCATCCGGGCTCACACCCAAGATGTAAGCTGCTGTTTTATGCAGCCCCACCAGCCTGAAATCTGTGGGTTGCCAATCACAGGCTACATCATCAAAAAACAGGCCCAGATAATAGGTAGCGTAAGCGTTTTGCGTGAGCGCTTGCTGCGTGACCTCTTCTGGCGTGAAAAATTCAATATCTGGATACGCCTCTTTAAAAAGAGGTCTGATCAGATCTGAAAGAGCGCAGGTTACACGGGCCTGATGCTTGGCTGCAAAGCGGGCCGCATATGGCATCCATGCCAGGGTATCCCCCAACGTGCCAACCGGGAAAAGAATGAGAACGTTTTGCCCCGTCACATCCATTTCATGCGAGAAAACAAGCTGTTCTTCGGGCTGTGTTTCTTTCCAAACCTGTATGCCAAAACGCACAAACCAACGTTTGGCAGAACGGACAAAGGCATCTTCCAGGCCACCTTTTTCAAAAAGGATATTGCCCGTATCCAAATCCGTTAAACGGATATGCCATGTTCCGTTATCGGGTTTGGGCAACAAAACCCGGCAGCCCTCATTAAAATCATACAGAATGCCTTCGGGGCCTGCCTGTGTCGGGGTTGTGGCCACAGGAGGATAAGATGATTTTACTGGTTGTGGATTTTCGGCTTTTGGTGCGGAAGACGCAGTTTGCTCTGCATTGG
This sequence comes from Acetobacter pasteurianus subsp. pasteurianus LMG 1262 = NBRC 106471, assembly GCF_000285275.1. Classification (GTDB taxonomy): domain Bacteria; phylum Pseudomonadota; class Alphaproteobacteria; order Acetobacterales; family Acetobacteraceae; genus Acetobacter; species Acetobacter pasteurianus. Next base: position 3,953 of record NZ_CADO01000021.1, read on the forward strand.
AAATAGAAAGTGCGTTCGAATTTTCGCTCATCATAAATTATGCCTGCTTCCAAAACTGTTACGTGCACAAAAGATCTCGAAAAATCAGGCACTTCGTTAAATTATCTTTGCACCCTAGAATCTTAATTCTTGTTAGACAAACAAAAACTATAATGCAACCAAAAAACAAACACATTTCCCGATATTAATAACGTACCAAAATAGTCCAATATAACTTTGCTGTTCTTAACTAGAAAAAATAAGGACGGGTGCGTTCTGTAGTAGAATCACCTATCAACATATCACCCAAACATTACGTACAATAATGCGCAACACCCCTTGGTTTGTCCGCATGGCAGATATGGGGCCCAACATTATTGACTGCCACCACACAACAACATGCGCCTAAGCGGTTGATCTTTTATAGCGGCAAAACTACGCTTACCTTGTTTTTCCAAAACAGCTTTAGTGCAGCTACATCATGCCAAAACCTTTACGCCTGATATGACATTTGCCGATCTGCTGGTCATGCTGGCGTATCTAACTGCCCTGCCCCTTCTGGCGCTGGGGCTTGCTGGCCGCCAGACCTCCGCCACCGCATACCTTGAAGGGCATGGTGATCTGCCGTGGTGGGCGCTGTGCCTTTCCCTTGTGGCAACAGAAACCTCCACCCTTACGCTTATCAGCGTGCCGGGCATTGCCTATGGCAGCGGCATGGTTTTTGTAGGGTTGGCGCTGGGGTATCTGATAGGCCGCGCCATTGTGGCATGGAAATTTCTACCCCTTTACCAGTCCGGCAAAATGCTGAGCGCGTATGATTGGCTGGGCCAGCGCTTTGGTGCTTCCATGCAGCGCATGGCGTCCTCCACATTCCTCATCACCCGTCTGCTGGCCGAGGCGGTGCGCCTGTTTGCAGGCATGTTGCCTTTAGCCGCCATGCTGAATGCCGCACATATGGGCCTGCCCCATGCCATGCTGCTGGGCGGCATTATGCTTGTTACGCTGTTTTATACGCTGTGCGGTGGCCTGCGCGCTGTTGTGTGGTCAGACAGTATTCAGTTCGGGCTGTATCTGTTTGGCTCTGCGGCCTGCCTTGCGCTGCTATGGCACGCGGCCCCTGCTGGCGTTCTGCACACACTGCATGCTGCTGGTCGGTTTGATTTGTTTATTGGCCACACGCCACCTTTCACAAGTCCCTTTACACCTCTGGCAGCACTTTTGGGCGGCACGGTGCTTTCCGTGGCCTCCCACGGCACAGATCAGCTTATGGTGCAACGCGTGCTGGCAGCCCGCTGCCTGCGTGATGCCCGGCTGGCCCTTATGGGCAGTGCTGTGGGTGTGGGCCTTTTGTTTGCCCTGCTTTCTGGCGTGGGTGTGCTACTATGGGTGCATCATGGTGGGGCCACCTTGCATCAGGCCGGGTTTGCCACGCCGGATGCTGTGTTCCCCGCCTATATTGCGCAGGAACTGCCCTCCGGCCTGCGCGGGCTGATGCTGGCGGGTGTGCTGGCAGCCACTATGGGGTCTCTCTCCGCCACCCTTTCCGCCATGACAGCCGCCACTGTGGGAGACTTTGCAGCCCCCTGCGCATGGGCCGCCCGCAGGCTTGGCCTTTCCGGCCTTGGGTTTGCACGGGTTATCACCTTGTTCTGGGCTGGGGCGTTAGTGCTTTGCGCGGGCATGTTTGCACAGGGCAGCCAGTCTGCCGTGCTGGTGGGGCTTTCCATTGCCGCATGTGGGTATGGCCCCATGCTTGCCAGCTTTATAGCGGGCATGGCGTGGCCCGGTTTAAAAGCCCGCACCCTAGCCCCCGCCTTTGGCCTGAGTGTACCGCTTATGGTGCTGGCCATGATGTATCTGCACCCCTACGGCAAACCGCTGGCGTTTGTCTGGCTGATTGTGCTGGGCATGATCACACTGTTTGGGCTGGTCGGCCTGCGCTATGTGATGCAGAAGAAAAGTCACCGTTAGTTTTATAAAGGTTTCCGCTTATGCTCCAGCCTGCCTCTGTTCCACTTGCCCACACAGAAACGCTGGATGCCCGCTATACGGATCTGGACATATGGCCCACAGGCACGGTGTTGGAAGCCCTGCTGGAAAGCCAGCTTGGAGCCGTTGCGGCTGTAAAATCCGCCCTACCACAACTGGAAACCGCCATTACCGCCGCCGTGCCGCGGCTGGAAGCCGGAGGCCGCCTGTTTTACGTGGGGGCAGGCACATCGGGCCGCATTGGGTTGCAGGATGGGGTAGAGCTTATTCCCACCTATGGCTGGCCTGCCGAACGGCTGGTGCTGATGCTGGCGGGAGGCGATGCCGCACTGTTCAACCCCGTGGAAGGGGCCGAGGATGATGAGGCCGAAGCCCGCCGCGCCATAAGTGCCCACACGCCCACAGCGCAGGATGTTGTGATAGGTGTGGCCGCCAGCGGTGGCACGCCTTACACCTGCGCCGCGCTGGAAACCGCGAAGGAAGCAGGCAGCCTGTGCATTGGCATGTCGTGCAGCCCCAACACACGCCTTTTGAATGCGGAATACCCGGTGCTGATCCAAACCGGGCCGGAAGTGGTGGCGGGCTCTACCCGCATGAAGGCTGGTACGGCGCAAAAAGTAACCCTCAATCTACTTTCCACCACGTTAATGATCAGATTGGGCCATACATGGCGCGGGCAGATGGTGGATATGCGCATTGTTAACGCCAAGCTGGTGCGGCGTGCACACCGCATGTTGCGCCATCTTACGGGCTGCACACAGGCACAGGCGGAAGAGGCCCTGCAACAGGCCAATGGCAGCATCAAACTGGCTGTGCTGCTACGCCACGGGCTGGATGTTACTCAGGCTCAGCAGCTTTTGGTGTTGTGTGGCGGGCATTTGCGCAAGGCTCTGGCGCGTATTGCCGCACAAACACCCACAAAGGCCCACGCCTGATGCCCGCCCAGCCCACCATTCTGGCGCTGGATGGCGGCGGCACTCATACGCGTGCGGTGGTGATAGCGCCCGATGCTACCGTGCTGGCACAGGCTACCGGCCCCGGCTGCAACCCGTTTGACAGGCCGGAATGGGCCGAAAACCTGCGCCACCTTTTAGAGCAGATGCCCCGCGCCACGTTGCAATCCGCCGTGCTGGGCATGGCAGGGTATGATGCCGCACGCCCTTCCTCCGCCCAGCAGGAACAGGTGGCGCGCGCTGCCCTTGGCCCTGATGTGCGGCTGTGGCTGGAAAACGATGTAGAAACCGCACATCGCGCTGCCTTTGCCGGGCAAGCCGGTGTGTTTGTGCTGGCGGGCACGGGGTCTGTCGCCATGGCAGTGGGCGCAAACGGGCAAACAGCACGCGCTGGTGGCTGGGGCTGGCTTTTGGGGGATGAAGGCGGCGGATACTGGATAGGCCGCAAAGCCTTAGGCTATGCCACGCGGTATCTGGATGATCCTTCCGTGCCCTTTGCTGCTTTTGCACAGGAACTGCTGCACAGCCTGAACCTGCCCACCACAGGCCCCACCGCGCCAGATGCCCTGCGGGAATGGCTGCGCACCTGCACGCACCCGCGCTCCGCCGTGGGCGATGTAGCAGCAACCGTGCACACACTGGCCCTAAATGAAGACACATATGCCATAGCCCTGCTGCGTGCCGCTGGCGGACATCTGGCAGAACTGGCCCATACAACTACCAAACAGGTGAGCAACCTGCCACCTTCTCCCCTGCCCTTGGCATGGAGTTACGGCGGCAGCGTGATGCACAACCCCGTTGTGCTGCAAACCGTGACATCCCTGTTGGGGGCAGAACCGCACCCAGCCACACTGCCCCCTATTGGTGGGGCTGTATTAAAAGCAGCAGAACTGGCCGGATGGCACACTGATGCCACATGGATCTGCCAACTTGCCCGCAATCTCACGCATGGAAAGGCGATTGCATGATAAAGGGGTTTTCCATCCGCACTGGTTTACGTGTTCTGGCCGCCGGGTGCGCCATAGGTGTGCTGGCAGGTTTTAGCGCATATCCTGCCCCTGCCAAAGCAGATACCACACCGCCCGCAGCGTTTAATGCGCCACGGCCGCCGGTTATCATGCCCGCACCCAGCACCCTGCAAACGGATGGATCTGCCTTTGCCCTGCCTGCCAACTGGCAGGTTATCTGGCAAAACCCACCTACCCCGCTTTTAACCCGTGCCACACAACGCTTTGCAAACCGCATGAGCATAGTGGCCGGGCAGGCTGTTACACTCGAAAATGCGGGAAAGGACAAAGACACTTTCCCCCTCCACATCCAGTATGCGCGTGAGGCCACGTTCCCCGCCCCCACCATGCGGGAGGATTATACGCTGGATGTGGGGCCAGATGGCATAACCCTCACCGCGCAAGGCCCTGCCGGTGTGCTGCACGGCTTGGCCAGCATTGTGCAGCTTGTGCGGCGCGAGGCCACAGGCCCCGTTATGGCGCAGGCGCATATTCAGGATAGTCCGCGTTTTGCATGGCGTGGGCTGATGCTGGATGTCAGCCGTCATTTCATGTCCATCCCCACCATTGAGCGGCAGCTTGATGCCATGGAAATGGTAAAACTGAATGTGCTGCACCTGCATCTTTCAGATGGTGCGGCGTTTCGGGTAGAAAGCAGGCATTACCCGCGCCTGCAAAAAATCAGCAGCCACGGGCAGTATTACACGCAGGCCGAAATCCGTAATCTGGTGCAATATGCGGCAGACAGGGGCGTGCGCATTGTGCCGGAGTTTGATACGCCGGGGCACAGCTTTGCCATGCTGCTGGCCTACCCTCAATACGCCTCTGTCCTGCCCATGAACACGACAGACCGGGCCGAGATCAACCGCGCAGCGCTGGACCCCACAAACCCCGCCACCTATACTTTTGTGCGCGGCCTGTATGCTGAAATGTCCGCCCTGTTTCCGGACCCCGTGTTCCATATTGGTGGGGATGAGGTGGTGGCCAAACAGTGGACACTCACACCCCGCATTGCGCACTACATGCAGGCACATCATTTTGCCACACCGGCTGATCTGCAAGCCAGTTTTACAAACCGCGTAGCCCAAATGCTCAAAGCCGATGGCAAAACCGTTATGGGGTGGGATGAGATATTGGCCGCCAGCGTGCCGCCCCACACCATTATAGAAAGCTGGCGCGGCCCAGCCAACACGGCAAAAGCAGCAGAGGCAGGTTTGCCGGTGGTGGTTTCCGGCCCTTATTATCTGGACAGGCTGCTCCCGGCCTCCGCCTATTATGAGACAGACCCGCTAGACACCCGCAAGGATGCCGCAGAGGCACAGGCCGCAGCCCAAACAACCGGCCCCGGCGGCACCATTGCCACCCCAACAGACACCAAGCCCGAAGCCCCCGTGCCCCCTTTAACCAAGCAGCAGAAAACCCTGATACTGGGAGCCGAAGGTGCGTTGTGGACAGAAGTGGTGGATGAATACATGCTGGATGTCCGCCTATGGCCCCGCATGGCCGCTGTGGCGGAGCGTTTTTGGTCCACCCCACAAAACTGCGTGCCCCAAACCCTGTATGGCAGGCTGGCCGTAACGCAAGACAAGCTGGACCTTCTGGGCCTGAAAAGCCAGGAAGATGCCAATGCCCTGCTAGAGCGTCTGGCAGCGGGTGAAACACAGGCCCCGCATGTGCTGCTGAGTGCTGTTTCCCCTATTCGCAATTACGCCCATAACCACGAATTTTTACAAATTCGCCATAAGCAGACAGCCACGGAGCAGGATTTAAACACCCCGGCAGATATTGCCAGACCGGATAGCTTTGAGGCTGAAAAGTTTAATGCAGAAGCAGTGGCTTTTGTAAACGGCAAGGTGGAATTGCGGCCGGAACTAGAGCGGCAGCTCACAATCTGGGCGGATAATGATGCCGCGTTTAATCAGGTTGCAGCCCGCCATGCTGCCCTTACGCCCGCACTGGCAGCATCTGCCCGTCTGGCCGCTTTGGCGCGTGCCGGGCTGGCGGCACTGGGTGCAGAGCGCACCTCCGGGTGGCGCGAACAGGCGCGGGAAACACTGGATGCCGCACGCAAGGACATTGCAGCATCTTCCTCCATCCATGTTGTCACCAACACGCCCCAACCTGCGGGGGATCTCATCCAGCGCATTGTGCCGGGTGTGGAAGCACTTGTAACGCGTGAGGGCGGATTAACCCTGCCCTGATCACATATTTTGCAAATACTACCTTGGTTATGCCGTGCATAAATCCCACGGCACAACAGCGTCTTCTACCCGCCGAGTGGTTACACCATAAGTTTGGCGCACCATCTCATCCGTTAAACTGGCGGGCGGGATGGTGTGGCGTATACGCCCCTGCTGCATCAGCACAAGTGTTTTGCAAAAACGTGTAGCCAGCAGCAGATCATGCAGCACCACCACAACACACGTGCCCTGTGCTGCCAGTTTGCAAAACACCTGTATAACGGCCAAGGCATGTGCCGGGTCCAGTGCTGCTACGGGTTCATCCGCCAGCAAGATGGGGGCCTGCACGGCCAAGGCACGCGCCAGCATCAGCCGTGCACGCTCCCCGCCAGAAAGCTGGCTGGCCGGGCGCTCTGCCAAATCCTGCAACCCCACTTCTGCCAAGGCCTGCGCCACCGCCGGATGATGCAAGGCTTGCGCTGAAGATTCCCCATAGGGCAGACGCCCCAGTGATGCCACCTCCCGCACTGGCATGGGCGGAAACGGTGGCACATCTTGGGGCATATACGCCATAAGCCGCGCGCGCTGGGCCAGTGTAAGCTGCTGCAACGGTGTGCCATCACACTCCACCTGCCCCTGCGTGGCGGGCAGCAACCCGGCCATAATGCGCAACAATGTGCTTTTGCCTGCACCATTGGGGCCTATAAGCGCCGTCACACTCCCGGCTTCAAACCGCACGCTGGCGGATTGAAGAAGCTGCGCACCTTCTATGCTGAAGCCAACATTCTGCACATTCAGCATGACAGCATATTCCGTTTTCTAAACAGGATCACACGGTGGAAGAACACAGGCGCACCCACCAAAGCCGTAACCACGCCCAACTGTAACTCCGTGCGCCCGGCCATTAACCGCACGGCCAGATCTGCCGCCAACAAAAGTGCCGCACCGCCCAAAAAGGCTGGTACCATAAGCCGAGATGGCCGATGCCCCGCCAAAGGCCGCAACAAATGCGGCACCACCAGCCCCACAAACCCGATAGCGCCAGAAACCGCAACACAGGACCCCACAGCCAAGGCTGTGCCCACAACCACGCGCATTTGCACGCCCCTTACACCACCCAGCTGAAAGCCGAGGCTCTGGGCAACGTCTTCACCCATTGTCAGGGCATCCAGCGCACGGCCACAGTCCATAAGTAGGGCACAGCCCGCCACCACACCGGGCAAGGCCAGTAGCACATCATTTAATGTGCGATCTGTTAAAGACCCCATAAGCCAATGCATGATTTCAAACGTGGCATAGGGGCTGGGCACCAGATTGAGCACCAGTGCCGTAAGGGCAGCGGTAAAACTGCTAACGGCCGCACCGGCCAGCAGCAGCACCAAAGCCCCCCCACGCCCTACCAACGCCACCAGCAACATGGCTGTTACCAGCGCACCGGCCAAACCGCCCAGCGGCAGCAAAGCCGAGGCAATTTGAAAAAGCCCTGTATAAAACACGCACACAGCCCCAAGGGCCGCTCCGCCAGAAACACCTAAAAGGCCCGGATCAGCCAGCGGGTTGCGCAAATAGCCTTGCAGCACCGCACCACTTAGCCCCAACGTGCCGCCGACCATAAGGGCCAGCAACATACGCGGCAGGCGCAACTGCCCCATAATCACCGCGCCTATGGAATGGGCACCGGCCCACCAATCTGCCAAAGCCGCAGGCACGTTAATGCTGCTTTCCCCCCACCACAGAGAGGCCATAGCCATAACAGCCACCAGCAACGCCAGCAGGGTGTTCGGCACAACGGGGCGCAGGGGCTTCATGGTTGGGTCTCCTTTACCTTGGGCTGTGCGATGGGATTATCTGAAACATGCCTTGCAGCATCAGCCACAACACCATCCCGCGCATGGCGCAATGTGGCAACGGCATCCAGCGTTTGCGGCAACCCACAGAGCCACAGACGGGCGGGCACATCCACAACATGTGGCGGTGCAAACATGGCCAGCATAACCGGGTTGGACAGCATGGCCTGTGCAAGGGAATGGCCGGGGCCGGAGGGGTCTCTTACCAATAAATCCGGGTGATAGGCCAAAAGCACCTCTAGCGGCACGCGCCCACCCAAAGGGGGTGTGCCTGCCGTGGTGGCAAAGTTGCGCAAACCGGCATGGGCCAGCACATCATCTGGCAGACTATGAGCGTGCACCACAAAACCATTGGCCTCATACACCACGGCTATGGGGTCTGATACCTGGCGGGTTGTGGCTATTTCTGCCAACCTTGCCTGAAACGCCGCCACAAGCTGCCGCCCACGTTCCGGTTGCCCCACCGCATTGGCAACTTGCATGATCTGGTCTGGAATATCCGCCAAGGAGGATGCAGGTGGCAACGTAAGCACCTTGGCCCCTACCTCCTTGGCGGCACGCACAGCCAAGCGTGCCGTAAAGCGGCCTGCCAGCACCACATCCGGCTTGGCGGCCAGCACTGTTTCTGCGGTGGATTGCAACACAGGCACATCCTGCGCCTGCTGGCACAACACAGATTCCGTACAATCCCGCGCAAGGGTAGATACGCCTATAATATCCTTATGGTCTGCCAGCATAAGGGCAAGCTGATCTGTGCACAGGTTGAGCGATGCCACACGCTCCGCCCGTGCCGTGCCGGATGCAGGCACCGCAAGGGCTGCACCCAATGCACACACAACCACCCGGCGAAGGAAAACGGAAAAGCCCATCAGTAATTCAGCGTAAAGCCGCCATAGCCTGCGCGGCCGGGCTGAAGGTAGCCTATGGGGCTTTCATACTGGCGGTTGAGCAGGTTATCCGCCCGCGCAAACACGGTAACATAGCGGTTGATTTTATAACTGGCCGCCAGATCTATGGTGAAATATCCGTGGTCTTTGCCGCATGTGCTGCAATACTGGTACGTATCGGAAATAACCGGCGTATCGCGCGAACCGCTGACATACAGGATATTGCCCGAAAGCGAGAGCCCATCCACCGGTTGCCATGTGGTGTTGAAGTTGAACTTGTGCTGCGGGCGGCGCTGGAGGGCTTGGCCGGTAGAGGCATCTCGCGCGTGGGTCCAGGTATAGTTCAGGTTGAAATCCAGCGTATCCAGCGCTTTCCAGTCCAGATACGCTTCTACGCCATACATGCGCGCACGGGCCACGTTATTGTAGGAATAGGTGGAATAGTAGTTTTCGTAAGAGCTGACGGACTGGATAAGATTGCGCACGTGGTTTTCATACCATGTGGCCCCAAAATGCAGTTTATCATGCGCCAGTGTTTGTTCCACGCCCACATCATACCCTATCAGGCGTTCGGCCCGCAGGTTGGGGTTACCCTTTTCCGCATAGCTGGTGGAAATCTGGTTGGCAAAAAGCTGATACAATGAAGGACCATGAAAGCCGCTACCCGCACTGGCCTTGATAACCGTGCCGCTGTGCGGAATATGAATGGCCGGAGCCACGCGCCACGTCACGTAATTGCCGTAGCGGGAATTGGCATCATACCGGATATTGGCCGCGCCATATAAAATCTTGTTCCAGTTGCCCTGATACTGCCCGTAGCCCGCTGTGGTATCCATGCCCGCACTGGTGCTGAACGGTGTGGAAGATGCTGCACTCCCCCCTTGGCTGGAATTGAACGTATCATGAAAATGCTCTGCCCCCACAAGCAGAGATCCGTATTTGTCCAGATTAACAGTGCCATGCCAATCTATTTTAATGCGGCTGGTGCGGTAGTATGTGGGGTCATACTGCAAGGCATCGCCTTCCAGCGTGGTGCCGGTTTCTGTCCAGCTTCTGCGGCTTGTCATATACCCCAGACCAATCACCTGATCGAACCTGCCCCCGAATGAGGACAGATGCGCCGTGCCCCGCACAATGGCCTGATTTTGCGTGGTGTGTTCACGCTCGCTTCCCACATCACCATAATATCCTAGGCGGCTGTAATATTCATCTTCCATATTATAGGCGCTGTAGGTGTGCAGGTTGCTCTGAATCAGCCGAGCCGTGAGCCCCAGATCAAAATTATGGGTAACATCATAGCCCAAGCGAATGTTGGCAGAGCGATTATCGTTTCTGTCCCCCCGGTGGCGCTGTTCCTTGTTCGCGCCAAAATAGCGGCCGATATAGCGCGGAATTTCATGAAAACCATCCTGCCGGTAATGGGAAAGCTCAACATTGTAATGGAACTTTCCCTTACTGCCGCGCGCGCCCATAACCTGATTGAACGTGCCGTAAGACCCACCTTCCACCCGCACAAAAGGCGTAAACCTGCCCTGCCCCTGTGCTGTGGTAATATCTATAACCCCGGCCATGGCATCGGCCCCGTACAGGCCGCTTTGTGGCCCGCGCAGAATTTCTATGCGGCCCATGCCATCGGTTACAAACTGTGCGGCATCAAACGCACCAGAGGTGGAACTGCCATCGTTAATATCCATGCCATCCAGCCGCACTTTCACCTCGTTGGCATTGTTGCCACGCATGAAAATGGAGGTAGTGCCGCCAAAGCCGCCAGAGCGCACCACATTCAACCCCGGTTGACGGGCCAGAATATCTGTAAGCGTACGGCGCTGCTGGGTGAGGATCTGCTTTTCTGTCACGATCGTCATGGCCGTGCCAATTTCATCCGCCCGCATGGGGTGGCGTGCCGCGCTTACCGTAACGTAATCCGGGTAAGCCTGTGTGCTGCGGGCCTGCACAGCCTGCGTGCCCTCCGCCCCGGTAGAAACAGGCGCATTTTGCGCCGGAGCGGTGGAAGCCACTTTGGCAGCAACAGTGTTTTTACCCGTTGATGTGGTGGGGTTTGCAACATCTGCGGCCATAGCAGCAGTGGTTTCTACCAGCAGCAGGGAAGAGCCAGTAAGCAAAAGAGTTTTTAGGCGCATGGGTTAAGGCAATCTCGCGGTTTAACAGCGTTGCCACGAGACTTGGCCCGGCTTTTTCCACCACAGGGCACAAACCACCCCATTGGCTGACCGCTTGCCCAGCCTGCCAGCACACCCCGGCTGACATGCCCCGTCTGCAACTGTGTGCTGATGGCAGGTCTCCTGGCTTGCGGTTTTTCGGTTGTGGCACCCCTTCCCGGAAAGGTTTGTTCCAGTGGGCCAGCGCTTGGCGCTGTGCGTGCACATCCATGCCGCTTACAGTTGCGGGGACAGCCCGGGAATATCGCAAAACCATTGCAGGCAATGGCGCGGGCACCCGGTTCCCTTTTCATTCCCTTAGGGGGAAACCATCATGCGGTGTGGTTTACAGGCTGGGGGTGGCTTGTCAACAAAAGCACACCCCAGCGCGGCGGCTGGCTTTAGGCTTCACGCGGGAGGCGCTGGGACTGGGAGCGAATAACCTGCTCCTCATAATCCAGTTCCTGCTGGAGCTTCCATTCTGTCTGGTCGTTGATCTCGCTGCGTGATGTCATATCCCGCATGGCCTGCCGTTCGGCCCGTAGCAATTGCAGGCGCAGCGCCAGTTCCATACGGGCATGGCGTAGGGCGCGGCTGCGGTCTAGCGGCGTGATGCGCGGCGTTTCGTCCTCTTCTTCCAAACGGCTGTGATAAAGCTGGTACAGGCGGTCTATCACCTCCTGGCGCAGGGCTTCATCTGCGGCACTTTGCCCCTCCGGCTTGGCAAGTGCTGTGCCTTTTGGGGTGGGGACTGCCGGTTGCGCCCGCGCTTTTGTCAGCACCGCAAGGGCTGCGCGTATCAGCTTCTGGCGGGCCATGTTTTCTTCCTGCGCGTTCTTGTCCACCGTTTCCTGCGGCAAAAAGCGCAGGCACAGCGGGATGAACACGCTGGCCGCCAACAGGGAAAGAACAATTACGCCTGTAGCGGCCACCACCACGGCATCGCGCATAGGAAAGGCATCCGTGCCATCTGTGCCTTCTGGCAGGGAAAGCACAGCCGCCAGCGTAACAGCCCCACGCACGCCAGCGAATGTCAGCAACATGCTGCCTGCAAAACCTGTGGGTTCAAACGGCAGGCTGCCAATGCGCGCCACCACCCAACGGCCAAAAACGGATGTCCATACACCTGCAAAGCGCATGGCCAGCATGATGGCGTATATCTGCACCACAAACAGGCCAACCTGCCACAAGGCCACATCGTATTTATGGCCCAGCGCCACGCCATGTTGCAGCAGTTCTGGCAACTGCATGCCCAGAAACAAAAAGATAAGCGCGTTAAAAACGTAGCTGACAATGTTCCAGACCGTTGTGGCCTGCAGGCGTGTAAACGTGGCGGTGTCCTCTATCATGCCGGAAAGTTTGAGCACCATGCAGCCTGCCACGGCGGCCAGAATGCCCGAACATTCAACCGCTTCTGCCGCGGCGTACATTAAAAACGGCAAGAGCAGCACAAAGATGATCTGGGATTGCGGATCATCATACCCACGGCGCACCAGCACGCGGTTGAGCTTAACAGCCAGCCATGCCACCGCAGCGCCCACCAGCAGGCCACCCAGCGCCACCATTAGGAAGGTGCCAAAAGCCTGCCTGTAGGAGAACTCACCCGTAAGGGCATCGGCCATGGCAAAACGAAAGCACACAAGGCCGGAGGCATCATTAAACAGGGCCTCGCCCGATAAAATCTGCAACAGCCGGTTGGGCACCTTGCGCCCTTCAATAAGGCTGGAAACCGCCACCGTATCTGTGGGGGAAAGAGCTGCCGCCAGTGTAAAGCAGATGGGCAGGCCCAGCTCTGGCACAATCCAGTGGATGGCATAGCCACATACCAGTGTGCTGAGCACCACAAGCCCAAAGGCCAGAAACAGAATGGGGCCGCGCAGTTCTGCAAACTCACGCAAGGGCATGCGAAATGAATCTGCAAACAGCAATGGCGGCAGAAACACAAACATGAACATGTCTGGCTGCAGGCTGACATGCATGCCCGCCACCGCAGCAAACACACCCAGAACAATAAGGATAACCGGCTGCGGCACCTTCTGTTTAAACAGGGCAACAAGCAGGCTGCTGACTGCCGCCAGCAAAAGCAGCAGCAGAATGTTTTCTATGGTCAACATGGCCTGCGCTCTTTGGGCGTGTTTAGGTGTTTATGCAACGGGCATTATGCACATACACGCTCGCTTTACGGAATGGCGGAAACAGGGCGCAAAACCTGCTGGCGCACCAGTTCTTCCAACCATGTGGCAAACACCTGCACCCGCATGGAAAGATGCCGCCTGTGTGGGTAAAGCAGCGCCATAGGCAATGGGGCCGCACGCCACTGGGGCAGTATTTCCACCAACTGGCCTGTGTGCAGGTAAGAGCGCACATCGTAAGCGGGTATCTGCATAACCCCCAGCCCGGCCAGTGTGCAGGCTATTAAGGCCTCTGCGCTGTTAACCGTTACGCGGCCCGGTACATCCAGCATGTGGGTGTGGCCGTGTTCCTCCCACTCCCACTGTTCTACCCGACCATTCTGGGGGGAGGCATAACGCACGGCCTCGTGCCCTTTCAGCAAATCTGTCGGGTATTGGGGCGTGCCGTGCTGCTTAAGATATGTGGGGCTGGCCACGTTTATGAGTTCAAGCTCCCCCATGCGGCGGGCAATCAGGCCGGAATCCTGCAAGGGGCCTACGCGCAGCACGCAATCCAACCCATCTTCCACCAAGTTTACGGCCCTGTCCGTTACCCCTAGCTCTACCGAAAGACCGGGATATGTTGCCAAAAAATCGGGCAAGGCCGGGGCTACAATCAGCCGCCCAATGCGGCCGGGCATGTTGACGCGCAGCACACCCTGCACAGCACTTTCGCTCTGGCGGAACAGGTTTTCCGCTTCCTCCACATCCGCCACAAGGCGCAGGCAGTGTTCGTAAAAGGCTGCGCCATCTGGCGTGGGGGTAACGGTGCGTGTTGTGCGCGTTAACAAGCGTGCGCCCACGCGGCTTTCTAGCTGCTGCACGGCGGCGGATACGCTGGAACGCGGCATGCCCAAGGTTTCTGCCGCATGGGTAAAACTGGCGGCCTCTACCACGCGGGCAAAAATGCGAAAAAGATCTATCCTATCCATGCGCGTTAGCCTTTTGGGCTGCCACCTGATTGTTCGGGAAATCTGGCAAGTGTTGTCAGAACAGGCAGCTTTATCCGCCTACTGTAGCTGATACGGTAGCAAGAGAAAACGGGAGCCACATCCATCGGCCCCCGATACATGCAAGGGAGCACCCAACATGGTAGACCACAGCATTAAAGGCAAAACCGTTCTGATAGCCGGTGGGGCCAAAAATCTGGGCGGGCTGATTGCGCGGGATCTGGCAGAACATGGCGCCAAGGCCATTGCCATCCATTACCATAGCGCGGCCAGCAAGCCAGAAGCCGATGCCACAGTGGCCGCTGTAAAGGCGGCAGGCGCGCAGGCTGAGGCTTTTCAGGCTGATCTGACACAACCCGGAGCAGTAGCCAAACTATTTGCAGATGCAAAAACCGCTTTTGGTGCGCCGGACATTGCCATTAACACCGTGGGCAAAGTGCTGAAAAAGCCGATTGCAGACACCACAGATGAAGAATTTGATGCCATGTTCGCCATCAACACCAAGGTGGCGTATCAGTTCATCCGTGAAGCCGGAAAACATCTGGCCGATAATGGCAAGCTGCTCACATTGGTCACATCTCTGCTGGGGGCTTACACGCCGTTCTATTCCACCTATGCGGGTTCCAAGGCTGCGGTGGAGCACTTCACCCGTGCGGCCTCCAAGGAATATGGCGCGCGTGGCATTTCTGTTAACGCCATTGGCCCCGGCCCCATGGATACGCCGTTCTTTTACGGGCAGGAAGGCGCAGATGCCGTGGCTTACCACAAAACCGCCGCGGCACTTTCTCCCTTTAGCAAAACTGGTCTGACAGACATTGAAGATATTGCACCCTATGTGCGCTTTATTGTTTCTGAAGGTTGGTGGATGACAGGCCAGACCATTTTGGTAAACGGCGGTTACACCACAAAATAAAACCGGCTTTGTGCCCGTTGCAGCACACGCCATGTGCAGGGAGGCCACGTGCAAAGCGTGGCCTCCTTTTTTGTGCCCTGCCCTCAATGCAAAGCTGTTGCGCGCGTGCAACAGCCCACAGAAAGCTGAGCAAACAGGGTTCATTCCTGTTGTAATGTTATAGTGTTACATAATACATGCTGCGCCTCCACCACACTCAACCAAGGCAGCGCACAGCATGATGGTTCGATCAGCCGCTCTTCTTCTCTGCTCTACTGTTTTTACTGCTCTGGGCAGCAGCATGGCCCTGGCTGAAACCACCACGACCACGACGGAAACGAAACAGCAGCAGAAGCCCACGGAAACAAAGCCGCAAACCGTAAAAGTTATTGCGCATGACAAGAACGATGCCGAACAGGTGATTGTGACCGCGCATCTGGACCGCATGCGTTCAGAACTTTCGCCCTCTACCGGGGCCACGGTGCACAAGTTCAGCCGGCAGGCGCTGGAAACCATTCCAGGCGGTGATAACGCACCGCTCAATCAGGTTCTGCTGCAAGCGCCCGGCGTAGCACAGGACAGTTACGGGCAGATCCATGTGCGTGGTGACCATAACGAGGTGCAGTTCCGGCTGGATGGCGTGCAGTTGCCGGAGGGGTTGAGCGTATTTGGGCAAGCGTTGATGACACGCTTTGCAGATAACATGTCCCTCACCACAGGGGCGTTGCCCAGCCAGTTCGGGTTTTTGCAGGCGGCTGTGGTGGATATCAACACCAAGAACGGCACCACCAATTCGGGCGGCAACCTCTCGCTTTACGGCGGGGCGCGGGATTACTTCTTCCCTTCCCTGCAATATGGTTTTCATAAAGGGAAGTGGGATTTCTTTGCCACGGCGGATTATGTGCATGACCGCACGGGCATTGAAAATACAACATCCTCCTTCAACGCCATCCATGATTTAAGCGAGCAGTATCACTTTCTGGGCCATCTGCGGTACACGGCGGATGAAGATACGCGTATCAGCTTTATTGCCGGCATTTCCAACGCAGAATACCAGTTACCCAACAACCCCGGCCAGCAAACCCAGTTTGCCATGCCCGCCTATTCTGGCAGCGATTTGGCACAGCAGTTGAATGGCAGCGTGGACAGTGCACATCTGGATGAACACCAAAAGCAGATTACAGATTTTGCCATTCTGGCGTTGCAGAAAGAGATGGGAGACTTCAGCCTGCAAAGCTCCGTGTTCTCCCGCTACAGCAGCCTGCGCTATTCGCCCGACTGGCTGGGAGATCTGGTTTACAACGGTATTGCGCAGCAGGCCGCGCGCTCGGTGTTTTCCATGGGCACGCAGCATGACGTCACATGGCGTGCTGCAAAAGATCACACCGTGCGCTTTGGTTTTCAGCTTTTTGTAGAACGCAACACCTCCAAATCCCTCTCCCGCGTGTTTGGGCAGGAAGGTGAGGATGCAGATGGCAACGCCACCTTTGGCACCACGCCCCTGAGCATTTACGATGGCAGCGGCAAAACCGGCACGGTGTACGGCCTGTATGCGCAGGATGAATGGCGGCCGCTGAACAACCTGACCATCAATTACGGCCTGCGCTTTGATGGGGTGAGCGAATACACGGCGGAAAAACAGGTAAGCCCACGCCTGAACATTGTGTGGAAGCCGTGGAAAGGCGGGGTCATTCACGCCGGATATTCACGCTACTTTACGCCCCCGCCGTTTGAGGTTGTCAGTTCTTCCTCGCTGTACAAATTTGCAGGCACCAGTGCCGCGCCCTCCGTTTACCAGAACAACAAGGTGCGGGCCGAGCGCGACCATTACTTTGATGCCGGTATTGAACAAACCATTCTGCCGGGCTGGCGTGTCTCGTTCGATGCCTATTACAAGCTGGCGCACAACCTGATTGATGAAGGCCAGTTTGGTGCGCCCATCATCCTCAGCGGCTTTAACTATCGCCGTGGGCAAGTGAACGGGTATGAGGTCAGCACCTCTTATGATCGTGGCCCGCTTTCTCTGTATGGCAACTTTGCGTGGTCTCGCGCCATTGGCAAGGATATCACCAGCGCGCAGTTTAACATGAGCCCGGATGATCTGGCTTACATTCAGCACCGCTGGATCCATCTGGACCATGACCAGCGTTGGACTGCTTCTGCCGGGGCGGCGTATTCCTTCTTCCACAAAACGCGCTTTCCGCTGCGGCTGTCTGCCACCATGGTGTATGGCAGCGGGCTGCGGGCCGATGGCCTTGTGCCCAACGGTGTAGCACTTACGCCCTACGCTACCGTCAACTTCTCTGCCGTGGAAACCATCCACAACACATTTGGCAGCGCATGGCCGGGGGATACGCAGTTCCGCATAGATGTGATCAATCTGGGGGACCACACCTACAAGCTGCGTGATGGTTCCGGCATTGGCGTGGGGGCCCCGCAATACGGGCTACGCCGCACCATTCTGGGCGGGATTTCACAAGGTTTCTAACCACGTTACCGGCTGTGGCGCTGCCCACGCGCTACAGCCCCCACATGGGCATGGATTGATTTTACCGGCATTTTGCCCCAGAAAACGGCTCCAATACGAGGATATCCAGCCCGTGGAGGAGCCAGACCAATGGATATGACATGGGGCAACTTTCAGGCCATTGTTCAGCTTTCCGCCGGGTTGAATGTTGCCATTTTAAGTTTTGTGGATATCAGCCTGCCCGCCATTCAGGAACGGCGGAAGGTTTTTGCCAAGGCCCGGCAGGAGCTGGAGATCCACCGCAAGAACCCCCACAAGCGCACGGAAGCCGAAAAGGCAGACCACGCTGAAAACGTGGGTGACATTGACCGCCGCCTGTTTGACCTGTGGCGAGAAACCGCCGCCTTTGAACTTGTGGAAGATTCCCTTATGCGGCTTACAGGTGTTTCCGGCTTTATTGGCGCGGTGCTGAGCCTGACTTTGCTTTGGTATTCCGCCCTGCATTATGATGAAAAAATCTATCTGACCGGCCAGTTGCTGACTGCGGCCTCGTTCCTCTCATTGGCGGCGGCGTTTATCATCAACTGGATTACCGCCACGCGCGCTGCAAAATACACCCAGCGCTGCAACACCCTGCGGCAGGAAATGGGCAAACGGCTGTGAACCTTTTTCATTCTGTGCGTTAAGATACTAAAAAACCCCCGGTGTGCTTCTGCCACCGGGGGTTTTCCATGCACAAAGTGCAGGCTGATGCCTAAAGTATGGCTCAGGCCTTGGCTTGTGCCGCAGCAACCTGACCCAAAGCAGCCTTGAGCTTTTCTTCTGCTTCTGGGGAAAGAGAGGTTTGCAGGATACGGGCATGGCCCTTGAACTGGCTGAGATCGGCCAGCACTTTTTCCGGCTGAGACTTACGCACCAGAATGAACAGCGCAGAGGTGTTGGGCGGAATGGTGTCGCTTAGCTGTTTGATGAACCCATCATCAATTCCGTAATCAGAGAACTTACCAGACAGCGCGCCCGCACCGGCGCCCACAGCACTCCCGATCAAAAAGCCAGCCAGCGGGTTCAGGCACAAAAGGCCAACCAGCGCACCCCAGAAACCGCCGGAAAGCAGGCCCCAGGAAGCCCCGGCTTTTTCAAGGTTCACGCTTTGGTGCAGGTGCACCTTGCCCTGTGCATCCCGCGTGACAACCACGGCATCTTCCAGATCCAGCAGGTATTCTTTCTGCAAGGCACGGCATTCTGTCAGCACCTTGGCGGCATCATCAACGTGGTCAAAACCCAGAACAATCAGATCAGACATTCAAATCGGCTCCCTGCTTTATATCTTTCATGCCATCTGGCCTACGGGCGGCAAACGGCATGTACATTTGTATGTAGTCCTTTCAGGATATGGGAAGCCCACCCCACACATGCCAGTGGGCCAGATTACGCAGGCAACATAAAAATACAGAAATACCATTATAGAGTATTCGTATAAGACGACTAAATAACCATATCTCGCTCCACCAATACAGGTACAGCATCCACCCGCTCACGCCCGAGTGACAATACGGACCATTATTGTCCGATTAGATCACGAAACTTCACAAATCATGCAGGATTTTTGATAACAAACCAATATTTTCTGCATAACAGACCGGCAACCAAGGCCCTTGCCGCATATCCGGGCCGGTTCGATAGTGAGCCTCATCAAACTTGTTCACAAAGGAGGTTCACCCATGAACACACTGCGCAAAGCGGCCCTTGCTGCCGTATGTGGCCTGGCTTTGGCTGCCGGGGTTGCACCTGCCCATGCTGCCAATGTTGGCGTGGCTTCTGTGCCAGAAGCACCTGTTGGCCCCGGCCCCACGGTAGATAACGCATCTGTAGGCAACATTGCCGGGCTGATGTACTACTGCTACGCCCACAACATTGATGATGATACAACGGTGCGCTCACTCGGCCGCTCCCTTGCAAAACGCAGCGATGTGAAAAGTGATGCCGCATACCCCGCCGGTGGCGCAGGGCAGCTGATGGTTGGCCCCGGCCAGATGATTGACCTGAACACGGTGGATGACAAAGACATCCGCACCGCAACCTGCGCCCATGCTGCCCAGCGTGGCATCCAGCTGGATGATGGCACCTTTATGCTGCCGCTGCAGGACTAATACAGAAAAAGGCGGCTACGCCCGCCACGCATTGCCACACCATATGGCTTAAGGCTGATGGCTGTGGCAGATGGTCTGTTTGTAAAAACCGCCCTTGCTTTGGGGGCGGTTTTTATTTTTTGAGCACATGGAAACTCTCTGCGCCCACGCGCCGTTGGCAGTATGCACCCCTTTTATAAAGACGGGAGGTTTTCATGACATTCCTGAACTCCGTCTCCAACGCCATTTCCAGCGTGGGAGACTTTGTAACTGCCGCATGGTTTAACAAATCTGGTCTGCTAAGCGCACTCAACGAGGTTCTTGGCCCTGTTCCCACCCCGGATCATCCCAGTAAGCTGGAACAGCGGGCAGAAGCCATGGGCATGATTTCCACCATCCGCCGGTGGCAGACCGCCCCCCACAGCCCTCCGGCATCTGAAGCAGAAGTGCGCGGCTTTTTCCTGCAGGAAGAGCTGGACTGGTTTTCTGAACAGACAGGGCTTTCCGATACCGCCACCATGCACATTATCCGCAGGCTTCTGCCCCGGTGCGTGCGCCTACGTGCCCTGCATGATCCGGCCCTGTTCCCGCAAAGAAACCGTATTTCCCCCCAGGAACACACGCCCGCCGTATGATGTATTCAGCACCGTTAAGGTAAGCATGGCAGAAGCTGCCAAGTGGCTATTCTGCCATGCTTTTTAGAAAATTATTTAACTTATTTTCCCTTTACTTCCTTTTGCCTGCATGAATATCCAGACCTTCAAGCAGGAGAAGGGTAATGTCTGACTTACAAACGATTTTAAAAAACAAGGTATTCGTTTTTATTATATGTTTATGCAGCATTCTTTATATTTTTTCTTACCTGATCCTGCCTTTCTCCACGGCTGATACAATATTTTACGCACTTATTGGCCGCAGCCTGCTGCAAGAGCATATTCTGCCTTACCAATATGTGTTCGATCATAAACCTTTTGGCGTTTATGTGGTGTACGGTGCGTGGGATGCCCTTACGGCCCCGCTGCCTGTTGGCAAGTTTACGGTTCTGGCCCTGCTTTCCCTTGCGGCATTTGCTGCCATGGCCCGCAGTATCTGGCACACACGCTGGCTATGGGTTTTTGCGGCACTCGCGCTGCTGGGCGCACCATTTGAGCTGCTGGCCGGCAATACGGAAACACTTCTGATCACAACAGAACTGGCCGTGCTCTGGCTTGCGCGTAAAGGCACACTAGCCACCATTCAGCCGACAACCCGCATCCTATGGCTTCTGGCTGCCGGGGGTACGTTTGGCCTTACGGTAAACATTAATTATCTGGAAGGTATCTGCCTATTTCTGCCTGTATGTTTTTTATTACTGGCAAATACACGCCCAATTTTAAATATAAGTTTGTTTGCTATTGGCACCTGTGGCGGTTTGGCTGCTTTGTTTGCGCCATATTTTATACAGGGGCATCATGCGCTGGCTGATTACTTTACGCAGCAGCATCAGTTTTTACATGCTTACAGCGCCAAGCTTTCAAAACGCATAAAGTCTGTTTTGCTAATTGCTGCTTATCTGGCCGTTTTTTCACCCATTCTCATCAAATGGTTCGGGCAGAAATCCATACTTAAAATGGCCCCAACACCGGATACTACGTTGCTTACGCTCTGGTTTGTATCCTCCGTGCCTGCGGCTTTGCTTTCGGGGCATTTACTCAATCATTACTCGATTCTTTGGCTTGGACCAATTACAATTATGTTCGCTATGCTTGTAGAAAATTACACAAAATTTTCTATTTATTCTCTACTGCCATTAATACTTTTTCAGTCATACAATATACAAAATGACATACACAAAAATATTAAAGAATATTCCAATCTAAATCATATAAACTATAAATATATACATGAAATCACAGAAAACCAAAAAATTCTAAACATTCGTGCCCAGCAAAGTCATTTTTATATGGGCCACTTAATAAGTTTTGATAAATATTTATTCCATGATCATATAGATATTGTTTACGGCAAGAACGCAACGCAGCATTATTTGCAAGATCTGGCCGAACATCCTGTTTTTGTCATGTTACCATATAAAGGTTGTTCAACAGGCGAGATAGAACTGTCTGTTTGCTCCTACATCCAGCAAAATTATCACCAAGTTTACAGCGTACGTATTGGTAAAATTAACAGAAAAAAACCAAACCGCCTCTCGTTTGAACTCTACAAGCTCCAGAACTAACGCTTACGCGTCTATCAGTTCCCGCAGTTCCCAACGGTCATCCGCCTCTGGCTGCAAGCTTAGCGGAATAGCATTGGGCAGGCGCACATTGGCGGGCAGAGCCATAGCGGCGCGCAAAGCACGGAACAGTGCCCCATGTGCCACAATCAGGGGCCGACCGGGGGCCTGTGTGGCCCGGTTTACAGCATCTGTGGCGCGCTGGCGCAGGGCAGCAAATGTTTCTGCCCCCGGGGGCGTGTACTCACCGGCAATCCAGCTATTATACCAATCCCCTATCGGCTGGCCTTCCTGCTCACCAAAGCAGACTTCCTCCAACCCCGTATCCACATCCAGGGGCAAGGCTGGCAGACCATGGGTAACAAGCGCATCCCGCACAATGGTGGCCGTGCGCAAAGCGCGCTCCAGCGGAGAGCACACAATGCGCGTTACCCCATTCTCCCCTGCTGCACGCAGGGCAACCTCAAGCAGCTTTCCCGCCGCCACAGCTTGGTCAATGCCGGTTTCATTCAAGGGCACATCCGTGCGCCCCTGAGAAAGACCAGCCCGGTTCCAGTCTGTCTGGCCGTGGCGCAAATACCAGTATGGGCGGGGGAGAAGCGTGCTCATAGGGCCTCGGATCAATCGAACAGGGAGGAAACGGAGCTTTCATCCGCCACGGCATGAATGGCGCGTGCCAGCAGGCCAGAAATGGTGATCTGGCGGATATTGCGCGCAGCCATAACCTGCTCCGTAGCCCGAATGCTGTCTGTAAGTGTCAGCATTTCGATGGGCGAATCGGCAACACGTTCCACGGCCTGCCCTGTCAGCACACCGTGGGTAACGTATGCGCCCACAGATGCGGCACCTTGGTTGGCAATGGCGCGCGCTGCGTTGCACAGTGAGCCACCGCTATCCACAATATCATCTACCAGCAGGCAGTGGCGGCCGCGCACATCACCAATCACGTTCATCACTTCGGAAACGCCTGCGCGTTCACGCCGCTTGTCGATAATGGCCAGATCCGTGTTCAGGCGCTGGGCCAGCTGGCGGGCACGCACCACGCCACCCACATCGGGGGAGACGATCATCAGATCGCGGTCCCCGTAGTGGGAGCGAATGTCGCGCACAAACAGTGGTGCGGCGTAAAGGTTGTCCACCGGAATATCAAAGAAGCCCTGAATTTGCATGGCGTGCAGATCCAGCGTGAGCACGCGGCTGGCACCGGCTTCTACCAGTAGATTCGCAACCAGCTTGGCGCTGATAGGCGTGCGCGGGCCAGATTTACGATCCTGCCGGGCATAACCAAAATAGGGCATGACAGCGGTAATACGCTTGGCCGAACCACGGCGCAGCGCATCCAGCATAATCAGCAGCTCCATCAGGTTATCATTGGTGGGGGTGCAGGTGCTCTGGATAACGAACACGTCCTCACCACGTACATTTTCGTGGATTTCTACAAACACCTCCATGTCCGCAAAGCGGCGCACGGTGGCGTTGCAGAGGGGAAGGTTCAGCTCCGCGGCAACGGCTTCGGCAAGTGGGAGGTTGCTGTTACAGGCGACGATTTTCATGACAAGGACGGTTCCCGGCCTTAGGTGTGGAACGAAAAAAGGGCTCTCCGGCGGGCCGGGTGTAGCAACCACGGGGCCTGTTGTCATCTCTGCGGAGTGTTTTCCTGCCAATCGTTGCGTAAATGGCGCGCTGCTTTGGGGCGGAACAGGCCTATGCGGCAGGTCATAATGGCAGCATAAAAAGCATGCCAACCTTGCACAAACAGGCAGGGTTCTCTATCGCGTTAAACACCATGAACAGCACGCCCACCTTGCCGGATACGCAGGAAGAACGCGCCGCAAAAAAACAGCCCCCTCTTTCGGCTGCGCCGCAGCACGCCCCGCAGCCAGAGGGGCAGCCTGTGCTGCATTTGGTGCCAGAACGTGGTTTTTCCTACTTTGTGCATGCCGCCCAGGATTTTGCGCGCGGCTTCCGCCATGCGCGGCTGGGGCTTACGCTAGCTTGGCTGGATATTCGGCTGCGGTATCGTGGCTCCATTCTGGGGCCGTTCTGGCTTACGGCCACCACGGCCATTATGGTGGCGGCCATGGGCGTGCTGTATGCGTATCTGCTCAACACGGATGTGCACACCTATCTGCCCTTCCTTACCCTTTCTTTGGTGTTATGGGGCTTTGTAGGCGGCACCATGCAGGAAGGCTGCGGCACCTTTACGGGGGCTGCGCGGCTTATTCATGCAGCCCGCATGCCGTATTCCCTGCACGTGCTGCGCGTGGCTGTGCGCAATATTTTAGTGTTTGCGCATAACGTGCCCGTAGTGGCCGGGGTGTTTTTGTGGTTTCACGTTACGCCCAAATGGACATGGACTCTGCTACCCGCCACGGGCCTGTGGCTGGTAGACTGCTTTTTTGCCGTGCTTTTGCTGGGCATTCTGGGCGCACGCTTTAGGGATGTGCCCCCCATTATCGCCAGCCTGACGCAGGTGATGTTCTTTGTCACACCCATTCTGTGGTCTCCCCAGTTGATGACAACCGGGCAGGCCTGGCTGCTGCTGGACCCCTTCTTTCCGCTGATTGAAATTTTGCGCGCCCCCTTTACCGGAGACGTGATGCAAACTGCCGTATGGCCTGCGGCTCTTGGGTGGTCTGCCGTGCTGATAATTGCAACCTTCTGCCTGTTCGCCCGTATGCGCACACGGCTGGCATACTGGGTGTAAGGCGCATGACGGATATTGCGGTTGAAAACCTGCAAATCACCTTTCCGCTGTATCATGGCAATGCCCGCAGCCTGCGCAAATCGCTCAGCAAAACGCTGGGGCGCACGCTTAACACGCGCTTCATGCACGATAACCGGGACCGCGTGGTGGTGCAGGCGCTTAAGGGTGTCAGCTTTACCCTGCAACCGGGGGACAGGCTGGGCCTTGTAGGTGGCAACGGCGCAGGCAAAACCACGCTGTTACGCGCACTGGCCGGCATTTATGAACCCGTAGGCGGCAGTGTTACGGTGCGCGGCAGCATTGGCACATTGCTGGACCCCGAACTGGGCATGAACATGGACCTGACCGGGCGGGAAAACATTCGCCTGCGCGGCATGTTCTCTGGCCTGAACAAGGAACAGACAGCGCAGATTGAAGAAGATGTAGAAAGTTTTGCCAGCCTTGGTGCGTTTATGGACCTGCCGGTAAACACCTACAGTTCGGGCATGATGGTGCGCCTTTCCTTTGGGTTGGCCACGGCCATTATGCCCGATGTGCTGCTGATGGATGAATGGTTTATGGCGGGGGATGCCTCCTTCCGTAACCGTGCCCGCGCCCGGCTTGAAAACCTTGTCTCCCGCGCCGATATTCTGGTGCTCTCGAGCCATATGGCGGATGTGATGGCCGATTGGTGCAACCGCCTGATCTGGCTGGACCAAGGGCAGGTGCGGATGGATGGCCCGACCGAGCAGGTGCTGGAAGCATATTTAGGCCGCCCGCTGGAGCACAAGGCAGACGCAGAAAAGCCGGAAGAAGCACCCCCAGCCCCCTAAACTCGGCGCTTTGGGCACATTATTCGGGTTTGCACGCCTTTCAGGGCAGATGTTCCGTGTTCTCCCTGTTCGCAGGGGGAACAAGTCATGACATACTTAACACCCATATTGGCACGCGCGCAGCACAGCCCACACGGAGCATGAATGAACCGGCCCTCCCCGCCTGGCGGACGTCACAAGGCCTGCTTTACCACCGGCAGCATCATGCGCCACGTGCTAGTTATGGCTGGCACCGGAGCCATTGGCCTTATGGCGGTGTTTGCGGTGGATATGCTCAACATGGTGTATATCAGCCACCTGGGTAACACCGCCCTTACGGCAGCCATTGGCTTTGCCGGGGCCGTTATTGGCTTGCAGATTGCCGTTTCCATCGGGTTGACCATTGGCATAAGTGCCGCCACTGCGCGTGAAATTGGTGCAGGCCGCGCGGATGAGGCACGAGGCATTGCCTCCTCCGCCCTTACCGTCATGATCGGGCTGGCAACGGTACTGGGTGTGGGCACCATGATATTTGCTCACCCCATTCTGGAACTGTTTGGCGCGCGGGGTGAGGCCTTGGCCAACGCCACCACCTTCCTGCGCACGGTCAGCCCTGCATTGCCGCTTATCTGCGCAGGCATGGGGTCCTCCTCCCTCATGCGTGTGGTGGGGGATGCCAAGGGCTCCATGCACATTACGTTGCTGGGTGCTGTTGTGGCTGCGGTGCTGGACCCGCTGTTTATTTTCGGGCTGCATGAAGGGCTGACCGGGGCGGCCATTAGCACTGTGCTTTCACGCACCGTTGTGGCTACAGTGGGCCTGCGCGGCGCATTGCGGCACGATATGCTGGCCATGCCGCAGCTCCACCGCATTCTGCCAGACACCAAGCGCGTGGCCTCGGTGGCTTTCCCGGCTATTCTCACCAATCTGGCCACACCTGTTGGGGGGGTGTACGTCACGCAGGCCATGGCGCGCTTTGGGTTGGCGGCTGTTGCGGGGCAAGCCTCTATTGAGCGCACAGTGCCCGTGCTGTTTGCGCTGGTTTTTGCACTTACCGGCTCAGTTGGCCCCATTATGGGGCAGAACATCGGGGCCGGGCAGTGTGACCGTGTGCGTGAAACACTGCGCGCCGCCCTCAAACTGGTTATTCTGAGCGTAGGGGCTACATGGGTTTTCCTGTTCTGTGTGCAGAACGGGGTTGTGGCCATGTATAATGCGCAAGGTGATGCCGCAGCCCTTATCCACCTGTTCTGCACATGGACAATTGGCAGTTACCTGTTTGTGGGAATGCTGTTTGTAGCCAACGCGGCCTTCAACAACCTTGGTTTTCCGCTGTATTCCACCGCCTTTAACTGGGGGCGGGCCACGCTGGGCACCATTCCGTTTGTGATGATGGGCGCACGCTTTGGCCCGCTTGGCGTGCAGGCCGGGCAAGCGCTGGGGGCAGTGGTGTTTGGGTCTTTCGCGGTCTTGACGGCGTTCCGTGTGACACAAACATTAGAAGTCTCTCCCGCACAGCATCCTCTGCCAGCGGGAGTGCGGAGCAGCACGCCGGTTTCCGATGTTCCCACCACCAGCGCAGAAGCTGCCATGGCGGAACTGGACGAACTGGAGAGTGCCTCTGAACTGTGTGAGGAAGACAGGAAGACCAACCATGTCTAAGCTGACAACTGAAGAACGCAACGCCCTGCCCGATGATGCCTTTGCCCTGCCCGGCCGCCGCTACCCGATACCCGATGCCACCCACGCGCGTGATGCGCTGGCCCGTGCGAGTGAAATGCTGCACCGGGGTAACCTCACGCAGGAAGAATATGATACCATCCACGCCAAGGCGGAGGATGTTCTGCGCCGTGAACGGATGTAGTTTTTAAACCCATATGCTAAACCGCCTTTATGCCCGCGTTTTGCGGCACGCTGCCAGCCCCTACGCACCTTTATGGCTGGCGGCGCTGGCTTTTGCAGAAGCCAGCTTTTTTCCCCTCCCGCCAGAAACGCTGCTGGTGCCCATGGTATTGGCACACAGGCAAAAGGCGTGGGTTTATGCCGCCATCTGCACCATTGCCAGCGTGGCCGGTGGCCTGCTGGGCTGGCTGATTGGCGCGGCATTGCTGGATACGGTGGCCCGCCCCATTGTGCATTTTTACCATGCCGAGGGCACGCTGCTGACCTTGCAGGAAAAATTCCGCCAATGGGGGGTGTGGATTATTCTGCTTAAGGGGCTTACGCCCATTCCCTACAAGTTTGTCACCATTGCCAGCGGCATGGCGCATTTTGCCATTCTGCCCTTTATGCTGGCCAGCCTTGTAACGCGTGGCGTGCGGTTTATGCTGGTGGCCGGGCTTTTGTGGCGCTTTGGGGCCCCTATTCAGGATTTTCTGGAAAAACGCCTGCCGCTGGTGGCCGGGGCTTTTGCCGTGGTGTTTTTAGGCGGCATTATTGCGCTGAAATATCTGTAAATCTGCCACCTGCATTCAGGTCCACGCGGGGCAGAACCTCTGCCCTGTGGCTTGTGCCCTGCCCGATTGCGGCGCAAAATGGCAGCCAGATTTTGAACGTCTTGCTTGACTGATAACCGGGAGAAAAAACGCGGATGCCAACCCAGATAGCTGTGATTACAGGCGCAGGCGCCGGTATTGGCCGCGCGGCGGCACGTGCGCTGGGCCGCGCCGGGTTTGATATTGCCCTGCTGGGCCGGAATGAAGACCGGTTGAAGGAAACAGCAGAAAATCTGGCCAAGCACTCTGTGCGGTCATTGGTGATTCCGCTGGATGTTTCAGATGCCAAAGCGGTGCAGGATGCGGCAGAACGTATTGAAACAGAACTTGGCCCCATTTCGGTGTGGGCCAACTGCGCCGGGGCCACGGTGGTTGGGCAGGTGGCTGCTCTTTCTGCCGATGATATCCGCCGTGCTACGGAAGTAACTTATCTGGGCAGTGTAAACGGCACATTGGCCGCACTGGGCGTTATGCGCCGGCGTGGGCAAGGGGCCATTATCAATCTGGATCTGGCCCCCAACCTGCGCGGTATGCCACTGCAGGCGGCAGAAAACGGGGCGCGTTCCGCCCTGCGCGGCTTTTGTGAAAGCCTGCGGCCAGAACTGCTGCATGATGCCGATAATATCCGCGTGGTGATGGTGGATCTGCCCGCCATCAACACCCCCCATTATGGCTGGACACGCAACCTCACAGGCAAGCGCCTCAAACCCGTTGGCCCGGTGTATGAACCCGAAGTGGCGGCAGAAGCCATTTGCCGTGCCGCCTTTAGCACCAGCCGCTCTATTTCCATTGGGGCCACCAACAGCTTTGCCGCCCTGTGGCACATGGTTGCCCCCGGCTGCCGTGAAGCCCGCATGGCGGAAAAAGGCTACAAGGCCCAGATGGAGCATGACTGGGCAGAAGGCGAACAGCCGGATGATTTATACAAATCCGTGCCCGGTTCCTTTGGGGCGCAGGGCCCGTTTGATGAACATTCCCGCAGGCTGGATAGCCCGCTTACCTTCTTTGTTTCCAGCAGCTTGCGGGCCGGTATTTTTGGCGCGCTGACAGCCATGGGCCTAACCGCCCTGATGGCGCATATCCGCAACTGCCGGAAATCTTGAAAACACGTGCCATCCTGTTCAGCACATTTTTCCGGCTGAATGGGGTGGCGTTTTTTTTGCCTTGCCATATGTTGCTTCATGCCATGCGTTTTTGTGCCCGGCATGCGGCTAGAACGTGCCAAGCACATGGCATGGAGCGGCAAGGCCACCACGCATCCGTGCCTGTGCCGGATGCGCTACACCTAATCAAAACTTAGTTCAAACGCCCGCGTGGTTTGGCGGGCTGCTGGCGCATTTGCTGGTGCATGTGCAAGCCGTGCATCAGGCGGTCTGCATCAGCAGGTGGCAGCACAAGCCCTACCGGGCCAAAAGCCGGGTGCTGAAAGGCCAGAACAGATCCATCCGTGCTGGCTTCGGGCTGAAGCGCCCATTTGGTGCGGGTAACGGGCGTAAAGGTGGCCCCTTCTATGGGCGGCAGTTCCTTGCCTTCCAGCATCGTTTCCCGACACTGACCCAAAACCTGAATCAGCCGTGTGATGTCTTCTACCGAAAGCGCAACATCTACAGCAGGCTGGCCTTCCTGCTCCAGCACCTTGAGATGGACTTCTGTGTGGTCTGCGGAAAGAGACAGATCAAGCTTGGAAGACATAAAACCTCCTACACCCAGCCAGACCGGAATGGTTTGCACCTTCCGGCCTGCTGAAACAACTGATGCTGATATAAGGTGGCAAAACCCTTTAAACCAGAGCCCCGCCCCACACCCACCATGCGGTGTGTGCCTCTGCCAACCTGTCTGCTGCCTCCCGCGCGGCTTCAACAGTAGGAAACACGCCAAAGCATGTAGCACCAGAGCCGCTCATACGGGCCAACTGACAATCTGGCTGGGCCGCAATATCAGCCAACACCTTTTTAACCGGCGGGCATACGCTGCATGCCGGGGTTTCCAAGCTGTTTTCCTGCGCCTTAAGGGTTGCCACCATGGCGGCACTATTGGGCCAGCTTTGCGGTAAATCCGCCCGCGGCACAAAATCGCCCGTTCTTTTGCGGAACACATCCGGGGTGGAAACAGCCTGCCCGCAATTCACCAGCACAAGGCCACATTCTGGCAAACGCGGTGCGGGGGTAAGGGTTTCCCCAATACCTTCCATTCGCACGGTTTGGCTCAGCAGGCACACGGGCACATCGGCCCCCAGTGTTTCCGCCACGCGGAACAAGGTGGGTTCATCCACCTGTGCATTCCATGCCCGGTTTAGCAGGCGTAGGGCCGCGGCCGCATCTGCCGAACCTCCACCAATGCCGGAAGCCACGGGCAGGTTTTTTTCCAGCACAAGGCAACCACCCTGCACATTGGCATGCGGCCCGGCCAGATCACGCAGCACGGCGGCGGCTTTCATCACCAGATTATCGGCACCTGCGGCATCGGCACCAAGGGCGCGGCCAAAGCGGCCTTCCAGCTTAAGGTGCAGCGGTTCTGTGCCCGGTTCGTAATGCAGCACATCTCCTGCACCGGCAAACACCACAAGGCTATCAAGCAGGTGGTATCCATCTGGGCGGCGACCAGTAACGTGCAAATACAGATTGATTTTTGCTGGTGCAATTTCTGTCAGGGTTGTGGTTGCAACATCCAGAACATCAACTGTCATGGCGTGTGTGTTCCTTTATCCTGCGGCGCAACTTTAGCGGGCGCGGCCTGATCTGCCTTTTTCACATCCGGCTCCACACCTGCACGCTTGAGCGCAGCACGTATCAATACTTCATCCGACGGAATGGGGTGCAGCCCCAAAGCCACGTTCCACTGATCTATGGCTTCGGTCTTGCGGCCCTGCCGCCAGTAAACCTCGCCCAGATGATAATTCACTTCCGGGTCTTCGGGAGTTTTTTCTGCGGCTTTTTCTAAAAGGTCCAGCGCTTCGTTCAGGTCTCCACGCTCTGCACGCACCCAGCCGAGGCTATCTGTAATGGCGGCATCATCGGGGGAAAGCTGGTGCGCCTTGCGCAAAAGTTTTTCGGCTTCGGGCAGATTTTCATGCCGTTCCACCATGGAGTAGCCCAGAAAGTTCAGCAGCATGGATTCGTCTGGCGCATATGCCAGCGCTGCGCGGGCATCATCCCGCGCGTGGGGCCAATCCCCCATTTCGTGGTACACCATGGCGCGCAGGAAAAGCAGCGTCCAATCCACATCCTTCTGGGCGCTGGCAAGGTCTATGGCCTTGGTATAGGCGGCGATAGCACCCTTCCAGTCTTTCTGCTGTACCAGCGCATTGCCCAAGGCACGCTGGAGCAGAATCTGGTCCGGCAACTGGGCCACAAGCGGGCGCAACAGGCTGACAGCCTCGGTGGCCTGATCGGGCGTGGAATCCAGCACAGCCAACCGCAACCGTGCCACGGGGGACATGGGGTCAGACTGCGGCACGCGCAGCAATGTTTCTCGCGCGGCGGCCCCATGGTCTTCATCAATCTGGATTTCGGCCAGCATCAGCCGGGCTTCGGCCAATGTGGGGTCCATGGCCAAGGCAAAGCCCAGCATCAGGCGGGCGGCCTCGTTAAACTGGTAAAGGTTGGCATCATTCCCCACCATACCACCGGTGGCTGCGGCCTGTTGGGCCTGCTCCCGCCCCTGCTGGCGCAGCAAAAATGCCGTAAGAATATAAGCCCGCGCAATACCCCCACGTGCCGATGTCACCGGGAAATGCGAAATTGTGGCCTGAAGCTGCGGGCCAGCCAGCAGCAGAACCGGATCATCCCCTTCCAGCTTGCGCAACTCGGCGCGGGCTTTTTCCTTCTGCCCGTGCTCCCACAACCATGCGGCGTAGGAACGGGTGAGCAGCAGATCACCCCCCGGCATGATCTTGCGCGTTTCATCAAAAAGCTGGCCTGCGCGGTCTGTCTGGCCTGCCACTTGTGCAATCAGGGCCGCGTGCAGCGTGTAAAACGGCACCAGCACAGATTTCTGAATATGGGTCAGGCTGTCAACGGCCTCATTGGCATGGCCCTGTGCCTGCTCGCACCATGCCAGAAGCAGCGGCATAATAAGATGTGTCAGCGGGTCCGTGCGGGCCTGATGGTAATAAGTCAGCGCCTCGCCCCACTCACCGCGCACGGCGGCATCGTTCCCCAGCACAAGGGCGGAAATCACGCTCTGTGCGCCGGGCAGCTTATCCAGCTTGTGGGCCAGCGGCACGGCATCGGCATCACCCGCCATCACGCTGCGCACAAAGGCCTGCTTCAGCAGGTCCATATTTTCTGGGTCTGCGGCGGCAGCTTGGCGGAAAGAGCGCGCGGCCTGAAGGTCATCCCCCCTGCGCACAGCAATGACGGCGCTTAGAAAAGCCCCCGAATCGACATGCCCGACAGGCGCATGCATAACCGCGGTATCTGCTTTGGGTTCGGCCCCTTTAAGGGCGGCGCCAGATGTATCGGGCTGGGCCGCATACAGCGGAGAAGCCAGCACAGTGGCGGAAAGCAGCATGAAAACCGTAGGCAGAAGGCGACAAAACAGCATAAGAACCCTATCTACAGGATACGGTGGCAACCGGGCAGGCCGCCCACGGATGCCCCGCCCCTTCTGGCAGAGCGGAAAGGAACGACATGAACGACTGGTTTTGTCTAACGCGCCCGCGCCAAACCACCAAACCGTCCGCTTTGTGATACGGTTTATATGATGGAAGCTGCTCTGTCTCTCCTGCGCCTTTATACGGAATGGGGCGTGGATGTTGCTGTAACCGATGCCCCGGCCGATCATCGGCACGCGGGAGCCGGGCTTGTGCTGCCTCCGCTACGGGGCAAAACGCCCCCGCAAGCTCCCCCATACATACCCCCGCAGCCCGGAACCGGCAGAACACCAGCCCCTGCCGCAGTGACGCAGAACCCAGCCCAGCAACCGCCCGTCCCCACCAGTTTTGCAGATACGGTAGAACAGGCACAGCGCCTTGCCGCAGCCGCCAACAGGCCAGAAGAGCTGTTTGAGGCGATGGATTCCTTTACGGCATGCCCCTTGCGCGGTGCTGCCATGCACACCCTGATGCCCACTGGCCCCCGCAACGCCCCCTTGATGCTGATTGGGGAAGCCCCGGATGAGGATGAAGACAGAAGCGGGCAGGTTTTTGCGGGCCTATGCGGCACCCTGCTGGATACCATGCTGGCCCCGCTCCCGTTGGAGCGCAGCCAATTGGCCCTTGCCACAGCCCTGCCGTGGCGGCCTGCAGGCGGCACACCCCCAACAGAAATGGACCAACGCATCTGCCGCCCTTTTCTGGAACGCGCCATAACTTTGTTTGCGCCCCAGCGCCTGCTGCTATGTGGGCGGCTGCCTGCGCGTATGCTGCTTGGCAAAACCACGGATCTGCCCCGCCGCAACTGGCAGGAGATCACCCTGCCGGGACTGCCCCCCCTGCCCGTTATGTTCATGCGCCACCCGCTCCAGCTTCGGGCCAGCCCCGCAGCGCGGCGTGAAATATGGACAACACTGATGACGGTGATGGATACCCTGCGCCAAGACAGCCAAAGCATGTAATCAGCGCGCGCATGTAAGTGTAAACGCCGTGCCAGATGTTACAGAATATGTCAGTAAGAAATACAGTGCACAAACCGTGGGAATACCTGCACAAATCATAGAAATTATTCCGGCTTGACCAGTGCTGCACCTCAGGGAATGCAACAATTTTTGAAGAACCTTTCCCTTTTCTTACAAACAGGAAACTTGCCTTTTAGGCTGGAAGGGCCTAGACCCCGCCAGCCATGCGAGCGATAGGTCAAATTCCTCATCAGATCGCGGCAAAAGCCATTCTGGCTGGTGCCGCCCTTTTGGCCAGCGCTTCCGTCGTTGTGACGAGAGCCCATGCCAAGCCTCCGGAAGCCGGGCCCGAACCGTACAGCGAAGAGCTGGCTATGGTTCTGCCGCGCCAGGCTTTCCCCGAAGGTGATGATGTTACACTTCCAAAACCTCTTCCTCCTGAAGTTGCCACTCAGGTGCGCGCCATCCTGCGCCTCCAACAGCAGGGTGCGTTCACAGAAGCCATCAGCAGCACCACGCATCTGACAGATGCCACCCTGTTGGGTGAGCTGCAGGCAGACCGTTACCTGAACCCGAATTACCACCCCAATGCGACCGAACTGCGGAACTGGCTGAAACAATACACCAGCTATGCCGATGCCCCGGCCATATGGGCGCGCCTTGCCGCGTTGCCCGAACGGGGTGGCCCCCTGCCACCTGCCCCACCGGCAGACCATCTGGCCCCGGCCCATGCCGCCCTTGCGGCTGGCCCACTGGCGCAGGAATTCACCCGCAACCCCCTGCTGGACCGCACCTTGCGTGAACGCACCACATGGGGGCTGAAGGGCGTGCACAGTGCGCTGCACCTTATCAGCATTACACCGGGCATGACGCCCGCCTACGCGGCCCAGCTACAGGCTGAAACCGCACAGGCCATGCTGGTTTCCGGTGAAACGGATATGGCGCTAGATATTGGCCGCACGGCCGTAAACATCTCGCGCGAGCGCAATGCACTGGCCAGCTACATTACTGGGCTGGCCCTATGGCAGAAGCAGGCTTACGCCGAGGCTATTCCGTTTTTTGAAAAAGCCTCCCACGCCCCGCGCGCCATGCCGGAAATGCGGGCCGCCTGCGCCTTCTGGGCTGCACGGGGGCACGAAAAAACCGGCAATGCCCATGCCCAGCACATCTGGCTCCAGCATGCGGCGGCTTTTCCGCGCAGCTTCTATGGGCTTTTGGCCTATCGTATGCTGCGGCCAGACCCGGCAGACCATGCGGCCTCCAGCGCCCATACACGCCCTGTTGGCTTTAAACCGCTGGAAAACAGCCCCGTTCCAGATAACGGCGCATCCTCCGCCCCAGTGCTGACGGAAATTGATATTGAAGCCGTAGGCGCCACCGATGTTGGCCGCCGCGTGTTTGCCCTGCTACAGGTTGGTGAGCCGGAAATGGCCGAAAACGCCATCCGCCGCGCATGGCCAGACCTGCGGGACGTGACACTGGCACGGGCCTTTCAGCTTGTAGCGCAAACAGCCGGGCTGCATGATCTGGCCACAGAAATGGCCGATGCCCTGAACACCCATGCCGCCACGGCACAGAACGCAGAAGATACACCCCTGCCCCTGTTGCGCCCCCGGCACGGCTTTACCATGGACCCCGCCCTTGTTTACGCGCTGGCCCGTGTGGAATCGAACTTCGACCCACGCGCTGTTTCCGGCGCAGGGGCACATGGGCTGATGCAGATCCGCCCGCTTACGGCCGATTTTGTCACCAGTGAGTCCCCCACCAATATCAACCACCACTTCGTACATTCCGCCGAAGCCCTGCATGACCCCAGCATCAATCTGGAAATCGGGCAGCGCTATGTGCAGTATCTGGCCGGGCTCACACGCCAGACCAGCCATACAGAGGCACGTGGTGGGGATATTATCCGCCTGCTGGCCAGCTACAATGCAGGACCTTCCGCCCTTGCGCATTGGGAAAGCTCCACCGGCCCAGCAGCCAACGATCCACTGCTGTTCATGGAGCTGCTGCCCAACACGGAAACGCGGGATTACGTGCACCACACCCTCGCCTATCTGTGGATGTACGCCGCCAAGATGAAGCTGCCCACACCCTCCCTTACAGCCTTGGCCCAAAGCACGTGGCCGGACTTTGAGGATGAAAAGGCACTGGCACATACGCTGAACACCCGCACCCTGCACTAAGGCTCTGCGGCGCAGGCTCAGTCGGCTTATCGCATACAAAAAGGGGCGCAGCTTTAACCGGCTGCGCCCCTTTTTTATGACCTGTGGGCAGACTGAACCTGCGCCTTAGGGCAGACCAAACGCCTGCCCTGTGTAGCTGCTTTAGTTCTCTGCCAGAGGCTGCCTGCTGGCCCGCACGCGAGAGACACGGCGGCCTTCCATTTCCAGCACCTCAAACAGCCAACCTTCGTAAGCCACCTTGTCCCCCACCGCAGGCACACGGCGCAGAAGGGCCAGAATAAGGCCGCCCAGCGTATGGTAGCTGCCTTCCTCGGGCAAGGATTTCAGGGCCAGACGGTCCTTCACTTCATCGGCGGATTCCGTGCCATCCAGCATCAGCACGGCATCGGGGGCCGGTTCTGTATGCAGGCGGGTGAGTTTTTGGGGCTCGTGCGAGGTTTCACCCACAATGGCATCAAACAGGTCAGACGCCGTAACAATGCCTTCAAACGCCCCGTATTCATCAAACACAAAGGCCATGCCCAGCGGGATGCTGCGCATGCGTTCCAGCATATCCAGCGCGGAAATGCTGTCTGGCACCACCACCATTGGGCGCAGCCCTGCCTCTATAGAGGCAGGCATGCCGTCCAGAACGCGGTCCAGCATATCCTTGGCCAGAACCACACCTACGGGGTTATCCACCCCACCCTCGCACACCACAAGGCGGGCATAGGTGGTTTGCTTAAGCGCCTGCACCAGTGCCTCGCGCCCGGCATGGCGGTCTATCCACACCAGCTCGTTTCTGGGGGTCATGATGGCACGCACGGGCCTGTCTGCAAGGCGCAGCAGGCGTTCGATCATGGTGCGCTCTTCATGCTCCAGCACGCCCAGGCGTGCACCTTCTGCAATGTAGGCTTTCAGTTCTTCTTCCGTCAGCGTCTGGTTTACGGCATCTGCCGCCCCCATCAGGCGCAAAACCACGTTGGAAGACTGGCGGAGCAACCACACCACCGGGCGGGTGGCATTGGCCAGAACCTCCAGCGGCGCAGCCAGACGGGCAGCCACTTTTTCTGGCTCACGCAGGGCCAACTGCTTGGGAACAAGCTCACCCAGCACCAGCATGATGGCCGTAATCAGCACTACCACCACAATCATGGAAAGCTGCGGGGCAATGGGTTTAATGGCCGGAATACGCTCCAGCATGGGGGTAAGGTGCGCTTCTATCTGCACCCCACCAAATGTGCCTTCCAGAATGGAAACCAGTGTCATGCCCACCTGCACCGTGGGCAGGAAGATTTGCGGGTCTTCCGCTAGGCGCAAGGCCCGTTCGGCCCCGCGCACGCCTTGTTCCTGCAACATGACCAAACGGGGTTTACGCACGGAAATAAGCGCAAGTTCCCCCATGGCGAACACGGCGTTCAGCAACACCAGAAAGAAAATGACAAGAATGGAAAGTGCCATGAAAAACGATATGCCCTCTGTGTAGGGTACCCGCGTGGCGGGTTTCTGGCGGGCAGAATAGGGGATGATTTCCCCCAAAGCCACAGCTAGGCCATACAGGAACGCGTATTGCCTTATGCGAAGGCCGTATGCCTGCCTTCCTGATAAAGCGGACCAATTCGGTATGTTTTGAAGGGCAAAGACAAAAAAAGAGCGGCCCCTTGCGGGAACCGCCCCTTTTTAAAACCCGATTCGGAAGGCCCGATCAGTCCGCCGCAGTGGCTTCCACTGCTGGCTTTGCTGCCGGGGCATCGTTCGCGCCTTCGGCTGTGCGAATCACCTTCACACGTGGGGCCTTTGCAGGCTTGCGTGCTGCAATGGCTTCCATCTGTTCTTCCACCTGTTTGGAGAAGACGTACTGGGCCGGGCGCTGGTTTGCCAGCGAGATTTCCGGTGCCATTGGCTTTTCTGTTTCCGGGCCAAACAGCGCCACTTTGGCAATGTGCCAAGGGCGACGCACGGCATCCATAACAGCGGTGGATTCGTAACCGGAATGCACCATGCAGTCAGCGCATTTTTCGTAGTTACCGGTGCCGTAATCATCCCACTTCGTGTCGTCCATCAGCTCACGGAAGGACTTGGCATAGCCTTCACCCAGCAGATAGCACGGGCGCTGCCAGCCAAACACGTTACGCAGCGGCTTGCCCCACGGCGTGCAGTGGTACTGTTCGTTCCCCGCCAGGAAGTTCAGGAACAGCGGAGACTGCGTAAACCGCCATTTGTGGCCCTTGCCCAAACGGAAGATATCGCGGAACAGCTGCTTGGTTTTCTGGCGGTTCAGGAAGTGTTCCTGATCCGGTGCGCGTTCGTAAGCATAACCCGGTGCGGTCATGATTCCGTCCACGCCCATTGCCATCACTTCATCAAAGAAGCTGGCAACGCGCTGCGGGTCTGCGCCATCAAACAGGGTGCAGTTGATGGAAACACGGAAGCCGCGTTCCTTGGCTTTTTTAATGGCGGCCACGGCACGTTCATACACCCCATCCTGACAGACGGAGGAATCGTGCATGGTTTTGTCACCATCCAGATGCACATCCCAAGAGAAGAAGGGGGATGGTTCATATTCATCCATCTTCTTTTCAAGCAGCAGGGCATTTGTGCACAGATAGACGTATTTCTTACGTGCAATCAAACCGCGAATAATCTGCGGCATTTCCTTGTGCAACAGCGGTTCACCGCCGGCCACAGCCACAACTGGCGCGCCTGCTTCGGCATCCGCATCCATGCATTCCTGCACAGTCATGCGCTGGTTCAGAATAGCAGCCGGATAGTCGATCTTCCCGCAACCTGCACATGCCAGATTGCAGCGGAAAAGCGGCTCAAGCATCAGCACAAGCGGATAGCGCTTCCGCTTCTTGAGATGCTGTGTGACGACATATTTGCCGACCCTGACGGCCTGCATTATCGGTACGGCCATAAACCCCCGCTCCGGCGCATCACTTACGCCCGTATCGTGACTGGAAAGAACTTGTTCAGTTCAGTGTGTAACAAGAAACGCGGCCGTGCGACCCGCGGCAAGTATTTCCGCCCTGAGCCATCAGGTGGTCAGACAGAATACTGAATACACGCGTTACGCGGCCACGCATGAAAGAAGATATTGGCCTGCATATATGTTGTGTGGTTTGTCAAGCTCAAGTGTTTTCACACTCCTGTTGCAAAAAGGCCACATTCGGCGGCTTGTTTTGTTTCAATACTTGCGTTCTTGCGTGAAACATTAAACCACATGCCATCGGATCGCGATGTCTGTCGGCATGCAAACGCGGCGTAAGACACACTCCGGGTTGCGTCATT
Source organism: Acetobacter pasteurianus subsp. pasteurianus LMG 1262 = NBRC 106471 (assembly GCF_000285275.1). GTDB lineage: Bacteria > Pseudomonadota > Alphaproteobacteria > Acetobacterales > Acetobacteraceae > Acetobacter > Acetobacter pasteurianus. The sequence goes on from NZ_CADO01000021.1 coordinate 42,783, forward strand.
CGCCCAGATATCAGACAGCAGCCCGCAACAAAAAGATGGAAACGATCGCATGGACAGTTCTCAGGATAAGAACGCGCCTTCACCGATTCCGACGTTAGGGCGTTTTCCTGCGCTGGACCGGGTTGAGTATCCGGCGGACCTGCGCAATCTCTCGGTTGAGCAGCTCAAGCAGGTTGCGGATGAGCTGCGGGCCGAAACGGTGGACGCGGTTTCCACCACGGGGGGGCACCTTGGGGCCTCTCTGGGTGTTGTGGAGCTGACAGTTGCCCTGCATGCGGTGTTTGACACCCCGGATGACAAGGTGATCTGGGATGTGGGCCACCAGGCCTACCCTCACAAGATTCTGACTGGGCGGCGTGACCGTATCCGCACCCTGCGCCAGCCGGGTGGCCTGTCCGGCTTTACCCGCCGCGCGGAAAGCAAATACGATCCGTTTGGCGCAGCCCATTCCTCCACCTCCATTTCCGCCGGACTCGGCATGGCCGTGGCCCACCACCTGCGGGCGGAGGAAGACCCCAGCTACCGCGAACGCAATGTGATTGCCGTGATCGGTGATGGCTCCATTTCCGCCGGTATGGCGTATGAGGCCATGAACAACGCCGCCGTGGCTGGCCCCGGTGCGGAACGGCTGATTGTCATCCTGAACGACAACGAGATGTCCATTGCCCCGCCTGTGGGCGCAATGTCGAACTACCTGTCGCGCCTGATGTCTTCCCGCAAGTTCATGGGCCTGCGCGAACTGGCTGGCAAGTTCGTCAAAAAACTGCCCGCCCCTGTGGAACGCACGGCCCGCAAGGCCGATGAATATGCCCGCGGCATGATCACCGGCGGCACGCTGTTTGAAGAACTGGGTTTCTACTACGTTGGCCCCGTGGATGGGCATGACCTGCCGCAGCTGGTCTCTATCCTGCGTAACCTGCGCGATACGGATAACGGCCCCATCATGCTGCATGTCATCACGGAAAAAGGCCACGGCTATCAGCCTGCCGAAAAAGCCGGAGACAAGTATCACGCCGTTGCCAAGTTCAACGTGGTTACCGGTGAGCAGAAAAAAGGCCCCGCAGGCCCGCCGAGCTACACCTCCGTGTTCTCGCGCGAACTCACACGCCGTGCTGCTACCGACAACAAGATTGCCGCCATCACCGCCGCCATGCCTTCTGGCACGGGGCTGGATGCCTTTGCCAAGGCTTACCCGGACCGGTTTTTTGATGTGGGCATTGCCGAGCAGCATGCCGTCACCTTTGCTGCCGGTATGGCTACGGAAGGGCTGCGCCCGTTCTGCGCCATCTATTCCACCTTCCTCCAGCGCGCCTATGATCAGGTGATGCACGATGTGGTGCTACAAAAGCTGCCCGTGCGCTTTGCCATTGACCGCGCCGGTCTGGTGGGGGCCGATGGCGCCACCCATGCGGGCTCCTTCGACATCGCCTATCTGGGCTGCCTGCCGGGCATGACCATCATGGCCCCATCGGACGAGCTGGAACTGCTGCACATGACAGCAACTGCCGCCCTGTTTGATGAAGGCCCGATTGCCCT
>NZ_CADO01000020.1 GCF_000285275.1 Acetobacter pasteurianus subsp. pasteurianus LMG 1262 = NBRC 106471
AATATGGGTCAGAAAACTCTTGCATAACGGACGGTAACCACAGAAGAAATCCGCATGGTTCACACCCTTACATTGCGGAACTTCAACAGATTCCTGCAAAGCCATTGTATGCGGATCACGAAAATCCAACCGCTTACGGGCTTCTGCCACTACAATGGCTGATTTGCCATCTGGCGTAAAATACATGTTGTAAGGATCATCCACCTGCACAGCAGGGCCGGGCTTGGCTGTACGGGGATCTATGGGCGTCAGGCTGCCATTTGTAGTGCCTTCGGCATTGTTAGTGACCCATAATGTCCGCAAATCCCACGAAGGAACAACGTGTTGCGGGCTTTTACCAACAGGAAAACGATCCACGACTTTTGATGTGGCCGGATCAATAACCGAAACATCATTGGAGCGCAGGTTTGGCACATAAACCCGTGCCGGATCCTGCGCTACTTCCGGTGCAATATTACCCGCCCGTGTTTCACTATAAAGGTTACTCGGATCAATAACGGGGGGCATACCCGGAATTGTTTCAATTTTTGTAGCTGAAGTTGCTGTGTTTTGAGGAACAGGCGTAGAAACTGGTGCCGTTGCAGGTGCAGGAACCTCTGCTACTGGCTGTTGCGCCGATGGGGCTGGTTGCGTAGCATCTTGGGCAAATGCCGCTGTTCCAGCGCTCATCACCGCAGCTAAAGCCGTTGCCGCTATCAAATAGGCTTTGGAAGCCATTACACTATACCTCATTATCTCTGGCACCATGATTTATCTATTATATCAGGTTCGATTTATCATGGTGCCTTAATAAGGTCTATTCTAATCTTTTTTAAGTAGAGAACCTATGTTCTATTCTGTAAAATAACTTACACTTATTTATTTCGTGCATCGTTAATGGCAGAAACTGCTGCAGTTATCTGCATATTGATACCTACTTGCCCCAAATTTGCCGATGCTTTACGCGGATCCCCTCCATAAATTCCTTGTGCGCTTGATGGAGTGCCTGATTTTTGTAATGCATCCAGCCTTACCATTGTTGGATCAATAGCCAGCATTAACGATGTGTCACTTATATCTGCGTGCATACCTACATCTTTTGCATATCCATGCTGACTGAGCCATTGAACATACTGATGTGGTATAACGCTATAATATTGCTTTACATAAAGAGCCTGCGCCTGTGTGCCGGCCCATTCCTTATTAAGTTGCGTGGCAACTTTATCCAAAGATTTCTGATACCCGCCATGATCGCCAATAAAAACGATCAGACGGAAGCCCTGAACCTGAAAACTTTTTGCCGCAGATGCTATTAGTTTTTCAAAAACATCTGTCGGAACAGTAATAGTTCCCGGAAACTTCATATGCGAAGTACGGGGTGATGTACTGCCTTCAGGAACATATGCAACAACTGGTGCCACAAGGGTTTTTCCGGATTTTTCGGCTATTCTTTGCGCTATTTCCATAACACGCGTGTTATGTTTGCCAACAGCTATGTAGGGACCACTCTGCTCTGTTCCACCAACAGGAATAATAAGAGTCGTTATTCCGCAGGAAATATCAGACTGGATTTCTGTCCATGTCTGTTTTTCAAAGAGCACAGAAGAGGGAAGGGCAGAACACGATGTTTCTGCCACTGCGCTATAAGTTTCTGCTCCGTTTGCAAACAGAGCAGAAAACCCAACACCAGCTAAAGCTAAAAACTGCTTTTTCATTATTTCTTCACTAACAGCGGGGCAAGAAACCGGCCTGTGTAACTTTCCGGACATGCCGCAATATCTTCTGGCGTACCTTCGGCAACAATCTGCCCACCGCCATCACCACCCTCGGGGCCAACATCTATAATCCAATCCGCCGTTTTAATAACTTCAAGGTTATGCTCAATCACAACAACTGTGTTTCCCTGATCAACAAGGGCATGCAAAACTTCCAGAAGCTTTCTTACATCCTCTGTATGCAGGCCGGTTGTTGGTTCATCCAGAATATACAGGGTACGCCCCGTTGCCCTACGTGCCAGTTCCTTGGAAAGTTTAACGCGCTGCGCTTCACCACCAGAAAGAGTCGTCGCCTGCTGGCCCAAAGCAACGTATCCCAGACCAACTTTTTGTAGAATGGCCAACCTATCGCGAATACGAGACTGAGCCGAGAAATAGGGTAGGGCTTCATCCACACTCATGGCCAGTACATCTGCAATGGACTTGCCACGGAACTTGATATCCAATGTTTCACGATTATAGCGCTGCCCTTTACAGGCATCACACGTTACAAACACATCTGGCAAAAAGTGCATTTCAATTTTGATAACACCATCACCCTGACATGCTTCACAACGCCCACCCTTAACATTGAAGGAAAAGCGACCGGGTTTGTAACCTCTTGCTTTACTTTCAGGCAGTTCCGCAAACCAGTCTCTTATGGGCGTAAAGAGATCTGTATAGGTTGCAGGGTTAGAACGCGGGGTGCGTCCGATAGGGGATTGGTCAATATCAATAATCTTGTCTAACAGCTCCATCCCCTTGATACGCTTATACGGTTCTGGCGATGTGCCTGCCCCCATCAACTGGCGAGAAAGTGCTTTATAAAGCGTATCAATAACCAGAGTAGACTTTCCGCTACCAGATACACCCGTTACACAAGTGAACGTACCAAGCGGGAAACGAGCCGTTACATTTTTCAGATTGTGCCCTGTAGCACCTTCAACTGTTAGAATTTTCTTTTTATTTATCTTCCGTCGTTCAGCAGGAACATCGATCTTTTTGCGGCCAGAAAGATAAGCCCCCGTCAAACTATCGGGAGATTTGGCAACCTGCGCTGGCGTACCTTGGGCAACAACAGTGCCCCCATTTACACCAGCACCCGGCCCCATATCTACCAACCAGTCTGCACTTCTGATAGCATCTTCATCATGTTCAACAACAATCAGCGTATTTCCAAGGTTTTTCAAACGCTGTAATGTGCCAAGCAGACGTTCATTATCACGCTGATGGAGGCCAATAGAAGGTTCATCCAGAACATACAAAACACCTGTCAGCCCGGAACCAATCTGGCTGGCAAGACGAATACGCTGACTTTCCCCCCCAGAAAGTGTTGCTGAACTTCTTGAAAGTGTCAGATATTCCAACCCCACATCATCAAGAAACTTCAAACGTTCCAGAATCTCACGTAGAATACGGCGTGCAATTTCGGCCCTTTGTGGCGTAAGCGTTGGCAGAACTGTATCAAACCAGTCCAAAGCTTGCCCTATTGGTAAATCCGTGGCTTGCGCAATATTTTTCCCTGCCACGCGCACAGAAAGAGCCTCTGGCCGCAACCGTGCACCTTCACACACATGACACGCTTTTTCAGACTGATATTTGGAAAGCTCTTCTCTAACCCACATGCTTTCTGTGGTACGGAGGCGTTTTTCCAGACTTTTAATCACACCTTCAAATGGTTTGGAAACAACGTAGCTTTTCCTGCCATCTTTATAGGTAAAATCTACATTTTCTGGAATGCCGTAGAGAATACCGTTTTGCACATTTTCTGGAAGATCTTTCCATGGTGTGTCCATGCTTACAGAAAAATACTGTGCCAAACTTTCAAGCGTCTGCTCCAGTAATGGAGATTTTGCATCTTTCCATGGTGCTATAGCACCTTTTGCAAGACTAAGACCTTCATCTGAAACAATAAGATGCGGGTTGAAGTAGGTTTCTACACCAATGCCATCACACGCCGGACAGGCCCCTTGTGGTGCGTTGAAGGAAAACAGTCGGGGCTCAATTTCTTCCAGTGTAAACCCACTTACAGGGCAGGAAAAATGTGATGAGAAAACAAGTTTTTCGTTTTCCTTGCTTTCATCTTTAGAAACCTCTTCCGCATACACAATGCCATCAGAAAGTTCCAATGCTGTTTCAAGGCTATCAGCAAGGCGTGTTTCAAGCCCTTCCTTCACCACAACACGATCCACCACAACTTCTACAGTATGGCGTAACTTTCTGTTTAGGCTTGGAACATCATCAATTTCATAAAGTGTTCCATCCACTTTTACACGTGTAAAACCTTTACGCTGAAGCTCAGCCAGTTCCTTCCGGTATTCTCCCTTTCTGTCACGAATAACAGGGGAAAGAAGCATTAGGCGCGTGCCCTCCGGCAACGCCATAATACGATCAACCATCTGGGTGACTGTTTGCGCTTCAATCGGCAACCCGGTAGCGGAAGAATATGGAACACCCGCCCGTGCCCATAGCAGCCGCATGTAATCGTAAATTTCCGTAACAGTCCCAACGGTAGAACGCGGGTTTTTGGATGTTGTTTTTTGCTCAATAGAAATAGCTGGAGAAAGACCCTCTATGGAATCTACATCCGGCTTGCCCATCAACTCCAGAAACTGGCGTGCATAGGCGGAAAGGCTTTCCACATAGCGGCGTTGCCCTTCAGCGTAGATTGTATCAAACGCCAAAGAAGATTTGCCGGACCCGGAAAGCCCTGTCATGACTGTCAGCTTATCCCGCGGAATATCAATATCCACGTTTTTAAGATTATGAACTCGCGCGCCACGCACCCGGATGCTTTGCTGACCGGAAAAATCTGATTTTTTCATGTAAGAAATCTGCCGCCGTTCCTGTTTTGTCCTAGTATGCCGCCTAAGGCCACCTTCATGCAATGCGTGATAAGGCGACGGCAGCCATTGTCTTTAATCTGATATGGGCAAGCCATGCCCTAATTGCCATTGCGCATCATGCTCTGATTGACCATCTAGAACATATAAACAGATAAAAGTCGGCCAGAAGGATATTATCCATACTGACCGCAGCATTGGATTAAGGATACAGGAACATATGGAACACCTTCTCGGTCAGCCGCAGTCTGATACACAAAACGGCACCATAGCACCTCAGAACACGGCACCCGTCATTACAGACGGATCTCAGGCCACATTCATGCAGGATGTGATTGAAGCAAGCCGTTCTGTTCCTGTTCTTGTTGATTTCTGGGCAGACTGGTGCGGCCCCTGCAAGCAACTTGCCCCTGTGCTGGAAAAGGTGGTGACGGCAGCACGCGGCAAAGTGCGCTTGGTTAAAATCGATATCGAAGCAAACCGTGCTCTGGCAGGGCAGCTTGCACAGGTTGGCTTGCCGTTACAGTCCATTCCTCTGGTTGCTGCCTTCTGGAAAGGGCAGATTCTGGATCTGTTCCAGGGTGCTTTGCCGGAAAGCGAAATCAAGAAGTTTGTCGAAAACATTCTAAAAAGCAGCGGTGGTGGCATTCTGCCCGCAACAGAACAACTGCGTGAAGCAGATGTGGCGCTGGAAACTGAAATGCCAGCGCGTGCGGCAGAGCTATATTCCTCCGTTATTGGGGAAGAGCCAGAAAACCCACGTGCATGGGCAGGTCTTATCCGCGCCATGTTGGCACTGGATGATGAAGATGCCGCCGTTGCCGCTCTGGCAGACGTACCTGCCAAAATTACCGATAGCCCGGAAGTGGCTGGCGCACGTGCTGCGCTGGACCTGAAAAAGGAAGGGCGCAAGGCAGCGGAAGAAATGGAAAGCATTCGTGCTCGCCTTGCTGCCAACCCGGAAGATTTTGAAGCACGCTGCGAACTGGCAACAGCCCTGAATGCCGCCGGAAAGCGGGAAGATGCTGCAAACGAGCTGCTGCATATCATCAAGGTAGACCGGAACTGGAAAGACGGCGCAGCCAAACAGCAGCTGCTACGTTTTTTTGAAGCATGGGGAAATGAAGAGCCCGCAACTGCAATTGCGCGCCGCCGTCTGTCTTCCATGCTGTTTTCATGAGGATGTAAAACTTTTTGGCTGCCGTATTTTTTCAAGATGAAGATGACATTCCCCGGCGTGTTCCCAAGCTGGGGGATGTCACTTTAGCCGATATCCCTCCGGAAATTGGCTTGTTTCCGTTAAGCGGCGTGGTTCTTCTGCCTCGCGGAAGACTGCCGCTTAACGTGTTTGAACCGCGCTATATCGCATTGGTGGAAGACGCACTGGCAACGCAGCGCCTGATAGGCATGATTCAGCCACGTTGGCGGGAAGATGAAGATGAAGCCAACAGTGCTCCGCCATTGTACCCCATAGGGTGCCTTGGCCGGATTGTTTCTTTTACTGAACGCGCCGATGGAACTTATGCCATTACGCTTGCTGGTCTTACGCGTTTTCGGCTCCTGCGTGAAACAGAAGAAACACGCGGGTATCGGCAGGCCCGGATAGATGTTTCCACCTTTGCGGGGGATCTGAACGAAATTCCGTCAGCTCCGTTTGACCGGGAAAAGCTTCTCGGCTCCATGCGGCGTTACTTCCAGAAAAAAGGGCTACAGGCCCGTTGGTCTCTGCTGGAACAGATGGATGATGATATCCTGCTGGTCACATTGCCCATGATCTGTCCTTTCCCTCCGGCAGAAAAACAGGCATTGCTTGATGCCGAAGATCTAACTGACCGTGTGCGGGTGCTGCAAACACTGCTAGACCTGTCTGGTCCGGAACAGGAAGGCCCGCCTTCCTGAACCTTTTACTGAGGAACAGAGAACTGATGTCTGACACACCTCCGCTTGATTCCCGGCTTCTTTCGGTGCTTGTGTGCCCTGTCACCAAAGGGCCTCTGACTTACAATGCAGAAACCAATGAACTGATCAGCAAAAAGGCTGGTCTTGCCTTTCCTATCCGAGATGGCATTCCCATCATGCTGCCAGATGAAGCACGCCGCCTGGAAAGCTGATCACACAGCTTTCTCTCTTTCTCCTTTACAATGAACCCGTCCATGCTTCTGGCGAAAAAAACAGGCACCCTGATCGGAAACCTTCTGTTGGTCTCTCCACTGCTGGTGGCATGTCACGGGCCTATTGAAGGGGACAACATTGATGTGCCCCCTGAGCGGCCAGGGCGCTTTTTGCCCGAAGCTGCTCCGGCAGAAGCCAAGGCGGCAGAACAGGAAGAAAGCCTGCGCGAAGCCCAAGCCGCGCGTGAGGGCAAGCCAGAACAAACTCAGCCGCCCAAACCCGAAGAACGTTACGAAACACTGCCCGATGCAGGCTCTGGCGCTGCGGGGTCAATGGAAACAGAAGACGGGCATACCGTTACCCCACAAACCCAAGCAATTTACGGCAAACCGGCAGACAGATCTTCGGGCCATTAATGCCGGAGGTTCTTGCCGCGCTTATTAGCCCTCATGTTCATGCTCCGCTTGGTCTGTATGCCTACGGCGCAGGATATTGGCACACACCATGCCGATCACACCGGTCATCATACCAATAGCCGTTGGAATGGCGCCCCCTCCGGGCAAAACACCCACAAGAACGCTGCTTAGAGAGCCAAGGCTAAATTGCATTGTACCCAGCAAGGCAGAAGCACTGCCCGCCTGATGTGCGTGACGTGAAAATGCCATAACGGTGCCGTTGGGCCCGATAAACCCCAATGCGCCAGTAATGCATGTAATTAGCCCACATGTCAGCCACGGATGGGCAAGGCCCGCCAAACCCGAACACGCTACCACCACAAAAATTCCGCCCATAATCAAGGCCCAGAGAATGGCCGCCTGCAGCAAAGCTGGCATGGCAAATTTATGCACAAGCCTGCCGTTAATTTGTGTTCCCAAAATAAAGGCGGCGGCATTCACACCAAAAAACATGCCAAAAGCAGTAGGAGAAAAATGAAGCACCTGTTCAAACAGCACAGGCGCACTTCCCAAATAGGCGAACATCACAAAAGTGGAAAATGTTGTGATAAGCGCATTGGAAAGAAAAACGGGCTCTCGCAGGATAGTGCGATACCGCGTAAAAATTTCAAAGGGTGCCAATCGCATCCGATATGCGGGAGAGAGCGTATCCGGCAGCATACATATAATGCCAATCATGCCCAGAACGGCATATAGAGTGCCACTCCAGAATATCCACCGCCAGTTCCCAAATTCCAGCACGAGGCTCCCCATGCTGGGAGCCAACACAGGCATGACACCAAACACCAGTGTAAGCTGCGCCATAATATGCGCACCTTTTTTGCCAGTCGCCACATCTCTTACAATGGCACGCGGAATAACTGCGCTGGCAGACCCACCAAAAGCACCAATAAACCGCATGATACAGAACAGGTGATAGTCCCGCACCACAGCGCACATGGCAGATGCCACAGCAAAGACGGCAAGCCCTATAACCAGAGGAACCTTGCGCCCAAACCTGTCTGACAGTGGGCCTTGAGAGAATTGGCCAAAAGCCAGCCCTAAAAACCATGCTCCCAATGTAAACTGAGCAGAGCCTGCGCCACCACCCAAATCCCGCTCAACATCAGGAAAAGCCGGCAGGTACATATCTGTAGCAAGCGGGCCAATTGCCGTAACAAGCCCCAAAAGCAGAATAAGCCGTAGCGGCAGCCCATTTTTAAAAAGGGCAGGGGGAGCGGAAGATGTTGTCATGATATCAGGCACCGAAAAAGAACGATCTGTTCTTTCTCTTGATCTGCATCATTTGTCTATGAATGCAAACACAACGCATCAATGCTTTAGATATAAAAAAAGCTGCCAGATTGTCTGGCAGCTTTTTTGTAGAAGCTTACTTGCTTTCGGTTGCTGCCGGCGGCGGAGCCGGAGGAGCACCATTTCCGCACATTGGCGGCATCTGGGGTTCGGGGCGATCAGCAATCTGCTTCAGCTGTTTCTTGGTCAGGATATCATGAACCTGCGTTTCAACCTGCAGGCGCTGCGTTGCGCGTTCGGTCTGCATGGTGCTGATCTGCTGTTCGATCTGCTGCAGCTTAGCCTGATCAACCGGACCCGGTGTTGTCAGCACTTCACGTTCCTGCTGGTGCAGGCTGTGAATCTGTTCCATGTCCGCTTTCGGGTCTGAAGGCTTGTTTGCGTCAAAAATAGCTTTCAGCTTTTTCTTCTGGGCGGAGGTCAGCTTAACGCCATCCAACTTCAGGATCGGGCCACCCATACCGTGATGATGCATCGGACCACAGCCCGGGCCACCCGGCGGAGGGGCGCCAACACCCGGAGTTGCTTCCTGAGCATGTGCAAAAGAAACTGCTGATGTCATCATTCCCAGCGTCAGCGCTGTGGCCATCAAAACTTTTTTCATCAGATTCGCCTTATAAAATCTTTACCGTAACAAAGTGCATAAACACCTTGTCTGCTTTCTGACTAATGACAAAGGCTTGTGTCTGAAAAAAGGCATAACTTTAAAAGAAAAATGTCCTGCTTTTGCTTATGGGTAAAAATTAAGCGTCAAACCTATGTGCGCCTTACAGAGAGGAAGAATAGCACCAACAATAAAAGCCGTCGTTTGCGATCACAGCCATCCTGCGGCAAATTGACTGCATGACCCGTATTTTTGTTGATTCTGACGCATGCCCCGTAAAAAACGAGGTGTATCGTGTCGCCAGCCGTTACAATCTGCACGTTTTCATTGTTTCAAACAGTATGCTTCTGGTGCCACAATCACCTCTCATTGAGCGGGTCGTGGTGGAGGCTGGACCAGACGTAGCAGATGATTGGATTGCTGAACGCGTATCGGACGGAGACATCGTGATTACGGCAGATATTCCGCTAGCTGCACGGTGTGTTGAAAAAGGGGCATATGTTCTTGAGCCCAAAGGGCGGATTCTGGATGGCGATGGCGTTGGCATGGCGTTGGCAGTACGGAATCTGATGACCGATTTACGTTCTGCTGGGCTAATGACGCCGGGCGGAAGTACATTTGGAAAAGCAGATCGCTCCCGCTTTCTCTCCGCTCTTGATACGCTGGTTATTAAGGCACAAAAGCCCCGCCTACGCCCACTGACATTCCCAAGAGAATGAACACCTTAAATAGCGTTTGAGCAAGAATATCCATAATCCAAACTGCCTTATGGCAGACGATTATTAATTTATTTTATTGGATATTTTTGTGAGAACTGGTGGAGCCAATCGGAATCGAACCGACGACCTCCTGAATGCCATTCAGGCGCTCTCCCAACTGAGCTATGGCCCCACACTGTTCTTGCACACAGCAGCACCTACTTAGATGCGGTGTGTGCCCAGCCTCTTACATGGTCTGCCCTTAACAGGCAAGCCCCTATTTTCAGTAAAAAATCACCTTCATCTCTCTCAACGCTTCAAGAAGCGGCAAGAGAGGTAACCCCTGAATGGAAAAAGCATCCCCTTCGATATGCGCAAAAAGCTGCAGGCCCGGTCCTTCCAGCCTGTATGCGCCCACAGAAGCCAGACATGCAGGGCCTTCTGTTTGCAGATAGGCATCCAGAAAAGGTTCTGAAAACAAACGCATGGTCAAACGGGGCTGGTCAACATGCTGCCATACCACCTGACCATTCCGGCACAGCACAACCGCTGTGTGCAGGATATGGGTATTTCCCCTTAACGCCAAAAGCTGCTCACGGGCCTGCGCCAGATCCTTGGGTTTATCATACCATATGGAATCGCAGGACAGCATCTGGTCAGCGCCAATAATAAAAGCATCTGGCTGCTGGATAGAAAGCGCCTTGGCCTCTGCCAAACCAAGCGCCACGGCTTCCGGCTTCCAGCCTTCACGTTTACCAGCTGCTTTGAGGATGTCTTCGTTTACATCTCCAACCCGGACTTCAAAATCCAGTCCCACCTCCTCAAGCATTTTGCGCCTAGAAAAAGAACCACTCGCCAAAAGCAGTTTCGAATCTCTGTTCTGTAATGGAGTCGGCATTAGTACTAAATCCTGCATCAATTCGAGTCCCGTTCAGGTACTCGTAAAAAAATGGCCTGTGAGTACTCACCTGAGTACCGGGGTACATGTGGATTGTACGGAACTCATAACTGCGACGTACCGAGTACCGGGCACAACCCTCTAAAACGATAAACCGGTGAGTTGTACACAGCCCCGTACGGGTACTTTCTGGATAACTTTAAAAAGTCCTTGTTTTCCAATACCCTAAAATCTGTACACAGTGTGGGAAAGCTGGGGTACATTTTTGGAATACCGGGTACCCCACCATTCACAGTACTTTTAAACAACTACAAACCTATTTCTTTCTTTTTTTATAGGAAGAGGGGCGTGGACAGCGTGAACAAAGACGTGGCAGGACATCGAAGCATGATGACAGACCAACATATTCCCTCCGCCAAACGGCTTTTAAGAACACTCAATGGTGAAGCCCTGTGGCCGCCTCCAATGTGGCTGATGCGCCAGGCTGGTCGTTTTCTGCCAGAATTCCGGGCCATGCGTGCCAAGGCCGACTTTCTGACACGTTGCATGACGCCGGATATTGCAACAGAATTGACATTGCAGCCGATCAAACGCTTTGGAATGGACGGCGCTATTCTATTTTCCGATATTTTGATTTTGCCTTGGGCAATGGGACAATCCCTGGAGTTTGTAGAAGGCAAAGGTCCTGTATTGGGGGCCATTCGCTCTGAACAGGATCTGGCCAAGTTGGATCCTGCACGTATTGCCGAAGTGACAGCGCCTGTTTTGGAAACGCTGACACGCTTGCGTAAAGAATTGAATGGCCCAGATAAAATTGGTGTTGCCCAGCCTGGGGCAACCACTCTGCTGGGTTTTACGGGGGCACCCTTTACAGTTGCCTGTTACATGGTTGAAGGGCATGGCTCTCGCGAGTTTGCCGTTACCCGACAGATGGCTTACGCAGAACCGGTTTTGTTTGATCGGTTAATGGATTTATTGACCCAAACAACAGCCGAATATCTTTGCAAACAGATTGAAGCTGGTGCGGAAGCCGTCATGCTGTTTGATTCATGGGCTGGCCTGTTATCTCCATCAGAATTTCGCAAACACGTTATTGCGCCATCTCGTCAAATTGTTCAGACCATTAAAGCCCGCCATCCTTCTACACCTATTATCGGGTTTCCGCGTTTAAGTGGTGTATTGGTTGCTGAATACGCACGGGAAACGGGTGTAGATGTTGTAGCGCTGGATACGGGCGCAGATATAAAAATTGTGCGTTCCATGGTGCCCGAACATATCGGTATTCAAGGCAATCTCGATCCGGTTGCAGTCTTGGCCGGCGGAGAGGCCATGAAGCGTGAGGCTTTGGCTATTCGTGAAGCTGGTCGAGGGCGTGCGCATGTTTTCAATTTAGGTCATGGTGTTTTACCGCAAACGCCTGTTGAACATGTTGCAGAATTGGTTAGCACGATAAGGGAAACTGCATGATGGCAGAACAACCATTGGTTCTTTCCCCTCAAGGGCATCTCAAATTGATTATTTTTGATTGCGATGGTGTCCTGGTGGATAGCGAAGAAACATGTTGTCGCATCAGTGCGGAAGAAGCCCGGCGCGTCGGTATGCATGTGCCAGACGATCAAGCAGTAAAAGTATTTTCCGGCATGGCATTGCCGGGAATACAACACATGATTGAAAAGGAAACGGGTGCCCAGTTAGGAAAAGACTGGGCTAGCATGATGCAAAAACGCTTTGTGTCTGCCATGAAAAGTGGTGTTGAGCCTATTGAAGGTGTTTATGATATGCTCAACGATATTCGAAAACTTGGTGTTCCTGTAAGGGTTGCATCCAACTCATCTCAAGAAGAAATGGATGCAAAGTTTTCTATTACCAATCTTGAACACTTTTTTGAAAACCGTATTCATTCTGCACGGGATATGGGAATCCCAAAGCCTAAGCCCGATGTGTATTTAAAAGCTGCAGAAGAAGAAGGCGTTTCTCCTTCAGAATGTCTGGTGCTTGAAGACAGTGACACAGGCGCACGTGCAGCCGTTAATGCTGGCATGACTTGCGTTATGCTAAGGGCAGATGAAAAACCCATTCCTGAATGGGAAAACATTTTAAGAATTAACAGTCTTTCACAATTTTCACCATTGGTTCAAAAAGCTTTGCAACTGCAAGGGCGCTGATAATGGTTATAGATGCCCTTTTGCCGTGGTTGCGTTGGCTGATAGCGTTTCACATCATGTCTGTTATGGCATGGATGGCAGGGTTATTTTATCTGCCACGGTTATTTGTTTACCATTGCCAGGTTGCGGTTGGATCTCAGGAAAGTCAGCGTTTCAAAATTATGGAACGCCGGCTTCTTAAAGCAATCATGACACCAGCTATGTGTGCCAGCCTATTTTTTGGCGTGCTTCTTGTGCTTACACCAGGGGGCGTAGATTGGCATGCTGGGTGGTGGCATACAAAACTTACTGCTGTATTCTGTATGTTTGCTTTTCATGGATGCTGTTCACGTTGGTGTAAAGATTTTGCGGCTGACCATAACGGCCATTCAGAAAAGTTTTATCGGATTGCCAATGAAGTGCCGACCATCTTGATGATGATTATTGTTATTATGGTTGTTGTAAGGCCATTTTGAAAAAAAGTCCCTGCATATCAGGGACTTTTTTATTTCTAAATCATGTTTTTAATGCGTAAAAGACCAAATGCAGCCAGGCTGACCATACAAGTTATTTCATTTCGACGTATCATGTCTTCTACTTCCGAAAGAGGGAAAGTATGGCACGTCATGCCTTGTTCTGTATCTTCCAACTGGCGTGCACCTTGGGTTAATCCGGTTGCCAAATATACATGCCCTTTTTGCGTAGAATATCCAGCTCCCTGATAAACAATGCCTGCATGTTGCAGTGTTTGAGCACGTAAGCCTGTTTCTTCCTGTAGTTCACCTGCGGCAACGTCTTCCATTTTGGCATCTGGTCGTGCTTCCCACATACCCATTGGCAATTCCCACAGTCGTTTTTTAATGGGATAACGGTATTGATTAACCAGAGTGACAGTTGGGTGGCCATCCGCAGAGGTACCTAAAGGCAGGATAACAACAAATTCGCCTCTTTCTACAATACCGTAGAGCCCATCCTTACCATTTGGTAGGCGGATAATATCTTCCCGCACACGGGTCCATGGATTTTCATAAGCAATGCGGGTGGAAACGGTGATGTAACCTTCATCATCAGGTGAAGACATATTCATGCTGGATTCCTAAGTTTTGCTTTGCATTAGCCTAGCATATGCGAGCAAATTGGGAAGGATTCTGATTATGTCACACCATTACCATGAAGGAATGTAATGAACGGAGATAATGATATTGAAGTAGCATCAGATGCAGCAGGAAAAACACTGTGGTCTATCTTTGCCATCGTGGTTTTTACTTTGCTTTGTTATATAGAAATCGGTTTGCAAATGGCCGTTGTGCCATTGTTTGTAAAAGAACAGTTAGGATTTAGCTCTGCACTCGCAGGGTTTGCTGTTTCTGTTCAGTATTTGGCCACATTTGTATCCCGTATTGGAGCAGGGCGTCGGATTGATACGCGTGGGCCTAAAAAAGTTGTTATTGCAGGGCTTTGTCTGGGTGCGCTTTCAGGTTTGCTGATTATGCTTGCGCCTTCTGTAGCAGCATGGCCTGTAGGAGCTTTGTTAGTTGTTCTGCTGGGCCGCATTTTTTTAGGTGTGTCTGAAAGCTGGGTGGCTACTGGTGTGATCGTCTGGAACATCCAGAGGGTAGGAGCCGCCGGAACTGCCCGCGTTATATCCTGGAATGGTGTGTGCTCTTATGGTGGTATTGCGCTAGGAGCACCTATTGCCATGATGATTTACCAGTCTCATGCTGCATTAGGTGGTTTTGGGGGCATAGGCCTGTGCTGTATGCTTATGCTGCTTTTAGGGGTGCCATGGGCGTGGCGGCAGGTAGCCGTTAAACCACTTTCTCCTGCTACAGGTAAGCGCCATTCCTTTATGACAGTTTTCGGTCAGGTTGCGCCGTATGGCATGGCTTTGGCTGCGGGTTCTATCGGGTTTGGTGCTATTTCGTCTTTGCTCACATTGTATTTTGCTGATCAGAACTGGAATGGGGCTGCAACGGCATTATCTATTTTTGGGTGTGTTTTTGTTTTGACACGTTTTGGTTTTACCACTCAAATAACAAAGCGTGGCGGCACAATTGTTGCATTGGTTTCCTTACTCGTAGAAAGTTTGGGCTTATGTGTATTGGCTATGGGGCATTCACCCATTTGGGCAAATATTGGGGCAGCGCTAACGGGTGCCGGTTTTTCACTTTTGTTTCCAGCTTTGGGGGTAGGGGCTGTAGCCCGCACAAAGCCAGAAAATAAAGGGATTGCAGTAGGTGCATTTTCTGTTTTTCTTGATATAGCTCTTGGCCTATCTGGACCCGTTTTAGGGTTTATTATTCCGCTTTGGGGCTATCAGGGATTGTTTTTAACAACAGCACTTATGAGCCTTATGGGTGTTGGAATATGTGCTTTGGTTTATCGTAAGGAAAATGGATTATCCATTTCACCGTAAGAAACAGATACTTAAAACTTTAGAAACCGATTGGGAGGAACATAAAGAATGACAATTGATGTGCGTGCAGTCGCCGTATTCTGTGGTTCTCGTATGGGGGCAAAGCCCGTTTATCAGCAGGCAGCCCAGGAAACGGGAAAAGAGTTGGCTCAGGCAGGAATCCGGCTGGTATATGGTGGTGGTGCAAATGGCCTGATGGGCGTTGTGGCCCATGCTGTTATTCAGGCAGGTGGTAGTGTTACGGGTGTTATTCCTGAATTTCTGAAAACCCGTGAAAAGATGAATGAAGAAGTTTCAGAACTGATTGTTACGGATTCTATGCATACCCGTAAGCAGATCATGTTTTCACGCTCAGATGCCTTCTGGGTTTTGCCTGGTGGCTTCGGAACGTTTGAGGAACTCTTGGAAATTCTGACATGGAAGCAGCTTAAGCGCCACGATAAGCCTATCGTAATTATTAACGTAGATGGGTGGGGAGATAAGGTTGTAGCCATGCTTGATGAGGCTGTGAAACAGGGTTTTGCCTCAGTAGATGCAAGATCTCTGCTGAGTGTTGTGCCGAATGCTGCTGCGGCTTTGGAATGCACCCGTGTTACGGAGCCTGCCGAAGCACTGGGCATGGATGTAATGTAAAATCAGACGGGCAAGGGTGGGAAGGATCATTTCTACTCTTGCCTCTTGGGCCAGAGCACTGTATAGGCAGCGTGTAATCGGAGTGTAGCTCAGCCTGGTAGAGCACTGTGTTCGGGACGCAGGGGCCGGAAGTTCGAATCTTCTCACTCCGACCAGACTTTCCCTTAAAATGTTATTATGCAGCATAATGCGCATGATATGCGTATTGCATAAAAAAAAGCTTCTGCTCAGAATAGGATTCCAAACAGAAGCATTTCTTGTAAATTATATTGTGTTATCAGGCACTTTTAACAGCATAAGACTGTACATCTGGTGCATTTGTATGCTGAAAGTTCTGCAGTGTGTCTTCCAGAGAAGGCCCAATAAGCAGAGAATCCCAGCGGTGCATTTCTGTCTTTTTAGCAGCAAGAGCCGCGTGGTTGATTTCTTCCAGCTTAATGGCGGCATAAGAGCCTAAACCAATGCTAGTCAAAAAAGCTGCTAGACCAATCAAGCCTGGGCCAGAAAACACATAATCATTCCAACGTGCTGTCTCAGGCAACATCTGCCACAGATATACAGAAAAGGGCGTGTTATCTACAAAATCAGCCTGGTTTACTGTGAGACCAGAATGAAAAATGGAAAACTTAAGCCCACATGCAATAAAAATAAAAGTGGAGCAGATGGCCAGGCTAAGGGCAGCAAGCCACAGGGAAACAAAAGTTGCTTTTTTCCATGCCATGAGTCCGGCCTCCTAATTTGGGGTGTTAGGGGGCAAAGCTGAAGATGAGTCTTCTCCGCTTCCTCCAATGATTAAAATGTATATCAGGAATGCAAAAAACGCAACATGAATCTGATCTTTTATCCTACCTGATCGGGCAAAAAAGCAGTGGCAAACTGTCTTTTAATGCCCATGTAATAGTTAGAAGAAAGACATATTACGGTATTATACCGTGTAAGCAGTATCCAAAGTTAAGTGCAAAGGGCACCGATGTTATGTGGACTGCAATATCCAAAAAAATAGGGCTGGCGGCCCTTTTGGTATGCGGGCTTAGCGTTCCTGTATTTTCAGCACATGCTCACCCTGGGCCAGGCGGTGGTGGCTTTGCTCATGGTGGCCCAGGCGGTGGTTTCGGTGGTTCTGGAGGAGGCTTCCCTCATGGGGGATTTGGCGGCCCACGCGGAGGCCCCGGAGGATGGGGTGGCGGCCCATGGCGTGGTGGTGGCTGGGGGCCGCGTCCGTGGGGCGGCGGTTGGTATGGCGGCTGGGGCGGAGGCCCATGGGGATGGGGTTACCCATATTATGGGTGGGGTTATGGTGGACCGTGGGGCTACCCTTACTGGGGTGGCGGCTGGGGCTGGGGAGCACCATTTATGTTCGGTTCGGTGCTTGGTCTGGCGATAGGAAGTGCCGCTGCATCCGAATATAATTCGGCACCACAGCAGAGTATTTATGCGCCTCCATCTTATTATTATAATGGCGCCCAACAGGGAGGCAGCGCACCTTCTTATCCGCCGCCCACAAGTTATGGGAATGATACGGATTCATCTTCTGTTGTCAGATGTAGTGCCGGGAAATTTTTTAATACCCGCACAGAAAGTTGTGACACAAAATAAGCAACAGAAGGTTGGCCTTGTAACGCGAGAATCCGTATCAGAATAGTTTAGGCGTGGTGTGGAAATGTGGCGCCCTCTAAGCGGAGAAGCCAAGCTTTATCATCCACACCACCATCGCCAGAATACCCTCCAAGGTTGGAAGTTCCCACGACGCGATGGCAGGGAATAAGGATGGGAATTGGGTTTCTCCCGACAGCCTGCCCAACAGACTGAGGGCTGCCACCAATTTTTTTGGCGAGTTCTCCGTATGTGATTGTTTCGCCTACAGGGATTTCCTGCAATGCTGTCCAAATTTTTTTCTGATAAGCTGTTCCATAAGGATCTAGCGGAAACGGAAAAGCACCTACGGCCTGAGGGTCATCAAACCAATTATCCAACCATTCACGCGCTTGGCAGAGCAGGGGCGTTTCGGTTTGATCTCGGCCCCATCCCCAATCCAAAGAGATAATTTTTCCGTCTTCCTCAGATAAAGTGATTGGCCCTAAAGGGGAGTGCAGCGAAAGTTGGGGCATGCAAAGATAACCTTACTTTTGTTCAAAATCTTTTGGTGTTGTGTAACCGGAGTGTGCTTCATCACAAGGGCAAGGGGGAGGCTATCATTTTTTAACCCTACGTTTGCATGAAAAACTGCATTAGAAGCAGCAGGAAGAAACAGGCATACGATAACGGGAAGGATGGCCGCGTTGGGGTATCAGGCTGAAGATACAATCTTTGCGCTTTCAACAGGAATCGAGCGTGCGGCAATTGCCGTTTTGCGTGTAAGCGGAGCAGGCAGCCGAGACATCCTTTTGCGGGTTTGTGGCAAGGTGCCAGATGCGCGCAAGGCTGTTCTTCGTAAAATCTGGACCAATGCTTCTGTTCAAGATGATTTGCTGGATGAGGCACTGGTTCTCTGGTTTCCCGGCCCGCGAAGTTATACAGGTGAAGATGGTTTTGAACTGCATCTGCATGCAGGGCCTGCTATTATTCGTGCTGTTTCCGAAGCGTTGGTGAATGCGGGCGCACGGCCGGCAGAACCAGGTGAATTCACACGGCGTGCATTTGTAAATGGACGCATGGATCTGGTTGAAGCCGAAGGCATTGCCGATCTGGTTGCAGCTGAAACTGATGGGCAAAGAAAGCTGGCCTTGGCGCAAGCTGATGGTGCATTAAGCCACTTGTATTCAGGTTGGTCTGAGCGCCTCAAAAAGATTCTTGCTTTTCAGGAAGCCCTTATAGATTTCCCAGATGAAGATTTACCGCCTGAAGTGGAAGATGGTATCAATCAGGAAATCCAAAAACTGAAGTCTGAAATGCAACAGCATATTGCCGATGGTGAGCATGGTGAGCGGATACGGCAAGGGGTTGTATTTGCTATTACAGGCCCACCAAACGCAGGCAAAAGCAGCTTGTTAAATTGGCTTACGGGTAGGGATACAGCTATTGTGTCTTCCAAAGCAGGCACAACGCGTGATGCCTTGGAGGTTGCCTGCATTCTTGCGGGGATAAAGGTGACGTTTGTTGATACGGCCGGCCTGCGCGAAACGGATGATGAAATTGAGGCAGAAGGTGTGCGGCGCGCATTGTTTCACGTGAAACAGGCAGACTGTGTGTTACAAATGTTCCAGGCGAATGAACTTCCAGATGATGTGTTTCCTGGTGCTGTTTTGATAGGCAATAAGGCTGATATTGGAGAAATTCCAAAAACCATTCAGGGTAAGCCTGTTCTTGCTATCAGTTTAAAAACAGGAAATGGGCTACCTGAATTGTATGCTTTTCTGAAAAGGAAAGTTGAGGAGCTCACAGCAGCCTCTACATCTGGTGCGCCGCTTCTTACGCGTGCACGGCATAAGGCCGGTGTGCAGGAGGCTGTACAATGCCTGCAGGCGGCATTGCAGCAAGACTGGCCAGAACTGCGTGGCGAAGAGTTGCGATTAGCTATGCGGGCATTGGGGCGGCTAACGGGGCATGTTGGTGTAGAAGATCTGCTGGATACGATATTCGGCCAGTTTTGTATTGGAAAGTAAGGTGTGCAGGAAGGGCAGGCAATGAACAAGGCTTACGATGTTATTGTGGTGGGAGGCGGCCACGCTGGGTGCGAGGCTGCTGCTGCTGCTGCGCGTTGTGGTGCCAAAACGCTTTTGTTGACGCACCATAAAAATACTGTTGGCGCTATGTCCTGTAACCCTGCCATAGGCGGGATAGGAAAAGGGCATCTGGTGCGTGAAATTGATGCGCTGGATGGCGTTATGGCGCGTGCTGCAGATAGAGCTGGTATTCATTTCAAATTACTCAATCGGTCTAAGGGGCCAGCGGTGCAGGGGCCAAGGGCTCAGGCGGATCGTCTTTTATATCGTCAGGCTGTGCAGGATATTCTGGCAAACAAAGAAGGGCTTGATATTGAGGAAGGTGCTGTAACGGATTTGATTTGTGATGATCAAAATCGTGTTGCCGGCGTTGCTTGTGAAGACGGGCGCCAATGGGCTGCTGGCGCTGTTGTGTTAACTACAGGCACGTTCCTAGATGGAGTTATTCATATTGGACATAAAAGCCAACCCGCAGGACGGATCGGAGAACAGCCCTCGGTTGCATTGGCGTCGCGGTTAAAAAATCTAGGCCTGCGGATTGCGCGGTTGAAAACAGGAACGCCTGCACGCATCAAGCGTGATACGATTGATTGGGCATCACTTGCTGTTGATAGGGGGGATATATCCCCCGAACCATTCAGTCGACTCACGAAATCTATCACAAACCCGCAAATGGTGTGTGGTATAACGGCAACAGTTCAAAAAACCCACGATATTATCAGAGAACATTTGCATCTTTCAGCCGTGTATGGCGGAGCTATTTCGGGCCGAGGCCCAAGGTATTGTCCTTCTATTGAAGATAAGGTTGTGCGGTTTTCGGAAAAAACAGGGCACCAGATTTTTCTGGAACCTGAAGCGCTTCCTGAACACGAAGGGGGAGATCTAGTTTACCCTAATGGCATTTCTACCAGCCTACCGGCGGATGTGCAGGATGCCATGATCCATTCTATTCCTGGTTTGGAGAAGGCTGTTATTGCGCAATACGGCTACGCTGTAGAATATGATTACGTTGACCCGCGTGAACTGACGGTTTCTTTAGAACTTAAAAAGTGCCCTAATTTATTCTTGGCTGGTCAGATTAATGGCACCACCGGTTATGAGGAGGCTGGGGCTCAAGGCCTTCTGGCGGGTGTAAACGCGGCAAGAAGGGCAGGTGGGCAGAAAGCTGTCAGCCTAGACCGTGGAAAAGCTTATTTGGGCGTTATGATTGATGATCTGACAACGCAAGGGGTAAGCGAACCTTATCGTATGTTTACATCTCGTGCTGAATATCGTCTGACATTGCGGGCCGATAATGCGGATGTGCGTTTAACCCCGATAGGGTTGGAGTGGGGCTGCATAGGTGCTGAAAGGCGTGCTGTCTTTGAGCGGGATATGCAAGAGATAGACCAACTGACCCAAAAAGCAGAATCAGAAAGTTGGCCCCCACAGGCGCTTGCTCAGGTTGGTATTAAAGTGGCTCAGGATGGCCGCCGCCGAAACCTTCTGGAGGTCATGGGGCAGGCGGTGCATGAGGATACCATAGAAACTTTAGCGCCTTGGGTGCAGGAGTATTCTGAGCGTGCGCGTAGCTATGTGAGAACAGAGGCACGCTATAGCGGTTATCTGGTTCGGCAAAAGCGTGAGATCAAACAGCTTGAGGCGGAAACAGAAATCCGTTTTCCTCAGAATATGGACTTCAGGAAAATAGGTGGCTTGAGCGCTGAAATGCAGGAAAGGCTAGAGCAGGCACGGCCTGAAAGCTTTGGTGCAGCACAACGTATACCAGGCATAACACCTTCTGCCCTTATGGCTGTTCTGGCGTATCTCAAAAAAGGGCAGCACCATGCACAAGTGGCCTGAGGGTGTTCATGTTTCACGTGAAACAGAAGAAAAGCTTTCTGCCTTTGTGAGCCTTCTGGAGAAGTGGAACCCTCGTATCAATCTTGTTTCTTCCAAGGATATTGAGAATGTCTGGAGCCGACATGTTCTGGATAGTCTTCAACTTGTTCCTTTGATACAAGGCCAAAGCCGATTCATTGATATGGGTTCCGGGGGAGGCTTTCCTGCCGTTGTGGTGGGGATTGCAACAGGCATACCCGGGGTTTTGATTGAATCGGACCAAAGAAAGGCGGCTTTTTTGCGTGAGGCTGCACGGCTTACCCAAACGCATTTGGAAGTTTTGCCATGCAGGCTTGAAAGTGTAAAAGTTCAGCCCGCACCTGTAGTAACGGCGCGGGCTCTAGCCCCGTTGGTGAAACTGTTGGAGTGGGCGCACCCGCTGTTACAGCCGGAAGGGAAAGCTGTTTTCCTTAAAGGGCAACAGGCTGTGCAGGAAATCCAAGAAGCGGAGCGGGTCTGGAAAATGGATGTTCGAACATATCCAAGCCAGACAAGTTCTGATGGTATGATTCTGGAAGTGAGAAATTTTAATCGTGTCTAAGGTTAAGAAAAGCGGGAAAGCCTGCCACGTTTTTGCTGTTGCAAACCAGAAAGGGGGCGTAGGTAAAACCACTACGGCCATTAATCTGGCAGCATCTCTGGCGGCTGATGGTGCTAAAGTTGTGCTTCTGGATATGGACCCTCAGGGGAATGCTTCAACGGGTTTGGGGGTCGATTATGATTCCCGCAAAGGTGGTTCTTACGCGCTTCTCATGCATGAAAAAGCTGCAGATGACCTTTTGCAGCCTACCGAAATTGATAATCTTTCAGTCATTGCCGCCAATACAGAACTAGTAGGGGCTGAAATTGAGCTGGTGGATGCGGAGCACCGTGAAACCAGATTGCGCACGGCACTAGAGCCTTTGCGTGAGACTGTAGACTTTGTGATTATAGATTGCCCCCCAAGTTTGGGGTTGCTGACATTGAATTCTTTTGTGGCCGCAGATGGTGTGCTGGCTCCACTACAGTGTGAGTTCTTTGCCTTGGAAGGCTTGGGCCATCTGGTGAAGACTATCGGGCGTGTGCAGAAAAATCTGAACCCAGAGCTGAAAATGGCCGGCATTGTACTGACCATGTATGACAGGCGGAATAATTTGTCTGAGCTTGTGGCTGCGGATGCACGAAGCTTCTTTGGTAAAGATGTTCTGGAAACGGTTATCCCGCGTAATATCCGTATTTCAGAAGCCCAGAGCCACGGTCAGCCTGTTATGTTGTATGATTCCAGAGCAAGCGGAACAACCGCTTATCAGGCATTGGCAGCAGAAGTCATGAAGAGGACATCGGCATCATGAGTGGTCAGTCATCGCGCAAATCCTCCGCACGCCCCAAACTTGGGCGTGGATTGGCTGCTCTGTTGGGTGATGCTGCTCCTGTAGATGAGCCTGCATCTTCTCCCAATAAATCTGCTAGCAAGACTGCACCTACAGCTAGTTCATTGCCCGTTGAAGTGTTGGCGCCAAGCCCATTTCAGCCCCGTCAGGATATGGAACCAGAAGCTTTACAGGAGCTTGCTGAATCCATTCGGGAGCGGGGTATCCTTCAGCCTATTCTGGTGCGGCCTGATCCAGATAAAGCCGGGCATTACCAGATTATTGCGGGGGAACGCCGCTGGCGTGCTGCGCAGTTGGCGCAGTGCCATGAAGTGCCAGTGCATGTAAGGAACCTGTCAGAAGCAGATGCCATGGCAGCTGCTCTGGTTGAAAACCTTCAGCGTGCAGACCTAAACCCGGTTGAAGAAGCTGAAGGTTTTAGCCGGTTGATGGAAGAATATAGTTTAACCCAGGATGAACTGGCAAAAGCTATAGGCAAGTCTCGCCCGCATGTAGCCAATACGCTGCGTTTGTTGCGTTTGCCGGATGTCGTGAGGCAAGAGCTTAAAAAGGGAACTCTTTCTGCTGGGCATGCACGTGCGTTGCTGGCGCATCCAGACCCTATCCAGGCAGCTGCAGAGGTTATTTCTAAAGGGTTATCTGTCCGCCAAACGGAGGCTTTAGTTCAGAAAGCCCTTGAGCAGGCAAAAAATACAAAAGTTGAGCCCAAAGAACCTAAAGTTATGAAGGATCCCGAAATTTCTGCACTAGAGCGAGATTTGGGAACACGCTTAGGGCTTAAGGTTCAGGTTCATTTTGATGGACGCAAAGGAGGCTCTTTGCAAATCCATTATAAAAGTCTGGATCAGCTCGATGCCGTATTGGCTATGTTAAAAACGTAAATTTTCAGGCTTGTCTTAATGATTTAGAGGTGGTAATAACTGCCTCACTTCAGCAGTTATATGCTGTAAGGGCGCATAGCTCAGTTGGTAGAGCAGCTGACTCTTAATCAGCGGGTCCAAGGTTCGAGCCCTTGTGCGCCCACCAAACCTTTCCTAAATTTTGGTGGTTTTCAGATGTTAGGCTGGCAAGTAAGTCCAGCCTTCTGAAGTTGATTCATAGCATTTTGGAATGGACGGTCAGATTCTACTGGTTGGGTAGATTCTTTTGTCTTCTGTTTTTTACAGATAGAATCCCTGTCAGTTGCCACCATTCTTCAGTCCTTCTCTACATATCTGCGTATTTTTTCGCTGTTATATTAGCCGAGCTTTCAAGCATTTTACAGAAGTGGAAAAGCGCAGGATGGGCGTTCTTGTCTGCGCTGGTGAATGCGCAGGGCAATATGGCAGCGGTTGGGGGGGCAGCGCAGAGCCAGCTATCGCGATTGACGGACATATGGAACCAAGCCCGTGAATATTTCTTTTAGCTGGTAACTAGGCTTCGTATGGAGCTCATACGCCACAACTTGTCTGTTGCGGCGGGAAAGGCGCCGGACGGGGTTTTTATACCTGTTGAAAGAAGGGCCATGCCTTATGATTACCGTGCATCATCTGGATAATTCCCGTTCACAACGGATCCTGTGGTTGCTGGAAGAACTGGAGCTTCCTTATGATATCCAGTTCTACAAACGGGATCCCAAAACCATGATGGCTCCAAAAACTTTGCGAGCCATTCACCCGTTAGGCAAGGCTCCCATCATAACGGATACAAATGGAAACGTGACGCTGGCAGAAAGCGGAGCGATCATCGAATACATTATCAATACATACGGTAATGGCCGACTGGCACCAGCATGTGACACGCCCGAATACGTCCGTTTCATATACTGGCTCCATTATGCAGAAGGCTCTGCTATGCCGCCATTATTGCTCAAGCTGATATTTGGGATACTGCCTAAGCAGGCTCCTTTGCCTATTAGGCCTTTTGCATTCTTAATTGCAAAAGGCGCGCAAACACAGCTCATCAATCCGCAGGTAAAACTGCACATGGATTATTGGGAACACAGTTTGTCTGAGAATGAATGGTTTGCCGGGAATGACTTTACCGCTGCGGATATTCAGATGAGCTTTCCACTTGAAGTAGCAGCTGAACGCGCTAGAGCAACCAAGAATAGACCTCAGGTGGAAGCGTTTCTACACCGTATTCATAATCGTCCAGCCTATCAGCGTGCCCTACGCCGGGGCGGAACGTATGCCTATGCAACAGCAGAAAGCGGTAGGGCTGCACCATAACGTCGATTATCTGTTTGATTGCTGCTCAAATGGACAAAACTCAGCTTGCTTTATTGGGTAATTAGGAAGGACCTATAGTGAAAGGTCGTCCGTTTACAGGGCGACAGAAAGCCTCTCTAGTTTATTATGGAACGAATGTATTTTGCCGAATTAAGCAAAACTTTTTCAGAATATTCTGCTAAAAATTACAGTTCCTTTTTTACCAAATGTATAGAGAAACATGAGCAGTCCAGACCATAATCAGATGTCCCAAGATCCTTTTTCTCGTGAAGCAACGCGGTTGCGGAAAAGTTTTTTCGAGATGAATCTTTATGAAGGATTTGAACTTCTGATTATGCTGGTTCTTACCGGCTTGATCATGGTTATTACAACCATTGCAACATGGCACCTTACCAAAGAAGTTTGGTATCTGGTGATGTCATCGCAAATAGATGCTTCAAACATGCCTGCTTTTCAGGAGGTGTTTGGTAATATTTTTACGGTGATTATTGCGTTGGAGTTCAAAAGTTCGCTGCGGATCAGCTTGTCGCATAGTCGGGATGTTGTACGAGTGCGCACAATTGTGCTCATTGCGCTTTTGGCTGTTTCTCGCAAATTTATTATTCTGGATCTGCACGAAGTGAGGCCAGCTGAAATGCTAGCATTTTCTGCGGCTGTTTTGGCCTTGGGCGTTGTGTACTGGCTTATCCGTGAACAGGATATCCGTGTGGCAACGGGTAAGGGTGAACTTGTTGCACAGGCTCCTGTTCCCCCTGTAAAAACAGATGAGTGATAACCACATAATTATGATGTTGTCTTTTGCTTTTCAGGAACATCATAACAGTGCAGCAGGGTGATCTTTTCCCGCAGGAGCAAACACTTCCTCCGGTGTCAGAGACCTTGTGGGCACGGCTTACAAGATCATCTTTTCGGAGTAGGTTTCATTTAAACTGTCAGGATATGACATATCTGACAGAAAAAGGTTTGCCCGTTGTTATGGAGCATGGGCGAGATTTTATTGCTCGGCGTCTTGCTCCAGCCAATCCGAAAAAAGATGGCAAACAAACACCGTGGAAGGGACATCCTGTTTTTGTGGCACAACATGCTACAGGAACGTGTTGCAGATCCTGCCTAGAAAAATGGCATGGTTTTGTAAAATACCAGCCTCTTTCCTTAGCACAGCAGGCTTATGTGCTTGCTGTTATTATTGGTTGGTTAGAGCGTGAACTACAGCGTGTCGTCAGTTAAGCAGGATGATGATTGAGGCGAACTGCACGGCT
>NZ_CADO01000019.1 GCF_000285275.1 Acetobacter pasteurianus subsp. pasteurianus LMG 1262 = NBRC 106471
ATGCACAGTTTCTGAAACCCCGCTCAACCAATCGGTTGGCGGGGTTTTTTGTGTTGCACCATACGATAGTGATGCATGAATATCATTTAAATCGGCTAGATAGAAAATATGCTAGTAGATAATGGCAACGCTCATAAGGTGAGTTGTCCAAGATAAGTTGAGAATTCATTGGTAAGTAGTACTGATATCATACACTAGGAATTCAGAAGTTATCATTCGTTACTGGTATATATTTAAGGAGATTACGATATGAAGGGTAATAAAAATAAGGCTGAACAGAATTATGCTTTAGATGAGCAAGTTGGATTTCTGTTACGGCGTGCTTATCAGCGCCATACAGCTATCTTTCAAGAGCATATTCCGGACCAACATCTTACCTCTGCACAGTTTGCTGTTTTGGTTACGACACAGAAGCTTGGCCAAGCTTCTTTAGTTCAGATTAGCCATGAAGCTGCGATTGACCATGCAACGTTGCGTGACATCGTATCGCGTTTGAAAAAACGTGGATTGTTAAAGGTAGAGCAGGGTAAGCAAGACCGCAGACAGAAACTTGTTTCGCTTATGCCAGAAGGTGAAAAGCTTTTGCGCGAGACCATTCCAGTAGCACGGCAAGTGACAGATATGACGTTGTCTCCGTTAAATGAGTGTGAGCAGATTGCCGTGCTTCATATTTTGCAGAAATTATCTCATTGTGAAGAATAATACTGTCATATCAGCACTTTATTGACAGTTCAGAAATACGTTACGTCCACATCTATCGTTATAGAAAATCATAAAAACATAACTGGTTTTTGTGTTTTGAGATTCTGATGATTTTCATAATTTGAAAATCTCACGATATCTCACACGAAGAACAAAGAATAATAAATACTAAAAATCAATACGTTACGAAAAAACGTAACGATAATGAAATTATTCCCTTGACGTTTTTACGATCCTCCCTGAACATCCATATATCGCGTATACGCTATTAAGTCTGTAATTTTACTGCTGGTCGGGAGAGTTAATATGTCAGGTGGAGTTCGTATAGGCATTGCAGGGGCAGGGCTTGGTGGCGTTGCAGCGGCAGGGCTACTGGAAAAAGCTGGTTTTGATGTTGTTCTGTTCGATCAGGCTCCCGCGTTTTCTCGGCTGGGTGCGGGTATTCAGTTCGGGCCCAATGTCCTTAAAATTCTCGCTACTTTAGATGGCTTGGATAAAAAGCTAGAAGAAATTTCATGTCTTCCTGATTATTGGGTTAGCCGTAAGTGGGATGATGGTACAGTTATGGCCAAAATTCCGCTTAATGCTGAGCGGGAACGTTATGGTGCTCCTTATATTACAATTCATCGTGGTGATCTGCATCAGGCCATGCTGGACTGTGTAAGCCCAGAACGTGTGAAATGGGGCCATAAACTGGTCGATTTTACAGATGATGGACAAGGCGTTACGCTGAATTTCGAAAACGGTGCTTCAGAAAAGGTTGATATCCTTATTGGTGCTGATGGCATAAATTCACGTGTGCGCGAAAAAATCTTTGGTCTTGATGAGGCTGTTTATACTGGATGGATTGCACATCGTGCCATTATTCCGGGTGCAGCTGCAAAAAGCTTAGGCGCAGATCTGAATGCAAAGTGGTGGTCTGCTGATCGGCATATCGTGTGCTATTATCTAGATAAGAACGAAGATGAGTTTTATCTGGTAACTGGGGAGCCAGCAGAATGGACTTCTCGGGCTGGACAGTTGCCCAGTTCGCGTGAAGCATTGCGTGAAGCATTCAAAGGCTTTCATCCAATGGTTCAGGGCTATATCGACGCGACTGACGTTGTCACCAAATGGCCCCTCAAGACACGCGCACCACTTCCAGTTTGGTATCAGGGTCGTTCAGTATTGCTGGGGGATGCTTGCCACCCAATGAAGCCGCATATGGCGCAGGGCGCAGCCATGGCAGTGGAAGACGCTGCCGTTTTGGCCCGGTGCCTTGCTGAATTAGGTACAAAGGATCTGGAACGTACATTCCGCTCTTATCATGAGGCACGAAAAGAGCGTGCGACCAAGGTTCAGAGCATTTCTAATGCAAATACATGGCTACGGCAGCCAGAAGACCCTTACTGGTGTTACGGTGACAATATCTACGATCTGACAATCGAATAACCGTAGAAAAGAGGAGGGACGTTATGGCAGCCAGCGTCTTTCTAACAGTTAATGGCTGCCGTCATGCAATTACGGCAGCAGGAAATACACCGCTTCTTGCAATTTTGCGTAACGATTTGGGGCTGAATGGCCCCAAATATGGCTGCGGTTTAGGAGCATGTGGCGCCTGCACGGTGCTGATGGACGGGAAAGCTGCACGTAGCTGTGTGGTCTCGTTAAATGCTGCAGCAAAGTGCAAAAACATTGTGACACTGGAAGGGCTTTCTCCCGATGGAAGCGATCCTGTGCAAAAAGCTGTGGTTGCAGCGCAGGCAGCACAATGTGGCTACTGCCTAAACGGTATGGTCATGACATTGCGGGCATTTTTAGATGCAAATCCGCACCCTGATGAAGACGCATTGAAAGCTGCCTTGCGCTACAATCTTTGTCGTTGCGGTACTCATGTAGAAATTATGCGCGCTGCACGTATTGCAGCCGGTTTAGAAAAGGAGGATAGCGGAAAATGACCGGTGTGCTCCAGATATTCCGGAAATCTCTCCCTCCTAAAGGACTTTCTGCACGAGGGGAATTTATCCCGCGGGATGAGGTTCTGGTTCAGATTGAAGAAAATGGTCAGGTCTTAGGGTTTTGTGGGCATGTAGACCTGGGTACAGGTATTGCGACTTCCCTGGCTCAGATTGTTGCAGAAGAACTGGATGCAGATCCTAAGCATGTCCGGATGGTGCTGGGGCATACTGATCGCACTCCTGATCAAGGAGCGACGATTGCAAGTGAGACTATTCAGGTTTCGTCTCGTCCATTACGTCGCGCAGCGGCACAGGCCCGCAAGCTATTATTGAAGCGTGCAGCACAGCTTACAAACTCTCCTGTTGAATCCTTATCTTTTCGAGATGGAAAACTGATAGGATCTCAGTCTCAAACGGCAGATTGGGGCATGGGGGATATTGTACGTGGTGTCCAAATTCGTGAGGAATTGGATGACACGACGCCGGTGAAGTCTCCATCGGAATATCGGTTGGTAGGGCGGAGCCATCCACGCGTCGACATTCCAGATAAAGTAACGGGGCGCATGGTTTATGTGCATGATGTGCGCGTAGATGGCATGCTGCATGGCCGTGTTATTCGGCCTCCTTACGCGGGTTACGATCATGGTCCGTTTGTAGGACGTTCTTTACTGAAAGTAGATCGTGCCTCCGTGGCCCATATTGAGGGCCTTGTGGATGTGGTGGTGATTGGTGATTTTGTTGGGGTGGTTGCTGAGCGTGAAGAGCAAGCAATTGCGGCAGCAGAAGCGTTACAAGTGACATGGGCACCTATTGCCGTACCCGATCTTTCTGATCCGATTGAAGCTGTAAGGGCTAACCCGTACGAGCCGCGTGTCGTTCTGGATCGTGGGGATGTTGATGCAACGTTGAGCGAACTCTCTCATCGTCTGGATCGGGAATACCATTGGCCTTATCAGATGCATGGCTCTATTGGGCCATCTTGCTCTGTGGCATCTTGGCATGAAGGGCACCTGAAAGTTTGGTCTGGTACGCAAAACCCCCATATGCTGCAGGCCGATATTGCTTTGTTAATGGATCTACCAGTAACAAATGTAACGGTTATCCGGCACGAAGCAGCAGGGTGTTACGGGCGTAATTGTGCGGATGATGTAGGGGGGGATGCCGCTCTTCTTTCTCGTGCAGTGGGACGGCCTGTTCGCGTTCAGCTTTCACGTGCTCAGGAACATGTTTGGGAGCCTAAAGGTGCGGCCCAGCTAGTACGTATTCAAGGTGGCTTGGATGCCCATGGCGCACCTGTCGCCTATAATCTGGATACAAGTTACCCGTCCAATGTGTCGCCGTTGCTGGCGCTGGTTCTTACGGGGCAAGTGCCCGCGGAAGTGCCTACTGTGGCTCAGATGGGGGATAGAACGTCTATTCCCCCCTATGATTACGCGAATGCACGGGTCACAGTAAAAGATATGCCCCCTTTGGCGCGGGCTTCGTGGTTTCGTGGCGTGTCTGCACTGCCCAACAGCTTTGCGCACGACAGCTATATTGATGAGCTGGCAGCAGAGGCAGGTGTAGATCCGCTAGAATATCGCCTGCGCTACCTGCCCGATACACGTGCAGCAGAACTCCTTAAAGCCACAGCGGCAAAAGCTGGGTGGGAGCCGCAGACACAACCACCACAGGTTGATCCAAAGGAACGCATCCTGCGTGGGCGTGGATTGGCCTATGCGCTGTATGTTCATGGGCCTTTTCCCGGCAAACCTGCCGCATGGTCTGCATGGGTGGCTGATGTTGCGGTTGATCGTCTTACGGGGGAAGTAAGCGTTACGCGTGCTGTGGTCGGGCAAGATGCCGGGTTGATGATCAATCCGGCCGGTATTCGTCACCAACTGCATGGCAATGTCGTGCAGTCTACAAGCCGTGTACTGACAGAACAGGTTACGTTTGACAAGACAGGCGTAGAAAGCAAGGAATGGGGCGGATATCCGATTATTCAATTCCCGGATATTCCTGAAATCAACCCGGTGTTGATGGATCGTCCCGAGGAACCGCCTCTCGGAGCGGGAGAGTCCACATCCGTACCCAGTGCCGCCGCCATTGCAAACGCAATATATGCTGCTACTGGCGTACGTTTTCGGGATGTTCCGTTTACACCTGAAAAAGTCAAAACACGCCTGGATGAAGCGCTTGGGCCGTTAGAGCGTCCTTCCGTTGTGCCTTTGGCGCCGTTGTCTTCTCATGGAGAGACGGCCCGTCCGGCTATGGCAAGCCAAGGGTGGAAAGGATTGCTACGTAAGGCTGGGTTAGGAGCAGCTTTGGCTGTGGTTGGCAGTGCATTGGCAACAGTTTTGCCATGGCGTGCGCCTATTGCTCCAGTAGCTCCCCCAGTGCCCGGTATGTTTTCTGCGGAAATTATCGCCAAAGGTAAACAGGTTGCAGCAGCAGGGGATTGTGCTGTTTGCCATACAGCTCCGGGTGGTAAGGAAAATGCCGGTGGTTTTGCGTTAGAAACACCATTTGGCACAATTTATTCTACCAATCTCACGCCAGATCCTAAAACAGGTATTGGTCAGTGGTCTTATGCTGCCTTTGAACGCGCCATGCGTGAAGGGATTAGCCGAGATGGCAGGCATTTGTATCCTGCCTTTCCATACACAGCATTTGCAAAAACAAGTGATGCAGACATGCAGGCGCTTTACGCTTACCTGATGTCGCAGGAACCTGTAGAGCAGAAGCTTCCCAAAACGTCATTGAAATTCCCGTATAACTTACGTTTTTCCATGGCCGGGTGGAATACGCTGTTTCATAGCACAGCACCGTTCGTGCCGGATCAGAACCGTTCAGAGCAGTGGAATAGGGGAGCATATCTGGCGGAAGGTTTGGGTCACTGTTCTGCATGCCATACGCCACGGAATGCTTTGGGGGCAGAGCGCTGGAAAACAGCTTATCTAGCTGGAGGAGAAGCTGAAGGATGGGTTGCTCCCGCATTATCTTCGCTGTCACGTTCTCCTCTGCCGTGGAGCGAAGATGACCTTTACGCCTATTTGCGCACTGGATTTAGCCCCAATCATGGCCCTGCTGGCGGCCCTATGGCACCTGTTGTGCACGCCATGGAAGACCTGCCAGATGAAGATGTACGTGCCATAGCCCATTACATCGCCTCTTTTGATACGCGGCATACAGCAGAAGCTGCACCAGCCTTACG
Source organism: Acetobacter pasteurianus subsp. pasteurianus LMG 1262 = NBRC 106471 (assembly GCF_000285275.1). Taxonomy (GTDB): domain Bacteria; phylum Pseudomonadota; class Alphaproteobacteria; order Acetobacterales; family Acetobacteraceae; genus Acetobacter; species Acetobacter pasteurianus. Next base: position 5,836 of record NZ_CADO01000019.1, read on the forward strand.
GCAACAGATACTGGCTCGCACTGCAGATCTTCAATCCATGGAGAAAGGAGAAGGTGCGCGTATCTACAATTCAGGCTGTGCAGTGTGCCATGAAGGAGAAGGGGCGCATCTGTATGGAGCACGTCCTCAGTTGGCTCTGAACAGTAATGTATGGGCCGATACGCCAGACAATCTTATTCGTGTAGTGCTTGATGGTGCACCATCACCAGCACATCAGGCAGCCAACATGATGCCAGCTTACCGTAACCTGTTGTCTGATCGGCAGATTGCGGAAGTCGTGGCTTTCCTACGTCGCACCATGGCTCCGGAAAAGGGGGAATGGAGCGATCTTGTTGCTCGGGTTGCGCGCATTCGTGCGGAAGGAGGGCACTAAGCCATGTGTCTTTTACCTTTTGTCCAGCAGCGTCACACCGGAACGCCTTTTTTAGGGGAGCATTCCAATGCCCGTAAGTGATTTTGAACTCGTCCAATCATGGCGTCAGGTTCTGGATCTTTGCAATTTGCAAAGCGGCCAGAGTGTTACGATTCTGACCTCAATAGGCACAAATGCACAAACCTTGCGCTGTGCTATTCTTGCGGTGCAGGAAAAAGGTGCCATTGCCAATCGGCTTGATTTACAGCCGACCAACGGCGGCACCTCGCTTTCACGAGATCCTTTGGCTTATGTTGGCACAACACCGCTTACCGGCAATCGGGCCGCAGTGGAAATGCTAAAGGCCAGTGATCTTGTGCTGGATCTTATGACATTGCTTTTTTCTGCTGAACAGCATGAGATTTTAGATGCTGGTGGGCGTATTCTGCTGGTTGTAGAGCCACCAGATGTATTGGTGCGTATGGCGCCTACGGCAGAAGATCGCACACGTGTTCTGGAAAATTCAGCACGGCTTAAAGCTGCCAAAGTTATGAAAGTTACATCTGCAGCGGGCACGGATGCTACGTTTGCGTTGGGGGAATATCCTATTCTGGAAGAATACGGTTTTGTAGATAAACCGGGCAGATGGGACCATTGGCCAAGCGGCTTTTTGGCAACATGGGCAAATGAAGGCTCGGCTGAAGGTAAGATTGTTCTGGCGCCGGGTGATATTCTTTTGCCACAGAAAAGTTACGTCACCGCTCCTATTACGTGTCACCTAGAAAAGGGATACGTGCGGGCTATTGAAGGTGGTTTTGAAGCAGACCACCTGCGTGATTATATGGAAAGCTTTCATGATCCCGAAGTTTTTGCAGTTTCGCATATAGGCTGGGGGTTACAGAACCGCGCACATTGGTCTGTGATGGGTTTTTATGATCGTGAAGCCAGCATCGGTATGGACCCACGTGCCTGTGCCGGTAATTTCCTATGGTCTACAGGCCCCAATAATGAAGCTGGCGGTGACCGTGACACGGCCTGCCATATCGATATTCCCATGCGTGATTGCACAGTAATGCTGGATGATGAAGCCGTAGTGCGAAATGGCAAACTGGTAGGAGAATCCTAATGACAACTGAAGATATGCGTGATGAGGCACGGTATCAGAAACAGGGTTTTGGTAACGAGATCGGTATTGTTGGAGGTATCGGTCTGTTAATCATTGATTTTGTCAATGGTTTTGCTGATCCGGAAGCGTTTGGTGGTGGGAATATTCCTCAGGCTATTGAACGTACGCAGGATCTGCTTGCATTTGCGCGCAAAAAAGGTTGGAAAGTTGCACATTCACGCATCGTTTTTGCAGATGATGGTGCCGATGCAAATATCTTTTCCCTAAAGGTTCCTTCCATGCTGGGGCTTACGGAAAACAATCCGTCCTCGGCTATTGTGCCAGAACTTGCACCGGTGGCGGGTGAATACGTTGTGCGTAAAACGGTGCCTTCTGCATTTGCTGGCACACCGCTTGCGGCCTGGTTTGTAAGTCATGGTGTGCAGACTGTGGTGGTGGCGGGGTGCGTAACATCGGGGTGTGTGCGTGCCAGTGTGCTGGACGCCATGCAGGCTGGTTTTCGCCCTGTTGTTATCTCAGATTGCGTAGGAGATCGCGCGATTGGCCCGCATGAAGCCAATCTGTTCGATATGGCCCAGAAGGTTGCAGACGTTATGCCGTTGGATACGCTGCTATCCCGTATTTCTAATTAATATTCAGGAGATTATTGAATTATGAGTGAAGAAAAATTTCTTTATGGTGCCAACGTATATGCCAATGGTATTCGTCAGCATTATCTACGGTATGGCGGGAAAGGTAAGCCGTTGGTGTTGGCTCCTGGCATTACCAGCCCTGCCATTACATGGGGGTTTGTAGGAGAACGGCTTGCTGCGGATCATGATGTTTACATTCTTGATATACGTGGGCGCGGTCTTTCTTCAACAGGTCCTGATCTGGATTATGATCTGGATAGCTATGCTGATGATGTTTTGGAATTCATCAAAGCTCTTGGCCTAAAGGATGTTACACTTATGGGGCATTCCATGGGGGCACGTATTGCCATTCGTGCAGCGCGCAAGAATTCAGCAGATCTTGGCCAGCTTATCTTGGTCGATCCTCCTGTGAGCGGCCCTGGCCGGCGCGCTTATCCTGCAAATCTGGACTGGTATACAGAATCTATCCGCCTTTCCCGCAAGGGGATGACTGCGGAAGATATGCAGCGCTTTTGCCCGACATGGACAGAGGAGCAGCGCCAACTACGTGCGGAATGGCTGCATACTTGTGATGAACTGGCAACACGCATTTCGTTTGAGAAGTTCCATACGGAAGACATTCATCAGGATCTTCCTCATTTGAAAGTCCCAACGCGTTTGGTTGTCGCAACACGTGGTGGGGTTATTCAGAAAGAAGACGAAGTTGAAATATCCGGTTTGAACGGTGCCATTGAGATCGTGCACGTTGAAAACGCGGGGCATATGATCCCGTGGGATAATGAAGAAGGCTTTTATAGCGCTGTTGCTGTAAAATAGCTTTAACTTTGAAGCTGCTGAATAAAGCAGGGGCTTTAAGGGGTCACTCATTTTATGGGTGACCCACCTTTACTTTCCTCACAAGAGGTTCTGATGAAGAACATTTATCGTATCGGGCAGATTGTTCCCAGTTCTAACATTACAATGGAAACCGAAATTCCTGCACTGTTAAAGCTGCGTGAAAATATTCGGCCAGAACGGTTTACGTTTCATTCTGCACGTATGCGCATGAAAACAGTGAGCAAAGATGAACTGGCCGCCATGGATGGACAGTCAGATCGTTGTGCGCTTGAACTGAGCGATGCAGCCTTGGATGTGCTGGGATATGCCTGCCTTGTTGCTACCATGTCTATGGGGCCAGGCTATCATCGTGTTTCGGAAAAGCGTTTGCATGAAAGAACAGTTGAAAATGGGCATCCTGCACCTGTTATTACCAGTGCAGGGGCGCTTATTGATGGCCTGAAGGTTATCGGCGCCAAAAAAATTGTGGTTGTAGCCCCTTATATGCGGCCTTTAACTGAACTTGTGGTGGATTACATCAGCCGCGAAGGTATTGAAGTTATTGATTACGTAGCACTGGAAATTCCTGATAATCTGGATGTGGGGCGTCATGATTGCCAGCGTTTGCCAGAGATCGTGAAGGGGCTACGTTACCAGGATGCCGATGCAGTTATTGTTTCGGCTTGTGTGCAGATGCCTTCGCTACCCGTTGTTTCCATGGTTGAAGCTATAACCGGCAAACCAACGTTAAGCGCGGCTGTAGCAACTACATATGCCATGTTGAAAGCTATGAAGTTGGAAGCAATAGCACCTGGTGGCGGCGCACTTCTTTCTGGCGCATACTAAATACAGAGGTGGAGAGGTTAAATATGCTTTCCTCTCCACACAAAATTTCAAATATCGTTCATAAAATATGGTGTTTACACTAAAATTGCGTAAGCATGGTTCTTTTCATATATAAAAATAATTTCGCATACATGCGAAGTGTAAATACATATTACTTTGTAAAGTAGACAAAACAAATAAAATTATCATTTCTGATTTTCTCAATGGGTTAAATTTTCTGTGTGGTACCGCGTTGCGTAAAGGACACAGCAGAAAATAATGTTTCGATAAAGAAATATAATCTTTACAATTATGGTGTGTACGCGACTATCTTACTCATATCGGAATCGCAATAAATTTCTCAGGTGGTGCGGGGCTGTCTGTTGGAAATTTCTTGCTGGTAATATGTGATCTGGAGTGCTCATGCGAAGTGTTGCTGTTTCCGGGCAGACTAGCCGTTCCGAGCCGAGCGGGAACAGGCTGTTTAGTACAATGGCGTGGCGTATTCTGCCGCTACTTTTCCTTGGTTTTTTGGCATCTTATCTGGATCGGGTGAATGTTGGATATGCCAAACTGCGTATGCTTTCTGATCTGGGGATGAGTGAAGCTGCGTATGGTTTGGGTACGGGGTTATTCTTTTTGGGGTACATTTTGTGCGAAGTCCCCAGTAACCTGATGTTGGTTAAATTTGGTGCACGTAATTGGATTGCCCGTATCCTTGTGACATGGGGATTGTGCTCCGGCCTGATGATGTTTGTGCATACACCCACGCAGTTTTATGTTCTGCGTATTCTGTTAGGTGTTGCAGAAGCAGGTTTTATGCCAGGTGTTCTGTACTATTTGGCATTGTGGTTTCCGCCGCAGTATCGCTCCAAAGTCACTGCGGCTTTTATGGCAGGTATTCCTTTAGCCAGTGTGATTGGTGGCCCTGTATCTGGGCTGTTGATGGAAGGGTTGAATGGTGTAGGCGGCTATGAGGGTTGGCGTTGGCTTTTTTTCTGGGAAGCATTGCCTCCGGTACTTATCGGAATAGCTGTTTTTCTGTTTTTGCCAACATCACCAGATAAAGCAACATGGCTTACTGCATCAGAAAGTGAATGGCTGCGCCGTGAAAACCCGCTGTCTTTCAATAAGGTTAGTCTTTCTGTCAGTATTGCTGCTGCATTCCGTAGCCCATGGGTATGGCTCTTGGGTATTGTAGATGGAACGTTACTTCTAGGGTTGTATACAATTGCTTTTTGGACACCTTCATTGCTGCATGATGATGGTATTCGTTCTACCTTTCAGATTGGTTGCTTGAGCGCTATCCCGCAAATTGGTGCTGTCGCCAGCATGATTCTGATTGGGCGGAGTTCCGATGAACGTGGTGAGCGCCGGTGGCATATTGTTCTTCCTATTGTTGTGGGAAGTATTGCAATGGCGTGTATTCCGTTGTGCATGGGCAATCCATTTGTTGCTATTGCCTGTATTACAGCCGCTAATATGGGTATTCTTGGCGCGCTACCACCTTTTTGGGTGTTGCCGTCCCTGATGCTTAAGAGCCTGAATCAGAAAGCGGTTTGATTGATTTTTCGCAGAACTCTGCGGATATGGGCAATCATCAACCACGCGTGGGATGACGAGATTGTTGCCTCGACATCCTTCGTGAGGCGACGGCAGCGTCCGAGCCATGCAAAGCTGCGCTCCACGATCCAGCGTTTGGGCAGGACGACGAAGCCTTCGGCCCGATCGCTACGCTTGACGATCTCGATCGTCCATCGGCCGAGTTCAGCCAGCGCACCACGCAACTTCTCGCCGGCATACCCGCCGTCACCGATCAGATGGCGAAGCCAGGGAAACAATGAGCGTATTCTGGTCGCTACCAGCGGCGCGCCATCACGATCCTGAATGTCGGCGGGATGCACGACGGCTGCCACGACATGACCCAGCGTATCGGTCGTGATATGCCGCTTGCGGCCCCTGATCTTCTTGCCCGCGTCATAACCGCGTGGACCGCCGTTTTCAGCAGTTTTAACCGACTGGCTGTCAATAATGCCTACCGAAGGCGTGGCGTCTCGCCCGTCCTGCTCACGCGACAGGATCACGAGAATATGGTTTATCGCTTCCCATCGTCCCTCGCGGATCCAACGGTAGAAATAGCCCTGCACGGTCGTGAAGGCGGGAAAATGACGAGGCAATTGTCGCCACTGGCAACCCGTAGTGACGATATAGAGGATCGCCTCCATGACCCGGCGCAAATCCGTACGTCGTGGTCTCCCCAGTCGTTTCTTCTCGGGCATCAAAGGCGCAATCAGCGCCCACTCCGCATCGCGAAGGTCGCTTGCATACTCCAGGTCGTCCCGGCGATACTGCGCGCGGGTGATTTCAGTCCAAGCCATCTTGATCTCATCAGGTTATCGCAAACCCATGAATCATAATCCACTGAAATCACTCAACTCATTTTCGGTCAGACACTAAGGGAAATAGTGCTGCAGTTGGGTTAGCGTTGGCAGGTTCTATAGCCAATATAGCAGGCTTTTTTGCAACGGCTTTGGTGGGTTATGCCCGTAGCGTTACGGGGGATATGTCCGGCGTGATCTGGCTTTTTGCAGGTTTGGTGCTTCTTGGCGGGCTTTCGGTTCTAATGATTCCGAAAAGCAACATGAAGTAATTACAATTTACTTTCTCATATATCAAATACAGAATGATAAATTTTATTCTGTATTTGAAAACTACAGGTGATGGGACTGTCCGGAACAGGGTTTCCGTGACACAAATAGGAAAATAACGTGATGCAGAACACGGGTTTACACGCAGTCTCTTTTTCCTGTCGTGCTACAAAATTCATGGGTTGTTGTGGTGTTTTTGGTGGGCTATTACCAAGTCTGGTATTTGCTGAACCACAACACACCGAAAAGATGGAGCAAGTCGGAAACTTTTATTTTGTTAAAGGAAACAGGCATTATTACGATGCTGCTCACGCACCTACGCAGCCTGGAGTGCCAAGGTTTGTACCGGCTCCTAATGGGGGGGATGGGCCTGTTGCCCCTAATGGCAAAGGAGCACATTCCATTTTGCCGCAACCTTACTTCTTTTCCCTCCAATTCAAACCAGTAGCACAGGGGGGAAAGTTTCTTGCTGATCACGGTGTTTATTTTAATGGCTGGAATATATCACAGTTGAATGCCAACGTTGGCGGTGGGTATAAAAACGGTTCTGCTTATACCAACTGGGCATTGTTGGGTCTAAACCTTGATATGCAGAGGATAGCCGGTATTCCGGGTGGCCAGATGCATTTTATCATCGATGATGTGGCCGGGCAGGGGCGGAGTTGGGAGTATAATGCCTCGGACTGGTCATGGATCAACACATGGGGCAACCATGATGGGTTGCAGGTGCGTGAATTTACGTGGGACCAAGAGCTTTTTAATAAACACCTTTTTATTCTAGCAGGCCGCTCAAACCCGAAAGGTGGCGAGTTTGAAGGTTCGGAACTGTACTGCCAGTTTGCAACCTTCCTTTGTTCATCACCAACAACGTTTACAATTGATGGTTCATCTCCATCATTTACGGTTTCATCGTGGAGCGCACGTGTGCTGATCAAGCCCACAGCTTCTACGTATATTAAAGGCGGTATCTGGGAAGTAGAGCCTTGGGTGCGTGCCAAAAACCATAATGGTTGGCCTGGGCCAGACTGGGGGTTTGATAAGGCAGAAGGGGAATTTATCCCCGTTGAAGCCGGATATCATACGGACTTTACAACAGATAAGTATCCGCGGGCTTATAGCCTTGGTTTTACCTATGATACCTCTATTTATAGTGATCCGCTGTATAACACCGAGCATCAGGTTTACGCGTTAGCAGGGGGCAAAGCACAACCAAGGCGCGGACGTACAACGGTATATGCACAAGCCCAGCAGATGATCTGGAAGCCAGATCCGAATGATACACGAGGGCTTATTGTGTTCGGATCGGCAAACTTTCTGACATCGGGAGATGGCACAGTAAGAAATGGCTTTGTGGCAGGCCTGTTTGATTGGGGGCCTTTCCGTTCACGCCCAAGGGATTATGTAGGCCTCGTGTTCCAAAGTTATCTATGGAACCGTAAAGTTGTGCATTCCATGAACGCATCTTTGCAAGCCGAGGGTTATCGTAACCAATGGAATAGTTCAGAAACCATGATGGAATTGAACTATGGTTTGAACGTTGCCCCCGGTGTTATGGCAACGCCTTATTTTGAATATATCTGGAACCCAGATCAGCTTGCATCTTCCAGAGTGTTGCCGAATGTTAAATATGCAGCACAGGTTGGCCTGATGGTTAATTTTGAAATCAACCCCGGCCTCAACCTTCCTGAACTACATAGATATAGAAAGTAACATGCTATATTCATAAGGTCATTTTCTGGATTTTGAATAAGTATGGAGAATGTTCTGGAAAGCTAAATTATGCTTTCCAGCATTCCTCATTTCCTTATCGCCTCAAGGAGGAAACTTGACCAATACCTGCCGGGAAACACGGAAAAGAGTTTCTCGTAACCAGCGATGCACTGGATCCATGTCACGGCGTGGGTGCCAAGCCTGAAAAGCTTCTACAGATGGAAGCGAGAGCGGAAATTCAAAAGATGTGAGCCCCAGAGCATCTTGGGAGATATGATCAATCACAATGCCCGGTAAAGGCAGAATGAGATCTGTATTTTTCATGCTTTCTATCATTGCATGGTAATTGGGCACGACCATCGCAATCCTGCGTGTGAGCCCATATTGATTACGCAGCATCCAATCAATAGGGCCTTGTGCCCGCCCCCGGCGTGAAACGCTGATATAATCGTAGCGCACCATGCTTTGAGGTGTGATTGGCTCAGCCAGAATGGGGTGTCCTTTACGCACAAGGCCCCGCATGTAGTCTCGGAAAATAGTCTGGCGTCGTATTTCGGGCTTCATCATGTCTGTGGCGCCGATGTACAAATCTACACTGCCATCGCGCAGTGGATCAGATGCCGCGGCATCAAGCTCGGGCGCCCAGATTACTTCACATTGGGGGCAATCCTTTTTCAATGCCTCCAAGAGTGGAAGCGCCAGTGCGGCCACAACCAGATCATTCGCCCGAAGGGTAAAGGTAGGCGCCATGTTGGCCAGATTGGCGAGTGCGCGTGTTTCTATCAGGCTGTCTGCGGCCACAACAACATCCTGCACGCGGCTGAGTATGCCAGCGGCAAAGGCTGATGGCGTCATGCGTCGGCCAGATTGCACCAGAATGGGATCAGCAAACGCTTTGCGTAATTTGGCAAGCTGGCGGCTCATGGCCGGTTCGCTGACTTTTAGCCGACGTGCGGCGAGAGAGACGCTTTCTTCTTCGATAAGCACCTGAAGGTAGCGTAGCAGGTCGAGATCATAACCTTTCATCCCTCCAGAAATAGATGTTGATTTATGGAATGACCAGAATTTTCTATTCCGAAAATCGAATTCGTCACTTATCAGAAATGGGGGTTGTCGGAGACGCAGTGGGCCGCTTGAAGTGCGTGTATGAACAACGCTGCTCCTGCACAAGGGGTTGGTGCACCGGTTATTCATGCCGCGCCACCACGCCCTTCCTACATTCCCCCTTTTGGCCTGCGTACTGTTATTGGCTGTTTGGGTATGCTGCTTGCCGTGCATGTTGCAGGGTTTAATGAGCATGTGACCGAGATCGGGCTGTCCGATATTCGGGGTGCCATGCACATCGGCCACGATGAGGGCACGTGGGTTATTGCGATTTATGAGGCGTTCAATATTGCAGCCATGGCGTTTACGCCGTGGTTTTATATGACGTTCTCAATCTATCGCTTTTCCATTTTCATGACAGCCGCCATGGCGCTGCTTTCCATACCGGCCCCCTTTATGCCGGACGTGACATCGCTTTGCATTCTGCGCGCTTTTCAAGGTTTAACAGCAGGTTGCCTGCCGCCTGTGCTGATGACCGTGATGCTAAAATACCTTCCTCCAGAAATTCGGGTATTTGGCATTGGGGGATACGCCATGAGCGCGACCTTCGGCCCTAATCTGGGTTTGCCGTTAGAAGCCTTCTGGTTTGAGCGCATGGGGTGGCACTGGCTGTATTGGGAAATTATTCCAACAGCAGCGTTAGCTATTGCGATGATGGCCTATGGTCTGCCGAAAGACCCAATGCATTTTGAGCGGTTTGAAAAATTCAACTGGCTTGGGTTGCTGGTAGGGCTGCCAGCCATCTGTTCTTTGGTGATTGTACTGTATCAGGGAGACAGGCTGGACTGGTTCCGCTCTTCCGTTATTACGGATCTGACATTCTGGGGAGGAGCCGCATTTATTGTTTTTGTGATTAACGAGGCCTTTCATCCCAGCCCCTATTTTCGCATTCAATACTGGCGATCCCGTAATATTCAGGCGGCTCTGCTTTCCTTGGTGGGTATTCTCGCCATTTGTGCGATTATGGGGGATATTCCTGCCACTTATCTGTCTGCTGTGCGTGGGTATCGGCCCATTCAAACGGCTCCGGTATCTTTGGTTGTGGCGTTGCCGCAGCTTATCATGCTGCCGTTGATTGCTGCTTTTTGTAACAGTCGTAAGGTGGATTGCCGCTTTGTGCTGGCGGGTGGCATGTTGTGTCTGGCTGCTTCTGCATGGTTGGGCACATGGCTGACTGTGGATTGGGTGCGGGATAATTTTTATCCGCTGCAAATTCTTCAGGTTTTTGGCCAACCCATGACGGTTATTCCCACCCTTATGCTGGCAACCCTTGCCATGGGGCCAGCCGATGGCCCGTTTATTTCTGGTATGGTCAATATGCTGAAAGGGTTGGCCAATGCAGTGGCTTATGCACTGTTTGCCGCCTTAACCCGTAGGCGGGAGCAATATCACTCCACAATGTTGCTTGATCATCATGGCACACATGGCTTGGCCTTGCAGGGGATGGGCAACCCCATTACGCAGCAGCTTTCTGTTACATCGCCAGATAGCGCGCATGTTGCACGTAACTCACTGCAAGTTTTCCATACTTATGTGCACGAGCAGGCGCTCGTTCTGGCACTGAACGATATCTATTATGTGCTGATCTGGGTTTGCCTTGGTTATGCCTGCATGAATCTTATTCTGCCGCGCCGTGTGTATCCGCCGCGCGCGCCTTCCCCCAATACTCCAGCCCGCTAATCCGGAATACAGATTATGATCTATAAAAAACCGCTGCTTTACGCTGGCTGTGCCGCTGCTGTACTTGCCCTTGTTGCATGGGGTGGTTCGCGGTTGATCAATGGTGATGGTATCAACCAATATACCAATGATGCGTACGTAACGGCAGATTTTCCTACAGTTGCCCCCAAGGTTTCAGGCCGTATTGACAGGGTAATTGCGCAGGATAACCAGCTTGTTCATGCTGGTGAAGAACTGGCGCATATTGAAGATGATGATTACCGTGCAGCCTTGGAAGTGGCAAAAGGCAATACGCTGGCGGCGCAAGGTGATGTCGCTAATCTGGAAGCCGAACTTGGCCGGCAGGATGCTGTTATTGCGCAAGCACGTGCAGCTGTGTTGGCAGATCAGGCAGCGTTGATGTTTGCTCGGCAAAACGCCACCCGGTATCGCAATCTGTCTTCTGGCGGTGCGGGCACAATTGAACAAAAGCAATCTTCTGAAGCACAGGAAAAAGAGGCAGCTGCGGCCATAGCCCGAGATCAGGCAGGAGTGGATGCGGCTGTTCGGCAGGTTGCTGTTTTAAAAGCCCAGCTTCAGCGTGCCCGTGGCGTTTTGCTGCGTATGCAGGGGGATGAAAAACAGGCAGAACTCAACCTGTCTTACTGTAGCATTCCGGCTCCAATGGATGGCGTGGTGGGTGAGCGTGGCGTGCGTGTAGGGAATTATGTGCACCCTGGCACGGGTATTTTGGCTGTTGTGCCTGTTCATGAAGCTTATGTACTGGCCAATTTTCAGGAAACGCAGCTTACAAAAGTGCAAACCGGCCAGAGTGCGACTGTCTGGGTAGATACATTTCCCGGCCATCCGCTTAAAGCTCATGTGGATTCATTGGCGCCAGCCACGGGTGTCGCTTTTGCACCTATTCAGCCAGATAACGCGACGGGTAACTTCACCAAGGTTGTGCAGCGTATTCCCGTTAAACTGACGTTTGATCCAGACCAGCCGCTTGCGGCAAAGGTGCGTGTTGGTATGTCTGTTGAGGTGAATATTGATACGGCATCAAAGCCAGAAGGCCCGCATGCCAATAACCTACGTTATATCTGGCAGTAATGTCATGAAGCGTCTTTTTCTTTCCGGCTTGTCTGTAATCGCGCTTTCTGGCTGCACAGTCGGGCCGAACTATCATAAACCGCAGGTTAAGGCGCCAGCAGATTGGCGTGCCACACAACCGCCAGCAGAAAGCCAGATTACAACGGCGTCCACAGATCCGCAGTGGTGGACACTGTTTCATGACCCGGTGCTGACAAAGCTGGAAAATGAAGTTGCAGCCTCTAATCTGGATCTTAAAGCCGCCAGTTTGCGTTTGATGCAAAGCCAGGCAGAGCGGCGGATTGCCAGTGCTGCACAGTTTCCGCATGCAGAAGCCAATGCATCTTATGGGCGAGAACGGGCCAGCACCAATGGTGTGCTGGGTTTGCTGGGCACCATGGAGCGCGAACAGGCGGGGTCTATTGCATCCGGCTCTCAAGGTTTTGGGCCAACCGCCTTGCCCGGTAGTGTGGGGAATCCATCATTCAACTTGCCTCAATACGGTATGAACGCATCGTGGGAAGTGGATTTCTGGGGGCATGTGCGCAGGCAAGTGGAAGCAGCCACAGCAGCCATGCACGAAACGGAAGAAATGCGGCGTGATATTCTGGTGTCTCTTATGGCGGAGACCGCACAGGATTATATAGATTTACGCGCCACACAAACGCAGATTGGCATTTTGCAACATAATATCCAGGTTGCAAAAGATAGTGTCAAACTCACAACATTGCGGTTTGAGCAAGGTGCCGCAACACGCTTGGATGTGGCGGAAGCTACAGGGCAGCTTCATACATTTCAGGCACGCTTGCCGCCTTTGCAGGCGCAGGCAACACATATGCTGAATGCTCTGAGCTTTCTGGTTGCGCGTGAACCGGGCGCATTGGATGCAGAACTTGGGCCACCAGGGCCAATCCCGCTTGTGCCTGCTTTGGTGCCGGTTGGTTTGCCATCTGAACTGGCAGAACGCCGGCCAGATATCCGTATGGCGGCAGATCATTTGCATGCTGCTACAGCCAGTATTGGTGTGGCCATTGCAGATTTCTTTCCGCGTGTCACACTGTCTGGCAGTTTGGATGTGCAGGCACTTCAGTTTAGCGGGTTAGGATCTTGGGCATCACGCCAGTATGGTTTTGGCCCCACGGCAACATTACCCTTGTTTGAAGGTGGACGTCTGACAGGCCAGCTGCATTTGCGCAAGGCGCAGCAGAAGGAAGCTGCCACCATGTTTCAGCGCACGGTTTTAAAGGCGTGGCAGGAAATTGATGATGCCATGGCCGATTTTGCGGCGGCTCAGCATCAGCGTGATGAATTGGCTGAAGCCGTGCATGAAAACGAAATTGCAGTGGATACAGCCAAGGCCCAATATGTGCAGGGGTCATCCGATTTCTTAAATGTGCTGACATTGCAGAATGCACTTCTATCTTCTCAAAGCGCATTGGCAGATGCCACGGCCCGCGTGGCAGGGTCTGTTACGCATCTTTACCGTGCGGTTGGTGGCGGCTGGGAAGGGATATACCCAGAAAAAACAAAAGCAAGAAAACATGTGTGAGATTGACCTATGATAACAATCAGACGAGCAGACACTCTGGGGAATGCGCATTCAGATACGTTAATACTCCGCTGCCATTTTGCATTTTCTGATTATCAAGATCCAGCACATACCCATGATGGACGCTTACGTGTGCTTAACCTTGGCACACTTAAGCCAGCGCAGGTGTATCATCTTGGGCCAGAAGCCAATGTAGATATTCTCACATGGCTACCTGCGGGAGATATAGTCAGTAATGCAGATGGTTTTGAGCAGGAAAAAGTAGGGCAGGGCGGACTACATCTTTTAAGCACCGGTACTGGCTGTAAAAGACTGGAATGGTCTGCTGGCCCAGAGGGTGCCACGTTTATTCAGTTCTGGTTTATGGCTGATGTAGAAGGTGTGCCCCCTGCGCAGGAAGTTCGTGCAAGTTTTCCTCAATTGGAAGATGGAGGTTTTAGAATTCTTGCATCAGGATTTCCTGAAGATGATCCGGAAGAAGAGGGACAGATTACGGATGGTGCACCTGTTACCTTAACGGCTCGGGCCCGTCTGTTACATGCCATTATACCAGCGGCGGAGGGGGCTGCTTACAGTACCACGTTGGGGCGCGATCTTTATCTGCTGGTTGTATCAGGTATTGTGACAATAGACGGGTACGTTCTGCATTGTGGTGATGCCGCGGCAATAACCGACCAGCAGGATATAGTTGTGATTGCGCAGGAAAAAGCAGAGCTTCTTTTGGTCGATGTAGCAGCTAGGTAAATATAAGGGGGCTCAAGTATCAGGATGTTTAAGCCCCCTTATGTAACACCATACGCCTTCATCTTTCTTGCAAAGGAAAGGCGTATGGTTGTGCATGCTTTATAACAGTTCCAGCACAATATCAGCCGGACGGCAGGCTTTTGCGCCTTTGGGTGTAACCACAACGGGGCGATTGAGAAGCTTGGGGTGTGTTGCAATAGCATCAAGTATCTGATCATCGCTGATACCGGGCGCATTAAGCCCCAGTTCCTTACATAAAGCTTCCTTGCTGCGCAAAATGTCACGCGCACTCAACTTTCCTTTGGCAAGAATGTTTTCCAATTCTGCGCGGGTTGGTGGCGTTTTTAGATAAAGGATAATGTTCGGTTCAATTCCTGCATCTCGAATAAGGCCCAAAACTGTGCGTGACGTGCCGCAGGACGGGTTGTGGTAAAGAGTGACAGACATAGGTGCATCCTAAAGAGTGAGGCCTCAATTATGATATTTGAGGGTATCATGGCACGCAAATAGAGTGGGATAGAGAAAGAATGTCGCCCTTGTTAGGCATAAAAAATTGGCTCGGCCAACGGATAACCAAAAAATCCGGGTCATGGTCGGATATGCTGGCGGGGCTTTCTCTGGCTTCCATGAATATTCCTCAGGTTCTGGGGTATGCCCGTATTGCTGAAATGCCTGCTGTATGTGGGTTATATACAGTGTTGTTTCCATTGGTGGCGTTTGCCTTGTTTGGCTCATCACGCCACCTCGTGGTGGCGGCAGATTCTGCCACAGCAGCCATTTTTTCCAGCGGCCTGTCAGAAATTGTTTCGCCCGGCAGCGCCAAATATATGGAACTGGTCAGTGCGGTAGCTCTCCTTAATGCGGGATTTCTGCTGGTTGCACGCTTATTTCGCTTGGGTTTTCTGGCAGATTTTTTGTCTCGCACTGTGCTGGTGGGCTTTTTGGCGGGTGTGGGTGTGCAGGTGGGCTTAAGCATGTTGTATGACATGACAGGCTTAGTCTCGTCTTCCCACAATACACTGGTGCAGGCGATAGGGTTGTTCCAAGGCTTTGGGCAAATGCAAGGGTTAAGTATGGCCATTGCCAGCCTGAGCTGTGTGGTGCTGTTGGCTGGCGCAAGGCAGAAGCCTCATTGGCCAGTAGGCCTGTGTGTTGTGGTGGTGAGTATTTTGTGTAGCTGGGGGCTGGATCTGCAGCATTACGATGTTGCTATTCTGGGCAGCATACGTGGTGGCTTGCCGGCGTTTTCCATACCTCTTCCTGGCTGGCATGATATGCTGGCCCTGCTACCCATTTCTGCATCCTGTGTTTTTGTTATTATTGCACAAAGTGCTGCTACATCACGTGCCTTTGCAAATATCTTTCATGAACATGATGATGAAAATGCAGATATTGTGGGCTTGTGTGCAGCTAATGCAGCGGCGGCCTTAACCGGCACATTTACGGTGAATGGCAGCCCTACGCAAACGGCTATGGCCGTGCAGGCTGGTGCAAGATCACAAACGGCACAACTCGTTTTTGCTGCGGTAACGGCCTGTGTGCTTTTGTTTTTTCCTGCCCCTTTGCAGTATCTTCCTCGCTGTGTGTTGGGTGCCATTGTGTTTTGCGTAGCCGTGCGGATGATAGATATTCAGGCACTTAATGGTATCCGCCAAGAAAGCCCCGGAGAATTCCGTTTGGCGCTGGTCACAGCTGCCACGGTTGTAAGTGTAGGGGTAGAGCAGGGTATCTTTATTGCTATTGCGCTCTCTCTGTTTCGGCACGTGCGGCATAGCTATATGCCGCATACATTGATAATGGCACCAGAAGCTTCCACCGGAATGTTGGAAGCGGAAGCGGTAGCACCCGGAGAGCAAAGTATGCCGGGTATTATTATTTATCGTTTTTGTGCTGACCTGTTTTATGCAAATTGTAATTTGTTTGCAGATGATATTACAACGCTGATTTCATCTGCGCCGGATCCGGTAAAATGTGTTGTGGTAGATTGCAGCGCCATTACCGATATTGATTACTCAGCAGCACAGGTTGTGCGGGATGTTTTGCAAAGACTGCATGCGCGCGGAATTACCGTTTTGTTCGGGCGTGTTGCTCCATTCTTTCTAAAAGATATGGAGCGCCACCATATTACTGCCGTGCTTGGAAAAGAGAATATTTACATGCAACTGCATACGGCACTGGCGAGCGCGCGTAAGCTGTGTGATGGCGCAAAAGCTTTATAATTTCTGCACACCTTGCCAGATCATGTAAATGGCCACGATAAAAATAATACAGGCAAAAACTGTTGTAAGATGATTGGAAGATCCAGACATGCGACGGGCTGTGCGCGTGCCAAACAGGCTGCCAAGTGCTCCGCCTAAAATGAACAGGGCAGCTAGTTGCCAATCTATATAGCCAGAAAGCATATAGCTTAAAGCTGTACTAAACCCAAAAGCGGAAACGGCAACCAGAGATGTGCCTACGGCATTGAGAATGGGCATGCCGGTAGAAGCAATAAGGCCAGGCACAATCAGAAAACCGCCACCAATGCCAAAAAAGCCAGAAAGCAGACCGGTGCCAAGGCCATAGCCCATAACTTTGGGGGCATTATGCCTGTTACAGCTTGCTCCTTGGCAGCCAACGTTATGCCGCCCGCGAAGCATAAGAATACCTACGCCAATCATCAGCAGAGCAAAAAACAAAAGCAGCTTTTTGCCATCAATTGTTTTGCCAAAGGCTGCCCCGATAAACGCGCCAGCTATCCCACAAGATGCAAAAATACCTGCGCAGCGCCATTTTACCGTATGGTTGCGGGCATGCTGTGCCAGCCCCACCAATGCGTTTATAGCGACTGCTAACGCACTGGTGCCAATAGCTACATGGGGATTTTTCACCCCTACCAAGTATACCATAAGTGGCACAGCCAGAATGGATCCCCCGCCACCGATTAATCCCAAAGTGAAGCCAACCAGAACGCCAGACATAAGTTCCAGCAGGAGATGGGCAGAAAATAAGGTGAGCATGCGGGGTATCCAGAAAAGATCAGTAAATTTTAGAGCTTGTTGATGGGGATCTTGATGTAGCTGGTGCCATTATCTTCCGGCTCTGGCATGTGCCCTCCGCGGATATTAACCTGCACGGAAGGCATGATCAGGTTGGGCAGGGCGAGCGTTGCATCGCGCGATGTGCGCATGTTTACAAAATCATCTTCACTCACACCTTCATGCACATGCACATTATGCGCGCGCTCTGCGCCAACTGTGGTTTCCCATGCATAGGTATCACGGTTTGGGGCCTTATAATCGTGGCAGAGAAAAAGGCGTGTTTCTGCTGGCAAGGTGAGAAGGCGGCGGATAGAGCGATACAGCATGCGGGCATCCCCACCGGGGAAGTCTGCGCGGGCCGTGCCATAATCTGGCATGAACAATGTATCGCCAATAAAGGCGGCATCACCGATAACAAAAGCCATATCTGCGGGAGTGTGGCCCGGCACATGCAATGCTATGGCGTTCAGGTTGCCCAGCTTGAACTGTTCACCATCTTTAAAAAGATGATCAAACTGAGATCCATCACGGGCAAATCTGGTATCGGCGTTAAAGATTTTTCCAAAAACTTCCTGCACCTGCACAATGTTGGCACCAATACCCAGTTTGCCGCCCAGTTGTTCCTGCAACCATGGCGCGGCAGAAAGGTGATCAGCATGCGCATGTGTTTCTAGTTGCCACGCAACCTTCAATTTTTCAGCACGCACATAATCTACAATGTCTTGGGCGGAATCGTATTTAATGCGGCCAGAAGCTGGATCATAATCCAGCACACTATCAATAACTGCGGCTGTCAGGGTTTGTGGGTCATGCACCACATGGCTGGCCGTGAAGGTTTTTTCATCAAAAAAGGTTTTTACAACAGGCCGTTGTTCGGGGTGTTGCACAGCCATCAGAATCTGCTGGGTGGCTGTGGCGATAGCTGGATCTGACATGAGGGAAACTCCCAACAGTTTATTATTTTAAGTAAACATGAATATACACTTTAATTAAGAATGAAAGCGTCTTGCGTCAAGGGAAAGAATGCGCGTAAACACTGCTGCTATGAATGACCGCATCATAGATACCAGTCAGTTGGAGCCGGTAGTGGCCGCACCCAGAATTGGAGACATGGCTCCAGATTTTATGGCGCGGACAACCCAAGGCATGCTTACGTTAAGCGCATTGCGTGGGCAGTGGGTGCTACTGTTTTCGCATCCGGCAGATTTTACGCCGGTTTGCACCAGTGAGTTTATTGCGTTTGCACAAGCTGCTGCGCAATTTGCTGCCATGAATTGTGCATTGGTGGGCCTTTCCGTAGATAGCCTACCCGCCCATCTTGCATGGATTGAGGCCATACGGGAAAGGTTTGATGTAAGGATTCCTTTCCCTGTGGTGGAGGATCCTTCCATGGCTATTGCGCGGGCCTATGGCATGCTGGATCCAACGGCCCGGAATAGTGCAACGGTGCGCAGTGTGTACATGATTGACCCACAAGGTATTGTGCGGGCCACAACCTGCTACCCCATGACTGTTGGCCGGTCTGTAGCGGAACTGCTGCGTTTGCTTGCTGCCCTTCAACGTGTGGATGAAGGTGATGTGCTGACACCAGAAGGTTGGACACCCGGAGGGCACGTGGTGCTGCCCACAGCGCAAACTCAGGAAGCCGTCATGCAGGCCGGGCCATCCTGGTTTATGTGTTTAAAGCCTGATCAGGGGCGGTAAGCTCATGGGGGAAATGTCTTTAGACGAAGCAAAACAGTTGGTGGAGCAGCTCAAGCTGTTTGCGCAACCGCAGCGGCTCATGATTCTGGATGCGCTTTTGCAGCATGGGGCGCTGGCTGTGGGGGAACTGGAAAGCAAAACCGGAATCGGGCAGCCGACTCTCAGCCAGCAATTGGGTACGTTAAGGCGTTCTAACCTGATTGTGCCACGTCGCGAATCGCGAACGATTTACTATAGCTTGCAGAGCGAAGATGAAGCCTTGCGGGTAAGGATTCTGATTGGTCTTTTAAAAGGTGACAAAGGCCTGCTGTCCGCCACGCATGAAATTGCAGATAAGCTTGGGACAAAATCGACCAAAAGAAAAGACCAGATCCTTCGGGAAGAAGGCGCGCAATTTGCTTTTGTGCAGCCACCACAGCTACCGCGCCGCTTCTAGAGCCAAAAAATAGCATGGATTCCCCTAAGCATCGGTGCAAATGGGCATGTGGAAACATGCTTTTGCGTGATTACCATGATGCTGAATGGGGTAAGCCCATCAAGGATGCGCGCACCTTATGGGAAATGCTGGTGTTGGAAAGTTTTCAGGCTGGGCTTTCATGGAATACGGTGCTGCAGAAGCGCGAAAATTTTCGGAAAGCTTTTGCAGGGTTTGATCCTGAAAAAGTCGCACAGTTTACAGAGCACGATGTGCAAAGACTGATGCAAGATGCTGGAATTATCCGCTCGCGCCTAAAAATAGAAGCCACTGTTAAAAATGCACATGCCTATTTGCAGATGCAGGCAAAAGGCGAGGATTTTGCAGATTTTGCATGGGCTGTGGCGCAACAAAACCCCGTAACAGCAGAGCATCCTCATGCGTTGGCACAAACGTCCGCTTCACAGGTGCTCTCCAAGGAATTGAAGAAGCGTGGTTTCCGCTTTGTGGGGCCGGTTATTGTTTATGCATGGATGCAAGCTGCAGGCATGGTAAACGGGCATGAACCAGATTGTTTTCGGTATCACGCCTGCGATTGATTCGATAAGCCTCGTGAAATGGCTGTTCTCAGGCGTATTGCAGAAAGCAAAATTATGACTGAGGCAGAGCATGACAAAAAATATAATTCAGCAACGCGTTGAATGGGCGAGGGAAGGAAAGTTCCCGCAAGTTATCGGGCGTATGCCTTCAGGCTGGCTTATTGTAGCCGATACACAGCCTGTACAAGGTTATTGCCAGCTTCTGTCAGACCCGATTGTGCCGAGCCTGAATGACCTACAAGGGCAGGAACGTATGCAATATCTGGCAGATTGCGTAACGGTAGGCGATGCCTTGCTGAAAGCCACGGGTGCTGCCCGTATTAATTATGAGACGTGGTGTAATCAGGAACCCTCGCTCCATACCCATATTGTGCCACGTTATCTGACAGAAGCAGATGCCGTAAAAACCAAGCCTGTTTGTGTGGGCTATACGGGTATTTCTGCACGTCCGTTTGATATGGAGCAGGATACAGCTTTTATGGAAGAAATGCGGAAGCTTCTGAATATCCAGCCATAAAAAGTTGCTTTGCTCTGGAGGGGTTATGAGCGTGCCAATAACGATATACGGAATTAAATCCTGCGATACGATGCGTAAGGCCATGAAATGGCTGGAAGCACACAGCGTGGGGTATAGCTTCCACGATTATAAAAAGCAGGGAATAGATACTGCAACACTCAAGCAGTGGGCACAAAACATTGGGTGGGAAAAGCTTTTGAATAAAGCTGGCACTACGTTTCGTAAATTGTCTGATTCTGAAAAAGAAAATATTGATGAACCACGTGCACTGGCGCTTATGGTTGCTTATCCTTCCCTTATAAAACGGCCTGTTTTAGAAGCGCAGGGAAAGATCACGGTTGGTTTTAAGCCAGAACTTTATGCAGAGTTATTTGCGAAAAATTAAATAGCACGGGAATATGGGGCGTATGGAACGCCCCATATTCTTTGATCAGTGATTATTCCTGATCCGGTGCAGCTGCAGAGTTCAGCTGGATGTAGCGTTCAATGCCAATCTGCTTGATCAGGTCAAACTGACGATCCAGGAAGTCTTCGTGCTCTTCTTCGTTTTCAAGGATCTTCAGCAGCAGATCACGGGAAACAAAGTCACGTACGCTTTCGCAATAAGCGATACCTTCGCGCAGGTCAGCCAGAGCTTTTTCTTCCAGCTTCAGGTCGCATTCCAGAATTTCCTTCACGTCCTGACCAATCAGGATGGTGTTCAGGCGCTGGACGTTGGGCAGGCCACCCAGATACAGAATGCGTTCGATCAGCCAATCAGCATGACGCATTTCTTCAATGGATTCTTCGTACTCTTTCTTGCCCAGCAGAGTAACACCCCAGTGGCGCAGGGTGCGTGCGTGCAGGAAGTACTGGTTGATAGCCGTCAGCTCATTTGTCAGCTGGGTGTTCAGATGTTCGATAACTTTAGGATCTTTTACCATGATACGATTTCCAGATTTTGATGGAGGTTTGTGAAGCCTTTTTACGGATGTTTCAGGCATAATGCAATCAGAAAATCGTTAAATATCAATGAGTTTTAATAAGTAATTCTTATTCGCAAATGTTATTTATGTTTTTTGTTGTCGAAACAGCATCTTAACCATGTAACGCTATTTATAACATTTGTGTTATTTGTTTTGTGAAAGTGTAGGCTTCTTCTCTAAAGGTAAATTGGCCCGTATTTCTTGCGAATAGTATGCATCTGGCGTTACGCCATCAGGCCGTTGAACCCGACTTAGACGCTTAAGGGTGGGGAAATCATACTGTGTGTTCAACAGCCCCAGATCATATGCCAAGGAGGCCGTGTAGCCACTTAGTAAGACGCGCCAGTCCAGCCGATAATGCAGTTGCGCACCAGCGCGGGAGAGAATTTCTGTTGTACAGTTATCTGCTAGCGTATTGTACCAACGCGGGTGGGAATGTAGGAAGTGGATTTCCGAAAGATAGCTTTTAAACAGGCGCTCACGCGTTTGCTGTGAAATGAAGAGCCGGTAAAGATAGACGCGCTCCTTACGGATATCTGTCCGCACACCAATCAGATCCTGCTCATCTGCGGTCACGTAAAACATTTCATAATGATGGAAAAAGCCAGCAATCGCAGAATAGGGGAAGCGTTTTTGCCTGCGTGTTTCAATAGATATGGCAAGGTGTCGCCCATCCTTGAACCCAAAGGTAAGAAAAACATGGGCAATGCTTTCCCCTGCCCAATAGGAGGTGATCATATCTACGGATGAAAGATCATCCAGATTATATTCGGCATCATAATAGCGGGGTGTATAATCCGTTTCTGTTTTGTATTTGAAATTGCGTATATTTTGAATATGCACAGTTCGACCGGTCAAAATGGCATCTGCCGGCAGCGCATATTCTCCTGCCCAATCTCGATGATTGCGTGGGGGATCAGTTAAATACCATATTACAAAAATAGCACATAAAGCAGGAATGGCAGGGCGGCGAAGTCGCGCAGGGGCAAAAAAGAACATACCTAACACAAGCAGCGGAAAGACAATGCTCAGGCCTAAGCGCAGAATATCTGGTGTTAAGGTGGAATAATAAAATGCCGCTGCTGAGTAGAGGCTGAATAAGCATACGCCTGCAGCTTTTATCCAGAAAATCCAGCCATGCGTGGAAGAATTATGGGGGAGCTTGCTCATGGATGTACCGGCGGCGTGGTTGGCTGATATTCACCGCCAATGCGTGTGATATTTTGTTTGTTCATATCCCCTGTTTCTGGCACTCCCGGCGTCAGGTGCGCCAGATGCTCCAGTAGAATGCGCCGCACCTCTGCAATAGTGATTGGGTTGGACTGTGTGGAATGGCCAGAATGCCGCACAACCAGTTCGGAATCAGCATAAGGAATGTGCGCACTTCGGTATTTTACCACGCCATCATCTGCTGTTGCTAATGGGCCATCTCCTAGAACCGGAATAATGGAATGCGTGCGCACTTCCGGCACAACAGGTATGGAGGCAAGAGAGCGGATAAAAGCACTATGGGGTGTCATGCCATACACGCTGCCCATACGCCACGGGCTCATGTTGACGCGTATTGAACCGGACTCCCCAGCAACAACCTGCTGCATCACTTCTGTCAGACTGACAGGAAATGTTACCATACGGCCCACAAGATGCGCTAGAGAGAGTGCAGCCAGGTAACTTCCGTGTTGTGGTGTAGAAATAAACACAACTTGCTGTACCTCAGGCAACGGTTTTGGAAACAGGGTTTCTTGCAAAAAGCTATGAGCTTTTGGGGTGAGGTGTAAACCGTTGAAAGGGTGATGCGTGAGGCCATTCCAGAGTTTATCTTTTGGGTCTATCACTTGCATTTTTGCTAGAAGTCCGCCTTGGCTATGGCCAATAAGCACCATATGCCCAAACGCGGGATCGGCCTGCGTGCCCCCGTTGTTTTGAATAGCAGCTTCCAGAGCCTCGCGAAGTTGGAAGGCTGAGTAAGGGATAGGATTACCCGTAGCGTAAGAAAAAAACCAAAATTCAAAATGGGCGCGGATTTGAGGATCTTCCAGAAGATCGTTCACCATATCAGCCCATCGTCCCGGGCTGGAAGCTGTGCCGTGAACAAGCACAACAGGAATACACCCATAGCGGTGGGGTTCTATGGCAATGAGTTGAGGTTTGCGGCCGTTATCAAAAAAACGGCCATCCAGAAAACCTTTATACTCGCTAGACCAATCTACAGCGTTACTAAGGCTCAGTGCGCGCGAGGCTGTTTGATCATACTGTAGGGGAATAGGTGTTTTGTTGGCTGTGACAATATGCGCTTGGTCATCCAACGCTGTTAGGGTCAGGTGGCCAGAAATATGATCGGAGAGAACTTGCCTGCGTGGATCTGGTATTTCCATAAATAGGCTGACAGGGATACGCAGTTTGTCTGTAATGGTAAAGGAAGAAGGTGCACGGCCATCTACATGAGGAATGGCGGCTAGAGGTTCACCTAGCCCCATATGGCTATAAATATTTTTAACACCTTTGACTGTCAGGCGCGCTGTGGGGCGAAAATCTGTAAGCTCATAACCATGCCATATATGTTCTGATGGATCGGCTGATAGATCTAGATCACCAAATGGAAGCACCCAATGTTGAGCATTCACATTGGCGGGGGATCCTAAGGCCTCTGTTAGGCTGAGCATGTAAATATCACACGCTTGCCGAAAATGTGGGTCATACGGATCTGGATGTTCCATCGTTTTATCGGCAGGATTGAGATATGCATATGCATACATGGCAGCAGCCATGAAATCTGTGCGCGATTTATGCTTTTTACCCCGTAAGTAGCTGAGTTCTGCCAGTGCAAAAAGCTGGTCATTTAAGTCTGGTGTGTAAAATTGGTCTTGCGTGCTTTTACGCAGGATATCAATGGCGGCACTTGGGTGTGCTTGCCATATGCCCAACAAGTTTTGGCGTTCCAGCACAATACGGGTGGTGTTGCTAAGGATTGTTCCGTTAAGGGCAGTGTGGGTGCGATCTTGATAAGCCTCTGTTAGGCTCAACTGCTTAACCGAAACGGGCGGGGTGCATCCTGTAAGGGCCAGAAAAGCAGCAATGTAGCAAGTCTTATGATTTAATTTATTGATAAATCTTATAGAAAAAATAGACATTATGCTTTCCGGAAGAACACACCCAAGCGTTAAAATATGCGGCGGAACTTACGATGTTCACGACAATGTGGCAAACAGTAATAAAAGAATGAGACCTATCTAAAATATTGGAAGAAATGATGTCCAATTTGCCAGTAGTGCGTGTTGTCTTGGTGGGAAGTTTGATGTCGCAGGATGTGCGTAAAGGGTACATCCCAAGGGAAGATGAAATAATAAAATTTCAGTTTTCTAAAGAGATTCAAGAAAAAATATTGGAAGAATATAATATTTCACAAATTTTTTGTGCATCTGATGTGTTTGTAGATCCAGAGTATTTTATTTTAGAGCAAAATATTGTTTGTGAGCCGAAGTTAAAAAATAGGAATTATGGAATTTTAGCAGGACGGAATTTGAAGAGTTTAACAGCAGAAGAGCAGGGGCAATTCATGAACCCCGAATACTCTCCTGTTGGTGGGGAAAGTATGTACGCATTTCATGTTAGATTAAAGGCATGGCTAGACAGTCTTTTTGATGAGGCCAAAAATCAAGAAACATTCTTGATCATAGCTTCTCCCGTAATTATACGCGCATTAAGTGCGTGTATTATGGCAGATAATATAAAAAGTTCTTTTCGTATTCTCAATAAAATAGATGTTCTCCCAGAAAGCTTGAGTGTTTTTTCAGGGAGAGGAGGGAATTGGCGCATTTTCACACTTTCTGCGCCTTTCTGAGTCATTAAAGTAAAATTGTAGGAAATATTTGTTTATAAACAGAAATCATTCACGATGTGGTGACATTTTGTGATACATTATGTAAATATATACATACGATATCGATATAAAAATAACCTTAAATTAGAAATAAATACTTTATATCAATATCTTATATAGGTATCGATACGGATAAAAATGAATATTTTCTTTGTCTTGAGATATATTTTTTATATGAGAAACCGCAGTTTCATATATTGGACATTTGTTTGATTGAGGGGCTTAGCTAAAAGCCGTTTTTTGAGGCTATTCCGGTAGGAGTAATTAAACCATGACATATACAGTCGGCATGTATCTTGCTGAGCGTCTTTCTCAGATCGGATTAAAGCACCATTTTGCCGTAGCTGGAGATTTTAATCTGGTTCTTCTGGATCAGTTACTGGCCAATAAGGAAATGGAACAGGTTTACTGCTGTAATGAGCTGAACTGCGGTTTTAGTGCGGAAGGTTATGCCCGTGCGCATGGTGCGGCGGCGGCTGTGGTAACCTTTAGTGTAGGGGCCATTTCTGCCATGAACGCCATTGCAGGTGCTTATGCAGAAAACCTGCCTGTTATTTTGATTTCCGGCTCACCTAATAGCAATGATTACGGAACAGGACATATTCTGCATCATACGCTGGGCACAAACGATTATACCTACCAGTTAGAAATGATGCGGCATGTTACATGTGCGGCAGAAAGCATTACAGATGCCGCATCTGCTCCAGCTAAAATTGATCATGTTATTCGCACGGCCCTGCGCGAACGCAAACCAGCATATGTTGAAATTGCCTGTAACGTATCTGATGCAGAATGTGTACGTCCTGGGCCAGTATCATCTTTGCTGGCAGAATTGCGGGTAGATGATGTCAGCCTGAAAGCTGCGGTTGAAGCGTCGCTGGCTCTGCTGGAAAAATCTCAGCGTGTTACCGTGATTGTAGGGAGCAAAGTGCGCGCTGCACACGCGCAAACACAAACAGAACATCTGGCAGATAAGCTAGGCTGTGCAGTTACTATTATGGCAGCAGCAAAAAGCTTTTTCCCAGAAGATCACAAAGGCTTTCGTGGTCTGTATTGGGGGGATGTGTCTTCACCCGGCGCGCAGGAACTGGTTGAAAAATCTGATGCGCTTATCTGTGTCGCGCCCGTCTTTAATGATTATTCCACAGTAGGTTGGACTGCATGGCCCAAGGGTGACAATGTTTTGTTGGCAGAGCCCAACCGCGTTACTGTTGGCGGTAAAACATACGAAGGTTTCACATTGCGTGAATTCCTTGAAGAGCTGGCAAAGAAAGCGCCCAGCCGTCCGTTAACGGCTCAGGAAAGTAAGAAACATACACCGGTTATTGAGGTATCCAAGGCAGATGCGCGTCTGACCAATGATGAAATGACCCGTCAGATCAATGCAATGCTGACATCAGATACTACTCTGGTTGCTGAAACAGGTGATTCCTGGTTCAACGCTACACGTATGGATTTGCCGCGCGGTGCACGTGTTGAGCTGGAAATGCAGTGGGGACATATTGGGTGGTCTGTGCCGTCCGCTTTTGGGAATGCTATGGGTTCTCAAGAGCGCCAGCATATTCTTATGGTGGGTGATGGGTCATTCCAGCTTACTGCGCAGGAAATGGCGCAGATGGTACGTTATAAGCTGCCAGTCATCATCTTTCTCGTGAATAACCGTGGCTACGTTATCGAAATTGCCATTCACGATGGCCCTTACAACTACATCAAGAACTGGGATTACGCTGGTTTGATGGAAGTGTTTAATGCAGAAGATGGGCATGGTTTGGGTCTGAAAGCCACCACGGCAGGTGAGTTGGAAGAAGCGATTAAAAAAGCCAAAGCAAACCGTGAAGGTCCTACCATTATTGAGTGTCAGATTGAACGTTCTGATTGCACCAAAACATTGGTGGAATGGGGCAAGAAGGTTGCGGCAGCCAATTCCAGAAAACCACAGGTTTCCTGAAAATCTAAAGCGTTTTAAGGCGTTATTTTTCTTTTCGTAGAGAGAAGAAAGGTAAAGTGCGCAAAAACCCTGTTACTGAACCAACAAAGGTTCAGTCAGGGTTTTTCTTTTACCGATAGATTAGGTTTGTCCCTGTAGTCTTTTAAATTAAGACATATTGTTGGTTGATACATATACGTTAAGGTGATATTTCTTTATATATTTTGTGAAAATACTACGGCGTGTCGTCAGTTAAGCTCTGAGTGTGGCACGTGAGGGTTGTAGTT
>NZ_CADO01000018.1 GCF_000285275.1 Acetobacter pasteurianus subsp. pasteurianus LMG 1262 = NBRC 106471
CTGAATTCTACAAAATGACCCGAAATTGCCTCAAGTGTGAGAAATCCGCGTTGATTACGATGATGGGCATCTATTTGGTGGATACAGCCTGAAATATGTTGCCAAACAGTATTCAACTTTTGTGAATGATCAGCACATTCCCGGTTATCTGACGATGAACATCAATGTTGGGTATCGTTTTCCAGATATGGGAGCTTTCAAGTCTCCAACACTCAAGCTAAACCTGCGTAACATTACAGACAGACATTACTTGGGCTATGTAAATGGCACCGCCGCCAACGCTCTGGCTACTACCGGCATGTATGGCACCAGCATTAAAGGCGGAAGCAGCACCTTTTCAATTGCCGCACCCTTTATGGTTATGGGTGGAGCAAGCGTAGACTTTTAAAACCTGCTTATAATACTTGGGATATCCTGCCGAAATTTTATGCTACGCACCTAAAAACACAGGATATCCCTTTTTACAAAAAGAACCTACTGATCAACAGTAAAGTCCAGATCATAAACAGCCTGATTGGGTGAGCGTTTTTGGCTCTGTATGTGAATGGTATGATCATGCGGAAGCAGCGCATTCACCAAATAAACGGTATCTGCTCCTGACCCTTGATTACTATATCTCAATTTGTGCCTACCGGGCTTGAGAACAGCCTGCGCCCTAAGGTGCAAACTTATCGTGCCACTTCCTGCACGTAATTCTTCAACACTCGGAAATACATAGTCCTTCAGCTTGATAGAAAGAGATGTGCCATCCAACGTTAAAGACAGCTGGCTTATGGCATATTGCGCATATTTCTGCTGTTCCTGCGCAGAGAGACCACCACCTCCATCCGTATCAATTTGATGCAGAACTTGAGATGCCACATCTACTCCCGGCGTCAGGCGCAAAGCAACATCTATCTCTTGCCGCGAAACATCAATAACTGTGGCCTGCAAATACTCATCCAGACGATGCGCCCATGCTGGCACCACAAAAGCTGTTAGCCCAGCCAGCATCAGTAAGAAGGATAATGTTGGTTTCACTGCGCTGTGTACCGGCTGCCATAACTATTGGTAGGATCACGATATACCGTGTGCACATGCATGGTCGGGTCATCCCCTACCCCTTGAGGTGAAAACTCAATCAGAAGCCGTGGCCCCTGAATACGATAATAGGATGAGCCGTTGCGGTCAGGCGCATGTGTTGTTGGGCCGCTCCAAGCAAACCAGGTATCGTTCAGGTCTTCCCTAATCTCCTTCAGCCGAGGTGCCGCATAGGTATCATTAATAATGCCTGCCCATTCTCCAATCACCGCCATAAGCAGTTCTTTTTGGGCGCTTGTAAGAGCAGAGCCTTTTATGCCTTCGGGAACAATGGTTTCACCATTATGGCCCGGCCCCTGCACCAGATCTTCTACTTTGTAGGGTAAAATAGCTTGCTGACGTTGCTTTGCATCCAGCGCATTCAGCAGCGCAAAAGCACGATCATTCTCCCCAGCCAAAACACGTACCACTTTGCCATTGTCTGTATAAACAGCCGGCTGCGCACCTGTTAAGGTGGGTGTCATCACCCCATGCTCACCATCAATAACTATATTCAAACCGAGATGATGCCCACCAAACTGAATCATCCACGGCTTTGTTTCTGATGGGTCACCAAAAATAGCTATGGTGTAAACCGCTTTACCAGAGGCAAAAGGCGTTCCGCTATCGGCCAATGCCTGATCAGCCCCCATAATATCCAGCACCTTCTGGTAGCCTTTAGGGCTCAGAACCATCTGCAATAAATGCAACGCGGCAGTCTGCTGAACGGGTGTGAGCTGCCCCATCTGCAAACCGGGACGCAGCACATCACTAACCGGAAAGTTGGACCATACTGATGCACCATAGCGTTCACCAATAAAGCCACCCGGCGGCCCCATACCCGGCCCACGCACTGTTGGTTGATTTGCTTGCGCATTTGTTACGGGCTGCACAGGCTGATCTGGAGCGCTGCGCCGAAAACGCGCAAGTGTGGCAGACTTTTGCACAGTAAAAGGCAACTCTACAGCAGCACGTTTCTGTGCATCTAGAGTGGACAGAAAAGACTGCGCAGCCATAACCACGGCATGGGTCTGCTGGGCTGTTGCAGATTCATCCGCACGCACCAAAGCTGGCGATACCGGTGGTGCAGAAGTTTGCGCCATTGCAGGCATTACGCTTAATAACCCACCTACTATACCAAAAAATTTTCGCATACGTTTTCTGCTTTGCCTCTTTGGTCAAATATAATTGCCTTTTACCATCAACACTGCATGGATCGTGATTTTGGCTCAAGAGGGTTTCCTTTTGCCTCTATTCCCGTCCAGAATGTTATCCATCGCCACGCGAGTGCCGCTTAAAAGCTGTCCAGCGCATGGCACCATATTATTGTGTCACTTTTTCTGCAGGTTTTCTCATGCCTTATCCGCAACCACTTTCAGCGCTGTTGACGGCACTCCCACGCCGCTTTTCCCTTTGTGTAACGGGAGCCACCCTGGCAGCACTCATGCTGCCGCACATGGCCCATGCCACAAGCTGTGCAGAACTCGCGCATCAAGCTTTACCAGACGCAACATTTACCACTGTGGAAGTTATAGAGGCCGGAAAATGGCAACCGCCACAAAATCAGCTCAGCCGCATTATGTCTGCTCCGGGCATGAATGTAGCGGGGCACGCTACGCAGGCCCCAAATCCGGCTTTCTGCCGTGTGGCGATTACCCTACACCCTTCTGCTGATTCACAGATCCGAACGGAAGTCTGGCTGCCCCTCAAAGGCTGGAATGGCAAATTGTTGGGCGTTGGCAATTTTGGCTGGGCTGGCTCTCTCATGTATTATGGCATGGCTACAGGTGTGGGCGAAGGTTACGCCGTGGCCAGCACCGATACCGGGCATGATAGTTCTACCCCAGAAGGCCAAGGTGGGCGCTTTACGCTTGGCCACCCAGAAAAACTGATTGATTACGCTTACCGCGCTGATCATTTAATGACCACAACAGCCAAAGCTCTGATTGAAGCGTTTTACAAAAAACCTGCCAGCCATGCTTACTGGATAGGCTGTTCACTTGGCGGCCTTGAAGGGCTGATTGAAGCAAAGAGATACCCAGAAGATTACGATGGCATTGTTGCCGGCGCGCCCCCAAACCCGATTGTGAACTTTAATGCCGAGCAACTCTGGGCGGGCTGGATGAGCTATCACAATCCGGCCTTGCGCGTATCACGCGATAAGTTTCGTCTGTTAAATACAGCGGTCATGAATGCCTGTGCTTCTCCCGTTGGCAAAAAACAGGGTTTTCTGGATGAGCCGGATAAGTGCACATTCACGCCAGATCAGCTTTTGTGCAACGGGAATGATACCTCATCCTGCCTGACGGCAAATGAAGTTCAGGCCGCTAACAACATCTATCAGGGCCCGGTAAACCTACAAACGCATGAAGTGATTTTCCCTGGCCCTGCAAAAGGAAGCGAAGACGGCTTTTCCGCCGATGGCAAAGCTTTTCCTGTCGCGCTAGATCTCTTCAAATACGCTGCCTTCCAAAACCCAAATTGGGATTGGACAACCCTGAAATGGGATACTGATATAGAGGAAGCCACACGCAAAGTAGGCCCACTTTTGCATGTTGATGATAACCTCACGCCGTTCTTCCAGCATGGTGGCCGACTGCTGATGTATATTGGCTGGAATGATGGCCATAACCCTGAACAGTTGGCTGGTTATTATCAGTCTCTCCAGCATAATGCCGGGCCAGAATATCAGAACGATGTTAAGCTGATAACCATTCCCGGTATGGGCCATTGCTACGGTGGCGCAGGATGTGACACATTCAGCAAGCTTGGTGCTATTGATAACTGGGTGAGCAACAAGCAGGCCCCTGAAACAATTGTGGCCTCCCGCGTAAGCAACGGCAAAGTTGTGCGCACCCGCCCCCTTTGTGCTTGGCCCAAAGTTGCCCGATATGATGGGCATGGCAATATGGATGACGCCAGCAGCTTTACCTGCATTACGCCTGAGAGCCAGAGTAAATAAGCATAAAAAGGCCCGGTGTATTCCGGGCCTTACTGTGTGTTTATAACGCTTTCTAACTTGATCGGACTTTCCGTATCATCAGCCCAACAATCATTAAAAATGCCAAAAACATAAAGCTGCTGCTTACGCTCAGGCTGGCACTAATGGCACCCTTATATGCTTCGGTTACCTGTGCGTGCATGGCTGGAGAAAGGGCTTGAATGGCCACCATGCCTTTTTCCAGAAACGCAGAAATATCAATTTTGTCCGCTATGGCTTGCAGCCGGTGTTGCAGAGTAAGCGCCATAACCCCTCCAGATAGCGCCACACCCAAAGATCCGCCCAATGAACGGATAAAAGACATCATAGCCGTGGCAATACCCAGCGCATTACTTGGCACCGAGTTCTGAATAATAACGGTAGCGTTAGGCATACCAATACCCATGCCTACCCCCAGACAGCCAAGGCTGATGAGAAAGAACAGAGGCGGTGCACCATGATGCGCACAATATGCAATGAGACTGAGTGCTGAAAACTCAATACCCACACCTATCGCAAGTAAAAGCTCGTAACGCTGCGTTTTGGAGGAAACTATCCCACCCAATATGGAGCTCACGAGCATAGTGCCAACTTGCGGCAGCATCATCAGGCCAGAAGTTGCCGGTGTCTGCCCCAGAACAAGCTGGTAGTATAAAGGCAGAAAAACCAGTGATCCCATCATGGCGAAGGACATAATACCTGTTGCGGCAACGCAAACGGAAAAATTGGCAATGCGCAACAACCCAAGATTTATAAGTGGTTCGGGGGCCTGCCTCTCCTGTCGGATAAACAGATAAAAAACAGCAAGGCTCAAACCAAAGAGCAGAAAGGTTAACGGAGATGTCCAGGCCAAAGATGTGCCTACAGAATTGAACAGAAGCAAAAAGCCTGCTGTTGCAATACTCAGCAATCCAGCACCCAGATAATCAATCTGAGGTTTGGCTTCGGACCGCCCCGCAGGCAGGCTGAACATAATTAACGCAAAAGCCAGCAACCCAATGGGCAAGTTAACAAGAAACACCCAGCGCCATGAAAGTGCGCTTGTGAGCACGCCGCCCAAAAATGGCCCCGTAACACTGCTTACAGCAAAAGCGCCGGTAAAAAGCCCCTGGTAACGGCCGCGTTGCTGTGGCGTTACCATATCGCCAATAACCGTTTGCGACAGGGTCATCAGCCCACCTGCCCCAACACCCTGCAAGCCCCTGAACAAAATAAGCTGCCACATGTTCTGCGCGATACCACACAGAAGCGACGCAAACAGAAAGGCCCCAATACTAAACGCCAGCAATGGCCGCCTGCCAAACATGTCAGACAGCTTGCCATACATGGGCGTTGCAATGGTGGAGGTTAACATAAACGCTGTAACCACCCACGACATACGCGCCAAGCCGCCAAGATCGCTGACAATGGTGGGTAGAGCCGTTGAAACAATACTCTGGTCAAGCGCCCCCATAATCATGGTCATGATAAGACCGATGAACACAAGGATACGCGTGGTTGGAGAATAGGCAGATGAAGGTTCCGCCGCAGAGGATGACTGCACGTAAAGTTCCTGTACTATCAAAACAGATCATAAGTGAGGTAACAGGTATTATGAGCAGCCCTTGATGTAAAACCTGTTAAAGCCTTCAGCCATTGTCTGGCTGGTAACATAAGCAGGATGAATATCTACGACTTATGCCTTGGCCTCTACCTTATGCACCCACATCTTTAACGGATGCATCTGCCTGCCCTTTAACCCAATAACCAGATGCTTTGATCCATTGCGCAGCAATACCGCGTTTTTCAAGAAGATATTGGCGTACTGTTTTTGCAACGCGCGCTTCTGCGCCAACCCAGACGAACGTACGCTCTGGTATATCCATGCCTGCCAAAACAGACACAATATCTCGTGCATCATCCGCTTTATCCAAGGGACGATGCACCCAATGCGCTGTATGTTGCGCAGCTGTTTTGAATATCTGTTCATCTTCCTGCTCTGGCACAGCAACAATTGTTGTTACCTGGCTTGGAGCGGAAAGTTCCTCAATCCTGCGGCCAATGGCCGGCAAAGCTGTTTCATCCCCAATCAGGAGCCAATGTGCGATATTTCCAGAAATAATTTGAGACCCTTTTGGGCCACCAATTTCTAGATGGTCACCTACTTTTGCTGCCCGCGCCCATGCCGCTGCAGGACCTCCTTCATGATTCACAAAATCCAACACCAGCGTGCCTGCTTCTGAATCATATTTACGCGGCGTGTAATCCCGACGAACTGGGATACCATCCAACCCAGGGATGAATATCTTAATATGATCATCAGGAGACGCACTGCCAAATCCTGCCAAATCTGGCCCTGCAAGAGTCACCCTGATTATATGTGGGGTAAGGCGCTCTACCTTTACAACCTCTAAGGAGCGACGGTGCAGTTCATGCCGCACGCGCTGGATTTCTGGCGCATTGGGAGCACCAGAAAAAACATTCTGAGTTGTCATTCCATTTTATCCTGTTGCTTGCTGAAGTTTCTATTCTGCTTCTAAACGGCTCACTTCTATGCCCGTCCCAACAGGCAGCAAGACACTGGAAATACCCGGCAATGCGCGTATAGCCTGCCCATAACGTTTTACATCTTCTGTGCCGGGGCGGATCATATTATCCGCCACAATAATTGCACCGGGGTTAAGGCGTGGATAAAACGCCTTTAGGCAAGGCACATAAAGATCTTTCCAGAGATCAACAAAAACGAAATCTACTTTTTCGTTCAGATCATCAATCATCTGCACGGCATCACCTACGCGGAAATCTATCCAATCCGCCAAACCGGCCTGCTGTGCCATTTGTTGAGCATAGGCAGATTTATAGTCATGCAATTCCATCGTAATCAGCTTGCCGCCTGTTGCTCTCGCAGCTTCAGCAAGCCAGATGCCAGAATATCCAAAAGATGTGCCGAGTTCCAAAATAGTTGGACTTTTGAGGCTCTTGGCCAGAATATTCAGCAATTGCCCTGTTTCCGGGCCGATGGAGCGCATGCGCTGGTCATGCCCTCCATCACGCCCGCCGGGTGCTTCCACACGCGGCTGGCTGCGTTCTTGCTGCATACGTTCATGATAGAGGGTGAGAACTGCCTGAATTTTATCATCCATGATCATCTTTCCTCTTATTATTTTGCAGCTTACGCCTTTAAACCTGCCCAATACCCCGTGCTGCCTCATCTAAGAGTGCTGCAATTTTTTCTTCTGCTGCCGGATCAAGGCCACCATTACGTAACCGAAGACGTAAAGCAGTTTTCAAGTTTTCCATGCCACGCATCACAGGCATGGGAATATTCTTACGCCCACCTCTTCCTTCAGGTTCCGCGGCCGCTGTACGAGAAAGGATTTCCTCTAAACCTACCCGATTGGCAGACAAAAATGCCTCACCTTCTGGTGTGATCTGGTAGTTTTTACGGCTTTCGCCATCAGCCGGGCGGATATATCCGGCTTCTTCCAGCCAAGTGAGTGTTGGATAAATAACGCCGGGGCTTGGGGTATAACTTCCCCCAAATTTTTCTTCGATATCCTTGATAAGTTCATAACCGTAAGTCGGTTTTTCTGAAATCATCTTCAGAACCAGTAGACGGATTTCGCCATAATCAAAAAGCCTGCTGCGGCCACCGCGTCGGCCACCACCCCGACCGTGTTGGTGACGATGTTTCCCTCCAGAACCTGTTGTTCCTTCAGGGGAGAAAACCTGGCGGTTCCGACCGCCTGCGTGTTTATGTCTGTGTTTCATGATTCCGATATAGATTCCGATATATCGTATGTCAAGATATATCTAGATATATTTCTTAATGCCTCCATTGGCTCCCTACCCCACTCACAAAAGTAACCTGCACGCGCGTGCCAGCACACAAATAAGGCAAAACATAAGCAGGCAATATTTTGCCATATACGTAGAATCCCCATTTTTCATACAATCTGTGAATGTTTTGTGAATACTATGTGTAATATAAATGAATTTTTACAATAGTTATCAAACGTACAAGAAAAGTCAGATAGGTTGCGGCGCCTTATGGGGAGATGAGACACCGCAATGAAAAAGTTCCTTATCCTGAGCACAGTTTGTTTATTTGCTCAAAACACCGCAACCGTAGCCAAAGCGAGCAGCAACCCGGATAAACATAAAAATCACGCTCCCCTTGCTGCAAAAAAATCGGCTAAATTGCCGAAAGCCAAGGATGAGAATGTTGACGTCGTCTCGCGCAAGACAGCAGGCGGCGGCATGATGGTGAAACAGACATCTGCCAAAACGATAAGCTCACTTTCCCATAGCTATATCGAAATGCAGTCTCCCACCTCCACAATCGAGTCACTGATCCAGACAGTGCCCGGCGTGGTGTCTGCCAGTGAAGGTCCGCTTACAACCTCATTTTCCACCATACATATTCGCGGCATGGCGCAGGCAGAAATTGGTGTCACGCTTGAAGGCATGCCCGCAGCCAACCCATTTACGTACAGCACCTACACCCCCTCTCTCGTTGATAGTGAGAATATGGGCCAGGTGAATGTAATGCAGGGGTCGGTGGATATTAATTCACCAACCTATAACGCAACAGGGGCCGAAGTTTCTGCCACAGTCCGCCACCCCATGGACCACCAGAATGTGCATGTTGCGGCTTCAGGCGGATCTTACGGTACCAACAAAGACTTTATCCGCTATGATACGGGAGAAATCGGGCATTCCGGCGTGCGAGGCTTTGTTTCAGGTTCCTACGCCCGCAGTGATATGTGGCGTGGCGCTGGCGATATCCGCAAATGGCATGTAGATGCAGCACTTACAAAAAGCTGGGCACCGGGTAGTCATTCAGAAGCCATTTTTGGTTTTACAGATGCCGCTCAGGGAGAATGGCTTTATCCATCCTTGGCGAACTGGAAAACCTACGGCACAAAATATGGCCTGAACAACCAGTATTACAATGGCGATACGCACTACGTTGGGCTTAACGGCAAAAATACCGGGGCTATTTACGGCACATTAAAAAACCATTTCAGCTTTGGCCATGGCCTTAGCCTGGATGCACAAGCCTATTCTGTTGAATTTCATGGACCTTATTATTACGGGGAAACCGTACCCGTTGCCAATGGTTACGCGGGGGCAGAAAAATACGCGCATCTTGATGATTATAAAAACCTACCTGGATATGACCCATCAGTTAGCAAGCTGACATCTGTTGAAGTTTCAGACTGGTATACAATTTCCTCCGGCTTAACACTTACCGGACATTGGAAGCATAAATTCAATACGCTTAACTTTACTTATTGGTATTCTTACGCTCAGGAAGCAGCCTCCCAGAAGTTTTACCCTGTAAATGGCAGTGGGCATTGGAATTCCAATGGCGCCCCCCTTACTGCCAACGGCGGCCTGCTTATTAACGAAGATAATGAAAACGCCTTACAGCAGTTGAATAGCTTTGCTGTGGACGACAAAATGTCGTTCCTGCATGACCGCCTGACTATTGATGGCGGCATTAGAATGGTCATGGCTAACCGCCAATACACCCAAGATCTACCAGGCGTAACGGCAAGCAAATCCATTAAAAACGTGTTTGTTCCTTCACCACAGGTGCTTATCAATTACCGCTTTAATCCGAACCATCAGATCTATGTAAACGGCACAACCGGTTACCACTTGCCTGCGGGCCTGAGTTCACAGCTTGCCTCTTACAGCTACAACAATGGCAAGGCGACATCTCTCCCGATGTCTGATTACAAGCCGGAATACATGATTACAGAAGAAATAGGGTATCGCTATAGCGGCCTGTTTATGGCCAATCTGGCCGGCTTTCATTATAATGTGACAAACCATCAGGTTTCGGCCGTAAGCTACGAACCCGGATCAACATCAACCATTTCACAGTTGATCAACGCTGGCGGCATGGAAGCCTACGGTATTCAGGCTGAACTGGCCACGCGCCCTTGGCACCACGTAAGTGCTTATGCATCCGGCCAGTATATGCACACTAAAAACGGGAACAATATTGCCTATGCAGGAGATTATCTTGCAACAAAAGGCAAACAGGAAGTTGGCGCACCACAATTTTCTGGCTCACTGGGCCTGACTTATAATGATGGCAAATGGTTCGGCAACTTTACGCTGCAATATACTGGCGCCCAATACGCCACGCTTATGAACGATCAGAGCATTCCCGGTTACGTTACGGCCAACCTTGGCTTTGGTAGACGTTTGCCACAGATTGGCCACGTCTCTCCTAAAATCAAGCTGAACCTCGTGAACCTTGGTGATAACCATTATCTGTCTTCAATGTATGGTTATACAACAAACGCCAAAACACAGCATGGTGTGCTTACGGGCAAAAGCCTGTCTGGCTCACAGCCCACTTACGTTATCGGTTCACCATTTGTGGTAACGGCTACTCTTTCTGCTGATTTTTAATTCCATACCTCACTATAGTATTTAAGTGGCTCTGCACTCTGTTTCTTAAAGGCAGTGCGCAGAGCCGTTCAGTTTCATACAATTATTCCAGAAACATCTGATCTTTCTGTTAATATCGATTACGCACATGGCATAAATGTTTTGATGCTTGACATTTATTTCCCACCTCCTCCATTTTAACACCGTTAAGTTTGGGTGGTTTTGGAAGTGAACCTGTTTTTTCTGCCTATTCTTTCGCTGGAAACATGCTAACCGAAAAATACTGACATTGATTATAGAAAAGCCTTCTTGCCCGTATGATACCCAAACCCTTCCATAGGTTTCTCTCTGTTTTACTCGTTCCACTGGTGAGCGGGTGTACATTTCAAGGGGCGCCTTCTTTTCCTATAGTTGGCGCTTATTTTCCTGCATGGATGGTGTGCGGGTTAACGGGTATTGCGGTCGCACTTATTCTGCGCGTTATATTCCTTCTAACGGGAATTGATACTCTTTTGAGCTTTCGCCTTTTTACCTATGTTGCCTTGGGTGTTCTGTCTGCCTTGGCATTATGGGTCTTTGTGTTTGGGCCGGGTTAATGCAGCACGTGCGTATTTCAGGCAAAAAGCCCTTAGGTATTCTTATTGCGGTTACCTGTATTGGAGCAGCAACCCTATTAGGCGTTGTTGTTGCCCATAAAAGCAATAAATATCCAAGCTCTGACAGCGCAAGCATTGATGCGGAACTGGTGCATGTTGCCTCCACCGTAGGTGGACGGTTGATCGACCTGCGGGTTCACGTCAACCAGCATGTTCATAAAGGCGACGTATTGTATCGTCTGGACCCGGAGCCTTATTTGCTAACTGTAAGGCAGGCAGAAGCCAATCTGGAACTGGCAAACGCTGAGGTAGAAAACCAGAAGCGACTTGTTGGTGTTAAAACCGCCAATGCTGCTGTAGCTACAGATCAGATTACCCGCGCCCAAACAAACCGCGATCTTGCCGCCCGTACCACAGAACGCCTGAAACCATTGGCCGGGAAAGCCTATATTCCATGGCAGGAATACGATCAGGCACGAGTAGCGCTGCATAATGCTGAAGTTTCATTGGCGCAGGCTCACCAACAATCTGTTGCGGCAGATATGGCGGTGGGTGACCTTAAAAGTTCTCTGGCGGCACAGGCTGCAAGTCAGGCCGCGCTGGATCATGCACGTTATGAACTCCGCCAGACAACAGTCATCGCCCCTACAGATGGATATGTGACGAGTTTACAAGTCAAACCCGGTGAGGTTCTGGCACCATCACAAGTGCTGTTTACCCTGATTGCAGACGATGCGTGGTACGTTACAGCCCCCATCCGTGAAATTAACCTTTCCTCCATCCACGCGGGCGATTGTGTCACGGTTTATTCCATGATCAATCGGCATACGCCCTTACGCGGACATGTAGAAAGCATTGGCTGGGGCATTATGTCTGCCGATACAACCATTCTTGCCCGCGCGCTTCCTATTGTGCCACGTCAGATGGATTGGGTGCATGTTGCCCAGCGTTTTCCTGTACGTATCCAGATAGACGATATCCGGCCCGAACTGTTGCGTATGGGGGCCACTGCTAATGTTGAGATCCGGTATGGTGCCGCCTGCCACTGATCTCTCTCCCCAGCAAGGTGAGCAAGATAGGAATAGTTCTCCTAAACTCACGCTCTCACGCATATGGGCGCTGGTGTGTAATCCTGCTCCTGGCCGCCTTGGTTATGCTCTGCGCATGGCAGCAGGATGCACAACCACGGTATTAGTTGGGGAAATCTGGCAAGTACCTGATCTGGCCGTGCCAGCTCTTGTTACCATGGCATTGTGGCAGAAAGACCGCGTTACCAATGCTTTGGCGGCAATTGGTCTTAACATCATTATTCTTTTTCTGTTGGCCTTTGTTTACGGGCTTATCCGGCTTACGCTGGATCATCCACTTTGGCTGATTATTGTTATTGCGCTGCTATCTTTCGGCTTTTTCTTTCTGGGTTCAGCCAGCAAACTCAAACCTGTGGCCTATATGCTTGGGCTGATTATTGTTTACGCTCTTATTGCCATTGACCAAGTTCCGGTAGGTGAAATTGTTACCCGCGCCATA
The DNA here is from genome assembly GCF_000285275.1 of Acetobacter pasteurianus subsp. pasteurianus LMG 1262 = NBRC 106471. GTDB lineage: Bacteria > Pseudomonadota > Alphaproteobacteria > Acetobacterales > Acetobacteraceae > Acetobacter > Acetobacter pasteurianus. Next base: position 12,553 of record NZ_CADO01000018.1, read on the forward strand.
CTGTATGCAGACCTTTTTCTGGCTGTGCCCGGGGCGGTTATGGTTGTGCTCGGGCTTCTTATCTGCCCCTCACCCAAAACGATTCTTACAGAAGGCATAACGGAACGCCTTAAACTTTCCATTTCCTTATTACAAAACCCAGATCCTACATTGCTTGATCATGCAAGCGGCCTTCTCAACACTGGGGCTTCTGAGATGATGCGCAATGTAAAAATGGCCAAGCTGGAAAAAATCTGGTCACCGCAGGATCTGGCCTGCCTGCAACAAGCCGCAAATGCCAGCGTGGCTGTGCTGGCTCTCTCACTCAACGCGGCACGCTCAGAAGCAACCGCGTCCGCTGAATTGCTGAACACGCTTAATGAAATGGCAACCATCTTTGCGCGTGGAGATTATCCTACCAATATTATTCCCCCTACAAACCCTGAGAAATGCACAACACTGCGAAAATTGGCCTCGCTTCTGCCAACCTTCACCACGCCGGTTACTGTAGAATCTGAAAAGCCTGAAAAGAGTTCAGGATTTTTCTTTCCTGATGCATTTCGCAATCCTGACCATATTCGCTTTGCTGTGAAAGGCACAGCAGCGGTTATGAGCAGTTATCTTTTATTCAAAATGCTGGACTGGCCAGGTATTCACACCTGTATCATTACATGTTTTATTGTTGCCCTCCCCACTACAGGCGAGATGATATCTAAATTAACGCTACGTATTACCGGTGCCCTTATTGGCGGAGCTATTGGTATTTTAAGTATTATTTGGGTTATGCCGCACCTTGATGGTGTAACAGGATTTCTGGTTCTTATTTTTAGTGTGTCTCTTCTGGCTGCATGGGTCAAAGCTGGTAATCAACGTATTGCTTATGCCGGGTTTCAGATCGGCCTTGCCTTCTATCTGACCGATCTGAACGGCTATGGCCCAACAAGTGATATGACGACAGCGCGAGACCGCATTGTCGGGATTATGATTGGTAATTTTATTACGTACGCCATTTTCACCAGTTTCTGGCCTGCAAGTGCCCGCAATATGGTGCCCGCAAAGCTGAAAGCTCTCTTCCAGCTTTTACGCAAACAGGCAACAGCTCCCACACTCCAGCAACGCGAGGCCCTGTTTGCGCAAGCTCAAAGTGCTTTAGACGCCGCAAAACTTACACTGGAATACACCCAGACGGAGCCAGCAAATCCGGGCGCAGATACCCAGCAACACCAGAACCAATTGGCCACATGGCATAACACATTGATACAAGCTGACCATTTAGCTACCAACTTGCTGGAAGATACCCCAGCGCACACCACCGCATATATCGAACAACTGGAACGCAACGCACAATGACTCATGCCTCTTTCCGTCTTGTTGCCTGTTGTGCAGTTATGATGCTTTGTGGATGTGCAACGCAGGAACTGGAAACAGCCCCTTCCCAGCCCAACACACCATGGGAACCAAATCTTTCTGCTAATGGTGAAATCAAACCCGGGCGCGCAAATGCTCACGGTCTGGTTCTACCTCCGGGCTATACGCTACCATCCAACAAGCAGATTGAAATACGCCCGGCTGATACTGCCATGACAACACAGGCTGGCCATGCTTACAGTTTAGCTGAACTGATTGACATTGCCCAATCCACCAACCCCGATACACGCCGGGCATGGGATACTGCACGAGATGCCGCATTAGCCGTAGGCATAGCCAAAAGCACGTATCTTCCACGCCTTACGGCAACTGTCGTGGGCGGTTACAACCGCGCACGCAATAATGGGGATACTCCTAGCATCAGCAATGGTGGCGCTGCGGGAGAAATCTTTAATGGTGGGGTTACCAATTTTAATAACCTTATTGGAGGTATGCGTAATTCGCGCTCAGGTGCCGGGGAAATTCAAACATTAGGGTTAGAATGGCTGCTTTTTGATTTTGGTAAGCGAGAAGCAATACTTGCTGCCGTTCAGCAAGCCCAGATTGGCGCAAATATTCTGTTCACCGCAGAACACCAAAAAATTATCTACAGCGTTACGATCGCTTTTTATACACATGCTGCCGCCGTATCCCGCGTGCATTTTCTGGAGAAAGCACTAGAAAACGCCAAACGCGTGCAAGAAGCTGCGCAAGCGCGCCTTAAACATGGGCAAGGCACTATTGTAGATGTGACACAAGCCCAACAGGCCACAGCCCAAACAGAACTCCGCCTTGTTCAGGCACAAGGTGATGTTGAAAACACGTATCTGGAACTCGTTAACGCAATCGGTATTTCACCCCGCACGCATTTTGAAACAGAAAATGTATCTGACAGGCCTTTGGCATTAGATGATACCCGGCTGAGTGATGCCTTTATTCAGCAGGCTGTTTCTCGGCGCGCAGATGTTCTTGCAGCATATGCCCATGCAAAAGCCGCCAGAAGCCAGGTTGCGGCCGCTAAAAGCGAATTTCTACCCAAGATTTTTATAACCGGAAACGTGGCCTATACAACCGGCCATTTAGCACTTTCTTCTGTGCCGGGAGTAGGCAGTGATTCCTCCCCTACTCTCAACCTCTCCTCCAATTCTCTAAGCAGCGTGATCCTTGGTGGTGTTTCCGTGCCGATTTTTGATGGAGGCATGCGTGCTGCACAACTTAAGCAGGCGCAGGATCAAGCAGATAGCGCTAACGCTGCCTTGCAAAAAACGGTTGATTCATCCGTCAAACAAATTGTGGTGGCTGAAAATGCGCTACACACAAGCTTGGCGGCTTATGCATCTTCCGCCAAGCTGGAAACAGCCGCACAAACGGCTTTTGATGCCGCATATGCTGCCTACCGCAATGGTGTTGGGTCTATTGTACAAACATCCATGGCTGAAAATGGCTTGGTAGATGCAACGCTCAGCCATTCCGATGCCTACTACGCCGCACTTATTGCAGCGGCTGGGTTGGCATTCGGCACTGGTGCGCTTGACCACAGCACACCAGAATATCAGCCTTATTAAGCCCTGCCTTTATCCGCCAAGTTTATGCAGCAGGCTCCAGTTCTGCCACTTTTGCCGGAACCTGTACTGCTGGGGCATGCCAACGCCCTTCATCTACATCTTTAATTTCTTTATCAATTTCGCGCACCACCTGCCGTGAAAATGGGCCGAGATGTAAATAAAGCGCGCTCGTCATAACCACGTAAGGAATTGCCTTGGGGTTATGCAGGCCACAATCAAGCATCATGCGCCAGAACTGTTTGGCTGTTCCGGGGCCAGCACGATGAATACGGAAAAGCAACCGTGCAAAGCTACGCAAATCACCACGGATCATTTTATGAGCGCGCGTACGCTTAAGCATACGCCCCATTCGACGGACGCGGCCAAAATATGCAACAGGATTATAAATTTCAGCCAGCACAGTTCTGTAATCATTCAACACATCGCGGCGTGGGCGGTTTGTTGCAAAATTTAGCCCCGCCGTGCATTGATCTCCAGATTGCGTCTGCTCTCCCCCAGAAAACAGGCGCCCCTCTGCCAGCAGGCGCCGCGTAAGCTGAGTTGTTGGCAAAGCGTATAGCAACCCAACCATGCAAACAGGAATGGCTGTATCTTCAATACAATCCACCATTCCTGCGGCAACACTGCCCTTTTCGCTATCAAAGCCAACAATAAAACCAGCATTTACAAAAATGCCGGCTTCATGAATTTTGGTAATGCTTTCTTGCAGGCTGCGCCGGGTGTTCTGCTTTTTCTGCGTCATCACCAGCGTATCTGTATCCGGGCTTTCAATCCCGATAAATACAGCAAAGAAATTTGTTTCTGCCAGACCACGCAACAAATCTGTGTCGTCAGCAAGGTTAATGGATGCTTCGGTTGAAAACTCAAACGGAAATTTCTTTTTATTCTGCCAGAGTTTCAAGTCCGGCAAAAACTTCTTGAGCGCCTTTTTATTGCCAATCAGATTATCATCAACAAAATCCACATGCCCCCGATACCCAAGAGCATATAGTGCATCCAGTTCAGCCAGAACCTGCGCGTTTGTTTTGGTCCGCGGCACGCGGCCATAAAGTTCAATAATATCGCAGAACTCGCAACTAAACGGACACCCGCGTGAAAACTGAATACCTACATGTAGGTACTGGTCCAGCTTTAACAGATCAAAGCGCGGTAGAGGGCTTTTGGTAACGTCTGTTTTGCCCATAGGAGCCTTAAAGACGCCATGCGTATCCCCCTTACGCCAAGCTGTTATGAAATCAATCATAATTTCTTCAGCTTCACCCAGAACCTGAAAATTTGCCGCACTATACAAATCTGGGCTGGATGTCACATCCGGGCCGCCTACCACCACAGGCTTATTATTGGCGCGGCACATTTCTATAATGCGCAGGGCATCATTTCTCTGGGGGAGCATTCCGCCGGTCATCACCATATCAGCCCAGGCGAAATCATCATCCGTCAGAAGCTCGGTGTTCCGGTTCACCAGCTTGACCTCCCAGTTTTTAGGAAGCAGCGCTGCAACCGTAATCAAACCAAGAGGAGCCGCCGGATAACGTGCCCCGGCCAGATCACAGGCCTCTTTGTAATTCCAGAACGAACTGGCATTAAAAAGCGGGAAGATCATCAAGACCTTGCAGCTATCAGTCGTCACAGAGATATCCTTTGATTGAATAGCTGATCACAATCAAAGAGGACGACATCTCGCTCTCTTCGACGGCGCACAGCCCCCTGCAGGGCTTGGTTTGTTATGGAGGGTGAATGCTCTGGACACCTTCCATATGGGCGCCGTATCTGAGAGCAAAGGGCGGCAAGAGCCAGCAAAAGGTCGTTACACGACCTTTCATCTGAGTGAACACTGCTTATACGCTCAAGAGCGCATGTATTGCAAATCAATCACTGTTCCAGAAGAAAATGACATACCAAGGGACTGATCACCTCGGTATGAAATTTCCAATCTGGAACGCTTGCGCTTTACAACTCACATAAAAATTACAAATTTACTGCGGCAAATTCTTTGCCAATCTCAGATGTTCTTCAAGCGTTGGCACCGTGCTGGCTGCCCACTTTTTCAAAGCGGGGTTATCCCCATTTTTTGCATAACGCTGAAAAAGTGAGAGCGCATTTTCATGCGCCGTTATCTGATCTTCCCGGTACTGCCGCACAAAACTTTCACCATGAAGACCGTGAAGCGTATCAAGCTTTTTTTGGCTTGATTCATCAACATCAACCGGTAGCGTATTGTTCATGTTGTTATCACTCACAATCTGCTTCAGCTCTGCTGATGTTTTGTGGTGATCTTCTATCATTTTAGATGCAAAATCTTTAAGAGAAGGTTCTGAAAGTGCTTGCTGGCTAGATTGAATCTCGAAAATATCGCTCCATACAGCACCTTGAATAAAATCATCTGTTTTAGGGGCTATTCCCATTGCAGAATTAATACCTGTCCGTTCTGGTAAGGATTCTGCAAATGCTGGCGCAGCAACACATAAAGCCGCAACAAGAAAGTACATCTTTTTCATTAGTATTGTCCTTTTGGAGGCGGTGATTTTCTTGCAAAAAAGATAAATCCGCACAGTGCGCAATGTGTTGAACGGCACCCTTTACTAAAGGTTTCATGCCACCAAAGAACAATTTCTCTGTTAAATAATTTTTATTTACAAAATAACTTTTGAAATTTTGGAAACTTTGTCTTCTAAAAGAAAATCTCGGCTTCATGCGCATCGGACTATTGCGCACCTAAAAAAGCCGGATGCAGCAAAGCAACATCCGGCACTTCTAACAGCAGTATCCTCTTATCTGGCCCTATCAGAGATCAGCGCTTACCGAAAACTTAAATGTTTCCGGATCACCCATAACCAGATCGCTCTGATAAACAGAAGCCCAATAACGTTGATTTCCAACGTTATCGACTTCAAACCGGGCCGTAAGAGGCTTATTATGCACGAGGAAGGTATAACGTGCCCCCAGATCAAACCGAGACCATGCAGGCAGATGTGCCGAATTTACGTTATTGAACTGCTGCTTGCCAGTGCTAACCACACGGCCCACAAGCGTTAGCCCTTTTACAAAGGGGACATCGTATTCCAGATTGCCGTTAATTGTATAATTTGGAACACCAATAACGGTCTTGCCATTATATTCCCCACCCGCTGTGTGCACCTGCTTGGCATCAATCAGCGTGAGGCCTCCATTAAACCGTAGCCCACGCAGGATTTCCCCGTTGAATGTCAATTCCATACCCCGGTTTCTCTGCTTACCACTTTGGGTATAGATAGATTCACCCGTATCTCCGTAAGGTTCTGTCATACCATACGGCATAGATGTCTGGAAAAATGCGACGCCAGCAGAAAAACGGCCCACATCATACTTGGCACCGACCTCGTACTGCGTGCTTTGATACGGCGCAAAGGTTTGCCCTGCATTCACGTAAGTGGAACCAACAGTGGTGCCCGCAGAAAGCCCCTGGATACGGTTGAAATACAACGCAAAATTCTTAACCGGATGCACAACAAGGCCGATAACGGGCGAAAAGGCTGAAGAATTATAATGTGAAAGCAGGCTACCACTTCCGTAATTATAGGAATCTGACAAGATATCCTGATAACGAAAGCCACCTGTCAATGCGATACGGTCGTGCCAGAACGTCATCGTATCAGACAAAAACAGGCTATACAGTTTGTTCCATGAAACGCGGCCCGGGTTGCGCAGGCTTCCTCCGGCATATGTTTCATTGGGCGTAAACTGTGTGGGATGATAAATGTTTCCAGATTCCCCTACCAAGCTCATGGCATAGGCTGCATCTGATTCTTCCCAAATAGCAGAACCACCTGCATTGATTTCGTGCTTGATAAAGCCTGTGTTGACATGCGCACGCACACCAGCCTGCGTTGCCTCGTTCATAACATTATAGGCATCTGCCATAGCCCCCACAGATCCATCCCCTGTACGAGAATTGGTGAGTGTGGTTGTGGCGTAGTTACCCATTTCGTTCCCGCTCTGGGCACCAAATTTTGCGTAGGTGGTAATATGCTCGCCGAAATCATGCTCAATATTCAACGTGCCAAACAGATAAGAAAGATCTGTATAAGCCCAGCGCTGCCCCCAGTTTTTTGATGGAGATGTGGCTTTGGGTGTAGGCATATCGGTTGCAAGGCTGGAAACAATAATGGCGCTGCGCCCACCAAAAACCTGCTGTTTCTGGTAGTTCATGTTCATATTGATGCGCGTATCATCATTATGCCAATCAAAGGAACCACCAAGGGCAATATCATCATGCCGTTCACCCTTGATAGGCGTTTCCCCATCCATACCTGCGGCATTGAAGCGGAAACCATAAGCACGGTCTTTGCCAAACCGGCGGCTTAGATCAAACGCGCCACCACCCTGCCCGCTGCTTGTATAATCCCCTGTTACACGCGTGATATCGGTAGAAGCTGCACGTTTGGGAATAAGATTTACATTGCCGCCAATGGCAGATCCGCCTGGAGCGGCACCATTCAAAAACGCGCTGGCACCATTGAGAACCTGAACTGAATCATAAAGTTGTGGTGAAACAAGCTGGCGGGGTGTCACACCATACAAGCCATCAATCGCAATATCATCGCCATACAGGGTAAAGCCACGTATCTGGAAAAGCTGAGCGTAGTTGCCATACCCCATTGTTGTGCGAACAGTAGGGTCATTCAACAAAACATCCCCAAGCGTTTGGGACTGCTGGTTGAGGATAAGGCTGGAATTATAGCTCCGTATATTAAACGGAACATCTAACCCCTTTTTATGCCCTAAAACTCCCAGGTCCCCTCCGTTGGTGACATACATCCGGTTGCTACGCGATGCTTTAACAACCAGATCTTCCTGCTTGGCAGCAACAGGAGCTGTTGTCTGCTTATTTTGCCCTTGCTCCGCCTTTTTTGTCTGATCTGTATTTGGCTGTTTTTTAGCTGAAAGCGGCGCACGAACGGCCTTCTGTGACGATGCCACGCCTTCTGCCTGCGCATCATCAGGAAAGAAAACGCCTTCGCCAATACCTGCAAGCAGGCTGGAAACACAAAGCGTATTCAAACAAAACACACGGAAACTCATAGTAAGGCTCACTGCATGGGAACGGCCAGCGCCTTATCAAGCAACTAAGAATAAATTGCAAGTACGTACTTCTATGAGTTTTCGTTGGGTCTCTCAGCAGGACAATGCAAACACCGGCTGAATCAAAAAGGGGTAGGACAATGCCTACCCCCTCGCCAAAATTGATGGCTCTTATTGAACCCGAAGCAAGAATAGCGTGTATTATGCGGCTGGCCGCGCAGTTACCCCCAAACGATAACCTTCCCGCTGAAGCACTTTGATTGAATCCTCGGAATACTTTGCCACGAGAGATGAAACATCACCCGGCGCACACCAGAACCCTAAAGTGACCTGAATATTTGCAGGCTTTGGTAAAAAGGAAACCGAAGCAGCCGGATCTTTCAAGACCAGCGGATCTTGTTCTGTCAGCCCCAGCAAGAGCGTCCGTGCTTTATCAAGATCATCATTGTAATCAATCAGCAAACTGACTGAACCCAAAAGCCGATCAGATTCCGAGCTGTTAATAACAATGTTGTTCGAGAGCGTTCCGTTGGGAACATAAATAATCTCGTGGTTTGCATCCAGCAGTACAGTGCGGAACATCTCAATGGATGTCACCGTGCCCGAGCTGCCACCTGCAGTAATGGAATCCCCTACCTTGAAGGGACGGAACAGCAGAATCAAAACACCGCCGGCAAAGTTTGCAAGGCTACCCTGCAACGCCATACCAACAGCCAAGCCTGCAGCACCCAACACGGCAACAAACGATGTTGTTGCAATTCCGACCATAGAGGCAACGCTGATCAGCAAAAGAGCTTTCAGGAACAGGCCGACAACACTGAGCAAAAACCCACGCAGCGTTGGTTCTATATGGCTGGCGGTCATCATCCGGCCCATTGCACGCGTTACTGCGTTAACAACTTTCCAGCCGACAAAAAGAACAATCAATGCCAGAACAAACTGGCTTACATACCCTAACAATACAGGCAATAGCCCGCTTAATTGCGCCCAAATTGAATGAACCTGATTTTCCATAATCATCCCTAAATCATATTTCGCGTTCGCTACACGGCAGCATGTAGCGCCCGCACCTTCCTGACATCGTAGGATATTTCACGACTATCCGTCATCATTATGGCCTGACTAAAATTTATACATATTGTTGTGAATTGGTTAACCACACATCGCCATCGCACTAAAGTGCTCAGTCGCGCGTTTAGGTTCTGAGGTACACAGAGTCATAATCGTCTGCATATGCCTTCATGATATTGAAAGCATATGCATCTGTTCGGCACCAAAATCACACAACTGTGATCCGTATTTTATTATCCAGAGTGCAACAAACACATTTCAAAGCAACGGGTATTATGGGTTCTGTCTCGTTACACGCCACACAACATTGCCAACATCATCAGCAACCAGCAATGCCCCTGAACGATCAAGCGCAAGTCCTACTGGCCGCCCATGCACATGCGCTTCGTCTGATGTTAAAAATCCCGTCAATACATCAATGGGCATTCCTGCGGGCTGGCCATCAGCAAACGGCACATAGATAACTTTGTAGCCACTTTTAGGCCTGCGGTTCCATGATCCATGTTGCGCCACAAACAACCCGTGGCGCCATGCATCAGGAAGTTGAGTGGCATCATGAGAAAACGCAATCCCGATGGAAGCAGTATGCGCCCCAACCGCGTAATCAGGCACAACAGCTTGCGCCACAAGATCCGGCCGCTGAGGTGAAACACGGCTATCAACATGCTGGCCGTAATAACTATAGGGCCAACCATAAAACGCACCTTCCTTCACGGCGGTAATGTAATCGGGCACAAGGTCACTGCCTATTTCATCACGCTCATTCACCGCCACCCACAGGGCGCCAGTATCTGGCTCAAAAGCCAAGCCATTGGGGTTACGCAGCCCGGTTGCATATGGGGTCAACTTTCCTGTGGACAGATCGAGTTTGTCTATCCGCGCCCGCCCCTCTTCAACCTCCATTCCGTTATCGGCAACGTTGCTGTTGGATCCGATAGTGACATACAAAAAGCTGCCATCTGGGCTGGCAAGCAAGTTTTTGGTCCAGTGATGATTATAGCCAGCAGGTAGGTCTACCACTTTGGTGCCGGGCGTCTTAATTTGCGTATCGCCATCATGATAGGAAAAACGCACAATCTCATTGGCATTGGCGACATAAAGATCATTCCCTATGAGAGCCATCCCAAACGGAGAATAAAGATGATCCAGAAAAACCGTGCGCGTATCTACAGTTCCGTTTCCTGACGTATCACGTAGCAGAATAATGCGGTTCGGGCTGGCATCGCCCGCACCTGCCTTACCCATGACAAACCCGGCTATACGACTTTTAACGGTTTTAACATCTGTTTTGGGGGAGTTACTCTCAGCCACCAGAATGTCACCATTGGGTAACTTATAGAGCCATCGCGGATGGTTCAGGTTCTTTGCATAAGCCGTAACTGCCAACCCTTGTGCGGGTGATGGGGCCTGCGTGCCCGACCATCCAACAGGCGTTGCAATATTAACCGTTGGAAACAAGGTATGATTGGGTTTGGGAAGATCTGGACTAGGACCAAACCCAGAAGCAACAGGTAGCACTGCTGCTTCTGGATGCAATAAAAGCTTCCACCCGGCAGCACTGATAACCGCAAGGCTCAGCACGCCAACGCCACCCCAGTACACCCATGTTTTCATAACATTCTCTCGGTTCTATGTTGCGACCAAGATCATGCACTCAACAAAGAAACCTTTGCTCTATTTTTTGGAAGAAAAACCAAGAATAAAGCAAGCTTACGCACAACAGCATGATCGTCTGGTCAATGCGTAGTGCCTGTGTAACATCCGAACATCTTGGCAGGTTCCACTATCTGCCACTTATATTACCTGCTTCACCCAATAATGGCGCCACCCATATATGTTGGGGTGGCGCATTTTTTATTTATGGGAACCAGCGCCGTCCGCACCGGTAAGCAATAAGATACAGGCCCATATACACAACGGGAATAAAGAAAATAATCCGTTCAAGATCACCCATCATGATCAGATTTCCTCATCGGATGAAAGGTTGGATTGGGCATCCAGCATTATAGCCCCTGCCCCAGAAATCAGAATGATCATGACCGTGCCAATCACCCACGCAAAATACCATGGCCCCTGGTCCCCCACAAACACGGCAAACAGCAGAGAGACTACAAGAACAACAGCCAGACCGGCCAGACGCAAAAGCTTTGTCATCACGACCTCACAATCAGTAGCTATGGGTATCGTTTACGACATCAGCGGTATGAACCTTTCCGCGCATGACGTAATAACACCAAGAAGTGTAAGACAGAATAATCGGCACAAAAATGGCGGCCACGGCCAGCATACAACCCAAGCCATATTCACTTGCGGTGCTGTTCCATACCGTCAGGCTTTGATCTGGCACGGTGGAAGACGGCATAAGAAATGGGAACATGGCACACCCCACTGTCATGATAGTACCAGCCCATGCACCCAAGCCTAACCACCAGGCCACCACAGTGCGACCAGCAACCAGCATGGCAGAACCTGCCAACATGCAGCCTACCCCCATAAGTGGCAGCACCCACAAAGCAGGATGATTGTGGAAATTATGCATCCACCCACCAGCAACCATAGCTACTGATTGCCCATGTAGTGGGTTTGCTGGCATGGCCGGATTAACCGGAGCCTGCATGACAAATCCCGGCAAAAACTGCACCCATATGCCACCGGCCACAAACAGGATGGCCGCAAATAGACCTCCGACAATAGCGTAATGCCGTGCACGTGCCCAAATAGGATTATCGGCCCGCAGCATCAACATGGCCCCGCCCTGATAAATGCTCAGGCTGACGGACATAAGACCGCACAAAATGGCGAATGGATTAAGTAGATAGGACAAGAAGGATTCATCCTGATAATACTGCCCCGTCCAGCCAAAATGATATCCAACCCCTTCCAGAATGTTCCCAAAGGCTGCGCCGTAGATAAACATCGGCACAAAGCCTGAAACCAGAAACACCCAATCCCAGCTTGCACGCCACATTTTGCTATCTGCCTTGGAGCGATATTCAAATGCGACTGGGCGCAGGATCATACTGAACAGCAGCGTGATCATGACCACATAAAAAACCGAGAACGATGTACCGTAGAGTGTGGGAAAAGCGGCAAAAATTGCCCCTCCTCCCAAAATGAACCATACTTGATTGCCATCCCAATGCGGGCCAATAATGTTAAGTGCTGTACGGCGTTCGGCATCATTACGCCCTACAAAGCGCAATAATGTGCCAACCCCCATATCCATGCCCACCATGGTGCCTAGGCCGATAAACAGCACACCCAGCATAACGGCCCAGACTATTTTCAGTATCGCGTAAAGTTCCATATCACCGTTTCCTGTCAGGAGGCCGTGGGGTGCATGTCAAAGGCAGACGGTTTGGGCGCATCATGCTGGGCATGTGGTTCCATGCTGTCGTGCTCTGGTCCCAGACGCGCAAACTTGAACATGAGGTAAAGTTCTGCGGCAATAAACACGCTGTAAAGCAGCACAAACCCGATAAGCGAAAACACCATATAAGACACGCCGTGGCTTGAAGCTGAAAGAAAAGTGGGCAGCCAGCCAAATACCGTCCACGGCTGGCGGCCTGCTTCAGCCGTAATCCACCCAAACTCTGTGGCCAAAATTGGCAAAGGAATAGACCACATACACAGTTTTAGCAGTAGTTTGTTATGCTCCAGCCGACGCTTCAAACTGACATAAGCCGAGATAGCAAACAGCGCGAAGAACCATAGGGAGAGAAACACCATAAACCGAAAAGACCAGAACGTAACAAACACGTTGGGGAGAATATCGGGCTGGGTTGCTTTCACCACAGCATCAATCTGATTTTCAGGAATGTTCGTAACATCCTGATTGGGCGCATGACGGGCCGCCAACAGGCCATACCCCATATCCTGCTCATGCTGTGTAAACAAAGCAAGATCTACATCGCTATGCGTTACGCCATAGCGGCGCAAGGCGCTCACGGCCTCAATACCCGAACGAATACGCGGTCCGGCAGCATCTTCCAGTTCGTGCATACCGGTAATAGGCTGATCAAACGTATGGGTAATCAGCGGAGTAAGTACAAGCGGCACACCAACTTCAAAATGGTTTTCCTGCTTGGCATCATCCGGCAGAGCAGCCAAAATCCACGGTTCAAACGGTGGTTTACTGGTATGCCAAAGGCCTTCAATCGCTGCAATTTTGGTCGGTTGCTTTTCATAATCCAACCGGCCCAGCACATCTCCCAACGTGATAACTGCCACAGTAGAGATAATGCCAAACAGTGCCGCCATACGGAACGAACGCGCTGCAAACTGCCGATGCTGACCGCGCAAAAGATAAAAAGCACTAATCCCCATCACAAACATTGCGGCAGACACGTAACCCGCAACAGATGTGTGTACAAACTTGGCCTGTGCATCTGGGTTAAAAACCAGATTTACAAAGCTTTCAAACTGCATCCGCATGGTTTCAGGATCAAAATGTGCACCTTCGGGCATATTCATCCCGGCATTGGCAATTAAAATCCACAAGGCCGACAAATTAGAACCCAGAGCCACCAAATAGGTGATGGCCAGATGCGCCTGCTTGCTCAGCCGGTCCCAGCCAAAAAACATGAGACCTACAAACGTTGATTCCATAAAAAAGGCCATAAGACCTTCAATAGCCAAGGGCGTGCCAAACATATCCCCAAAGAAATGAGAATACATGGACCAGTTGGTGCCAAACTCAAATTCCATTGTGATGCCGGTTGCAACACCAATGGCAAAGTTGATACCAAACAGTTTGCCCCAAAACTGCGCCATATCTTTATAAATCTGCCGACCAGTGACGACATAAACCGTCTCCATAGCTGCCAGCATGAATGTAAGGCCAAGGGTAAGGGGCACAAACATGAAATGGTACAATGCCGTCAGCGCAAATTGAAAGCGCGACAGATCGACGACATTGGGATCAATAAATTCCACCGTCAGATCTCCTGATTACGGTAAAAGCAAATAAGGTTTTTCGAAGTATCAGGTCATCGTCGGATCATGGCGCTCTCCCGGCCTCATGAAACCGGCCATCTTCAACGCGCACGATACGGTCCATCAATCCCGCCACTGCAGGATTGTGGGTCATGCACATTATGGTTGCCTGCGGCGGCAGAGCAGAAAGCAAAGCGGTCATAAGCTCCTGCTCTGTTTGTGTATCCAGCCCTTCTGTTGGCTCATCCAGAATGATCCAGGCTGGTGCACGCAGCACAACCTGCGCTATCGCCAACCGCCGTGCCTGCCCGCCAGAAAGACGAACACCTTCTTCACCAATCAAGGTATCCAGCCCTGCCGGCTCAGCGCGCACAAACTCTGCCAGTTGCGCAATTTGTAATGCCCGCCACATTTTTTCCTCTGTGGCATTGGGGCAGGCAATCATCAGGTTACGCCGGATGCTGCCCTGAAACAGATGATAGTCCTGCGCCACCACGCCAACATGATGCGCCATGACGTCAGCATCGACGTTTTTCAGATCAACATTGCCAAAGCTGGCTGTTCCTTCCTGATAATCATAAAAACGGAACAGCAGATTTATCAGTGTGCTTTTGCCTGACCCTGATGGCCCAACAAGAGCGACATGCTCTCCCTGCCGGATCAACAGGTTTGCGTGCCGTAGTGCCCAGTGTTTTGCTTCTGGGTAACGCATTCCCAAGTTACAAAAACACAGATCCAACGGTTGAACTGGCGAGGCTTTTGCGGCAGGTGCAGGCACACATGGAGGCTTATCACATACAGCAAATACGCGACGTGCAGCCACGCGCACGTGCCCCAGCAATTGCCATGCCGCCGGTAAAGGCCCCACCACATCAAATGCAGCAAGCCCGCCCAATGCCAACATAGGCAAACACGCAGCGGAAAGAGTGCCTGCATGATAGGCATGCGTAGCAAGAGCCAACATTGCCACCGCGCTTAACGTGCCAATAATTGTGCTCAGGCAGCGTGCGCCACCTTCTAGCAGAAAAATCTTTTGGCGGCATAAGCGGATATTGGCTTGTTGGTCTGCAATATGTGTTTGCACACTGCCTGCCGCGCCAAGAAACATAAATTCGCCCATGCCTTGCAGGATCTCCGTCAGATCTGCATGCATCATGTCTTGGTGAAGGCTGATCTGTGCAGTTGCGTGCGCTGAAAGTTTGGCTGTTATCAGCGGGATTATGGTTCCACACAGCAACAGGCCAACCCCCAGAACCAAGGCTGCCGGAAGAGAAAATAAGCCTGTTATCACTACATATGCAGTGCAACAGATGGCTGCAGCAGCAAAAGGCAGCATGACTTGCAGGTAAAACTGCCCCATCCGGTCTGTGTCAGACACAAAACGGAACAGCATATCCCCACTGCGTTGCTGAGCCAGAGCGGCAGGCGCCTGAGGAGCAAGCCTTTCAAAACTCCATGCCCGCACACGCCCAATGAACCGCAGCGTAGCATCATGCGTCACCACCCGTTCCAGATACCGGGCAAGGATACGTACAGTGGCAAAAAACCTGACGCCTACAGCAGGCAAGAAAATGTTAAAGGCATTTTGCGCCACAATCCCGCCAAGGCCCGCTACTGCCGCAGCGGCCAAAAGCCAGCCGGACAAAAACAGCAATCCGAAATTAGCCAAAGATGCCACGACTGCCAGAGCAAGCCCTATGAGCATTTCGCGCTGAATAGGCTTCATTAGCACAGCGAGGCGTAAAAACGTGTTCATGCTGCGTGCTCCAACATTTCTGGCACACTGCAAACCTGCCCTTTATGCACCCGCAGCACTTGCCGTGCGTAGTTGATGATTGCCCCGCGATGAGCGATCACAATAACAATGCGATTCAGTGCAATACGCGCGATGGCAGCAGCCACACATTGCTCGCTTACAGGATCAAGATGGGCTGTAGGTTCATCCAGAATGAGAATTTGCGGGTTACGCAACAGCACACGCGCCAACGCCAAACGCTGTACCTGCCCGCCAGACAGACATGCCCCACGCTCCCCTATAGGGGTATCAAACCCCTGAGGCAGAGCCTCGATAAACGAAAGCGCATCAGCTTGCCGCGCAACATTACGAAGGCTTTCAATATCTGCTTGTGGGTTTGCCAGGCGCAGGTTTTCCGCCACTGTGCCATGTATAAGGCAAGGCCGTTGCGGCACCCAGCCAATGCTAGACTGCCAATGCGCATGTATTGCGCCGTGAACATCTTCTGCAACAATACGTCCTGCAACAGGCGATAACAGGCCCAGCAGAAGACGCACCAGCGTTGTTTTGCCCGCCCCGCTTTCTCCCATTATCAAGCTGAGCGTGCCGCGTGCAAACGTGCAGTTCACATTGAATAAAACTGGCCTGTTTGCTTCATATCCAACTGACAGATTCTCGCACCTTACAGATAGAAGTGGCTCTGTGATTGGCTGATTAGAATGACATGTTGCAACAGATGGCAGCGCAAACAGTTTGCTGATACCCACCATGGCTGCCGTGGCATTCTGCCGCGCATGATAACTGGCAGAAAAAGCCCGCAATGGCATGAAGTATTCTGGCGCCAGAAGCAGCACCAGAAAAGCAGACTGAAAATCTGCTTTTCCCTCCAGCAAACGGGCACCAAACACAACGGCTACAAGTGCGATAGAAAGGCTGGCAAAAAATTCCAATACCGCAGAGGTAAGAAATGCCACTTTCATAACGGACATGGTTGTGCAGCGATATTCATCTGCCATACTGGCCACTGCAGCAACGGCATCCCCTGCACGACCAAACAGCCGCAGGCTTGTCATCCCCTGCAGTGCATCCAAGAAAGATGACCCCAGCAAAAGCAGTTGGGTCCACTGCCGGTCCATAATAGCCTGCGCCCGATACCCAACCAGCGCCATAAAAACAGGAATAAGCGGCCCGGTGCAGGCAAGAATCAAGAAGCTCCAGCCGTCCAGATGTAAAACGGTTGCCAAAATCATAAACGGCAACACCACCATCATGGCAGCGCGTGGAATATACTGGGCAAAATAGGGTTCCAGCCCTTCCAGCCCTGCATCCAACGCTGTAACTGTTTCCCCTGTTGTGTGGCTGGCCATCCCTACTGGGCCAACATTAAACAGATGCTGTAACAGTTCACTCCGCAAACTGGAGATAAGGCGCAAGCTTCCTTGTGCGGCGACCATATCGGCCGCCCATTGCAACAACGCACGCGCAACCAGAAAAAACACCAACCACCTTAAGGCTGGCCTTTCAGCCACCAACGCGTGCTGCCCAAAAGCAAGATCTGCAACAATTCTTGCAAAAACAGTAAGTTGTAACACCAACAATACAGCCGCAACGCCGCCAAGCAGCACAGCCACACCAAGCCAAAGGCTTATGCGCCGCGTAAAGCCCGCAAGGGTTTTGTTGCCCGAAGATTGCATCATCACTTTCATACTCACTGCCCCACCCTCACAAACCCATGGGATGAGAATGGGAAGGCATTCGCCTTAATTCATATTTAATGTAATTATGTATTTAATGATGTCAATGCAACATGGAAAAGGATATTTTTAAAAATATCATTTATATGAAAATGGAATGCCCGATAATTTGGGGATTCCGCACTCATTAACTTACATATTTTTGTTAACTATTTTCGTGATAAAATCAGCATCACAGAGACCATCGGCAGTACAGGCATATGCGTAGATAAAGTATATGGCGAGCACGGCACGGCGAACTGACTACAAGGAAAAAGCGCCCCATTCCCGATCAGGAAATAAGGTGCAGCCACAACAAAATTTTTAGTAGATATCTCAGAGCCCTTTTGGAAATTCACGGATGAGCGTTTCGGCGTAGCATGAGGCTTCCC
>NZ_CADO01000017.1 GCF_000285275.1 Acetobacter pasteurianus subsp. pasteurianus LMG 1262 = NBRC 106471
CTGAATTCTACAAAATGACCCGAAATTGCCTCAAGTGTGAGAAATCCGCGTTGAGAACAATGTTTACAGCACCAGCAATGGCATCCTGACCGTACAGAGCAGATGCGCCTTCTGTAACTACTTCAATATGATCAATAGCTGAAATTGGAATAAGAGAAATATCAGCCGGCTCACTTCCCCAGTTTGTGCCTGAGTTGGAGTTGAAGTTTGCCCCGATATGGCGACGATGGCCGTTCACCAAAATCAGCGTATCATCAGGAGACTGCCCGCGCAGCTGCATGGTTTGCACGAATGAACTGGCACCACCGCCTGGCAAAGCTGCTGTTGTAATAGCCGGGTTTGCCTGTGCTAAGGCAGACAACACATTGGTCTGACCTGTTTTTAACAGTTCAGCACCCGTCACCACCGTAACCTGCGTGGTACTATGCTTCTGCGTTACAGGGGAAAATACAGAGTTACTGGAATGCCCACCAACCTCTACGGATTCCTCCCCACCGCGGAGTGCAGCAAGATTTTTGGTGCGACGTGTTGGAGCCGCTTTTGTACTTTTGGTTTTTTTTACAAGAACCTTTTGTGGGTTTGCTGTTGCAGATGTTGCATCTGCAGCAAAACCACTTTCTGCCGGAATGAGAGCACCGAATGCCACACTCGCGACAAGCGACAATTCAAACTTTGAGATCCTGGCCATCGCATCACCCTCAAATCCGGTAGGATTAAGAAAATATCTTATGAAATTATGATACGGTTCCGTTACGTTTTGACGTCATATTTAATATTGATATATCTCCCCTGCACTCAAGGCAGAGCTTATACCGCATGATAAATATCGGATTTTACATAATAAAAAATCCCTGAAAAACTGTACTGGCAGCTTTTGCAGGGATTCCCTCATATATAAAATAAACACTCTAAAGTATCTATATTTCTCTTTTAAAGGCTCATGCCATCACAATGGGCTTACGCACTGTCAGCAATGAAATCAGACCGGCAAGAACCAGCGCCACCGAACAACTATACCAAGCCATATTAAAATTTCCTGTATATGACACAATATATCCTGTCAGAATGGGTGCTGTAAGCCCGAGGGCATTACTAAAAGTAAGCGTAACCCCTGTAACAGAACCTATTTTCTGACCATCCTGCAACATATCGGCCAACATGGCTGTGTTGGCACCGTTGGCTGCAATCAGGCAACAAAGAGACAGGGACAAAACAATAAGGATAGGCGTTTCCTGATGAAAGAACGGGAGAACACCAATCATCGCGCTTCCTATAATACAAAACGCAACGATAAACCGGCGATGACTAGGATCTGCATGGTTACGGAACACAATGTGTTCAGCAATACGCCCTAAAATAACAGCTCCAACAGCACCCAGAACATAACACCCGGCAGTGCCGCTTCCTGATCCAATGACGTTAACATGCAATTCATGAATAAGGTAAAATGGCACCCAGGACATCAACAGAAAATTCAGAAAGTTCTGGGTACATTGCACAACCAAAATGCCGCAAAACGTTGAAGAGCGAAAGAGTGCGCAAACTTCTGAAAACCGAATAGGTCGAACACGTGGTTGTGCAGCGGTTTTGGCCGGATTCCTATAAAGGAGCCACCATGCAAGTGCCCATACTAGCCCAATGGCACCCAAGCCCATAAATTCAAACCGCCACCCCACTTTTGCAATCAGATACGCTCCGGCAATTGTGCCCCCAGCCAATCCGATCTGCATGCCTGTCAGCAATATGGTCATAACCGTTCCGCGCTCATGCGGCTTGGCCCAGTTACGAACAATAGTTGCCCCAACACCAAATGTAGGTGCTTCACCTACCCCCAACAACATGCGTGATAAAATGAACTGGGTAACATTTTGTGTTAGTCCGCCAAGCACCATAGCGCATGACCAAACGGAAACAGCCAAACTGCCAACCAAACGCGCACCGACAAGATCCAGCAATATTGTTGAAGGCAAGTTCAGTAAGAAATAAGACCACAGGAAGCTGGAAGACACCCACCCCATCTGCACAGAAGACAATGAAAATTCCTGCCCTAATGCAGGAAGGGAAATAGACAGAGCTGCACGGTCTCCATAACTGATGACATACATCAGAAAAATCATAATGAAAAAGATGTATCTTGATGAACCTGCAGCCTTGTTCATATCTTTTTCTACCCTTCAACCTCATGGCTCCAAGAGCCATCCTGCATCGCGCAGATCATCAATATTATTTACGATACCGAAACATTATGGGCGCAATTCACCCGTCGATAAAAGAAAAAAGTCTTCCCGATTATGCGCCAGACGAAGATTCTGTTTCTAAAACCACTTTTTGCTTTTGTGGTCTCTCATGCCGCAGCATCCACAAGCCTGAACCAATAATCAGCAAACCGCCCACAAACATGGCAACACCGGGAATTTCATGAAATCCTAGCCAGCCGATCAGTGCCGCCCAAATCAGACCGCAATATGCAAATGGCCCAATGGCTGAAACCTGAGCAGAAGCAAAAGCCTCTGTCTGCAAAACCTGAGCAATTCCGGCAAAAGCACCAACCGCAATAAGACACAACACATCGGCCCTTGTTGGCATCTGCCAGACAAAAGGCAACGCTGCTGCTGTGGCTATTGTCATTAAAATAGCCTGCCACATTGCAATTGTTGTGCTTTTTTCCGTTGCTGAAAGCTGCCGGATTTGCATGGTTGTTAATGCGCCAACAGCACCCTGCCCCAACGCAACAGCGTAAGCCCATGTAGGCACCGTGCTATGCCCTGCCCCTAGCAAGCCTTTGCCTGTTGCAACAACAATAACCCCAATAAACCCGACGCCAACAGCAACCCACCTCTGGACAGATGGCCGTTCGTGCATGAGCGGAATAGACAGTAAGATGAGGAAAAGAGGCTGTGTATAAGAAAGAACTTGCTGTTCAGCTAACGGCAGATGTGTAACAGCAACAACTGTCATGATCATGCTGATAAGCCCTACAACAGAGCGAATAACATGGCCACCAAAGTGGTGCGTTTTTAAAACCAATCCACCTCGTAAGGCAATGACAATAACAAATGGCATTGAAAAGAGGTTTCTAAAAAATACAATTTCAACAACAGAAAGTGTTGAACCTGTAATCTTCTGAAGCGCATTGAGCAGAGCCGTAAACAATGTTGCCAATGCCAGCAGATAAGCACCACGTGCTAAATTATGCTGCATAGCCATTACAACTCTACCCCGGACAGAAACATATCCGCTTTTTTCTGCCCTTTTGCGTTCAAAACCATAACCTTTTCTTATCGTGTGTTTCTCACCACACATGCATTCGCATGGCCGTGGTAACTGATTGCGCCGGTATCGCTTATCCCTGAATTGAGGGAATGATCTTTCATAAGAACTTTATATTCCCAGAAAGCTCATTCTCTATCAGCCGCAGCGATTTTCCCGCCCATAGCGTGAACCTGAGAGGCAATGGCTTCTGCCAATTTATCCGAACCTGCCGTATCACTATGAACAAGTATAGAACGTGATTTGATGGGCAAATTTTTACCATCAATAGTAGTTACATTCCCTGTTTCCAAAAACTGTTTTACGCGCTCTTTAACTTTATCCAGATCGTGAATCACAGCCCCTTCCTGCCCACGCGGAACCAATGCTCCGGTTGACTGATAGGCCCGATCTGCCAGAAAAAGATACCGCACACGCAAACCTGCTTTTCTGGCAGCAAGGTCTATAGGATGCCCCTCCATAGCCAGCATAACCAGTTCAGGATCAATTTTTGCAATCACACGGGCTAAGCGGTCTGCCAAATCCTGATCGGCGTTGGCCATGTTCCCAAAAGCAGCATGGTAACTTACATGGCCCACACGCATATTATGCCTGGCGGCAATGCCTTTCAGCGCACCAATCTGGTATGCCAACATGGCTTCCATTTCTTCCGGGCTTACCACCATATTGCGCCGGCCAAACCCCATGCGATCTGGCAAACCGGGATGCGCCCCAATGCTCACCCCTTGTTCCTTGGCAGCTTTTACAACGCGGTCCATAATCAGATGATCACCCGCATGAAAACCGCACGCGATGTTTGCAGATGAAATCACTTTCATCAGGGCATCATCATTGGCAACAGTCCACCGGCCAAAACCTTCGCCAATATCAGCGTTCAAATCAATCTTCATGATTTTTTACCGGCTTTTCCGGCATCCCTTCTGATGAGCGATTTTTTGTAAAGTGCTGCAATACTTTGAATATTGTTCAGATAGCCATCAACTTCTCGCATGGCCTGCAAGCCTTCAGCTTGATCGCATTGCTGGAAATGAATGTAACTTCCGATACGTGCCTGCCCAAGCCGCCATAAATCAGCATCAATCACTGTTGCAATGCGTGGGTAGCCACCAGCAGTATTGGCATCTGCCATCTGCACAATAGGCTCTCCTGCAGGAGGAACTTGAATAAGACCCGGAATAACACCGTAAGAACGCAATTCTACAGGGTTCTGGAGTTTCAGCGCCCCACCTTTTAGGCGGTACCCCAAACGGTTACTTTGCGCTGTAATCTGCCATGAGGCATTCCAAAAATGCTTGCGAGAATCTTCCGTAAACAAAAGATAATCCGTTGCCGGGATAACTCGTAATGTTACGGTTTTTTTCCTTCTCACATACTGCTTTCAGAACCTGCGTTGGTGGAAGCGCCCCAAAGCCATCAGGCACACACCCTCCGGCACCTGCGAGTTGATCACCTTGCTCTAGAGGGCGACCATGATATCCCCCAAAACCACCACGCAACTGTGTGCTACGAGACCCAAGAACCTCCGGCACATCAATGCCGCCACATACACAAAGATACATCCGTGCCCCAACGGTAGGATGATCAATTGTCAAAACATCTCCGTCTTGGGCGGATACAACAAACCAAGGCAGAATTTTTCTTTCGCCAAGTGTGAGGGCACCTTCCCCACCTGTGACAACAAAACTGACTGCTTTGTCGAACCGAACTTTGAAAGGAAATGTCTGCACCTCAATACAAGCGGCATTTGGAGCATTTCCCAACAATGCATTACCACAGCGCAGAGCTAGCGGATCCATTGCCCCAGCAGTACTAACACCCAGATGGCGATAGCCGAACCGGCCAGCATCCTGCACACTGTTGAGCACACCTGTTTCTAGAACTGTAATCACACTTCAATACTTTCGGCATAAAAGCGAATCTGATCCCCCACAGCAAATAACGCAGGCGGATCACGCTCCGGATCAAACATCACAAGGTCTGTAAAGCCGATGGAATTCCAGCCGTTCGGCCCTGTTAAGGCAGATATACCTGCTTGAGGCCCACCAATAGTGACGGTACCAGCAAGCATTTTCAAAGACGGCACAGATTTGCGTGGGGTGGCAAGGCGTGGGTCCAACCCATGCAGATAGCCAAAGCCGGGCACGCTGCCCAAGGCACATACTGTATAAAGTGGTGCCTGATGTAAGGTAATCACATCTTGCGCAGACATACCGCAATATTCTGCCACACGTGGCAGATCGCTCCCCAACTCCCCACCATAGCGCACGCCTACTTCAAACAAGCGGCCTTTGATATGCTTTTCTGGCAATGTTGCCCATGCCTTGCGCAACCACTCTGCCACAGCTTCCGGGTCTTCTGGCGGAACTGAGAAAATCAGCATCAGGTTGGTTACACCCGGCATAACTTCTTCAATATCCGCCCGATCCGCACAGGCATCCATCAACGCCCAGATACGCCGCTGACAAGCCAGAGTGAATGCGCCGGGTGCTTCAAACAGCATAGCCCGCGTGCCAATCATACTAATGGTTGGCGTATCCGCTGAATGCCCAAATGAATTGTTTTCCAGCATAGAGATAGTATCTGTCATGAATGTGCGGCCTTATCATCCCAAATGTGCTTGGAAGATAAACAACACGAGCACTGAAATAAGAAAGCTACCACCTAAAGACATCCTGTTTGCGGCGTTACGTATTGTATTCGTAACGATAAAGGGAGAGAGCAAAGCCCGGCTAACATTATCTTTGTGTGGTGATATACAATAATCTTATGACCAATTCACAACTTGGACGCATTGGATAATCTTATGACGCAAGATCGAACTCATCTTGGTCAATGTATTATTTCGTCTCTAAAGTGAAATGACTTGGTGAATTCTGTTTTTATCACAAGCAGATTAATCCATATTTTATCGGGAACTTATGCCATGACAAATCAGCCCTACCGCACAGCACTTGTTACCGGTGCCTCATCTGGCATTGGCGCTGCAACCGTACGCCGCCTGCAAGAACTGGGGCTGGAAGTACATGCCGTTGCGCGTGACAAGGCGCGTCTGGACAAGCTGGCTGAAGAAACGGGCTGCATTGTGCACGCTGCAAGTGTTGCCGACCTTGATGCCATGGCTGCGATTTTTAAAGACCATGAAATTGATATTCTTATCAACAATGCTGGTCAGTCCCGCACAGGCAACATTACCAACACCACAGAAGAAGACATTGATGGCCTGGTGGACATCAACCTGCGCGCTGTTCTGCAGCTCACCCGCCTTGCCCTTCCCGGAATGATTGCACGTGACCGCGGCCATATTGTGAACATCACCTCCATTGCTGGGCATTATGCCTTTGCTGGTGGCAATACGGTGTATCATGCCACCAAGGCTGGCGTGCATTCTCTCTCTCAACAGTTGCGGTGTGATCTGTTTGGCAAGAACATTCGTGTTACAGAGGTTTCTCCAGCTCGTGTGCAAACAGAAGTGTTTGGCCGCCTGATCGGCAATATGGAAGAAGCACAGCGCCGCTTCTTTGATGAATATGATTCACTGCTGCCAGAAGACCTGGCCAATTCCATTGCTTTTGCCATTACAGCGCCGCAGCGCATGAATGTCAGCTTTATGGAAGTACTGCCAACCATGCAGGTTGTGGGCGGCCTGAACTTCGCAAAGAAACCTACTAAAGCCTGATAGCTGATAACCATGGATACTCAAGCTCTTAAAGCGCTGATAGACCTGTTTGGCCGTGCTCCGCTCCGTGAGCTTGAGATTTCGGAAGGCGGCCAGACTGTTAAAATCACGCGGGCAAAGCAGGCGCAGGCTTTCTTGCCTCCTGCTTCCCCCCTCCCCGCTACTGCGCCTGCAGCAGCCACAACACCTCCATCCCCTACAGAGGCAGCAGAGGCAGCAGAGGTTAGTTCTACCAAAGAACTGCTTATAACTGCCCCCATGTATGGAACACTGCATTTATCCCCTGCACCCGATGCACCGCCCTTTGTGGCCGTAGGGGACACTCTTCATGCCGGACAGCAGGTAGGTCTGATTGAAGCCATGAAAGTTTTTACACCCATCAAAACCGAAATTTCCGGACGTGTTGAAGCCATTTTAGTGCCTGATGGCAGTGAAGTTGAGGCTCATCAGCCTCTGATACGTCTATCATGAGCACGCCACAGCGCTTTGGGCGCGTTCTGATTGCCAACCGTGGTGAAATTGCACTGCGCATTCAGCGTGCCTGTCGGCAACTGGGGTTGGAGACTGTTGCCGTTTATTCGGAAGCCGATGCCCAGAGCCGCCATGTTCTGGAGGCCGATATTGCGTTGTGCATTGGCCCGGCTTCTGCTGCGCGTAGCTACTTGGATGCAGCCAGCATTATTCTGGCTGCAAAAGTAACTGGCGCCACTGCCATTCACCCCGGATATGGGTTTCTCTCAGAAAATGCTGATTTTGCAGAAGCCGTTGAAAAAGCAGGCATAACCTTTATTGGCCCTACGCCAGAGTCCATCCGCCTGATGGGGGATAAAATTACAGCCAAACAGACCATGCAAGCCTCTGGAGTACCCTGCGTGCCCGGATCTGATGGCCCATTACCAGAAGACGAAAACGCTATTCTGGACCTTGCCAATGCTGTGGGCTTTCCGGTTATTGTAAAGGCCTCTGGTGGTGGTGGTGGCCGCGGCATGCGGGTTGTCTGGTCTGCTGATGAGCTTGGCAAAGCTGTTGCTCTTACACGCAAGGAAGCACAACAGGCGTTTGGTAACCCAACTCTGTATCTTGAACGCTTTATGCAAAAGCCCAGACATATTGAAATTCAGGTTCTGTGCGATACACATGGCACCGCTTTGTGGTTGGGTGCGCGTGATTGCTCCTTACAACGCCGCCATCAGAAAGTGCTGGAAGAAGCTCCTCCTCCGGGTATTCCTCCTGAACTGATTGCAGAAATTGGTGCACGTTGTGCTCAGGCTTGCCGTAATATCGGGTATCGCGGCGCAGGTACGTTTGAGTTCCTGTATGAAGATGGCATCTTTGCGTTTATTGAAATGAATACGCGCCTACAGGTTGAGCACCCTATTACAGAAGAAACCACAGGCATTGATATTGTTTGTGCGCAAATTGAAATTGCGCAAGGCAAGCCGCTCACCATGACACAAGATGCTATTCAGACATTAGGCCATGCCATTGAGTGTCGAATTAACGCTGAAAATCCCTTTACCTTTGCCCCTTCCCCCGGCCAGATCAGCCAGTGGGATCTGCCCGGTGGGGCTGGCATTCGTATAGATACGCATATTGTTGCGGGCAGTGTGGTGCAGCCATATTATGATTCCTTGATTGCCAAGGTTATTGCGCGCGGAGCAACACGCCAAGAAGCCATGCAACGGCTAAAGGTTGCCCTCTCTGAAATGCAGGTTGAAACAATAGCAACCAATATTCCACTCCACCAGGCATTGCTGTGTGATCCGGATTTTCTGAAAGGTGGCGTTGATATCCACCATCTAGAACACTGGTTGGAAAAAAGGAAAAATCCTGATGACAAAGCCGCTGTCTCTGCCAACATTTGATAGCCTGCCCAATTCAGAAGAAATTGTGCAGATTAGCCAATGGCTAAATGAAGCGGGGCTAAGCTCTCTGGAGCTTTCTAATGCACAGGGCACGCATTTCCGTATTTGTGTTGAAACGGCTGAAACGCCTGCGGGTGGTTCTGAGCAATACAATGCTTTGGAACCATCAGTGCTCAACGCACCGGCAGAAACTGGTGTAACTGTTACCGCCCCCTACTTTGGCCATTTGTTACTACATAGCCCCGTTACAAAGGAAGCATTAGCACCTGTTGGAAGCTCTGTTTGCACAGGTGCAATTGTTGCCATATTGGAGATAGAAGGCGTTACCATACCGGTTACAGCATCCGATAATGGTATAGTTGCCGACGTTCTGGCTAAAGAAGGTGAGTTAATTGGATACGGCCAGCCTATTCTAACGCTTCAGCCTGCTTGATTTTCACTCTTTTCTAAAACCCCAGTAAGAGAACAAAAAATAACCCCATCTCGTTAAGAAATGGGGTTACCTCAAAAGCCTTGCAGGCAAAAACCTCTTACTTCAAACCTTCAACAAACTTTGCAATACGCTCACAACCTTCGCGCAATGTTTCAACATCTGTTGCGTAGGAAATACGGAAAAACGGGCTCATTCCGTAAGCTGTTCCCTGCACTGTTGCAACCTGCTGTTCTTCAAGCAGCCCCATAACAAAATCTGTATCCGTGGCAATGGTTTTACCACCAGCAGAAACCTTGTTCATACATGCGCTAATATCTGCATATACGTAAAAAGCACCTTGTGGTTTGTGGCAATAAACATTTGGAATGGCATTAAGCAGATCGACTACAAGATTACGTCGTGCCTGATATTCCTGCGCACGGTCTTTTAGAAAGTCCTGAGGACCTTCCAGCGCAGCTACGGCTGCAGCCTGAGCTATTGTGTTGATACCGCTTGTTGACTGCCCTTGCATGTTATTCATAGCGGCAACCAGATTTTTGGGCCCACCACAATATCCAACACGCCAGCCTGTCATGGCATAGGCCTTAGAAACACCGTTAACGGTAAGAACACGATCCTTCAACTGTGGCTCAACCTGAGCAATCGTGCAGAATTCAAAACCATCATACACAAGGTGTTCGTAGATATCATCCGTCATGATCCAAACATGAGGGTGCTTGAGCAGTACGGCCGCAATAGCTTCCATATCTGCGCGGGGGCAACAGGCACCAGATGGATTGTTAGGGAAATTGAGAATAACCCATTTGGTGCGTTCGGTAATCGCTGCATCCAAATCTTCTGCACGAAGCCGGAAACCGTTTTCTGCTTTACATGGAACCTGCACCACACTTGCCCCGGCAAGGCGCGCTTGATCAGCATAGCTAATCCAGAAAGGTGTTGGCAGTACAACCTCATCACCGGTGTTACAGGTTGCCATAATGGCATCAAAAATGATCTGCTTGCCGCCATTGGCAACCAGAATCTCGTCCAGTGCGTAATCCAGATTGTTTTCGCGCAGGAATTTGTTCTGCACCGCTTTTTTAAGCGCAGGCTTTCCTGATTGTGGCGGATATTTTGTATCACCCGCACGTGCTGCTTCAACTGCAGCTTCAACAACATGTGGAGGCGTAGGAAAATCCGGCTCTCCCGACGAAAGGCTGATGACCCGAATACCTTCCGCTTTCAACGCCGTTGCTTTATCCGTCATTGCGGCTGAAGCAGAAATGGCAATTCCGTTAAGTCGATCGGCAAAACCCGGCATTACACACATACTCCGAAGATATTCTTGCGCAGACGCGTGAGAATATTCAGTCAATTATCAATATCGCATGAATGTACGCCAAACCCACCCTCAAGAGATAGCTTTGAAAAGCTTCTAGCCCCATATAAGAATATTATGGAAAGAATATAAATATAAAATAAAGTAAACAAACATATATTTTTTTATTTTATTTATACTTATCTCGTGCATCATATCTTATTATATGCAACTTAAAATAAATAGATCCCATCTGATATAAGTTATGCCAAGATGTTCGTTTCGAATGTTTATTGACTATCCCCAGAATTTCAGTAACAATAATTTGAAATGCAGCGCATGGAGATGACTCAAATTGGACATCAGGCGACTACAGGCATTCGTAAAAATTATTGATATCGGCAGCATTTCCCGAGCAGCCGATATTCTGAACATTGCACAGCCAGCCCTTAGCCAGCAACTGGCCTCTCTTGAAACTGCATTCAAACAAAAACTGCTTATCCGCAGTAAAATGGGCGTAACGCCCACGGCTGCAGGGCTGGAACTTTACCGTCACGCGCAAACCATGATCAAACAGCTTGATCGTGCCATGACAGAAGTCAGCAGTGGTGCCGGACCATTGGTTGGGAAAGTCTCTGTTGGTCTTTCACCATATTCTTCTGGATCTACTTTATCTTTAGCTCTTCTAAAAGAAGTGCGTGCCAAGTTGCCTGGCATCATACTTCATCTGACAGAAAGCTTTGATGATATTTACAGCGAAATGGTCATGACCGGCCGGCTAGATATGGCCATTATTCACGGTGCCGGACCCATTAAAGGGGTAAATTTTACACCTTTAATGAAAGAAAACTTTTTCCTGGTCGCGCCAGAAGAGTCTCCTTTTACAGAAAGAGGGTCCGCGCCCGTTAAGCTTTCAGAACTGACAGAAGTTCCCCTTTTGCTTCCCCCGGATTACAATTTTGTACGGAAGCGCATCAACACAGCTTTTGCACGTAAACAGATAAAGCCCCATATTGTTGCGGAAGTGGAAGCTCTTCTGACACTTCAGGATGCTGTTGCTGCTGGCATTGGCTTTACTATCCTACCTTGGTCTGTCGCCAGCAAAATTATTGTTCCCGGCAAATCCCGCGTGCATGAACTCCGTAGCCCTGTCATTCAGGAAGATGTTTCTCTCTGTGTGCCTGAAAGCATTCCTGAAACAGAAGCTGGCGTTGCCGTAAGAAACATCCTTATTGACTTGGCCAAAAGCATGGTGATGTCTCAAAATTGGCCTGGCACACAGATTATGGATACTTAAATACTTAACCGCTGAATGCCATTAACGATTTAGCCCAGATATTTGCATCAAACGGGAGTGAGCTGTCTTTTGCTGTGGCTCTACGCCAACCGTGATACAGTTGTATCTATTCTTATCATGGATCAACAGCCAATAAACACGGAAAACTCCCCTAATGCCCTCTTCCTTCCCTTCCATGCTCCATGCAGCGCAAGCTCTTGCAGATGGCCGCACAACGGCCCGAGAACTGGTAGAAAATGCTCTGGCTCACATTGCAGACTCACATGGGGAAGGCGCACGTACTTTTATGTCTGTGCATGCCACGGCTGCGCGCGGGCATGCTGATGCCATGGATAAATTACGATGTCAGGGGCAAGCACCTTCTCCTGTAGCAGGGCTTCCTATTTCCGTTAAGGATCTGTTTGATGAAGTGGGTTCCACCACCAGAGCAGGATCTATGGTTCTAGCCGATGCCCCACCTGCCAGTATGGATGCCCCTGCTATTGCGCGGCTGAAGCAGGCCGGGCTGATTAGTATTGGCAGAACAACCATGACGGAATTTGCCTTTTCGGGCATTGGCATCAATCCGCATTTTGGCACTCCGGCTAATCCGTGGCGCAGGGATGAAAAACGCATTCCCGGCGGATCTTCTTCAGGAGCTGCCGTTTCTGTCTCGGACAACATGGCTTTTGTAGGCATTGGAAGCGATACCGGTGGCTCCTGCCGTATTCCAGCGGCACTAACTGGCCTTGTCGGTTTCAAGCCCACTGCCCGCCGAATTTCCACCCAAGGGACTGTTCCCCTTTCTTCCACCTTAGATTCCATTGGAAGCATCGGCCGCACAGTGGCGTGCTGTTGGGCGGCAGATAGCCTGATGGCAACAGGAACAGTTCGTATACAAGACGCTCCAACCGGACGAGACGGACACACTCTTCGGTTAGGTATTCTTAGCACTTCTGTCATGGAAGATATGGACAACACAGTCGCTCATACATGGGAAGGTTGCTTAGGCAGACTTTCCAGAAACGGCGTTATACTGGAAACCTTTACCTGCCCTCCCCTTACAGAAATTCCGAAAGCCAACAGCAAAGGAGGGTTCCCCGCAGCTGAATCCTTTGCATGGCACCAGCATCTTCTAGAAACACGCCGTAGCGTTTACGATCCTTTTGTATTGCAGCGTATTTTACGAGGTTACGAGCAGACCGCTGTGGATTATATTGCCTTACTGCAAAGTAGAGCCAAATTAATCCGACAGGCAGCCGATATCATGAACCATTATGATGCTGTCATTTTGCCAACGGTGCCCATTATTGCCCCAAAGATCAACGATATGAATGATAATGCCCGTTATGTAGCAACTAATCTTCTGTTATTACGCAATACCACGATAGCCAACTTTCTTGATCTATGCGCCATTAGCCTGCCATGCCATCACGCAGGCGAAGCGCCTGTGGGGTTAATGGTTATGGGCCGTCATGCTGAA
Organism: Acetobacter pasteurianus subsp. pasteurianus LMG 1262 = NBRC 106471; assembly: GCF_000285275.1. GTDB lineage: Bacteria > Pseudomonadota > Alphaproteobacteria > Acetobacterales > Acetobacteraceae > Acetobacter > Acetobacter pasteurianus. The sequence continues at coordinate 13,301 of NZ_CADO01000017.1, forward strand.
GACTGTGATCTCTTCCATATTGCCGCACAACTTGAACGTATTCTTGCCCACTAAACATTAACTCCACTAGCTGAGTGGATGAATAATTTTCAAAGCTTTCTAAAGCGGTCTCAGATCGGAGTTCCCGGTCTGATATCGTAAGCTTTTTGCACAAGAGCTGGCCGCTTTCCTAGGCCCTCGGTAACTTTCTGACTCCATACAGCCTCTAGCTGTTCTTTCTGCTGGCCAATAATTTCCTTAGGCTCGACATTACGATAGTTTTCAATCTCCCCTGTTAGAACACCAATTGTCGTTTCAAAAACAGGTTCGGGATCATACTGTTCATGCGGAAACGCAATATTTTCATAGTCGAATAGACGTTTGGTGGGATCATCCACCCAACTTTTCCAACTTTCGAACATACGATCATTAAAGCCGGTAAGGAATGGCCCGGGATTGACGGTAGCAACTTCGATGCCGAATTCCTTGACCTCCTGGCTAAGAGCAGAAGCAATCGCCTCAATAGCGTGTTTGGAAGATGAATAAGCGCCAGAGAATGGATCTGTCGTCAAACCTGCGACAGATGACATAAAGACAATCCGGCCTTTCTTTTTCTCTACCATTTTCCTCAACAGTAACTGTGTGAGCAAGACTGGACCAATGATATTGACTTCATATTGGCGCCGCAGATTTGCCGCAGGAATATCAGCAACGGCACCACCTTCAGAAATTCCTGCATTATTCAGTAGAATATCAACGTCCCACTGTGCAGCCTTAAGCCGGTCTCCCTCGCAGGTCACATCTAGTTTTTCAATTTGTAAATCTACACCACGCTGTTTAGCGGCCTCAGACAAAGCATAAACCTGTGATGCAATTTCAACGCCTGCAATAACATTAAAACCTTTTGCTGCCAGCCGGAGTGCCACTTCATGACCAAAGCCAGTGCCTGCGCCTGTTATAAGTATTGTCGTCACCACCGTTTTCCTCTTCGCAATTCAGATGTAGATCAGACAACGTGTGGGCAAACGTATATGTTCCCAATATAATATTCATGTGAAAGAACACATCATGTTATATACAAATTATGTAACATGATGTGAGATAAGAACATCGAATGGTACCGATCCATAAAAATATGTGAGGTTAGAAACAATATTATTTTTAAAAGTATTTCCCCATAAAATGCTTTTCCATTCGGTATTTTTTAGGTCTTCATGCAAAAAAATCTTGGTTTCATTCCAGCCATCATGGTAACTTTGTAAATATTCGCTAATGTTAAGAGAAAAATTAAATCGTGTTACAATAACAATAATTTTTATATCTTTTGTAAATCTTTGGAATGCCACAACATGATCTGATAATGGGCCTTCCACTAAAACCTTTTCATATCGACCATTTGTGAAAATTTGAGGATACTTTTTTCTTAATCCAAGAAGTTTATATATTATAGCCTGCTTAATTTTTCCATCACGCCAACTACGAGCCAATGCTAATAAGTCTACCTCTTGTTCTAAATTTTCCTGCAATTTCAAATAATTTACCGGCCTTCTATTATCAGGATCTACAAGACTAAAATCCCAATCCTCCCGCCCTTGATATAAATCAGGAACGCCAGGAACCATACAACGCAAAATAACCTGTGTTAGACTATTCATGGCTGCTGCAGGAGAAATATCATTTATAAATGTAGCAATATTTTTTACAAATGGCACACATAGAAGTTGCATCATGAAATTCTGGCATGTTTTTTCATATGTAATATCAGGCGCATCCCAACTGGTAGATAAACCAGATTCTCGCAAAGCTTTAGTCAGATAAGACCTTAATCTGTGAGGAAAATCCGAAAAATCACTTTCATTTAAAGGCCATGCAGAAATGAGCGTTTGATATATAAATATTTCATCTGCTTGGGAAACATGTTTTTTTGAATGGTCTAATATATGTAAGTCAGCATTTTGTTCAAACCAATGCATTACGGTTTCAGGCCATTTCGCCTCAGGTTCACTTAAAACCATAAGCCGTGCCCTTCCGTCCTCCCCACGTTTATGATCATGCGTAGCTGTGCAAAGCAGTGCATCTGGATGTGACAAAAAACGCGATATATTAGCTTGATGAAATGCTTCTATATTTTTTGAAAAAAGATCTGGATCTGTGCCAACTTCATTTCGAGACAATAAACGCGCATAACGATAGAATGCTGTATCTTCTCCTGCTTTGGCAGCTAACGGAGCTGTTAGAGATACAAATAAATCTTCAGGCCACTTTTTACCCAACGCCTGATCAATCTTTTGGCTTAAAATGCACTCAATTTTATTCAATAATGGAATATGATAGAGAGATAATTCCTGACGTACCTCATTACAGGATTTCCGCAAATATGGAAGGCTCTGTTTACTTATTACAGAATTCAAAAAGTAAATACGATATACAGGAAACGCGACTAGAATTTTTCGCAACACCGTTTCTATAGCATGTTCTGTTACATCTTGTTCCGGGGGAAAAATATTTATGAAAGATAGAATAAGATCACGGAACATTTTATAAAATGAAGAATCCAGTTTTTCGTTCCGTGCCAGTTCCTGCACTTTTTTATAGGGGAAAACTCCGCATTGTTCCCATAAGACATCTAATTTTTCCTCTCCTTTTGGGTTATGCAAAAGAAGGGAGGTCTGCTCAAGAAAATCATACCCTGTAGTGCCAGAAACCAACCATTTATCTGAAAGAATTTCCTTATTGGCTAAAATTTTTTCTACAAAAACAACAGGATCATTCCTCAGGTTTTCTGGTCTTTTTTGCTTTAATTTTTCCAATTCTTTTCTCAAATGCTGGCAATACTTATCTGGTTGTAGCAAGCCATCAATATGGTCAATTCGGAAGCCATCAATCAAACCCCGTTGGTATAAATCAAATATATATGTATGGGTACGAACAAAAACTTCTAATCGCTCCATGCGAAGTGCAATTAAAGATGTCACATCAAAAAAACGCCGCCAGTTTACCAAATCACCAGCATTGCGCCACCAAACGAGCTGATAATGTTGCTTTTGCAAAAGCAATAAAAGATTTTGCCTTCCCTCTGAAGTTTCAGAAGAAAAAAAATCTATTAACAGCTTCCTTAAATCTAAAGGCAGATTTTCTGCATCCTTAAAACTGGAAAAACCAACAACCCAGTTCATACTCTCTAACGCGATTGGAAAAATTCTATCTTCATACGTAATTACAAAAGATCTTTTTCCATTGTGATATAAAAAACGGATTTTTTTTTCGTCTAAAATATCGCACAATGGTTTCTCAAGAAATGGCAGAATAATACGATGCTGCGCTTGTGTTTGAGAGACAGACCAATCGATATCAAAATAATCTGCGTATTTACTTTTATGTCCAAATAGCAAAACATCTTGCCACCATAAATTCTGATGGCTTGTAGACATATGGTTTGGTACAATATCAAGAATAAGCCCCATATTATGCTTACGCAGCGCATCTACCAAAGTTTTTAAACCTACCTCTCCGCCCCTGTCTGGATCAATATAATCCCAACTAATTGTATCATATCCATGCGTAGATCCCGGGACTGATGCTAATAATGGAGAAGCATAAATATGGCTAATACCAAGCCTTGAGAGATATGGCACAAGCAGGACGGCATCATACAAAGTGTAGTCTTTGTTAAACTGGATACGATACGTCGCACGCAATGATGTATTCATGGCAGGTTTTCCATACTCGCCACAATGCTAAATGCAGGTAATGTTCCTGCCACTCTTGTATCTGGCAGAGTATAAATTAGATCATGCGGTTCCGTAATTTTGTATTTTTTATCAGACAGATTTATTGAAATTGTAAGTAATTTTCTATTATCTAAATACCAATGCGCACATATGGCGCCTATTCCCAGCACCTTTACCCCTGCGCTTTGCGCGTGATGTAAATGAGGAATAATCCATTTCTTACGTAGTGTGAGCAAATGATGCGTTAAAACCAGCCATGCTTTACCCAAATCTGTATCTCTTATGCCCCTATCTGGCCTAGACGCTTCAAAGGTGCTGAGTGCATTAGGGTCTGGAATACGTTTACGTATCTTCTCATCTTGAAATGCTGAAAATTTAGAAAATTCGTTTTGTCGTCCTGCTTTGATACGCTCTGCCAATTCACCATGAAAATCACAGAAAAAATAAAATGGCGTGATACATCCCCATTCCTCCCCCATAAAAATCATCGGAATCATAGGGCTTAAAAGAAGCAAAGCATAGGCAGCTTTCACTGCCTCTGGCTTTGCTAGCACCAATAGTCGCTCGCCAAAGGCTCGATTACCTATCTGATCATGATTTTGTAAAAATAGAATAAACTTCGTTGCTGGCAGATCGTCACTCGGCATTCCTCGACATTTGCCGGAATAAGAATTGAATTGCCCTTGATACACAAAACCTTCCGCCAAAACCCGAGCTAAATCCTGTGTCGGGTTTTTAGAAAACATTTTGTAATATCCTTCATGCTCTCCTGTCAGAAGCACATGTAAGGCATTATGTCCGTCATCATTCCACTGGGCAGTAAAACCGTTTCTCAGTAAGCCTGCATCATTATTTTCGTTTTCGAGTATCAAATGCACATGGCGTCCAGGCTCAATAGTGGCCTGAACCCGTTCTTGCAACACTCCGAACCATGTGTGATCAGAAATGGCAGATGCTGCATCAATACGCACACCATCAAACCGATACTCCATAATCCAATAGAGCACATTTTCTATAAAAAAATCTCTCACTTCAGCTCTGCTGAAATCTATCCCAATTCCCCACATTGAATGCTGGTCGTGGTTGAAAAAATCATTTGCATAAACTGGTAGAAAATTCCCTTCAGGGCCAAAATGATTGTAAACCACATCAAGAATAACCATAAGCCCACGCATATGTGCTGCATCAATCAGATGCTTCAGTTCATCTGGATGACCGTAAAAAACTGCCGGCGCATATGGTAGAACCCCATCGTACCCCCAATTTCTCGTGCCCCCAAAACTGTTTATGGGCATTAGCTCAATGGCCGTAATGCCAAGGGCTGCCAGTTCATCTAACTGTTGGCATATGCCCTCATAACCACCTAACAAACCTATATGAAGTTCGTAAATAATGGCCTCGTGCCATGGCCTTCCTTGCCATTCTCGACACTGCCATTGATAATATTCTGGATCTATCACCTCACTTGCACCTAACACGCCATCTGGCTGACTGCGGCTTGCTGGGTCCGGCACAAACTGTTCATCAGAAACACAAAAACGATAACGCGCTCCAGCCCCACAAGGAGCTGTAATGCTAAAATGCCCCTGTCCATCAGAATGCATTTGCAAATCCTGCATCCCTTCAACATACAGAAATACATTTTTACTTGATGGTGCCCAAAGCGTAAAAGCTGTTTGCCTTTTCTCCAGAAGCTCCGCACCAAAAGTTTTTCTAAATCGAAATGTGCGCATGCTCAGGAGCCTTTCAAGCAAGAATAACGTGCCTAGGGAGCAACCGGACTGAAATACAAAACAGAAAGTGGTGGAAGCGTTGCCTCTAAAGAACAACACATCCCGTGGGCAGGCACATCCTGCGCATGCAGCCCACCAGCATTGCCAACATTAGACCCACCAAAACATGCGGCATCGGTATTGAGAATTTCGTGCCAGTATCCACCCTGTGGAACACCCACCCGATAATTGTGGCGGGGCACAGGTGTCATATTACAAACAACCAGAACAGGTGCTGCGTCTGGCGCATAGCGTAACCAGGCAAAAACACAATTCTGCGTATCGTCCGCAATCACCCACTGAAAGCCATGAGGATTGTAATCCTCCGCATATAGAGCTGGATAAGAACGATAGAGGCGATTGAGAGCTACAACCGTATTATACACCCCCTTGCCCGATGCCTCATCCAGCCTGTGCCAGGCAATCTGGCCATCGTGGTTCCATTCTTCCCATTGCGCTAACTCGCCTCCCATAAAAAGGAGTTTCTTGCCTGAATATGCCCACATAAGCGCGTAGAGACATCGTAAATTAGCATGTTTCTGCCACTCATCGCCTGGCATGCGCGACAAGAGAGAACCTTTGCCATGCACAACTTCATCATGAGAAAGTGGTAGAATAAACCGCTCAGAATAGGCATAGATCATGCCAAAGCTCAGATCATTTGCATGATACCCGCGCCAAAGTGGGTCCCGCTGCATGTAACGCAAAGTGTCATGCAGCCATCCCATATTCCACTTAAAACGAAACCCTAACCCACCTGCTTCAGAAGGCATGGTCACACCCGGCCATGCCGTGGACTCTTCAGCTATCAGCATCACATCATCATACATATCTCGCATGAGAGCAGAAAGTTCATGAAAAAATGAGACAGCTTCAAGATTTTCACGTCCACCATAAATATTAGGTTTCCACTCCCCTTCCTTTCGGCTGTAATCGCGATACAGCATGGATGCCACGGCATCGACCCGCAGACCGTCAATATGAAAGTGCTTCAGCCAATAAAAGGCACTTCCCAGCAGAAAACCTCGCACCTCATTCCGGCCAAAATTATAAATAAGCGTGTGCCAGTCCTGATGAAATCCCTCCTGCGGGTCTGCATGTTCGTAAAGATGTGTACCATCAAAACATGCAAGCCCGTGCGGATCAGAAGGAAAATGCGCTGGCACCCAATCCATAATCACCCCAATACCAGCCTGATGGCACCTATCTACAAATGCAGCAAACTCATGAGGCTCCCCATGCCGGGCCGTTGGGGCATACATACTGACGGGTTGATACCCCCATGATCCAGAAAACGGATATTCTGTAATCGGAAGGAGCTCTATATGTGTAAACCCAAGCTTCTGAATATAAGGGATAAGTGCATCGGCCAAACCATCCCAAGACACAAAACCTTGGCCGCTTTCTGGCAATCTCCAAGAAGGGGCATGAATTTCATAAATGGATAATGGCGCATTCACTTTATGAAATTCATGCCGTTGCGCCATCCAATCTGCATCATGCCATTCATGGATTATTGGTGCAGCAACACGTGATGCCGTGGCTGGAGGCTTTTCCGTAAACCGAGCATAAGGATCTGCCTTTGCTGGCAAAACTTTTCCTTCAGCAGAAAGAATTTCGTATTTATAACGTTCCCCAGCTATAAGGCCGGGAACAAACAACTCCCACACTCCGGCTCCATGCCGCAACCGCATGGGATGACGTCTGCCATCCCATATATTGAAATCCCCAATAACAGACACCCTGCGAGCATTAGGCGCCCAAACCGTAAAGCGCACACCTTTTACGCCATGTATCTCGATACAATGCGCTCCCATCATTGCATCTGGGGACTGATGACGTCCTTCTGAAAACAGATGTAAGTCCAGATCTCCCAACAATTTGCCAAAGCTGTACGGATCAATAACATCTTGCCAACTATCAGCCCATTTCACGCGCACAAAATAACTTTGACTGCGCTTGGGGATGGTAACGCTATACACGCCATGAGGATGAATACGCTGCATCTGCCGCTCAAGCGTAGATCCATCTGCTGAAGTAATGACCACCCGAACTTCAAACGCATCGGGGAAAAAGACACGCACAATGTCACCCCGCCCATCAGGGTGGCGGCCCAACACAGCAAAAGGATTAGAGCTATGCCCTGATGCAAGCTCTTCAATTTGCTTTTGAAGCACTAAATCAGCCATTTTACGATTCTTAGATACAGAACGAGTAGGCATTGCAAGACATACCAGGTTTAGAATTTCAGAATAATGATATATTATTAAATTAAGCGTATGTGCCTGTGCGCTTTAGGCTTTCGCTTTTTTGGCCACCAAGTGGCATGCGGGCAGGCTGTATCCTGCGTAATGTACGGAACGGACGCTGCAAAATATCGCCTCTGCGTGGAGCAATTTCATCGTGAGTATTGTGATGTGATGGCAAATATCCAGCTAGTTCCCTAAACAGTTGAGCATATCCAGCAGCTTTCCCTTCCCATGAGACATCATGCAATGCACCGTTACGCTGCAATCGTGCCCAAACGGATTTTTTCTGAAACAAAGTATATGCCCGTCTTATAGCTGCCAAAAGTGTTTCACTATTTGTCGGAGAAAACAGAATACCGTTTGCAACACCCTCGGCTATAGCGGCTGAATTTGCATCCACAATGGTATCTGATAACCCACCAACACGTGCCGCAATAGGCACAGATCCATAACGCAGCGCATGCAGTTGAGTGAGACCACACGGCTCAAACCGGGATGGAATAAGAGAAGCATCAACCGCAGAATGCATTTTATGGCCGAGGACTTCACTATAACTGAGATGACATGCCAATTGATGTGGATAACGACTTTGCAATTCTGCAAGAGATCGCATAATTTCTCTATCACCTACTCCCACAACAATAAGCTGCATGTTCCATTCAAACAGACGTGGGACAATTTCAGCCAGAATATCCACACCTTTTTGAGTGGTTAAGCGGCTGACAAGCCCAAGCAGAAATGTATCTGCCTTTTGTGGTAAACCAAACTCGGCCTGCAATACTCTTTTATTGGCACGACGCCCCACATTATCACCAACTGTATATGGAAAAGTCACGGCTGAATCTGTCATAGGATCCCATTCTGAAAGATCCAGGCCATTTAATATACCATTCAACACCATAGACCGTGCACGGAGTAGGCCATCAAATCCCATTCCATGTTCTGGGGTTTGAATTTCTTCTGCATAGGTAGGAGACACTGCTGTTAAGCGGTTTGCAAACAGCAAGGCGCCTTTCAAAAAGCTTATCTGCCCGTGATACTCCAAACCTTCCAAGGCAAATGCATGGGCTGGCAGTCCGAATTCTTCCAATTTATTACGAGGAAAAATACCTTGAAACGCTAAATTATGAATAACATGGGAAACAGGTGCAGCTTTTACACCATCATAATGCAGATAAGCTGCCACCAATGCGGAATGCCAATCATGAGTTTGCACCACCGCTGGCTGCCAGTGCTCCAGATATCCTTGGGCAATAAATGCACCAATGCGCGCCAAAACAGCATAGCGTATACCATTATCTGGCCAGTCCTGTCCTGTTGGGCTGCCATATGGATTACCCGCACGATCATACAAAGCTGGCACATCCATAACAAAAAGTGCACGATCTTTTGTTACTCCTTCCCAAAGAGTAACAGAATACCCAAGAACATTTTCAAAATTCTTGATAACGCGCCGTTCTTCCAAAGCTGCCATAACGGAAGGGTAGCCTGGCAATAAGGTATGTGTTTTTATTCCATATGGACGTAAAGCACCGGGCAAAGACCCTACAACATCCCCTAAGCCGCCAGTTTTTATAAGTGGATACATTTCTGACGCTACGGAAAGAACGTTTAAATTGGCTGGCAACATTGAAACAGATGTCTGCGTCATGTCTCATCCCTTTTATATATCTTGAATGGAATATTTCGCACTGACAGGCATGACGCGGCTATCAGTAGCCATTACATACAGAACGCCCTTTCTCTCAAAATGTCTCCCGCACACGATTATGTTACTGAATTTTGGTTGAAGCAGCGCGTTACAGCCCTATACATGCCACGATTTTCGCCATGTGGTGAAAAACAGATAGGCCTACTGCATAAGGTTAGGGCGCTGCCTATGAGTTTTCCGCTTCGTCAACGCCTACGTGAAGGAAACCCCATTGAATTTGGGGCAACATATGATGGATCTGGTGTTAATTTTGCGGTGTTTTCAGCTAACGCTACCGCTGTAGATATCTGTCTTTTCAATCAGGACGGAAAAACGGAAACAGACCGTATCCGCCTTCCAGAATACACAGATCAAGTGTTTCACGGTTGGATACCTGATTTACATCCCGGTCAGCTTTATGGATTGCGCGTGCATGGCCCTTACGAGCCAGATGCTGGACATCGTTTCAACCCCAACAAACTTCTTTTAGATCCATATGCTCGCGGACACTTAGGCAATCTGGAATGGAACCCCGCTCTGTTTGGCTACCAGCTTGGTCACCCTGATCTGGATTTAAGCTTTGATGAACAGGACAGTGCCCCCTTTATTCCCAAATGTATTATCCCCCCCCCATCAGAAAGAAAAAACAAACCATTAAAAATACGTTGGTCTGATACTGTTATTTACGAAACGCATGTGAAAGGTTTTACACAAAACAACCCTTTGGTTCCCGATAACCTGCGTGGTACCTATGCTGGGCTTTGTCATCATTCTGTACTGGATTATATCAAATCTCTGGGTGTCACCTCTATTGAACTCTTACCTATCCAAAGTTTTGTAAATCCTCAATCTCTTATAGAGAAAGGGCTTACAAACTATTGGGGTTACAATACGATTGGCTTTTTTTCCCCAGATACGCGTTACGCTGCCAATCACACTGATCCGGCGGCAGAATTCAGGGAAATGGTTGCTCGTTACCATGAGGCCAATCTGGAAGTGATTATGGATGTTGTCTACAATCACACAGCAGAAGGAAATGAACTGGGGCCGACGCTATCCTTCAAGGGTTTGGACAACGCCTCCTACTACCGGCTGATACCAGATAATTTCCGCTATTATATCAACGATACAGGCACCGGAAATACATTTAATCTTAATACTCTACACGTCATACAGTTTGTGGCAGACAGCCTGCGTTACTGGGCCGAGGAAATGGGAGTAGATGCTTTTCGCTTTGACCTCGGCTCTATTTTGGCGCGAGAAAAAAACGGGTTTGACCGCCAAGCCGGTTTTTTACGCGTTTGCCGGCAAGATCCAACCCTAGCGCATCTGAAGCTGATAGCCGAACCGTGGGATATTGGCCCAGGTGGATATCAAGTTGGAAATTTCCCTCCCAGTTGGGCAGAATGGAACGACCAGTTTCGAGATACTGTTCGGGATTTCTGGCGCGGAGAAGCGCGTGCGGCTGCTTTAGCCCCACGCCTTCTTGGCAGCCCGGATATTTTCAACCATAGCGGCCGACAAGCATGGGCAAGCGTTAACTTTATTACAGCACATGACGGCTTTACGCTCAAAGACTGTGTTTCCTACAACAATAAACACAATGACACCAACGGTGAGGATGGTAAGGACGGATCAGACAACAACCGTTCCTGCAATTACGGCACTGAAGGCCCTACAGATGATAAAAGTATTAATGCTCTCCGCTGGCGACAATGCCGCAACATGCTGGCAACCCTCCTGTTCTCGCAAGGTACCCCCATGCTTCTGGCCGGAGACGAGTTTGGCCGTACACAGAACGGAAACAACAATGCCTATTGCCAAGATAACGATATTTCATGGGTAAACTGGAAGACTGAAGAAGAAGGCGAAAGCCTAAAAACTTTCACCCAAAGGATGCTCAGCCTTAGAAAGCGTTTTCCCATTTTACGGCGTAGTCGTTTTCTGACCGAAGCTTACAATAAAGAACTGGATATTAAAGAACTTACCTGGATCAGTGCCAATGGTATGGAAATGATGCAAGAAGAATGGGATCATGCACAATGTTTCGGGCTGATGCTGGATGGCCGTGCTCAACCTAGTGGCATTAGGCAACGCGGTGAAGATGCAACTTTATTCATGGTTTTAAATAGCTGGACAGACAGTGTAGAATTTACCTTACCAGAAGCAGACGGTGGAGCTTGGAAATTACTTCTTGATACCAACCGCCCCAATGCTGGTGATGACATAGAAAAAGATATTTTTGAGCAAAAAATTGATTTTACTGTAACAGACAGATCAGTTTTACTTTTTGAGCTTCTTAGATCTTAGAAAAACCTTTCTCTTTTTTCAGCGTTGTCATCAAACCTCCATCTCTGTCTTGCAAGACACAAACCAGAGATGAAACCATAAAAAACGGAGCATAAACTATGCCTCGTGGTGATAAATCTGCTTACACAGACAAGCAAAAGCGACAAGCTGAGCATATCGAAAAAAACTACGAACAACATGGCGTAGGCGAAAAAGAAGCCGAACGCCGTGCGTGGGCCACTGTCAATAAAGAAACGGGTGGTGGCAAGAAAAGTGGATCTGGAAGAGGCCATGCCATCACGCATGAACCTTCGCGCAAAGGGGGTAAAGCTGGTGGAGAAGCTTCCGCACAGCGTACAGCAGAGGAACGCTCTGCTTCAGCACGAAAAGCCGCTGAAACGCGTAAGAAAAACGTAAAATAGCATGCCTTTTAGATCTATCTAAAAGATATATGGCAAGCCTATACGCTGAAAAAGACATTGCCATGTAAAGCGGTAAATTTTGCCCCCTACAAAATAAGCGACATTCCTTAGGAGACGACATGATGGCACATGAAGAAAAAATTTCACCCCAACATCAGACTGTTCCTGGTGAAACGGACAAGATGAATCCCATTCCAGATCATGGAGAAAAAAGTTATCAAGGATCTGGAAAGCTTTCTGGAAAAGTTGCTTTAATAACAGGCGCAGATTCCGGAATAGGCCGATCCGTTGCCATTGCTTTTGCGCGTGAAGGTGCAGATATTGCAATTGCTTATTATACAGAAGATAACGATGCCCAAACCACAGCCGATTGGGTAGAAAAAGCCGGACGCCGTGCTATTTTGCTTCCAGGAGATATCCGACAACGATCACACTGCAACGAAATAATAAAACGCACAATTGATGCCTTCGGGCAGCTAGATATTCTGGTAAATAATGCTGCACATCAAAAATCTGTAACAGATATTTCAGAAATTGATGAAGAAGAACTGGATACAACATTCCGCACAAATTTTTACGGCATGTTCTTCCTGTGCCAGGCAGCCTTGCCATATTTAAGTAGTGGATCTTCTATTATCAACACAACTTCAATCAATGCTGTGCAACCCTCCCCTCACCTGCCTGTCTATGCCGCTACAAAGGCAGCCATTTCCAACTTTACAGCTGGCCTTGCGCAAATGCTGGGTAAGAAAGATATACGTGTCAATGCTGTTGCGCCGGGGCCGGTCTGGACACCCCTTATTCCTTCTACAATGCCACAAGAAGATGTTGCCAATTTTGGTAAAAACACACCTATTGGCCGGCCAGCACAGCCAGCAGAACTTGCTTCTGCTTACGTAATGTTTGCTTCAGATCAAGCAAGTTACACAACTGGCGCTGTTCTGCCTATAACTGGTGGCCGGCCAATGCTTTAAGTAGAAACAAGAGTTACCAAAGCCGCCTCATTTCAAAGGCGGCAAAGGTTATGATTTACGTGATGGCATCAGAGATGCCAGTATTTGCTTCGCTGACCTACGCACAACGCTGGAGCGCTCAGCTTCTGTTGGCAACGAGGAAAGAAACGCTTTGGCTTGCTGCAAAGTAATATGAGGTGGCAATGGTGGCACATTAGGATCCGTGCGCGCTTCGAGAATAACCGGTCTATCTGCGCCTAAGGCTTCCTCCCATGCAGCAGCTACTTTTTCTGGGTCATCAACATAAATCCCCTTAAGCCCTAGAAGCTCAGCATACTTATGATAAGGAAAATCTGGAATGGATTGGGTTGATTCCGTCTTTCCCTTTCCCAGTTGAATACGCTCCTCCCAAGTAACCTGATTAAGATCCTGATTGTTTAATACAAGAACAATCAATTTTGGATTAGACCATTGCTTCCAGTATTTAGAAATTGTGATCATAACATTGAGGCCGTTCATCTGCATGGCACCATCTCCCATACAGGCAATAACTGTACGTTCTGGAAAAGCCATTTTGCCAGCCATTGCATATGGAGTTCCCGCCCCCAAAGATGCCAAACCACCCGAAAGAGATGCTTTCATCCCTCGTCGCATTTTAAGGTCTCGCGCATACCAATTCGCAACAGAACCGGAATCTGCGGTAATAATAGCATTCTCCGGCAAACGCGATGAAAGCTCCCAAAACACACGTTGAGGATTAAGTGGTTGCGCACTGGCCATGGCGCGCTTTTCCAAAACCTTCCACCATTTCTCAACCTCTTTCTCAATCTTCTTACGCCATGAACGATTGTGATTACGCCTCAGCAGTGGAATAAGAGCCTGCAATGTTGCTGCACTATCACCTTGAAGGTTCACATCCATAGGATAACGAAGCGAAAGATTGGCACTGTTGATATCAATTTGCACACCTCGTGCCTGTCCCGGTTTTGGCAGAAACTCACTATAAGGAAAGGCAGAGCCAACCATCAAAAAGGTATCGCATTCCTTCATTAAATCCCAAGATGGTTTTGTGCCTAACAAGCCGATGGAACCTGTTACATACGGCAATTCATCAGGAACTGCAGCTTTACCCAAAAGGGCTTTGGCAATACCTGCTCCAAGTATTTCTGCAACATCCAGAAGTTCATCAGTTGCATCCAGAGCACCGGCTCCAGCAAGAATAGCCACTTTTTTTCCTGCATTCAGAACCTCGGCCGCAGCACGCAAACCTTCTTCTTCCGGAACTTTACTACCTATTGTTATGCCAATGCCTGTATGTGTGAAACTATGTGCCATCGGCGGTTCTGCATAGGGTAGTAACTGCAAATCATTGGGAACGATAATAACCGTAGGAGCGCATTTATCCCGTGCAATACGCACTGCACGATCAACAGCGTGCCTGATCTGCGATGGTTCAGTTACCGTTATAACATATTCACTCGCAACATCTTTGCAGAGTGATTGCAGATCAACTTCCTGCTGATAATTTGAACCAAGAGCCACCCGTGCCTGCTGGCCCATAATAGCCACAACGCCAACATGATCTAGCTTGGCATCATAAAGACCATTTAGAAGGTGGATAGCACCGGGCCCGGATGTGGCAAAGCAAAGCCCCACCTGCCCTGTAAACTTGGCATGGGCTGTAGCCATAAATGCTGCCATTTCTTCATGGCGTACTTGAACATATTCAAGATGCCCAGCGTCAATTTCGTTTTGAAGGGCTACATCAATACCGCCCACCCCATCTCCCGGGTAACCATAGGCGCGCTTAAGCCCCCACTCCTGAAGGCGTTTCCATAAGAATTCGCTTACATTCATTGGGGGAATCTCCTTTAGAATGAAGCTCATAAACGCCCAGAATTTGGAAAAGTTTCTTTTAAATGTAAGAGAACTTTACAATTTAAAATCAATAAAAATAAGGTCAGATTTATATTTCATATTAACAATCATGCTCTACTACTATGTTAGATAAAAATTCTTCAATAACTGTCCATTCTCCGTCACGTGCAGTAGCTGCAACGTAACCATCAGGCCTTACAAGCCAGATACCGTTTTTACGAGATAGTGAGCATATTTCTGATTTTAACAAGTATGGATAACGTAAAATCATATCTTGTGCTTTCGCATCATCTCTAGCCATAAGCGAAAAATGAGGAACATGACTGTCCTGAGAGTCATGCCTCACAATCAACCGTTGCCCAGGCCTTGGGCCACACCGCCCGCGTGTTAAACCCGCATTAAGTGGACTATCTGGATAACTGATCGTGACCCCGGCGAGCCTGTTGGCAATCTTATGGCGGGCCATTGGAATACTGAAAATCGATTTTACAATAAAGTTACGCACTCTCTGCAACTGACGATTTTTAAGCAGAACAACTTTGGTCATACGTCTGGAATCTGAAAATATCTGCCGTGCAACAGCGCTACGCTCGATACTGTAACTATCTAGCAGGAAGGGTTTAACTTTTTTCTGTTCTACAAGTGCTAACTTCCATGCAAGGTTAAAGGCATCTTGCATGCCCATATTCATACCTTGGCCACCTGCAGGACTATGAATATGGGCAGCATCTCCCGCCAAAAATACACGTCCCTTACGATATTCTCGAACTTTACGTTCATTGACACCAAAATCTGACAGCCATACGGGATCGGACAGAGTAATTCCGCCCGGGCCACGTTGGTCCATAATCGCCTGCATTTCTTCCAGATTTGGCATATGCAATGGTGCCAAACCAAGATCAGCTATGACACGGTAGCGACCTTGATATATTGGAAAGAGCATGACTGCACCATCATGATGCCAAAAAATAGCTGGTTCATCGGATGGAATAGAAAGGCCCGATACATGAACATCAGCAAGCACAAAACTTACGGGAAAAGTGTTTCCTTCAAATGCCAGACCAAGTTGACTGCGCACAAAAGAATGGGCACCATCGCAACCAATAAGCCATGCTGCTTCCAATGTCTCACTCTCACCTTCCTTATGCGTGAGAGTGCAGAAAACACCATCCTTTTTGTCAACAAAGTCTGTTAGTTCCGTTTCACGCTCAACTGTGCCACCAAGAGTTTTGAGGTATTCTTCCAGCAATCTTTCAGTTTCAGATTGAGGCAGCATCAACACATATTTGAAGCAAGAAGAAATTGTCTTGAATGGAATACGGGCAAGAGGCTTATTGCCCCAATAGATACCAAGAGCTTTTGCATGTAGCCCATTGGCTATAAAAGCCTCCACATAACCAGCAGCCTGCAACAACTCCAGAGTGCGGGGCCATATAGCCAACGCCCGGGATTGCATTGTGCGTGTTGGCAATTTATCGACAATTCTGACTGGCACTCCATATCGGGCCAGTTCTACGGCCATGGTCAACCCCACAGGCCCTGCACCAATAACAAGAACAGGCTTCGACATGCTTTTTGTCCGAAGAAACAATTATTCCGGTATACTTAATCTCGCCTGTTTATTAACGCTAAATGGATAAGACCTGTTCCTCTCCAATTCCGAAATATACATGCTGCTTTACACCCAACCGTTCATATATAATGAAACGACAATGCATTGCTGCAAGCATATGTGCTGTTTGCTATAATATGCCCATGACCCAGAAAAGCTCACGCAAAGCCATATCTGACAGGAGCAAACCGCGCTCTCCACACAAACAAAATTGGAAAACAGTTTTGCCTGTGGTGGGTATTCTCTTTGCTCTACTCATAGGGGCAACTGGGCTACGAGTAGTGCTGACATCCCGGTCCCACACCCAGATTGGAGGGCCTTATGCCCTGACAGATGAAAATGGGCATGTCGTCTCACAGGCAGCTTTTCAAGGCCGTTATACGCTTATCTACTTTGGTTACACGCATTGCGTAGATGTCTGCCCGCTTACACTTGCAACCGTATCAGCTGCGTTGGATGAACTGGGATCGCAAGGAAAGAACATTACGCCCATTTTCATCTCGGTTGACCCTGCGCGAGATACTCCTGCCGTTGTAAAGGAATACATCCAACGTTTTTCCTCACGCATTGTGGGTCTAACCGGCACCGAAGCACAACTTCAGCCTATAATGACCGCATTTCATGTCTCAGCACGACGTCGCGCAATAACGGGTGATGGTTATCTTATGGATCATAGCTCGCTTCTGTACCTGATGGACGGCCAGAACCATCTGGCTGGTATGATCCCGGTTGATTCCAGCGCCCATCAAATTGCAGTAGATCTTAAACAGCTTTTACCACCGTCTAAAAATCATCCATCATAAATTTTGATCAGTTCTCCTCAAAACCGGATACGTACACCACCAAAATACGCTCTGGGTGAACCTGCGTAGATAGAGCCTGTACTGTTCATAAGCGTCCGGGCCGTTGCCTGTTGTCCGTTAGCCTGCAAGCTGTCACTGACATTCGTGGCCCCAGCAATATAGGTTTGGTTTGCGACATTTTGCACTTCAAAATACCAGTGCAACCGATGCGCCCACCCAAGCCGGGCTGGCGGATCATAATGCACTTCCAGATTCAACAACGCATAACCGGGAGCTTTCAGACGGTTGGCATTATCTAGCCAGTAAGAATCTCGCCACGTTACCTCGGCGTATCCGCCTAACCCTTCCAGAACACCATCTGGCTGATCGTATAAAAAACGTGCATTGAGAAAATTGGGAATAACACCCGGAATATATTTTCCTTTACGACTGAAACTGCGCGAAAAGTCACTATTTGAAAGGACCTCGGTGTAATTTGTATAAACCTGATTATCATAAGTATAACTGAGCTTGATCCGCCCACCCGGTAACATTGCAGGAAGCGGTTTCCACTCCAGCCCCAGAACAATCCCCCTATGCTGGGAAGCTGGCGCATTAAATGTGTAGGCCCCCACGGTATTCACACCGGCAGACTGGCTTACAAGTTCATTATTGTAGAATTCGTAAAATCCTGTTGCCTGCATAGTTATGTTGGAAGATGGATGCCAATCTGCACCAAGGTCTATCCCAACACTTGTCTGGCTTTTTAATTGTGTGTTGTTGCCGTATTGCCCCTGCGGCGTAATAAACAAATTGGAAGAGGACGGTGTGCCATAAGCCGTGCCGATACGCGTATGAAATGTCCATTTCTTTGATGGTGTGTAAATCAACGCGCCTTCTGGAGCCAGATTGAAGTAGAACCGGTTGGCTGTAATGTAACGCTGATTCTGGCCCGTGGCAGAATAGCTGTAAAGTGTTTCAGTAGCGCCAATATCGGAATATGTTCCGCCAAGCCCCACCACCACATGCCAGTTGGGCGCAAAATGCCAGTCTTCCTGAAACCTTGCACCCAAGTTCCACTGATGACCGTATGATTCCGAATTCATCGCGCCACGGGTAGCTCCACCAAGTGGCATGATATTGTAGATTTGAGAACCAAAATCGAGATAATCGAAGCTGATCCCACCAAAAGTTTCCAGTGACTTACCAGCAAGGTGTGCATGGTTGGTTATATCGGAACTGGCATTGTAGGAATTGTATGGGCCAACATACGCTACCGGTGAGGTTGGCTGATCAATATGCCGCTGATCGTACGTAAACTGATTCCGCCAGATTGTGCGTGCGTTAAAATCATGTTCCCAACGCAAACCAACAACCGTCCGACGGTCAAAACGGCCCAAACCAGCAGCTTGCGGGCTTATGGCTTCCTTTGTTCCGTAGCGCCCATTCACCAGCAGATTAACAGTTGCACATCCTGTTGCTGCATCTGCAGCATTATAACACCCGCGCTGATACGGATTGGCCCGATACTGGTTAAGCGAGAGCCGCACAGGTAAAGAAGCATCCGTAATGTTGTTCACAAACTTCAGGATGAGCCTGTCCGATGATGTGAGATTAACGCGCAGCCGCACATTTTCTGTTGAGGTATTGTAACGGCTATTGGCAATAAACCCATTCCCTCGCACATCGCTCCCGAAAATCATTAGATCGTAATGCTTATTGCCAAGCCCTAACGTTGCGTAATTATTGAACATCCCGAAGCTGCCGAAATCCGAACCAACCTCAAGGCCATGAATATCGGCACCTTTTCGGGTGCGAAAATTGATCGCACCGTTGATGGCGTAATTGCCGTACAGAGTTGAAGCTGGGCCTTCAAACACATCCACACCCTCATAAGCATGTGGGTCAATAAGATCAGCCCGGGCGGTTCCGTCAGGCTGTGTCATCGGGAAACCATCTTCCAGCACTTGTAGATTCTTCAGCCCATAGGACTGACGATCCCCTGAACCTCTAACAGAAACCACAGTATCCCGTGGGCCATTTCCTTGCGTGAAGCTAACGCCGGGAATGGTGACAACCATATCTGCCACGCTCTGCCCGACCTGATTACCAAAACTGCTTCGCTCAGAACTGTACGTTGTTTGCCCTGCCGGATGTGCCATTGCAGATGCACGACTATTTCCCGTTACCGTAACGTGTTCCGTTTTTGCCTGATGCTTAGCCGAAGATACCAGTTTGCCACGGTGTGTCTGGTAGTGCGAATGCGCCATCTGGGCTGTGGCAGCATGCGCATTGGCTGCGGATAAAAGAGTCATGACCGCCATCACTCCGGACAACCGGAGAGGAGTGGCATAAATAGAAAGCATGATTGTGAACCTGAATAAACAACACGAAAAGCCCGCGTGCAAAAACACGCGAGCGGCGCTTGTAACTTCAGGTCAGGCGGGAGGACCTTGCGGACAGAGAGATGTACGTTTTGGCGCTGGTGGACCACGGATGGGAGCAAACATCCATGTTCGGCACATGCTTGCTGCAAGCAGCCCTGCAAAAATACAGAACGCAACACTGAGCAAGAAAAGCTCAAGAGCTTCGGAAAGAAGGAAACTGTCGTCCTGCGGGTCTGTCGCGTGGTGATGCGATCCATCAGGATCAGAAAGGGGTGCCTGATCTTCGCAAAGAATACTGAGTTTTATGAGGTCTTTGAGCGGATCTTCAACCAGAGCCGTTGGAGAAACAACACCACCAAATGTCAGACGTGCAACCAGAGCAAGCAGCACCAGCGGCCAGAAGACCACCAAATGAGTCAAACTGTGAGCACGCGCTGACATCCATAATGACTACCCTAGTTTATCCAAGCAAACCAGAACAGATTTCGTAACCAGAGACAACTCTCAGCACCAATCAGGCTATCATGGCAACTTGCGGCTCTATGTTCATTGGTTCTTTATCCACCAGATATAGACCAGCAGCTTCTACATGTAGAACCAGAACAGTGTGATGGTTTGATTTACATGCACCTAAGGGCAAAACTGCATTCCCTTGCGTCCAACGGCATGTTCCTTCCTCCCGCGCATTCCAGCCCGGAAGATCATCTGTAAGGTAAGCTGTAATGTCACCCCCTTGGTGTGCATCACAAACCGTCACGCGGCTAATCAACACCCCAAGGTTACGTCTATCATCCACATATGGGCCAATTGTATCGCATGGGCGCGCTGAACGAGACATGACCCGAACAACATCAACATTGGCAGGCAACGCAAACACATAACGCTGGCCAATAATACGCAGTGGCACCATTTTTGAACCGTTGGGCAGAACAAGCCTAAGCGCTGGATCCTGCACGTATTCTTTTTCTACTTTGGTAGTAATATCTTCCATTTCAGAAGCACGTTGGACTATCTGAGAATAAAGCGGCTCAACAAAAGAACGATCTGTACAAAGCCTTGTGGCCGCATGTTCATCCCAGTTGCGCGCAGGCCCATTAAAAGCAGATACTACGGTACCCTCTGCTAACGGGCTAAAGTTGCGACGATTTCCGGTATCAAGATAGCTTTCTGTGAAAAGACCATTGGCACGGATTACGGCATGATCTCGCGTTTCTATGTGGTAACATTTATAGGAACGTATCTCGTGCGCATAAGAAATTGTCATGCCATTTACGAGCATTCGAACGGGCACAAAGCATCCATCAAGATAAAGACAATGTTCGGGCGTCACCAACAGGTCATGATGCGGAACACCAGCCGCAAGGGCATCTTTGGAAATACGGATGGGCACACCGGCAATATCAGGCGGACAATCCCTCTGCACCGTAACGTGCTGGCAACCCACCCACACGATATCTTTGGGGGTGATTTCACCGTTGTCAAAAGTCAGGACAGACATACCTGGCCGCAATGTTTCCACTGCACGTTCACCATCGGGGGTGGCAATCATGCCTCCTGGAAGGAAACATACAACAGCTTCCAGCATAAGAGAGCCGTCTGAATCTTTCGCTAGATGGAACTGCTCTGATGTATCCGCTGGAGAAATCGTCAGTGTATAAGTAATGCCATTACTGCTGATAACAACCTGATTGTCCGATACACTAACGGTCGCTTCCGTATCATACGTTACTGTAGAAAAATCTAAAGTATTGCCGACTGCAAAATTTGAAAGTGTTGCGTTAAAAGATGAAGAACTTCCTAAAATAAGTGCTGCACCTCCACTAAAAGTAATTGTTTCCGTGGAAGGCGCACTCCCCTGAAGTGTCAGAGCTGCATTGTCAGCCAGAGATATTGTAGAATAGGACTGATCTCCTGAAAGGATCCAACTTCCGGAAACCGTCATTGTCTGAAAATTAACGGCACCATCGAATGTACCCGAGCCGGACAGATTGACAGTATTATTACCTGCTCCGCCATCGACTGTTCCCGAAATAACCGAACCTGTCTGGATATTTAATGTATCATCACCATCACCAAGCAGAATTGCATCTGTTGTTCCAGAAATTGTGCCGGCATTTGTAATCGTATCTCCAAACGTATCGGTGATATGAATACCGTAACCATCTAGCCCTTGGATGGTGCCATTGTTGGTAATAGTCGTTGCATAAGTTGCATTTCCCTGGCTGCTGTTATCAACCAGAATACCATTTGCAGCTCCGCTTATAAGAGCGCCGCTTTCGTTAACAATATCTCCACCACCAATTGAAACCCCTTCACTCGTATTGGGGTAGCCATCACTTCCGTTTCCGCCTGCGCCCGTTCCTTGAATGGTTCCATAGTTGGTAATGGTTGCATAACCATCTATGTCAACGCCGTCTCCATCACCTGTACCGGAATTATCATAGGCTCCGGTGATAGTTCCGTAATTGGTAACAGTTCCATTCCCGTCTGATCCAACACCTGACCCATCGCGGCCTGTAATCGTACCCCCTGCTTCATTTATGACCGTAACATCGGTACTACTGGTGATGCCGTGACGCGCGCCGGAAATAGAACCCGAATTATCAACTGTTCCGCTGTAATCCTGAAAATCGATCCCATCATTTTTTGTCGCACCATTGGCACCATCTGCATAAATTGTGCCTGCATTTTTAATAGATGCATTTGCCCCCGGACGCAGTGCATCTGCATCTGTAGACTTAACAATGCCATTACTCTCATTGATGATTGTAATAGAAGATGCTGAACTGACAGAATTGAAATCTACAGCCTGACCATCATCTGTAGATTCAATAGTGCCACTATTATCTAACAATAACGTGCCATTAATCAGTGCATCATCAATGCGGATACCATCATCAGATCCGGAAATAGTGCCCGTATTGTTAATAGTAACTGATGTACCTGACGCGGCTATGCCAGATGTATCAATCCCACGCTTACCTGTTGAGGAAAGTGTTCCATTGTTCTGAACAGTTATGGCATCAACATCATCAAGTTCTATGGTTAATGCCGTCTTGGATGACGTAACTGAGGACGTATTCGTATAAGTCTGGTCACTATCCAGATCAATCTGACTGCTCATAAGCTGTATTCTCAACATTAGGTCTATAACTGCCCGACATGAGAGATACATTTCTATAAATTGTTAATACACCTATGCTTAGTTTAACCGAACATTCATAATATAAATCTATAAATTCCCCATCATACACACAAAAAACCCCGCCAACCGATTGGTTGAGCGGGGTTTCAGAAACTGTGCAT
>NZ_CADO01000016.1 GCF_000285275.1 Acetobacter pasteurianus subsp. pasteurianus LMG 1262 = NBRC 106471
GAAGCCTCATGCTACGCCGAAACGCTCATCCGTGAATTTCCAAAAGGGCTCTTACGCTGTCCAGCAGGCTGCCGCGGGCATTCTCTAAAGTACCACCATCTTCAATAGTGACGCTTTGCATTGTGGAGAGATTTTGCACATCCCCCTGATCCGTCACACTCGATACGTTGCCAAGGTTTGTAAATGAGCCACCACTTTGAACGGTCACGCCTACAACTTTACCGCCAACTGTAAGTGATTCGCCACTTGAAACAATAACATCTGAAGAAACATTACTATCTGCCACTATGAAATACTCCCGTGCCTCTGCTTCTTCATAATCAGAGATCGTTAAATTATACTTAAAAACTTACTGCAAATCTGATCATGATCGGTGTGTTATTTATAAAAAAACGTTCATCACATTTAACGAATTTTTACCAGAAAATTTTAAGCATATCAGATCACTTAATTTGGATATATAAAGAACATACATAAATTAAATTTAAATAATTGAATAAAATGCATTGATATTTATTTGAATTTCATATGATTTGAAAATTACAGAACACAAAAAATATAAGCTCCACCTAATCAAGGTAGATCCTATAGAAAAGCATTAAAAAGCCAAAAAGCAGGTATACTACGCTTACCCTCCTCTAAAAATTTATTTGTTTTTTGCAATAATATTAAGAACAATCTTCCGAATGATCAGGAAAAACCATTACTACATTGCTATGCTACACGCACAATCATTACAATCTGCAGCATAGCGCTAAAGCAGTAGCTTTTAGACTTTCTGACCCAAAAATGCGCTGTAATATAAATTTAAGTGATGACATGCGCAGGATGGCGGAGAGAGAGGGATTCGAACCCTCGGTACGCTTGCGCGCACAACGGTTTTCGAGACCGCCCCGTTCGACCGCTCCGGCATCTCTCCTATATCGCGGGCTTATAGACACGCTTTTATAGCCCATGCAAGGGCATGCACCCTATATTTCTATTGACGAGCCCTACCCTCACCGCTTAAAAAGCCGCCCTAATCCACACAGATGGAACCATGCTGCGCGCATTGTGCAGCCAAAGAAGAAAAAGCGACCAGAATTTTCGCCTGTATCTGAATGGTGCCGCGAGAATCCAGAGATCGGAAGAGACAGTTTATGTACGCAGTTATCCGCACCGGCGGCAAGCAGTACCGGGTTGAGCCCAACATGGTGCTGAAGGTTGAAAAGCTGGAAGTTGAAGCCGGCGCAACCGTTACATTTGATGAAGTTCTGGCCGTTGGCGGCGAAGGCAGCACCCAGATTGGCGCCCCCACCGTGGCTGGCGCAAAGGTAACGGCAACCGTTATCGCTCAGGACCGCCTCAAGAAGGTCATCATCTTCAAGAAGCGCCGTCGGCAGAATAGCCGCCGTAAAAATGGTCACCGTCAGCCGGTTACCGTTCTGCGCATTCAGGAAATCAACGCAGCCTGAACCCATTAGGGATTCAGGTTGGTTAAGACCACGGAGGACTTAGGTCATGGCACAAAAAAAAGCTGGCGGTTCATCCCGTAACGGGCGCGATAGCGCCGGACGCCGCCTTGGCGTCAAGAAATTTGGTGGCGAGCAGGTTATTGCTGGCAACATCATCGTGCGCCAGCGCGGCACGAAGGTGAAAGCTGGCGTAAACGTTGGTGTTGGCAAAGACCACACCCTGTTTGCACTGATTAACGGTAACGTTCGCTTCGAACGCCGTGCAGAAGGCCGCGTACACGTTTCTGTGGATGCGCTGCCTGCCGCTGCTGAATAAGCAGTTCGGTTTTTCCACCGCACGTTTCCCGTGTGGCCGGAGCAGAAACAGGGGCCGGTCCTCAGGATCGGCCCTTTTTCGCGTTCTGGACTTGAGTAAGGTATGTCATGAAGTTTCTGGATCAGGCAAAAATCTACGTCCGCTCAGGAGATGGCGGAGATGGCGTGACAGCCTTCCGGCGGGAAAAGTATATTGAATTCGGCGGCCCCGATGGTGGGAATGGCGGGCGTGGCGGCGATATTATTTTTGAAGCCGTACCCAACCTGAACACCCTTATTGATTTTCGCTACACGCAGCATTTCCGTGCGCGCAAAGGTGGCAACGGTGCCGGGTCTGACCGCACAGGGGCTGCTGCCTCTCCTGTTATTATCAAGGTGCCCATCGGCACCCAGATTATGGATGATGACCGCGTAACCCTGCTGGCAGATTTGGACGAAGCCGGTAAACGCATCACCCTTTGCCGTGGTGGCGATGGCGGTTACGGGAATGCACATTTCAAAAGCAGCACCAACCGCGCGCCCCGTCGGTCTGATAAAGGCTGGCCAGGTGAAGAGCGCTGGGTTTGGCTGCGCCTCAAGCTGATTGCTGATGTCGGCCTTGTTGGCCTGCCCAATGCTGGCAAATCTACATTTCTTTCCGTTGTTTCCGCGGCAAAGCCCAAAATTGCAGATTATCCTTTTACAACACTGCATCCTCAGCTTGGCGTTGTACGCCTTTCCATGACGGAAGAGTTTGTTGTGGCGGATATTCCCGGCCTTATTGAAGGCGCGCATGAAGGCACCGGGCTTGGAGACCGCTTTCTGGGCCATGTTGAACGCTGCGCCGTATTGCTGCACCTTATTGATGGTGCTGCTGGCAGCGTTGTAGATGCATGGCGCACCATCCGGCATGAACTTGCCGCATATGATGGCGGGCTGGCAGAAAAGCCAGAAATCATTGCACTCAATAAAATGGATGCCATGACCCCGCGGGAAGCATCATCCCGCCGCGCTGCGCTGGAAAAAGCCAGCGGTGCACCCGTGGTGTTGATTTCTGCAGCAACCCATCAGGGTGTGCCAGAGCTTTTGCGCATGCTTCAGAACCAGGTAACCGAAAACCGCAAGAATGCGGATAAAGACCCCACCTGAACACTGAACTGCCCACAGGTCCCTCAAGCCCCTTTCCTTTTACGGAACTGATCCATGACCGGATACACCAGCCCCTCCCTTACCAATGCCAAACGGCTTGTTGTTAAAATAGGTAGCGCGCTGGTGGTGGACCCAGAAAAACAGGCTCCTCGTCAGGAATGGCTGGCCAGTGTGGCGGCAGATATTGCGTATCTGCGCAAACAGGGCACGGCTGTTACTGTTGTATCTTCTGGCGCTATTGCACTTGCCCGGCACACATTGGGTTTGGCTGGTGGCGCGCTCCGTTTGGCAGAAAAACAGGCAGCCGCTGCTGTAGGGCAGATCAGTCTGGCGCAGGCATGGAGCAATGCCCTTTCGGCCCACGGCCTTATTGCCGCCCAGCTTCTGCTAACCCCGGAAGATACAGAAGACCGCAAACGCTACCTGAATGCACGCGCAACGCTGAATACCCTGCTGGAAATGGGGTGTGTTCCCGTAATTAACGAGAACGATACCGTTGCCACAGCCGAAATTCGTTTTGGCGATAATGACAGGCTGGCAGCCCGCGTTGCACAAATGACTGACTCGGACCAGCTTGTGCTGCTGTCTGATATCGATGGTCTCTACACGGCTGACCCACGCACAAACCCGGATGCACAGCATCTGCCCGTGATTGAAACCCTTACCCCGGAAATTGAAGCCATGGGGGGTGAGCCTCCTCCGGGTTATTCTTCTGGGGGTATGCGCACCAAGCTGTTGGCTGCGGGCATTGCTACACGCTCGGGCTGTGCCATGGCTATTGCCTTGGGTAAAACGCCCCACCCGCTCCGCTCTTTGCTGGAAGGTGGGCGCTGCTCATGGTTCTTGCCGCAAGATTGCGCCCATACAGCCCGTAAGCAGTGGATTGCAGGCAGCCTGACACCAGCAGGTGAAATTATGGTGGACGATGGTGCCGTAACCGCATTGCAACAGGGCAAATCTCTTTTACCCGCAGGCGTGCTAGGGGTAAAAGGTGATTTCTCTCAGGGTGATCTGGTAGAAATCATCAATACGGATGGCATCGTGCTGGCTCATGGGCTTGCCGCCTATGATGCAGATGATGCCCGGCGCATTGCAGGCCACCGCTCCACCGAGCTTACGGATATTTTGGGATGGCACGGACGGGACGAGATCATCCATCGTGATGATCTCGTCATGATCTAGAACTTAATCGTTTGCCGGATTTTTTCTGGGCCAGTTCAGCACAGGTTCTGCTCGGCCAGTATGCTCATCAATACGCGGCATCTGAACAGATGGGTTAGCCCGCGGGGCCTCGTTTGAAAAATCAGGCCGATACGGTGGCTGATTGGCATCTGGCGCACGCTGCCGACGCAATATTTCTGCGCCAGTTTCTGCTGGCGGGGCTTCTGGCTCATGCCACGGCATGCGGCGCACCACCGGCTTTGCCGGGTCTGGCGCAAGAGGCGGTGCTGGTGGGGCTTCCTCTCGCGCTTCATACGCATCAGAAACCTTAGGCGTCCGCAGTTCGGGAAAAACGGGCACTGCACGAGGTGCCGCCGGAGGTTTTTCAACCTCCGGTGGACGCACCTCTTCCACCACCACACCAGATGATGTTCTGCCGTTTCGCTCTGCTGCAACAGACAAGGTAGGCTCCTGATACGCAGGAGCACCCCGTACGGCTTGCGCACGCAGTTCGGCCTGGATTTCTTCCAACTGGAGAGAAATCTCGCCCAACCGGCCTTTCACCCCGAACACGGCAAAAGGCATCATCATAAAAGCAAGCCCGAACAACACGCCAAAAGCCAGAACCAGAAGCTGGCCCCAGACAGGCATCCAATCAGGAAAAGACAGAGACATCATGGGAAATAGACCCGACTAGCCTTTTACATACCCAATGCGCGACGGTAGATATCCAGCAGTGTTTCCTGCTCTTCCACTTCGGCCGGTTCCTGCTTCCGCAGACGGATGATCTGGCGGATAACCTTTACATCAAACCCGGCAGACTTTGCTTCTGTAAAGATATCCTTGATATCTCCAGCCAGAGCCTTGCGCTCTTCTTCCAGGCGCTCAACACGCTCAATAATGCTTCTCAGCCGATCTGCGGCAATACCGCCAACAGCTGCATCTTCATCCCCGGAAATGCGTTCGCCATCCATGGTTCGGCCTCCTCATTTATATACAAACACCCAACACTGCGCAGGCAGAACCTGCTAACATTGCCAGATAGTGAAGCGCGGGCTTATCGCGCCACGTGTATGTGGTCAATGATGCAGCACATCAGAACCCCTTGCAAACACGCGGACGGCCTTCCATAAGCACTGCACCTTGTTCCTGTTCCGGGCCTTTTGCCCGCAAACCACGACTTTTTTACGGCGGGCATCCCCCTCCGGCTGACCAGCGAGAACCCTGCACCATGGCTCTTGTGAACCGCACGGAACCTTTTGACTTTGTCATCTTTGGCGCGACAGGTGATCTGACACGCCGAAAACTGCTGCCTGCTTTTTTGCGCCGCTTCCATGCCCGCGAATTTGATCAGGAAGCACGAATTATCTGCACGGCGAGATCTGAGCTCACCACCGAGCAATTTCGGAACCTATGCAGCGCCACCCTGCACGAATTTGCCCCTGACATTGCCAAAGATACAGAAACACTTAACCAGTTTCTGGGCCTTCTGACCTATGTGTATCTTGATGCCACGGAAGACGGCCCTCACTGGCAGGAGCTCAGCGCTACGCTCCCCGATGCAGAGCGCACGAGAGTTTTCTATTTTGCCACGGCTCCCGCGCTGTATTCCGCCATTTGTGCAGGACTTTCCCAGCATAACCTGATCACGCAGCACACGCGGGTGGTGCTTGAAAAACCCATTGGCACAGACCTGCAATCTGCCAATGAAATCAATGAAGGTGTGGGCCGCTACTTCTCTGAAGATGCCATCTACCGGATTGACCACTATCTGGGCAAAGAAGGTGTGCAGAACATTCTGGCCTTACGCTTTGCCAACCCCGCGCTCGAACAATTGTGGTCTTCCGAAGCGATTGCCCATGTGCAGATTACCGCTGCAGAAACAGTAGGCGTGGGGGACCGTGGCTCCTATTACGATAAATCCGGCGCATTACGGGATATGGTGCAAAACCACCTTTTGCAGGTGTTGTGCATGGTCGCCATGGATGCACCAGCGTCCCTCCGCGCTGATGATTTGCGGAATGAAAAGCTGAAAGTGCTCAACGCCCTGCGCCCCATGACACCAGATATGGTGCGTAAAAACGTTATCCGCGGGCAATACACCGCAGGCCGCGTAAAAGGAGAAGATGTTCCAGGTTATGTAGAAGACCTGAAAACGGGCCGCCCAAGTGATACCGAAACATTTGTGGCCATTCGGACAAAAATTCGTACGGCACGCTGGGGCAACACACCTTTTTATCTGCGCACAGGCAAACGGTTAGCTACAAAAACCACAGAAATTGTGATTCAGTTCCGCCCGCAGGTCTGGCCTATTTTCACCAACATGCCCTCTCCCGGCCGGTTGGTAATCCGCATTGCTCCGCACGAAGAACTCTCACTTGTTCTGGCGGCGCGAGACCCCGGTGCTGGTGGGTTTAGAGTGCGCAACGCCACGCTGCATATGTCTTACGAAAACGAATTTGCCGTACAGTATCAGGATTCCTACGAGCGCTTGCTGCTAGACGCCGTGCGGGGAGACCCTGCCCTTTTCATCCGGCGAGATGAAGTGGAGGCATCATGGAAATGGGTTGAACCTATTCTGGATTCATGGCGCTATGCCCTGACACCGCTAGAACCCTACCCTGCCGGAAGTTGGGGCCCTGCAACCACCCGTGCGCTTCTGGCACGCGATGGTGCCCTTTGGCACGAAGATATGCTGACATGAACACATCCTCGCCCAAAATGACTGGTCGCGGGCCATTTGCAAAACGCACTCTGCGCCAACACATCCTGCGCCGGCTGGCAATCGTTCTGCCTCTTTCCCTCATGATGATCCTGCTGGCCAAGACCGGCACGCTGGATCGGCTGGTGGATTCCTACACGTTCAAACCTGCAAGCTGGTTTGATGATACAGCCTTGGTGCGCCACCTGCGCCTGAAGGTCACCCATAATGGCATGACGCATGATCGGCCGGATTGTCTGCTGTTTGTTGTAAATGGAAACGATGCCCCCACAGCATCACGCATTGATGTTATGGAAAAGCATTCCGGCACCTGCCCCGGCCCCAAAGATGATTTGCCTAAACTGTTCACTTTGCGCGTGGATAGGCTGAACCGGCTTGTGTATTCGGATCAGGGCTCACCGGGGGTATTTCATCCCATTCCGTAATCGGCCTCACCGGGTTTTTACCCGGCAAAGGCTTTCTTCAGTGCCTTGCCGCCAAACCGCAAGGCCGCCTTGCCATGCGGCATAAAGGCGTAAAAGTTCAGAAATGCATGTAGAGCACCGGGGTAACAGCGGTATATCACCTTAACCCCCGCCTTTTCCAACGCCTGCGCATAAGCTGTGCCTTCATCACGCATTGGGTCACATTCCGCCGTAATAATAACGGCTGGTGGCAAACCTTGCAGATCCGGATTTAAGCCTGGCGCAAAGCGTGGGTGCTGCCAGTGTTCAGGTTTTTGAATATACTGATCTCCATACCACTCCATTGAGCGGCGAGAGAGGAAATAGCCTTTTTCATACGTTCGATGAGATGGGAAAAGCTTCTCTCCATACAAAGATGGATAATACAGCACCTGCATAACAGGTTGAGGCCCCAGCCCCGCGCGCCCGTCTTGCGCCAGAACCGCGGCCAAATTTCCGCCAGCACTATCTCCTGCCACAGCAACCTTACCGCCCCAATAGCGGGCAGAAGCACCAGCCAGCCATTGCAGGGCTGCCTGACTGTCATCAATAGCTGCAGGGAATGGATGTTCTGGGGCCAAGCGATAATCGGGCAATAATACCGCCGCGCCAGAAGCTCGCGCCAAACGGCAGCATATCCCGTAATGGGAATTTAGCCCGCAATGTACAAACCCACCCCCATGCAAATACAGTAAAGCGCCCCTTACCCGCCCATAGGGAATAAAAAGGCGTGCCCGCATAGGCCCCGCAGCACCGGGAATGGATAAAGTAACCACCCTTCTTATCGGCACAGATGAAAGGCGTAGCGGAAAAGATGGTGTATCCATCGCCTTGCGCAACCGCACAAGAAACGCAGCCATTTCCTGCGCTGCGTTATGAGGCCTGTCTGTTTCAGACTCATCTGCGCCCGCATGCTTCCGCTTAAGCTGCTCCTGCCATCTGATACAGCGCAGCAAAAGCCGAGATGGAAGATTGGGCCGTGCGGGCATAGAGTTTTGAGGCACATCAGAAAAATCAGACATAGCTACCTGATTACCGGCAATTTTCTGCATCGTCATGCCTTCATAACATCAGTTGCGGCTTGACCTGAACGCAAGCCCGACGCAGGGTGCGCTCCGTCAGGTGGTTGGGCGGTCGCTGTCCTGCTCTTTAACGGGTAGGAGAGAGGAAAGTCCGGGCTCCACGGAAGAACGGTGCCGGCTAACGGCCGGCGAGGGTAACCTTAGGGAAAGTGCCACAGAAAACAGACCGCCTTCCGGGTCTGACTTTGTAAAATCCTTATGGGATTTTATGGGACAGGCTGAAGGTAAGGGTGAAACGGTGCGGTAAGAGCGCACCGCTCCGCTGGTAACAGAGGAGGCACGGTAAACCCCACCGGGAGCAAAACCGAATAGGAACGGCAGAAACCCTTGTGGTTTCGGGGGTTCTTCCGCCCTGCTGTTCGGGTTGGTTGCGAGAGGCATGTTGCAAAACATGCCCTAGACGAATGACCGTCCAGCCTCCTTACGGAGGTGGACAGAACCCGGCTTACAGACCACCTGACACTCTCTTTCTTCTCAATCCACTCTGTTTTTTACACCAGAAATAGAACATAAAAAGAACAGAAAACGGCAATCTTTTGTTTGCCGCCACAAAATCAATACATTCGTGTCAGAAATCTTTTCTGCATGAATACTTAAATAATGGCGGTTTTCTGCTGTTTTTTCTGTCATTTTAATTTGCGTCCCATAACATCCCATGCTATCCCATACCAGACCACAAGTGTGGTGAAGGCGGTTCTGTTCCCCGCTGAATTGCGAACGGAAAGGCTGTTTCTGCAAAGGCTTCTGACGTACGTGGGCGTATTTCTCGGCACGCATGAAAATCGATTCGACGCCAAGGGGCGCATTTCGATTCCTGCCGGGTTCCGTTCAGTGCTCAAAACGCAGCAGACGGAAGGTGATGCGCTGATGATTCTCCGCCCCTCCCATACCCTGCCATGTGTTGAGGCATGGCCTGCCGTTGCTTTTGCACGCCTGACCGAACCGCTTGATCGGCTGGACATGTTTTCTGATGAACATGATGATCTGGCCGCCGCCCTCTATGCCGATGCCTACCCCATAGATCCCGACCGCGAAGGCCGTATTATTTTACCTGATTTTTTGCGTGAACATGCCGGGCTGACAGAAAGCCCAACGGCTGCCTTTATGGGTGTTGGCCGTATTTTTCAGATCTGGGAGCCTCAGGCCGCACAGCAGCGCCGGGCAGAAGCGCGGCAGCGTTCACGCCGTGTAAGTATTCCGGCTGCAAATGGTGCAGAGCCAAAAGGGCGTAATGCATGAACGCTCTTTCTTCCTTCTCGCACCCTGAAACAGCTCAGGGCCACATTCCGGTTATGTTGGCAGAAGTTCTGGAATACCTTCATCCCGCAGATGGTGAGCGTATTCTGGATTGCACCTTTGGTGGCGGTGGTTACAGCTCCGCCATTCTGAAAAGTGCTGATTGCAACGTATGGGGCATTGACCGCGACCCCGACGCCATTGCGCGTGGGCAGGTATTAAGCCGTACATTTCCTACAGCAGATGGCGGATCTCGCCTTCACCTGCTGCAAGGTAGTTTTGGCAATATGCAGGCGCTTGCAAGTGCAGCAGGTATCTCCACGTTTGATGGTATTGTGCTGGATCTGGGCGTTTCCTCCTTCCAGTTGGATGAAGCCGACCGTGGTTTTTCCTTCCGTATGGAAGGCCCGCTGGATATGCGCATGGAAAAATCCGGGCCATCAGCAGCAGATATCGTCAACAAGGCGCCGGAAGCAGAGCTGGCAGATATTTTCCATTTTTATGGAGAAGAACGCCACGCACGCCGTCTTGCACGCGCCGTTGTAAATGCCCGTTCGGAAGCACCTTTCCAGACCACAACGCAACTGGCTGATCTTGTGCGTTCCGTTATCCCCAAAGATCGCTCCGGCATAGATTCCGCTACGCGCGCCTTTCAGGGCCTACGTATCGCAGTGAATGATGAGCTGGGTGAAATTGAACGCGGGCTTGAACAGGCGCTGGATATGCTGGCACCGGGTGGGCGGCTTGTTGTTGTTTCCTTCCATTCACTGGAAGACCGTATCGCCAAGCGTATGGTCCAGCATGCCACGGGCAAGGATAAAAGCTTTTCGCGCTATGACCCCCGTGCCGCCGGAACACCAGCGCCGGAGACGGACTTTGTGGCCCTTACGCACAAAGCCCGGCGGCCTAGCGATACTGAATGTAGCCATAATCCTCGCGCCAGAAGTGCACGGCTGCGCGCTGTCATGAAACGTGCATCAACCCCTGCTTCCGTAAAAAAGGGCTAAGTCCATGATCCCCCGTCCATTTACATGCTGCTGTGCGGTTCTGGCGATTGCATCTGGCTTTTTCCTTTACACAAAGAAGCATCAGACCACCCTTCTCGATCAGCAGATTTCTCAGATCGTGAAGGAAACGGAGCACGTTCGCACGCAAACATCTATTCTGCGCACAGAATGGGCTTTGGAAAACCAGCCTGAACGCCTTGCCCAGCTTGTAGCGCGGCATGAATCTGGTTTGCAGACCATGAACCCAACGCAGTTTGTGCGTATGGCTGATTTGGAAAACCATCTGCCTGCCGTTGTGAAAGATGCCCTGCCCCAAGCCCCGGCACTGGTTGCTGATAAATCAACCAATGTTGCGCCACCACCCGTTATGGCACCTCCTGCGCATACACCGGCCCCGGCTATTGTAGCCGATGCACGCCCTGCGCATGTAACGCCACCAGCCGCCATCCATCCAGTGCGCCCTGTGGCTGCACCGACTGTTGTGGCAGACGTGCCGCATATTGCCGCGGAACCCACCCCGCACCCACGCGCAACATCTGTGGCCGATGCGGCATCTGTTCTGCGTGCACCAGTCGCACATCATGATCACCCTCATGCTGCACCTGAACCTGTAGCTGCACCGGTACGTGTTGCGCAGGTTGCCGACCCTGCAACATCTGCCCGCCCTGTACACCATATGGCAGTTGAAGCACCACGCCCGCAGGTTGTTGCCTCTACCAACGTGGATGATGATGCGCCTGCCGCACCAGTTCGCCACAGCCTTACGCGCGCTGCATCTCCGGCTATCCGGCATGTCGCGCAAGTTTCGGATGATGATGCAGCGCCAATTCGGCACCCGCTTCCGGTTGCGGCAGCAAGCTGGCATGCCACGCGCCCTCATCGCGCATCTCCTGCGCCTTCCAGCTATATGGAAGCACGCGCTACTTCCGGCTATAGCAGCGGCTCTTTGCTCAGCCGTGGTGGTGATGCGCTGCCGGCTCCGGTTCCGGTTGCCAACTGATTTTTTGTGGTTAAAGGCCTTTCTGACCTGACATGTCTGTCTCCCCCAATGACCCCGACTCAACGCGCACAGTAGGTGTTACGGGGGACGATCTGCGCGCCCGCGCACATCGGGACCAAATGCATGTAAGGCTTTTGGGTGTTGCTGGCGGTTTTTGCCTGATTTTTGCCGTTGTCGCCATCAAGCTGAGTATTGCAACAGTCATTCGCCCCATGGCGCCGGAAAAGCGGCAAATTGCGCCGCAGGTTCCCGAAATCCCTAAAATTGACCCCAAGGGCAGCCTTGCTGGCGATTTCTCGCTACCGCAGGTGCATCGTGCTTCCATTGTGGACCGCAATGGGCAGACACTGGCACTTTCCCTGCCTGTTGCGCAGGTATACGCCAACCCGCAAGAGCTGATTGACCCCAAGGATGTTGCACACAAACTTAAATCCATTCTGAAAGATCTGGATGAGCAGGAAACCGCTGATCGCCTTTCCCGCCCCAAACAGTTTGTTTACATTGCGCGCAACATTTCCCCCCAGCAGGAACTGGCCATCAATAACCTTGGCATTCCGGGCATCTATTTTGAACCGGGTGAACGGCGGCATTATCCGCTAGGCCGCATGGCCGCCCAGATTATGGGCACTGTTGATATTGACGATCACGGCGTGGCCGGGATTGAAAAGTATTTCGATAAACGCCTACTTTCTGATCGTCGCCCTCTTCACCTGTCTCTGGATATTCGTGTTCAGTCTGCAGTGCGTGAAGAAGTAGCAAATGCCATGCAGACCTTTCAGGCTATTGGGGCATGCGGCATTGTGATGGATGTGCGTACAGGCGAAATTATTGCGATGGTCAGCTTGCCTGACTTTGATGCCAATAATTTTGCCCATGCCACCAATGATGAGCGCTTTAACCGTGCGGTGACCGGTTTGTACGAACCCGGTTCCACCTTTAAACTGCAAACAACGGCTATGGGGCTGGAAACAGGTACCATCCATATTTGGGACCGGTTTTCATCCGTACCTTTGCATATCGGGCGCTTTACCATCCGCGATATGAAAAGTGACCATTTCTCTCCGTGGCTGACGTTGCCCGAAGTGATGGCTTATTCTTCCAACCCGGCAGCCGCACATATTGCGCTGGATGTTGGCGGCAAAAAACAGTCTGAATGGCTGCGGTCCATGGGGTTTTTCTCCCCCGTTCCGGTTGAACTGCCAGAAGCTGCACGCCCCTTGGTGCCTCATCAGTGGGGGATTGCCACGGTCATGACAGTCGGGTTCGGGCATGGTGTGGCTGAGCCTCCATTGGCCATTGTGCGCGGCACTGCTGCCACGGTTAATGGCGGCATTCTGGTAACACCTACCCTGCTGGATAAGGAAGATCCGGCCAATGCCACAGCCAGCGCGCCCGGCATAAGCCCGCAATTTGCCAGCGGCATTCAAAACGCAGCGCTTGAGCAAAGCGTGGAAGATGACACCCCAAGTAGCGCAGCGGATGCCCCTGTTACGCCTGCTGGCCCACGTATTCTTTCTGAAAAAGTATCCAGCCTACTCCGTCGCCTGCTGCGGTTGGACGTTACCCACGGCACAGGGCGCACGGCGGAATCTCCAGGGTATTTTGTGGGGGGTAAAACCGGCACGGCAGAAAAGATTGGCCCACATGGTGGCTACCTGAAGCACGTAAACATCTCGGCTTTTACGGGCATCTTCCCCATGAACTCACCGCATTATGCCGTGTATGTCATGCTGGATAGCCCTAAACCCACACCTCAAACCCACGGCTGGACCACTGCAGGCTGGAACGCAGCGCCTACTGTTTCCAAAATTGTTTCACGCATTGGCCCCATGCTCCAGATTTTCCCGGATACAGAGCATGCTGAGCAGATTGATGCACAAATGGCTCTGCCCCTGCATCCTGCCGTGCCGCGTGGTGTAAGACCACTTGGGCCGGGGAATGATCCGGGAGACCCGCGTAAGGCAGAAGCAGAGCACAAGGCAGAAAAAGAAGCCCTCAAACGCGCTATGGCAGAACGCAAGAAAGCAGCTGCGGAGGTTATGGACGAATGAGCCTTCCCCTCTCCACCCTTCTTGCGGCTGTAGGGCTGCCTGCCCTGCCTGAAAACCCTGAAATTTCTGCCATTACAGCGGATAGTCGGCAGGTAAAACCGGGCACAATTTTTGCAGCTTTGCCGGGTGTTAAAACCGATGGCCGAGCCTTTATTGCAATGGCCGTGCAAAATGGTGCGGCTGCAGTGTTGGCTCCAACAGATACGCAGTGGCCAACAGGTGTGCCCACCTGCCCGCTTATTCTGGCACCCAACCCGCGCCACGCGCTGGCGCTTATGGCGGCTGTTCTAGCAGGGCCTCAACCACAGCATCTGGTGGCCATTACCGGCACAAATGGCAAGACCAGCACTGCGGATTTTATTCGCCAGATATGGGCATTACAGGGGTTTAAAGCTGCTGCCATTGGCACACTTGGCCTGACCGGGGCGGAAGATACGTCCATTTCCTTCCCCGCGCTGACAACGCCAGACCCGGTTGCTCTTGCCAATGGGCTGGCTACACTCACCCAAGCCGGGTTTAACCATGTTGCACTAGAAGCCTCATCACACGGATTGGAACAAGGGCGGCTGGACGGTTTGCACCTTGCAGCTGCGGGTTTTACCAATCTGACGCGAGATCATCTGGATTATCATCTGACGATCGAAGCGTATCGCACAGCCAAACTGAAGCTGTTTGATACTCTTCTGCCAGAACAGGCCATTGCCGTAGCCAATGCCGATATGGATGCGCAAACGCTCCAGGCCATCCGCACAATTGCCGCCCGCCGAAACCTGCGGCTAAGGCTGGTTGGAGAACAGGGTACAACATTACGCCTTGTGGCACACAACGCTCTTCCTGCCGGGCAGGAACTAACCATTGAACACAATGGCCACACCAGCACGGTTCCCCTCCCTATTCCGGGGCGCTTTCAGGCAGATAACGTATTACTGGCTGTAGCTCTTGCTGCGCAGGATGATGCTGAAATTGCAGATATTCTGCCCCTTCTGCCGCACCTCAAAGGGGTTCGGGGGCGGCTGGAACGTGCAACCGTTCTGCCCAACGGGGCCTGTGCGTATGTAGATTACGCCCACACGCCAGATGCGCTGGCACGGCTTTTGGCATCTTTGCGCCCCCACGCACGCGGCAAGTTGGTTGTTGTTCTGGGTGCTGGGGGTGATCGTGATAGTGGCAAGCGCCCTCTTATGGGTCAGGAAGCCATTAAAGGTGCGGATATTGCCATTATTACAGATGACAACCCGCGCACAGAAAACCCAGCCTCCATTCGTGCAGAGATAAAAGCCGGTGCCCCGCAGGCGCTGGAAATTGCAGATAGAAAACAAGCAATAGCAGAAGCTCTTTCCATGCTTAAAGCAGACGACGTACTGGTTGTGGCCGGCAAAGGCCACGAACAGGGACAGATTATAGGCAATACCATTTTACCGTTTGATGATGCCGCCGTGCTACGCACACTGGCGGGCCATCCATGAGCCTGTTGTGGACGCGGGAAGAACTGGAAACCGCAACGGATGGAACGTTTTTAGGACATACCTCTGTTTCCGTTACCGGTATTTCCATTGATACGCGCACCCTTACCCCCGGAGACCTGTTTGTTGCCCTAAAAGGCGATAACAGTGACGGACACGCGCATATTGCCACAGCGCTTGAAAAAGGTGCTGCGGCCGTTTTGGCCCATTCAGCCGAAGGGTTCACAGACCCGCGTATTCTGCTGGTGGCAGATACCATGCTGGGCCTTCAAAAACTGGCACAGGCCGCACGAGCACGTTTTAAGGGTAAAGTTGTTGCCGTAACCGGCAGCGTTGGCAAAACCACTACCAAGGAAATGCTGCGCCTTTGCTTGGCACCTTCTGGCCTGACACATGCGGCAGAGGCCTCCTACAACAACCATTGGGGTGTGCCACTCACACTTGCGCGCCTACCACGAGAAGCTTCCTTCTGTATTAGTGAAATTGGCATGAACCATCCGGGGGAAATTCTTCCGCTTGCCAATATGGTACAGCCAGATGTGGCGGTTATTACCACCATTGGTTCAGCACATCTGGGCCATATGGGCAGCTTGGATGCTATTGCAAAAGAAAAAGCTTCCATCATTACCGCACTGCCCAAGGGCGGAGTTGCCATTGTGCCGGATGATGCGCACGGCACGGAGTTTTTTACTGCTGAAGCGGAAAAAGCACAGGCTGTTTTGTGGACCTGTGGTGTGAATCCTCAAAGCACAGCGCATCTAATCCATTTGCATACTGGTGCTGATGGCTCTCGCTTTGATGTTTCCATTCAGGGCAAAACATTCAACGTCCACCTTCCTGCCCCTGGCACACATCTGGCCCGCAATGCCGTTGCGGCACTGGCAGCCTGTGCCGCGCTTGGCGCAGATGTTGGCAAAGCTGCGAATGCACTGGCAGATTTCCGCCCCGGTAAGGGCCGTGGTGCCCTCATCCAAATTGTTGGTGGGGCCATTACACTGCTGGATGAAAGCTATAATGCCTCGGCAGCTTCCATCCGGGCTGCATTGGATGTCTTGCGCCATATCCCCGCCACGCGCCGTATTGCCGTTCTGGGTGATATGCGTGAGCTAGGTGAATTTTCCATTTCCGAACATCAGGCGCTTGCTGCCCCGGCTGCCAGTGCTGCTGACCTCGTTTTTTGCTGCGGATCCTACATGAAAACCCTTTTTGATGCCCTTCCGCCCGCCAAACAGGGCGCATGGGCAGAAAGTGCTGCCTTACTTGCTCCTCATGTCTGCGCGGCTTTGCGCAAGGGGGACGCCGTATTGGTGAAAGGCAGTTTAGGAAGCCGCATGCGGGACGTTATTGCAGCACTCAACGCACTTCCCGCAGAGGAGTGTGCCTGATGCTATATATGCTGATTTCTCACGCTGCGCATGATGGACACATCACCATCCTCAACCTGCTGCGTTACATCACGTTCCGCGCGGGCTGTGCGTGCATGACGGCCCTTGGCATCAGCCTGCTTCTGGGTCGCCCGCTTATTAGAACGCTGCGCCGTATCCAGCGGGAAGGTCAGCCTATTCGCGCCGTTGGCCCCGAACGTCATATTCTGGAAAAAACCGGCACACCAACAATGGGTGGTGTGTTGATCTTGATTTCTCTGGTGATCTCCATGCTGATTTGGGGAGATCTGGAAAACGGGTTTGTGTGGGCTGTTATGCTCACCACTCTGGGTTTTGGCGCCATTGGGTTTGCAGATGATTACCGCAAACTGGCCCGCCGCAACACAGATGGCCTTTCCAAACGTGCCAGACTTGGTGGTGAGTTTGGTATTTCGCTTATTTGCGGGTTGTGGCTGCAATATCTCATGCCACCAGAACTGGCAAACCATCTGGCTTTTCCGTTTGTAAAAGACCTTTTGCTGCCACTAGGTATTCTTTACCCCGTATTCGCCATGATCGTGATTACCGGCTTTGGCAATGCGGTTAACTTTACAGATGGGCTGGATGGCTTGGCTATCGGGCCAGTTATTGTGGCCTCTTTGGTGTTTGCCATTCTCTCCTATCTGGTTGGCAACCACGTTTTTGCGGATTACCTGCAAATTCATGCTGTACCCGGCACGGGGGAACTGGCCGTATTCTGCGCTGCCCTTGTAGGCGCTGGCCTTGGATTTTTGTGGTTTAATGCCCCTCCGGCCTCGGTATTCATGGGGGATACGGGCTCTCTTTCCCTTGGTGGGGCGCTGGGTTCTCTGGCCGTTGCCATCAAGCATGAACTGGTGCTGTGCATTGTAGGCGGCCTATTTGTGGCAGAAACACTTTCTGTGGTTATTCAGGTGTTCTGGTACAAACGTACTGGTCGGCGTGTGTTCCTTATGGCCCCGTTCCACCACCATTTTGAGAAAAAAGGGTGGGCAGAACCCAAAATTGTCATCCGGTTCTGGATTGTCTCCATTGTTCTGGGGCTGTGTGGTCTGGCCACGCTGAAACTAAGATGAACGGCTTTTCACCCTCCCTGTTTTCCGGGCAACGCTTTGCTGTTTTTGGCCTTGGCAAAAATGGCCTGCCAGCGGTGCTTATGCTGGCAAGCACAGGTGCCACCGTGCAGGTATGGGATGATGGTGAGGCCGGACGCAAAGGGCTAGCAGACGCACTTTCCACTCTTGCGCCAGATGTTGCGGCACGCATTGCGTGCAAGCCGTTTGAAAGCCTGAACGGGTTTGAAGCGCTTATTCTTTCACCCGGTATTCCGCACGTTTTACCCAAGCCGCACCCTATCGCCCTTATGGCCAAGGCTGCGGGTATTCCCATTCTTTCCGATGCGGAACTGCTTTATCGGGCTGTGCGCCAATCTGGCAGCAAGGCCCGTTTTGTA
Organism: Acetobacter pasteurianus subsp. pasteurianus LMG 1262 = NBRC 106471; assembly: GCF_000285275.1. Taxonomy (GTDB): domain Bacteria; phylum Pseudomonadota; class Alphaproteobacteria; order Acetobacterales; family Acetobacteraceae; genus Acetobacter; species Acetobacter pasteurianus. The sequence continues at coordinate 17,919 of NZ_CADO01000016.1, forward strand.
GGCATTACAGGCACCAACGGCAAATCCACCACCACCACTCTGCTGGCCCATATTCTGGCAGAAGCCAAACTGCCCGTAGCTGCTGGGGGCAACCTTGGGCCTGCTGCTCTGGCCCTGGCTTTGCTGCCAGATAACGGCGTATATGTGCTGGAAATGTCATCCTACATGCTGGAACGGCTGGATACCCTGCACTTTGATGCCGCATGTTTGCTAAACCTGACACCAGATCATCTGGACCGTCATGCCGGTATGGATGGCTACGCCCAAGCCAAAAAGCGGGTATTTACCGGCCAGACAGACAAGGATCTGGCCGTTATTGGCGTGGATGATACGTGGTGCCGCGCCATTGCCGCAGAACTGGAACATGGTCCTGGCAAATGTGAAACCATTTCCGGCACCAACCCTGCCTGCTCTTACTACGGCAAAGATGGTGCCATATGGCACCACAGCACACGCATAGCGCAAACCGGGCCTAGCCTTCCCGGCACCCACAATGCAGAAAATGCCGCCGCCGCTATTGCCATAGCGCGTTTTCTGGGTGTGCCAGATGCAACCATTGCGCAAGCTGTAGCCTCTTTTCCCGGCCTACCGCATCGGCAAAAGCTTGTGGCCTCCTGCAACGGGGTGGATTTTGTGGATGACAGCAAAGCCACAAATGCAGATGCAGCCTCTCGCGCCTTGGGGTGCTATGAAAAACTGGTGTGGATTGCAGGCGGCACGGCAAAAGAAGGCGGCATTGCCTCTCTCACGCCCTATTTCCCGCATATTGCACATACATTCCTGATTGGGCGGGATGCGCCGCTGCTTGCCCAAACACTAAAAGAACACAACGTGCCTTTTACAATGGCAGAAACACTAGAAAACGCCGTGCCTGCGGCTTATACGGAAGCACACCGTACGCATACGCCTGTTGTGCTGCTTTCACCCGCCTGCGCCAGTTTTGATCAGTTTTCTGGGTTTGAGGCACGTGGCCTGCGCTTTCAGGAACTGGCGGATGAGGTTTGCGCCCGGCATGCGGGCATGACAGAGCAGTGAGAGACTGATGGCCGGTTCTTCCCGCACCGATGATTCCCCGTTTGGCCGCTGGTGGCGGAATGTAGACCGGACAACTCTGATCTGCACCTTTATCCTTATTGGTTTTGGCTACATCCTTATGTTGGCCGCCAGCCCTGCTGTGGCTGTGCGTATTGGCGCATCGCGCAATATGTTCATTTTCAAGCAGGTACTGTTTCTAGGCATTGCGGGTGTGATTGTGGTGGGCATTTCCATGCTGTCCCGCAAGGCAGTGCTGCGCCTTTCCATGATAGGCGGGGTGCTGATGCTGGGGGCTACAGCGCTTACCCTTGTGCATGGCATAGAAATTAAGGGGGCACGGCGCTGGATCGCCCTGCCCATGATGTCTCTCCAGCCATCCGAGTTTTTAAAGCCCTGCTTTGCCGTTGTTACGGGCTGGTTGCTCACACAGCGCCGCGTTTCACGTTACTTCCCCGGTATGCTGATTGCCTTTGCCCTGTACGGGTTGATTGTGCTGCTGCTGAAATCTCAGCCAGACATTGGCATGCTTACGGTTATTACCGCCGTGTTTCTGGTGCAGCTTTTTGTAGATGGCCTCAACCTCATTCTGGTTGCATTCGGCTTTGGCTGCATGATTGCCGCCGGTATTGCTGCGTTCTTTATCTTCCCGCATGTGCGTTCGCGCGTTGAACGCTTTATGCACCCCGGCGTGGGAGATCATTACCAGATTGATACCGCCCTGCGTGCCTTTGGTAATGGTGGCCTACTGGGACGTGGCCCCGGTGAAGGCCGCGTGAAAGATCTGCTGCCAGATGCGCATGCAGACTTTGTATTTGCTGTGGCGGGAGAAGAATACGGAATGGTGGTGTGTATGCTCATCATCTGCGTATTTGGCGTGATTGTGGTGCGCACCCTGCTGCGGCTGATCCGTGAGGATGATCCGTTTGTTGTTATCGCTACATCCGGCTTGGTAACAGGCTTTGGCCTGCAAGCGTTTGTGAACATGGCTTCTTCCTTGCATCTTATCCCCACCAAGGGCATGACACTGCCATTCATTTCCTATGGTGGGTCTTCTGCCATGTCAGTTGCATTGGCTATTGGCATGGTGCTTGCTCTTACACGGCAACAGCAGGGGCGGCCCCTCGCTGGCAATGGTTTTGTAACCACACTCAGACAATGGCGGTCAGCATGAGTTCACGTACTATCGTCATTGCCGCAGGCGGCACTGGCGGACACTTCTTCCCGGCTGAAGCTCTGGCAGATACATTGGCAGAACGCGGCCACCACCTTGTGCTCATGACAGATGGGCGTGCTGGCAAGCGTGAAAGCGGTGTGTTTGCCCGTGGCCCGCAATATGTTCTCAGCGGGGCTGGGGTGGCTGGGCGTGGGCCAATACGTGCCATTCGTGCAGGCCTTACCCTGTTGGCAAGCGCATGGAAGGCGCGTTCCATTCTCCAACAAATCAAACCTGATGTTGTGGTGGGGTTTGGGGGCTATCCTTCCGTACCGCCTTTGTTGGGGGCACGGCTTATCGGGCGTGAGCACCCTGCCCTGATTATTCATGAAGGTAATGCCGTATTGGGTAAGGCCAATGCTGTGCTTTCCCGTTTTGCGGACGTTATTGCCACGTCTTTCCCCTCCGTTGCCAAACTGCCCATTGGTGCGCGTACCGTGTTTACAGGTATGCCCGTGCGCCCCGCCATTGCCGCCCTTGCGGGTGAAGGATGGGTGCCGCCAACTGATCATATCAATCTGCTGGTATGGGGTGGCTCACTGGGCGCGCGCATTTTCTCTCAGGTTGTACCTGCGGCCATAGCCAAACTGCCGGAGGGCTTGCGCCAGCGTATTCGCATTACGCAACAGGCACGGCAAGATGATCTGGATGCCGTGCGTGCAGCCTATACCGAAATGGGTGTGCAGGCACGCGTTGAATCCTTCCTGCAGGATGTGCCCGAACTTCTAGCCTCCGCCCATCTGGTTATTGGCCGTGCTGGCGGATCTTCCGTGGCCGAAATTACAACGGCAGGCCGTCCATCCATTCTGGTGCCTTTGCCCATTGCCGCCAGCGATGAGCAGACAGAAAACGCCCGCGCCATTACCAATGCTGGAGCAGGCTGGATGATCCGCCAGCCAGACTTCACCTCTGCGGCCCTTGCCAGCCGCCTGAATGATCTTTTCACCGCGCCGGATGAACTGGCACAGGCAGCCCAAGCCGCTGCCACGCTTGCCCGCCCGGATGCAGCCCTCCGCCTGGCCGATATAGTAGAAGAATGCTTCACTCCTTCCCCTGCACCCGCCCATCCGACGACCTCCAACGAGACGGAGACACGCGCATGAGAGCCCTCCCCCTTTCCATCGGAACCATCCATTTTGTCGGCATTGGCGGCATTGGCATGTCCGGCATTGCGGAGGTGCTGTGCCTGTTGGGCTATTCTGTTCAAGGGTCGGATATTGCAGAAAATGCCAATGTAAAACGCCTGCGGGCTGCGGGTATTCCCGTAACCATTGGCCATAAGGCCGAAAATCTGGGTGATGCACAGGTAGTGGTTATTTCCACGGCTGTTAAGCGCGACAACCCGGAAGTTGTGGCCGCACGCGCCAAGCTGATTCCGGTTGTGCGCCGGGCAGAAATGCTGGCGGAACTCATGCGCCTGCGCTGGTCTGTTGCTGTGGGCGGCACGCACGGCAAAACCACCACCACCAGCCTTGTGGCTGCGGTGCTGGAAGCTGCCAAGCTGGACCCAACCGTGATTAACGGCGGCATTATTGAAGCCTACGGCACCAATACCCGCATGGGTAAGGGAGACTGGATGGTGGTTGAGGCAGATGAGAGCGATGGCTCCTTCCTGCGCCTGCCTTCCGTGATTTCCGTGGTGACCAACATGGACCCGGAACATCTGGATCACTGGGGCTCCCCCGAAGCCATGGAAGCTGCTTACGATCAGTTTGTCTCCAACGTGCCATTTTACGGGTTTGCCGTGCTGTGTATCGATCACCCAGCCGTGCAGCAGATGATCCCGCGCCTGTCTGACCACCGGATTGTCACCTATGGGTTCTCACCGCAGGCCGATGTGCGCGCAGAAAAACTGATTACCGATAAACTGGGTGCCACGTTTGAAGTGACGCTAACAGACCGCGTAAGCCGCCGCACCCGCAAAGCTGGCCCCTTCCGCCTGCCCATGCTGGGCTCTCATAACGTGCAAAACGCTCTGGCCGCTATTGCTGTGGCAACGGAAATGGACATCAGCGATGATGTTATCCGTTCCGGTTTGGCCAGCTTCCGTGGTGTCAAACGCCGCTTTACCCGCACGGGGGAAGCCGGTGGCATTACGGTGATTGATGATTACGGCCATCACCCTGTTGAAATTGCAGCCGTGCTCAAAGCAGCCAGACAAGCTGGGGCCAACCACGTTATTGCCGTTATGCAGCCGCACCGCTATTCGCGCCTGAAAATCCTGTTCTCAGATTTCTGCGCCTGCATGAATGATGCAGATACCGTGATTGTGTCTGATGTTTACGCTGCGGGTGAAGACCCATTGCCCGATGCGAGCCGTGATAAGCTGATTGAAGGCCTGCGTGAACGTGGGCACCGCTCTGTGGTGCCGCTTTCCAGCCCAGACCATCTGGCAGAAATGATCAACGCCATTGCCAAGCCGGGTGATTACGTTGTGTGCCTTGGTGCAGGTACCATCACCAACTGGGCACAGGCTTTGCCTGCACAGCTTGCAGCCCTGCAGGCTGAAGATAAGAGTGGCAACGCGGCATGAACAATCCGGCCTCCATGCAGGATATGGTCAAGCACGCCTTTGCCAATATGCGCGGAAGGCTGACACCACAGGCACCTCTTGGCCCACGCACATGGTTTCGGGTTGGTGGAGCAGCGGAATGGCTGTTTCAGCCTGCCGATGCCGAAGATCTGGCTGGTGTTCTGCAGCGTCTCTCCCCCGAACTGCCCATAACGGCTTTGGGGGCTTGCTCTAATGTCATCATCCGTGATGGTGGGTTGGAAGGCGTTGTTGTCCGTATGGCCCGTGGCTTTGCTGACATTACGGTAGAAGCTGACGGCATTATAGCTGGCTGCGCCTGTCTGGATGCCACAGTGGCCGAACATGCTGCTCAGGCTGGGCTTTCTGGGCTGGAATTTCTGGCCGGCATTCCCGGCTCCATCGGCGGTGCCGTGCGTATGAACGCTGGCGCTTATGGCTCAGACATCGCCAATGTTCTGGATTGGGCCGAAATTATTACCCGTGATGGCAGCCTTATCCGGCTGGATAACGCTGCCCTGCGGTTTGGCTATCGTCGCTCCGGCCTGCCGGAAGGCGCATTTGTTATTCGCGCACGTTTGCGTGGCACACCTGCAAACCCGCAAGATGTTGCCAACCGCATTGCAGAAGTACGCGCTGCGCGTGAACTTTCTCAGCCTGTACGCGCACGCACGGGGGGCTCCACCTTCCGTAACCCGGATGCAGAAACATCTTCCCGCAAAGCGTGGGAACTGATTGATGCCGCAGGGTGCCGTGGGCTGCGCCGTGGAGATGCACAGGTGAGCGAAAAACACTGCAACTTCCTCATCAATCTGGGCAATGCCACAGCGGCAGACCTGGAAGGTTTGGGGGAAGACGTGCGCACACGTGTTGCCCAGAACTCCGGCGTTTCCCTGCACTGGGAAATCAAGCGACTAGGTAAGACGGAGGCATCTTCCCAATGAATGCACCAAAACGCGTAACCGTGCTGATGGGTGGCATGTCCTCCGAACGGGTGGTCAGCCTTTCATCCGGTCAAGGCGTGGCGGAAGCCCTGCGCAGCAAAGGGTATGATGTCTGCACGCTGGATGCTCAAGCTGATCTGGCCACGTTGGTTGAAGCGCTGAACACTCAAAAACCGGATGTGGTGTTTAACGCCCTGCATGGTCGTTTTGGTGAGGATGGCTGTATTCAGGGCATACTGGACTGGATGGGTATTCCCTACACCCATTCGGGCATTCGGGCCTCTGCCACTGCTATGGATAAAGCCGCTGCCCGCGCCATTTTTCAAACAGCCGGGCTGCCCGTGGCAGAAGGCATGGTGGTAGATATTGCCACCCTTGCTCATGCAGACCCCCTGCCTACACCTTACGTGGTGAAGCCGCTTAATGAAGGCTCTTCCGTTGGGGTTTCCATTGTGCGTACGGGGTCCAACACACGCGCTGATATTGTTAAAAACTGGACTTACGGTCCGCAGGCACTTGTAGAAGCCTTTATTCCCGGCCGTGAAATTACCGTAGGTGTTATGGGTGATCGGGCGCTCACCATTACGGATATTACCCCTACCGGCACCGGGCATGATTTTTACGACTATGATTCCAAATATCAGGTCGGCGGCTCTGCCCATGTTCTGCCTGCACAAATTGATGCCGCCAGCGCCAAACTTGCTCTGGAAGTTGCCGTCAAAGCGCATCAGGCATTGGGGTGTTCTGGCGCATCGCGCTCTGACTTTCGGTTGGATGATACCAACCCGGATCAGCCACACCTTATTCTGCTGGAGGTCAACACGCAGCCGGGTATGACGGCCACATCCCTGCTGCCCGAACAGGCCGCCTATTGTGGTATCAGCTACCCCGAACTTTGCGCGTGGTTGGTTGAACAGGCTACCTGCCGGCAATGAGGGTTCCCCCATCTCCTGCTGACAGGCCCTCTCGCATCGGGCTTTTTCTCAGGCGGCAAAAACGCCTGCTGCGTCCTATCGCCGGCCTGCTGTTTCTTGCCGGGCTGGGTAGTGCTGGATATGTCAGCCTGAAAATCCCTGCGGTGCAGGAACAACTGGCCCCTTTGCGGGATAAGTTGCTGGGCACCTCTACCCTGCGCGTCACCAGTATTCATATTGACGGTGCTCAGCTCACCAGTGAGCAAAGCATTCGTGATGCGTTGGGTGTGGAAGTCGGAGACCCTGTGCTGGACTTTAGTGTTTCCGATGCGCGGGAAAAGCTGGATAATCTGCCGTTTGTTGACCACGTTACCATAGAACGCCATCTCTCTGGCGAAATTGACGTGCATATTACAGAACGCCTGCCCTATGCTGTCTGGCAGCATCAAGGGCATTTTGAGCTGATAGACAAGCAAGGCAACCGCGTGCCAGACCAAGGCATGACAGGTAAGGATGCAGAGGCCTTTACCAAACTGCCATTGGTGGTCGGTGATGGCGCCAATACATCCGCAGCCAGCCTGATTGATATTCTGGCACAAGAACCAGATGTTAAAGCCCATGTTACGGCTGCTGTACGTGTAAGTGACAGGCGGTGGAATCTGACATTACGCGATGGCGCGACTGTGCTGCTGCCAGAAGGCGAGGAAGCACCGGCCATTCATAGGCTGGCAAAAATCAACGCCACAACGCGGCTGCTGGATCGGCCTGTGCTACTGATAGATATGCGTTTGCCTGACCGGTTAACCATCAAGGAAAAACCGCCTGCACCTCCCCCTCCATCGGAGGCAGGAAATACCACACAAGATACGTCAGCCCCTGCTCCGCACAAGGCTGACACGCCCAAACCGGTCTCGCATCCTGTGCATCCTGCATCTAAAGAAGCAAAAAAAGATAACCCGGAGGAAAACCCAGATGAGTGACCCCACGCGTTCACCCGCTTCCTCTGGATTCAGCCTTTCTGATCGGCTGCATAAAAAGCGCACAACAGCAGCAACCGGTTCTTCCTTGCTGATGAGTGGCGGGGAAAGTTCCCTCCCCTTACCGCCCAGCGAGAAAAACAAGCGGCCACACACATGGCGCAACGGCTACACGGCGGTTTTGGATATTGGTTCTACCAAAATCACCTGCCTGATTGGCAAAGGTGAGCCCAACGGCAATTTGCGTGTGGTTGGTTACGGCTGGCGGCGTTCTGCCGGTGTGCGTAATGGCGCCATTACAGAACTGCAGGAAGCGGAAGCCGCCATTCGCGCTACCGTTGGGCAAGCCGAAACCATGGCAGAGCGTCCCATTGATAAGGTAGTGGTGAACCTTTCATGCGGGCATCCGGCCAGCCGTCTGTTTAACGTGCGCTGGCCCATTGGCGGACGTGTGGTTACAGAAGCAGATATCCGGCGCGTGGTTACGGAAGGGCGTATTCAGGCCACCGTTCAGGGGCGTGAAGTTATTCATACGCTGCCCATAGATTTTACCGTGGATGACACAGAAGGTGTTTCAGACCCACGGGGCCATCTGTGCGAAACGCTGAAGGCACGCCTGCACATTATAGATGCAGCCACAACAGCACTGATGAATCTGGAAACCGTACTCAGCCGTGCAGAACTAAAAATGGAAGCGTTGGTTTCCTCCCCTCTCGCATCTGGCCTTTCCGTGCTGGATGCGGATGAGCGAGACCTCGGCACCACCGTAGTGGATATGGGGGGTGGCACCACATCTCTGGCTGTGTTTGGTGAAGGACAAATTCTGCATACGGCGCAGATTGGTGTGGGCGGGCTGCATGTTACGCGTGATATTGCCCGCGGCCTCAGCACCTCTTTGGAAAATGCCGAACGCCTGAAAACCTTTTACGGCAGTGCCGATCTGGCATCCGATGTGGAAGACGAAATTCTCACCGTTGAACTTTTGGGCAACGATGTACCGCATTTTGAGCAGGTTTCTCGCGCGCAGCTCGGCCATATCATCCGCCCACGTGTGGAAGAAACGCTGGAACTGGTGCGTGAAAAACTGGATGGCGCAGGCCTTGGCACAGCAGCCAGTGGGCGCATTGTGTTAACTGGCGGTGCATCCTTGCTGGATGGCATTCGCCCCATGGCAGAGCGCATACTTGGCATGCCAGTAAGTTCCGGCCGCCCATCTGGAGCAGGTTTTACGCGCTCTGTGCGCCTTGGTCGGCCCAAGCATATTATTGGTTTGCCTGAAAATACTGCTGCGGCCGCAGGCTTTGCAACTGCTGCCGGGTTGCTGTGCTGGGCAGCCAGCGCAGAACGTCCTTTTGGTGACGTAGAGTTTCGGGAAGCAGCCCCTACCGGTTTTTTACAAAAACTCGTCGCTTTTATTCGAGAGAGGGTTTGATTTAGCTAACAAATTCTTGGTAATCTGAGCGTAATCTTATTTCTCTAAGCATATACCGGTAAGCTGCAGCCGTTCGGGAGACACACATGACACTCAACCTGACCGTTCCACCCCAAACACATGCTGATTTTTCCCCAAAAATCACAGTCATTGGTGTTGGCGGTGGGGGAACGAACGCAGTTGACAACATGATTGCGTCCAACCTGCAGGGTGTTGACTTTGTTGTTGCCAACACAGATGCCCAGAGCCTTGAAAAAAGTCTGGCAGATAGCCGAATCCAGCTTGGCCCACACCTCACCCACGGCTTGGGTGCCGGCGCAAAGCCAGAAGTAGGCCGCGCTGCGGCAGAAGAAGCTGCAGATGAAATTGCCCGGTATCTAGATGGCGCTCACATGGTTTTTATCACCACCGGCATGGGTGGTGGTACGGGCACAGGGGCAGCCCCTGTTATCGCCCGCATGGCGCGTGAGCGGAATATTCTGACCATCGGCGTTGTCAGTAAGCCTTTCGCTTACGAAGGCAAACGCCGCGGGCGCGTTGCAGATGAAGGGATCAAGGAACTTCAGCAGTATGTTGATACGCTGATTGTTATTCCCAACCAGAACCTTTTCCGTATTGCCAACGAACGCACCACCCTGCGCGAAGCCTATCAACTGGCTGACCAAGTGCTCAACATGGGCGTGCGCGGCGTAACCGACCTGATGATGGACCGCGGTTACGTTAATCTGGATTTTGCCGATATCCGCAGCGTTATGGCTGAAATGGGCAAGGCCATGATGGGTACGGGTGAAGGTGAAGGTGAAAACCGCGCCGTAGAAGCTGCCGAAGCCGCTATTTCCAACCCGCTGCTTGAAGACACCTGCATGTCCACCGCAAAGGGCCTGCTGGTGAACGTAACCGGTGGCGAAGACATGACCTTCTTTGAAGCAGAAGAAGCGTTTAACCGCGTCTGCCGCGAAGTGCCTGAAGATGCGAACATGATCTTCGGGACCGTTATTGATGAAAAGATGAGCGGTCGTATCCGTGTCTCCGTGGTGGCCACGGGCATTGATATGCCTTCCGATTCGGCAGATCGCCCCCATCTGGTAGCGGTTGAAGGTGAAGCTCAGGCCGAACAGCCACAGGCTGCTGTTGGTGGTGCCGCGGCACCCGTTCCTGCTGCTGCCCCTGTTCCGCCCACAACAACGCAGGCTGCTCCTTCCGCGCAGGCCACGGCTGCACCCCAGCATGCTCAGGTTTTTCAGCCTGCTGGCGCCAATAATGTTTCTGCACCACCTGCGCATACGGTGCCGGTGCAGGCCGCTCCTGCTGCCGCACCTAGCCAGCCTCAGCAGTTGCGCCCGGCTGTATCCCCTCGCGCTGGTCTGTTTACAGAAACACCACGCCAACCTTCAGCTGCTCCCCAGCAGCAGGAAGCCCCAGCACACCGTAGCCTTTTTGGCCGCGTAACCGGTGCGTTCCGTCGCAATGGAGCAGATGCAACCCGGCAGGAACCAAACGCTCAGTCACGCCCCACCATCAGCCAGGCTGATCAGGGATCTGGCCTGCGTTCTGGTGAAGGGGATTCCGGTCTGGAAATTCCAACCTTCCTGCGCCGTTAATTTTTTACACTTTACTCTATAGATGCGTCGCCTTTCACAAGGCGGCGCATTTTTTATGTAATAGATGGCAATAATCGTTGACTGGCTTCAACCAGAAACAGGCTTTAGCGTTGTCATAACTTTCTATCTACGCAAGCATAGGATGCACAGATAATGGACGGTCTGCTAAGGGAGCCACTCCTGTATTCCGATATTGTAGAAAGCCCAGCATCTTTTATGCGTTCTGTAAGGAAAACTCCGTCCGCTTTGCAGCACACCCTTCGCCATGCCATTTCATGCACCGGCACGGGGCTGCATACGGGGCAATCCATTCGGATGAGCTTGCATCCTGCTCCTGCCGGGCATGGTATTGTGTTCCAGCGCACAGATCTGCCCAACGCGGCCCCTATTACTGCGCATTACGATAATGTTGTGGAAACACGGCTGAGCACCGTTTTGGGTGAGGCCCAACGCCCAGAAAACCGCGTGGCTACGGTTGAGCATCTTATGGCAGCCTTGAACGGCTGCGGCGTAGATAACGTGCTTGTTTTGATTGACGGCCCAGAAACTCCGGTTTTTGATGGCTCCGCCGCCGATTTTGTATTTCTGCTGGATTGTGCCGGGCGGAAAGCACAGGATGCGCCACGCCGTTTTATTGAAGTCTGCAAACCCATTCGCATTTGCCATAATGATTCATGGGCCGAGCTTCACCCTACAGCAGGCCACCACCTCCATCTTTCCCTGAGTATTGATTTTCCGGCAAAAGCCATTGGCCAGCAAAGCTATAGCGCCGAGCTTACGCCGTGGTCTTTCCGCCATGAGCTGGCAAATAGCCGCACCTTCACCCTTAAAGCAGAAATTGAAGCCCTTCATCGTGCCGGGCTGGCACGTGGTGGTTCGCTCGATAATGCCATTGTGGTGGATGATGACCATATTCTAAACCCCTCTGGCCTTCGCAAGCCGGATGAATTCATTCGCCATAAAGTTATGGATGCGGTGGGGGATCTCTACCTTGCCGGTGGTGTATTGTTGGGTGAGTTCCGTGGCCACAGGTCTGGCCATGCATTGAACAATCAGGTTCTGCGGGCTCTTTTTGCAGATCAGAATGCGTGGCGCGATATCATCACATCCCTGCCCGCAGCGTCTGCTGCCTGATGCCTTTTTGGCGCAATAACGAATCAATAGCTGTTTCATTGCTTTTCTTGCGCAGTGGGCATGCTATAAGATGCCGTCTCTAAATGAAGAGCCGGTATGTCTGATATTTGCATTAAACCACAGTTGCTTCGCCACGTTCTGCCCCGCGTGCTTTCAGTTGCCCTGCTGACGAGCTTGGCAGGCTGTGGCTTGTTTAATGAAAACAAGAAGCTTCCGCCGGCTCCCAAAATTGCTGCGCCTGAAACGCTTTATAATAACGGCATTGATGCCCTGCGTACCAGGCGCTACGCCCTTGCGGCTTCAGAGTTTGAAACGCTTCAGCAGAATTATCCCTATTCTGGTTACATCGCGAACGCCCAGCTTATGGAAGGCTACGCGTATTACCTGAAAGGGAAATACCCACAAGCCGTGCAGCAGCTTAACCGCTTTATTAGCCTGCACCCCACCAGTTCGGATTCAGCTTACGCCTATTACCTGCGCGCATTGTGCTTTTATGAGCAGATTGCAGACGTACAGCGTGATCAGCAAGGCACCGCAGAATCCATGGATGCGCTGGAAGAAGTGATTACTCGCTTTCCGCAGTCCAAATACGCACGTGATGCGCAGCTGAAGATTGACCTTTGCCGAGATCATCTGGCCGGTAAGGAAATGCTGGTTGGCCGCTATTATCAGCGTGAAAAAAACTACGAAGGTGCGATCAACCGTTACCAGCGTGTGGTGCAGGATTTCCAGACCACCAACCACGTGCCCGAAGCCTTGGAGCGCATGGTGGAAGTGTATCTGGATCTGGGCCTAACGGATCAGGCGCGTAAATCTGCCATTGTGCTGGGTTACAATTACCCCGGCAGCAAATGGTATCGTTATGCTTATGATAACCTCCACCGTTATCATTTGCTGACAGATAAGTTCCCTATTCCCGGTAAAATTGTTTCTGCATCTGACATGCCAAAAGATGCAGAACCCGGAACGGCTGGCGCCAAAAAAGGCACAGCTATGGAACCAGATGCTCTGGCAACAGATACGCGGAATGAAAACACGCAGCCACAGGCCATGCCTATCAAGGCAGCACCTGTGACGCCCGTAAAAGCTGAACCTACGGCTCCGGCTGATTCTGCAAGCTCACCAGCAAAATAAAGAACATATAAAGAACATTTTTCTGGCAGCTTGTGCCTGAAATGAGTATTGTGCGTTTGCCGCCCCCTGCGGGCGGGGCAAGCAGGAAGCTATGGGCTTTTGTGTTTTGCCGTCTTTCCTGTCATTTGGGCGCAAGCCCGGAAAACCGGATGCCATTATGCTAACAAGCCTTTCCATCAGGGACGTTGTTCTGATTGAAACGCTCGATCTCTCACTCCATGCAGGCTTCACTGCACTTACGGGGGAAACCGGGGCGGGCAAATCCATTCTGCTAGACAGTTTGGGCCTTGCCATGGGTGATCGCGCCAGTGCCGGACTGGTACGTGCCGGCGCACCAGAGGCGCGCGTAACTGCCAGTTTTGATGTTGCAGCTTCACACGAAGCATTCGGCATCCTGCAAGAACAGGACATTCCCGCAGAAGTGCAGGAACCTTTAGTCCTCCGCCGTGTCATCTCCAAGGAAGGCCGCTCTCGCGCATGGATCAATGATCAGCCTGTTGGCATCACGCTTTTGCGGCGCGTGGCGGCCACCCTTATTGAAATTCAAGGCCAGCATGAGCAAATGGGGCTGGCCGATTCCAGCACTCATCGTGGCCTGCTTGATGCTTATGGCGTCAAACCTTCTCTCGTAAATAGTGTTGCGGGTGCATTTGACCGCTGGCAAACCCTGCGTTCAGAACTGGCCAATGCGCATCGCGCATTAGAGGAAGCCGCACGAGAAGAAGAATGGCTACGCCATACAGTTGATGAACTCACAGCCCTTGCCCCTCAACCGGGTGAGGAAGAAGAACTGGCCCAGCAGCGCCACGCTTTACAGCAAGCTGAACGGCGCGGAGAAGCCGTAGCCGCGGCCCTTTCTGAACTTACACCCAAAGATAGACGCTCTCCCGGCCCTGCCGCCGCCTTGCGCGGGGCAACGCGTGCCCTGCTGCGCCTTGTGCCAACAAATGCTTCTGCTGCTTCTGCATCACCGACAGAAACAGAACCTCTGGAAGCCCGCACAACAGAAGCCCTCACAGCTCTGGAAAATGCCGAAAATGCTTTGGCCGAAGCCGAAAACCTGCTCTCCCGCCTGGCAGCAGATACAGAAGCCAACCCTCGGCTGTTGGAAGATACAGAAGAGCGTCTGTTTGCCCTACGCACCGTGGCACGCAAACATTCCATTGCCGTAGATGATCTGGCAGATCTGCTGACCCGCCTTTCTGGCCGCCTGACAGCGCTGGAAAACGGTACGGTAGCGCTGGAATCCCTTAAAGTCGCTACTGAAGAAGCGCGCGTAACATATATTCAAAAAGCCGAAGCCTTGCACGAAGCCCGCACCAAGGCTGCCCGTAAAATGGAACAGGCTGTTACAGCGGAATTAAAGCCGATCAAGCTAGAAAAAGCGCGCTTTCTGGTGGATATCAAACAGCTTCCCGCTGAACAGTGGAGCCGACAGGGTATGGAACAAGTGATCTTTTTGATCGCGGCCAACCCCGGCCAACCAGCGGGGCCGTTGGCGAAGGTTGCTTCTGGTGGTGAACTCTCCCGCCTTATGCTGGCACTTAAACTGGTGCTGGCTGGCCAGTCCGGTATCGGCACGCTGATTTTTGATGAAATTGACGCAGGCGTTGGCGGTGCCACAGCCGCCGCCATTGGTGAACGCCTGCATCGGCTTGCGCAAAATGTGCAGGTTCTGGCTGTTACGCATAGCCCGCAAGTGGCAGCCAGCGCAGATGCGCATTTGCGTATTGGCAAACTTACCCGCAATGGCCAGACCGTAACGCACGCCACTCCACTCACAGACACAGAGCGTAATGAGGAAATTGCGCGTATGCTGGCAGGTGATACAGTAACCGATGCCGCCCGTGCCGCTGCCGCCAGCCTGCTTGGATATGAGAATAATGCCTGAAACTGCCTTTCTTCCCGCCGACATGACACAACAACAAGCGCGGGAAGAACTGGAACGCCTTGCCGCCGAAATTGCCCACCACAATGCGGCCTATTATCGGAACGATGCTCCAGAAATCAGTGATGCAGAATATGATGCCCTGCGCCGGCGGTATGATGCCATTGTGGCCCAGCACCCAGAGGCCGAGCCAGAAAACAGCGCAGCCCAAGCCGTAGGTGCTGCACCGGATACAGCCTTTGGCAAGCATATCCACCTTGTGCCCATGCTCTCTCTGGACAACGTGTTTGACCGTGAAGATTTTGAAGGCTTTATCAGCCGCGCCACCCGCTTTTTGGGTCTGGACCAGGATGCAACCGAACAACTGATTTTTGTAGGGGAACCCAAGATTGATGGACTTTCCATCAGTCTGACCTACGAAAAAGGCCGTTTTGTGCGTGGTACCACCCGTGGAGATGGCACAGAAGGCGAAGACGTTACCGCCAATTTGCGCACGCTAAAGGATTTGCCGTTACGCCTTTCCGGCTCCTACCCTGATCTGATCGAAATTCGTGGTGAGGTTTTCCTTTCCAAAAAACATTTTCTGGAACTCAACGCTGCGCAGGAAGCTGCAAACAAGCGGTTGTTTGCCAACCCACGCAACGCAGCAGCAGGTTCCCTGCGGCAGTTAGACCCCAAAATTACAGCGCAACGCCCGCTTTCTTTGTTTGCTTACGCGCTTGGCTTTTGCTCAGAAAAAATCAGCCGCAGCCATTGGGCATATCTGGAACAACTCAAAGAATGGGGTTTCCCGGTTAATCCGCTTTCCCGCCAGATTAAAGGCGTGGAAGATGCCGAGGCTTTTTTTGCTGAGGTCAGCCAAAGTAGGGCTGAACTTGCCTACGATATTGATGGCGTTGTTTACAAAATTGATGATCTGGCCCTGCAGGAACGCCTGGGTTTTGCTGGACGTGCGCCCCGCTGGGCCATTGCGTGGAAGTTTCCGGCAGAACAGGCCGTCACACGCCTGAAGGAAATAGAAATTCAGGTTGGCCGCACAGGTGCTCTCACCCCAGTTGCGCATTTAGAACCCGTAAATGTTGGCGGTGTGCTGGTTATGCGCGCAACCTTGCATAATGAAGATGAAATTGCCCGTAAGGACGTCCGCCCCGGTGATATGGTTTTCATCCAGCGTGCGGGGGATGTTATCCCCCAAGTTTTGGGTGTTGCCCCTTCCCCAGATGGCACGCCCCGGCAGGCACCTTACCACTTCCCTGATCATTGCCCTGTTTGTGGGGCCGCTGCTGTTCGGCCAGAAGGGGAAGCTGTGCGCCGTTGCACGGGTGGGCTCACCTGTCCAGCTCAGGTTGTAGAACGGCTTATCCACTTTGTTTCCCGCCAAGCGTTTGACATTGAAGGCTTGGGAGACCGCAGCATTCGTGAATTCCATGATATCGGCCTGATTTTAACGCCCGGTGACATTTTCCGCCTGCATGAACACGCCGCAGACATAGAAAAGCGCGATGGATGGGGCGAGCAATCGGTTCAAAAACTGCTGCAAGCTATAGAGAGCCGCCGCACCATTTCTCTTTCTCGCTTTATTTATGCGCTGGGTATCCGCCGGATTGGCGCCAGCAATGCCCGCCTGCTGGCGCGCCACTATGGCACGTATGAAAACTGGTTCAACCAGATGCAGGCTGCCGCCATTATCGGATCTGATGCCCGGCTGGAACTCGGCTCCATTACCGGCATAGGCACCACCACGGCGGAAGATCTGGTGGCCTTTGTTGCAGAAGAACATAACCTGCAAACATTGGCGGATTTGCACGCAAACTTAACCATAACGGAAGAAACTGCGGCATCCGAAGGCGCATTGGCTGGCAAAACCATTGTGTTTACCGGCACCCTGCACACCATGACACGGCCAGAAGCCAAAGCAACGGCAGAACGCATGGGCGCCAAGGTTTCGGATTCTGTGTCCAAAAAAACAGATCTGGTTGTTCTGGGAGAAAAAGCTGGCTCAAAAGCCAAAAAGGCTGTTGAGCTTGGACTTCAGACCATGGATGAGACTGAATGGAACGCTTTTTGCTCCGAGCAGGAATAACAGGGCGTTGCACACGTTTTTTTGTATTCTGATACAAAAGAGAGATTGCTCGCCCAGCAAAACTGCGCCATGCTACCTCTCAACGAAGGGATGGATTACCAAAGTCGTCCAAAACCAAGAATAAAAATAGCACGCAGGCCAGCCTATCGCCCCGTTATCTCCTTTTCCTCCCCTCGGTCGGGGCTTTTGGCTTTACTGTATGCAGGAATGAAGTGAACGGCACATGACCAAGTGGATCTACAGTTTCGGCGCAGGCCAGAGCGAAGGCAACGCCGGGATGCGCAATCTCCTCGGCGGTAAGGGAGCCAATCTGGCAGAAATGGCCAATATCGGCCTGCCCGTCCCCCCCGGATTTACCATTACCACTGAAGTCTGCACGGCGTTCTACGAAAACGGACGGAAATACCCGGCTGAGCTGGAATCCCAGCTTGAAGAAGCCATGGGCCTGCGCTTTGGCGATGCCAATGCCCCCCTGCTTGTTTCTGTCCGTTCTGGCGCACGTGTTTCCATGCCCGGCATGATGGATACAGTTCTCAACCTGGGGCTGAATGACAGCACCGTTGAAGGACTTGTAAAATCATCAGGCGATGCCCGGTTTGCATGGGATAGCTACCGCCGCTTCATTCAGATGTACGGCTCTGTTGTGCTGGGTGTTGCCCACCACCGCTTTGAAGATCTGCTTGAGCAGATCAAGCGTGCCATCGGCAAGGAAGACGATACGTCTCTGAGTGCTGAAGAATGGCAGGAAGTCGTTAAAGGCTACAAACAGATTGTTCTGCAGGAAACCGGCACCGCCTTTCCTGAAAGCCCGAAAGAACAGCTTTGGGGCGCCATTGGAGCCGTGTTTGGTTCATGGATGAACCCACGCGCCAACACCTACCGCAAGCTGCACGATATTCCGGCAAGCTGGGGCACGGCTGTTAACGTGCAGTCGATGGTGTTCGGCAACATGGGTGATGATTGCGCCACCGGCGTCTGCTTTACGCGTGATCCTTCCACCGGTGAAAACATTTTCTACGGTGAATACCTGATCAACGCGCAGGGTGAAGACGTTGTGGCCGGTATCCGCACACCGCAGCCCATGGCGGCATCTCGTGCGGCTGAAGGTCAGGTGCCTATGGAAAAGGCCCTGCCTAACGCGTATCAGGAACTGCTGAAAGTGCGCGATCTGCTGGAACGCCACTACCGCGATATGCAGGACATTGAGTTTACGGTGCAGGCCAACAAGCTGTACCTGCTCCAGACTCGTTCGGGCAAACGCACAGCCGCAGCCGCCCTGCGCATTGCCATTGATATGGCCAAGGAAAACCTGATCACGCAGGAAGAAGCCGTTAACCGCGTGCCGCCTGCATCTCTCGATCAGCTCCTGCATCCTGTGCTGGACCCCAAGGCAGAACGTCAGCTTCTTACACGTGGCCTGCCCGCTTCTCCGGGTGCGGCAACGGGCGTGATCGCGTTCTCTGCCGAGGACGTGGAAGACCGCGCTGCCAAGGGTGAAGATGTTATTCTGGTGCGTGTTGAAACCTCTCCAGAAGACGTGCACGGCATGCACGCTGCCCGCGGTGTGCTGACAACCCGTGGCGGCATGACATCCCACGCCGCTGTGGTGGCCCGTGGCATGGGCCGCGTGTGCGTGGCCGGTGCTGGCAGCATTGCTGTGGATTACAAAGCCCAGACCATGAAAGTGGACGGTCACACACTCAAAGCGGGTGACTGGCTGACGCTGGATGGTGGCACGGGCGCTGTTTACAAAGGCCGTGTTCCCACCATTCCGCCAACACTCTCTGGTGACTTTGCAACCCTTATGGGGTGGGCAGATTCCATCCGTCGCCTTGGTGTGCGCGCTAATGCTGAAACGCCAGAAGATGCGGCAACAGCCCGCCGCTTTGGTGCAGAAGGTATTGGCCTGTGCCGTACAGAGCACATGTTCTTCGGCCCGGATCGGATTGGCCATGTGCGCCAGATGATCATGGCGGATGACAAAGCCACACGCGCCAAAGCCATTAACGCGCTTCTGCCCTTCCAGCGGAGTGACTTTACAGAACTGTTCCGCATTATGGCGGGGCTGCCTGTTACCATCCGTCTGCTTGATCCACCGCTGCACGAATTCCTGCCGCATGGTGAAGCAGAACTGGAAGAAGTTGCCAAAGCACTTGGGCAGGATGTTGAAACCCTACGTGCTCGTCGCTCTGCACTATCTGAAGCCAACCCAATGCTGGGCCATCGTGGTTGCCGTCTGGGTATTACATACCCGGAAATCTACGCCATGCAGGTGCGTGCCATTGCAGAAGCGGCCCTTGATATCGCCAAGGAAACAGGCAAGCCTGTTGCTCCGGAAATCATGATCCCGCTGATTGGCACAAAAGCAGAGCTGGATCTGGTGCGTAAAACCTGTGAAACCGCCATTGCTGACGTTCTTTCTGAACGCAAAGCTGAGCTGTCTTACAAAATCGGCACCATGATTGAGCTGCCACGCGCAGCCATTACGGCAGACCAGATTGCACAGAGCGCAGACTTCTTCTCCTTCGGCACAAACGATCTGACACAGACCACCCTTGGACTTTCCCGCGATGATGCTGGCTCCTTCCTGCCAGAATACGTGGAAAAAGGGCTGCTGCCGCAGGACCCGTTTGTTTCGATCGACCGTGAAGGCGTTGGCGCACTGGTGCGTATGGGTGTTGAAAAAGGCCGTGCAACCAAGCCTGATATCAAACTGGGTATCTGTGGTGAACACGGGGGCGATCCGCTTTCCATCTCCTTCTTTGAAGAAGTTGGGCTGGATTACGTCTCCTGCTCCCCCTTCCGGGTGCCCGTTGCCAGATTGGCCGCAGCACAGGCCGCACTGGCTGCTAAAAACAACAAGGCCGTAAAAGCCTGAACAAAAAGGTGGCCGCCTCTCACCGAGGCGGCCATTTTTGAATCCAGATCATGCAAAAAAAAATCACGCTCCACCTTGTCTCCGAAGCAACGGGCCAGACACTGGATTCTGTTGCCCGCGCCTGTATTGCGCAGTTTCCCAATACTGAGGTGCATCTGCGCCACTGGAACCTTATTCGCACACAGCTTCAGCTCCGTCGGGTTTTGCGGCATATCGCGCTGGACCGTGGGCCAGTTATGTCTTCGCTGACAGACCCGACCTTGCAGGCTGATATGGAAGCAGGCTGTGCAAGCCTACAGGTGCGGCTGTTGGATGTGCTGGATAACGCCCTGCACTTTCTGACCGAAGAAACAGGCGAGGAAGCGACACTTCATCCGGGTGGCCAGTACATCATGGATGAAAACTATTATCAGCGCATTGAGGCCATGCATTATGTACTGGCGCATGATGATGGGCAGGAAACCAAAGGCCTGAATGAAGCTGATGTTATTCTTATTGGTGTTTCGCGCGTCTCCAAAACACCCACCTGCTTTTATTTGGCAAACCGAGGCCTAAAGGCTGCCAATGTTCCCTTGGTTATGGGCATTGAACCGCCACAGGATTTATTCACAACCGACAAACCCGTTATTGGGCTGACAATAGATCCGGAACGCCTGATTGAAATTCGCCGTAACCGTCTGTCTCAGATGGTGCCATCCAAAGCCAAGATCGATCCGGTAGCAGATTACGCCTATATTGATTTGGAAAAGGTGCAGGAAGAACTGCACTGGGCACGCCGCTTATGCCGCCGCCATAACTGGCCGGTTATTGATGTCACCCGCCGGTCTATTGAAGAAACATCCGCCGCTATTCTGGATCTGATTTCCGCCGGGTAAACAACACCTTCTTCTTTCTGATATGCCCCAGAAAGAAGAAGGTAGCCCGTTTTAGTCAGTCATTTCCGCTGGGGTCAGGTGCTGGATGCGTATCGCCTGCCCTTGTGCGTTATAATAAATAATGCTGCTTCCACGCCGCTGCGCGTAACCATCTGGCCTGCCATCCTGTGTCCAGAACAACAGCCGGTTGGCATCTGGCTGTTCCTGTATTTTATCACCCTCTGGTTTGTAGCGATATTTGCTAAAATCCTTATGAGCACGTGGCAGTGGCGGTTTGGTTGCCAATTTGTGCATGTCTGCCGGGCGATGCGTTTCCGCATCATCGTCATCACCCAGCCCTTCTTCTGCCATGGCAGAAGGCATATTCAGAACAGGCAGAGCAACCGCGCAAATACCTGCCATAACCAACCACTTCTTACGCAACACAGGCATCATGCTGCTGCTTTCCTTTTTCTGCTCCACTGCTGACAGATACATGGTCTGGCAGCAGCGAAAGGTCATTGTTCCCATATATTGGAACAAAACGATCCTACACCCAACAGAGCAAGCCCGTTTTTCACCATCCTGTCATGCCCTTTTACCAAAGAAACATCCTTAATAAGGCCATAACAGCGATATTCTGCGTATATATCCACCAGAATACATGTTTGCGGGGCTTTAGGCAGGCTGTATCATTCAGCGCATGACCGAAACGCTTCTCAGCCCCTTTACTCTGGAACGGGATATTAAAAAAAGCCGCTTTCTCGCCAGTGCCACACCTATAAACAGCATAGAAGAGGCCGAAGCTTTTATCAGCCGTATTGCTGCGGCGGGACCAGATGCCACACATCATTGCTGGGCATGGCAATTTGGCCCACACTGCCGCTGCCATGATGCCGGAGAGCCATCGGGCACTGCCGGGCGGCCAATTTTACAGGTTGTTGTTGCACAAAAGCTTGATCGGGTTGCCATTGTGGTGTCGCGCTGGTTTGGCGGCATCAAGCTTGGAGCTGGCGGCCTTGTGCGCGCTTATGCAGGCACTGCCGCAGAATGTTTGCGCGAAGCCCCTAAAGAACCGCTGATAGACCGTATCAAGCTAAGCTTTCATTGCCCGTTTTCACTTATCGGGCTGTTACAGTCTCGCCTGCCTGAGTGGGGTGTTGAGGCTGATACGCCGGACTTTGATGCTCTGGGCGCCCAGTTCGTTCTTACACTGCCCGCAGAATGGCAGGAAGACATCACCCAACGCATCACAGACCTGACAAATGGTCAGGCCCAGATACGCGTGGTGGAAGACAATTAACGCGGGATAACCCATCCGTTACCGGTAGAATCCCCAACCTGCCCAGAACCAAACGGCCCGCTGCTTTGATAGGCAGAACCGTATTTGGAAATATCGGAGCCGGTTACCGAGTCACGGTGCACCTTGGCCAGATGATCTGGATCTGCACCATGTTGAAAATCCATGGACGGTGCATCCTGATACCCTGGCGGCAGATTGCGATGCCCATGCACTGTCTTCTTTTCAGAAGACTGGCTCTGCTGGCCATTGGAATCGAGGCTGCCAGAACCTTCAGCAAACGAAACATTATCATCAGGCATCAGGGCCGGATCTGCATAAGCCGCAGAAATACCAGCCATAAGGCCAAAACCAACACATATGCCCGAAAGCACCGTTACAAACGGTTTACGCAGCTGCGCCATTGCGCGTTACCCCGCGAAAAAATGAAAATTTACCCTGCCCGAAAAACCGTTCCAGCCGGGCTGTGCTGGTGCTATATTGCACCAACGTGGCAAAATGCCAAACCAAACGGCCATATGTCCGCCATACATTAACGGCAGGCGCGCGCGTTTGGCATAAAGATGAAATTTGCCTATTGCCGCTGTTTTAGACATAAAGGCTTCCCCTTGGCATCCGTACGCGGGTGCAAGGTGCTTTATGTCTCTTTATTCAACCTTTGACCTGACCACCCTTAAACTGACAGGAACCGCGTTATGAGTGCAACGCTCACCCAGCCCAACCCGACGTCTGCGACCTGGATGCCGGATAGCTGGCGTTCGTTTCCCGTAAAGCAGATTCCCAGTTATCCGGATCAGGCCGCGCTTAAAACGGTTGAAGACCGGCTGAGTTCCTATCCGCCGCTGGTGTTTGCCGGGGAAGTGCGCACCCTGCGCAACCATCTGGCTCAGGCCGCTACCGGGCAGGCTTTTGTGCTGCAGGGCGGCGCATGTGCTGAAAGCTTTGGTGAATTCAAGGCCAACATCGTGCGTGATACCTTCCGCGTGCTGTTGCAGATGGCCGTGGTGCTGACATTTGGCGCCAAGGTGCCGGTTGTTAAAATTGGCCGCATGGCTGGCCAGTTCGCCAAGCCGCGCTCTTCCGATACGGAAACCGTAAATGGCGTAACCCTGCCATCTTACCGGGGTGACATCATCAACGGTTCAGACTTCACGCCTGAATCCCGCATTCCGGATCCTGCACGGATGGAAACCGGCTACTTCCAGTCCACCGGTATCCAGAACCTGCTGCGTGCGTTCTCGCACGGTGGGTATGCCAACCTGCATCAGGTTCACCGCTGGAATCTGGGCTTTGTGGAGCGTTCTCCCCTTTCCAACCGTTACCGCGTAATGGCGGAACGCATTGGGGAAACGCTGGCATTCATGCAGGCCTGTGGGCTGAACGCCGCATCTGCCCCGCAGATTGATGAAACAGAGTTCTACACCTCTCACGAAGCGCTGCTGCTGCCTTATGAGCAGGCTCTGACACGCATCGACTCGACATCTGGTGAATGGTACGACTGCTCTGCCCACTTTGTGTGGATTGGGGATCGGACCCGCCAGCCCGATGGCGCACATGTGGAGTTCCTGCGTGGTGTGCGCAACCCTATCGGCATTAAGGTTGGCCCCACCACCAGCGTGGAAGACATTAAAAAGCTGGCAGAAATTCTGAACCCGAAAAACGAAGCCGGGCGTATTACGCTTATCTCTCGTATGGGTGCGGATAAGATTACAGAAAAACTGCCCCCACTTATGCGGGCCGTAAAAGCAACCGGGCAGACTGTAACGTGGCTGACAGACCCGATGCACGGCAACACCACATCCACGCAGCAGAAAATCAAAACCCGCTCCTTCGATTCCATCGTGAAGGAAGTGAAAGGGTTCTTCGCTGTCTGTGCAGCAGAAAACGTGCCTGCTGGTGGCGTGCATCTGGAAATGACGGGCCAGAACGTAACAGAATGCGTAGGTGGTGCGCATTGCCTGACAGAAGAAGATCTGGGCAACCGTTACGAAACCTTCTGTGACCCGCGCCTGAATGCCGAACAGTCCTTGGAACTGGCCTTCCTGATTGCGGAAGAACTCAAAAGCGAACGCTAAGGCAAACACGCTTTTATGAACTCAGCCTGAACATTCAGGCTGATCACAGAACCGGGGGGTGGGGTTTACCTTGCCCCCCGTTGTTCCCATCATCCCTGCAGCCCCAATGGCAGAAAGAGCAGATCAGGATGACGCATCCCTTCTCCAAACCTTCAGCAGGCGTCTGTTCCGCCCGCACAGCAGCACCGCTTTCCGATGCGGAAATTCGTGCGCGCACAGATTCCTACTTTAATCGTACCCGCCAGATTGTAAGCCGGTTTGGAGATTGTGAGGTTACATACGCCTTCTTTATCCGCCGTCCGGTTATCTCTGCTCCGGGTCTGATGCTGGAATGGCTTAAAAACGTTATGGCCCAGCGCCAAGCACCCTACACCGTAGATGTGGTGCACCCCGAAGGTGAATGGGTGGGTGCTGGTGAGCCGCTGGTTTACGTAACAGGCTCCTTTACCCATTTGGCCGATCTGGAAACACTGCTGCTACAAAAACTCGGTAGCCCATGTGTTGCGGCCCATCGCGCTTACCAGATGGCACTTTCCCTACCCCATACCCGCTTTTTGGCTATGGATGCCCGCCATTGCGCTGGGTATGAAATGCAGGAGCTTATGGCGTATGCGGCCTCGGTTGGGGGGCGTGAGGCGCAAGAAAACGGGGCTATCGGGTTTGTAGGTACGGCAAATGATGCCGTAGCACCATTTTTTGGGGGCACTCATGGCGCAGGCACCATGCCTCATGCCTTAATTGGCTATGCAGGCTCTACCGTGCGTGCGGCTGAAATGTTCCATGCGGAATTCCCGCATACCGACCTTGTGGTGCTGGTTGATTACTTTGGGCAGGAAATTACAGACGCACTGGCCGTTTGCAATCGCTTCCCCAAACTGGCGGCAGAAGGCAAGCTGGCTGTCAGGCTGGATACGCATGGCGGCCGCTTTATGCAGGGGCTGAACCCGCAGGAATCCTATGCGGTGGTCAACCGTCATGCGCCTGAGGCACTGCGCCGTTATCGGTCTGATAAAGAACTGCGCTATCTGATTGGCACAGGTGTGTCTGCCGCAGCCATCTGGAAGATGCGTGAAGAACTGGACCATGCAGGCTTTCCGCACGTTAAAATTATTGCCTCATCTGGCTTCGGCGTGACCAAATGCGCCTGTATGGCAGATGCACACGCCCCTATTGATGTTGTTGGCACAGGCTCCTTTATTCCTGAACTGTGGAACGAAACCTATGCCACAGCCGATATTGTCTCCTACAACGGCGTTGAACGGGTAAAAATCGGGCGGGAATTCCTTCTTCCCTCCTTCCGCAAAACCACCAAAGGCGAACAGGCATGACCGAAAAAACCGATACCGAAGACAAAACATGGAAAGTTCGCATTCTGGATCTTTCTGGCGGTGCGGAAGATAACATTGTGGAAGATGTTGGCGTTTTTCATGATCTGGCCCACGCCAACGCATTTGCCCGCGCCTATGTGCGCGACAGTGTAGAACGCTGCCGCACCCCCGGTGCCAGCGCCAAAGATGTGCTGACAACGTGGTTCAGCTTTGGTGAAGATGCCGTTGTGCTGGATGCAGGTGAAGATGGCTGGCATTCTGCCAACGAGCTGGATGATTTTACTGCCCACCGCGCAACACCAATGGAACGAGACTGGCGTGCGCTGGATCCGCGCCGACTGGTGGAAGATAATGAAGACCTGACAGACCTTTACGGCACGCCAGACGATGCCGATAATGGTGGCCACCAGCACTAACACAGCATAACGCTGTGGCTGGCCTTTCCTGTTCATTCGCGCCATAAGCTTCTGTCATGAAACTCCGTTTTGCTCCCAGCCCTACCGGCCTCCTGCATGTTGGCAATGCCCGTCAGGCACTTGCCAATGCCCTTTACGCCCGCCGCCACGGTGGCCAATTCCAACTTCGTATTGATGATACGGACATCGGCCGCTCCCGCGAGGAGCTGGTGGAAGCTATCCAGAAAGATCTGCACTGGATGGGCATTCAGTGGGATGAAACCTTCCGGCAGACAGAACGGCTGGACCGCTACGCTGCAGCTATTGAGAAGCTGAAGGCTTCTGGACACCTTTACCCCTGCTTTGAAAGTGAACAGGAACTGGCCGCCAAGCGCGAAACACAGATCCGCCAGCGCCGCGCCCCGGTTTATGACCGCGCCATGCTGAAAATGACCCCCCAGCAGCGCGCACAGGCAGAAGCAAATGGTAAAGTGCCTTACTGGCGCTTTAAGCTCTCCAACACCACCGTGCGTTGGCGCGATATGGTAATGGGCGATTGCCAGGTTAAGCTTCCTTCTGTTTCAGACCCCGTTCTGGTGCGCACAGATGGCACGGTGCTGTACACACTGGCCTCTGTTGTGGATGATCTGGAAACAGGCATTACCCACATTATCCGTGGGGAAGACCATGTGACCAACACGGGCGTACAGATTGATATTGCCCAAGCCCTTGGCGCACATCCTGACCATTTCCGTTTTGCTCATCTGCCGCTGCTGCTTGATGAAAACGGTGGCAAGCTTTCCAAACGGTTTGATGCGTGTTCCCTGCGCACATTCCGGCAGGACGGCATAGAAGCAACGGCGCTGATCTCCTACCTTGCGCGCCTTGGTTCTTCGGATGATCCGGTGCTGCTTCCGTTTGATGAACAGGCCAAGATATACGATATCTCCCACATCTCCCGCTCTGCAGCACGGTTTGATACCCGCCAGCTTCTGGCCATGAACCATAAGCTGCTGGCCCAGACACCCTATGCAGATGTGGCTGACAGATTGCCTAAAGGCGCAACAGAAGCCTTCTGGCTGGCTATTCGTGGGAATATCGAACTGCTTTCAGAAGCACGCCTGTGGCATAATGTAACGGATGGAGACATCATTCCCCCCGTGCAGGAAGGTGAAGATGACTTCCTGAAAGAAGCCGCCAGCCTGTTGCCGCCTGAACCATGGGATGAAACCACATGGAAGGCATGGACAACCGCTGTGCGTGAAAAAACGGGCCGTTCTGGCAAAGCCCTGTTTCACCCCCTCCGTTTGGCTCTGACAGGGGAAGAACAAGGTCCGGAACTGCGTGACCTTCTGCCGTTAATTGGCCGCTCCCGCGTCTTGGCCCGGCTGCTTCCTTCTGCATAAAGAGTAACACACATGCCACTGCAATCCGCGCCTTTCCCTCCTGCCTTTATACCGGGCAAAACGGATGCGCTGATTGTAGTGGATGTGCAGAACGATTTTCTGCCAGATGGCGCCCTGCCTGTGCCCAAAGGCCATGCCATTGTGCCTGTTATCAACAGATTGGCACATTTACCGTTTGGGTTGATCGTGACCTCGCAGGACTGGCACCCAGCCGATCATGTTTCTTTCAAAACCACTCATCAGAACGGTCTGTGGCCTCCGCATTGTGTAGCCAATACACACGGCGCGGACTTTCCCCAAGATTTACACCTGCCTGAACGTACCCTGCACCTGTTTAAAGGCGCACAATCCGATCAGGACAGCTACTCTGCTTTCGGGGCCCAAACACTGTCGGGCCAGTCGCTTGATGCTGTTTTAAAACAGCATGGCATCACACATGTTTTTGTGTGTGGCTTGGCATTGGAATACTGCGTGCAGGCCACAGCACTAGATGCGCAAAAAGCCGAATATACAACCGTGCTTCTTACAGATGCCACCCAAGGGCTAGAGGCTGACCCTACCCCCACTTTGACGGTCTGTCAGGCAAAAGGCATTTTGCTGTATTCTGGTTTACAATTACACATACCTTCTCCAACACGCTGAATTCATACCCTACGCAAACCAGCCAGAGGTTTTTATGCGTAACAGTCTTTCTCGCCGTCGTTTTGGTCTTTGCTGTGCTGGTATGGGCATTTCTGCTCTGGCTGGGCCACCCGTTGTTGCACGTGCAACATCTATTCCCGAACTGATGGAACGCGAACCGCCCATGCTGGAAACCCTTAAATGGGCACCGCATGTGCATAAGGCCATTCAGAACGTTATCAACGCCAATGGGCAATATTCCTCCACCTATAATCCGCAGCGCCGGCCCTACGTGGTGGTGGACTGGAACAACACAGCTATTGTCGGCGATGTGCAGGAAACGCTGTTCCTTTACATGTTGGAACACTTCAGTTTTCTGATGCGTGCGGATGAATTCAGGCACCTTATCCACGTGCATGCATTTGCGCATCCCTTGCCTGCCCCATTTGTTAATATGGCCGGGCAACCTGTTTCCTTCCCGGTGCTGGTGGATGATCTGATAGAGGATTACCGTGCTCTTGCCGCTCGTTATGGGCACATGCCGTACCCGCTCCCACGGGATGTGTTGGCAAAAGATATCACTCTGCAAGCTTTTCGGGCCAGAATGGCCTTTTGCCAACAAGCTGTTGCCGCACTGCATGGGCCAGAAGCGGCACAACGCTGGATGATACGGCTGGTAGCAGGGCAGACAGCAGCAGATGTTATCGCCCTTAGCCGTGCCGCTAACGAATGGTGCCTTGGGGCTTCCATAACCACACAAACTTGGGAATGCCCGGCGGAACGCCCCGGCAAGGCGGGCCCGGTATCTGCCAAAGTTGTACAGGCCCTGCGCCTTACGCCAGAAATGGCCAACCTGTTCCAGATCTTGCAAGAACACGGGATAGACCCGGTTATCTGCACCTCCGGCATGGAGGATATTACGGCACTTTTCGCCACATCGGCAGAATATGGATACAACCTGCCGCGTGAGCACGTTTTTGGCGCACGTTTGGCCGAGCGTAAGAAAATCCTACTTTCTACCGAGGTCGCACGTTATCCCTTCCCTGCAGATGCTGGCAAAACAGCCATTATTCACAAATACTTTGTCGCAAAACGGCAGATGCCCCCGCTCATGATTTTTGCGGGAGAAGATTGCTCGGCGCATATGCTGGAAGCTTTTCCCGACAGCAAGCTGAACTGTCTGATAAACCGCAAACAATCTGCCCCCATGCAGAAGTTTTTGCAAAAGGCCGCACAATCTGCCTCAGACACCGCGCCCCGTCAGTTTTACCTGCAAGGGCGTGATGAAAACACAGGGGAATGGCTACCAGAAGAAGGCAGTATCCTATTGGGGGAAACCAATCCTTCCCTCCCCACCTGATATTCTTAGGATTTGGGCTTCCACCGGTTCAGCAACAGGGAATTGCTGACAACAGAAACCGAACTCATTGCCATGGCGGCCCCTGCCAGAACCGGGTCCAGTTTACCAAGGGCAGCCAAAGGCAAACCAAGAATATTGTAAATAAAAGCAAAAAACAGGTTCTGCCATATTTTGGAAACCGTGGCGCGTGAGAGAGAAAGCGCATCCACCAAGGCCATCAGGTTGCTGCGCATCAGCACAACGTCTGCCGTTTCCAAGGCAATATCTGCCCCGGCACCTATGGCAAAACCAACATCGGCAGAGGCAAGAGCCGGGGCATCATTAATGCCATCGCCCACCATGCCAACGCACTTGCCCTGCTCTTTCAGTTTACGAATTTCAGCCGCTTTGCCATCTGGCAGCACGCCGGCAATAACTGTTTTTATGCCCACCTTCTGGGCCACGGCCTGCGCAACACGGGCGTTATCCCCCGTAAGCATCACCACATCCAAACCCTGCTGCTGCAGGGTGGCCACTGCTTCTTGCGCTTCTGGGCGGATCTGATCGGCCAGCGCAAACCACGCCAGAACCGTTTGCCCCTGCGCTACGCCCACAACTGTACGCCCCTGCTGCTGCCAGCTTTGGGTGAGGTCATGATCTATCGTGCAGCCAAGAGTGGCCAGATATGCAGGAGAACCCAACGCAATAGGGTGCCCCTGATATTCCGCCCTAACACCCTGCCCCGGCACAGCCTGAAAGCCAGATATCTCCGCCGCCGTAACATCCTGCACACATGCATAATTCACAACAGCACGCGCTAACGGATGTTCGGATTGGCTTTCCAGTGCATATGCCAAGGCCAGTGCATCTTGCGCAGAAACATGCTCTGCCTCCTGAACATCCACAACGGCAGGTTGCCCTTGGGTTAAGGTGCCTGTTTTATCCACCACAAGCGTTGTGAGCTTGCGTGTCTGTTCCAGTGCATCTGCATTACGGAACAAGATACCCGCGCGTGCGCCCAGCCCCGTGCCCACCATAATGGCAGTGGGTGTCGCCAACCCCAGAGAGCACGGGCAGGCAATGACCAGCACGGAAATGGCGTTAACGAGGCTTTGGTCCCACACACCTGTTAGCAACCAGCCTGTAGCAAATGTCAGCACAGCCAGCGCAAGCACAACCGGCACAAAAACAGATGCCACTTTATCTGCCAGCCGCTGCACAGTGGCTTTGCTGCCCTGTGCCTGCTCTACCATATGCACAATGCCTGCCAGAACTGTCTGGCTACCAATGCCGGTTACCTTGGCACGCAGGGCACCTGTCTGGTTTAAGGTGCCTGCAAACACGTTAGCACCGGCCTGCTTGGCAACAGGCACACTCTCACCCGTCAGCATGGCCTCGTTCACATCCGATGCGCCAGAAAGCACAACGCCATCTACCGGAATACTCTCACCGGGGCGTACCAGAAACACGTTGCCCACTTGTAGTTGTTCTACGGGTTCATCCGTTATCTGCCCTGCGCGTTCAACATGCGCTGTCCTGGGCTGAAGCCGCAGCAGGCTTTCCATACCGGCGCCTGCGCGCGCCTTGGCACGGGCCTCCAACAAACGGCCCAGCAATACCAGCGTAATGACCAGTGCGCTGGCCTCAAAATAAACAGGCTGATCTAGCCCGAACAGCACCACAACCGCGCTGAAGCCATAGGCAATGCTGGTGCCCAAAACCACCAGCACATCCATGGTGGCTGCACCGCTACGTAATGCGTGCCATGCCCCCGCATAAAAAGAGCGGCCACACCAAAACTGCACCACAGTAGCCAAAACAAGCTGCACCCATAGCGGCAACATAACCGCATGGTGTGCGCCTGCCATCATGCCCACCATTTCCAGCAGAAATGGCAGGCTTAAAACCGCAGCCAGCACAAAGCCCGTAAGTGCCGTGCGCCATTCCTTCTGCCGCTGATGTTTGACTTCTTCCGCTGTTTTCTGTTGGAAGACAGTCGCGCCATATCCGGCTTTTTCTACCGCTGCTATCAACGCCTGCGCGGTGACGATGCCGGGCACAAAGGTAACGTGTGCACGTTCGGTCGCCAGATTAACGTTTGCATGCACGGATGGCAGGGCGTTCAGCACCTTTTCCACCCGTCCGGCACAGCCTGCGCAAGAAAGCCCTGTCAGAGCCAGATCCACGCTAGATGTCTGTGCCCCAAACCCGGCTTTGGTAACGGCGTCCAATATATCCGTTACGTTGCTTGCACCTGCCCCCAGATCAACCTGTGCCTTGGCCGTTGCAAAATTAACGGAGGCCTGCACCCCCTCCAGCCTGTTCAGCACTTTTTCCAGCCGGGTAGCGCATGCGGCGCAGGACATCCCTTCTACCGGGAAACTGATTGTCTGGCTCATTCACCCTACTCCGCCTGTAACTGCTACGCCTACGCACCGCACCAAAACGCCACTATGATACGCCTTCCTGCTTTGCAGGACATTTTCTTGCTCTCATATACACATTGCAGATATGGTGGCGAGATGATGGATCGCATCCTGCCTTTCAGAAAAATTCTGAGCGGCCTGCTTTTTGTAGCAGTGCTGGTGGGCCTGCATGCGCTTTTACCGGGTAAGGTATTTGCATCTGCCCACGCCATGACGAACTGGCACACAGGCGTACAATCTGCCGAGTGCCATTCTCATGGCTCCATGAACATGCCGATGGAACATCATGCCGCACCCGCACATGCTGCCCATTGTGCACTGCAAAACCATACACACCATCATCAACAGCATTGTTGCCAACCTGACTGCTTTGCATCCGGGCTTTCTGCGCTTCTGCCTTACACGCCTGCGCATGAAGCCGCGTGGCAAATGCCAGCGCACCGGTTGCGCAGGAATGTTCTCTTTCTGCCAGATTACACAGCAGATCCCCTACTAAGACCACCCAAACTGCATAACGCCTGATTTTTCGTACGCTTTAATCAGTCGGTCTGCGCGTTCTTATATGCGTGCAGCATGATGCAGAATGGACAATACCCATGCATATTCCCCCTGTTTTGAAAGGGAGAAATGTGTCTCGTCGGCAGTTTATAACTGGCGGCAGCGCATTGGCGGCCCTGTATGCCCTTAAGCCACCCAAACAGGTTTTTGCTTCTACCCACACATCCGGAATTGTGCCCCAAAACGCTAGCAACACGTTTGATCTGACAATCGGCTGGGCAAATGTAAATATTCTGGACAAACCGCAGCGCGTGCCCACCATGAATGGTGGCGTGCCCGGCCCCATCCTGCGGTGGCGTGAAGGCGATGATTTACGCCTGAACATCCATAATACATTGGACGAAACAACTTCCATCCACTGGCATGGCATCCGGTGCCCAGCACATATGGATGGCGTACCGGGGCTAAGCTTTGCCGGAATTGAACCCGGCGCACGCTTTACCTATCGCTTTCCTGTAAAACAGAGTGGCACATACTGGTATCACAGCCACTCCAACATGCAGGAAGCCATGGGGCTGTATGGGGCCATTGTGATTGACCCCAAGGAGCCAGACCCTAATAGTTATGACCGGGATTACGTCATCCTGCTTTCAGATTGGTCTGATGTGGCGCCCCATACCATCATCAACAAGCTGAAGTTTCAGGATGACTACTATAATTTCCGGCAACGTACGGCTGTTTCTTTCTTTCATGATGCCAAGAAATCCGGCGTATGGCCGACACTAAAAGACCGCATGCAGTGGGCTGGCATGAACATGTCCGCCACGGATATTTCAGACGTAAGCGGCATTATCTACACGTATCTGATGAACGGCTGCGCCCCCGCTGCCAACTGGACTGGTATTTTTAAACCCGGTGAACGCATCAGGCTGCGGTTTATCAATGCCTCCGCCATGACCTTTTATGATATCCGCATTCCCGGCCTCCAAATGGATATCATTCAGGCAGATGGAAATAATGTTGAACCCGTGCGGGTAGATGAATTCCGCATTGGGGTGGCTGAAACGTATGATTGCATTGTGCAGCCCCAAGGCGATCAGGCTTACACCATTTTTGCCCAAAGTGAGGACAGAACCGGCTACGCCCGCGGCACACTTGCCCCTCATTCCGGCATGAGCGCACCAGTTCCCCCCATGGATGAACGGCCCGTACGCACTATGGTGGATATGGGCATGGCCATGCACGGAGGGCACGATATGGGTGGCATGAAGATGCACGATATGCCCATGCACTCGGCCCCCAAAGCACATGCCCCGCCTTTGAATGTAGAAAACCAGAACCGTGCCGCCATGCCGATCAATCGTCTGGCTGACCCCGGTGATGGCTTACAAAACAACGGCCGACGGGTTCTGACATATGCAGACCTGCGCGCCACTCACCCAGCCACAGATCAACGCCCACCATCGCGCGAGATCACGTTGCACCTTACCGGCAACATGGAACGTTATATCTGGGGGTTTGATGGCAAAAAGTTCTCGGAAGCCGAACCTATCCCACTGCGTTTGGATGAACGGGTACGCTTTACCCTGATAAATGACACCATGATGGAACACCCCATCCATCTGCATGGTTTGTGGAGTGAGCTGGAAAACGGGAACGGTCTGTATAACCCGATAAAACACACCATTATTGTGCAACCAGGCGGAAAGCTGAGCTATCTGGTTTCTGCCGATACACCGGGTTTATGGGCTTTTCACTGCCACCTGCTTTACCACATGGATTTAGGCATGTTCCGCACGGTGGTGGTGTCATGAAAACATGTTTGTACCACCCATATATTTCTCGTTTTTTACTTTTGGGCGTGTCCGCTCTGCTTATGGCATCTGTGGTTACGCAGCAGGCCAAAGCGGCCTCCATGAACCATGCAGCTATGGAAGGCATGGATGATATGGATATGGGCGACATGGACATGCCAGCCTCAAAACCTAAACCCCAGCAAAGCTCAAAACCGGCGCAACATTCTGGGCACACCATCTTACCCAACAAAAGCACTACGGCGGGTACTTCTGCCTACCCACCCGTAACGCCCAGTGCCCAGTGGCCTGCAACGCCGCCACCTGTGCCTAAATTACATTACGTGCAGCACATCCATCCGGTTATGGACCACAACACATATTTCCATGCTCTTTTGGAACAGTTTGAAGGCCGATACACGCCGGGCAACAGCCTGTTTAGGTATTCTGGCCAAGCGTGGTTTGGCACAGATTACAACAAGTTCTGGGTGAAGTCTGAAGGCTTACTGGATGGCCATCGTCGTTTTTCAGATGGTGATCATGAATTCTTTTATGACCGAGCCATTTCCACCTATTTTGATGTGCAGGCTGGCATTCGGCTTGATGTAGATAGCGGCCCTACCCGCGCATGGGGTGCCGTAGGCGTACAAGGATTGGCGCTTTACTTTTTTGATGTGTCTGCCACAGCTTATTTCAACAACACTGGCGTAGCAGGCAAACTGGAAGGCTCTTACGACTTCCTGATAACCAACCGCCTGATTTTACAGCCACAAGCCGAACTGAATTTCTATTCTCATGCAGACCCGGAACGTGGTGTCAGCCGGGGTTTTTCAGACATAGATGCAGGTTTACGCCTGCGTTATGAGTTCAAACGCCAGATTGCCCCTTATATTGCCGTAACCTATGCCGGGCATTACGGCAGCACCACCAGCGTAGCCAGAAATAACACACGCATGGCAGAAAATGGGCCAGAGGATTTACGTTTTACCTTTGGTATTCGCTCATGGTTTTAACCTGACGATAACCCCAGAACAGAAAAAGCCCTGCCACACATTTGGTGGCAGGGCTTTTTGCTACGGCTAACGCCAGAACTGAATTAGTTCTTGGTTTTGTCAACCAGACGGGATTTTGCAATCCACGGCATCATGCCACGCAGTTTTTCACCAACGGCTTCAATCTGGTGCGCATCGTTACGTGCACGTGTGGCTTTGAAGAACACGTTGCCAGACTGGTTTTCCAGCACGAAGTTACGCACGAACGTACCGTTCTGGATGTCCGTCAGGATACCCTTCATGGCTTTTTTGGTTTCCGGCGTAATCACGCGCGGGCCAGACACGTATTCACCATACTCAGCTGTGTTGGAGATGGAGTAGTTCATGTTGGCAATGCCGCCTTCGTAGATCAGATCCACGATCAGCTTCATTTCGTGCAGGCATTCAAAGTATGCCATTTCCGGTGCATAACCACCTTCAACCAGCGTTTCAAAGCCAGCGCGGATCAGCTCAACCAGACCGCCGCACAGAACTGCCTGTTCACCAAACAGATCGGTTTCAACTTCTTCCTTGAAGGAAGTTTCGATCGTGCCAGCGCGGCCACCACCAATGGCGGAAGCATAGGACAGAGCAATGTCCAGAGCCTTGCCAGACTTATCCTGCGCAATAGCAACCAGGCAGGGCACGCCGCCGCCACGCTGATATTCGGAACGCACGGTGTGGCCAGGGCCTTTTGGTGCAATCAGGAACACGTCCAGATCAGGGCGCGCTTCAATCAGGCGGAAGTGGATGGACAGACCATGAGCAAATGCCAGAGCGGCACCCTGCTTCAGGTTCTTTTCCAGAGATTCTTTGTACAGAGCGCCCTGGCCTTCATCCGGCGTCAGCACCATAACCACGTCTGCCCATGCAGCAGCCTGGTCTGGGGTCATGACGGTGAAGCCAGCAGCCTTGGCTTTTTCAACTGCTGAGGAGCTTTCGCGCAGGCCGATTACGACCTCTTTCACGCCGCTGTCCTTCAGGTTGTTAGCGTGGGCATGGCCCTGGCTACCATAACCAATAATGGCAACCTTTTTGGATTTAATCAGATTCACATCGGCGTCACGGTCGTAATACACGCGCATTGCCATGGTTTTTGCTCCTTTTAGCAAGCCGGAATAGCTTTTCCGGCTTTTCTCATACTTCAGATGCTCTGAATTGTCTGCGGTCCGCGGCAAATGGAGGCCACGCCTGTGCGCGAAACCTCAGCCAGCCCAAGCGGACGCATCAGCTCGATAAAACTGTCCAGCTTTTCTGTAGAGCCAGTCAGTTCAAACACAAAAGAACTCGCTGTGGTGTCCACCGCCCGTGCACGAAATGCCTGTGCAATCCGCAGGGCCTCCGTGCGTGGTTCGCCAGAGGAAACCACTTTCACCAACGCCATTTCCCGCGCCACATACGGGCCTTCTGCCGTAAGGTCCACAACACGGGATACGGGTACCACACGCGCAATCTGGGCACGTATCTGGCGAATGGCGGAAGGTGTGCCGGTTGTCACCACATTCACGCGGGATGTGGTCTGGTTTTCATCAACCGGAGCCACTGTCAGGCTCTGGATGTTGTATCCACGGCCAGAAAACAGCTCCACAATACGGGCCAGCGCACCGCTTTCATTATCCACCAAAAGAGAGATAACGGCAGAACCGGAAATTTCCTGCTGCATTGTCAGTGTATCCTGAAATCAGACTGGAAGAAGAAAGAAACCTCTTGAGGAAAAACCCCAACCGGCCTCAGACCAGCATCTGCCCTTCTTTGGTAATCTTGGCTCCGCTTTCTCCCTGCTCTGGCCCCAAAATCATTTCATTATGGGCAGCACCAGAGGGAATCATGGGGAAGCAGTTTTCACCTTCCGCCACGCAGATATCCACAATCACCGGTCCATTATGCGCCAGTGCCTGCCGGATGGTATCATCCAACTGGCTCAACTGCGTCACCCTCATGCCCGTGCCGTGGAAGCTTTCTGCCAGCTTTACAAAATCTGGCAGCGCATCGCTGTAGCTTTCAGAATACCGAGAACCATGTAGCAATTCCTGCCACTGGCGCACCATGCCCATGTAGTGGTTGTTGATGATGAAGATTTTTACCGGCAAGCGATACTGCGCAATGGTGCCCAGTTCCTGAATGTTCATCAGGGTGGAAGCTTCACCGGCAATATCCATCACCAATGCATCGGGATGCGCAATCTGCGCGCCAACGGCTGCTGGCAAGCCATAGCCCATGGTGCCCAGACCACCAGATGTGAGCCAGCGATTGGGATGATCAAACTGGAAGAACTGCGCAGCCCACATCTGATGCTGCCCAACTTCGGTTGAAACATAGGTATCCCGCCCGGTTTCACGCGCCAGTTCGTAAATACGGCGAATAGCCTGCTGGGGCTTGATAACTGCATCAGGTGCCTGATCCTGCGTAAAGCGCAAGCAATCCAGCGCACGCCACGCATCAATCCGGCTCCACCATTCAGCCAGTTCTGCCTGATGGGTATAGGCGGGTTCTTTTTCCCATTCCTCAATCATCATGGCGATGGTTTCACCCACATCACCAATAATGGCTTCATCTACGTGGATGATCTTGTTGATCTGGGCCGGATCAATATCCGCATGGATTTTGAAGGATGTTGGAGAAAACGCATCCACACGCCCGGTCACACGGTCATCAAACCGGCTGCCCAGTGCAATCAGCACATCGCAATCATGCGTGGCCAGATTAGCTTCGTAGGTGCCGTGCATCCCCAACATGCCC
Organism: Acetobacter pasteurianus subsp. pasteurianus LMG 1262 = NBRC 106471; assembly: GCF_000285275.1. Lineage (GTDB taxonomy): Bacteria > Pseudomonadota > Alphaproteobacteria > Acetobacterales > Acetobacteraceae > Acetobacter > Acetobacter pasteurianus. The sequence goes on from NZ_CADO01000016.1 coordinate 55,487, forward strand.
AGAAACTGGGAATCGGTGCCCGGATAAGCCCCAAGGCCCATCAGCGTAGAAGTGATGGGAAAGCCCGTCATCTTCACCAGCTTGCGCAGGGCCTCACTGGCCTGCGGACCAGAATTGATAATGCCGCCACCTGTGTAAAACAGTGGGCGCTTGGCATTTTTCATGGCCTTTACGGCACGGGCCACAGCATCCTTATCTGGCTTGGCCTGCGTTCTTTCCGTACGCGGAGCAATCTCTTTTGCATCCATGTAAGGCGCATCACCCACGGTGATGTTTTTAGGTAGATCAATCAGCACCGGACCGGGGCGGCCAGAACGTGCAATGGCAAAAGCCTCGTGCACTGTTGGCGCCAGATCTTCGGGCTTGCGCACCAGATAATTGTATTTGGTAACAGGCCGCGTAATGCCGGTGGTATCTGCTTCCTGAAACGCATCATAGCCGATCAGGCTTGTTGGCACCTGCCCGGACAGACACACCAGCGGGATGGAATCCATCATGGCGTCCAGCAAGCCGGTTACGGCGTTTGTGGCACCCGGACCGCTGGTGACCAGCACAACCCCTACCTTGCCGGTAGAACGCGCATAAGCCTCTGCGGCATGAACAGCCGCCTGCTCGTGCCTTACCAGCACGTGGCGAATCTGGTTTTGCTTAAACAGGGCATCATAAATGGGCAGGACCGCCCCGCCCGGATATCCGAAAATAACTTCCACACCCTGCTCAGCCAGCGCGCGCATAAGGACTTCCGCACCAGAAAGAGCTGGTGTGTTCCGTGCGTCTGATGGTGCCGAAGCAGCTTGAAGTGTCATGTCATCCTCTCTTCCCGGAAATGGGACAGGCGGCATCTTTAGGCCTCGAATCAGGCAGCGTCAATCCCGGAGAGAACGAAAGATACAATTTCTTCGTATTTTCTTTCCGAAAATTGCGCAAAATCAGAAAAAGATGCATCAACTGTGCATTCCAAGCCCTTTTTTGCCAAACTGTGGTGCGCAAACCACGTTGCCTGCCGCTTTGTATAGCGCCCTGTGGCCTGCACTGCGCGTTGCGTGGCTTCTTGCTCCGTTATCTCTCCACGCAGCATGGCAGAAAGTTCTGGCACACCATGCGCACGCATGGCTGGCAGGGAGGTATCCAGTTTTCGGGCAAGCAACGCCTGCACCTCCGCCAAGGCACCATTGCGCAGCATGTTCTCAAATCTTGCGGCAATGCGTGCCCGTAGTTCCGCACGTTCAGGATTTAGGCGAACAGCAACAAACCGGCAGGCAGCAGGCGGCAAGCCGGGCTGTTTGTGCCACCATGTCAGCCCATGCCCTGTGCCACGCCAAACTTCCCACGCGCGTGAAATACGTTGGGAATCCACGGGCCTCAGGCGGCTGGCTGTTTCAGGGTCCACTTCCATCAGTCGGGCGTGCAAAGCAGGTGCGCCATACAGCGCCACACTCTGACGGGCTTCCTGCCGCGCCTCTTCCCCAGTATCCGGAATAATGGCCAAGCCATTTGTAAGGGCGTGCAAATACATGCCGGTGCCGCCGCATAAAATGGGCAAACGGTTTTGCGCCCATGCCTGCTGCATGCACGCCAAAGCCTGCTCTCGCCACCATGCCACACTGCCTTTTTCTTCCGCTGGCAACACACCATACAGCCGGTGTGGCGCAAGCTGTTCGTCCTCCGCACTGGGGCGGGCCGTTAAAATATGGAGGTCCTTATAAACCTGCATAGAATCGGCATTGATAATCTCGCCGTTCAATCTGCGGGCCAATGCCAGTGCCAAAGCGGATTTACCGGAACAGGTTGGCCCGGCCACAATAAGTGCTGCGGGCAGGTTGGCGGAAGCATCCGCAAGTCTGCCCATATGGTGTTCTGCTTGCCTCATGCCTGCATTCCTGCCACACACCCCTTTGCCATGACGAGCCTTGTTCTGACCCTTGTTGCCCAGCGTGAGGCAACCACCCTTGATAGCGCCACCATTGCACTGGTGCGCGACATTCTTGCCACCAATGCAGAAGCCACTGTGCTTTCAGCAGGGGAAGCTGTTGATATTCCTTGCCCGGAAAATGCAGCCAGCAAACTGCCCGCCGTGCGGGAAGCGCTGAACACCCTGCCCATAGATACGGTGCTGACACATACAGCCGCGCGCCGCAAAAAGCTGCTGGTTTCCGATATGGACAGCACCATTGTTGCCAATGAAACATTGGATGATGTGGCAACCCATGCCGGTATTGGTGAAAAAATAGCTGCCATTACCGCACGCTCCATGAATGGTGAGCTGGATTTTGCGACATCCCTACGTGAACGCGTGGCCCTGTTAAAGGGACTCCCGGCCTCCCTGCTTGAAAAAGCGTGGAAAGACGTCAAACTCAACTCTGGCGGGCGTGAACTGGTGCAGACCATGCATGCCCACGGTGCTTACACGGCGCTGGTTTCTGGTGGTTTTACCTATTTTACCTCCAAGGTGGCCGCACTGTGCGGGTTTGATGAAAACCATGCCAACACGCTCCTTTTTGATGCAGAAGATTGCCTGACAGGCGCAACCGGCCAGCCTATTCTGGGCCCAGATGCAAAGCTGAGCCTGCTGGAAAAGCTGACAGCTACGCACAACCTGCCCACAGAAGCCACGCTGGCTATTGGTGATGGGGCGAATGATCTGCCCATGCTGCGCAAGGCTGGTTTAGGTATGGCATTTTATGCCAAGCCGGTTGTGCGCAAGGAAATTGCAGCCCAGATCAACCATACATCCCTGCGCACGGCTCTGTTTGCGCAAGGGTATCCTGCTTCTGCATTTATCAGGGACTAAACAATTAGATTTGGCATGACGGCGTAAGGAAAAGATTATGCAGTTTGATCCGCGTGATATTTCAACTTACCCCATCGTCCGTACAATCTGCGTGATTGTTGGGTGTGGGCTGGTAGCTTACTGCTTTGTCTTTTACCTTAACCTGCCGCCAGATACGCCAGAACACGTTATGCGCCATGTTGCCGCACTTATTGTGGGCACGCTTATCCTGCTTGGATCTATCTGGATTTGAAATGCGTGGCACAAATGGCGCGGTTAAAAACCAAGCCGTTTGTGCAGTTCCGCAATAATGTAGGGCGTATCATCCAACGGCAAAGCCAACCACGGGGCCGGAAGGCGGGTTTCTGCATCTTCCAGCACATGCACACGCCCGGCTAGTTCCAGTTCTTCTATAAAATCGCTAATCCGGCGAGAACGGCCCGGTAGTGGGTAAATTGTAACTGGCGCACACCCTGCGACCGCCTCGGATATCATTGATACACTGTCTATCGTGACAATCAGATTATCTGCACAAGCAATAAGTCCTTCATAAGGGTTTTCCCCTTCCCCATTCCAGACATGGCCACCCGCTTTTTCTACAATATCTGTCAGCACCCTCATGGCTGCCGGGCTTGTCCGCCGGGAGGGCGTAACAACCAGGCTGCCCCCCTCCGCCTTGAGTGTTTCCACCAAAACTTGCCCAAGGCGATGGGCTTCCGCCTCTCCAAAATGGAAGCGACCGTTGGAGCCTCCAACCAAGGCAGCAATAAGTGGGCGTGGCAGTTCCGCAAATTGCGGCTTCCATTGCGCGCGTGCCTGTTCCAAGGCTTCGGGCGTAAGCCCGTGCAACGCTGTGCGGCCCAGCAACACATTTGGGCCCGCAATATCATCGTGCCGGCAGGCAACAATCAGATCAAACCGAGACAGATTTTTCCGAGGATTTTGTATTTGCACTACAGGTCGGTGTGATCCGCGCAAACCAGCGCCAACTTCTCCACCTTTCCCGCCAACGCTCACCACAACAGAGGATTGTGCAAAAGCAGGATTTTCTTCCAGATCTGCCCCATCACTTCCGCGTAAAAAGGGCTTACCAATCCAGCGCGGCCCACGCAGCATAATACGGGCCAGTTTACTGGGGCATATAGGGTGAAAAGTGCCATTCCACCCTGCACGCGCTACAAGCCCCAAAGCTTGCGAGCGCATGCCAGCAAAATCTTCCCCCACAACAAAGGCAGCAACGCCCGCCTGCGTTCCGCAAGACGACATATTTGAACCCTCTGGGGTTCCGGCGTAATCTGCACGCGCCATGATGCGTTATTCCTCTGTTGCGCAAGGGAGAGTGCTGAAAAGCGCCCCCGTGTCTTTCTCTCCTTGCCGCTGGAACGGAAAGCGTGCAAGGCGTGTTTGCGCATTCCAGATAAGGAGAAAGGCGACACAATGTCCGGCAGTTTCCATGATCTGGGCCTAGATCCAGCATTATGCGCATATGCGCAGCAGGCGGGCATGGCTGCCCCTACTCCAGTGCAACAGGCTGCTATTCCTGCCATTTTGGATGGCAGAGATGTATTGGTGCGCGCCCCCACGGGCACCGGCAAAACGGCTGCCTATGCTTTGCCGCTTAGCCAGAAGCTGCTGAAATCTCGCAAGCCACGCTTTGTGCTGGTGCTTGTGCCCACGCGTGAACTGGTTTTGCAGGTGGAAAAAGTTTTTCGCACCTGTTTGGGCGAAAGCAAAAAAGGGCAGAAGCAAACCCCGGTTACTCTCGTGCCGCTATTTGGCGGATCGGACCGCGCAGAGCAGGAGCATTTTCTTGCACAAGCAACAGGCCGCCGCATTCTGATTGCAACACCCGGACGTCTGCTGGATTTTGTTTCCAACCGAATTTGCGATCTTTCAGAATGCGGATATCTGGTTCTGGATGAAGGAGACCGTCTGTTTTCTCCCGAATTTCAGGAAGATACGGAAACACTGCTCTCTTATCTGCCGTCCATGCGGCAAACACTGGTGCTTTCTGCTACCCAACCCGAAAGCCTGAAAAGCACGCTTTTGAACCTGCTGCATAAGCCGGTTGAAATCAGCATTGAACAAGCCCCTCAAAAGCGCGGGCCTATCCGCCAGGCTGCGTTGTTTTTAGATCCCACTCAGAAGCCGGGCTTCATTAAGGAATTTTTCAGCCGCGCGCCTAAAATGCGCAGCATTGTGTTTGTGCGCACAAAAGCAGAGGCAGATCAGCTTGCCGCTCTGCTTAAAAAAGCCCGACTTGCTGCCGCCCCTTTGCATGGGGATATTGCGCAGGATAAACGCACCAGCACAGTTGCCAGCTTTGAATCCGGGCGGCTCTTTATTCTTGTTGCTACAGATGTTGCAGCGCGTGGGCTGGATGTGCCTTCTGTAAAGCAGGTTATCAATTACGATGTGCCGGATCAGCCAGAAACCTATTTGCACCGCATCGGGCGCACAGGCCGTGGCGGAGAAAAAGGATCCGCTCTTACGCTTTGCACAATGGATGATCGCCAAAGCCTGCGGCAAATTGAAGTTGGCGCACACGTAAAACTACGGATCATCGGTGCCGAGCAGGCCCTTCCCGCACCTAGCCAGCCTCAAACTGCCTCACGCCGTTCAAAATCTGTTCGGCCATAATCTGCCATGCCTGCTCTGCCTCCCGCTTACCTTGTGTATTCGGTGTGGCGGCAGGCTTATCTTTTACAAATGCTGTAAGTGTTGCCGCAATATTTTGGGCTTCTGGCTTGCAGAACACCACATTGGGCTGCCCGGCAAACTGTTCTGCCAGACCACTTACATCTGTTGAAATCACCCAACGCCCGGCAGCAAGGGCTGCTGCCCCTACACCACTTTGCGTTGCCTCCCTGTAAGGCAGTACCAGCGCATCTGCCCATGCTAGAAGCTGGCTGACTTTTGTTTCTGGCACCCATCTGTTTTCAATCTGCACATTAGGTAAAGCTGCCAGTTGATCCAGCTCTGCACTATGCGGCCCTTTACCTGCAACACGGCAGATATAATCAGTATGCTCACCCATGGCTGTAAGAGCTTGAGCCAGCAGATCCAACCCTTTGTAAGACAGTAATCTGCCAAAAAAGAGCAGTCGAACTGGACCTTTATGCGCAAAAGGTGCACTTGGCTGCCCCTCTGGCGCAACAAACGCAAATGGTGGATGAAAAGCCACCAGCGCACGCCGCCCACGCATACACCATTGTTTCTCAAGCTGGGCAGCTACATGACGGCTTAATGTAACCGGAATATCAGCAGACCAGACCAGCAAACGCTGCAAAAACATCTGCCCAACAAAACCATCGCCAGGATGTGCTGCCGCATCATGCACCAACACCACAACGGGCACGCCAGCTTTACGCAACGCCGCAACCATAATCAGATCAAGCGGCCCCGGCATGGCGCATATGGCAACATCTGGATGCACAGCGCGCAACATACGGCCTAATGCATGCAACATATACGGGGCTTGCAGCAAGCGCGTAAAAAAGCTGGAAAGACTTGTATATGTTCGCACCGGCACATCGTTATGAAGATCAGGCTCAGCCTGTAGCACTTCTGCCCCAGATGAGAGGGAAAGAACTGCGGATGTGTTTGGTAACGTATTCAGGGCTTTGGCAAGTTCCGCAGCAATGCGCGGGCCGGCCCCCTTGCGCCCCCACTGCCAGACAAATACCCGTATGCCACTCAAACCACTTTTCCTAATCTACTTCTGCAACGCAGCTACGGCGTTCAGTAAAGGCGTTGGCCCAAAGGCCCGCAATGCTGCCTTGCCAGCAGCCTGCCCAAGCTGGCGGCGCTTGTTGGCATCATCTGCAAGGGTTTGCAATGCTTCTACTGCGCACCCTATATCTGCCTCTGCCCACACAGCTTGAGGCACCTGATACACGCCTCGCGTATCTGTGGCTGTTACAAGTTTGTAAGAAATTGGCCAACCACAGTCTGATGTTAGAAATTCTGATGTAGCAGACCAGTCTGTGGCGATAACAGGGCGTTCCAGCAACATGGCTTCTGCTGGCACCAGTCCAAACCCTTCGCTCCGGTGCAGGGAAAGCACAATATCTGCCTGCTGCGTCATGGCGTACACATCTGGCATTGGCAGCATACGGCTTTCAAAGCGAATGTTCTGTGCGCCACCTGCCGCATCCTTCAGGCGCTGCATATCTGCCGCATAATGGTCCGAACCAGATATTTTCATTACCAACAGACGGTCTTTTCTATCTCCAAACGCCTGCCGAAACGCCGCTATAGCGGCCAAGGGATTCTTGCGCTCAAAACTGGATGCAAGACTAAAGGAGACCAGCACCACCACTCCATCCTCAGGCCACCCAAAAGCCTGCCGATCCAATTTAGAAGGCTGCGGAGGCACACACGCCAACGGATAAGGCACAACCTTGACCCGGCCGGGCATAAGAGGTTCCAGCGCGCGTGCGCTAAAGTGCGAAGGTGTCCAGATTTCATGCACGCATGGCACGCCAGCCTGCCACTCTGGCGAAATAACCGGTAGCTCCCACACCCAATAGCCTACAATAAGCCGCCCCAACACATGCTTGCGGCCCAGGCGCAAAAGAGCTGCTGGCGTTTGTGGTGCATTTACATGCAGCACCAAAGCCGCTTTTGGATCTACAAAAACAGAATCCAGCCCCTCTTTCCCTTGCGATTGTAGAAGACCAGCCTCTACCCCTTTTGCACTTACGCCTTGAGAAAGCAGACCACGCAAAAGTAATCTGGCCCCTTCACCCAAGCCGGAACCTCGGCCGAGTTCTCCTCCAATAATCACGTTTGCATCAGCTACAGGCGTAGGGCTGGCTGCTTTGGGGGCAAGCAAAGCAGTGGCCTTGGCCAACAAACGCCGCCTTTGAGCTACAGGAAACAAACGCCACAAGTGATGGAGAGGATGAAGGGAAGATGTCACTCGTACTGTCCGTCACCTGAAAATAAGAAGAAAGTTGAGACAAAGCAGGGATTGCAGGCCCGCACAACCCACCGCATACTTTTGCCCATGCGGTGCTGTTCCTTCCTTCATTCCCCCATACACGCCGAAATACCCTTGCCAGCGCGGTATCTGGAGAGGGGATTATGAGTTGCGCATCCAAGCGGCATGTACGCCCTGAGAGTGCTTTTCGGTTTCGGGCTGTTTCTGCCTTGCTGCCGCCATCTCCACCCTCTTTACCTGCTGTGCGTATTGAATACCCACCACCAGATATCAGCCCATGGATTGCAGGAAACTGCGGTATTCAAGGTGTGCATCATTTTGAAAGCCGCCGCCCCGGCCCGCATGTGGCCGTTACAGCCCTTATGCATGGTAACGAATATGCCGGAGCCTACGCTCTGCAACAGCTTCTTATGCAACCATTGCGCCCGTTACATGGAAGATTGAGCCTGATTTTTCTTAATCTGGCGGCTTACAAAACCTTTAACCCTGCCCGCCCCACATTATCCCGCTTTGTAGAAGAAGATATGAACCGGTTATGGCGGCCTGAGCTAATTGCTTCGGCGCACACATCGGTTGAAATGCAACGTGTGCGTGAAGTGCTGCCTGTGCTGGAAACAGTAGATATTCTTTTGGATATCCACACCATGCTATGGCCCGCACAACCTCTTTTCCTCTGTAGCATGACGGAAAACAGCCGAGATCTTGCTTACTGTGTATCCGGCGCACAAACCCACCCTCCTGCTGTGATTCAGGATGGTGGGCATGGGGATGGATTAAGGCTTATTGATTATACGCGCTTTAATACGCCACATTCATATACACGCGCCTGCCTGCTGGAGGCAGGACAACACTGGCAGAAAGATGCCGCACAGCAAGCTTTACTGAGCACCCGCATATTTCTGGCACAAACCGGCACCTTGCCCTCCGCCCCAACATCAGCAACATCTTCAGAACCTGTAAGGCAAGCTGTTGTGACAGACTGCGTGCAAGCGCTGACATCTCGCTTTGTTTTTGTGCAGCCATTTGCGAGTGGCAGTGTTATCCGCAAGGCGGGCACTGTTATTGCTTTTGATGGGCAAGATGAAATTCGCACCCCTTACAATAACTGTATCTTGGTCATGCCAAACTTGCGCCCCCGCCGGGGCCATACAGCCGTAAGGCTTGCAAAGCGCCTTAACAGCAAAACGGGCACACAAGCCTAAGCCTGCATGCCCGTTCTGAAAGCCTAAAAGGCTTAAATATTATGCGCGGCTATAGATAGGGAACTTAGCGCACAGAGCTTTAACGCGTTCATGCACAGCGTTTTCAACTTCGCTGTTACCTTCACCGCCGGAAGCGGCCAAAGCTGTCAGAACTTCGTCAATCATTTCACCAATCTGGCGGAATTCTTCCTCACGGAAGCCGCGAGCCGTTGCCGCCGGGCTACCCAGACGCACGCCGGACGTGATGGCTGGCTTTTCCGGATCAAACGGAATGGCGTTTTTGTTGGCTGTAATACCAGCGCGTTCCAGAGCCTGTTCCGCAGCTTTACCGGTCACCTTTTTGGGGCGCAGATCAACCAGAAGCAGATGTGAATCCGTACCACCGGTTACGATATCGAACCCGCGTTCCACTAGAACTTCGGCCAGAACGGCTGCGTTTTTCTGCACAGCTTTCTGGTATTCCTTAAATTCCGGACGGAGGGCTTCACCAAACGCCACGGCCTTACCGGCAATAACGTGCATCAGAGGGCCCCCCTGCAAACCAGGGAACACAGCGGAGTTGATCTTTTTGGCCAATGCTTCGTCATTGGTCAGGATCAGGCCGCCACGTGGGCCACGCAGGGTTTTATGCGTGGTGGAGGTTACAATATGTGCGTATTCCAGCGGGTTTGGATACAGGCCAGCAGCCACCAGACCAGCAAAATGCGCCATATCCACCATCAGGAAGGCACCAACTTCATCCGCAATGCGGCGGAAGCGGGCAAAATCAATAATACGCGGATAAGCAGAGCCACCAGCCACAATGATGGAAGGTTTGTGCTCACGCGCCAGCCGTTCCATTTCCTCATAGTCCAGCATGCCGTCTTGCTGACGCACGCCGTACTGCACGGAATTGAACCATTTGCCGGAATAGTTGGGGGCTGCACCGTGTGTAAGGTGGCCACCGGCAGCAAGGCTCATGCCCAGCACTGTATCACCCGGCTTGCCCATAGCCATAAACGCGGCCTGGTTGGCGTTGGCGCCAGAATGCGGCTGCACGTTGGCAAATGCGGCACCAAACAGAGTTTTCACGCGGTCGATGGCAAGATTTTCAACCTTGTCCACTTCCACACAGCCACCGTAATAGCGGCGGCCGGGGTAACCTTCGGCGTATTTGTTGGTTAGCACGCTGCCCTGAGCCTGAAGCACGGCTTCAGACGCCATGTTCTCACTGGCTATCAGTTCAATGCCTTCCTGCTGACGCTTCAGCTCGCCTTCAATGGCGGCTGCAACATCCGGATCAGTCTGGGCTAGAGACGCATGGAAAAAGCGATCCAGATCCGTGTGGCTCATTCAGGTGTTCCCTCAAAATCAGACAATATGTTCACCAGCATATTTGCCGGGCGGCTGGCGGTGTTCATTCGTTACGTTTGAAACACATCTTGCCAGGATGTGCTGCTGGCCTGTTTATAGAAAAAAAGACCGTTGGAGGCTTCTTACCGCTTTCCGTGCGGCCCGGACAGGAGAAAAATATATGGAGCAGAAGTCTGCCCCCTCTGTAACATCGGCATTTACGCGATGTTTGCCGCTGGACAAGCTACAGGCAGCACCTGGGCTTAAGCGTGTTCTGGGGCCGGGAAGCCTTGTGGCATTGGGTGTTGGCGCCACAATTGGGGCAGGCCTGTTTTCTCTCACCGGCATTGCGGCTTCTGAAAATGCCGGTCCTGCTGTGGTTCTTTCCTTTTTTATTGCGGCCATTGCCTGTGGCTTTGCCGGGCTGTGCTACAGTGAACTGGCCAGCATGATCCCTATTGCGGGCAGCGCCTACACCTATGCGTATGTCACGCTAGGGGAAATGATGGCATGGATTATTGGCTGGGATCTGGTACTGGAATACGCCGTGGGTGCGGCCACTGTTGCGGTCAGTTGGTCTCGGTATGTGGTGTCATTATTGGATTCGTGGGGCATAGTGCTGCCGCCACGGCTTACGGCTTCACCCTTTGAAACCGTGCAGATGCCAGATGGCAGCATGGTTTCCGGGCTGATGAATCTACCCGCAGTTTTTATTACCTGCGTAGTTTCATGGATCCTGATCCGCGGGATCTCGCAATCTGCTATGGTGAATGCCGTTGTGGTGGTTATCAAACTGCTGGTGATTGCAGCATTTATAGGCTTTGGCATCCACTACATTAACCCGGCCAATTATCATCCCTTTATTCCACAAAACACGGGCACCTTTGGGCAGTATGGCTGGTCTGGCATCATGCGCGCTGCGGGCACCATCTTTTTTGCCTATATCGGTTTTGATGCCGTTTCCACCACAGCGCAAGAAACCAAAAACCCGGCGCGTGATATGCCCATTGGCATTTTGGGGAGCCTGCTGATTTGTGCTCTGGCTTATGTCTGCTTCTCTTTTGTCATGACCGGTCTGGTCAATTACAAAGACATGCTGGGTGATGCCGCCCCGGTGGCTACAGCCATTAACCGCACGCCCTATACATGGCTGCAACTGGCCATCAAAATTGGTATTATCTGCGGGTTTACGTCAGTTCTTATGGGCATGCTTCTGGGCCAGAGCCGCGTGTTTTTTGCCATGTCCCGAGATGGCCTGCTGCCCCCCATGTTCAGCGCCACGCACCCAAAATATCAAACACCCTGGATGTCCAACGTCTTTTTTATGGTCATTATTTGTCTGCTCAGCGCGTTTCTGCCTATTTCTGAGCTAGGACACATGACATCCATCGGCACGCTTCTGGCATTTATTCTGGTATGTGCTGGTGTGATGATCCTACGCCGCAAGGCTCCTGATCATCCGCGTGCTTTTCGGGTTCCCGGCGGAGACATTATTCCCATTCTGGGTATTCTCACCTGTGGCACTGTCATGGCCTCACTTGATGAGCTGACATGGATCCGGCTGATTGTGTGGCTGGCTATAGGAATGGTGATTTATCTCACCTATGGCCGTTACCACAGCGCATTAGCGCGACCCAGCATTCCGCCAGACAGGGTTGCATAAAGCGCACAGGCGCGCATACTTCCGGCCAGCATTCACCCGTCTGTCCCGCCCGCCGTGGTTGGGGCTCTTTAAAAGTGCCCCACTACGCCCGCAGGCAGCAGCAAGGAGATCCTGCCCATGATGGCTGGCCGTTTTCCTCTGGCTCGCCCCCGGCGCAACCGGATTGATGATTTCACGCGCCGTTTGGTTGCTGAAAATACGTTGGGCATCAACAATCTGATCTGGCCTATCTTTTTTATGGAAGGCACCAATACGGTTACCGAGGTGTCCTCCATGCCCGGCGTACACCGTGTTACGCTGGACAAGCTGGCCGCACATGTTGAACCCGCCGCAAAGCTGGGTATTCCAGCTTTGGCCCTGTTTCCCATCACGCCCACAGAAGCGCGGGATGAAAAAGGCACGGAAGCCACAAACCCGGACAACCTGATGTGCCGGGCCGCCCGCCTGCTTAAAAAGGAATTTCCGGAAGTTGGGCTGATTGGTGACGTGGCGCTAGACCCCTACACCAGCCACGGCCACGATGGCCTGATTGAAAATGGCTACGTGGTGAATGATCCATCTGTAACCATTCTTTCTCAGCAGGCCGTTAATCAGGCTGCTGCTGGTGTGGACATTATTGCCCCGTCAGACATGATGGATGGCCGTATTGAAGCTATTCGGCGTGATCTGGACGGCAATGGGCTGATCAACACCCGTATCATGTCCTACGCTGCCAAATATGCCAGTGCCTTTTATGGCCCGTTCCGTGATGCTCTGGGTTCTGGCGGTATGCTGAAAGGTGATAAAAAAACCTATCAGATGGACCCAGCTAACAGCGATGAAGCCCTGCGCGAAGTGGAAATGGACATTGCTGAAGGCGCAGACATGGTTATGGTCAAACCCGGCCTGCCGTATCTGGATATCATCCGCCGTGTGAAAGATGAATTCCACGTACCCACCTTTGCCTATCAGGTATCTGGTGAATATGCGATGCTGATGGCGGCCATCCGCAATGGCTGGCTGGACCATGAACGCGCCGTTATGGAAAGCCTTCTGGCCTTCCGCCGCGCTGGCGCCAATGGCATTTTAACGTATTTTGCTATTGAAGCTGCAGAACGTATCCGGGCATCTTTCGGCCAATAGGTTTCCGGTCAATATCACGGCATATGGGCCAGAGTTTTCTGGCCCATAATTTTGTTGCGGGATAATTTCTCCCCATGACGTCATCACAAGACAGGCCACACTTCTTCTATACCGCTCCACCCGGTGCCTGTCCGTATCTGCCTAACCGTATTGAGCGTAAGATACTGGTGGACCTTGCTACTCCAGATGCCAATTTCCTGCATAGCCGCCTTTCACATGCAGGTTTCAGGCGGAGCCATACCTTGGCTTATGCGCCTATTTGCGATGGCTGCTCTGCCTGTATTCCCATTCGCTTACCTGTCTGCCGCCTGACACCCAACCGCACACAAAAACGCGCTGTCCGGCGGAACGCTGATCTTGTTCGCAGCCTGCTGCCCCCCACCGCTACAGACGAGCAATACACGCTCTTTCGCAGGTATCTGGATAGCCGCCATTCAGATGGTGAAATGGCGGGCATGTCCATGCATGATTACCGAATTATGGTGGAAGAAACGCCGGTAGATACGCGGCTTGTCGAATTTCGTGCACCAGACACCACCTTAATGGCAGCTAGCCTGATTGATGTTCTGGAAGATGGGCTTTCTGCTGTTTACAGCTTTTATGAACCTGATTGCCCGCAGCGTTCACTCGGCAGTTTTGCCATTCTCTCTCTGGCAGAATTAGCCATGCAAATGGAGCTGCCATATCTGTATCTGGGATATTGGGTGCCGGGCAGCCCTAAAATGGCTTATAAAGAACGCTTCCAGCCCGCAGAAATTCTGCGCCATGGCACATGGCAAAAACTGGATCTAAACCAGCCTCCTCAAACAGAAAGGGCCCATCCGTTTCCGGAAGGCCCTCTGTTTTAAATGGCGGCGCTTAAGCTTTTTTAGCAGCCCAAGGTGGCGCAACCTTGCCAACGGCTGCACGACGGCTCACCCAATCCTGCAGATCAGCAAACTGACGTATGCGTGCAGTACCCGGCCAATGCAGCCCATCTGCTGCGGTAAACACCACGGCTTGGCGCAAACCACCATCCGAGTATTTTTGCAGGGCCACACCAAGACCGCGTGCCATAACGGGCAACTGTTCCAATGGGAAAATCAGGAACCGCCGATTATCCCCCACAACGGCAACGTGGTCCCCTTCGGCAGGCACACATACGCGGGCAAACTCGCCTTCCTTCAGGTTCAGTACCTGTCGGCCAGAGCGTTTTTCCGCAACCAAGGCTTCTTCTTCCACCAACATGCCGCGCCCGGCGCTTGAAGCCACCAAGCGGCGTTTTCCATCTTCTATGGGGAAAACGGCCAGAAGGTCTTCATCGTTGGAAAGGTCAATCAACAGGCGAATAGGCTGCCCATCCCCGCGGCCTCGCGGCAGATCTGCCCCTTTTACAGTATAAGCCCGTCCATCCGTTGCAAAAAAGCACAGTCTATCCGTTGTCTGGCAAGGAATAGCCAGCTTGAGGGCATCCCCTTCCTTGAACTTCTGATTTTCCAGATCAACATTGTGGCCCTTAACCGCACGCACCCATCCTTTTTGAGACAGGATCATGGTCAGCGGTTCGCGCTCCACTTCTTCCACCACGGAAATATCAACTGGCTTGGGCGCAGAAAGAATAGTGCTTCTACGCTCACCCAAACGGCCTTTTCCGAAGGCCTTGATCATACCGGTAAGTTCGCGCTCGATCGTTTTCCAGCGCTGTTTTTCGCTATCCAGCAACGCCATCAATGCTGCTTTCTCGGCGGAAAGTGCATCATGTTCCTTGCGGATTTCCATTTCCTCAAGCCGACGCAAACTCCGCAACCGCATATTGAGCACGGATTCTGCCTGCAAATCTGTCAGCTTGAACGTAGCTATCAGGCTGGCCTTGGCATCATCCTCTTCACGGATAATACGGATGACCTCATCCAGATTCAGGTAGACAGCCAGAAAACCTGAAAGAATTTCCAGCCGCCGCTCTACCGCAGTCAGTCTATGGCGGCTGCGGCGGTCCCGCACCCCCTGCCGATGGTCCAGCCATGCCTGAATAACCTGTTTCAGCCCCATGACGCCGGGGGAGCGATCCGCCCCCAGCACATTCATGTTCAGGCCAAAGCGACTTTCCAGCGGTGTGGCACGGAACAGCGTTTCCATCAGCACTTCTGGTTCTATGCCGCGTGTTTTGGGCTCCAGAACCAAGCGGATTTCATCCGTGCTTTCATCACGGATATCCCCCAGCAGAGGCAGTTTTTTCTGGTCCAGCAAATCCGCAATCTGCTCAATCAGGCGAGACTTTTGCACCTGATACGGAATTTGCGTAACCACAATATGCCACGTGCCAAAACGGCCCTGTTCGACCTCCCATCGCGCACGCATTCTAAAGCTGCCGCGCCCGGTTTCGTACGCCTGCAAAATGGCATCCGAATCTTCAACAATCAGGCCACCGGTGGGGAAATCCGGCCCCGGCATAAGCTCTAGCAATTCCTGCGTGGTGGCCGAGGGCTTACGCACCAGCAGGGCAGCAGCAGCACATACCTCTGCGGCATTATGGGGCGGAATGCTGGTTGCCATGCCCACAGCAATACCTGCCGCACCATTGGCAAGAAGGTTAGGGAAAGCCGATGGCAGAACAACGGGTTCCTGCTCCTCACCATCATAGGTCGGGCGGAAATCTACGGCATCATTTTCAATGCCATCCAACAGGGCTACGGCAACTTCTGTTAAACGGGCTTCCGTGTACCGCATGGCGGCCGGGTTATCACCATCAACGGAGCCAAAGTTCCCCTGCCCTTCTACTAGCGGATAACGTGCGGCAAAATCCTGCGCCAACCGCACCAGTGCCTCGTAAACCGAAGCATCACCATGCGGGTGGAATTTACCAATAACGTCACCCACCACACGGGCGCATTTTTTGAAGCCGGAAGCCGGATCCAGCCGGAGCTGGTGCATGGCATAAACCAAGCGCCTATGCACCGGCTTAAGCCCATCCCGCACATCCGGCAAAGAGCGGGACATGATGGTGGAAAGCGCGTAGGCCAGATAACGCTCACTCAGCGCCTCCGCCAGTTTTGTTTCCTCAATATGTCCTGCGGTTTCGCTCATCTGCCATCCCTGGAAAGCTTGCATGATCCATTAGAAACAAGACATACAGCCCTCACCTCGGTTGTGCCAGTCTTGCGCTACTCGGTTATAGGTGTTTGGTCTGCCAGAACACGCATTTCCAGCCGATCATACAACCGCTGGCGTGCTGCAGGTAATGGCAAATGGCGCTGGCCAAAGGCATCTCGCGCCAGAAAATGGCCTGTTAAGCGTAAACCTTCCAGCCAATCCGCCACATTACCGGTTTGTTCTGTATCCCGCAAAAAAGATGGAAGCGGCAAGAGCCGATCTTTCCATTCTCCCGCACCTTCTTCGCTAACTGCGCGGCCTGTGCGTGGTGAAACATAATGCAAATTTTCTGTGCTACCAGTAACAGCACAAGCTGATAGATCCAGCCCAAAGCCTAATGTTGCGAGCAACGCCATTTCCCACCGCACAACGTGGGGCATACCTTCACGTTCTGCAACAACAGGATCATACCCCAAAAAGGTAAGCAAACGCACTGTTTCTGCAAAAAGGAACGGGCAAGGGTCAGCTTCCGGCAGGGTTACATCTGCCAATACGCAAACTGATTGCACCATGCTTAACGCTAACGGAGCATCCAGCAGCCGTGCGGCACAGGCGTAAAGTAACTCACCCGAAATTTGTAATGGTGCAGCTGCACTACGTTTATGGAGGCTTGTTTTAACAACATTGCCCGGCTGCCACAGGGCACAGCCTGCTTTGCTAGCTCCGCCATAGGCAATGCCCCTTAGGGGACCGTAATCTTCTGTAAGAACATGCACGCGTGCACTGGTTTCACCTTGCACGCCCGCAAAAAGCACAAGGGCGGGAGCCTCCTTTTGATAGGAAGTCCCGCCCTTATCCGTCATTCGGAAAACCCGACCTTAGACGCCAGCAACCTTGGCAACTTCAGCGGCAAAGTCATCTTCTTCTTTTTCGATGCCTTCACCCAACTGGAAGCGGTCAAAGCCAACCAGCTTAACGCCAGCTTTCTTCAGCACGTCTTTCACGCGGGTTTCGCCATCATGCACCCATACCTGTTCCAGAAGCACAACTTCTTCGTAGAACTTACGGATACGGCCTTCGACCATCTTTTCGATGATAGCTTCTGGCTTACCGGAAGCGCGGGACTGTTCAACCAGCACTGCGCGTTCACGTTCAACTTCTGCCGGATCAAGGCTGGAAACATCCAGAGCGGAAGGACGTGTAGCAGCAACATGCATGCCAACCTGACGGCCAAGCTGTTCGATAGCTTCATCAGCGGTCGGAGCTTCAACAGCAGCCAGCACGCCAATCTTACCCAGACCGGGGCGCAGGGCACCGTGCACATAGGTAGCAACAACGCCAGAAGGCACAGTGAACACACGAGCCCGGCGCAGGGTCATGTTTTCACCAATGGTTGCAACCAGATGCGTCAGTTCATCAGCAACTGTGCGACCGGTTTCAAGCGTGGCAGCCTTAATAGCTTCCAGATCTTCACCAACCTTCAGCGCAACTTTGGCAACGGATTCCACAAAGTTCTGGAAGGATTCGTTACGAGCCACAAAGTCGGTTTCAGCATTTACTTCTACCATTGCAGCCACTTTGTCTGCAGAAGCAACGCCTACCAGACCTTCAGCAGCAACACGGCCAGATTTTTTTGCCGCAGCAGCAAGGCCCTTGGTGCGCAGCCAATCAATAGCGGCTTCGATATCACCGTTGGCTTCGTTCAGTGCTTTTTTGCAGTCCATCATGCCTGCGCCAGTTTTTTCGCGCAGATCCTTGACCAGTGCAGCTGTAATTGCCGCCATAATTCAATACTCCTTGAAAAACCCGAACGCGCCCTCTTAGGGGCGCGAACCGGAATATTCCATGGCCTGCCAATGCAGGCATTCATGCAGGAAAAAACAGCCCGGCATGATAACCGGGCTGTTTGTGTATTCCGTTAGCTTGCAGCCGGTGCTGGAGCTTCTGCTGCGGGGGCAGCAGCTGCCGGAGCGGCTTCGAGAGCAGGCTCAACAGGCAGTTCTTCAGCAGCGCCGATGTCTTCACCAGAAGCGCCCAGTTCTGCGGAAATACCATCCAGAACAGCGGAAGAAACCAGATCACAATACAGGCCGATGGCGCGGATGGCATCATCGTTACCCGGGATCGGGAAGGTTACGCCACGCGGATCGGAGTTGCTGTCCAGAATAGCCACAACCGGAATACCCAGCTTGTTGGCTTCTTCAATGGCCAGCTTTTCCTTGTTGGTGTCGATCACGAACAGGATGTCCGGCAGGCCACCCATTTCCTTGATCCCGCCCAAGGAACGTTCCAGCTTGTCGCGCTGGCGGGTCATGTCCAGAATTTCTTTCTTGGTCAGACCAGCTGTTGCGCCGTCCAGTGTTTCTTCAATGCCACGCAGGCGCTTGATGGAACCCTGAATAGTCTTCCAGTTTGTCAGCATACCGCCGAGCCAGCGGTGGTTGACGTAGTACTGACCGCAGCGACGAGCTGCTTCTGCAATCGGGTCCTGTGCAGCACGCTTGGTGCCGACAAACAGAACGCGGCCACCACCAGCAACAGTGTTGCGGATAGCCTGCAGAGCGCGATCAAGCAGGCCAACGGTCTGCTGCAGATCAATGATATGAACCTGGTTGCGCACACCGAACAGGTATGGCGCCATGCGCGGGTTCCAGCGACGGGTGTGGTGACCAAAGTGAACACCAGCTTCCAGAAGCTGACGAAGGGTAAAATCAGGCATCGCCATAAGCGTATTCCTACCTTTCTGGTTATTCCTCCGCGAGGGGTTACCCTGCCAGACAGGCAGAGCACCAGATGGTGTTTTCCTCGCGTGCGTTATGCTCCCGGCCTTGACCGAGCGCGGCTCTTATGGCCGTTTTTTTGCGCCCGGACAAGATAAAAAAACGCTCTTTATTAAGCTGCGTCTTCGGACTGGGAGGCTGCTTCTACCGGATGAGCGTATTTGTTGGGCACACCGCTACGTGCCAGCAGAGCGCGAAGTGACTTTACAACAGGGAACACTTCAACGTTGTGATCTCCGCCCAGTTCACGCCATGCGTTCTGTTCCATTTCCACAATTTCACGATCTTCTTCAAAGATGCGGTGCGTGAAAATACCCAGCGCAGGCCATGCCAGATTGAGAAGGAAGTTCCATTTGGGCTTTTTAACAGAAAGCAGACCAAACGCCTGCGTAACCTGCTGTGTTTCACCCAGCGGCACATAGGATGTCCACAGATCCATAATCAGATCACCGTCCTTATCGTGGATCTGCAGAGTCTGATACGGATAGGTGGTGCGAATGGACACAACTTCTTCAACCGGCTGTTCGCGGCCTTCGAAATCATGGTGCTTGCCAAAAATCAGGGCTTCCGCAAGTGGCTGATTGCCACCTTTACGGGCAAAACTGTAGCGTGCTTCCAAGAAGTCATCGCCCTTGTCCTGCCCCAGGAAACGGGCTGTGATGGAACCCATCTGTCGCCGATGCAGGAACTGATGGTTCATGTCCATCAGGTTTTCATGCATAAATGTATAGTGGCACTTCAGGCGCGGGCTGAACATGCGGGTTTTGTATTCCGGGTTCCCCACCTGTGCCACATCTGGCACCGGCACTTTATCAGCCAAAGCCGGATCACCGGGGAAGATAAAAATCAGGCCGCTTTTTTCACGGCAGGGGTAAGACTTAACCGGGCGCCCTACCCCTTCCTTGTTCAGATAAGGCACGGTCACGCACTTGCCGGCGCGATCAAATGCCCAACCGTGGTAGCAGCACTTTACACAGCCCTTATCATCCACAACGCCCTTGCTCAGCGGCACCTGCCGATGTGCGCAGCGGTCTTCCAGCGCATAGACAGGTCCATATTCAGGGCGGATAAGTGCAATAGGGTGCCCTGCATAGCGCGCAGCAAATGTTTTGCCGGGGCGCACTTTATGCGACCACGCCACAGGGTACCAGAAATTAGGATCACAATCGATCTGCCGAAGATCGTAATGCGGCGTATTAGAACCGTCCGCCTGTTTGCCCTTGGCCTCTTCCACCAGCATGACGTCACCCTTTCAGAATCCAACAAGGCCGATGCAGCAGGAACAACATCACCTTAAAAACATGCCTATGCCCACGCGCTCTACTGCTCCGAATTACGGAAGCACCAGAGCAAACATGGGCCAAGATGACGCCTTCAAGATATTGAAGCTGCTTTTTGCTCAGCCCTGCCGCGCCATCACATGGGTGGGAAGGCTAGCCGATTTTACACGCTGCGCCCAGATGCAAACGGCCAACCAAGCCGTGCACTGGCCGCAACGGTCCTATCCTGCCAAGCCACATGCCTAACAGGATATCTAGTCTTCATTGCATTATTGTGGTGCGTGATTTTCCTGCAGATGCGTAGAAGATGGCTGATTGTTGCCGGGGATTGTTTCACTTGGGCTTTCCATAACCCCATTTTTTTTGTCGTGCTGGCTATGGTGAGGATGGTATTCCTTAACCGGACGAGCCGGATGCTTGCCATCGTTAGAAGGTGGTTGTGTGCCTGGTTGTTCATCTACCGTACGAGGGTTGCTCCATAGCTTTTTAGATGGGTCAACATGCTCGCCATTTGGTCCCACTGCTGCTTTTGACGGAGGCTGCCCCTGCATGGAAGCCGCGCCCTCGGCCGTAGGTGGTGCGCCGTTATTATTATCCTGTGCCATGGCCAATGCTGGCATTACACTTAAAGACGCACCAAGCAGCATGGAAGTTAAGATTTTCTGCATGGGACACTCCTTTGTCATAAAATAAGATATCCCATTTTCCAACGCGAGCAATTTGGAAGGGTTGCAAATTTTTATTTCTCTAGAATTTCCCTTACTTTTCCATAAGATTCTGGGTGATATGAGATCCGTTTTCCATCCACATGCGTAACCGTGCGTAAAGAAAGACTGTTTGTTAAATACACACCCTGCGCACCTATCATATCTTCATAGGAAATAGGCCGTTCCTGCATTATTCCTGCATCTAACAGCAGCCTGCGGGCAATACCCGGCAAAACACCTTCTGTAACAGGAGGCGTTATCAATCCTTCCTCTGTTTGCACGACAATATTGCTAATCGTACTTTCCGCTACGCGCCCTTGCATATTTAACAAAAGAGCATCATCGCAGCCCATTTGGGCTGCCTCTTGCCTTGCCATAATACCGGGCAAATAACTGAGCGATTTAATATAAGAAAGCGGTGAAAGCTCATCCCTCCGCACCAACTTGCTCACACATACACGTACAGACTGCTCTCTAAAAACACCTGTAGCCCCTGTTATAAAAACCGTTGGCTTGCAATGCTCTGGTGGCAGCAAACCGCGCGGCGCTACCCCGCGCGTTACAGTCAAGCGGGCAGAGCCATTCTCCAACCCCGCATACATCACAAATTCTCGGATAGCCCGCAAAGTGTCTTCTTGTTCTGGAACAGGCATACCCAGAACTCGACCACCCTCACAAAGACGCTGATAATGCAAAGAAAAATGTAGAATTGTGCCGTTTTTTATACGCAGAGTTTCAAATAACCCGTCTCCCAATGTCACGCCCCGATCCTGCGGGCTGATAAAGGCTTGCTCTGCTGGGTAGATTTTTCCGTTTAACCAGATCACACTCATACCTACCCCCAGAACTTCTGAAACGGCGCAAACTTCAGGCGCATTTCTTCATATTCCTTTTCTGGATCAGACAGAATGGTTACTCCACCGCCAACACCAATACTCAAGTGACTTTTGGATCGCTCCAGGCTGCGGATAATGACGGAACTATCCATACCGCCATCGCCCCCAATACGGAATACGGTGCCACAATACGCACCTCTGGCAGAGGCTTCCAGCTCATCTATAATCTGCATCGCCCGATATTTAGGGGCTCCTGTTACAGACCCCGGCGGCAACGTGACTTTTAAAAGATCAAAAACATCTTTGTTTGGCAGCAACTTTCCGCGAACTTCTGAAACCAGATGATGCACATGTGGAAACTGCTCCACCACCAACAGATCTGGCACACACACGCTGCCTATTTGCGCCATGCGCCCAATATCATGCCGCATAAGATCAACTATCATCAGGTTTTCGGCACGTTCTTTTTCATCGTGTAAAAGTGTTTTATGCCAAAAAGCATCTTCTTCTGGCGTTTGCCCACGTGGTGCCGTGCCCTTGATAGGCCGTGATGAGACACAACCATTGGCATCCACGCTCAAAAACCTTTCTGGGGAAGATGAAAGCAATGCAAAATCTGGACCACACGATAGATACGCACCAAAAGGCGCTGGTATTTGCTGCCGCAATGCCCGGTAGACCTGAGCACTCGGCACACTTGCATCCACTTCTACTGTGTGCCGACAGGTGATATTCGCCTGAAAAATATCTCCCGCGGCAATATAATCCCGCGTTTGTGCAACATTCTGGCAATAAGCCTTACGGCTTTGGTCTGCCACAAACTGCATAGTTGTATGTATTTTATATGATGGAACATGCTCGGGAAGCATATTCCAAGCCCTTATCAACTGCGCTATGTTCACATCATCCGCAAAGAATTTTGAAACTCCTGCAAGAAACACACGTTTTTCAAAACGATCCCAGATAAAAGCATGATCATACACGCCTGCAGCCAACAAGGGCGTATGCTGATCTTTATGCCGAGATAAAACGCCTTCCAGCATCATTCCTATTTGATAACTGGCAAACCCTACAAGACCACCCCAGAATGGAATGTCTTGTAAGCGCATTCTATCAGCGTCTTCTTTTAATTCATTATAAAAAATACGAAGGATTTCAAAAATATCATAAACCGAAAATGTCGGTTTACTTATGCCATCAACCTCTATTTCATGAGGCCACGCCACCACTGTATGGCATGGCTTATGGCAAAAAATCTGCCATCGGCTCCGATTATCTATCTTGCCGCCGCTATCCAGAAAAGCACACCACGGCTGCTGCCCCCATACCGACAAAACAGCATCAGGGTCTTTCCATTGTAATTCCTGTATCTGAACCAATGTCAGACCTGTTCCACCCGTGAAACACCAGAAAGTGTGCGCAGCCTTTGCCCCAATACAGGTGTCACCTTATAGCGCCCACGCAACCGCACCTCTACATCACAACTATCAGCAACTCCCGGCAGCAGAACAATCCGCCCTGCCCCACCCTTTTGCGGCTCCAGAATAGCTTGCAAATCTGGCAAGGCATCTGGCTTTTCCAGCCATACCCGCATTTCGCTTTGCCCTTGCGCTGCGGCTGCTTCCAAATCCACAATATCTGTAGCGGTAAGACGCAGTGCTTCCCCTTCCAGCTTTAAATCAGCCGTTACGAGTATAGCCGTGCCCGCCACCAAAATATCGCGCACACGTGTTAGCACTTCCGAAAAAACAGTTACTTCGCAGCCGCCAGAAGCATCAGACAGGCGTACCCATGCCATTTTATTGCCTGTGCGTGTGGGACGTTCCTTTTTATCCACCACACAGCCAGCAATTTTAACACGGCCACCACCCAGTTCTGCCGCTGTCAGCAACTGCGATGTACGTGTAACACCCAGACGCCGCAGCACAGAACCATACGCATCCAGCGGGTGGGCTGTCATATGGAAGCCAATAGCTTCGGCCTCCATCGCCAGACGTTCAAATTCTGGCCAATCATGTCCTTCCACCAGCCGCAAAGGCTCAACTTCACCCGGTCCGCCAAACAACCCGATCTGGCCAGAAGCAGCCTCCTGCGCTTGGCTATGCGCACGCCGCAAGATGACATCTGCAGACCTGAAAACACGTGCCCGGTTTTTATCAATACATTCAAACGCACCGGCTTTTGCCAGATTTTCCAACTGCATCCGGTTGATGTGCTTCGGGTCAATACGGATTGCAAAATCTGCCAAATTTTTAAAGGGTTTTTCTCCCCTTGCTTCTACCAGAGATTCCATTGCGCCATAGCCAACCTTTTTAATGGCAGCCAGCGCATAACGGATTGCATATGTGCCATCAGGCTGTTCCTCGACCGAGAAATCAGCTTCTGATTTATTAATATTCGGCGGTAGCACCGCAATGTGCATGCGCTCTGCTTCCTGCCGCAAAGCGGCAAGTTTTTCCGTGCGCTCCCGTGCCAGAGACATACAGGCTGCCAGAAAGGCCACCGGGTGGTTGGCTTTCATCCATGCCGTTTGGTAAGACACAAAAGCATAAGCAGCAGCATGGGATTTGTTAAAACCATAGTCTGCAAACTTGGCCATGAGGTCAAACACCTCAACGGCCTTATCACGGTCAATCCCGCGTTTGATTGCGCCTTCTGTAAAGATTTCGCGCTGATGATCCATTTCCGAACGGATCTTTTTACCCATGGCTCGGCGCAGCAAATCTGCGCCGCCTAGGCTGTAACCAGCCATTTTCTGGGCAATCTGCATAACCTGTTCCTGATAGACCATGATGCCATAGGTCTCTTCAAGAATATCGCGAATTTCCTCGTGCGGGGGTTCCCATGCCTCACCGTGTTTTCTACGGCAGTAATCGGGAATGTTGGCCATTGGGCCGGGGCGATACAGCGCCACAGCTGCAATCAGATCTTCTATTCGGGTTGGGCGCATCTGTTTAAGAACATCGCGCATACCCGCGCCTTCAAACTGAAACACGCCAGCGGTATCACCCCGTCCCAGCATTTCATACGTTTTGGGATCATCCAGCGGAATGTGGCTGAGGTCTACATCCTTGCCCATGCGGCGGATGAAATCGACACCGCGTTTCAGGATGGTAAGTGTTGTTAACCCAAGAAAGTCGAACTTGACGAGGCCCGCCTGCTCAACAAACTTCATGTTATACTGGGTAACCAGCGTGTCACTTTTGGGGTCTCGGTACAGCGGCACAAGCTGTACAAGCGGTCTGTCCCCAATAACCACACCCGCCGCATGCGTACTGGCATGACGGAAAAGCCCTTCCAGCTGCTGGGCAATTTCCAGCAACCTGCGCAGGGCCTCATCATTATCACGCATTTCCTGCAGCTTGGGCTCGCCTGCAATAGCTTCCTTCAGGGTAACCGGCTTGGCTGGGTTATTGGGAATAAGCTCTGCCACGCGGTTAACCATCCCGTATGGCAACCCCAGCACACGCCCAACATCGCGCACAGCAGCGCGTGCTTGCAGCTTACCGAAGGTAATAATCTGCGCAACGCGATCTGCCCCATATTCACGCCGCACATAGGCAATCACTTCGTCTCGCCGGTCCTGACAGAAATCGATATCAAAGTCAGGCATGGAAACGCGTTCTGGGTTTAGAAAACGTTCGAACAGCAGATTGAACGGAATGGGGTCAATATCTGTAATGGTAAGCGCCCATGCGGCCAAGGACCCCGCACCAGAACCACGGCCCGGCCCAACCGGAATACCATGCGCCTTGGCCCACTGGATAAAGTCCGCCACGATCATGAAGTAACCGGGGAACCCCATCTTGGAGATGATATCCAGCTCGAAACGCAAACGTTCCTTGTATTTTTCTATAGTTTCCGTATCCAGCTTCATACCGGACATGCGGCGTTCCAGCCCTTCCCACGCCATGGCGCGCAGGGTTTCATCTTCTGTCGCGCCTTCTCTTACCTTGGGGCAGACAGGCAGAAGTGGTTTGCGGGTTTCCACCTTAATGGCACAGCGGCGCGCAATTTCCAGCGTGTTGTCACACGCATCTGGCAGATCCGCAAAAAGTGCGCGCATCATTTCCGGCGGCTTGAACCAATGTTCCGGCGTAACGCGGAAGCGATCTTTTTCTGCCATGGTGCGCCCTTGGGCAATGCACAACAGGGCATCCTGCGCTTCGTACATTTCTGGCGTAGGAAAAAAGCATTCATTGGTGGCCACCAAAGGCAAACCAAACCGGTCAGCCAATGTCAGCACGCCCGGTTCCACGGCTTTTTCAATAGCCAGACCATGACGGTGCAGTTCTACAATCAGCCTGTCACCAAATGCCTCATGCACACGGGCCAGCCATTTTTCGGCATCTTCCGTTTGCCCTTCGGCCAGCATCTGGAAAAGTGGGCCACGTGAGCCACCGGTCAGCAGCAGCAACCCCTCTGCTTTTTCACACAGCAGGTCTAGGGAGACAAAAGGATCTGCCGGATCTGAGTTCTGAAACCCGGCGGAAGAAAGAAACTGAAGATTGGCCAACCCTGCTTCATTCTGCGCCAGAAGCACGACAGGTTCGGCCGGGGCACCGGGTTTGTCATTACGCGCAGGCAAGCCAATCTGGCTGCCAATAATGGGCTGAATACCGCTTTTTGTACAATACTGAGAAAATTCCAACGCTCCGAACAGATTGCCTGAATCTGCAATACCCACAGCAGGCATATGCATTTCCTTCGCCAGCCCCACAATATCGGGCACACGAATGGCCCCCTGGCTAAGCGAATAGGCAGAGTGAACACGAAGGTGGATAAAATCAGCGTAAGACATGCGCCTTTATAGCACAAACTTGGGCCTTTTCACTCTTCGCAAAAGCACTCTGCCTCTTATTTCCCCCTCTTTGACGGAGGTGCTTTTCGTCGCTTCTGGAAGTAAGGCAGATTCAACGATACATTGCAGCCCAACAAAGCTTGGCACTCTGTTCCGGCTTACAAAATTACTGGCGTTCAGGACTTCACCATGCAGATTATAAAAACCAAGGCAGAACTGGCAGCATTAAGCTCCGGTTGGCAGAAAGAAGGCCAGACCGTTGGCTTTGTACCCACTATGGGCGCACTTCATGCAGGCCATCTCTCACTGATAAATGCGCTGGACGGCAAAGCCTCTCGTCGGATTGTGTCCATTTTTGTAAACCCCATCCAGTTCAACAACAGCAGTGATTTCCAGCATTACCCACGCGGGCTGGAAGATGATGCAGCCTTGTTGCGCAATACTGGCAAAGTGGACGTGCTTTACGCTCCCGATGAAAGCCAGATGTACCCACCCAGCTTTGCAACCCGCATAAGTGTTTCCGGGCTGGATAATATGTTGTGCGGGGGAGACAGACCCGGCCATTTTGATGGTGTTGCTACAGTCGTAACAAAGCTGTTTTTACAAACGCGCGCCAATATCGCGGCTTTTGGTGAAAAAGATTACCAGCAACTCTGCCTTATCAAACGCATGGTGCAGGATCTGGATTTACCAGTAGATATTTTGCCAGTACCTACCTTGCGGGAAGCAGACGGGCTTGCTCTTTCATCCCGCAACCGCAGACTTACGCCTGAACAACGCCAACAAGCCGCACTTCTGCCCCAAGCCCTGAAAGCATGCCTTGGAGCCATGAAGAACGGCACAAGCGTAGAAAGCAGCTTGGCCACATGCCGTGAAGCATTGCAGCAAGCGGGCTTTCACGTTCATTATCTGGAACTCCGCCATGCGGAAAACCTGGCACCCGCACCTATTGCCGGCAAAGATACACGTTTGTTTGTGGCTGCCAGCTTAGGAGACATCCGGCTTATTGATAATATGCCGTTTGCCTAACTTTTGCTTTCCAGAAAGCGTTATCCTTAACAGCAAAGAACCCAAAACTATGAGCATCAAACGCCTTGCCCCCGAAGAACGCTTAACAGGCGCCGTTATTCATAATGGCCTTGTTTATCTGGCTGGCCAGATTGCCGATGATTCCTCGTTGGATGCAGAAGGTCAGATGGCGGATATTCTACGTCAGGTAGATGCCTTATTGGCCGAAGCTGGCACAGACAAAAGCCGCCTTATTTCCGTTCAGATCTTTTTGGCTGACATGAATGATATGGCAGGCATGAACCGTGCGTGGGATGCGTGGCTGGATACAAACAACAAACCTGCTCGCGCAACGGTAGAAGCAAAACTGGCTGACCCCACATGGAAGGTGGAATTAACCGGCATTGCCGCGTTGCCGCAGCCATAACTGCATTTTGGCGGGCAGCTGCTTTGCTAGCTGCTCGCTACAAAGCGCATGTGCCAAAACAAATGCTTTAAAGCATTTTTACATTTTACAAATTTTAAGGGGAAATAAGGCTGGCTCCCGAAGTAGGACTCGAACCTACGACCCAGCGATTAACAGTCGCTTGCTCTACCAACTGAGCTATTCGGGACCAGCGAGGGAGCATATAGCTAACCTAAATCGCGCCGTAAACCCCCTTTTTTATTTTTTTTCATATTTCCTCCATCACTCATAAAGCGACAGACAGAGCAAGGCATAGTAAACCTACAAAAATGAGCGCCCAAGGTCCTTCCCAAACACGTCGTAACCTCCTGCTAGCCGGTATGGGCGGTATTGCCGCCATTGGTGGAGGAACCTTTCTGACTACACGCGGCAGACACCATCCGCACAAGCAGCCGGATGGTACCTATCGGCAGATCAAAATAGGCTGGCCAAATTCTGGCTCGGCTCCTGTATTGGCCGTTGCGGCGCAAAAAGATTTTTTTGCGCATTATAGCTTGGATGTAGATTTGCCCTTTGCCACCATAAATGGCGAAGACACCATTAATGCACTGGCCAGAGGTGACATTCCTTACGCCGTGGCCCCTGCCCTTACGTGGCTGAGGCACCTTTACTCTGGGCTAAATGCGCAATTGCTTATTGGGGTGCAGCCAGGCAATTTCCGCCTGTTGGTACGCCGTAGCAGCCGTATTACACGGCTAGATCAGCTTATGGGCCGCACGGTAGCTGTTATGGACCAGAACGCAGCTGATAAGCTGTTTTTTGCCATTATGATGCGCCGCAAAGGGCTGGATGCCATGAACCGCATTAATTGGCTGGATCTCCCCCTCCCACAAATTGATGATGCCGTGCGCAGCCAAAGAATTGATGCTGTTGTCGCGCATGATTATCAGGCCTGGTGGCTGCTCCAATCATTCCCTGATCTGTTTATCGAGCTGGCAGGCAGCAACACTGGCCATTATGCCGAGCGCACAAGCATGGTGCTTGGTGCCTCCAGCTCTGTACTACAAGATGACCCGGATGCCGCCATTGCCCTTGTGCTGGCCCTGCGTGATGCAGCACGCTGGACAGACACCCACCGCGATGATGCTGCAACCCTGATTGCGCCAGATATTTCGGATCTTTCTGCAGCCAGCATACGCGCAATGCTGCACAGCGAACCTGCTATCCGGCCCGTTATTGGCAAATCATTGCGTGAGCAACTGGCACAGTATTGCGATGAGCTGCAACTGGTTGGCCTCATGCCTGAAACGGAAGACAGCGCAGCACTTGCGCGCCGTTATGCACGGAATGTTTTGAAAGAATAAAAAAGCGCAGGCGCATTTCTAATACGTCTGCGCTTTAACTAGAAAGCCTTACTGCAAGCTTTCTACAAACTGAGCAATACGCTGGCAGGCCTCTTGCAATGTTTCATCTGCCGTTGCGCAGGACAGGCGCAAATAAGGTGAATGCCCAAAGGCGCTTCCCGGCACAGTGGCTACAAAAGCCTCTTCCAGCAAAGCCAATGCAAAGTCATGGTCTGTTTCCAGCCGCTTTCCAGCCGCTGTTGTGCGGCCAAGACACCCGGCAACACCCGGATACGCGTAAAACGCACCATCTGGCATTGCGCAGGTAAAGCCCGGAATAGCGCGTAAGGCTTCCACCACCATCCGGCGGCGGCGGCCATATGTGGCCACCATTTCCTGCACCAGATTTGCCGGACCATCCAGCGCAGCAGCCGCAGCAGCCTGTGCTATGGAACACACGCCAGACGTGGCATTGCCCTGAACGCCCCGCATGGTGGCAATAAGATCTGCCGGGCCACCCGCAAAGCCTACGCGCCAGCCTGTCATGGCATACGCTTTGGAAACACCATTGAGGGTAATGGTGCGATCTTTCAGATCAGGCGCAACCGCTGCAATGGATGCTGATTTTGCACCATCAAACACCAGATGTTCGTAAATCTCATCTGAAAGTATCCAGATATCTGGATACTGTCGTAGCACTTCCGCAATAGCGCGCAGATCGTCCGCAGAGCACACACCACCTGTTGGGTTATTGGGAAAGTTCAACACCACCCAACGCGTGCGGGGAGTAAGCACTTTTGCCAGTTCATCTGCCTTCAGGCGAAAACCGTCTTCTTCCCGACAGGAAACATAAACAGGTGTGGCACCAAACATACGGGCAATAAGCGGATAGCTCACCCAATAAGGTGTGGGCACCACCACTTCATCCCCCGCATTCAGCGTGGCCATGAACGCGTTAAAAATAACCTGCTTGCCACCGTTGGAGACCATAATCTCCTCCGGCTTGTAATCCAGCCCGTTTTCACGCGTGAACTTGCGGGCAATGGCCGCCTTAAGTGCAGGCGTGCCATCTACGGGCGGGTATTTGGTCTGCCCGGCCAAGGCTGCCTGATGGGCAGCCTCCACCACGGCAGGCGGCGTGGCAAAATCCGGTTCACCCAAAGCAAGGGAGATAACAGGCTTGCCCTCCGCCTTAAGTGCGCGTGCACGGCGTGCCATTTCAATAGTGGCAGGTGCAGGCAAACCTTTTAATCTATTCGCAAAAGACCGCGCCATATTTTATAGCAGCCCTTTGCAAAAGCGCTGAATGCGCGTGCAGGCTTCACGCAGGCTATCTGTATCCGTTGCATAGGAAATGCGGATATGGCCGGGGAACATGAAGGCCGAACCATGAACCGCAGCAACACCTTCTTCTTCCAGCAGGGCTGTTACGAAATCTTCATCCGTTTCCAGCTTTTTGCCACCCGGAGATGTTTTGCCCAAACACTTTTCCACTGACGGGAACACATAGAACGCACCCTGCGGCATATCGCATTCCATCCCTTCGGCTTCATTCAGCATGGAAACAACCATGTCGCGCCGCCCCTGATAGGTGGCAACCATTTCCTGAATGAAATCCTGTGGGCCGGTGAGTGCTTCCACAGCCGCAGCCTGCGCAATGGAGCAGGTGTTGGAGGTGGACTGCCCCTGCAGTTTGTTCATGGCTTTTGTCAGTTCCACCGGAGCGCCGGAAAAACCAATACGCCAGCCCGTCATGGCATATGCTTTGGAAACACCATTCATGGTAACGGTGCGGCTACGTAGCAGCGGTTCCACTTCCACAAACGTGGCAGGGCGGAAACCATCGTAAACCAGCTTGGCGTAGATATCGTCTGTAAAAATCCACACATGCGGGTGGCGCAGCAGAACATCACACAGCGGGCGCAGATCTTCGGCTGAATAGGCAACACCTGTTGGGTTACAGGGTGAGTTCAGGAAAAACCATTTTGTGCGCGGTGTAATAGCGGCTTCCAGCTGTTCTGCCGTAATCCGAAAACCGTTTTCACGTTTGCAAGGCACAATAACGGGTGTGCCTTCTGCCAGCGTGACAATATCGGGGTAAGAAACCCAGCAAGGCGCTGGAATAATTGCCTCATCACCCGGGTTCAGGGTGGACATCATGGCATTGTAGATAATCTGCTTGCCACCAGTGGAAACAATAACTTCCTCTGGCGTGTAATCCAGACCACTATCAAGTTTAAAGCGCTCTGCCACAGCCTTGCGCAGTTCTGGCGTGCCAGCAACATCGGTATAGCGGGTCTGGCCATTTTCAATTGCCTTGGCCGCTGCGCGCGAGATGTTTTCGGGCGTGCGAAAATCTGGTTCACCGGCAGAAAGGCTGATGATGTTCCGGCCTTCGGCTTTGAGTGCACGGGCCCGTGTCGAAATGACAATCGTCTGGCTCGGGCTGATCCTGTTCATGCGGTCAGCAACAATGCTCATGGTTCTCTTACTTTCCGACACTATGTTTTTCATGCCAATAACCAGGACATCACCCATGCCCCAGAAACAGACATTTGGTTCTGGGGCGGCACAGTAATCCCGTTCGGCCTCTGGCGGAACCGGAGATTTCTCATACGCCGCGTTTTTTGTACGCAATTCAGGGTTTATCTCTCAAAAATATGAGGGAAACCCGCTTTGCAACGCACATCTTCCGCCGAAAGGCCTGCTTCACGCATAGTGCGCACAGCCAATGCGCCATCCCGCTTGGCCAACCTGCGCCCTTCTGCATTGCACAATAATGGGTGAAAACTGTATTCTGGCACGCTCCACCCCATAAGTGTTTGCAATACTCGGTGCAGGTCTGTTGCGGGCCGCAAATCTTCCCCACGCGTTACCAGCGTAACACCTTGGGCGGCATCATCATGCGTAACGCAAAGATGGTAGGATGCGGGAATATCCTTGCGCGCGAGAACCACATCGCCAAACAATTCAGGATGACACACAACTGTTCCGTGCTCTTGATCCTGATACGTTAACGGTACGCCATGTGTGTGCTGATGCACCCATTGCAAGGCTTTACTCATATCCAGCCGCAGCACGTGGGGTTCCCCTTGGCTGATACGATCCTGCCGTTCCTGATCTGAAAGGTGACGGCACGTTCCGGGGTAACACAAACTGCCATCTGGAGCCGTATGTGGTGCTGAAAATATGGCAGCACTTTCACGCATGATATCAGACCGCGTGCAAAAACAGGGGTAAAGCACCCCCATTGCATTCAATGTTGCCAACGTAGCCTGATACGCTGGCATATTGGCTGATTGCCTTAAAACGGGCCGCGCAGAATGCAACCCCAACCATTCCAGATCTTCCAGAATGGCGGGAATAAATTCCGGTTTGCAGCGTTGGATATCAATATCCTCAAGCCGCACAAACCATTCTCCATCTGGCTGCGTCTTTTGCCACCCATACAAAGCCGAGGCCACATGCCCCAGATGCAGAAAGCCCGTGGGGCTAGGTGCAAAGCGTGTGACCCACCCCGCAGGGTTTATTTGACTATTATGTAATAAATTGTTCATGTTTTTCGTGAAACTATTACTAAACTCTAAAAAGACGCATCAAACAGACAGCCGTTTTGTTGCCTCACTCCAGAACCTCTGCAATACTGCATGCAGTAATTACCTCGACGACGCACCTTTTGCAGGCAATCGGTTCCGAGTTTTACGATCGCACAAAGATGCGCCCTCGACGATAAAGCGAGGAGACAAGTCTTGCCTGACGGTAGTACCCTCAATTTTCCTGCATTGGTTTTGAATGCAGATTTCCGACCGCTCTCCTACTACCCTCTTTCCCTATGGGCATGGCAGGATGCTATCAAGGCTGTATGGCTGGATCGGGTTTCTGTACTGAGTGAATACGAAACAGAAGTGCACTCTCCGCACCATACCATCCGCCTGCCCAGTGTTATTGCCTTAAAAGACTATATTCCCGCAGCCCGCAAACCTGCTTTTACCCGTTTTAATGTTTTCCTGCGCGATAACTTTTCCTGCCAGTATTGTGGTGAACGCCACCCCACGCAGGAACTCACGTTTGATCACGTTATCCCGCGTTGCAAAGGTGGCAAAACAAGCTGGGAAAATATTGTAACTGCGTGCGGATGCTGCAATCTGCGCAAAGGCTCTCACCTTCCGCATGTTATTGGCATGTTGCCGCGGCATCGGCCAGAACGCCCCTCATCCTGGCAGTTGCAGGAAAACGGGCGCACCTTCCCGCCTAACTATCTGCATGAGAGCTGGCGTGATTATCTGTATTGGGACACTGAACTGGAAAACTGATCAGGCATCGGCTTTTCAGCGCGTATAGCTATAACCGTATTCATCTGCCAGTTTCTGAAGATCCGGAGCATCTTTCAGGTTCAGCGGAATCGGCTTTGCGTTTTTCTCACCAAACATAAAGCCATGATTGGTCATCCGCTGGCATGTATTGGCAGCAAGTGGAAAGCTCAGATACATCGGCCCGGCCATTTGCTTGCGCAGGCAGGTAATATCCGTATCAACCAATGGCAGACGCCCAACCTCGGAAGAGCAGCCACCCAGCAGGGCTAGGCCTACCGCCACAAACCCAAGGCGTAATGTATTTTTCATCTGCATAACGGATCAGCCACCTTGCTTCAGCATATCTTGCAGCGGCTGCTGGCCGCGCTGATGTGTCATTCGGAAACATGCATACTGCCAGTTTCTACCCACCTCAGCTAGACAGGGAACATCACGCCCCCTGTCTGCCAGCCGCATGGCAGAACTGGCTTAAATGAAAAATGCTGCTTTTAGCTTACTTCGTAACCAGCACCACGGATTGCATTCTGCAGGGAAGAAACGCCAGCCCGTGTTGGATCATACGTTACTTTCACTTCACGCGTTGCCAGATTAACATCTGTAGCTTCCACACCATCAATAGCAGCAAGGGCGCGCTTAATAGCAGACACACAGCCATCGCAGGACATACCATCCACCATAAAACTTGCTGTGGTTTGGGTCATTTATCTGTACCTTCCTTAAATAACATATTTACGCCGCATCATACGTTGCGCGCCTTATAGCGCAGCTCTGGCCCAGACGGAATAAGCAGATAGGCAGTCTGCCATCCTGCATTCTCATGCTATGTTGCGTGCATGAGCAGCCTTTCCATGCCTTCTGGCCCCAGCAAGATGCACAACACTTCAGCTCAGTGGCGGGATACGCCGCTCCACCGCCTGATGCTGGCAACACTTATAGAAAAACTGGAAAACAGGCTGCTTGCCAACCCCAGCGCCACACGTGTGCTGGAACAGTGGATAAATACTTACAATCTGGCACCAGACAGCAACCTGCACGCCCACCGCCAAACGGAAAGCTCTGCGCCCTGCCCGCCATTCCTGTTGCAAACGCTCTTAGGCGCTTCTGATGCGCAAACAGAGGATGTGCATTACCGGAAGGTGCAGCTTACCGCACATGGGAAGATTTTTTCAGAAGCCGAAAACTGGTACATCCCGGCAAGATTATCCCCGGAAATGGCTACACAGCTCAACACAACAGATAAACCCTTTGGGCTTGTTGTGGCTGCACTTAACTTTTCTCGCCAACTCATCAAACGGGAAAGCTTGTGGTTCCCTCTTTCTGAACACTGGGAGCAGAATGGGATACCTGCTGGCTCTGACCAGCCTATTGGCCTACCACCCTATCTCTTCCGCCATATGGCGGTGTTGCGCACGCAAGCAGGGCAAGCCTTTTGTGTAGTGATTGAAACCTACACCACAGAAACACTAAGGTTTCCGCCACCAGCCTTGCCAACATAGACGGAAACCTTAGTTTATTTTTTACGCTTCGGCGTCAGCTTCTGCGCATTCACCCATACGGGTTGTATCTACAAATTTTTCAGTCGCATCATCCAGCGCACGTGTTTTACGCCCACCGGGACCATGCACATACAGGTCTTTCTTGTTCAGCTTGGTCACGGCATCAGGCTGTACAGGCATCAGATACCGTGCAGGACGCTGATGATCCGCCAGCTGAAGTTTGGGGTTGAAGACCGAATTGAACTTCCAGAGCATCTTTACAAAGTTGGTCTGGCCATTGCGTAGCAGACGCGCCGCAATACCTGCGGTGTCTTTCAGCGCTTCCCAACCCATGTGCTTGGTGTTGAGCACCTGCTGGGTTTTCACCAGCTCTTCGTAAAACTCTGGCAGCGGCAACGTGGTCGGCAGCACTGCGTGCTGAATATCGAACAAACGATAATCCCGCGTTGTCAGACGGCGGGCTTCCTTGTGCCAGATTTCTGTGCCCGGATACGGCGTGGTGACAGAAATATTCACGATATCGGGAATTTCCAAGCACCACTGGCGCACTGTTTCAAAGCGCTTCCGATCCCATGAAGGATCAGCAATGATGTTAATGGCAACAATCAGCCCCAGAGAACGTGCGTATTCCAGCGCTTCAAAGTTTTTATCCAGAGAAACGCGCTTACGGAACTGCTTCAGGCCTTCTTCATCGACAGCTTCCATGCCGATGAAGATGTAGGAAAGCCCGATTTCACTCCAGACTTTAAACACTTCCTTGTTGCGCAGCAGCACGTCTGCACGCGTTTCAAGGTAGTATTCCTTTTTAATGCCGCGCTTCTTGATTTCGTTGGCAATGGCCATGCCGTGCTCTTCATGCACGAAGGCCACGTCATCCACGATAAAGATGCCGGGTTCCTTAATTTCCTCCAGCTCATCCGCAATCACCTGCGGGCTGGCTGTGCGGTAGGAACGGCCATAGAATGTCCAGGCAGAACAGAATGTACAATCCCACGGGCAGCCTCGCGCAAATTCGATAGAGGCTGCCGGGTCCAGCGTGCCAATAAAGTATTTGTTGCGGTGGCGCAGAAGATCACGCGCCGGGCGCACCTCATCCAGAGATTCTACAAAAATAGGCGGCGGGCCTTCACCATCCTTGGTAATAACGCCGGGCACTTCCAGAATGTCTTTACCATTCTGCACGGCATCCAGCAGCAGCCCGACCGTGGCGTCGCCTTCACCTTTAAGAATGCAGTTGATGGTACCTTCAGAAAGTTCCAGCACATCCTTTGCAATAAAGGATACGGAATGCCCACCTACAAACTGGAAGATATTGGGGTTGCGGTAGCGGGTTTCGCGGCACAGATCCAGAATTTCTGGCACGTTTGCCAGATAGTTGCCGGAGTAGCACACCACATCGGGCTGAAACTCATCCAGCATTTTCCAATAATCTTCATGCGTTTCAGCCTGAAGATCTATAATCTGCACATCGTGGCCGGCACTACGAGCTGCGCCAGCAACCAGCTCCATACCAAGAGGCTCCAGACGGAGAAAGACCCGCGTGTACATCAGGGCGCTGGGGTGAACCGCCAGAACTTTCATGTCATTCCTTTTCGCTCGCCAAGCCAACAGCGCGCGGAGGTTTCCTCAACACGCAGCCGGAAAATTCTTTGGATGCTTACATATTAGAGGAATGCTTATAGAGCAAATGTTAGGCGTGACCCCATCTTTGCAGCCACACCTCCCATGCAAAAGGTGCTTACCTCTTGCATACTGCGCCCAATAAAAGGCCACAGCAACATAATTTATATAGCTCTGGCTGGCAGCAAATGTACCAGCCAGAGTAAATCCGAAAAAAAACGGATCAGGGCAGGATTTCGGTTTCCGCAAAGAAGAAGCGGATTTCGTTCGCTGCGTTTTCTGCGCTGTCAGAACCGTGCACGGAGTTTGCTTCAATGCTTTCAGCAAACTGAGCGCGGATGGTGTTGGGTTCTGCCTTTTTGGGGTCTGTTGCACCCATCACTTCACGGTTCTTGGCAACTGCGTTGTCACCTTCCAGAACCTGCACCACAACCGGGCCGGAGATCATGAAGGACACCAGATCGTTATAGAACGGGCGTTCTTTGTGCACTTCGTAGAATGCACCAGCCTGAGCCGGAGAGAGCTGAATGCGCTTCTGGGCAACAATGCGCAGACCTGCATCTTCAAACACGGCATTGATCTTGCCGGTCAGGTTGCGACGGGTTGCGTCTGGCTTGATAATGGATAGCGTACGTTCTTTAGCCATTGGGTTTCTCCTGTTTTCTGGCATACCAGCACCATAAGGGTGGCAGCCGTAGCGCACCATCTAGAGCATATCGGCGCGGGCTGGTAGGTACCATGCCGGATGTAATGCACGATTCATAAAGAAACGAGAGTTGCGTTGAGCCTTCTTGTCATATCCGATCTTACCCTGCGTATGGCAGGCCGCACCCTTCTGGACCAGGCTAACCTGTCTATAGAGCCCGGGCGCAAGGTGGGCCTTATCGGGCGCAATGGGGCCGGAAAATCCACCCTATTGGCAGCAATTGCGGGCGATATTGCACCAGATGGCGGTGAAATTCGCCTGTCCGCCCGCGCCCGTATGGCACGCGTAAAGCAGGAAGCCCCAGCAGATGGCGCATCGCTTCTGGATACAGTGCTGGCCGGTGATACCGAACGCAGCGCCCTTCTGGCAGAGGCCGAAACAGCGACAGACCCCGTACGTATTACGGAAATACATGAGCGCCTGCGCGCCATACGTGCAGATAGCGCACCAGCACGCGCGGCCTCTGTTCTCGCTGGGTTAGGGTTTAATGCAGCCGCACAAGCTCGCCCTGTTTCAGATTTTTCCGGCGGCTGGCGTATGCGTGTTTCCCTCGCAACGGCCCTGTTTCTTGAGCCAGATTTGCTGCTGCTGGATGAACCCACCAACCATTTGGACTTGGAAGCCACCCTTTGGCTGGAAGATTGGCTACGCCGATTCGCTGGAGCTGCGCTGATTGTCAGCCATGATAGGGGGCTGCTGGATTCCTGCGTGGATGCCATTGCACATCTGGACCATGGCAAGCTCAGCCTGACACCGGGTGGATACGAAAATTTTGTGCGCATTCGCACAGAGCAAGCCTTACAGCAGGCCCGGCAGGTTGAAAAAATTGCAGCCCAGCGGGCGCATATGCAGTCCTTTGTGGATAGATTCCGAGCCAAGGCCACCAAAGCCAAGCAGGCACAGGCCCGCCTGAAGGCTTTGGAAAAACTGCCCGTTATCGAATCCGTGGTGGAAGAAACGCCCGCGCACTTCTCCTTCCCCGAACCCGAGCAGCTTCCCCCTCCCATTTTGAGCATGAGCCGTGCCAGCGTGGGGTATGATGGCAAGCCTGTGCTCAGCAATCTTTCCCTCCGGTTGGATATGGATGATCGCATTGCTCTGCTTGGCGCTAATGGGAATGGTAAATCCACCTTTGCCAAGCTTCTTGCTGGCAGGCTGGAACCACTATCTGGCACGGTGGAGCGGAACCCCCGGCTCAAAATTGGGTATTTTGCCCAGCATCAGGCCGAAGAACTGCACCTGAACGAAACACCTATCGACCACATGGCGCGTGCCCTGCCCAAAGCCACGCCTCCGGTAGTGCGTGCCCAGCTTGCACGTTTTGGGCTGGATGCAGAACGCGCTGAAACAGCGGTGAAAGACCTTTCAGGCGGTGAAAAAGCACGCCTGCTGCTGGCATTGGCAACGCGTGATGCCCCACAACTTCTGCTATTGGACGAGCCCACCAACCATCTGGATCTGGATGCCCGCGATGCGCTTATTCGTGCGCTGGCAGATTACGAAGGCGCTGTGGTTCTGATAAGCCATGATCCTCATCTGGTGGAACTGGTGGCAGACCGCCTGTGGCTGGTAGGCGATGGCAAGATCACCCCGTTTGAAGGCGATATGGCGGAATATCGCGCGTGGTTGATTGAACACAACCGCGCAGCAAACCGCCCCAAACAGGACACTGCGGCCCAGCCAAGCCGCAAGGATGACAGGCGTGAGCGCGCAGAAGCCCGCAAAGCCTTGGCCCCTTTGCGCAAGGTTATAAAAGACGCCGAAGCACGCCTTGCCAAACTGGCGCAGGAGCAGCAGAAAATTGAAGCCAGTCTGGCGGACCCCGCTCTATATAGCGAAGGGAAAACGCAGGATCTCACGCGCCTGAACACACGCCTTGCTGCCCTTAAAAAAGAACAGGAAGAAGTGGAAGAACGCTGGCTGGCAGCCGAAGCTGAAATGGAAGAAGCCACCAACGAAGCCTGACCCCCAAACTGGCGTGAGGCATTTTTGCCAATGCGCCAGTTTTTTGTGTCTGACTTTTCAGAATTTTCTTCTCAGATCGTAAGGCACATGGATAAGAATACATCTTAAACGCAGTAGCACTGCCTCTTCGCTTACCCTTCCCAACAATCCGGCCTCAAATTGCATTCCGAAAGACATTTGCGCATGCCTTCAGATACCCCTTCTCCTGCCAATTCTCTTGCTGGCGGGCCGTATGAAGGCAAGCCGCATTCTGCGGATTGGCTGCAATCCATTTCCAGAATCCTGCGCATGACCTTCAGCGGCGCTGTTATTGCGCTGGTGGTTTGGTTGATGGGCGATGTGCTGATGGTGGTGTTTGCATCAGTACTGTGTGCTGTGGTGCTGCATGGGCTGTCTAAAATTCTGGTGCGCCACCTTCGGCTGCCATATGGGTGGGCGCTCAGTGCCGTTATCTGCGGGTTAATTGGCAGTGCTGTGTTTTTGGTCTGGAACAGCGGGCCGGCGATGATAAGCGAAGCCCTACGCCTGCAAGATGCCTTGCGCCAGCAGGAAACCGCACTACGCAGCACCCTACAAAGCACCCCTACGGGCCAGATGATCCTGAATTATCTCCCGGCATCTTTGGGCGGTCATCAGGCTGGAGGGGGAGATACCAGCAGCCTTGCTTCTCTTGGTTCCCGCATTGCCGGGTCCATGACGGGCATTCTGGGGTCTGCTTTTGGGGCTATTGGCACATTGCTGGTTGTGCTGATTGCCGGGCTGTATTTTGCAATGTCTCCCGCAATTTACGCCAATGGCTTTTTGCGGCTGGTACCTGTTTCCAAACGTCCCAAAGTGCGTGATCTCCTACTTCGGGCTGGGCAGACACTCTGGGCATGGGTTGCCGGGCAATCATTAGACATGCTGGTGGTTGGTACGCTTTCTGGCCTTGGCCTCTGGTTTATTGGCGTGCCTTTGGCGCTGGCGCTGGGTGTGCTTGCCGGGCTGTGTAACTTTATCCCGTATATTGGCGCCATTATGGGGGCCGTTCCTGCGTTGCTGCTAGCCCTTTCTCTGGGCACGCGGGAAACCATTATGGTGGCTGTGCTTTATAGCGTGATCCAGTTTTTAGAAGGTAATGTGCTGGCCCCAGTTATTCAGCGCCACGCCGTGCAAATGCCCCCTGCCATTACAGTTTTGTCACAGACACTCTTTGGCGCCATCCTGGGCTTTCCGGGTCTGATTTTTGCCTCACCACTTACGGCGGTGTTGATGGCAACACTAGACGGCCTGACCCCCAAGCTGGATGAAAAAGACCAGATTTGAACGCGGGCAGTGACATGATTGTATAATTATCGTAAGGTTTTGGTAATACGCTCTGGATAATGTAAGGTCTGGATCATGCGCGTTCTTCTTGTTGAAGACGATCAAACAGTTCGCAATTTTGTTGCCAAAGGCCTTGCAGAAGCTGGGCATTTGGTTGAACAGGCTGAAGACGGCAAAAATGGCCTCTCCCTTGCTACCAGCGAAAAGTTTGACGTCATCATTCTAGATCGCATGCTGCCGGGCGGTGTAGAGGGCCTTCATATCCTGAAAACATTGCGAAATCAAAACAATACAACCCCCGTGTTGCTGCTTTCCGCCTTGGCCGATGTGGATGAAAAAGTGGCCGGACTGAAAGCAGGTGGGGATGATTACGTTACAAAGCCCTTCTCATTTTCCGAACTTCAGGCACGTTTGGAAGCACTGGTCCGGCGCAACAGAAACGAAGCCCAGCCCCAGACGCGCCTTACAATTGGGGATCTGGAAATAGATCTGCTATCGCGCAATGTGAAACGCGCTGGCCAGAAGATTGAGTTGCAACCGCGTGAATTCCGCCTGTTGGAATTTTTGATGCGCCACGCCGGTCAGGTTGTTACCCGCACCATGCTGCTGGAAGGTGTATGGGATTATCATTTTGACCCCCAGACAAACGTCATTGACGTGCATATTTCCCGCCTGCGCCAGAAAATAGACAGACCTTTCCATCATCCACTGGTGCATACCATCCGTAATGCAGGATATATGCTGCAGGAATAGACGCAATTGCCGCCAGAGGTCTGGATAAAAAACCTTTCGTGAGGTTTAAAGCGGTGTGCCTCAGCTTAAACCTAATCTTTACAGTTTTGGCTGGATGATCCGTGAAATGTTCCAACGCATTATCCATCTCATTCACAAAAGCACGGCTGCCATTACACACGGTGATTTCTCCCAACACATCCCGCTCATCGGAAACG
The DNA here is from genome assembly GCF_000285275.1 of Acetobacter pasteurianus subsp. pasteurianus LMG 1262 = NBRC 106471. Taxonomy (GTDB): domain Bacteria; phylum Pseudomonadota; class Alphaproteobacteria; order Acetobacterales; family Acetobacteraceae; genus Acetobacter; species Acetobacter pasteurianus. The sequence goes on from NZ_CADO01000016.1 coordinate 97,106, forward strand.
GAGATGAAAGGGATGATGTTGCCATCGCCATAAATGCCATGCTGGATGGCGCCAGCCAGCAAATGGATACTGTGAGACAGACTTCCAACGCCATTGCGCATGATCTGCGGGCCCCAATTGCACGCGCACGCTCTCAACTGGAAGATGCAGCCCTATATGCACATACCGAGGCTGAGCTACGCACAGCCATTAATCACGCTGTAGAGCAGCTTGACCATGTTACCAGCATTTGTGACGCACTGTTGCGTATTGCGCAGATAGAAGCCGGTGGTCGCCGCTCTGCCTTTACTCGGTTTGATCTGGTGCCTGCCCTACAGGATATTCTGGAGCTTTACACTGCGGTTGCGGAAGATCGCGGAATAACGATTGAGACCACCCTTCCCGCAACACTTCCATTTCATGGTGATCGCGCCATGTTCCAGCAGGCTATTGCCAATGTGCTGGACAACGCCATTAAATTTTCTCCGTCAGGAGGCACCATTACCTGCTTTGCTCGATTTATGCCGCCTCAGCCTCATTCAGAAAATGATGGCACTATAGAACTCACCATAGCTGACCATGGCATAGGCATGATGGCAGAAGACATGGCTAATGCCACAAAACGTTTCTTTCGGGCAGAACAGACGCGCCATATTTCTGGCTCTGGCCTTGGGCTTTCTGTTGTGCAGGCCATTGTGCATCTTCATGGCGGCCAACTCCATCTGGCCAACAACAATCCGGGCTTAAGCGTGCGTATTGATACGCCCTTACCCCACACAAAAATCAGTAAGATTACGGACATTCACCGTTAATCTAACGTTTTCGAGACAATCATGCATTTGCGGCAGATACATTGCCTTTCTGCCTTGAACTTGCCCCACTGATAGATTGTTATCGCACAAGCAAGCATTCACCTGTTCTGGACAGCCTGAGAAAAAAGCGCTGCTCTTTGCCAACAGGGAAACATCTGACATTAAAAGGAAACATACCCTGATGCGTTTTTATTCTCGCTCCATGCTGTTCCTGCTTTCCGCAAGTTCCTGCGCATTCATGGCAATGCTGCCCACAGCTCATGCGGAAGACACAAGCACTTTCACCAAGCTTGAACTTTCTGCTTCCGGCACAACAGATGCCGCCCCAGACCAGCTTACCGCCATATTCCGCGCAGAAGCACGCAACAAAAATGCGGCAACGGCTCAGCAGGCCGTCAATGCCCTGGTGCAGAAAATTACTGAACAGACAGGCAAAAACGATGCCGTGCAGTTGGCGGTAACGGGATACGATGTGTCTGAAACGCGCCCAGACAAGGATCCTGCTTTCTGGACAGCCACCCAGAGATTGAGCCTAAAGGCTCAGAACGGCAACGCGCTGCTACCTTTGGCCGGACAGTTGCAGGCGAATGGCCTTATTCTGGAAAGTCTGGATTGGTCTATTTCTGATGACAAGCGTGAAAGCCTGCTTCTGGATGCTGAAAAAAATGCCGTTGCCGAGCTAAAAAAACAGGCAGATACGGTAGCGGCATCTCTGGGCTTGCATGTTGTACGTTTTTCAAACGTAGCAATATCCGAAAACCCGATTATACGCCCCATGCCTATGATGATGTCTATGGCGCGTAGCGCAGATGCCCCGGCAGCACCATCCAGCACAGCACAAACACAGCACGTTCGCGCAAACGCACACGCAACTATCCTGCTTGGCCCGTAAAAACAGAAAACCCCTGCTTCCTTAATAAGAAAGCAGGGGTTTTTCCGGAAATCAGACTGAAAACACGGTTTAGCGCGGGGCCAGAACCATGATCATCTGGCGGTTTTCAAGGCGCGGCATCTGCTCCACCTTGGCAACCTCATCCATTTCGCCACGAATGCGTTCCAGAACCTTAATACCCAGTTCCTGATGCGCCATTTCACGACCACGGAAACGCAGCGTAACTTTTACCTTGTCACCTTCACCAATAAAGGTTTTCACAGCGCGCATTTTAACCTGGTAGTCATTTTCGTCGATATTCGGACGAACCTTGACTTCCTTGATTTCAATGACCTTCTGCTTCTTCTTGGCTTCGTTACGCTTTTTCTGCTGTTCGTATTTGAACTTGCCGTAATCAAGAATCTTGGCAACAGGCGGCTCAGCATTCGGGCTTATTTCTAGAAGATCCAACCCAACACTATACGCTTTTGCCAAAGCATCGCGCACGGTCATGATACCGGCCATTTCGCCATTTTCATCAATAAGGCGAACCTGCGGCACACGGATTTCTTCATTCACTCGCGGCCCTTCTCGGCTGGGCGGCGCGGGATACGGTGATCTGGCTATGGTCGGCTCCTGTAGTACATTTCAATAACTTGCAAAGGCACCCCTTCAGGCGCTCCTGCTTATCGTTAGTATGTGCGCAATTATCCGCGCTTTATCAAGCAGGGCAAGCACAAAAACATCTTCATTGCTGCCCTGCTGTGGCAATAAAACTCTGCTTCACCCTTTTTTGCGCAAATCCGGCGGTGTTGCTTCGTTTTTCAGACGGGCAACAGCATCATCCAGGCTCAGAGTCTCCTGCGCCTGCGTGCCAAGACGGCGCATGGCCACAGTGCGTTCTTCTGCCTCACGCCGGCCTACCACCAGAATAACCGGAACACGGGCCACACTGTGCTCACGCACCTTGGCGTTGATCTTGTCATTCCGCACATCGGCTTCCACAGCCAGCCCTGCTTCACGCAGGGCAGCAGCCACTTCCTCCGCATAAGGTGCGGCATCACTTACGATGGAGGCCACAACCACCTGCACAGGTGCTAGCCAAAGCGGGAAACGCCCGGCGTGCTGTTCGATCAGAATACCAAGGAAGCGTTCAAAGGAACCCAAAATGGCACGATGCAGCATAACGGGGCGATGCCGCCCGGAGTCTTCACCAATATAGCTGGCATCGAGTCGTTCTGGCAGAACCAGATCAACCTGCAAGGTGCCGCACTGCCAATCACGCCCAATAGCATCACGCAGCACAAACTCCAGTTTGGGCCCGTAGAATGCGCCTTCACCGGGGTTATGTTCGTATTCCACCCCAGCAACGGTGCAGGCTTCTTTCAGAGCATTTTCAGCCTTATCCCACACTTCATCGCTGCCAGCACGCTGCTCTGGGCGGTCAGCAAACTTTACGCGCACATGCTCAAAGCCCAGATCCTGATACACATCGTGCAACATTTTCACGAAGCGCACAGTTTCACCTGCAATCTGATCTTCGGTGCAGAAAATATGTGCATCGTCCTGCGTAAAGCCGCGCACACGCATCAAGCCATGCAATGCGCCTGATGGTTCATAGCGATGGCAGGCACCAAATTCCGCCATACGCAGCGGCAGTTCACGATAAGAGCGCAGGCCGTGGCGGAAAATCTGCACATGGCATGGGCAGTTCATGGGCTTGAGTGCGAGTGTTTTATTCTCGTCCTCAACCGTCGCAATGAACATGTGGTGGCGGTATTTATCCCAGTGGCCAGAAGCCTCCCACAGAGCACGGTCAACAAGCTGCGGAGTACGCACTTCCTGGTAACCGTGGCGTGTCTGGGCGCGGCGCATGTAATCCTGCAACGCGGTATAAAGCCGCCAGCCTTTAGCGTGCCAGAACACCTGCCCCACGGCTTCTTCCTGAAAATGGAACAAGCCCATTTCCTTGCCGATCCGGCGATGATCGCGCTTTTCTGCTTCTTCCAACTGGTGCAGGTGCGCGTCCAGTTCCTTCTGATCGCGCCAAGCCGTGCCGTACACACGGGTGAGCATGGGGTTACGATGATCCCCACGCCAATAAGCGCCTGCCACCTTCATCAGCTTGAAAGCTGTGCCAACATCCTTGGTGGTGCGCAGATGTGGGCCACGGCACAGATCCAGCCACTCTCCCTGCCGATAGATGGAAATTTCTTCATCTTCCGGCAGATCACGAATCAGCTCGGCTTTGAACTTTTCACCGCGCTCTTCAAAAAAGCGGATCGCATCATCGCGCTTCCACACTTCGCGCACAAAAGGCTCAGCCTTGGCGACAATTTCGCGCATCTTGGCTTCAATGGCCGCAAAGTCTTCCGGGGAGAACGGTTCAGAACGATAGAAATCGTAATAGAAGCCGTTTTCAATGGACGGACCGATTGTGACCTGAGTGCCGGGGTACAACGCCTGCACGGCTTCTGCCAGCACATGGGCGGCATCGTGCCGAATAAGTTCCAGCGATTCCGGGTCCTTGCGGGTAATAAACCGCAGGGCAGCATCTTTGTTGATGGTCTGGCGGATATCGCACAGCTTTCCATCCACTTCCATGGCCAGTGCGGCTTTGGCAAGACCGGGGCCGATAGCTTCCGCCACCGTCGTGCCTGTAACCGGCCCGTCAAAACTACGAACAGAACCGTCAGGCAAGGTAATGGCGGGCATGGTCAAAGGCTCCAGAAAAGAAAATCAGAAACTGATGGAAGATGCTTAATGACGCCACCAGAGCGCGGCTGCAACCCTTTGCACACAAAGCAATGCAAGATCACGCACACGTAGCACGCGCACCTGCCCTGCCTGCCACCCTAACGGGGCTGTAAGCGCAGGGTTACTATCGGCAGAAAATAGCACAACGCAGCGGCAGCCCATAACGGCAGCCAGATGCATGGGGCCTGTATCATTCCCCACAGCGCACTGTGCCCGTGCGGCCAGCCCCGCAAGCTCCGGCAGAGTGGTTTTGCCCATTAAGTTTAGCGCCTCGGGGCAATATTTCAGAATATCCTGCGCCAAGGGCTGCTCGGTTTCATGCCCTACCAATACAGGGCGCAAACCACGGCGGGAAATTTCTGCTGCCAGTTCACCATACCGCCTGGCAGGCCAACGTTTGGCGGGCCGATGCACGGCTGCCCCCGGCACTATCAACACATAGGGCTCATCCAGCTTTGGCCCTTTATCACGCAACCACGAAACATCTGGCTGCGGCACATCCTTAATGCCTGCCATACGTAGCTGATCACGCTGGCGGGCACGGGTGTGCATTTCATCCCGCCACGGGTTTAAATGGGCAAGATGCCCTTCTCCCACATGTCCACACCATGAAACAGGCCGACCGGCCAACAGGAAATATCGCGCAGTGCGGGCTGATGTCTGCAAATCATAAACCCGATCATACCCACGCAACATCTTACGCAAGGCGAGAATTTGCGGCACATCTGTCCAACGCGGGCGTGTATCCGTAAGCACCTCATCAAACCATGGCGAAAGCCTGGCCAGCTCAACAAACGGCGCGGTTGTAAGCAAGGTGATATGCGCAGCAGGAAATGCCTGCCGAATGACCTGAAACGGGCCAAAACTTTGCACGAAATCTCCCAACGCCCCTAAACGGATGACAAGAATGCGTTGGGGTATAACGTCTTGAGTTTTTTCAGAATGCATGAGGGACTTCATGGTGTATCCGGATCTGCAGCCATAACGGCAAGATCCTGCCGGGCCAGATCTGCCTCATGGCTATCTGGCGCCAGATCAAGCACCCGCTGCCAATCTGCCTGTGCACCGGTGGCATCCCCTTTGCGTTCACGCACAATGCCACGCTCCAGCAGGGCTGCGGGGTTTTCCGGCTCTATTTCCAAAGCGTGCGCTACGTGCGTGGCAGCGGCATCAAGCTGCCCAACGCGGCGCTCTGCCGATGCCAGCAAAACATAGGCTTCGGCCCCGATATCTGGCTTTTTGGCCACCAGTGCCGAAAGTTCTTTCACCACAACATCGGCCTGATCTTGCGCCAGCAAGGCACGGGCACGCAGCAGATGCAGGCGGGTGTCATCCTCAAACGCCAGCCCGTAATCTACACTGCTCAAGGCTTTTTCTGGTTGCCCGGCAGAAAGCCAGGCATCTGCTGCATCTTCCTCTAATCCGGCGCGAAAGCTGGAAGGCGCACGCTCTGCATGTTCTATGGGCTGGTGGGCAAGCTCATCCAGTTCCTGTGCGGCACTTTCTTCATCCCCGGCTTCCAGCAATGCCAAAGCGTGACAATGCTTGGCCTCCTGCCCCCCGTTGCCGTGGCGCTCCCAGTCCAGCGCGTAATCTCTTGCGCCAAAAGGATCATCCCCCACCATGGCCATACAGGCTTCCACCGACCATTTCTGCCCAGTGAGCGGCCCGGATGCAGCCGAGGCATGGCCGCGTGCCGTGGTCGCCATAACAGGAGCGGAAACAAGCAACGCTGTACCTGCAACCACGCAGGGAAGATGCCGCCGTGTAGGCACAAAAGAAAACTTCATCCTGCCTCCATACCAAACAGGTTCATTCACGCACAGGCCGGGAACCTGAAAAGGAAGAACAGTTCTGCCCTACTGATCTTATGGCACAAAATGTGCAAATTATGATAACACCCTGTTCATGAGCAGTTTTCTGGCCTCTGCCTCCATTCTGCAAATCCTGCCCGCTCTGGAGCAGGGCGGGGTGGAAAGAGGCACCATAGAAATGGCGCAGGCCATTACACAAGCTGGGGGCAAAGCACTTGTCATCAGCGCTGGTGGGCGTATGGAACCTCTGTTGCGGCATAGTGGCGCAGAGCATATTACCCTTCCCGATTGCGGTAGCCGCAACCCTTTGAAAATTGCCAAAAACAGCCATTTCCTCAGCAATATCATTCGCCAGCACAACGTGCAGCTTGTTCATGCCCGTTCTCGCGCGCCTGCGTGGGTTGCCAAAATGGCCTGCAAGCGCACGCAAACACCTTTTGTAACAACATGGCACGGCGTGCACGCCAACAGCTTTCCCGGCAAGCGGCATTACAATGCCGTTTTGGCATCTGGTGATCGTGTTATTGCCATTAGCAACCATATCGCCCAGCGCCTTGCAGAAGAATACCATGTAGGGCCAGATCGGCTACGCACCATTCCGCGCGGGGCAGATACCGAGCAGTTTTCACCTCAAGTAGTGTCCGGCCAGCGTGTGCACCGTTTGGTAGAAGCATGGGCGCTTCCGGCTGACGCACCGGTTATTCTCATGCCCGGCAGGCTGACAGCATGGAAAGGCCAGAGCCTTGTGCTGGATGCGCTGGCACAACTGCTGGAGCTTTTACCTGATATAAACTGGCACTGCGTGTTTGCTGGTGGTTGCGCACCAGACGATAAATACGCACAGGAACTCAGCACCAAAGCCGCACAACTGGGCCTGACTGACCGTGTGCGTTTTGCGGGCCATTGCGATGATATGCCTGCTGCCATGATGCTGGCCAATATGGTGGTTGTGCCCTCCCTCCGCCCAGAACCTTTTGGGCGCGTGGTGGTGGAGGCTCAGGCCATGTGTTGTCCGGTTATTGTGGCGCATCATGGCGCGGCAGTAGAAACCGTTGCTCACGGCCAAACGGGTTTTAGCTTTACACCAGAAAACGCCAGTGAACTGGCACAGGCTATTTATGACGTGTTAGCTGCACCGCCAGAAATTCTGGAAACGATAGGATACGCTGCGCGCCAGATGGTACTGAGCCATTACAGCACTTTTGCCATGCAACATGCCACACTGGCTGTGTATGATGAACTGCTTGGCACCACGCTGGCAGAACACTTTGCTGACATTAAAAATGACCCTGCCCTCTTTCAGGAACCAACATTTGCGGGATAAGGAAGGAAGACTTTAATTTTCCTGACCTGGAAGGAAGCAGGACACAGGCATGACTGCTACTTCTCTTACAAACCCGCCCTCAATTTTTATGCGGCCCCCACAACATTTGGCTTTTATGGCGGCCCCCACAGAAACCGCTCGAGATGAGCTTGACCGGCTGGTAACCCGTTATGGCAACTGCCACCCCGGCGAGGCAGACGTTGTGATCTGCTTGGGCGGTGATGGTTTTATGCTGGAAACCCTGCGCGTTATTCTGGAAGCAGGGCTGACCACCCCAGTCTATGGCATGAACTGTGGGTCTGTTGGGTTTCTGATGAACCCTACGGATGAAGAAGACCTTCCCTACAGATTGGCTCATGCGCAAGCTGCAGTTATTCACCCCCTGCGCATGAAAGCCGTAACTGCACATGGTGAAGCGCATGAAGCACTGGCGCTGAACGATGTTTATCTGTTCCGCCAGACACGGCAGGCAGCCAAATTACGCATTGATGTGGACAGGCTGGTGCGTATTCCCGAGCTGATTTGTGATGGCGCCTTGTTGGCCACACCAGCCGGTTCCACCGCCTACAACCTTTCTGCGCATGGGCCTATTGTGCCGCTTTCTGGCAATTTGCTACCGCTTACCCCTATCTGCCCCTTTCGACCACGCCGTTGGCGCGGAGCACTTTTACCTTCCTCAGCTCATGTTGGTTTTAGTGTTCTGGAACACGACAAGCGCCCGGTTGCAGCCGTTGCCGATTCGATAGAAATTCGGGATGTTGTTTCTGTACAGGCATGGGAAGACCGAGAATTGGCCGTAACCTTGCTGTTTGACCCCGGGCAAACCCTTTCTGAACGTATTGCGGCGGAACAGTTTTCTGCATGATGCCGCAGTGTGGCCGCTTTCAGGCACCAAAAGCAGGTTGCCTCTGTTCTTCTTCCTCTTTTTCTGGATTAGTCTTCCATTTAATGCAGAACATGTTTCCTTTCTCTCGCCGCCTTGTCCTTCTGTGTGCTGCAAGCCTGCTTGCCACCAGTGCGGTTTCACATGCTCAGATTGTCACCAACAGTCAGGCTCTAGATAGCTTGGGTGGTGCAGCGCCTGTAGCCGCGCCCCCAACACCTGCGGCACCTGTGCATGAAACGGCTCCGCGCCGGACAACAACGCCCGCGCGCACTGAAACGCGCCGCCGGGTGGTGGAAAAGCCGCAAACCACCACAGCGCAGAAAAAAGAAACATCCAGCGTAAAGAATACGCAACCGGCTGCAACTGCACCTAAAAATACGCCTGCCACCAAACCGGTAACCACTGCTCCGGCCGAAACCAAACCAGCACCCGCACCCGCACCCGCACCCGCACCCGTGGCTAAGGCTCCGCCTGCCCCAGTGCAAGAAAGCAAAAGCGTAACGCCTGCGGTTCAGCCACATAAACCACCGCCGCCAGCAACAATACCAAATGCACCACCTCCGCTGCCGCAGTTGACCCCTGCGCCATCAGACGTGGAAGTTCATCCTTTTCCAGTACCACCACAGCCCACTGTGGACCTGAAAGCACAAGGCACGGTAACGCCTATTGAAGGCGGTGTACGCATTACCTTTGCGCCAGAAGCAGCAACGCTTAACCCGGAAACACACCAAGCCATTCTGGCATTTGGGCAGCGTTTGTCTGACAAGCCGCATGTACGTGCCCTGATAGATGCCTATAGTTCCGGCGCTGTGGATGATCCATCATTGCCACGACGTATGGCATTGGCTCGCGGGTTGGCCGCGCGCAGCGTGCTTATGAATGGCGGCACACCCTCTACCCGCATTTATGTGCGCGTTATTGGACTACCCAAACAGTCAGCCCCCAACACACCGCAGGATTATATTGATATTTATCAGTCTGACGTTGAGCCCTGAGAACGGGCTCTTCAGTTCTGCGGCACCTTAAAGGGATGTGACCACACCAGCAGCGTATTGCTGCCTATGCGTATTTCCCTTTGTGCAGGCCCAAACTGTGTTTGCGCCTGTCGGGCCTGATCTGCACTTTCACACACAATAAAATTGCCGCCCATTTCATACCATTGCCGCTTGCTAAGAGTATGAAATGCTTTGATGCCTGAGGGCATGAATTCAACAGGTGCAAGACGTGCCGGAAATGGCACACTGTTGCGCGCAGCGCTCCAATATGGTGCGAAACCCTGCTTCAGCCCCATTTGTTCCAGAGTGCGATTTACGGGAAATTTTTGGTTTGCCGCTGCATATCCCAAAACAGGATGCGGCAGAATTGTTGCCGCGTACAAAATACAGCACAGGCCAAACAGCAAACCGTAACCACGGGGCACCTGCACATGCCGAATAACCAGCAAAACGGACAGCAGGCACGGAAAAACCAGATAGCGGAATGACTGCTCATCCATTGTCAGTTCGCCAAAAACAAAGGCTGCCAACATAATAACAATGGCAAATACAGATGAGAGATCAAACAGATTCCATTGCCGGTTCTTGCGCAGCGCATAAAAGCAGCTCCATACCGTGCCACCAGCACAAGCCAGATGGAACAGTTCGCGCCCAGAACCTGAAAGCGTAATCGGCTTTCCAAAAAAATCGGCGCCGAAATACTGTAAAAAGCCGGAAAACAAGACACTCAGATTGTACGAGGCCCGGCTTTGTGAGCCAAAAGACGAACTCCACAACCCCGGCACATGGAAGGCCCCATTATGGGCCAGCACTGTTTTAATAACGTGCTCCAGCATCAAAGCCCCCACCATGCTGCTGGCAAGCCCGACATATTTTGGAGTGCGTTGTTCAAGGCTGAACCCGATAGCGGCCAGAATAACCGGCAAAGCTAGGGTGTACTTTACCAGATCATCACTGCTCAGCAGCAGCGCAACCAACAGAACAGTCCCACTCCAACGCGCGCAGGTGCCGAATGCACTTTTGGATTGTAGGCATTGAGGCTTCTGTAACCACATCAGCCAGAACAGCAACATGCCCACATAAGCGCCGACATGATAACAGGGTGATAACACCAGATGGACCGCAAAGGCACTCGGTGCCCCTAACAGAACAAGAAGCGACCACCCCGTATTGCCCGTTGCCAAACGCGCGATACGAAACGCCAGCAACATGGCAATGGCCCACAGCATGGCGGGCACGATGTAATAAAAAGATACATGCCAGCCAAACAGACCAAACATCACAACGTAAGGTAGAATTTCAGTAAAATAGAAGGATTGGGTAGAAAGGTCCCACCCTTTCAGCAAAACATTGCCATGCAGAATATCCTGCGCTGCCAGCAAGGTAGAAACACTGTCTGAATTAAAAGGCTGCGTCATACCCAAAGCGACATACAGCAGCGTTAACGCCACAAATGCCACCATATACCCGGCTATGGTTTGGTATGTTTTGCGTACAGCCACAGTGATTTTTCCCTCACAATGCCCCATGAAAAAACCGGCCTTTCAGCCGGTTTGTTTTTAGCTCTCTAACAGAGACTGTTCTATTTTTTCCCGGGCTTCTGTTGCCAGTTGATCCACCCGTTCATTTTCTGGCACGCCGGAGTGCCCTTTTACCCAATGCCATGAAACCTCATGCCGTTTGGCTACATCAAGCAGCCTGCGCCACAAATCCATATTGGCAACCGGATCACCCGATGCATTACGCCAATTTCGCCTTACCCAGCCTGTATGCCACCGGGTAATGCCATTGCGCACATATTCGCTATCTGTATGCAGGTTCACCACACAGGGGCGTGTCAGGGCTTCCAGCGCTTCTGCGGCGGCTGTGAGCTCCATACGGTTGTTGGTGGTTTCACGCTCACCGCCAGAAAGTTCCCGTTCTACACCTTTGCAGCGTAGCAAAACACCCCAGCCACCCGGGCCGGGGTTTGGGCGGCATCCGCCATCTGTCCAGATTTCAACCGCCAGAGCAGGTTGTTCTGTTGCGTTGCTGGTTTCAGAATCCGTAGGCATCAGCACTGTCCGTTTCCAAGTGGAAGCGCAGGCGCTTCAGGTAATCCATAGGATCTTTAGGCGTCACCAAGGCATCTGCTGGTGTATTGATCCAGTCATACAGCCGGGTGAGCAAAAAGCGCATGGCCGCACCTCTGGCCAAAACTGGCATAAGCTTACGCTCTGCTGGCTCTAACGGGCGTATTTCCTCATACCCTTGCATCATGTGCCGGGCAAAAGTGATGTTAAACGCCCCATCAGCCTGAAAGCACCATGCGTTCAAACAGATGGCAATGTCGTAGGCTAGAAAATCCGTGCAGGCGAAATAGAAATCAATCACACCTGAAACGGCATGATCCAGAAAGAAAACGTTATCCGGAAACATGTCTGCATGAATCTGCCCGCGCGGCAGAAGCGGATTATTCCCCCGCCCCGGCCAAAATGGCAGAATATGCTCTAGGGCATTTTGCAGTTCATCCCGCAAACCTGCGCACACATTATCAGCACCTGCGCCACAGCTTTGCAGCAGCGCAAACCACGCATCTGGCCCCAAGCTGTTCTGACGTTCCGGCTTGTAAGAGCGCCCTGCCACATGCAATTGCGCCAAAGCCCGCCCAAGTGGGCGACAATGCTCAAGCCTCACCACACGCGGCCAAACGCCGGGCAAAAATGTGGTTATGGCAGCGGGCCTGCCTGCCAGTGTTTTCAGCACATGGCCTTGCGAATCAGCCACGGGCTGGGGGCATGTTACCCCCTCACGCGCCAGATGCTGCATAAGCCCTAAAAACCAAGGCAGATCCTGCGCATTCACCCGTTTTTCGTACAGGGTAAGAATGTAATCTCCATCTGTTGTACGCAGTTGGAAATTACTGTTCTCCACCCCTTCGGCAATACCGCGAAACGCAACCAGAGACCCTATGGCGTAATCCTGCAAAAACGCTTCCAGAGCCTCGTTCCCAACGTCCGTATAGACGGCCATGCAGCACCTTTAGCCTAGCGGTGCGGGAAGGCGGAACGTTACGTTTTCTTCCTTCACAATCCGCTCTTCAATGCACAGCGTGTAACGCTTGGCCATTTCTGCCAGCATTTCCTGCACCAGTGCTTCTGGCGCAGAAGCACCAGCCGTAATGCCCAGCGTGTTCACACCTTCCAGCACGGACCAATCCAAAGAATCCAGACGCGGCACCAAAAGCGCACGCGGTGTGCCGGAACGTTCCGCCACTTCACGCAGACGCTGGGAGTTGGAAGAATTAGGAGAGCCAATAACAATAACCAGATCGCACTCAGGTGCGATGGTTTTTACGGCTTCCTGACGGTTTGTGGTGGCGTAGCAGATATCTTCGCGCTTTGGCCCTTCAATCAGCGGGAACCGTGCACGCAGAATATCTACGATTTCTGCCGTATCATCTACAGAAAGTGTGGTCTGGGTGATAAAGGCCAGACGTGTTGGGTCTTCTGGCTCTACCGTGCGGGCTTCTTCTGCATCGTTAATCAGTGTCATGGCGCCGGGGGGTAGCTGGCCCATTGTGCCAACCACTTCCGGATGGCCTGCATGGCCAATCATCAGGATATGGCGGCTTTCTGGCCCACCACCAGCAAAATGACGCTCAGCCTCACGGTGCACCTTGGAAACCAGCGGGCATGTGGCATCTAGATACAACAGATTGCGGCGTTCTGCCTCAACCGGCACGGTTTTGGGCACGCCATGAGCAGAGAAAACAACGTGGCCATCTACGGGAACTTCATCCAGTTCCTCAACAAAGATGGCGCCTTGTGCTTCCAGCTCTTCCACCACTGTCCGGTTATGGACAATTTCGTGGCGGACATAAACAGGCGCACCGTAACGGCGGATGGCTTCTTCCACCACACGGATGGCGCGGTCCACCCCTGCGCAGAAACCACGTGGGCCTGCCAGCAGAACCTTAAGAGATCTGCCGTGCTGAGCATCTGCGCTCTGGGGCGGGGTAAGGGTATCAGTTTGATCGGGCATGGTGTTCCCCAAAGTTGCAGCGGACTGTATAGAAGAAAACTGGCTATGAAGAAGCATATTGAAAACAGGCTATGCCCGAAACCCATAAAGGTGACGGAAGTTGTGGCCTACGCAAAGGACGCATGGGATGCAACCCGTTTTACGGCATCAAAGCCTTGAAAAACATACCTATGTGGGTGTGATGGCTGCTATCTGCTGTGTTCAACCCGTTTTAACCGATAATGCCGGATCCATACATGTTCCCTAATCACAACCAATGGCGCAGCCTGTTCCCCCGTATTGCCGCCCCGGGTCTGGCAGCACTTGGGCTGCTGGCCACCCTTGGCGGCTGCGGTGATGGTGAAAGCAAATCCATGGATTTTGCGCCCACCTGCCCCATTACGCATATTCCTTCTGAAGCGGCGGATTACTACCTCTACCAAGGTAAGCAGACGGGCTTTAAAAACATGGTGGCCCGCGCCAGCATCCTGCAATTACAGGGTGATTGCCTTGCCGCAGGCCCCAAGGACCTGAAAACCCGAATCGTGCTGCGCTTTGTGATTGAACGCGGCCCGGCCGCAACAGCCAATACACTCACCCTGCCGTGGTTTATTGCCGTGCTGCACGGGGACAGGATTGTGAACAAGCATGTGTTCCACCACACCGTGTCCTTCCCGGCCAACCTCTCTACCTTTGAAGACGATACAAAGGTGATTACGGTAGATCTGCCTATTCCACCCAAAAACGTGGATTCAGATTATCGGTTTGAAATTGGCTTCCAGCTAACCAAGGACCAGCTTGAATATAATCAGGTCCATCTGAAACGCGCAGCGTATCAGGCTTACTGATATTAAGCGGTAGCACTGAGCTGGGGGCTTTATCACCCCCAGCCAAGATATCTTTTATCGGGAAGCAGGCTGCGTTTCTGGTGGGAAATGTGCAGCCTTAACGGCTGCCAGCTGGCGCTGTGCCAAAGCCTGCTCATCAAAATCCTGCACGATTTCATGGAACAGCTGATACCAGTTCATCTTAACCTTCAGCCGCATGAATACAGACCCCAGCCCAAGGGCTGAACGATCAACCAGCACAAATTCACGCGGCAGACGCACACCACCGGCTTTTTGCAGCCCATCATGCACCTTGGACAGAATCTCCCGCCCAAGGGCCGGGTTATTGTCATCCTGAATGTAGCGTTCTTCATCCACCATCAGCGGGGCATATAACAGTCCTGCCCATTCGTTCAGAACGGCTACTTTCTCACGCGTCAGGTCACGGAATCCCCATGCTTCATAAGCATGAGCGGCCATGTCCATATCCTTGTTACGGAGCGCGTAATAGAGGTCTATATTCCCCTTGATGAACGAAGGCTGGAAAATACGAATAGCCCCAAAATCCAGCAGGTTCAGGCCGGCATCTTCCCGCATGGTGAAGTTGCCCATGTGCGGGTCACCGTGCACCACGCCATACTGATACAGTGGCACATACCAAGCGCGGAACAGCGCGCGCGCAATGCGTTTTTTCTGTTCCTCTGTCAGACCGGCCTTGATGGCTGCATTGAGGTTCTGCCCCTGCACCCATTCCATCGTCAGCAGCCGCTGCGTGCAAAGTTCATCTATTGGCAAGGGCACCGTAACTTCGGGGCAATCTGCCAGCACGGAGTGATAGAGGCGCATATTGGCGGCCTCATGCCGGTAATCCAGCTCTTCCCGCAGGCGTTCAGAAAGCTCTTCCACCACATCATCCTGCCGGATGGCATTATCCAGCTTGTGGTAAACCCCAATAGCCATACGGAACTGGCGCAGATCGGCCTCAACAGCCGCCTTCATATCCGGATACTGCAACTTACAGGCTACGCGTCGGCCATCGGCCAACACTGCCTGATGCACCTGCCCAAGGCTGGCAGCCGCAGCGGCTTCCCGCCCGAAGGAGCGGAAATTCTTTTCCCACCCCGCGCCAAGTTCCGCCGTCATGCGGCGACGCACGAAGCTCCACCCCATTGGTGGCGCGTTGGACTGGAGCTGCGCCAACTCATCGGCATATTCATCGGGCAATGCGCCGGGAATAGTGGCCAGAAGCTGCGCTGCCTTCATGAGCGGGCCTTTTAGCCCACCCAGCATGGATTTAAGATCTTCTGCGTGAGAAGCCCCTCCAGAGCGCAGGCCTATCTTGTTGCCTGCCAGCCGGGCTGCAATGCCACCAACGGTTCCGGTTGTTTGCACCATACGGCGCAGTTCACCAAAAACGCCGGTATTATCCATATCTCGCGCCATAATCAGCCCTGCTCCAACTGGTCAATAAAGCCGGAAATCACATCCAGCCCCTTGCGCCAGAAACCCGGATCAGATGCATCCAGCCCAAATGGGGCCAGCAGTTCCTTGTGGCGGAAGGTGCCGCCTGCTTCCAGCATGGCAATATATTTATCCTGGAAACCCGGCGCGCCTTCACTAAACACCTGATATAGCGCGTTCACCAAGCAATCTCCGAATGCATAGGCATATACATAGAACGGAGAATGGATGAAGTGCGGAATATAAGCCCAGAACACATCGTATTCCGGTGTAAAGTTAAAGGCCGGGCCAAGGCTTTCTGTCTGCACACTGCGCCAGATAGCGCCAATCTGTTCAGGCAGCAGCTCACCCTTTTTACGGGCATCGTGCACGCGGGTTTCAAATTCATAAAATGCAATCTGGCGCACCACGGTGTTGAGCATATCCTCAACCTTGGCGGCCAGTAGCAGACGGCGGCGCTGCGGATCTTTTTCTGCATCCAGTAGAGACTGGAATGTCAGCATCTCGCCAAACACACTGGCCGTTTCAGCCAATGTCAGCGGCGTGTCGGACATGAAGTAGCCCTGCTTTGCCGCCAGAACCTGATGCACACCATGGCCCAGCTCATGCGCCAGTGTCATGACATCCCGGATACGGCCATGATAGTTCAGCAGGATGTAAGGATGTGCTGAAGGCACAGTAGGATGCGCAAATGCGCCGGGAGATTTACCCGGTGCCGGCGGCACATCAATCCACGGGTTCGTCAGGAAAGTGTTGATGACCTTGCCCATACGTGGGTCAAACCCATCATACGCCTTTTGCACAATGTTCTTGGCTTCAGACCACGGAATCAGCTTGTCATCATTGCCGGGCAGCGGGGCATTGCGGTCCCAGTGCTCCAACTTGTCCAATCCCATCCACTTAGCTTTTAGAGCATAATAGCGGTGGGAAAGACGCGGATAATCAGCCCGCACGGCAGAAACAAGCGCATCCACCACCTCATCTTCCACCATGTTGGAAAGATTGCGCGATGAGGTTGGCCGCGCGAAATGCCGTAGGTTATCCGAAATGGATTTATCCTTGGCCAGCGTGTTGGTGATAAGCGCAAACAGGCGGACATTTTTTTCAAACACGTCGCCTACGGCTTTACCTGCCTGCTCTCGCGTGGCCCGATTTGTATCGGACAAACGGTTGAGTGCATCCCCTACCGTAATTTCCTGCCCATCCAGCGTAACGCGCAGGGCTGCAATGGTTTCATCAAACAGGCGGCACCATGCCTGCCCACCGGTGACGGATTTTTCCAGCAAAACCTTTTCCACATCATCAGAAAGCTGATGCGGGCGATACATGCGGATATCACGCAGGTAAGGCTGCCAATGCGCCAGTGCGGGATCTTTCAGCTTTTCCTGAAGATCCGTTTCTTCCAGCCGGTTCAGTTCCAGCGTGAAAAACAGCAGATGGGTGGAAATGGCCGTCAACCGTTCATTGATGGACTGGCTGAACTGGCTGATGGAAGCATCTGAAGAATCGGCCGCAAACAGCAGGGAGGCGTAAGAGCCTGCCTTGCCCAGCATTTCCTCAATAACTTCAAAGGTTGCAATGGCGTCTGCCAGTTCCTTGCCGGAAAGGCTGCCGATTTTGCCCTGATACTGTTTGGCAAAATCCTGTGCCTTTTTTTCTGCTTCAGCCAGATCAGCATGCAGCTTCGGATCATCCATCCCCGCGTAAAGGGCTGAAAGATCCCAACGCGGAAGAGAGGCCGCCCCCTGCCCTGCAGGTGTGTTGGCAACGGTACCGGCTTGTGTTGCAAAAACCGGAAACGAATGTGAACGGAGGGAATGCGCTGTGTGTTCCATATTGAACACTTTACAGTGCATTTCTGCTGGAAGCGAGAGGCCGTGAACACAAGCGCGGTTCACATGCACAACAGATATGAAAAACAAATGGGCGGAAGGTTGCCCCTCTGCCCATCTGCTTATGTCAGCTTACAATCGGCCCTATGGTTCAGGCTGTTTTTTCCAACTGCTGTTCTGGCACCGTAAAGCCGATAATACGGGCGTAATCCTTGGGAACAACGTGCCAGAAGTGCGGCAGAACCTCATCCCATTTATGCAGCAACATGCTGGCATAAGCAGAACCTGTTTCTTCCACATGCCGTTCAACAAGCCCGCGCAGCATCTGCTCCCATTTAGGTTCAGTGACACGCACCCATAGCAAGGATTCGGGGTTTACCCGGCTGTCAAACACATTGTCCTTATCCAACACAAAGGCCATGCCACCGGTAAAGCCCGCGCCAAAGTTATCACCCACATCATCCAGCACCACTACGGTGCCGCCAGTCATGTATTCACACCCGTTGGAACCACAGCCTTCTACAACTGCGGTTGCGCCAGAGTTACGCACGGCAAAGCGCTCACCCGCCTGCCCTGCGGCATACAGTTCACCCGCAGTAGCCCCATACAGAACCGTGTTACCAATAATGGCGTTCTTGTTGGATACCAACGTGGAGGACGGAGAAGGACGCACCGTAATGGTTGCGCCAGAAAGCCCTTTGCCCACGTAATCGTTGGCATCGCCCAGAACTTCCAGCTTGAGCCCCTGCACGGCAAATGCCCCCAGAGACTGACCGGCAGAACCACGCAGACGCACCGTAAGATGCCCCGGCGCCAGTGTTTTCATGCCAAACTGACGCACGATCAGAGAGGAAATGCGCGTGCCAATGGCGCGCTGGGTGTTCTGCACATTGTAGTGCAGCTGCATTTTCTCACCGTGGTCGAACAGCGGCTTGGCATCGCCAATCATCTGCGCATCCAGCGTATCCGGCACTTCGTTCCGGCCATCCAGTGTGCAGTAACGGGCAAACGGCCCCGGATCTGCCTGAGACAGCAGGGAGTTCAGATCCAGATCATCTAGATAATCATCCCCACGAGAAACCTGCCGTAGCAGGTCTGTGCGCCCGATAATTTCATCCAGAGAGCGGAAGCCCAGCGAAGCCAGAATATTCCGCACATCCTCTGCAATGAAGGAGAACAGGTTGATGACCTTTTCGGGCGTGCCTTCAAACTTGGCGCGCATTTTGGGGTCCTGCGAACACACGCCTACCGGGCAGGTATTGGAATGGCACTGGCGCACCATAATGCAGCCCATGGCCACAAGGCTGGCTGTGCCAATACCAAATTCCTCAGCCCCAAGCATGGCAGCAATCACCACATCACGCCCGGTTTTGATGCCACCATCGGCCCGCAAACGCACACGGTGGCGCAGGCGGTTCAGCATAAGCACCTGATGCGTTTCTGCCAGCCCAAGCTCCCACGGCAGGCCCGCATATTTAATGGAGCTCAGCGGACTTGCGCCCGTGCCACCACAATGGCCGGAAATCAGAATGGCATCAGCTTTTGCCTTGGCCACACCGGCT
Source organism: Acetobacter pasteurianus subsp. pasteurianus LMG 1262 = NBRC 106471 (assembly GCF_000285275.1). GTDB lineage: Bacteria > Pseudomonadota > Alphaproteobacteria > Acetobacterales > Acetobacteraceae > Acetobacter > Acetobacter pasteurianus. Next base: position 116,228 of record NZ_CADO01000016.1, read on the forward strand.
GCAATGGTGCCAATACCGGAACGTGCCACCAGTTTAACGGTAACCGTTGCTTCCGGGTTAATCTGCTTCAGATCGTAAATCAGCTGCGCCAGATCTTCGATCGAATAGATATCATGATGCGGCGGCGGAGAAATCAGCGTCACACCCGGAGTTGCATGGCGCAACTTGGCAATCAGCTCCGTAACCTTAAAGCCCGGAAGCTGCCCACCTTCACCCGGTTTAGCACCCTGTGCCACCTTAATTTCCAGCTCACGGCAATCGTTCAGATACTGCGCCGTAACACCAAATCGGCCAGATGCCACCTGCTTGATGGCGGAGGATGCGTTATCCCCATTCGGGCGTGGCTTGGCACGTGCCGGATCTTCCCCACCCTCACCAGAATCGGACTTTGCGCCGATGCGATTCATGGCGATGGAAAGCGTTTCGTGCGCTTCCGGGCTGAGCGCGCCCAAGGAAATTGCCGGAGAAATCAGGCGTTTACGCAGCTGCGTAATGCTTTCCACTTCTTCCACCGGAATAGGCGTGCGCCCATCACGGAAGTCCAGCAGATCACGCAGGGCTACAGGCGGCTGAGCATGTACGGCATCTGCATAACGCTGGTAGATGGTGAAGCTGCCAGTGGCCACTGCAGTTTGCAGCATATGAATAAGGCCACCATCAAACGCGTGCTGCTCTCCACTCCGGCGCAGCTTGTAAAGGCCGCCTACCGGCAAAGTGAGCGTGTTTGTTGCAGCCCATGCGCGTTCGTGCAGTTGCAGCACGTTACGTGCAATACCGGAAAGGCCAATACCGGAAATACGTGAAGGCATGCCCGGGAAGAATTCTGCCGTAAGCGCGCGGGAAAGACCCACAGCCTCAAAATTACAGCCGCCACGATAAGATGCCACGATGGAAATACCCATCTTGGACATGATCTTGAGCAGGCCTTTATCTACCGCTTTACGGTAGCGTTCCATGCACTCACGCAGGCTCATCTGCCCAAACAGGCCACGGCGATGCCGGTCTGCAATGCTTTCCTGCGCCAGATAGGGGTTAACCGTGGTGGCACCCACGCCAATTGTCACTGCAATGGCGTGCACATCCAGCGCCGTCGCTGTGCGCACGTTCAAAGACGTAAATGTGCGCAAGGATGTGCGCACCAGATGCGTATGCACAGCACCTGTCGCCAAAATCATGGGGATGGATGCACGTTCGGCAGACTGATCTTCATCTGTCAGGAACACGTGGGTGCATCCACCACGTACGCCTTCTTCTGCCTCACGCCGGATACGGGCGATGGCTTCACGCAGGCCAGCTTCCCCATCCTTGGCGGGGAATGTGCAGTCAATCACGCAACCAGACGCACCCGTGAAATTGCGCAGCCCTTCATATTCACCAGATGTCAGCACCGGGCTGGGCAACTGGAGCATGTCACACTGTTCGGGCGACTGATCCAGAATATTACCCAGATTGCCCAGCCGCGTTGTCAGGCTCATGACACGGGATTCGCGCAGGGAATCGATTGGCGGATTGGTGACCTGGCTGAACATCTGCCGGAAATAGTGCGCCAACCCACGATACCGCGGAGAAAGCACAGTCAGCGGCGTATCATCACCCATGGAGCCAATGGCTTCACTGGCGGTAGATACCATTGGGTGCAGAATGGCTTCCAGTTCTTCCAGCGTGCTGCCCACAGCCAACTGGCGGCGGCGCAGTTCTTCACCTTCGTAATAAACTGGTTCTGTCACATCCGAACGGACGATATGGCCAATTTTTTGGGTGCGTTTGATCCAGCTGGAAAAATCCTGCCGTGCAGCAAGCAGATCAAGCAGTTCGGTATTACCGTACAACTTGGCTTCCTGAAGATCGACACCGATCATCTCACCCGGACCAAGGCGGCCACGGCTGACAATGGCGTTTTCAGGCACGCGCACCATGCCGGTTTCAGAACCGACAATCAGCAGATTATCGGTTGTGACCGTATAACGCAGCGGGCGCAGGCCTGAGCGATCCAGCCCGGCCACAACCCAGCGGCCATCTGTGGCGCACAGTGCTGCGGGGCCATCCCACGGTTCCATAACGGCGTTGCAATACGTGAACATGTCACGATGCGCGGGCTTCATGGAGGAATTGCCACCCACACTTGCCGGGATCATCAGCGCCTTGGCAAACGGAGCATCACGCCCTGCAAAAGTCAGCAGTTCGTAAACGTTATCCAGCGTTGCGGTATCGGACCCACCAGCCTGCACCAGCGGCTTGATATCTGCCATCCACGGATCAAGATCTGGGTGAGAAAGCCGTGTTTCATGGCTTTTCATCCAGTTGATGTTGCCCGAAATGGTGTTGATTTCACCATTATGCGCAAGGCGACGGAATGGTTGTGCCAGCTTCCATGTGGGGAAGGTGTTGGTGGAATAACGCTGGTGATAAATAGCAAAGCGGCTGACAAAGCGTTCATCCAGCAGATCCGGATAAAACTCTGTCAGATGCTCGGCAAGGAACATACCTTTATAGATAACAGACCGGCATGACAGCGAACAGATATACAGATCAACCTGCGCGGCAATGGCGGCTTTTTCTATCCGGCGACGGATCACATACAGATCACGCTCAAACTCCTCTTCCCCTTTATTGGGAAGATTGCGGATAAGAATCTGCTCAATTTCCGGGCGCGTTGCGTTGGCTTTTTCACCAATGCAGGACGTATCAATCGGCACCTGACGCCAGCCGTAAATGCCGTAGCCAAACGCCAGAATCTGGGTTTCGATAATCTGGCGGCACTGTTCCTGCGCAGCCAGATCGGTTTTGGGCAGAAACACCTGCCCTACCGCAATCCGGCTTTCATCCGGCCGATCACCCGTGCTGGTAATGGCATCTGCAAAAAATTCCTGCGGAATTTCTACATGAATACCCGCGCCATCGCCCGTCTTGCCATCGGCATCCACTGCGCCACGGTGCCAGATGGCTTTCAGCGCGGCAATACCAGCTTCAACCACTTCACGCCGGCGCTTGCCATCCAGTGCGGCCACAAGGCCCACACCGCAGGAATCGCGCTCATCAGCGGGGTCGTACAGCCCATCCAGCGCGGCCACGTTGGCATCCCACGCTTTCAGAAATTCCTCGCCACTTTCAGCGGAAACGGTGTTGGGAAACTGTTCCATATCCATTAGCCCTGCTCCGCCTTGGCGGTAGCCGTTACATTTTCCTGAATCCATTGGTGCATACAGGCCGCTGCATCGCGTCCATCACGAATGGCCCACACAACCAGACTGGCCCCACGCACAATATCCCCTGCGGCAAACACGCCCGGCAGAGATGTCATGAAATCTTTCTGACCAACCTTGAGCGTACCCCAACGGGATACGGCCAGATCCTTCTGCCCCCACAGTTGCGGCAGCGGTTCCGGGTCAAACCCAAGAGCCTTGATAACCAGATCTGCATCCAGCGTGAAAGAAGACCCTTCCAACGGTTCGACCGACTGGCGGCCTGTGGCATCTGGCAGGCCCAGCTTCATCCGCACGGCGCGCACGCCAGAAACATGGCCTTCACCCAAAAAGGCTTCGGGCGCTGCCAGCCATTCAAACTGCACGCCTTCTTCTTCCGCATTTTTTACTTCACGGGCAGAACCGGGCATGTTGGCTTTATCGCGCCGATACAGGCATTTCACGGATTTTGCGCCTTGGCGAATAGCCGTGCGCACGCAGTCCATTGCGGTATCACCACCGCCCAGAACCACCACGTTTTTGCCTGCTCCATCCAATGCCTGCGCTTCTGGCGGCAAAGTATCGCCCAAAGAACGCCGGTTAGAAGCCGTTAGGTAATCCAACGCCTTTTCAATACCTGCCAGCCCAACACCGGGGCCGCCGATTTCGCGCGATTTATAAACACCGGTTGCAATCAGAACAGCATCATGGCGGCTGCGCAAATCTGCAAAAGACAGCTCGCCCTCACCATCCCCAATGCCTTGGCCTAGATGAAAGACCACGCCGCCTTCTTCCAGCAACTTATGGCGGCGCGCCACAATATGTTTTTCCAGCTTAAAGCCGGGAATACCGTAAACCAGCAGACCGCCTACCCGATCATACCGATCATACACATGCACTTTATAACCTTGCGCACGCAGCTGATCTGCCGCTGCCAAACCAGCCGGGCCAGCACCAATAATGGCAACAGACTGGCTGCGCTCCAGCACCGGGCTAACGGGTTTAACCCAACCTCTTTCAAACGCGGTATCGGTAATGTAGCGTTCTACCGCACCAATGGTCACGCTTTCGAAACCCGGTTCGATAACGCAGTTGCCCTCACACAGCCGATCCTGCGGGCAAATACGACCACAGATTTCTGGGAAGGTATTGGTGGCGGAGGATACGCCATAGGCTTCTTCCAACCGCCCCTGTGCTGTCAGCATCAGCCAATCAGGAATATTGTTGCCAAGTGGGCAGTGCACCGAACAGAACGGCACACCGCACTGCGAACACCGGCTGGCCTGCTCTGTGGCTTCTGGTGTTGCGAAGTCCTTATAAATTTCATCAAAATCTGTCCGCCGCGCTGTAGCCGCGCGCTTGTCTGGCTGCTTTTGCGGCACAGAGACAAATTGAAGCATCTTGGTCGTCATGTGGCATCCCCGGAGAAAGGGCGCGCCAGACAGACTCCGCCCCTAAACTTTGCTGGGGCTAACGTGCTTGTTCTCTGTAAATATAAAAAGACAGCAATACTTACCTTTTTATATTTTTCACCATATCGAAACCTAAATTCATCCAATCGGTCAGATAAAAAGGTAACTTTTCGGACCTTTTTATCTCCAACCCATTATACAGGAACGGATATGTCTTTTTGGCCTTCACCACTCCTAAACCGCGCCAAGTAAGACGGCACAATAGCCTCCACGCTTTGCGGCACTATACCCAACGCCTCAAACCCGGATCTTCCTGTCGGCACAACATTATCAGATGCCAACATCCGCAGCTGATCCTGCGTCAGAAAATGCCCCGGCAGCCGTTCTAAAATCATAGCCTGCAATTTTGCCACTACCGATGGCACAATAAAAACGGGCTTATGCCGCTGCGTTACGCGCAACACAAAACGGGCAATATCCAGCATGGTCATTTCCTGCGGACCGCCTAACAAAAATTCCTTTCCCGCGAAGGCAGAAGACTGTGCAACCATGAATATTGCCTGCGCCACATCTCCCACATACACAGGCTGTAAGCGCGCATGCGCGCTGTAAACCGGCAAACACGGCAAATACCGCGCAAGACCCGCAAACATGTTAAAGAAATGATCTTCCGGCCCGAAAATAACCGAAGGCCGTATAATCACCGCATCCGGCCGATATTGGCGCACAATTTTCTCACCTGCGGCGCGACTTTTACCATACTCTGAAAGAGCTGTTTCCGATGCTCCGAGTGCGGACATCTGCACAAACACAGGCACATTTGCTTCTGCAGCTATACGAGCCACGCGCCCTGCACCTTCTACATTCACCGCCTGGAGCGTTTGCTGCTTTACAGAAGTTAAAACAGCCACAAGGTTGATCACCACATCCGCACCCTGCACGGCACAGGCTATGGAGGCATCATCCAGAACAGATGCATAAAAAGGCGCAATCTGCCCCACACGCCCCAACGCCCGTAAACGCGCCGTTAAATCTGGCCGGCGGCTGGCCACACGCACCTCATACCCAGCACGCGCCAGATTTTGCACCACATAACGCCCTACAAACCCGCCACCACCCAATACGGTTGCAATTTTACGCGCGCTCATAAGTCACCCTCGTTTTCCCGGTTTACCAAGCATTTTGTGCATTGTGAGCCATTCCATCCGCCCACACCAGAGAGGTAAATGACACAAATCTGTCAGAAAAATCATTTTCCCTGTTGACGCCCCCATCACAGCGGGGTAAACGCCTCTTCACCAGCCGGGAACACTCCTGGTTGCCATTTGAGCCCAGATGGCGGAATTGGTAGACGCGCAGGTTTCAGGTACCTGTGGCCGCAAGGTCGTGGAAGTTCGAGTCTTCTTCTGGGCACCAAATATCATATATAGCTTATATGATATTTTCTTCTCCCTAAATGGTAAATATAAAGAATTGAGTGTTCAATTCAGCCTTCGGGCTGTTTATGACACCTCTTTATTCTTTTCACTTACGCGCCATTAGGCAGAGCAAAACACATGAAACTTAGCCCGCCCACCAAGGGCCTGCTGCTGTCTTTATTGGGGTTTGCAGCTTTCTCCATAAGTGATGCTTTTTCCAAACTGCTTACCGGCAGGCTCAACCCATTTGAGGTTGCCTTTTCTGGTGGGGTTTTTGGGCTGCTACTGGTTCCGTTTGTTAAAACACGCGGTCAATCCTGGCTGAACATTCTGCCCATTCAAAAACCGGGCATGTGGTGGATTCGGGCTGTCGCAACATTTATTGCCACAGCCGCCAGCGTAGAATCCTTCATGCTTCTGTCCATGCCAGAAGCACTCTCGCTGATGTTCCTGATGCCCTTTATCGCCACTATTCTTTCTGTGGTGGCTCTTAAGGAAAAAGTGTCACCTTGGGGGTGGGTTGCTGTGGCAATCGGGTTTGCAGGCGTTCTCATCGTGCTTCGCCCCGGTGTGCGGCCACTTCATTTTGGGCATGCTTGCGCATTAGCCGCCGCTATTGCCAGTGCTGTAAACGTTATTGCTTACCGGGTGGCCGGTACGGGCACGACAAAACTGGGCGTGCTTGGCTCCAGCCTGGCCGGACCGCTACTGGGAGATGGTCTTCTGGCCCTCCCCAACTTTACATGGCCCGATACGGTTACAGATTGGGGAAATCTGTTTGGCTATGGGTTTCTGGCCGCCCTCGGTCAGTTACTTATTATGTTGGCAGCTACCCTTACCCCCGCCAGCCGTGTTGCGTTGCCTCAATATACCCAAATGGTTTGGGCGGTGCTGTTCAGTTACACGCTGTTCCATGAACCGTTGGATAAATGGACAATCATTGGCGTAACAGTTGTTACACTATCGGGCATGCTGGATTGGTTCCGCAAGCACCTGCTAATCCTTAAGCAGCGCCGCCTTGCCCGTAAGCAGGCGAGGCTTCAGCCTGCCAACCCTACCCCGGCTGACGCAAAATAACGATTAACGGCGTCTCGCATGGCCCCGGCCACCATGGCCCGGTGGCCTGCCTGACGCAACGCGGCCTCATCCATCCGGTTTGACATAAAGCCCATTTCAACCAGAACCGAGGGAATTTGGGCAGACTTCAACACCGCAAAAGCCGCATGCCTATGTGGGTGCGGCAACAACAACACCCGAGAATTGAAAGCCGACACCACAGCCTGCGCCATATGGGCTGACCCTTTACGAGTTTCCTCCGTTACCAAACTGGCAAGAATCTGCTGTACCTCTGGCGATGCACTATGCACCATTGGTCCACCATATCGGTCTGCGCTGTTTTCAGTCTTGGCCAAATCTGCTGTCTGGCTGTCTGATGCACCGTGCGAATGGGTATAAACACTTGCGCCACGCACCTGCGGGCTGTGCAAAGCATCTGCATGCATGGAAATGAAAAGCGATGCACCATGCTGCTGCGCCAACTCCACCCGGCCATCCAGCGGCACAAAATGGTCTCCGGCACGCGTCATGGCTACGCGGTAACGGCCTGTTGCCAACAATTGCCGCTTCAATTCCTGCGCGGCTGCTTCTGCTACATGCTTTTCATATGTACCGGTGTACCCAATGGCGCCTGGGTCTTTACCTCCATGCCCGGGGTCTAGCATCACAAGCGGCACAGCAGGCCGTGCTTTGCCAATAATGGCCGGAGCAGCCAGCTTATGTGTCGTTGCCTGTTTACTTGCAGCCCAAACATTTACAGGCACACTTGCAGCAACAAGTCCGCCACCACCCAAATACAGCAGGCCGGAACGGCGCGTTACGCCCTTCTGCACCGCTGCAGAAGTAACAGTTTTGCCGTCCATCTTGTCTGCCTGAAAAGCCATTAAAGTGCTCCTGTTCACTTTATGCCAAAGTGTGCACTGAAAATGACAGAAAAAAGGTGTATCGGCACCCTAAAACAGTGTTTGTTACGAATGGCTTGCGATTTATAGTTATTTGAGCCATGTTCACACAGCGTGGCACAAGGGTAGAAATGCCCGTCATGCGCTTTTTCCGCTCCGTCCATGCCGTGAACGGGGGCCGCCGGTTACATAAAATACCGCGCCCGCACGCATAAAGATCAGGAGCAGAAAACACTGACTGAAGGATACATGACCATCGCCCGCCCCACCCCTTTGCTGAAAACAGCCAGACCGCAGGCCGTACCATGCCTGATGGATGCTGATACAGGGGCAGTTGTGGAAACTTTGTACGCCTTCCAATTTTTATCGCACGCCTGTTTATATCCGCCGGAAGAGCCCCTGCTCCGTCGTGCCATGCCATTTACGCGGCAGCACCACACAGGCTGGCCACCGGCGCACCGGAGTTTTTCTTTTTATGTCAAAGCGTATGCTGATCGACGCAACACACGCGGAAGAAACGCGCGTTGTTGTGATGGACGGAAATCGGCTTGAAGATTACGATGTTGAATCTGCTGCCAAAAAGCAGCTTAAAGGGAACATCTACCTTGCCCGCGTTGTTCGCGTAGAGCCAAGCCTACAGGCCGCCTTTGTAGAATATGGCGGCAACCGCCACGGCTTTCTGGCTTTTAGCGAAATCCATCCTGATTACTATCAGATCCCGGTTTCTGACCGCGAAAAGCTTCTCGCTCTACAGGCTGAAGAAGAAGCTCTGCTGGAAAACGCCGAAAACGGCGCTGATGAAGATGATGCATCTGACAATGCAGAAGCTCAGGCATCTGACACGGAGCAGGACACAGAAGCCTCTGACACCTCTGCTCAGAGTGAAGATGAAGGGTCTGAACGGGAAGAACGTTCTGCCAATAAGCAGGATGCCCCTGACTATGTAGGCGGCGAAACGGATACGGGTGAAGAAGCCCTTATTCAGAAACGCATTGCCCGATTCCTGCGCAACTATCGCATTCAGGAAGTTATCCGCCGCCGCCAGGTGCTGCTGGTGCAGGTGGTTAAGGAAGAACGTGGCAACAAGGGCGCAGCCCTGACCACCTATGTTTCTCTGGCTGGCCGCTATTGTGTGCTTATGCCCAATGCCCTGCGCGGTGGTGGCGTTTCACGCAAGATTACGTCCGTGGCAGACCGCCGCCGCCTGCGGGATATTGTTTCCGATCTTAACCTGCCCCGCGGCATGGCCATGATTGTGCGCACAGCAGGTGCCCAGCGCCCCGGCCCGGAAATTACGCGAGACTGCGAATATCTGCTCCATCTATGGGATGATATCCGTGAACATACGCTGCAATCCGTTGCACCTGCGCTGATTTACGAAGAAGCAAGCTTGGTAAAACGCGCTATCCGCGATGTTTACACCCGCGAGATCAGCGAAATTGTGGTGGATGGGGAAAACGGCTGGAAGGCCGCGCGGGACTTCATGCGGATGCTGATGCCTCAGCACGCAGAAAAAGTCCGGTTGTGGAACAAGGAAAACCAGCCCCTGTTCACACACTACCACGTGGAAGGGCATCTGGATGCCATGTTCTCCCCCGTGGTATCTCTGCGCTCTGGCGGTTATCTGGTGATCAACCAGACAGAAGCCTTGGTTGCCATTGACGTCAACTCCGGCAAAGCCACCAGCCAGCGTAATATTGAGGAAACAGCCTTCCGCACCAATCAGGAAGCGGCAGATGAAGTGGCCCGCCAACTGCGCTTGCGTGATCTGGCTGGGCTGATTGTGATCGACTTCATTGATATGGAGTCTCGCCGTCACAATTCCATGATCGAACGCCGCCTGAAAGATGCCCTGCGGCATGATCGGGCACGTATCCAGATTGGCTCCATCTCCCACTTCGGGTTGCTGGAAATGTCGCGCCAGCGGCTGCGGCCATCTGTGGCAGAAGCTGCCTTCATGCCCTGCCCGCACTGTAATGGCACAGGCATGATGCGCAGCATTGAAAGCTCCGCCCTGCATGTTCTGCGCGCAGTGGAAGAAGAAGGCGCACGCCGCCGTTCTTCCGCCATTACCGTGCATGTTGCTGCGGATATTGCTTTCTATATCCTGAACAACAAGCGGGACTGGCTGACCCAGATTGAACAGCGCCACCAGATGGAAGTGCTGTTTGCTGCAGACAACACACTGCCTGCTCCGGAAGTTCGGATTGAACGTCGCCAGCATGCACGTCCACCACGGATTCAGCCGCCATTGCCGCCGGTTGAAAACATTGTGGCTGATGAAGTTATTGCGGCCGCACCCGAAATTCCGGCGGCAGAACCTTCTGCCATTCAGGAAACGGTCGATAATTCGGATGAGCCACGCCGTCGCCGTCGCCGTCGTCGCCGTCGGCGGAGTGATCAGGATATCAATCAGGCTCCCGCAACACAGACGCAGTCTGATGCCATCACGCCGGACGCAAATGAAGCCGCACCAATGGCAGCTTCTGAAAATGCAGTAGAACCTGTTGCAGAAGCGGATGCAGAAACCAATCTGGTGCCGGGTCGGCGTAGAACCCGCCGCTCCCGCGTGCGCAAACCGGCTGAAACGCGCACAGAAATCCACGTAGATATTGAAGAAGGCCCTGCGCCACGGCCCACTATGCCAGCATGGGAAGGTCCAACACCGGCCAACCCATTTGGCGGTGCGCCAGATATTTTCGAGCTACTGGAAAACACGGCGCGCCAACAGGTTGCCGAAGTTGCGCCTGAACCAAAAGCGGCAAACGTGCAGGAAGAAACCGCAATCGTGGCTGTTGAAGTAACGAAAACGGAAGAGGTTGCACCTCAGCCTGTTGCTGCCACAACTGAAGAACCAGAAAAAACGGAGGAAGCGCCTAAACCACGCCGCCGCCGCACACGTAAGAAGGTAGAACCCGCAGCAGAAGAAAATGCCGAACAGGCTGAAGCTCCTGTAGCAGCACCGGCAGATGAAGCTGTCTCGGCTGAAGCAGAACCGCCTAAAAAGCCTGTACGCCGTCGCACAACCCGCCGCAAAACAGCGGCAAAGGATGAGACTGCGGAAACAGCAGAAACTTCCACAGCGGAAACAGCCGAGGAAAAGCCGAAGAAAACAACACGTCGGCGCACCACGCGTAAAAAGGCAGAACCCGCACCTGCTACGGAAGCTGCCAGCGAAAGCGAAACTGTAGCGGCTCCTGCACCTAAAGAAGCCGCAACCGAGGCTTCTGATAAACAAACAGAAGAAGCTATTGTTCAGCCTATCGTGATCGAAGATAGCCCGCCGGCAACGCGCAGACGTACCGGTTGGTGGAAGAAGTAAATCACACCACGTCTCTACCAGATTTAAAGGGCTTTCTCCTTTAGATCTGGTGGGTGGCCATATCTGCCAGAAGCAAACGGATGGCAGATGTGGCCACTACATATTTTTCTTCTGCTGCGCCTTGTGGTAGGAGTGCAGGCCTAATTTGACACGCCTTGCCTCCGCCGGAGTTTTCATGAACCATCCCCGCCCTGCCCATCAGACCGAAACATCTTTCGGCACGGAAGATAACGGGCGTATTGTTCTGGCTCTCCCCAAAGGCCGTATCCTCAAAGCTGTGTCCCCCCTCATGTCTGGCACAGGCATGGCCCCTGCCCCGGAATGTCTGGGCGGAGATAGCCGCAAACTGCGCTTTCCCACGCAGGACCCACAGGTTGATGTGGTGCGCGTGCGCTCGTTTGATGTTGCCACCTTTGTTGCCAGCGGTGGTGCTCAGGTTGGCGTTTGCGGCGCTGATGTGCTGATGGAATTCGATTACCCCGAAATTTATGCTCCGCTGGATCTGGGTATTGGTGCTTGCCGCATTTCTGTCGCGCAGCCTGCCCACCTTCCGCATGATCCGCAGGAATGGAAGCGGTGGTCCGAAGTGCGCGTGGCCACCAAATACCCAGCTATCACACGCCGGTTTTTTGCAGCGCGGGGTATAAACGCCACCATCGTGCATTTGCACGGCGCCATGGAACTGGCCCCCATGCTTGGGCTTTCCCGTTTGATTGTAGATCTGGTGGATACGGGCTCTACCCTTAAAGCCAATGGCTTGAAGGAAGTGGAAACCATCGCTCAGGTGACCAGCCGCGTTATTGTTAACCGCACGGCCCTTAAAACCCGTCCGGAACAGATTGACCGCATTCTCTCCCGCTTTCGCACGGCGCTTGCAGCATCCTCGCCCGTTGCGGAAAATGTGTAAGGCAAACGCATTCCATGAAACGGCTTGATACGCGCGAACCGAATTTTGAAACCGACTTTACCGCTCTTCTTTCCAACCGTGAGGAGCAAGGGCAGGAAGTTCATAAACCGGTTGCAGATATTTTGGCTGCCGTGCGCAAAGAGGGCGATGCCGCACTTTGCGCCTTTACGGAACGCTTTGACCGCCTGCCCCTTACAGCTGAACAGCTTGCTTTTACAGCAGAGGAAATTGAGCAGGCACGTGCAAAAGTAAGCCCGGAGCTGCTGGAAGCACTGGATGTTGCGGCACAGCGTATCGAGTCCTTCCATAAAAACCAGCTGCCGGCTGATATCCGTTACACAGATGATGTGGGCATGACACTGGGCCTGCGCTGGATTCCGCTGGATGCTGTTGGCCTGTATGTGCCCGGTGGCAAAGCAGCGTATCCCTCTTCCGTGTTGATGAATGCCATTCCGGCCAAGGTTGCTGGAGTGAAGCGTTTGGCCATGTGTGTGCCGACTCCTGATGGCGTGATTAACCCGTTGGTATTAGCTGCTGCACACCGGGCAGGTGTGACAGAAATCTACCGTGTGGGTGGCGCACAAGCTGTGGGCGCCATGGCCTATGGCACACAAACCATCCGCCCGGTTGACCGTATTGTTGGCCCGGGCAACGCGTACGTAGCCGAAGCCAAGCGTCAGGTTTTTGGATATGTGGGCATAGACAGCATTGCTGGCCCATCTGATGTGGTGGTGATTGCCGATTCGAATACGAATCCGCGCCTGATTGCTCTGGATCTACTGGCTCAGGCTGAGCATGATGAATGTGCGCAGGCTACGCTTATCACCCCAGATGCTGCGTTTGCAGACACCGTTATTGAAGCTGTAGAAGCTGAACTGCGCGTGCTCTCCCGCGCAGCTATTGCCGGCGCAAGCTGGACCCGTAACGGGGCAGTGCTGGTCTGCCGCGATATGCAGGAAGCCGTGGAACTGGCAAACCGGCTAGCCCCGGAACATCTGGAACTGATGGTGGATGACCCGGAAAGCCTGTTTGCCCATGTGCGCCATGCCGGAGCTGCTTTTCTGGGCCGTTTCTGCCCAGAAGCCATTGGAGATTACGTAGGTGGTCCCAACCATGTGCTGCCAACTTCGCGCACAGCACGTTTTGCTTCTGGCCTGTCTGTTTTTGACTTCATGAAGCGCACGACATTCTTATCCGGCGGACCTGATGCCCTCCGCCAGATTGGGCCTGCTGCTGTGGCACTGGCTCAGGCCGAAGGGCTGGAAGCCCATGCGCTTAGCGTTTCCGCCAGACTGGATATGCTGGCAGCCTCAACACCTAATGCTTGACCATAGGCTGCCGCTCACCCATATCTGCTCACCAAGATTGACCTTTAACGGCTCTGAAACATACGAAGGATGCAATGTCTAAAGAAGACATGATTGAATTTAGCGGCACGGTAACTGAACTGCTGCCTAATGCCATGTTCCGCGTAAAGCTGGACAATGAACACGTTATTCTGGCGCATACCAGCGGCAAAATGCGTAAGAACCGTATTCGCGTTCTAGCGGGTGACCGCGTGAATGTTGAAATGACACCTTACGACCTTTCCAAGGGTCGCATTACGTTCCGCTTCAAATAAAGCCGTGACAGTTTCCGGCCAGCAGAACTCCGTTAAAGGGGAGACACCTCTCCTTGTACTGGCATCTGCTTCGCCCCGGCGGGTAGATCTGCTGCGCCAGATTGGCGTAGTGCCTGACCGCATTGTTCCGGCTGATATTGACGAAACACCTGCAAAACATGAACTTCCCCGTGCTTATGCGCGCCGTATGGCGTTAGAAAAAGCACGTGCTGTGGCTGCCTCCGTAACTGAACCCGCATTAATTCTTGCAGCGGATACAGTGGTTACGTTGGGGCGGCGTATTCTGCCCAAAGCCGAAAATCGCGAAACAGCGCAATTCTGTCTGGAGCGTCTTTCTGGCAGACGGCACACGGTCATCACATCAGTTGCTGTTATACCTAGCTCCAGTTGGCCACAAGGCAAAGCAGCGGAACGACTGGTAGAAACAGCAGTTACGTTTAACCGCCTTACGCCCCATCAAATCAATGCGTTGTTGGATGCAGGTGATTGGAAAGGCAAAGCTGGTGGATATGCCCTGCAAGGCCATGCCGCCGGCTTTATTCGTTTTCTATCTGGCAGTAGCTCTGCTGTTATCGGTTTACCGCTATTTGAAACAGCCCAGCTTTTACGCGGGCAACCCGGACACTGGCTGGCGTGATTGAGTATTTGCGCGTTGCCACCTTTCCGGGTGAAATGCGTCTTGCGGTCACCCAAGATGATACATTGCTGGATTACGCACTCTGGCGGCCAGCTGCTCCCGATCTTATTGGTAATATCTATGTTGCCCGCGTAGCGGCGCAAGCTGCCTTTATGGGCGGAGCTTTTGTTGATCTGGGTCAGGGCTTACAGGGCTTTCTGTCTGATCAGAAAGCTGTATCCGCTCTTACGGAAGGCCAAAGCATAACGGTTTGCGTTTCTCGCGCAGCACAAGGTGGCAAGGGCGTGCGTGTACGCATGCTGGAGCCTTCTGCACAAGGTAAGGATATTGGCCTTGTAACTTCTGGTCCAACACCATTGGAGCGGCTGGCGCGCCAATGGCCCAATGCGACCATTGTAGTAGATACTCCGCAGGCAGCAGCCCTTGTGCCGCCCATCCTACGCTCAAGACGAGAACCCGGGTTTACGCCCACGCCGCCAGAAATTACGGCAGCATGTCATGCTCTGGAAGACAGCACTGTAGAACTGCCCGGCAATATGCAGGCGACCATTACCCCAACTCCTGCTCTTACTGCCATTGATATGGATGCCCCACCTGTTGCGGGTTCCCGCCCCAAGCAGACCGCACAATTTGCAGCAAACCGTGATGCGCTGCCTGAGCTTTTGCACCAAATTCGCCTGCGCAATCTTTCTGGCGCCATCGTCATCGACCCGGCAGGCATGGCCATGCGCAAGCGTCAGGCCTTGCAGGATGTTGTGCAGGCGGCCTTGCAGGCAGACCCACTTCGCCCACGCTGCCTTGGTGTAAGCGCTTTAGGGCTGATTGAAATTGTACGCCCGCGTATTCACCCTTCCCTTCCAGAGCTTCTAAACTCCCCCCATGGGCATGCGCTTAAGGCGCTCCGTACCATCTTGGCAGAAGCCCCTACCGCAACCATCTTACGCGGCAGTATCCCTCTTATTCGGGCGCTAGAGCAGGACCCACAGGCTGTAGCAGACTGTGTGCAGCTCCGCGGCAAACCTTTGGCCCTAAAGGCTGACCCTGCTTTGCCTGATTTTTTCTGGACGGTTCAGGACGCATGACTTCTAAACCCGCTAAATGCCCCGTATGCGGCAAACCTGCACAAGCAGAATTCCGCCCTTTTTGCTCAAAACGCTGCGCAGATGTGGATCTGGGCCGCTGGTTTTCTGGCGACTATCGTATTCCAGGCGCCCCTGCTCCGATTGAAAATGATGAAAAAGCTGAAAGAAATGACGAAAGGTGACTTGATCTCCTGCAGAGAGTGAGATACATGCTCTCTCACGCCGCGAGGCTGCGGTGCCCAAGTAGCTCAGTTGGTAGAGCATGCGACTGAAAATCGCAGTGTCGGTGGTTCGATCCCGCCCTTGGGCACCATTTAGGCGCAGAAAACTGCCATTTCCCATATAATTTGGTGTAATTTGGTGTAGTCACGTTTTAGTGACTGGATTTCTGTATCTAGTTCGCAACGCATACCAGACTTCATGTTTTCCCTTACGCGGATTACTTCTCATTTTTTTTCGTCACATATATAGACGCACGATTGTTAAAAATATTTGAGGAACTACCCCATGACTACAAACGTTATAGATTTAAAGAATGGGGTATCAGCAACTGATTCGCGTTGGTCGTATCAATCTTCTGAATTTATTATATTCATCGATAATGTTGGATTTGAAAAAATTGTTTAAGCAAACGGTTTTGCTTTCACTTTCGCTGGAAATGGTAAATTAATTCAAGATTGGAAAACATGGATCAATATGGGACGAGGTGGATACCCTCCTGTTGATCCGTTAATTTTTGGACAACCTTCTATAGCTGTCAGCATCGTCAATATGAAAACAAATGCGGTGGTTATGGACTGGGGAATTTCTATACGCTTTCCAGAAGCCATGTTCGCAGGAACTGGAGCTAGTCAGGCTAGCGTCTGCTGGAAACAAAATTGTGACGCGATGAAAGCTGTTAATAGTGCCATGGCTGTAGATAAATTTAGCGGCGGCATGGTTAAGCATCTTGTTTTCGGATGCGGTTCGAATAATCTGTCTGAAACAGCAACGATCGCAGATGTCGGTCGACTGTTAGGGACAAGGGGGACTGTAATGTATACAAACAAGCCTAAAATGATCCCAATTAGTGAAGCAGTTGCCAATGACCTAAATGTATCTTCAGCCGTTGGTAAACTAAGTACTGGCGAGCATGTCCCCACCGCTCCGTGTGACGCTATGTACAGTTCATGGTCTGATGAAGATAAAGAAAAAATGCAGGCGGCTTTGCGGGAGATATTCCCTGAAAAATTCAATCAATAATCTGGGTTTCCTGCTCTGTCCTCGTCATAGAGAAAGATTTACTACTTAGCTAACAGTAGGTTTTGGGCTGCCATTGGCAGCCCAAAATGTTTTATCCAGCCTGCACCGCCCCCTTAATAATCTGGGTTTCCTGCTCTGTCCTCGTCATAGAGAAAGATTTACTACTTAGCTAACAGTAGGTTTTGGGCTGCCATTGGCAGCCCAAAATGTTTTATCCAGCCTGCACAGCCGCATTAGCGGCATCGAGCTGCTTTTCAGCAAAGGCCCATTCATCCGCCGTGGGTGCGCGGCCTTCCTTCAGCGGCTTCAGCAGTGCGGAAATATCTTCCACAATCACCGGGCCGTTTTCGACAAGAGCTTCAACCGCAGCAATAGCAATGCTTGCATAATTCATGATGGTTTTTCCTTGGTTTTCCGCCATTTCTAGCAGGTAATAAAAAAGGGCATCGGTAATACCGACACCCATGGGGGGATCATTTTCGTGAGGTCAGGAAAATGATTACTTGCTGGCAGGCAGCAGCTTCCGGGCTGCGTCCAAGGCATCCTGTGCTGCTTCAACTGCGGCTTCTGGCAGCGGATCACCCTTCGCCGCGGCGTCATCGAGCGGCTTGATCTGGTCATGCGCGGTCTGGAAAGCCGGTTTCAACTTTGCCACCACAGCCGGATCTGCGGCCGGGTTCTTTTCATAGTCAGCCGCCAGCTGGGCTGCGGCGGCGTAAGACAGGCTTAGGCCGTAAACAGACTGCTGGCGCTGCACTAGCCGGTCAGATCCGCACGCCATCAGGCTGGTGCCAACCAGACCAAGCAGCATGACGCCTGCTACCGCAGAAGCCGCGCTGCTTTTCTTGGATGCTGTTTCAGCAGTGGAAGTGGCAATGGCAGATGTTGCAGCCGCCAGAATGGTGCTGGCTGGCACGGCATCGGCAATCACCTTTGCAGCCGTAGGGCCAATGTCCTTATGGGCTGCCACAGCATTCAGCGCCTTTTCCAGATCCGCCTTATTGGCCAGAAGTGCTGCAATAATGCCGCTGTTATCACTGCCCAGCAGAGGCAATGCAGCAATCAGCATGGCCGCAGAGCCACCGGCCGGAATCACGTTAAACCATGTGGCCACCAGATCCCCCAGAATAAGGGACAGGGCAAACAGCGTGGTGGGCTGGCGCAGATATGCGCTGATACGGGACAAGTTCATGGATCTACCTTTCGGGCACGCTGTGCATGCCCTGTGTGTGTGAAATATCGGGATGGTGGGCTGTTCAGCCCTGTGCGCCGCGCAGGCTTACGGGCAGCGTGTTGATGTCCACGTCTTCCACCAGAAGGGCTTGGCCATTGCGGGGTGCCGGAATGCACAGGCCGCGTTTTTCCAGCCGCTCTGCAATCAGATCAGCCAGCCGGTTCAGTTCGCGTTCAGTCATGAACATGATGTCGCTTTCAGTAAGAATTTTCAGGAATCGGATCAGCTGGCCCACAGCTGCCATTCGGCACGCCGCCGCAGCGTCAGGCCGGCCACGGTGATCAACTGGCCGTTGCGGTGCATGTGGTTCCACAGCAGCAACTGATTGCGGGCGGCATTCCCCTGCCCTGCGTTCAGCAGCTTCAGCAGTGTGGATCCCGCCAGTGCGGGCAATCCGAGGTTGTAGGTAAAGTCCAACAGCGCGGCCTGCTGGCCGGGTGTCAGCGGCACACGCACCAGCCGCAGGATCTGCGGT
>NZ_CADO01000015.1 GCF_000285275.1 Acetobacter pasteurianus subsp. pasteurianus LMG 1262 = NBRC 106471
ACTTTTTCATAATCTGACCCGATGTACAACCCTTCTGTGAGATTTCCGCGTCGACCTTCTCAAAAGGGTAGCTTGCCAAGCCAACGGCTATACCATTCAAGAACAGCCTTCTCGTTATTGAGTGTGATGACATGGGATATTTCCTTGAAGCAAAGTGAGCTGCCTCTCTTCAATTTCAGGGTTTCCCAACAGGAAACGCGTCACGGCAATACTTACCTCAAAACAACATCGTATTATGTATTTTCGTGTAAAAACGACGCTATGAAGCAAACGTTTCCTGCCTCCCATGAGAAGTCTCAAAAAATCAATATTTTTAGAATTTTATCGATGGGGCAACTGTGATGCAGATGCCAAAACCACGGTGAGGCACTTCTTTTACAAATTCATACATTCCATTTAGAATGGCATGACGTAATTTTGGTTAATGAACCATAGAAGCCCAACAGGGTGTTTTGTTTCATATTGCAGTTATGGGAGAGGGGGCAGATTGCTTCCAGCGTTCCTGTTACTCTTGCACTGGTGGCGGACAGGGTTGTGCTGACTGCCTTAAAATCTGTTATGATGTAAATATCTTGGCGCAAAGCGCGAAGTAATAGAAAGAATTCCGCCCGACCAGTCATGTCGGGCGGATTGATAGGTTAGGTTGTTACTGTATATTTTATTGAAATAAATTTCTTATTTAATTTGCGATTGATAAGTTGTGATTTTAGTTTTGGTGTCTGTAGCGAGTTTGACCAAGTCTGTATTTTTAGATGTTGTAATTTCTGCCGTAAGAACAGATGTCATCTTGTTTGTGCTGCTCATGAAATAGCGGGAGTAGCTCCGTTAAAGTGTGGGTAGTTGCCAATTTGGTAAGCGTATCATGGTTTTCCGTCAAATCTTTTACGATAGTCGGGCTGAGAAGCGCGATATCGCTACGGGCAGAATGGGTTTTGGCAAGATTTGCCAACGCAATATGGGTGAGATCCATTTCATTAAGCTGTTGTGCAAAATTTGCGTCAGTAGATGTAAATGGTGCAGCTTTTGCCAAAGCCGGCAATGGAGGGGCAGGTGGCTGACCAGGGCTGATACAAGCGCTTAGCGCAAAAAGGCTAACAAGAAGTGGGGAGCACATAAGCGCTTTACGACGAAACAGGGCCAGCATGATCAGCAAATTCTCCTTTGGCCATACAGGCCATTTTGTATGACAGTTTTGCTGCCATACAGCGCTTAGAAAAGCCTATGATGATAGGGAGTGACCAAGAAGGCAAGATAGGAAAAACAGGATTTTCTTATTAATATTATAAAATCAAGTAACAATAGGAAAGATATATTGATAACTCCCGGAACGTAATTTATCAGAAAAGAAATGTTCACACTTTATTTAACATCGTGCATTGTGTGGAGAGCGCGCAGTAAATTAGAATGGCTGCGCTTCTATGTAGAAGTGTTTAGGTAAGTGTGAGGATAGTCGAAGAAATGAAGTGTCGTATTGCGGGTTTGTTCGCGGTTGCCTCACTCTCTGTGAGTTTGAGTGGGTGCGGATATTTTGATTCACGGGCCGCTCATAAAGCGCAGATCACAATGATCGGGATGACCTCTTATGATCTGCAAGCCTGTGCAGGTCTGCCGACGGCAACCAAACAGATTAACGATACGACGCAGATCTTTGTTTACACAGGAACACAGCCACAGCCGAGTTATGGTGGTTCCACCCTTATTCCTATTGGTGATATTGCAACAACAATTGCACAGCTCGGAGGCGGGGGCGGCACAAGTTGTTCTGCGGTCATCCGTCTGGATCATGATCGTGTTTCAGATGTGCATTACACAGGTAATAACGATGAAATGGTTGGAACAGATGGTATCTGTTCCATTATTACACGAGGCTGTGCCCGTCAGCCTGAAGGCACGATGCAGAAATCTGCTGGTGGCATGTTAGGCCCAGTTTCGGCCTTCCATCCGCCACGGACACCGCAACAATCCACAACAGCAACGTATTCTACGCAATCTGGTGCTGCTGTATTGAATACTGATAAAAAATCAACAGATTCAATTATCGTGCCCAGAACACAGTAAGGCGTAGGATTAGTTAGATTTGAGAGGAAGCATGGTTTTGACAATGCTTCCTCTTTTTTATTTCTTTGCAGTCGATGTATTGTGGGAGGCTTGGTAATAGGCTTTGGCCGTGACCCAATGAAGGGCTGTTTCACCTTCTTTTACGTTCAAAATGCCTTCATCAATGTCCTGTCCTACATTCAAGGATGCCAAGTCTATCTGCAAGAGAAGATTATAATGATCACCCATAGCAGCAGGTCCATATTGAGAATGTGCCTGATAAATGCAGCTAAAGCGTTTATAGGCTGTGCCTCTTGCAAGCGGATATTTTGAAAAACAGCTTGAGACAGCAGCGTGCATTTCCCCCTTGCCTTGGTCATCCGCACATCCTGACAAGAACAGACAGATAGAAGCCGCAACGAAACAATATTTCTGTATTAAGTTTGTAAAGATTTTCATGGCCCACAGAAAGATTTTATAGATAGCAGTACGTGGAGATATTTTACAAAATAGTATCGTATAAAAGTTTAAAGTTGAGAACCAGAATAAGAGCAGCCACTCCCCAAGCAAGAATGGTCGTTTTGCGAGAGATAACAAGTTCCCCCATTTTCTGGCGGTCAGATACAAACAGAATTAAAGGGATAACGGCAAAAGGGAGCTGCATGGACAGGATAACCTGGCTGAGCATCAGCAGTTCTCCCACGCCCTTGTTACCATAAAGGGCTGTTACTCCTATAACAGGAAGAATGGCGAGGCTGCGTGTGAGGAGCCGTTGCAGCCAGTGCGGTATTTTTAACCGCAAAAAGCCTTCCATAATAATTTGCCCCGCTAATGTGCCGGTAACAGTCGAGTTGGTTCCGGCTGCCAGAAGGGCAACGGCAAACAGGGTAGAAGCAATACCCAACCCAAGAACGGGAGAAAGCAGGCGGTAGGCATCCTCAATTTCCGCAACATTCTGATGGCCTGTTGTATGAAAAGCAGATGCAGCAACAATCAGAATGGCGGCGTTAATGAACAATGCCAGCACAAGGGCAATTGTACTATCCCATGTAGCCCACCGAATAGCCTCTTTACGGCCAGCTATTGTGTGCTCGAACGCTCGTGTCTGCACGATAGATGAATGAAGATACAGATTATGCGGCATGACCGTAGCGCCAATAATGCCAATTGCAATGTAGAGCATCTGGCTATTGGTCATGATTTCGGGGGAGGGGATAAAGCCTTTCAGCACGTCAGCAACAGGTGGCGCCGCAGCCACAAGCTGCACACCAAAACAGATGGCAATAATGCTCAGCAAGGCAATAACAAACGCTTCCAAGTATCGGAAACCACGGCTCATTAAAAATAGCACAAGAAAGGCATCAAGAACCGAGATAATGGCACCGCCCAAAAGTGGAATACCAAACAGGAGCTGAAGTGCTACGGCTGTACCAATAACCTCAGCCAGATCACATGCAATAATGGCAAGCTCACATGCCAGCCATAAAACAATATTGATGGCTGGTGGAAAATGATCTCGGCATGCCTGAGCCAGATCACGGCCTGTTGCAATACCCAATCTGGCTGAGAGAGCCTGAAGCAGAATGGCCATCAGGTTTGAAAACATGACGACGGCAAGAAGCGTATACCCAAACTGGGCACCGCCTTGTAAATCAGTCGCCCAGTTGCCGGGGTCCATGTACCCCACGGAAACCATGTAACCCGGCCCGACAAAGGCCATAAAGCGCTTGAACCACGATGTATTGGCCGCCGGCAATTTAATACTGGCAAAAGATTCCGGCAAACTTTGGCTGCCTGCCTCTGTCGTTTTAGCAAAACGCCATGCAGCTTTTGGGGAAGACAATGGAGGAGCAGGGGCTTGCGAGTCTTGAACCATAAATCCAGACTAAACTGTACCTGATTAAAATATGCAACATGCTATATTACAAAGCATAGGGAAACTTTTGGTTGCAGTGCATTTGCATGATATCCGATATAAAATATTCCTTTTGGAATACTTTATGCTTCATGGAATAATCTTGGCGGTATGGAGCCAACGCAGCCTTACGGGCATGTTGGAAAGTGGAAATGCAGCAAAGTTTTGATACAGCAGATACGCTACCCGATGCACAAACGCATTCAGAAGGGTTTCGCATCAGCCGTGTAGCCCGGCAACACGCCATAATTGAAGATTATGTGGAACTGATTGCCGATCTTCTGGATGAAGGGCAGGAGGCCCGGCAGGTTGATCTGGCAACCCGGTTAGGGGTCTCGCAGCCAACTGTTGCCAAAATGTTGGTGCGCCTGAGCGATGAAGGTTTGGTCGCGCGCAAACCATATCGTGGTATTTTTCTGACACCCGATGGGCGCGAAATGGCAGAAAAAGTGCGCGTACGGCATCGTATTGTTGAAGCATTTCTTCTGGCTCTTGGTGTAAGCCCATGCAACGCACGAATTGATGCAGAAGGGTTGGAGCATTACGTAGGCGCTGAAACACTGGAAGCGTTTCAACTTGCCATGGATGCTGGTCTGGATACCTTCATGCAAAAAGCCAGAAAAAAATAAAATCTAACCCAATCAGGGTAGATGTTTGTCACGGGCAATATTCTGATTTCATTCAAAAAAATTCTAAAATTTCATAAGCCTTACATATAGCTCATAGTTCGCGCACAATATGATATTGATTCTCATTATCGTTTATGAAAGGGTGAGTGAGATTTCGTGCGCACAGCCGCGCTGCATTTGTAAAAATGTTGGATCTGAAGGCATTTGGTAGTGTGGAGGGAACAATGTTTATCGCCATGAACCATTTTAAAGTTCGGCCAGAAAAAGAAGACGATTTTAAAAACCGTTGGCTTGAGCGGGAGGTTCTGTTGAACACCGCCTCAGGTTTTTTAATGATCCAGTTCATGCGGGGAAATGTGTTTCCGGATTATGTGGCCTATGCATCCCAAACGGTCTGGACATCCCGTGAGGCGTACGAAGCATGGCGTAAATCGGAATTATTTCATGCAGCGCATAAAGGTGTCGGACAAGGGGAAGCTTTAACGCTCGAAAAACGTGCGTTCAGTAGCTACGAGGTATTTCGCACTATCATAGGTCAGGAGCAGGCAGCCTGATGAAAAAGCAATCAACAACAAAAAGGTATTGTGATCAGCTTATAGCTATACCCGTGCTGTCTCGTCGATCTTTAGGGGGTATGCTGGCTTTGGGAATGGCCTCAGCATGCATACCGCGTATCGGGTTGGCACAGGATACGACAAATGCAGTAACGCCTCGTATTGTAACAGATTGCCGAGGCCGACGTGTGACTGTGCATAATGCTACCAGAATAGCCAGTATCGGCGGTACTCTTACCGAAACACTGTATGCACTGGGGAAATCAAGTGCGATTTTGGCGGTGGACCAAACCTCCACATATCCTGAGCAAGCGCTAAAAGAGAAAAAAGATCTTGGTTACATGCGCGCTATTTCGTCTGAGGGGGTTTTGTCCCTGCGCCCAGATCTTGTGCTGACGATGAACGATGCTGGCCCACCCGCAGCTATGGATCAGCTTGTGGCATCGGGTGTTCCTGTCGTGTTTGTAGATGCTACACCATCTCCTGAGGCCATTGAGCAGCGCACCCGCTTTTTAGCTGATATTGTTGGCGCTCAGGCGGAAGGGGAACAACTGTGTGGCGCCATTGCCGGGCAGTTCCGGCAACTGGAAGCATGGCGTGCTGCACATACAGTGAAGCCACGCGTCTTGTTTGTCATGCGCATGACAAACAACCGACCTATGGCCGCAGGTAAAGGAACGGCAGCAGATGCCATGATCAGCCTTGCCGGAGGCGTTAACGCTGGCGCTGATATGCAGGGTTACAAGATTGTGGATCAGGAAAATCTGGTCGCCCTTCGGCCTGATATTATTCTGCTTATGGATCAAACAGCCACAACACTTCGATCAGCTTTGCAGGCAGACCCGGGTTTCAAACTCACCCCAGCCGGTCGCAACAATGCCTTTGTAAGTATGGAGGGTGAACGGCTTCTGGGCTTTGGCCCCCGCACACCTCAGGCAGCTTTAGAACTTGCCAGAATGATGGCGGCGGTGAGCCACCCTGTATGATTATGGCGCGGCGGCATGTCGTTCTGTTTCTATGCGCTTTGTTGCCATTGCTAATATTGGTTATGGCGGTTTCCCTCAATGTTGGGGCAACAGGCATACATCTTACGGCTTTGTGGCAGAGTGGTGCGGAACAGACAGATAGCTTTGCAGACCGGGTTGTGCTGACCCAGATCCGTGGTCCTCGTGTTGTTATGGCTGGGCTTACGGGCGCCGCGCTGGCTGTAGCCGGAGCCATTATGCAGGGGCTTTTCCGCAACCCATTGGCAGATCCGGGGTTGATTGGAGTGTCCTCTGGGGCGGCTTTGGCCACAGCCTGTATGATTGTACTGGGCGGAGCATGGCTCAATTTAGGGGCGGGAGGGCTACAGGCAGAAATTATGAGCACGGCATGGGCTGTTCCGGTGGCAGGCATGCTGGGCAGTTTTGTTGCGGCATGTTTGCTTTACATGTTTGCAACACGCGGGGGCGCCACATCTGTCAGCATGATCTTGTTGGCAGGCGTGGCGTTTAGCGCGTTTTCTGGCGCGTTGACAGGCATCCTCATCTTCCGTGCGAATGATACGGCATTACGTGATCTGACATTTTGGACAATGGGCAGTTTTGCTGGGGCAACATGGTCGCGCATAGGTCTGTTATGTCCATTTTTGTTGGTGGCCACGTGGGTAACGGTGCGTCTGGCTTTGCCTCTGAACGCGCTGTTACTGGGGGAGAGTGATGCGCGGCTTATGGGGTATCCTGTAGAGCGTATTAAGCGGCTTGCCATGTTCTCGGTTGCCTGCGCTGTTGGTCCTACGGTTTCCTTTGTTGGGGCAATCGGGTTTGTAGGCGTTGTGGTTCCCCATCTGGTGCGTTTGATTACGGGGCCAGATCATCGGCTGGTGCTGCCGGGCAGTGCCTTGTTGGGGGCAATCCTGTTAATAGCGGCAGATACGCTGGCGCGCATTATTGCTATGCCCGCAGATGTGCCTGTGGGAATTGTAACCGCAGTTTTAGGCACACCACTCTTTGTCTGGCTCCTTACGCGTACGCATGACAGGGAAAGACTGGCATGAAGCTTTGCTTACAAAATGTAGGTTGGCGCGTTCGAGACAAAGATATTGTGCAGGGAGCCTCTCTGGACTTTGAGCCCGGTCAGATGACAGCCATTGTGGGGCCAAATGGAGCCGGTAAAAGCACATTGCTCCGTCTTGCCAGTGGTTTGTTGCGGGCAACCAGTGGCGATGTATGGCTTGGTGATGCTTCTATTACCACGCTTTCGTCTGCCCAACTGGCGGCTGGCCGGGCCATGTTAATGCAGGACTCTCCGTTGCGGGCTCAGTTCACGTTGCGTGAGTTGGTGGCAATGGGAGGGCAGATTTCCGCTCCGTTCATGAGCACTTCAGTCCGTTTGGAGCTTGCCGGGCTATTACTGGAGCGCGTTGGTTTGGCTGCTTTTGCTGAGCGTGATGTTATGGGGCTGTCTGGAGGGGAACGGCAGCGGGTTCATCTCGCCCGGGTGCTGATGCAGCTAGAGGCAGCCGTGCATGGTACAGACAGGGCACCAGGATTTTTGTTGCTGGATGAACCAATTTCGGCTCAGGATCTCTCCCGGCAGCATCTGGTGCTTAACCTTGCGCGTGCTCATGCCTCAGGTGGTGGTGGAGTTGTGCTGGTCATTCATGATCTGAATTGGGCCGCAGCCTGTGCAGACCACATTGTGGTGATGCACGAGGGAACCATTTATGCGCAGGGGCCGCCGGAACAGGTTTTAACCAATGCGTTAGCCAACCGTGTATTCGGGTTGGAAGAGGGGCGTGTGCGCATACATGCAGCTACCGGCAAGCCTTACGTTTTGCCGCATGATATGATTTGCCCATAATGGTTGAAGGAAAGAAACAGACTATGTCTCAATATATTGCCATGAACCGCTTTTTGGTCGCCCCGGAAAATGAAGATGCTTTTCAGAAGCGTTGGCTGGAGCGTGAGGTTTTATTAAAAACTGTTCCAGGTTTTGTGAGTTTTCAGTTCCTTAAAGGGCCAGAAAAGGAAGGGCTCAGGCTTTATGCTTCTCATACTGTTTGGGATTCATACGATGCCTTTGTCGCATGGACGCAATCTGAGCAGTTTCGTCAGGCGCATGCAGGGGCGGGGCAGGGGCGTGCGCTTACTGCTGGGCCTCCAGTGTTTGAAGGGTTTAGCGTTTTGCAGGATGTGACAGTATAATATCTTATATGTGAAAATGATTGAATGACCTGAAACCATTTGGATTTCAGGTCATTTTTGTTTTTTTAGAAAATCAGGTTGCTATGCTGGTAGTCATATAGTTTTTGACACGCATAAAACCAGCTTGAGCTCCGGCTGTAGCCAAAACTGGGTCGAAGCCAGCGCGGTCAATAGCACTCTTGAATGCGTTCCAGGATGGGCCTCGGCCGCCTAGATCTGCCGCTAGGTGGCGCCCGCCAAAATTTTCGGTAAATCCTATTTTTTCAACAAGTTTTATTAAAAAATTTGCACCGAGTTTGGAGCCTTCCGCCACATATAGCCAACCTATGGCTGTAGAAGCATTTTGGATATTTATAGAAGGGCCTTCATCAGGAAGGGGTAAGTCAAGATCCCGCATATCTTGGCATACTTGTGCAAAGCGGTTTCTGGAAGCCAGATCGGGGATGATCTCTACAAGTTGGGCATGATTGTACAGATCATTGATATCCCGATGAAATAGATACTGAAGCTGCACAAAATTTTTGTATTTATCGGCGCTGGAGAACAGACCATGCGCCATGATGCTTTTGTCCAGATCCTCATGAAGTGTGTGAGTTGCTTCTTTAAGGCAAAGCGAAAGGGGAGCGGACGTTTTAGTCATTTTGTTGGCCTTTACGACATAAACGCATTCTGAGAGATGCGAATGTGTGACTTATTTAACGCAAATGAGAATCATGCGCAACAATGAGCTTGATGCCGAGACGCAAGCTATGCATCATAAAATAATAATGATTCTCATTATTAACAATGTGGATGTACAATGATAACGCAGCCTCTTTTCTGCCGGGTTATGCGTTACCGGATGCTGGCAACAACAGCTCTGGCATATGCTTGCGTAACACCGGTTTTTGCCGCCACAACGGAATCTGTTTCTCCCAAGGTAGAAACTTCCACACAGGCAGATTCTCGTAAAAACGCCAGTAAACTGAGCAAAGTTTCTCCCCAAACGGTTGTTTTGGGTCCGGTAAAGGTGAGTGGAACAACGGATATTCTGGATTCCATGAAGTTCAACCCAGATCAAGATCATAGCGCGGTGGGTAAGGCCGGCGTGCTGACAACGACCACAACCCTCAAAACATTCCGTGACCGTCAGATAGATAGTTTGGAAGACTACGCGCGCCGAGTAGATGCCTCGGTTAACTATAGTAATGGTAATTCCAGTATTAACATCCGTGGTCTGGACCAAAACCGCATTCTCACCACCATAGATGGTGTGCGTATGCCATGGGCAAATGATGGTGCCTATGCTGGATCTTTCAATTCTGCACAAGGGGGAGTGAACAATTTCGATTTCAACTCCCTGGGCGCAATAGACGTTGTGAAAAGCGCAGATTCCAGTTTTTTTGGCACAGGGGCGTTAGGTGGGGTTATTGCTCTGCGCACGTTAGACCCGGAAGATCTGCTCAAGCCGGGCAAAACCTTTGGAGGCCTCACTAAACTTACTTATAATGGAGCAAGTGAAGCAGCACTGCTTAATCAGGCGTTTGCCGCACGCTATAAAAACACGGTCTTTTTGCTTCAGGGTGGTTATCAGGACGGGAGCGAAACTGGCAACCGCGGTGATACTTACGGATATGGCCGAACACGTACCGCAAAAGACCCTGCCTCATATGATCAGGGTAGTTTTTTGGGCAAGGTCCGGCACTACTTTGCAGGTGGTCACAGAATTGGCCTGACAGGCGAATGGTTTGACCGAAATTATAATGAACGAACCAGAACGTCGGAAACAACGGCAACCAATGTCTATCATACGCGAAGTGAAAACCAGCGTTCGCGCGTATCTGCCAACTATGATTATCAGGCAAGCAGCCCAACTGCCCTGTTTAGTGAAGCGCATTTTCTGGCATATTGGCAAAGTATTCAGACCGATACGGATATTACAAACAATGATCCGGCCAGACCAACGGCGTATGTGCACCAACATCTCACTTTGCCTGTAGAATCCTATGGTGTAACAGGTTCAGCCACAAACAACATTTTTACCGGTCCGTTGCATCATGCGCTCACCTATGGTGGAGAAGTTTTTCTGACCGATACTTACCAAACGCAAACTGGCCAGCGCGCTTTATCAAACGCTTATACTCACGATAATTTTTCGGATATGCCCAAAGTTCATGGTACGGATATGGGAGCGATTGTACAAGACCGTATTGGCATTGGGCGGAGTGAATGGCTACATATTACACCGGGCTTCCGGTTTGATTATTTCCAGCGCGATACGCACAACACGGCTTCTTATATGGCCAATGCTGGTTATGCGGGGCTACCGCATGGGGCGCATGGGTCTCACTTTTCCCCCAAAATTTTGGTAGAAGCACGCGTTGCCAAAGATCTTATTCTGTACGGGCAGTATGCCGAGGCTTACCGTGCTCCCTCTGCAACTGAAGAGTATCTGAACTACAGTACTCCGCCAGTGTACCAGGTTGTTGGCAACCCAGACCTTAAGCCGGAAAGTAGCCGAGGGTGGGAAGTTGGTATGAAATATGGAAATTCAGAACGAGGTGCCAAACTTTCCTTCTACGATAACCACTACCATAACTTTATAGATATGATGGGTATAAGCGGTTGTACCGGCTACATGCTCTGCTATGGTTATACCAATTTATCGCACGTACGTATTTATGGGGTGGAAGCCAGCGGGAACTGGGCATTTGATGATCACTGGCATATATGGGGGTCATTGGCTTATGCGGATGGGCGTGATCAGGACAGGAACTTCCACCTGAGTTCAGTGGCACCTTTTCGTGGTATTATTGGGTTTGGATATAAGACACAACGATGGGGCACTGATTTGTCTGGCACATTTGCTTCTGGCCGAGACAATGCCAAGTATCTAACTTCTACCGGTACCTTAACCAACCAGTGGAAAACTCCGGGCTATGTTATTTTCGACCTGACAGGTTGGTATAGTCCATCATTTTACAAGCCTCTGCGAGTTCAGGCCGGAATGTACAATATTTTTGATAAAGCCTATTATAATGCAGCATCTTTGCCTTATGGGCAGTCATCCAGTTCTCTTTCCGAGCGCTATTACACTCAGCCGGGTCGTTCCTTTAAGGTTACCGCCCGAATTGAATTTTGAAAAACATAACCATATGCAATGATAAATCGAAAGTAAGTGATTCTATTGTTCATACACGCGATTGCTAAATGATGGTGGATGCACTTTCTGCCTATGATTGAACGGTATAAGCCATGACAAAAAGCGTTCCCATTCTGCTGTGTCGTGCAGTTGTCATGGCTTTATCCTTTCACAAGAAAGGGATGTAAATTTATGAAAGAGCGTGCTGGCCTGCGATACGCCGAAGTAATTCAGCATGTGGTGCATGAATGCGCCCACACAGTGCATCGCGATGCGCCCGTTCTAACGGGTTATGGGCCGATAACCCGGCATTACCAGCCAAACCGAGTAAAGCTGATGTAAAATCTGCCGCAGCATCAACAACACGTGTTTTTATAACGGCTGCATGTGCCTTTAGTTCGTCGGATGGGCGCGCTGCATCAACGTCTGTGGCGTAAAGCCGCAGGAGCATGGCGTTCATGTGCAAGGTAATGGTAAATCCACCCACAGCATCACGCATTGAAGGCAATGTTGCCAGAGGTGCTCCCAGATTGGATGGAACACGGTTTTTCAGGAACTCGCAAAACCATGCCAGCGCAGAGGTTGCAACGCCGTTGTATAAGGCACCCAATAGGCCCGTATTCCATGCAATAAGGATATTGCGCCCTGATGGTCGTGCATCAGGAGCATGGAGTTCCAATGCGGCATTGAGCGGTAGGGTAACATCTGTAAATGTAACTTCATGACTGTTACTGGCACGCATGCCTATGTGGTCCCAGTTCTCAATAACACGGATACCATCTGCTTTGGCAGGCACAAGAAATGTACCAACTTGCGCAGGATTATCGTCTGTGCGCGCACGCACCAAAAGCCATGACAGGCCGGGAATGCCTGTTGCATAGGCTTTTCGTCCCGTCAAAATCCATCCGGTGGCTGTGCGGGTAGCAACTGTGCCGGGCAATCCACCTTGAGATGCAGAACCAAGATCTGGTTCCGCTAACAGAATATTCAATAATTTATCGTGCTGTGTATCCTCTATCCAGCGGGGCATGTCACCAGATCCGAATTCATGGTGGGCAATTGCAGCACGGACCATGTAATGATTGACCATAACCAGCGCGGTAGATGCATCACCCTGAGCAATCTGCCCAACAATGCCCTGCACCACGCCTAGCGTAAATGGGGTAGGGCGCTCTGGTGTGGATATACGTAAAGATAGCAGCCCTGCCTGACGCAGATCGTCAATATTTTCCTGAGCAAAAATTCCAGTGCGATCATGATGAGCTGCCCGTGAGGCAAACTGCTGCTTGAGATGTGAAGCGGCCTCAATGGCATCGTGCGCGGTGTGTAGATCAATCGACATGGAATATATATTTCACCATTTTTATGAGGTGGTAATGAAATATAACATTTAGGACGCGAATATGGATGTCAATGAGAGAATTTTATCTTGAGAAAGATATAAATTGGTGCGCGAAATTCTGATTCACGGAAAAAACGCATGTGAACCTTATGAAACAGTCTGATCGTCGGATAGCTATCAGTGTCGACAATGGTTTTGGTGATGCGGCGCAGGCATGGCAGCTTGCACGCAATACCAGCAGGCCAGAATGTTGAAGCACGCTCACGGGTAAGACTGACGCGATGGCGCATCTATCCCGTGAGCGGGATCTAGGTATGGTTGTGTGGGTAAAGATATTTCAGAGCAATCTCTCGCCTTGATTATCATTCATCCGACGTGCTGCTTGCAAAGCTTCGGCAAAGCGTGTGCGTGTTGCTTGCCCCATTCGGCTCATGCCGCAGGCATCACGCATACGCGTAATGGCTTCATCATCAGAACAGTCAATCGCAATAGCGCGGCAGGCAAGGTCCACAAGAGCGGGGAGAGGCACCTTGGCGGGATCTATGTTCTTTTCTGACGTGCACGAAGCCAGAGGCAGGCGTGAAGTTACAGGAAGCCGTTCTGACCACAAAAATACACCAACACTTTCTTCCGTGCGGCCAAGTGTGGAGGGAACAGCACTCTGAATACGCTCACGTATCTCTCGACCCACTCGTGCAAAGCCATGATCGCGCGAGAGTGTCTGGATCAGCACATCTTCACGTATAACACCTGCTTCATCCACAATCTGGCAGATCAGTTGCGCTAAAGTGGGCAGATAATCTTCCTGATAAAAGCGTGAGGAATCAATAACCGGTTTTGCAGCGGTGGGTAGAACATCCTCAGTAGGTGCTTTGGCATACAGAGGTTCTACTGCTGGCGCAGATATTGCCAACACTTCGGATGGTGCTGCCTGTGGATTGGGCTCTTCCTGCGACTCATTAAGAGGGTGAGGTGAAACTTCCTCTATCTCGGGAGGGATTTCGTTAAGGCTGGCAGCCGCCATTGCTGCATCATGTTCTGCCTGTTCAGCGCGCTTTTTGCGGGTTTCTTCCAAAAATTCGTTCAAGGCACGGTCAACCCGCTCCACTTCACGTGGTGCATTGGTCCACCAGTCTGTGGACCAGATACGCAGGATGTTCCAACCAAGGTTTTCGAGCACAGCTTGTCGCAATCTATCCCGATCACGGGCTGTGGCACTTCGGTGATAAGTTGCTCCGTCACACTCTATGCCGGCCAGAAAGGTTGTGGGCAGATCAGGGTCTATCACGCCCAGATCAATACGGAAGCCGGATACACCAACTTGCGTTGTAACGTCCCATCCCTTGGCGCGCAGCATGGTGGCTACTTCAACTTCAAATATGCTGTCATAACCGCCCACGGAGCCTTCATGCGCACCAGCCAGCGCAGTTGCCCCGCGTTCAGCAAACAGCAGGAAGCGGCGTAGATCACGCACACCTGCGGCGCGTGTACGCTCAATGGCAATCTGATCACCTCGGAGGGATCCGAACACAATCAACTGCTCTCGGGCACGGGTAATGGCAACATTCAGGCGGCGTTCACCACCTTCCCGGTTGAGCGGCCCGAAGTTCATGGAAATCTTGCCGGCAACATCCGGGCCATAAGTCAGGGAGAACAGCATGACATCGCGCTCTTCCCCCTGAATGTTTTCCAGGTTTTTTACAAGTAAAGGTTCTGGAGCCGTATCCCCTGTAAATCTTTCAAGGCTCGGGTCTTTGCGCACTTCTGCTTCCAGCAAATCAACAATCAGTTTTTGCTGTTCGCTATTAAAGGTAACAATACCAACGGACCGTTCCCGCCCACCACGCATGATCTTTACCGCCTCGGCAACCACCATACGTGCTTCTACAGGGTTGGTATGGGACCCGTTACGCCCGGGTTCGTAAATACCTTTAGGCACGAAACGGAATGATACCGCCTGATCTGACGTAACAGGTGAGGGGAAGGTAACGAGGTTGCCGCTATAATATGTCTGGTTAGAGAAGGCGATCAGGCTTTCATGCCGGCTCCGGTAATGCCATTCCAGACTAATGGCGGGAATACCGGCACCAAGACATTCATCCAGAATGGAATCAAGGTCGGTCATTTCATCGGATGTCGCAACATCGTCAGCCGCTTTGCCTGCTACAAAGAAGTCTGTTGGCGGAAGTTGCTTGGGGTCTCCCACAACAATAACCTGTTTTCCCCGGCCAATAGCGCCAATGGCATCCCATGTTGCAATCTGGGAGGCTTCATCAAAAATCACCAGATCAAAAGGTTCTGCATCTGCAGGCAGATATTGTGCCACAGAAAGAGGGCTCATCATCAGACAAGGCGTTAAAGTCCGCAAGGCGCTGGGCATTTTTTCTGCCAGCTGGCGTACCGGGAGATGACGGGTCTTTTTTGCAATTTCGCGGGTTAATACCTTGTATTCTGGATCATGCTGCCGTTCGGTTTCTCCCGGAATTTTTCCGGCCAAACGTGCGCGTATCAACTTTACGGCAAGGTTTTTCAGTTTTTCATCGAGTTCACGAAAACGCAGGATACGGCCTTCATGCGTTGCAGCCACAAAACCGCTTAACAGAGCGGAATCGCTTACAGCGTGCATGGTCCACCAACGGGCATAATTTGCTTCAAAAACAGAAAGAACATCTTCCTGCGCAACAAAGCCTTGCTCAATTGCCGTCACCAAAGGTGTTAAGCCCAGTTGTGCTGCATGATGGCAGGCGCGTTGCCATGCGCACCAGTCTCGCAATTCACGCGCAGAATTTTTCCAACTTTGTAGTTTTTCGCTGATTTCGTTAAGCCAATCAGGAGCTTTGGGGCTTACCAGAGCACTGATATTACTAGCACTGCACTCGGCAAGCGTTTTCAGGGTTGCTTCCAGTGCTGAGAAGGCGACCCGATACTGTGTCAGCGCAGTATAAACACTACCTCCTGGTGCCAGCAGATCTTTCCCTTCGGTCAATAAGGTTTTGAAGTGGGCGCGTGCTGAAAGAAGGGCGGCAGTATCTGCCATGCACCCGCCAAGGTGATTTCTGGCTTGCTGGCCCCATTCAAAAACAAGATTAATCTGATCAAAATCAGTCTCAAGTCCGCGCCATAGGGCACCAATATGTGCTTTATGCGGCGCTTCTTTTAATCTGCTGGCAATGGTCTGGCGTTCCACCAGTTTTTCCAGATCGCTTTCGCAATCTTCCGGCATAGCTATAGCGTGGTCATTCAACCGTTTGCGGATAGCTTTTTGTCCCATGGAACGGGCTAGTAGCCATTTTTCTTTTGCCGTGCGCCATTCAGCAAGAATGTCAGATACAGGAAGCGTATCAACGCTTTCTTTCCAACGTGTGTTCAGGTCTTCAGTAAGCGCGCGATGTTTGGCAACCTGCTCTTTTTCTGCACGTGCTTGGCTGCAAATATCTTGCGCGTCATCTCCAAACGCCCAACCTGCAGCATGGGGCTGTAGTAAATGTGCGCATAGCGCACCAATCTGGCCAAGGCGGATAAATGATAAATTATCTGCCCCCAATGCAAGCGCCTTGACCACATCATGAGCCGCGTTGCGGAGTTCCTCCAAAGCTGCCAGCGTTGTATTGACTGTATCCAGCAACCGAGCCTCCCATAGTGGAGACCATTCCGTCTGCTCAAGCCCTGCTAGCTGGGGTGATACAACAATATCGCCAATGCGGGCATAGAGTGTGGCCAAGTCTTCGGCCGCCTGTACCAGATTGTCGTAATCTGTTTTTGAATGTGCATCAGCATCGCGCCACACTAGGGGGATGCGTACAATTTTTTGTTCCTGTGCACGTAATGTAATGCCAATACCCC
The DNA here is from genome assembly GCF_000285275.1 of Acetobacter pasteurianus subsp. pasteurianus LMG 1262 = NBRC 106471. GTDB lineage: Bacteria > Pseudomonadota > Alphaproteobacteria > Acetobacterales > Acetobacteraceae > Acetobacter > Acetobacter pasteurianus. The sequence goes on from NZ_CADO01000015.1 coordinate 16,630, forward strand.
GGTACGGCGTCCAGCCATTTCGGCGTGGGGCATGAAGTGCATGAACATAAGCATTCAGTTCATGCCGCAGCGTATCAAGTGTCTGTTTTGTATGTGCGTATTCTTCTTGCTGAAAATCTTCCAGTGCAGCTTGGGCTATCTGAAATTGCTGGAGCACACCCATTTTACTGGCTTTGGGTGAGAACAGATCCAGACAGAATTCGGCAATACCCAGCTTTTCCAGCCGATTACGTACAACTTCCAGCGCTGTGCGCTTTTCGGCCACAAACAATACGGTGCGGCCTTGCGCAAGCGTATTGGCAATAATGTTGCCGATAGTCTGGCTTTTACCTGTGCCGGGAGGACCAATCAGCACAAAGTTTTCGCCCGCAGCCGCACGTGCCACGGCTTTGAGCTGTGAGGAATCAGCTTCCATCGGGCAGACAAGATCGGCTTCAGCCAAGGCCGTATCAAGGTCCTGAGAAGCACTAAACTCACCGGAAGGTGTGGTATCATCCCGCGCGGGTTCTTGAACACCATTTAACAGACGGCTTGCAACATCATTGGTAGCCAGCTTGTCTCGCCGTTCAAGAAGGTCTTTCCACATCAAGAATTTTGAGAAACTTAGTGTGGTCAGACTCACATGTTCGCGCACTTCCCAGCCCGGAATGTGGCGTAGGTGAAGCCGGAATGCCTCAATAATTTTGGGCACATCCAACCCAGACTCATCTTCGGGGAGGTTGTCATGTTCCAGCAGGGGAATACGGATATCATAATCCGCACGCAGCATTTCCAGCAGTGTTGTGTTTATGCGGGTTTCATCACTATGCGCCCGCAGCGTAAAGGGGGATTTAATACTGACGCGTTCCAGAATTACCGGAACAAGAATAAGCGGAGCAAGGTAAGGTTTGCTCTTGTCTTCTGGTGTCCACGCCAAGGCTCCTATGGTCAGAAAGAGCACGTTTGTGCCGCCTTCCTGCTCGGCTGATCTGGCCTGGCGATAAATCTCGATAAGGGCGTTCTGGAGATTTTCTTTCTTGCGCGGGACAACAATCTCGCGCCGTGCAAGCGCCTCTATGGCATAGGCGCGTGCAGCATCCTCCTGATGGCGGTCTTGATGAAGAGCTTTGTTACGAGGGTCATCCTCATCCATCAGGTCTGGTGCAGAAATAAAGCGCAAAGGCTTGGGGTTACCGCCTGCGCGCATGCCTGCCAGCATATCCTCCAGCGTGGCAGGCTCTGGGCAATTAATCTCAATCTGCTGACGGTCAGACTTTGGCAAATTGAGCAGGCGGTTGCGGGCCGACATATCCAAAAGGCGATTGCACCAGCGCTGAACACGATCTGCCGGGCGATCTGGTAGCTGTTCTTCCTCCCGTTCCTCGCGCAGATTTGGTGGGGCTTCAAAGATCGGCTGCTCGGAAGTGTCATCCGAGTTTTCATCAAGCTCGGTATCTGCGCGCAAACCCGGCGTGGAAAGCGGACGAATGCGACGGAGACGTGCGCGATGCACATCAATAATTTCGCGGAATGCGTCTTCATCATCATCGCCGATATCGCGCAGGTGGGCCTCTCCGCGCTCACAGGCGGTTGCAAAACTGGGTTTGCGGGCAGCCGTTACCAGCGTTGTTTCAAAAACACGCAGATCATCAAGTTTCAGGCGGTTGCGTATCCCCGGCAGATCCTGAACAACGGATGCACCAGCATCCTGCAAAGAAAGCCAGAAACCAGCAAAGGCGTGCCCTTTGGTAAGAACAATCAGGGGGCGCAGGCCGATGGCCTCAAGGCAAGCAGCAAAGAGAACGGTGGTATCCAGACAGGTTGCCAGCCGTTCTTCATATACCTGAGAGGGCAGGCGGATGCGTTGCCCATATTCCACAAACGATGCTGGTGGGTTGATATAAGTGATGTTCAGCCCACAAATGGCACACCAGATTGCCTGTGCTTGCGCCCATACTCTGGTTTTATCGCCCTGATATCCTTCTAGCGAGGCAACTTGCCCAGCCTGCTGCAAAATATCAGCTGCATTGCGCAGAATACGGGCTATTGCCGGGTCATTCGGTAAAACAAATGCGGCAAGAATATCGGGAATACCACATAGGCCTCCCCATTCATTGCGTGCCAATACGCGCACGTCGCGGGTGGTTCTGGTTAACTCCTGCTCTCCAGCGCGTGCAGTTACAGTTACTACCGCTTTGGAAGCTTCAGTTTGGGCAGAGAGCAATGCCCCATCAAGCGTGATGTCACGGTCATTCAGCACGCGCAGTTCTTGGGGGCGCACCTGTTGCAACATCCAGGAACGCGGCGTGAGAAATGGAGGTTCACTGCTGATGGTAATTTCTACGGCAGGGTATTCAATGTCCGTTGTGTTGTCGAAAGCCAGCTCTTCCAGAATAGGAACACTATTTTCCCAAAGGCTTGCATTTACGGCTTCTTGTAGTGCGATTTGCAGAGATGGTGTTTCGATAGGCAAGGGATGATCGGTGTCTTCAGAAATCTGTTTTTGCTCTGTATCCACCGAAAATTCCCCTCTATCTTCCATGTTCGTGCACTCAATAACACAATTCTCTATCGTATTATGACAAAGTTATTCATGTTTCATGAGAAAGAGGAGTGTGTGTAATTGGTAACAGATTTGCAAGTGATGGTAGAATGCGGTTCTTGATAAGGACGGTCAGCTTTTAGCTGACATATATACTGGGCAAACCCTCTTACCTTTTGGTTTGATCCGCTTTGAGTGCCAGAACTCCGCAGGCCATTCCCCCGAGAACAGAAGGCCTGCAAGTTGAAAAAGTAGCTCTAGCTGGGGCTTCAGTTTTTTTCGATGTGAACAGACACATGCGTGTCACAATAGGCGGCGAACGGCTTCTAACACATCACGGCGCACACGTTCGCCAAGGGAGGAAGGCAACAGGTCAAAAGCGTGCACCGCATTTGCATAGACGACAAGTTCAGTCGGTACGGCTGCTTTCCATAGGCGCTGCGCAAAAGTTATATCTTCATCACGAAACAGATCCAAAGCGCCAGTGATCATAAATGTTGCGGGCAGCCCAGACAGATCTTGCATGAAGGCGGGTGATAGATAGCCAAATCGAGGGTCATCTGCTGCCAATTCTCCGCGCACGGCAGACCATGCATGTTGGTTTTGGGCGCGCGTCCAGACGAATTCCCCCGTTGTAGGATCATCAGAAGGGGCATCTGGCCCACCTGTGCGCAAATCAAGCATTGGGTAAATTAAGACTTGGGCATGTAATTTTACCTTACCGCGATCACGTGCCAGAAGGGCTGTAGCGGCAGCCAGACAACCTCCACCACTATCCCCCATAACCATGATACGATCGGGGTCAATTTCCAGTTCTTTCGCATGCTTATGTAGCCACACAAGAGCAGTATAAACGTCTTCCAGACCACCAGGAAAAGGCGTTTCCGGCGCAAGCCGGTAATCAACCGAGACAACTAGGGTATTTGTTTCTAAAGCCAGCCGGTTCAGCATACCTGCCTGCATGTCGGGTGTGCCGGCAATCATTCCTCCGCCATGTACATAGAGAATGGCAGACGTTGTTTTCTTGGCCTTAGGCGGCTGAAACAGAATAACACGAACATCGGGGGCTGCATCAGGGGCAGGGATCAATCGTTCCTCATATGTGACCGATCCAGAATTTAAGAGAGCAGTTGAGCCTTCAACGAGGCCACGGCGGAACTCCATGAGATCGTCTTGCTCAGGATCGAAGGATGGAAACGAAGCAATCATGTCGCGCTGTTCGGCATCAACCAAGCCAAGGGTCGTCATTTGGAGAGCACTCCATTCTCTTGAGCAATAACAGGATCATAAAGGGTTGTTGCTCAAGATCACAATACCTCTACAATAAGTTGAATTATCGCGGTTTTTTTGTGGTTTGTATTCTGTTGGGCTCACATCTATCCACCTTATCCAAAATAAAGTGGATAGACGCCCAAAAACACTAGCCTAGCGTTACATGGCATAGAGAGGGAACATCTACACCAAGTGAGGCGCCAAGCATTGTTTAACGCGTTTGCATGTAATACCGCCAACCACCTGTTTCTGTAATATCGGTGCCGCTACGCGCCACGGCTTCGCTACAGAGAAAGCCGCAAACTTCCTTTCCATCTTCTAACGTAATTCGACCAATGGACATGGGTTGCGGAACAGAAGCGACAAAACGCCCAAAACCTGCTGCATCGAGTTCGTAAACCTCTACTTCTAGTCCGTTACCCTCAAAGCCTTGTTCCCGCACAAGGCCTGGCTTGGGTGGGGTGGCATTGGGCAAGGCAAACAGGCGGTAATCTGGGGCCGTGCGGGTGGTGCTTCGTAAAACAGCATGTTCCTGTTCAAGCTGCCAGTGCAGGGGAAAACCTTTGAGATGTGCCCCGACAACAGCCAGAAGCACACGATTATTGGGGGCCATAGTGTCAGCCTCTTTCGATACCGATTTATCGGTGCGTGTCAGCCTAACAGCTTCGTCTAACGCATGATGAAAACGTCCGGCTAATACTGCCAAATCCTTATCGGTGAAGGCAGGGGCAATAAATGTTACTCCAAATGGGAGGCCATCTGGCGCAAACCCGGCAGGCACAGCACAGGCTGCCATATCAAGCAGATTTACAAAATTGGTATAGGCCCCAAGCAAGCTGTTGGCAGTAATGGGTTGCTCTACAACCTCCTGTTTGGTGACAATACGCGGTGCCGTTGGCAGCAGCATAATGTCAAAATTAGCCCACATACGTTGTGCTACCTGCTGGAGGCTATGTTGGCGATAAATGCCTTCGAATACATCTGTTGCTGTATAATTTTTGGCACCGTCAATAATGGCTCCAACTGTTGGGTCCATATCTTGGCGATGAGTGTTATAAAAATCCTTTATCGCAGCTAACCGTTCCACCACAAAGGGGCCACTATACAGCAGGGCTGCTGTTTCCTTTAGGGGAGCAAAATCCAGCTCAACGGGCGTGCCACCAATTTGTTCTAACAGGTGGATGGCACGGGCATAAAGCGCTGCATTTGCTGCGTTGCCATCGAAAAACTGATCTTCTTTTTTCAATACCCCAAAACGAAATGTTGTAAGAGGCAGCGACCGAATATCTAGCGCGCGCGAGTAGGGAGAGCGTGCATCAGGTGCAGCAGCAATCTGTTCAACTTCCCACGCATCAGCGGTAGAGCCTGCGAAGACTGAGATACAGTCAAGAGATTCACAGGCGGGAACAAGGCCATATGTGCTGAGCACGCCACGTGATGGTTTGAGCCCCACAATGTTGTTAAATGCGGCTGGCACGCGGCCCGAACCTGCCGTATCTGTGCCAAGCGCAAATGATACCAGACCAGCCGCAACAGCAACAGCAGACCCGGAGCTTGAACCGCCCGAAACATATTCAGGGTTAAACACGCAATGTGGTTGGCCATAAGGGGAACGCATACCAACAAGACCTGTTGCAAACTGGTCAAGGTTGGTTTTGCCAATAAGAATGGCTCCCGCAGCTTCCAAACGCTGCACAACTTCAGCGCTTTCTTGAGGCTCATAGGCAAAAGCCGGACACCCAGCGGTTGTGGGTAGCCCAGCAACATCAATATTATCCTTTACAGCAAACGGAATACCGTAAAGTGGAAGGTCCGTGGCAGCTTGTTTTTCCAGTTCAGCAGCGCGGGCTAAAAGCTTTTCTGCCGGAACCCGGCTGATCCATACAGCCGGGTCTTGGGTGGTATAGGAGTCAATGCGTGCAATAACGTCATGCACCATGTTGGTGGGCGTAAGCGTTCCGGTGCGATAGGCGGAAAGCAGCGGGGTAATCTGCAACATATTGGGCAGGGACATGTTTTTTCCTGTTCTATCAGCGTTAGGGCACATAAAAATCAGCTTGTGCGGACAACCATGATGCGTTCACCACCCCGCACTTCACGCCCTTTGCGGCAGAGAATTTCAGTCACAACACCGGTGGCTGGTGAGGAAATCTTCATTTCCGTTTTCATGGATTCAATAATGGCCACCGTATCACCTACCTTTACGTGATCTCCCACGTTTACGGGCAGTTGCCATACGTTGCCGGGTACTGGGCTATCCACACCCATATGGCCTTCGGGCAGCACAGATTCATCTGCCTGATTTTCATTCGTTTCTTCCTCGAATGTATCAAGTCCCTTTGCAATCCAGTCTTGCCGTTCAGCTTCAAAGGCAGCTTGTTGTCTGGCTTGGGCAGCGGCAATTTCTTCTTTGTTGGCTTCAAGGAAAGCGCGATATTCCTTTAGGCTGAAATGTGATTCCTCAATCTTAACGGAAAAGCGGCCATACGGGAAAGCGGCACGGGCTTCCATCAGTTCATCGTGTGAGACAGGGTAGAAACGGATCTGGTCAAAAAACCTTAAAAGCCACGGCGTGCCTTCATGAAATACATCTGTTGTGCGCCATGTATTCCAAATCTGCGTGGTGCGGCCAAATAGCTGATACCCACCGGGGCCTTCCATGCCATAGATGCACATATAACTTCCGCCAATGCCCACCACGTTATCTGGTGTCCATGTGCGGGCAGGGTTGTATTTGGTGGTTACAAGCCGATGGCGCGGATCAATTGGGGTGGCAACAGGGGCGCCCAGATAAACATCGCCAAGCCCCATCACAAGGTATGATGCGTTGAAGATGATATCCTTTACAGCATCAATAGAAGGCAGGCCGTTAATGCGCCGAATAAACTCAATGTTAGAAGGGCACCACGGTGCATTAGGCCGCACAAGTTCCTGATAACGCTGCATGGCCAGCCGCGCCTGCTCATCATCCCATGATACGGGCAGATGCACGATACGGCTGGGCACGACAATATCATCATCGCCTGAAGGCAGAGCCTGTTCAATGCCGTGTAGGGTTTCCAGCAGAGCGGACAGAGAGATAACGTCGGGGTTGTAATGCACCTGCAGAGAGCGGATGCCGGGTGTGAGGTCTATAATACCACTTATGGCCTCGGCTTTCAGACGTTCCAGCACAAGCTGTGCACGTAGCCGCAATGTAACGTCCAGTTCTGGTGGACCGAACTCAAGCAGCAGATAGTTTTCGCCTGCACGACGGTAAACAACTGGAATTTCGCCTTCCGAGCGGAAAAGAATAGGGCTGTCACCCATAATGGGTGCTGGCAGAAAAGCTACATGCAGCGGTTGCGGCTGCACGCGGCGGAAACGTACTTTGTCTCCGGGGTGCAACTGCCCCATCTTCCATAGTTCATCACGCACAAGCACGGCAGGGCAGACAAAGCCCCCCAAACTGGGGCCATCCGGGCCGAGCAGGATGGGCATGTCCCCCGTAAAGTCGATTGCGCCAATAGCGTAGGCGTTGTCATGAATGTTGGAAGGGTGCAGCCCGGCTTCGCCGCCATCTGTGCGTGCCCAGCGTGGTTTAGGCCCAATCAGCCTTACACCCGTGCGTGCGCTGTTGAAGTGCACCTCATATTCGCTGGAAAATAGTTCAGCAATATCTTCATCACGGAAGAAATCCGGCGCGCCATGTGGCCCATATAGCACGCCCAATTCCCAGGTCTGCGTAAGTTCGGGGCGATCTTCCTGCGCAATGCTGGTAGCAGGTGGAGCATCTGCCTGTGGGGCAGCAAGCCGTAGAACATCACCCGTACGCAGTTGGCCTGTAGCATGGCCACCAAACTGCCCCAGCATGAATGTAGCGCGAGACCCCAGATAAAGCGGCGCATCAATCCCTCCCCGAATAGCAAGGTATGTGCGATGACCAGCTCCTTTAATCTGCCCTAACGCTAAAATCTGACCGGCCTTGACCTCAACAGGTTCCCAATAAGGTATTTCTTGGCCATCCAGCGTGGCTGGCATAAATGCCCCGGCAAGACCTATGGTGGCAGGTGCGTTAAAGCGCAGAACCGGGCCAGAAACGGTGAACTCCAAAGCCGCCACACCATCCGCATTGCCAACAATGCGATTGGCCAGACGAAAGTGACGATCATCCATAGGCCCACTGGGGGGAACACCTACATCCCAGTATCCAATGCGTCCGGGCCAATCCTGTACGGTGGATTGCAAGCCCGGAGAGATGACCTCAATTGTTGTAGGCGTATAGGCAAAGTTATTGAGAAGGCCTGTAAAAACACGCCCTTCCAGCACGGCAGGGGCCGCTGTAATGGCACGCAGGTAATCCAGATTACTTTCCAGCCCACCTATGCGGGAGCTTGAAAGGGCCTCATGCAGTTTACGGAATGCCTCTTCCCGCGTGGCCCCGTGCGCAATAACCTTTGCCAGCATTGGGTCATAATAAGGGGTAACTTCGGTCCCGGTCTCAATCCATCCATCAACCCGCACGTTCGGTGCAAAACCCACCTCGGTAAGGCGACCAGTTGAAGGACGAAAATTTTCGGCAGGATTTTCGGCGTAAACACGGGCTTCTACTGCCACGCCTTGCGGAATAAGGCTATCCTGCGGAGGTAAGATCAGGCTGCCATCTGCCTGACGCACCATCCATTCCACAAGGTCAATACCAAATACTTCTTCGGTAACGCAGTGCTCAACCTGCAGACGGGTATTTACTTCAAGAAAATAGAACTCTCCACTTTCGGTGTCGTAAATAAACTCCACCGTACCAGCGGATTCATATGCAACGGCAGCGCCCAATGCGCGGGCTGCTTCACGCAGGCCTTGGCGGGTTGTATCTGACAAGCCGGGAGCGGGGGTTTCTTCAATAACTTTCTGGTTGCGGCGCTGCAGGGAGCAATCGCGCTCACCTAGCGTGAGAATATTGCCTTTGCCGTCTCCAAAAATTTGCACTTCAACGTGGCGTGCGCAGGCAATAAACTTTTCTAGAAAAACACGGGCATCACCAAAATTATTACCGCCCATGCGTGAGACAGCAGCAAAGCAATCTCGCAATTCTGTCTCGTTATGGCACACCTGCATGCCAATGCCGCCGCCGCCAGCCGTGCTCTTAAGCATGACGGGGTAACCTATGCGTGTGGCCTCAATTGCTGCTTCATCTGCTGAATTTAAAATATCAGAGCCGGGCAGGAGCGGTACATTGTTCTGTTTGGCTAGTTCACGCGCTGTGTGCTTAAGGCCAAACATACGCATATGTTCAGGTCGTGGCCCCATAAAGCGAATACCGCGTTCAGCCAGTTTTTCAGCAAATTCTGCACGTTCACTCAGGAACCCATAACCGGGGTGGACGGCCTGTGCCCCCGTAGTAGCACAGGCATCCAGAATGGCATCCATGTTCAGGTAGCTGTCAGTTACTGCGGCCGGGCCGATCAACACGGCTTCATCTGCTTCCAGAACAGGGGGCGTGAAGCGATCTGCTTCTGAACACACCGCTACAGAGGCGATGTTCATACGCCGGAGTGTGCGACTGACACGCCGGACGATTTCTCCACGATTGGCAATGAGAACCTTAGTGAACATAGCTGATCTTTCGGTGCGTCAAATAGAAGCGGGGTCACCAATAACCACGCGAATAGGCGTGGGCGTGAAGCCGTTGCAGGGATTGTTGACCTGAGGGCAGTTTGACAACACAACAAGCGTATCCATTTCGGCACGCAAATCTACAAAACCACCGGGCACGGAAAGGCCATCGTCAATCACCAGTTCACCATTCTGCATAATGGGAACATTCATGAAGAAATTGACGTTGTTGACGATATCGCGCTTGCCCATGCCGTATTTTTCCACTTCCAGAAGGAAGTTTTCACGGCATGCATGCATGTATTTCGTTTCATGCCCAAAGCGTACGGTGTTGGATTCACAACTACAGGCACCTGCCAGTGTATCGTGGCGGCCGCAGGTATCTTCCACAACGGTCATGAGCACGTTGCCTTCGTTGGAAAACAGACGGCCACCCTTGCCAATATAGGCAGATCCCTGGTTCAGAAGGGTATCTTGTGCGCTGTAACGTTCGTAATATGCGTGTGCATTATAGAACAGGGCATCTACCGCTTGCTGGCTTTCAAGATCAATAATGCGCAAAACCTGCCCCTTGCGCACAACGCCAGACCACGGCACGCGGGCAGGCACAACCTGATCTAGAGTGATGGCAGAGAAAACTTTGCTGATATCATATTCTGGCATGGGTCTGGTTCCTGGATCAGGCAAAGAGGGGATCTGTGTTTTCAAAGCCACGGCGGGCTTCTTCGCAAAATGTCCGGCATAGATCATCTGGCTTAATGGCGGGGGCCTCCCAGCGCACGGCATCAATTGGGGCAGGGGTAAAGGTTTTATCTGGCGCCAACGGGTGCGGACAGTTGGAAACAGCAACAAGCAGGTTCATTTCTGCGCGCAGATCTACATAGGCACCGGGCTGTACATCGCCTTCAATCCAACGGAAGCTGCCATCTGCCTGCGTGCTGATATGAGAGAAGAAGCTGATGCAGGACGTCACATCATGCTGGGCCATATCGTGCTTGCCAGCAATCAGTCGCAGATTGTTCCGGGTGTTGCGAAGGCCGGCATTACCAAAATTGCGCGCATTGCTTTGCGGCGTGCTGCCACCTACCAATGTATCACTAAAGCCGCAGGAATCATTGATAATGGAAGCAAGCACACGCCCCATATCAGAGAACAGAACACGCCCTGTTGTAAGGCATGTGGTCCATTGCAGTTTGATGGTGTCACCCGCATTATAACGTTCGCTATGATCATCCGCATTCCAAAGGCCTACGGATACGCCATTATTACCGGAGGTATTGATCAGCCGCAGGGCCTGCCCACGCGGCAGAAGCGTGCTCCAGTACCAGCCTCCCGGTATGGTTTCGCGGTGCAGAATGCTGCTTTCTGTCATCTCAATAGGGGCAGAAGCGGGGCGTGCGCTGCTTTCCTTAAGGAGGGCTTGATCGCGGAGCTGATTGTAGCGGGCGCGATACCATTCGGGTGTCTGTTGATCGATCTGCATGGAACGCTCCTGTATTGTGGAGTGAATTGAAAAAATGCTGCTCAGCACGGAACAGTGTCGAGCTTTGGAGGGCGGCCTTTTTCATGAACAGGCGGGATCAGAGACGCGATCAGATGGAGTTTTCCTGAAATCACCCCAGATTGCGTCATGAACTGATCTGCAATTTCCTGAAGTTTTTTGACCTGCCCCTGCACCAGAAGCACCTCAAGTGTCTGACGGCGCACAAGGTTGACGTGCAGGGAGCTAATAACTTCAGCCAGATTTTCGTATTGCAGTTCAGCCAGCTTTTGAGAAAGCCCCGTTGCGGCATTGTTGTAAAAGAGAATGATGACACCAGCCATCAACTCCTCTGCACAGTCTTTCCGCGATGCCATAAGTTCCTGATGCAGGATGTTCTGTATGGCTTGTGAGCGGCTGGCATAGCCTTTTTCGGCCACCATGGCATCCAGTTCATGCAGGATCCCGGGTGGTAGAGAAACGCTGATACGGCTGACCTGTTCTTTTGTTTCCCGGCTGCTCATAATTGTTATTCCTATTCTGCCTTATCTGTGACGAGGGTGAGGAGAGGGATGTTGAAATCTTCCTCTCCTTCATCCGTTTCTTCGGTGTTATCACCAAAGGAGCGAATGAGTGCCTCCAGATGGGCTTTGGTCGCGAGGAATTCGTCCGAGGTCATTTGCGTAGCTCGACGGGGGCGGGAAAGAGGCACTTCGATAACCTCTTCCACCCGGCCCGGACGAGGCTTAAGCACAAGTATCCGGTCTGCCAGATAAATGGCTTCGTCCAGATCATGCGTAATAAAGACAATCGTAATGTCTATTTTACGCCAGATCTCCATCAGGTAATTCTGCATTTTCAGGCGTGTCTGGGCATCCAGCGCGCTGAAGGATTCATCCATCAACAATACACGGGGGCGTGCGGCCAATGCGCGTACAATGGCAACACGTTGCTGCATGCCGCCGGATAGCTGATGCGGAAAAGATGTGGCAAACTGTTCCAGCCCCACAATCTGGAGCCATTGCATGGCTTCGCGGCGTGCTTCCGTTTTGGAGGTGCCACCCATTTCAATGCCAAACATCACATTGCGGCAAACATCCATCCACGGGAAAAGCGTGTATTTCTGAAACACCATGCCACGATCAGGGCCTGGGCCATTCACGGGCTGTCCATCTACAAGGATACGCCCAGAAGTCGTATCTTCCAGTCCCGCCAGAATGCGGATAAGCGTGGATTTACCGCACCCCGATGGGCCTACAACGCATACAAATTCACGCCGGTGGATGTCGAAATTGATATCTTCAAGTGCTACGGTCTGGTGACGCTTTTGGGTGAAGACCTTTCCAACATGGTCAATTTTCAACACACATTCGCGCTGTTTGATGTGCGCCATACGCTCGGCCACATCTAGCGGCAGGATGCGGTAGTCAGGGAGAGAATTTTGGGGCATCAGGCGTTCTCCCTTTTCCATGTAAAGAATTTACGTGCCAACAGGCCCAGAACCATGTCTGTACCCAGCCCCACAATGCCGATAAGAGCCATAGCGGCGTAAACATTATCAAAATGCTGGTAGCGGGCTTGTTGTGTGATGAACCATGTAATGCCAGAGGATGTGCCGATCAGTTCCGCCACAATCAGATACGTCCAAGCCCAACCCAGCAGGATGCGCTGATCGCGGTACAGATCGGGCAGAATGCCCGGAATAACCACACGAAAAAGAAGCCTTAACCCTCTTGCACCAAGCGTGCGTGCGGCTTCGATAAGGGCAAAGTCCAGTTTGCGTGTTGTGTTGGCAATAACAAGGATTTGCTGAAACAGCGTGCCAATAACAATAATGGCAATCTTGGGGGCATCATAAATACCCAGAATGGCAACAGCGAGTGCGCCAAAGGCAGGTGCTGGCAAATAGCGAAAAAAATCTACGGATGGCTCTATAAGACGCGCCATGGCAGGCAAGGCGCCACACAGCACACCGAGCGGCACACCGATGAGTGAAGATATAACAAAACCCCAAAAAATAATCCGAATACTGTGCCCGAAAGCCTGCGTGATGGAGTGCTCTGCGCCAGTTGGTGCCGATGAGGTAAACGCATGCGCAAAGGCTGACAACACTTCTCCGGGGGAGGGGAAGTAAACAGGGTTTGTTGCAATTCCTTGTGGAGCAGGCAGTTTTTTTGCACGCATTTCATCTACAGCACGGTTGAAGTCTGCGCGCTTCATCCGCATGCCGGATTCAAGATAATCCTCTCCGCCGGGATCTGTAATAAGTATTTGCGGATGCCAGATAAAAGGAAGGTAGCTTACTGCGCTCCATGTCAGCAAAGGCAGGAGAACCGCCAGAATACCGAATACTCCACGAGCCGTTCGGTCTGTCCGACCATACAATCTCCATGAGGCGGCAAGGCTTGGCATAGCGGTCTCCTACCTCAGCCTTATTTCACAACAGCATTTACGAAGGACGGATCAATGTAGCTGTCTACATTTTGCGGGGTTTTGTACACGCCGTAACGCACATTAAAGGCATCAGAAATGGCGGAAGAACCGTAGAGAGAGTCCAGTCCATCTTTTTTTGTAAAGACAGACTTATCATCAGAAAGCGTCAGAAGGTGCGTGCCTTTAAGGAAGCGCTTGTACGTGTCTGGAGAAACCCCAGTGCGGGTTGCCATAATGCGTAGGGCATCAGGCTGCGTTTTGGGGTCATTGATATAAGTTACAACATGATCCCACACACCCACCAGCCGCTGCCATTGATCACGGTTATCATGCAAAGACTGCGGATCAACAACAATCGTATCATAAATCAGGCCGGGTGCTTCATGCGATGTAAACACCGGGCGAGCACCGGGCACCATGTGTAGGGCTTGCCCTGCATTAGGCTGCCAGGCTGCTACGGCCGCCACTTCACCAGAAGCCAGAACCTGTGGTGTTTCATTGGTTTTGGTGTTGACCAGTTTGACATCTTTCTCGCTCATACCGGCTTTTTCCAAACCTTTGAGCAGAAGAAGATGATCTACCAAGCCTTCTTCAACCGCGACAGATTTGCCCTTAAGGCCCTGCATATCGGTAATTCCCGGCTGGGCTACCACCATATCGTTGCCATCGGAATAGTCTGTCACAAGGATCATCTCGCCCTTGTGGCCATTTGCGCCTGTTACGAGTGCATCACCATTCGTTGCCATAACGGCATCAAGTTTGTGCGCAGAAAAGGCATCAAGAGAGGCGCTATAATCAAACCACTGGAAGTCGGCATCCACGCCAGCTTCCTTTAACCAGCCTTTATCAATAGCAACTTGCCATGCAACCCAACCGGGCCAGTCGCTATAACCAATTTTCAGTGTTGCAGCAGAGGCAGAGGCTGAAACAAAGGTTGCCGCAGCACAAACACCAGCTAAGAGGGCTTTCCGGAGAGGCGAGAGCAGACGCATGTGAGAACTCCAGTAATACGAATATGGAAAATCGTATTACTCATTCTCTAGCGGAACTGATTTGGTTGCAACATAAAAATGTTCTCAAAGCGGAACTAATTTTTGGTTCGCCACAACTTACTGATTTTATGTATTTTATTTTCCAGAGATAAAATGTTGGCCCGCCGAGTATAGCTGGAAATGGTGCAGATGGAGGGCGTAAGGTGCTCCATGCCCCTGTATTTCTGAGTCCGCTTCTGCCTGAAATGTGGCTTGTCGTGTGCGTGGATGGGGAGGCCGGATAAAATCTATCCGGCCCTTTGTTTCATCCGTGTGTGGGCATAATAAACTCAGCACCTGAGCGAATGCCCGCAGGCCAACGCTGGGTAACGGCTTTCATGCGTGTAAAGAAGCGTACTCCTTCTGGCCCGTGCATGTGGTGGTCTCCAAACAGGGAGTCTTTCCACCCACCAAAAGAATGGAATGCCATAGGTACGGGGATAGGTACATTCACCCCAACCATACCTGCTGTTACATTATGCACAAAGGTTCTTGCTGAATCTCCATCTCGCGTAAAAATGGCTGTGCCGTTGCCAAATGGGCTTTCATTAATCAGTTTAAGCGCTGTATCAAAATCTGGAGCACGCATGACACACAGCACCGGGCCAAAAATTTCTTCCCGGTAAATATCCATTTCTGATGTCACGTTATCAAAAAGGGATCCCCCAATAAAAAATCCTTTTTCATACCCGTCTATTTTAATGTTACGGCCATCTACCACAAGTGTTGCACCTTGGCTTACACCGGAATCAACAAGACCTTTTACGCGGGCAAGGTGCTGCGCCGTAACCAGTGGTCCCATTTCACTGCTGCTATCCGTGCCATTACCAATAGTAATGGTTTTTACCTTTTGAGCGAGTGCCGCTACCAGCGGATCAGCAATCGGGCCCACAGATACGGCTACTGAAATAGCCATGCAGCGCTCACCGGCAGAGCCATAGGCAGCGCCTATCAGCGCATCAACCGTTTTTTCCAGATCACAATCAGGCATGACAAGCGCGTGGTTTTTAGCGCCACCTAAAGCCTGCACGCGTTTGCCGTGTGCAGTGCCTGTTGCATATATATGCTGTGCAACAGGGGTGGAGCCTACAAAGCTTACTGCTGCAATATCAGGGTGTGCCAGAATGGCATTCACCATATCCTTATCCCCATGCACAACCTGAAACACACCATCAGGCAGGCCGGCTTCTTTAAGAATGTCAGCCAGCATGATCGAGGCAGAGGGATCTCGTTCTGAAGGTTTCAGAATGAAGCAATTGCCTGTGGCAAGTGCCATAGGGGCCATCCACAGAGGCACCATGACCGGAAAGTTGAATGGTGTGATACCCGCAGCAATGCCTACGGGCTGGCGCATTGTCCATGCATCAATGCCGCGGCCTACTTGTTCCGTATATTCACCTTTCAGCAGCTCTGGTACACCTGTGGCAAATTCTACAACTTCCAGCCCACGGGTTACTTCCCCTTTGGCATCGGACAGGATTTTTCCGTGTTCCGAGGTGATAATGGCTGCAAGCTCATCCATACGCTGCTCTATGAGATCACGCGCCCGAAACAGAACGCGCGCGCGGGCCAGAGGTGGTGTTTCTGCCCATGCCGGAAAGGCAGCCTTGGCTGCTGCAACGGCTGCATTCAGATCTTCATCTGTGCCGAGCACAACTTTTTTGCTGGCTTCACCTGTAGCGGGGTTGAATACATCACCATAACGGGTGCTGTGCCCATTGATATGCTGACCATTGATGACATGATGAATGGTGTTCATTTTTCTTATCCTTTATCAATGATAACTTAGGCTTCGCCTATGACTTCGTGAGAGAGTGAGACCGCCTGCGTATGCTTGCCTTTGCGCACGCTTAATGTTTCTGGCACCCAGAACAGTGTGATGAAAAAACCGATCAGACAGAGTCCCATAGGGTAAAGAAGCCCGGCGTAGGGATTACCTGTTTGCGTTACAAGCCAGAGGCTCACCAGCGGCAGGAAACCACCAAAGATGCCGTTTCCGATATGATAGGGGACGGAAATGGAGGTGTAGCGCACATTGGCCGGAAAACTTTCCACAATGAATGCGCCATAGGGGCCGTAAACAGCTGCTGCGATAATCACCAATGCAAACACACAGGCAGAAATAGTTATAAAGTTGGTATTTTCAGGCGCTATGGCATGGCGAATGAGAGAGAAAATGGGAATGTAGAACAGGACGGCAGCAGCCATGCCCGCCAAAGAGAGACGTTTGCGCCCAATTTTATCTGACCATGCACCAAACAAAACAAAAAACGGCACCCCAAGAAATGCGCCCGCGGCAACAGATAAAGTTGCAGGCAGAAAGGGTACTTTCATAAAAGTCTGGATGTAATACAGGGCGTAAAACTGGGCTGTGTAAAACGTAACAGCCTGAGCGCAAGCCACCCCAAACAGGAACAGAATAATACGCCGTGCATTGCCGGGAATACGAAAAGCATCCCGCACAGGAGATTTAGACAGCGTTCCCTGTTTGTGCATTTCAACAAACACGGGAGATTCTGCCAACCGAAGGCGAATGCGCAGAGAAACAGCAACCAGCACGATGGAAACAAGGAAAGGGGCACGCCAACCCCACGCGCCAAATGCTTCCTCACCCAGCCATAGGCGCAGGGTTAACACAATGCCCAAAGACAATACAAAGCCGGCAGAAGCCATAGCCTGAATGTAGCTGGCCCATTTGCCACGTTCACCGGGCGGTGAATGTTCAGCCACATATGTTGCAGCCCCACCATATTCTCCACCCAATGCCAAACCTTGAACAATGCGCAGCAAAATCAGCAGGACAGGGGCTATATATCCGGCGGTTGCAAAAGTGGGTAACAAGCCAATGGCCGCTGTGGAACACCCCATGATCAGCAGGGTGATCAGAAAAGTCTTTTTGCGTCCTACGCTATCCCCCATATACCCAAACAGCAGGCTACCCAGAGGCCGCACAGCAAACCCGGTTGCAAAAGTGGCGACACTGATAAGCGTTGCAGCAACATCATTTCCGGGCGGATAAAACAGGCGCGCAAAGAAAATGGCCAGACTGCCGTAGAGAAAAAAATCATACCATTCGATAACGGTGCCAACGCTGGAGGCCATTACCAAAGAACGCATGGATCGTTCTTTTTCTACATGAGGTTTCATGCTTTAGGCTCCTGTCAGGAGTTTTGTTTTTAGTATTGGTTGCGTTCAGGCCCAGACCTTTTGGTACAGAGCAATAATGTCCTCTTCCGTAGGTATGCGCGGGTTGTTATCTGGTGATCCTGAAGCCAAGGCCTGTTCTGCCATAAGAGGCAGCAAAGTGTTCCAGCGGGTTTCTTCCAGACCGTAGGTGGATGGGGTGGGTACATCCAGTTCATGGTTGCGTTCGCGCAGGGCTGTAACCAACTCTGCGCAGGCCGCACTGTCGTCCATACCAGATGGAGCAATACCCATCACGCGGGCGCAGGTTGCATAACGTGCCTGTGCACCGGCCACAGACCACGCCGTGATTTCAGGCAACAGCATGGCGTTGGAAAGCCCATGAGCCACATGAAAATGTGCGCCAATAGGGCGGCTCATACCGTGTACAAGGGCAACGGATGCATTGGAAAAAGCCATTCCGGCTTCAAATGCACCCTGCATGACCTGTTCACGCGCTGTTTTGTTGGAGGGTTCGGCACATGCAATGGGAAGAGCATGCCAGATACGTTTCATGGCAGAAAGCGCCAGAGCATCTGTAAATGGAGAGGCCCGTTTGGAAACATAGGCCTCAATCGCATGGGTTAGGGCATCTATGCCGGTATCTGCCGTTAAACGGCGTGGCATGGTTAAAGTAAGTTCGTAGTCAACAATGGCAATGTGCGGCAGGTAGGCATAACCTGCGCACAGCATTTTCTCATCTGTTGTTTCATCTGTAATCACGGTTACACGTGTGGCTTCTGAGCCCGTACCCGCAGTGGTGGGAATGGCAATAATGGGCAGGCCTACTTCATCTTGCACATGCGGCACTTTTAGTTGCGCGGGAGATCCCCCATGTTTTGCCAGAACGGCCACCATTTTGGCCGTGTCTATCGGGCTGCCACCACCTAGGCCAATTACACAATCATATGTCTGGCTTTTTAGTGCTGTAAGCGCAGCCTCTACCGAGGTAACGGTAGGGTCTGGCACGGCATCCTGAAATGCACCAGATTTGAAACCGGCATTTTCAAGCAATGTTTGCACCCGGCCGAGCAGACCAGTTTTTGCCATGAAATTATCTGTAATAATAAACGGTTTAGAAAGGCCTGCCTGCTTTAGCGCTGCAGGAAGTTCGTTTAATGCCCCTCCACCAATACGTATCAAAGAGGGCAGATAAAGTGCTGTCATAGCCTTATCTCCTGGGAAAGGTTCTGGCGCGGGCCGTTCCTTTCCTGATGTTGTTCTTGCCTGAATATTCAACGCGCAAAAACCCTCACAAGAAAATCAGGAGATTTCGCCCAAGAGCTGTGCAATCCTGCACAACATCAGAAAAAACAGAGATATTTCACCTCATGAAACGCACCCTGGACTGGAGAAATCTGCAGTTTTTTGTGGCAGTCGCACGGTCTGGTTCTTTATCGGAAGCGGGGCGGTTGCTTGGGGTTGATCACGCAACTGTGGGGCGGCACATCGTGGCTCTGGAAAGATCGGTAGGGAAAACTCTGTTTGAGCGGCATCCACGTGGCTATGCGCTGACCCGCTATGGCGAAGATTTATTTGTTACAGCAGAGGCCATGGACCGTGAGGCCACGCAGGTGGAAGCCAGCAGCCCTGCCCATGGCTTGACTGGCACCGTGCGTATTAGTGCTTTGGAAGGGGTTGCCAATTTCTTTCTGGCATCACGCATTGGCCCGCTATTGGCAGATAATCCTGCCCTTACAGTTGAAATTCTTACAATCCAGCAGATAATTGCGCTTTCTCGCAGGCAGGCAGATATTGCTATTACCGTTACTCCTGCAGTTGATGATCGGTTTTTGTGTGAAAAACTGACGTCGTATTACCTGTGTGTTTATGCAACGCATGAGTATTTAGCGCGTGAACCAGCGATAAAAAAACGTGAGGATTTTTCATCTCACTTGTTTTCCGGCTACGTGGATGAAATGATTTTCATGCGTGAACTGGATTATCTGGAAGATCTGGGTGTTTCCCGCAAAATGGTACGGATTCAGAATTCCAGCGTACAAGCGCAGATGGAAGCAGCCTGTTCTGGTTTATGTATGGCTGTTTTACCAACTTTTGTTGCCGCTACACGGCCGGAACTGGTGCCTGTATTACCCGAAGAAACACGACTTGAGCGCCACTATTGGCTGATTACACGCGCAGAAGAACAGAAAACCCCACGTATAGACAGGGTATGTGATTTTATACGGGAAGAAGTATTAAAAAACGTGCAGTTGTTCAATTTATAGCTGCATTACATTTTGCCCTGTTCCAATGGATGATCTTTTGCTCTGATAACTCTGCCAGATGCAGTTTTTCCAAAATCTTCGGAATAAATGCCGTTATCCCATACCATCTTTCCGCCGATAATAACGTTTCGCACAACTGCATCGGGACGATTAACAATCTGCCTACATCCGAATTGGCTGCGATGTATGAAATGATAGGTTTTTTCAGGATCCCACTTTTCAAGAGCTACAGGGTCAATAATGCAAAGGTCGGCCTGCGCACCGGGGCGTACTAATCCTGCATTGATCCCAAAGAATTTCGCTGGGAGTTCTGTCAGGCGATGAACCATCCGAGAAACCTGTTGTAATCCTTCTTGCTGTGCAATTTTTAATGCACGTAAGTTTCCATCATAAAAACCAATATTGGCAAGGTGTGCGCCACTATCGTTAAAACCCGGTAGTGTCTGCTTATGGAACAAAAGTTTTCTGAGTGTTTTGGCATTGCGGTTTGCAAAGGTTGTTTCCCAACGTAAATCTGTATCCCATGCTTGCATTAAATGTAGGAAAAACGCTGCATCATCTTTGATAGGGGTGGGAAAACTTGAGAAAAAGGTCGTTTCTTCATCATGAAGAGAGGGATTATGAGAACTTGAGGTCTGATACTTAAGAAGCCTACGATAAGGGGCTTCCAGCGTTTCTCCAACCCAACTGGCTAACGGACACTCTGCTACAATCATATCGTCTAGCTGGCGGGTGAGCACAACATCCTCTAGGCGCAGCCGCCGTAATATACTGGCAAGAGACCAGTCCTTTTTCCCCTTGAGCCACATTTTTCGGAATGCTTTGATCCATTGAGGGTTGTTTAGAATACGAGTGCGACCTGAGCGATCATCAAGTTCCAGTTCGTTGAGAACTCGACGCGGAAATCTCACAGAAGGGTTGTACATCGGGTCAGATTATGAAAAAG
>NZ_CADO01000014.1 GCF_000285275.1 Acetobacter pasteurianus subsp. pasteurianus LMG 1262 = NBRC 106471
GAGGCCGGTCTCTCCGCTCCGCACATCGTCGGAACCGCTCTAAGCGCGTTGGGCATCGGTGACATGCTCGAAGCGACCTTGCCAAACCGCGCAACCGGGACAAAATCTTAAGCCATGAAACGCTTTTCTATTCGTGCAGGCCTTGTGTTTGGTATGACCATGGCCCTCCTTCCGGTTGCTGGCGCTGGCATTTCCGCTCCGGCAGCTTTTGCCCAGTCTGCTCCGGCAAGCGCCGTAAGCGCGCCTATCCAGACGCTGTATAAAGCGCTGGATCAGGTTCAGAACGCGCACAGCAGCTTTGCTGATCGCAGCCAGATGGTTGCGGGTGCAGTGGATCAGGCTTACGACCTTGAAGCCGTGCTGAAAGCCTCTGTTGGCCTGCGCTATGATAGCCTGAGCCCGAGCGACAAGCAGAACCTGCTGGCAGCGTTCCGCAACTTTACCATTGCGCGCTATGTCTCCAGCTTTAAGCCCGGTTCTGGCGCACGCTTCACCGTTTCTCCGTCTGTTACGGACGCGCCTGCTGGCGGCGGCAAGATTGTAGAAACCCATATCGGGTCTGATGACAGCATGCCTGGCACGGCTGTAAGCTACATCATGCACAACGAAGGTGGTGCATGGAAAATTACCGATGTGCTGCTCAGCGATTCCCGCATCAGTCAGGCGGCTGCCCAGCGGTCTGACTTCAGCTCCACGCTGAATTCTGGCGGCGTGCAGGGCCTGATTAACGTGCTGAACCGCAAGGTTCAGAGCTACTCCAAAGATTAAGCAGAAGCGAGAAGCAGTATCGTGCGCCGCAGCGGAAAGAAAACAGCGCCCCGACGGGGCCATAAAACGGTTGAGGTGTAATGTCCGCCTTTCCGTTTCTAGCTGCGGCCAGCGCGGTGCTGGCTGTTACCGGCTGCGTGCAATCTGCTTTGGGGGCGGGCCTTCTGGCCCGTTTCCGCCGCAAGGAGCACAAGCCGGTTGTTCTTGAAAACCACCCACCCATTACGGTTTTAAAGCCGCTTTATGGCTCTGAGCCCCTGCTGGAAGAAGCTCTGGAAAGCTTTTGCACGCAGGATTACCCAGAAGTGCAGATACTGTTTGGCGTGCGCGATGCAGATGATCCGGCCATAGCCATTGTGCGCCGCCTGCAAGAACGCCACCCCGAACTGGATATGGATCTGGTAGTTAACCCCGTGCTGCACGGGCTAAACCGCAAGATCAGCAACCTTATGAATATCCTGCCGCAGGCCAAGCACGATATTCTGGTTATTTCCGATTCTGATATTCATGTCAGCCCGGATTATCTTCAACATATCGTGGCTGGGCTGAACAAACCCAACACGGGGCTGGTTACCACCCTGTATGCGGGGCTGCCTGCCAAGCATACCGTGGTGCAGATGCTGGCGGCTTGCCAGATCAACCACAACTTCCTGCCCGGCGTGATTCTTTCCCGCTATCTGGGCCGGCAAGACTGCCTGGGCGCCACCATGGCCCTGCGGCGTGAAACGCTGGAACAGGTGGGTGGGCTGGAAGCCCTGCTGCCGCATGTGGCGGATGATGCCCTGCTGGGCCGTCTGGTGCGCCAGTTAGGCATGGATATTACCATTGCCGACTGCCTAACATGGACCACCATTGCCGAATCCAGTTTTACAGAATTGTTAAAACATGAGCTCAGATGGGGCCGCACAGTCTGCACGCTTGCACCGGCGGGCTATGCGGCCTCTTCAATCCAGCTTCCACTGTTCTGGGCTACGCTTGTGGTGTTGTTCCAACCCCATGCTGCGTGGACACTCCCTTTTTTCTGGGGGGTATGGGGCTTTCGCTGCCTTACCGCGTTAATGATAGACCGCACCGTGGGGTCTCGCCCGCTGTGGCCGCTTCTGCTTTTGCCTGTGCGGGACTGGCTTTCCGCCGCCATTATGGTGGGCAGCGCATCCGGCACGGAAGTGCACTGGCGGGGGCAAACCATGCATGTGGCCCCGCACCCGGTTGGGCCGCCTTCATCTGGTGGTCTTTCCGCCAGACAGTAAGCCCGGCGCACGCAACACTTGCCTTATGCTAACAGCCCAGAGTAAATCCCTCAGCTAAATGACCATGGAAGCCTTGCAGACCGCTTTTTTGCCGGCTCCAACCGCTTCACGCCCTTGTCAGGATAAAAACCGATGACGATGAGAACACTTTTCCTGCAGCCCCCGACTTTTGACGGTTTTGATGGTGGCGCAGGCTCGCGCTATCAGGCACGGCGCGAAATCAAATCCTTCTGGTATCCGACATGGCTGGCCCAGCCCGCTGCAATGGTTGAAGGCAGCCGCCTGATTGATGCACCGCCCGCCGGCATTGGCATGGAACCAATTCTGGAAGACGTTAAAAACCGCGATCTGGTTATTCTGCACACCTCCACCCCATCCTTCGCCAAGGATGTGGAAGTGGCGCAGATGCTTAAAGACGTGAACCCCAACCTGAAGATCGGGATGGTGGGCGCAAAGGTTGCTGTTCAGCCAGAAGAAAGCCTGCTGAAGGGTGCGCCGATTGATTTTGTGGCCCGCAATGAATTTGATTACACAATCAAGGAAATTGCCGAAGGCCGTGACTTCAAGGACGTAGACGGCATTACGTGGCGCAACAAGGATGGTGAAATCATCACCAACCGTGACCGCGCCATGATTGAAGACATGGACAGCCTACCCTTCGTGACCGAAGTGTACAAGCGGGACCTGCGCATTGAGGACTACTTTATTGGGTACCTCATGCACCCCTACATTTCCATTTACACGGGCCGTGGCTGTAAATCTCGCTGCACGTTCTGCCTGTGGCCGCAAACGGTGGGTGGCCATCGCTACCGCACACGCAGCCCGCAGCACGTTGCGGCTGAAATCCGTCTGGCCAAGCAGTACTTCCCGCAGGTGAAAGAGTTCTTCTTTGATGATGACACCTTCACCGATGACCTGCCGCGTGCAGAAGCCATTGCGCGTGAACTGGGCAAGCTGGGTGTAACGTGGTCCTGTAACGCAAAGGCCAATGTGCCGCGCGAAACACTGAAAGTACTGCGTGATAACGGCCTGCGCCTGCTTCTGGTTGGGTATGAAAGCGGCAACCAGCAGATCCTTCATAACATCAAGAAGGGTATGCGCGTTGAAGTGGCGCGTGAGTTCACCAAGAACTGCCACGAACTTGGTATTAAAATCCACGGCACCTTCATTCTGGGTCTGCCGGGGGAAACCAAGGAAACCATTCAGGAAACCATCCGCTTCGCGCAGGAAATCAACCCGCACACGTTGCAGGTTTCCTTGGCGGCTCCGTATCCGGGCACGGCCCTGCACAAGCAGGCCACGGAAAACGGCTGGCTGGATGAAACCAACGCAGAACTGCTGGATGATAACGGCGTGCAGATTGCACCGCTGCATTACCCGCACCTGTCCCACACGGAAATCTTCAACAGCGTGGAAGACTTCTACAAGAAGTTCTACTTCCGCGCGCCCAAGATTGCCTCCATCCTGGGTGAAATGGTGCGTTCTCCGCAGATGATGAAACGCCGCCTGCGTGAAGGCGTGGAATTCTTCCAGTTCCTTAAAAACCGTAAGGACGCTGCGTAACCTACGCATGCCACATGGGCGGGGGCAAAATGCCTCCGCCCATGACATTTCCCCCCTGCCGGTGCTAGATACTGCCGGAGCAAGATCAGGGGTTCTGTTATGAAACGCGCCATTATCTCTGCCGATGATTTCGGCATGTCTGTTGAAGTGAATGAGGCAATCGAACTTGCCCATCGCAATGGCCTGCTTTCAACAGCCAGCCTCATGGTTGCGGGTGAGGCTGTAGATGACGCCATAGAACGCGCCAAACGCCTGCCTACCCTTAATGTTGGCCTGCACCTTGTGGTGATAGAAGGCCCCGCTGTTCTGCCCCACACCAGCCTGCCACTTATTACCCAGCCTGATGGATGGTTTTCATCCTCGCAATTTGGCTTGGGGGTGGATTACTTCTTCCGCCCTGAAGGACGGAGAGAACTGGAAGCCGAAATTACCGCCCAGTTTGAAGCCTTCCGCCGCACCGGCCTGCGGCTGGACCACGCCAATGCCCACAAACACATGCACCTACACCCCACGGTGGGGCACCTGCTTGTCACCATTGGCAAACGCTATGGGCTCAATGCCGTGCGCGTGCCGCTGGAACCGCCCGAACCCCTTTACGCCGCTGGCACCTATACAGATACGCTGGGTGATGCCGCCCTCCGCCGCTGGACAAGCCTTTTGCGCCATCAGGCCCATGCCGCAGGCATGAAAACAAATGACTGGTGCTTTGGGCTGGCATGGAGCGGCCACATGACAACAGACCGCGTGGCCGCGCTGGCCGCGCATCTGCCCGAAGGTGTTTCTGAAATCTACTTCCACCCCGCCACACATAAAAACGCCCTGCTGAAAAGGCTGATGCCTACGTATGAGCAGGAAGCCGAGTTCAAAGCTTTGTGTTCTCCGGGCTTTCGGGCCGGGCTGGAACATGCCCATGCGCAGCTTTGCGGCTGGCAGGATTTAGAGATGCCGCAGGACAATGTACCACCTGTTGCAAAATTACCGTTATAACAAAAAATACATCTCGTTATTGGCTTTTATTTCATTATTAGCCTATTTTAGGAAATATTATTACAAATGCCAGCTTGACCACACACATCGCTTCTGTTTGTGATGAGGGGCCAACAACCAAAAACAACAATAATGGTTTGTCCCATGCCTTTCATCTTCAGCTCTCGTGCTTTGCGTTCATCCGCTGCCTTTGCGCTAAAAGGTGAATTGTCCACCTATCTGCGCTGGCTCACCATGCTGCCTTAAACAGACAGGCAAGCTCTGCGGAGCTTTTTCCTCACCAGCATTGTGGTCAACATTTCCGACACTCATGATTTTGCGGGAAGCGGAATGACTTTTTTAAAAACATGCCGCCATAAAGCGGAGCATGATATGCCCGGGCGTGCATTTCCTACCGCCCTTTCTGCGCTGCTTGCAGGTTGCGCGGCTGTTGTATTGCCCGTTGGCGCACACAATGCGGCACAGGCGCAAAGCACAACCACATCTCCGCTTACGGCCCAAACGGCCGTGGCACCTGTATCCGATGCGATTATAACACCCGGAGCCAACAAGGTACACGCAGGCCCCGCACAGGCGGGCCGCCCGCTGGATGCCGAATCCCTCGGCCCGGACCTTAACGCCATTCGGCGCCCACCCAACACGCCTATCCCGCCCAGCGGTGTGCCTGTTCTGCCGTTTCCCGGTATGGCCACCATGAGCGTGCAGCCTGTGGGCCCATCGGGCGCGATGCCTCGGCCTTTCATAAGGTGGAGCTGGATTCCATTCTGGCCACAGAAAGGCCCTTCACGCATATTGCCCCCCAATCTGGATGCACTGCGAGATACGGATTTGAATGATCCGTACTACGTGCCCACGGCGGGGTCTGGCGCGCTTATTCCGCAGCTCAGCCCATTCCGAAACCGACTGCGTGAAAAAGGCTTTACCTTTTCCTTTACCTATAAGGGCGAAGCCAACGGCCTGTTTGCCGGTGGCCGACCGGGGGAAAAAGGCACCAGCTACGTGCATGAACTCACCCTTCAGGCCATTTTCGATCTGGGCAAAATGGACCCCAGACTGGGCGGGTGGTCTGTGCATACGCTGGTGATGGAACGTGCCGGCAAGGCCATTCAGGGCCCGCGCGTGGGCGAATCCTACGTTGGCTTGCAGGAAGTGTATTCTCTTTCCGGCAACGTGGTGGCCCATCTGGTGGACCTGTATGCCGAAAAGAAATTCCGCAACAACACGCTGGATGTCATTTTCGGGCGTATGTCGCTCACCCATGTGTTTGCTACATCGCCTCTGCTCTGCTCGTTCATGGTGACGTGTTCTGCGCCTGTGGCCATCAAGCAGAATCCGGGCATGAGCGTGTATCCAAAAGCCACATGGGGGGCGCGCATCCGCTTCCGCCCCACATGGGATACGGCTATCCAGATAGGCGCGTATTCTGTGGGCGCGTTGAACGAAAACCCCTCCGGCTGGGCATGGGGCGCGGAACACGCCACCGGTATTTCCCTGCCCATCGAATTTACGTGGCAGCCCTTTTTAACGCGCAACCGCCTGCCGGGGCATTACGTGCTGGGCTATGCGCATGATACCACGCGCTATGCCGATAAAATTGGCTCGGCCCTGCCCAGTGCTGTTGCCGCACAGGTGCCCGGCGCACGTTCTGCCCCGTCTGACATGTTCTGGCTGGAAGCAGACCAGATGGTGTACCGCCTTGGTGGCCGTAACATGATGGCCGGTGGCTACCTGATGGGCGGCTACATCCATGTGACCCCGCGCGCCGTTAATGTGTCTGACCAGTTGTATGGCGGCATCTCCCTCGTGGGGGTGATTCCCTCACGCATGACAGACCGGTTGGGCATGATGTTCTCATGGTACAAGGTCAGCAACCGGCGGCGGCAGAGTGAGCAGCTTGCGCTGGATGGCGGATACGGCCTGCCAAGTGGTGTGTATGGCGTGCAGCATTCGTCTGACGTGATCGAGGCCTATTACGGTATTGATGCCCTGCCCGGCCTGCTGGTGCAGCCAGAGTTCCAGTATATGATTCACCCCGGTGAAACACATAAAATCCGCAATGCGGGCATGATGGGCCTTAAGGTTATTGCCAACCTCTAGCAGGTTTTGCCCATACGCATGCAGTCTGCCCTAGTCAGGGCAGGCTGCCTCTGCTAGTCAGCCTGTCGAACGTTTAACCTACGCGACTGGCCTGCTGCATACCGGCATGACTGATACGCCCGAAAACACATCTTCCGGCCCCCGCCTTTCCTCTAAAGCGGAAGCTGCCCGCGCCGAGCGTATGGCCCGGCAGGCTGCGGCGCTGCGTGCCAATTTGCGCCGCCGCAAGGAACAGGCACGCACCCGGCAGGACTCAACAGATTCTGCCACCCCCACCAGTTCTGAACCCGGCGCACAAAACCGCCACCCTACCGGAGAAGACAAGACATGCCCGTGATGCCAGATACATGGATCCGCCAGATGGCTCAGGACCACGGCATGATTGAACCGTTTGTGGAAAACCAGAAGCGCGAAGGCGTTATTTCCTACGGTCTTTCCTCCTACGGGTATGATGCCCGCGTGGCGGATGATTTCCGTATTTTTACGGATGTAAACAACGCCATTGTGGACCCCAAGAACTTCAGCCCAGATGGCTTTGTTTCCCGCCGGGCCGATGTGTGCATTATTCCGCCCAACAGCTTTGTGCTGGCACATACTATTGAATACTTCCGTATCCCGCGTGATGTACTGGTGGTGTGCTTGGGCAAATCCACCTATGCGCGCTGCGGCATTATCGTCAACGTCACCCCTTTAGAGCCAGAATGGGAAGGACAGGTGACGATCGAGATCAGCAACACAACGCCCCTGCCCGCACGCATTTATGCCAATGAAGGCATCTGCCAGTTCCTGTTCTTCAAGGGTGAAAGCCCGTGTGAAGTCAGCTACGCAGATCGTGCTGGCAAATATATGGGCCAGCGTGGCGTTGCCACCCCGCGGATGTAAGAAAGACCATGGATCGTTTCATCATCCGGGGCGGACGCCCCCTGCACGGCGAAATTACTATTGGCGGTGCCAAGAACGCAGGCCTGAAACTGCTGGTGGCCGGGCTGCTGACATCTGAACGGCTGGTGCTTTCCAACGTGCCGCGCATTGCCGATATTGGCACCATGCGCGCCCTGCTGCGCCAGCATGGGTTGGAAGTGGAAGACGTAAAAGGTGATGGTTCCACCATTTCCGTTGGCGGTGACATTACCAACACCGAAGCACCGTATGACATTGTTTCCAAAATGCGCGCTTCCATTCTGGTGCTTGGGCCCCTGCTGGCACGCTGCCATGAAGCACGCGTTTCCCTGCCCGGTGGGTGTGCCATTGGCACGCGCCCGGTGGATATGCATCTTCGGGGGCTGGAAACTCTGGGCGCGGAAATTACGCTGGAAAACGGCTACATCAACGCCAAGGCCCCCAAAGGGTTGAAGGGCGAGCGGGTTATTCTGCCGTTTGCCTCTGTTGGGGCCACGGAAAATATCATGATGGCCGCCACCCTTGCCAAAGGGCGCACGGAAATTGTGAATGCCGCGCGTGAGCCGGAAATGGTGGATCTGGCCAACTGCCTGAACGCCATGGGCGCACGTATTTCTGGCGCTGGCACCGGCACCATTACCATTGATGGTGTAGAAGCCCTGCACGGTGCCCACCACCGCATTATGCCAGACCGTATTGAATGCGGCACCTATGCCTGCGCCGCCGCCATTACGGGGGGTGACCTGCGCCTGATTGATGGGCATGTGGACCATCTGGGCGCTGTGGTGCGCGCGCTGGAAGAAACCGGCGTGGAAGTGACGCAGGAAGGCAACGCCATGCGTGTACGCCGCACCGGTGCGCTGCGTGGCATTGATATCATGACAGAACCCTACCCCGGTTTCCCCACAGATATGCAGGCCCAGTTCATGGCCCTGCTTTCCGTGGCCGAAGGGGCCTCCATGATTACGGAAACCATTTTTGAAAACCGTTTCATGCATGTGCCGGAGCTTAACCGCATGGGCGCACGCATTAACGTGCATGGATCTTCCGCCATTATCCGCGGCGTGCACAGCCTTTCTGGCGCACCTGTTATGGCGACTGATCTGCGGGCATCTTTCTCACTCATTCTGGCAGGGCTTGCCGCGCATGGGGAAACCATCCTCAGCCGCGTGTACCACCTGGACCGGGGGTATGAGGCTGTGGAACGCAAACTGGCCGCCTGTGGCGCACAGATTGAGCGCGTGCGGGACTAAAACCAGCTTACAGCATAGCGTTGTAAAAACGGGTGGTGGCAGCAATGCCCCACCCGTTTTTGTATTCAGGCCTCGGGGGCTGTTTCCTCGCTTACGGCAAAGCCAATCAGGCCGCCCATAACGGCAATAAGGCCCACGTAATCTGCCATTCCCAATGAAATACTGCCCAGCAGCAGGGCTTCTCCCGCCAATGTAAACCCAACCTCTCCCGCCTGTGTGGCATCGACTGCGGCAATCAGATACGGATCTGATGAAAGGTTGCGAGCATAGGTAAACAGTGGTGTGGCCAAGCAGCCTGCAAACAGCGCAATCAGGCCCGTGGATGTTATCTGCCCCATATCTGGCAATGGGGGGCGCACCACTACCAATAGCCCCGCAAAAAACGGCAGGGCGCCGAGTGTCATCAACAAAACAGCGGCCAGTGGATCTCGCAACAGTGCAGCATGCGGCCCGGCCTGATGCCGGAACCGATTAAGCAACTGGTTGCCTATAGGGTAACAGAACGCCGCCACCAGCAACGGCACCACGCCAGAGACAATTTGTGCCAATGGCACGCCAGATTCCAACCGCCCTGCATTGAGAATAACAATGCCGGCAAAAATCAGCACCAGAAACGCCACACCGCGTAAGGGCACCTTGCCACCAAAGGCCCATAGCACCACAGGCGTGGCCAGAATGGTGCTTTGCCACGTGGCTGCAACTATCCAGCCGGGCGCATGATTGGCCGCAAAGCAGCAGCACGCGTAAAAGGCACCATACCCAATGCCGCCCGCCACCAGCCAGAAACGCAGCTTTTGCCAGAACAGGTGCCAGATTGCCCCTACCCAGCGCGGGCCTTTGGCCACAAAGCCCCACACCAACAGCAGCAAAGCGGTTTCAATATACCGGAGTGCGGCACTCCACACCCAGTGCCCGCCATGCAGGCTGATGGACCTGTTGAGCACAAAGGTGACAGAAAACAACGCCGAGGCCACCAGCCCCAACCCGATAAGCCGAGGTGCCCCCGTGCCACCATGCTGTATATCTGCGCCTGCCAGAATGGGCGCTGCTGCTGTGTTTTTCTCCACCATATCCGCGCCCCTGTTTTATCCTCACACCACGCTTTTCAACCATGAACAGGCAAAGCCTGCCCTTTATTCTGTGCGATGTGTTAACGAATAATACAAGAGCACACCCCCTGCTGCGCGCATACAAAAAAGCCGGAGCAGGCTGATCCCCGCTCCGGCTTTTGAAGAAACGCTCTTTTCAGGCTGGTAGGGTTTAGTCTTCCCACCACACGGAAAGCGTGCGCACGCCCTGTGCACCACGCACCAGAACACCCTGAATATCCGCCGTAGCGGAAGGCCCGCTCATCAGCACGCCGTAATTGGCGGTGTGGAATTCGGGGCGGTCCATATAGGCGGTGTGCATGTTTGCGGTCAGATTCTTGGGGGAAAGAATGACCACAATATGCTGCGTGAGATGCGCTGCGGAGTTCAGGTTATTCAACTGCGCTTCGCTCAGATAGATGGAGCCCATTTCGGCAATACCGAAAGGTGAGCGCACCACCAGCACATCCACCGAGGCCGCCTGCTGTGGGGAATCCAGATCTTCAATCCGGATTGTGCCTTCAAAATCCGGCACGGCAGAGCAGATCACCTTGGAATCCGGAAAGGTGCGGGCAATAGCCGTTGCCAGCGTATCGTTTTCCTGCCGTTCCAGAACCTGGCCACCAATAATTTGCAGGCTGTTTTCAAAACGCGCCTTGCCTGCATCCATATCCCCCAATTTGGCAACGGGGGGCAGCGGATGGGCGTTGGGGTCTGGGCGATTATCCCGCAAACGGGCTAGAATGGCATCGCGCGAGCTCATGCTTTTTCCCCTTCCTTCTGCTTGTTCAGGCGGTTTTTCTTGTACCAACTGTTGAAGGTGGTTTTGACGGGGTGCGGCAGTTCACGGTGCTTGCCCCACGGGTTCAGCCAGTTATACAGCACAAAACGTGGCATGGTGCTCAGCGCCACTTCCGTGCCGTTAATGGCTGCGCGGTACAGCTTGGGCTGGCCCATAAGCTTGCCCGCCATATGCATGATCTCACGTTTTACAAACGGCAGTTCATGATGTTCGGCCAGCACGCGCCGCCATTTGTAAAGCTGCTCGTGAATGTTGATCTTGACCGGGCACACATTGGTGCAGCTTCCGTTCATGGTGGAAGCAAACGGCAGCGTGCTGTATTTGCGCTCGTTAAAGGTGGGGTCAATAATTGCGCCAATCGGGCCGGAATATACGGCACCGTAGGACAGACCACCGGAACGACGATACACCGGGCAGGTGTTCATACACGCACCGCAGCGAATACACTTCAGCGATGTCCAGAAATCCTGCATGCCAAGGCGGTGTGAGCGGCCATTATCCACCAGCACAACATGCATTTCACTACCCTTCTGCGGGCCACGGAAATGCGTGGTGTACTGCGTAATGGGGGAGCCCAGCGCACTGCGGGAAAGCAGGCGGATAAACACACCCATATCCGCCATACGCGGCACAAGGCGTTCGATCCCGATAGTGGCAATATGCAGCCCCGGCACCGTAGCGCTTAGGTCCGCATTGCCTTCATTGGTGCAGACAACGAAGGAGCCTGTTTCTGCCACAACAAAGTTGCCACCTGTCATGCCTGCATCGGCAGACAGAATAACCGGGCGCGCGGCCAGACGCTGCTGCCATGCCAAAGACTGCGCGCTGTTGTCGTTCGGGTCTGTGTGATAGTGCTCGGCAAAAATCTTGGCCACGTCTGGTATCAGCTTATGCACGGCTGGCACCACAATGTGGCTGGGCATCTGGTTATCAAGCTGCTGAATACGTTCACCAAGGTCTGTCTCGGTAACCGTAACGCCGCGCGGTTCCAGATATTCGCGCATCTGGCATTCTTCGGTCACCATCGACTTACTTTTGATAAGCGATTTGGCGCCGTGTTTTTCCAGAATTTCGCCAACTATGCGGTTATGTTCCGCACCATCGGCTGCCCAGTGAACGTGAATACCGTTCTTTTTGGCGTTGGCTTCAAACTGCTCCAGATATTCGGGCAGGTTGGCCAGCGTGTGTTCCTTGATCTGCGAGGCACGGGTGCGCAGTTCCTGCCATTCCGGCAGAATGTGCATCTGCTCATCACGCTTCTGGCGCAAGTCCCACAGGCGTTCATCATGAAAGCTTTCATGCGCAACGTCTTCAATGAACTCTTCCGCCGCCTTGGCGTGGTTGACTGGTTTGACCTTCATTCCCGTGCTCCATTCAGAATTTCAGCAATGTGAATGAAGCGGATGGGAACCCCGGCCCGTTCCGCACACCCTTGCTGATGCATCATGCAGGACGTATCGGCAGAAACAATGTATTCCGCCCCGGCTTTGTGGTGATCGGTGACCTTATCCACGCCCATTTTGGCGGAAACGGCTTCTTCCGTAACCGAGAAGGTGCCACCAAAACCGCAGCATTCATCAGGCCGTTTGGGGTGGGCGAAGGAAATGCCCTTCACCTTGGAAAGCAGATCCATCGGTTTGGAGAAGAAAGGTTCACCCAGTTCAGACATGCTGGCCGTACGCAGGGCGCGCAAAGTGCCGCAGCTGTTGTGCAGGCCCACCTTGTGCGGGAATTCCGCCCAAGGGAAATTATCCACCTTCAGCACATCGTGCAGGAATTCTACCAGCTCAAAGGTGTTTTCACGCACATGCCGCACTTCATCCGTTTGCGGAATGGCATCAAAGTTGTCCCGCACATGGTGGGTACAACTGCCAGATGGCATGACAATGGCATCGTATTTGGCAAAGAGTTTGACAAACAGCGCCTCAGCAGAGGCAGCATCCCGGTTACAGCCTGAATTGGCCATTGGCTGGCCGCAGCAGGTTTGTTCCATAGGGTATTCTACAGCCTGGCCCAGCTTTTCCAGCAGCTCCAGCGTGGCAACCCCTGCGTTTGGATAAAACGCATCTATGTAACAGGGAATAAACAACCCGATTTTCATACGCACCCCCGGTTTTTGCAGCCAGACACTCTCAGCCCGCTGCAATCATAATTTCAACAAGCGTGGGGCCATCGGTCGCTAATGCTGCTTCCAGCGTGGGCGCAATATCCGCCGCCCGCGTTACTCTGCTGGAAGGCACCCCCATGGACCGGGCCAGAGCCTGATAGTCTATTTGTGGATCAACAATATCCATTGCAGGATATTTCCCCTCCTGCGCAGAGATATAGTTGTTTTGCTGCCGCATGAAGTTCTTGAGCACGTTGTACTCGCGATTGTTCATCACAACAAAAGTAACGGGCAGCTTTTCGTGTGCGGCTGTCCACAAAGCCTGTGGGGAATACAGGGCTGCCCCATCCCCCACCAGTGAGACAACTCTATCCCGCCCAAGGCCAAGTGAGGCCCCAACAGCCGCAGGCATGCCCCAGCCCAGTGCGCCCCCCCGCAGGAAGGAATACTGTGCAGACCATGCACTTTCTAAAAACAACCGAACATCGGATGAAGTGGCAATGGCCTCATCCACAATGGCAATATCCGGGCCAATGGCACGCACCGTTTCCCATGCCGCAACGCGGGGGGAGATAACGGCATCTGCCGGATGAGCCAGCACCTCGGCCACAGCCTGCGCACGCTGCGCGCGGCGAGCTTCCGCCACCTTCTGGCCCGATGCCGCATAGGCAGCACGCTGCGGGGCCGCCGCCTTTTGCAGCATGGGCAACAACGCCTGCAAGGATGCGCGAATATCCCCCACTACGGAAAGCGGCGTCCAGAACGTGCGGCCCAGATCCCGCACATCGGAAGACATCTGATACACCGCGCAAGATGGCGGCAGGGCCGGGCCTTCTGTGTACAGAATGGTGATGAGGGATTTGCCACCCAATGCGAAAATGGCATCGTATCCGCTTAGCTTTTCCGCAATGCCGGTGGCCTGTGTGGGCAGGTTGCCGCACCACAGCGGATGCGCCGTGGCAAACGGAATGCGCGATGGCCATGATGAGCCATAAACCGGCGCACCCAAGCACTCTGCCACAGCCGCAACTTCATCTGCGGCATCTGAGGCATACACCTCATCCCCCGCAATAATGGCCACCTTGCCGGGGCGCAGGGCTGTAAGAGCTTGCGCCAGTTCTGGCAGCCCACCCGCCACAGCCTGACGGTTGATATTGGAGGGCTCTCCAATATCAACGCTGCTCATTTCTTCCATCACATCCATGGGGAGTGACAGAAACACCGGCCCTGTGGGGGCTGCGGTGGAATCATGAAAAGCGCGGCGCAATAAAACAGGAAGCTGATCTGCATGGGCCACTTCCTGCGCCCATTTTACGGCGGGGCGGGCAATCTGCACCAGATCACCAAACAGAAGTGGATCAGAAATAGTGTGGCGGGAATCCTGCTGCCCGGCCGTAACCACCAATGGGGTTTGGGAAACACTGGCATTGAGCAGATTGCCCATGCCGTGGCCCAAACCACCTGCCGTATGCAGGTTTAAAAAAGCCGGTTTGCGGGCAGCCTGTGCGTAGCCATCTGCCATGGCCACCACGCTGGCTTCCTGAAGGCCCAGCACGTAATGCACGTTGGGCACTTCCAGCAGAGCATCTATCAGCGGCAGTTCCGTAGTACCGGGGTTGCCGAATATGTATTCAACCCCTTCGCTGCGCAGCACTTCCAGCAAAACCGCTGCACCGCGCCGGGTTTTGCCGCCTGCTGTTTCTACAGATGTTACTGCCATTACGCCTGCCCCCTATTCTGCCGTTTTGGCAAGTGTGCCACAGCCTGCGCATTGGCACACTGCGCCATTGCCCAACTGTATATACACTTTGCACGACTGAAAGGATTTGTTCATTCCCCTACCCTGATAGACTGGCAGAAATATGCAGGGGAATTCACAATAAGGCAGAGTATGAACATCTGCTTTGCTGGCCCGGATTTCTGTCATGCTGTGCTGCCCTTTCTGGCAGCCTGAACTGCTACGCCGCTTGTTATAACAAAATGGAGCATTTTGCAAAACAGGCGGCGCGCACATCAGCAAAAAAATCTGGCCTGCGTTTTTTGCGCAGCTTTACGCTGCGGCACTCGTTTCACCCAATTGAGCCAGCGGCTGCATGAGCAGATGGTTGTGGGAGTAATCAACCGGCACGGCAATAACCACCGGGCCTTCTACATCCATGGCCGTACGCAGGGCCTGACGCACTTCGTCTTCCGTAGTGGCGTTAATGCCCGTTGCGCCGCAGGCTTCTGCATATTTTGCAAAATCAATGGGGCCAAAGTTCACGCCGGAACCACGGCCATATTTCTTCTGCTCCTGCATTTCCACCATGTTGTAGGCTTCATCAATCCAGACCATGTGGATCAGGTTGCACTTCAGGCGCACAGCCGTTTCCAGTTCCATGCTGGACATCATGAACCCACCATCACCAGAGATGGACAGCACTTTCTGCGCCGGGTTCAGCAGGCTTGCGGCAATACCCCACGGCAGGCCTACGCCCATTGTCTGCTGACCATTGCTGATAAGCACCTGACGCGCCCGGAAGGACAGCAGATAACGTGCCAGCCAGATATGGAAGGTGCCCATATCCAGGCACAGTGTCATATCCGGGGTTACAAACTGTTCCAGTTCACGCACGATCTGGAGCGGATGCACGGCGTTGTTGCTGGTGCTGCGGGCTTCCAGCAGCGCGGTGGTGCGGGCCTTTTTGTAGCCTTCCAGAACAGCTTCCAGTTCTGAAGCACGGGCCAGCTTGCCTGCATCTTTTGCCAGCACTGTCAGCGTTGGTGCAATTTCACCAATCAGTTCAATAGCCGGAACGTAGGCGTTATCCAGTTCTGCAGGAACGATATCCACGTTGATGATCTTGCGGTCATCATTCACGTTCCACAGCCACGGATCATATTCCACCGGGTTGTAGCCGATAGCCACAACAACATCGGCTTCGTGCAGAAGCTGATCACCATGCTGGTTACGGAACAGGCCAACGCGGCCACCAAAACGGTCCACCAGATCTTCAGAAACCGCACCAGCAGCCTGATAGGTGCCCACAACCGGCACGCCGGTTTCTTTTACAAAAGCGCGCACGCCATCTGCCACATCCGGGCGGCTGGCCAGCATGCCCAGCAGAACCACGGGGCGCTTGGCATTTTTCAGCATGGTTGCGGCTTCTGCAATCACATCAGCCGGGGCACCGCCAACGCGCGGCAGCGGACGGCCAGCCAGAACCGGTGCATGTGCTGGCATGGAAAGCACATCCATAGGCGTGCTTACAAAAGCAGCACCGGGGCGGCCACCTTCTGCAAAGCGGAAAGCGTTGGCCATGACTTCAGAAATCGCAACCGGAGTTGTCAGCTCAACACTGTATTTGGTGATGGGCTTGAACAGGTTGACCGTATCCATGGTCTGGTGCGTCAGCTTCAGGCGGTCTGCCAGCTTTACGGCGCCACCAATGGCCAGCACCGGGTCGCCTTCGGAATTGGCGGTGGCAAGGCCGGTTACAAAGTTGGAGGCACCGGGGCCGGATGTAGCAATGCACACGCCTGCCTTACCTGTAAGACGGCCAAGGCCACCTGCAATAAAGGCTGCGTTCTGTTCATGCCGCGTAACAACGGTGGTGATGGAGGAATCCACCAGCGCATCAAACAGACGGTCTACCTTAGCACCCGGAATACCGAACACGTGCTTGACGCCGTGGGCTTCCAGATTTTTGACAATAAGCTCCGCACCGCACTGAGCGGCGTTGTCTGCCGGATTGGTCATTTCAGTTCTGTCCTGCAAAAACTGGGCTGCCAGAAAGCTGTTTTTCAGCAACCCCGTTAAAAATGTTCAGCGAATGGAGGCTCAGCCGCCTTCAGCAATACGGATGGCTTCGCTCAGGCTTTCGGGGTTCAGATCAGCCTTGGCGAACTGTTCCGTACGGGGCAGCTGAATTTCCAGATCGGAAATGGAAGCCACTTCCAGCTTACCGCGCACAAGGCGATATTCCGTAACATGCCCGCCACGTTTGCTATCTTCAGAAAGGAAGTGCAGGTGGTAGCCCGCAACATTCACGCCCTGCATGTAAACCGGGGTGCGGAAGCCGATCATGGTGCCCATAACGTTTTCCATGGTGCAGGTGGGCTGCTTTTTCACCACTTCCAGCATGTGCGGATACGGCTTGCACTGGCAGAACACCGTGCGGGTATCAACGCGCTGGAATTCACCCGTAAAGCGTACGGCACCAAACAGGTTGGGGTTACCAAGCAGGCTGTCCACCAGCTCTTCAAACGTTTCCTTGGTTTTGGGGGAATCGATGGTAACCGTTTTTTCCGGTTCAAAATAAGTTACGCAGGCAAAAGGCGTTTTAAGAGAACCGGGCACTTCTGCGGCCAGACCTTCTGCACGGAACTGGCGCACAACGCCGTCCGTCACAATCATTTCGCCATCAAGGGCGTTGAATGTGCCAAGGCCGAAGTTACCGTGCTGGAGCAGTTCATCCAGCGTGGTTTCACCATCGTACACCGCATCCAGCAGGGCAGCCATGGTGGAGGTCTGGTACAAACGGTTTGCAACAGGCTTTTTCAGCACGCCGTTGCCAAGGGCAGAAGAGCGGACATCCATGTCCATCACCGACTGTTTTTTCATGCTGCAATACTCCCACAAACGCATGGTGGTTTAAGTTCGTTTCGCACGCACGTTATAACAGTGGAAACCAGTCTTCCAATATATATTGAACACGTTATCCATATGTATTACATATACCATATGGATATCAGGCACCTGCGCTACTTCGTAACCGTTGCCGAGCATGGCAGCATTACCCATGCCGCAGAGGCACTGGGTATTGAGCAACCTCCACTCAGCCAGCAAATCCGCCAGCTTGAGCGTAATTTGGGCGTGACGCTGTTTGAGCGGCAGACTCGGGGCATGAAGCTGACAGAAATTGGCGAAGTGCTTTTGCCCCGCGCCCGCACCATTCTGGATTTGCAGGCCCAGTTTCTTTCCACGGCAGAAGGTCTGGCGCGGGGGGAAAGAGGGCATATTCGCGTAGGGCTAGCCGGGGCTGTGCCGCTGTTACCGGTTATTCCGCTCACCATCCGCCGGTTTCGGGAAATGGCGCCCGATGTCACGCTTTCTCTGGAAGAAAGCAACACCCCTGCCCTTTGTGCGGCGCTGCACGAACCCAGCGTGGATATTGCCATTATCCGCCCGCCGTTTACCGATCCCTCACGCCTCTCGGTTTTTCACTTGCTGGATGAACCCACGGTTATCGCTCTGCCTCGTGGCCACAGGCTGGCCAAGGAACCGGTGATCAGTCTGGATATGGTGGCGGATGACCCGCTGATTATCTTCCCGCGTGAACTAGGCCCAGGCTTTCATGATGCCATTCTCTCGGCTTATCAGCTTGCGGGCGTTACCCCCACAATGGGCCAGCAGGCTCCGCAAATTGCGGGCACCGTGCCTTTGGTGGCGGCGGGGCTTGGGGTTTCTGTTGTGCCGCGCTCACTCAGCCAGATTCATGCTGGCGGGGTGACGTTTCATGCCATTAGTGAACCCGCACCCCGCGCCACATTGGCTGTTGCCATCCGCACCGGGCAGAACATGCCGCTGGTTACGCGGTTTGTAACGGTGTTGCGCACGGCCTGCCGCAAGTGGGAGCAGCGCCAGCATGACACCGCCCCCTTTGCAGATTCGGAAAACCTCTAACCGCCTCAGCCCTGCTGCGGGCGATACGGCACAGAAGCCCGCGGCACACCATCTTCTATGGGCATATCTGCATGGCGAGACCACTCGTTCCATGATCCCATATAGATGCGCAGCTTGGTAAACCCGGCAGAAGCCAGCGCCACATAGGTGTTGGCAGCGCGTGCGCCTTTGAAGCAGTAGATAATGATATCATCATCCGGGTACAGGTTGCGTGTGGCTGCCAGAGCCCGAATTTCTTCTGGCGTTTTAAAGCGTGCTTCCTGATCCTGCGTGTGCATGAAGCTATACCACTCAATCCACACAGCACCGGGAATACGCCCTTTGCGCGGCGCAAAATCCACCCCGTAAGGTGATGAGCTTTCACCCAACCATTCCACCTTGTCGCGGTTATCCAGCAGCTTGATGGACGGGTTGGTAAGGGCCGCAAACACATCTTCCCGCGTGGCCATCAGCGCGTGGTTGATAGAGAGCGGAAACTGCGTGGGTGCTGGGTGCGTGACATCCTGCGTCAACGTGCCGCCAGAGGCCTGCCACGCCCGCAACCCGCCATCCAGAATACCCACCTTGGGGTAACCCAGATACTGCAAGATCCAGTATCCACGGCAGGACGCGCCATAACGTGTATGCAGGGCATCTTCATACACAACCGCTGTTTTGCTGCCATCCAGACCGTATTGCGCAAACAGCGATGAAAACTTCTGTTGCAGGCTGGCCAGCCCGCTTTCTGATGTTTCTGCCAGATAGGTAAAAATATCCGGCATGTTCACGGCACCGGGAATATGCCCTTTGGCAAAATCTTCTTCCGAACGCACATCTATCAGAACGGCGTTGCCAGTGTGCTGCAACTGCCGCAGGGCATCCGGAGTGTAGAGAACGTCTGTCATGTATCTTCAGTCCGGTCTGTTCAGGAAAGGCCGGACGCTATCAGGTCTGCACCCATGCAGGCAGACCCTGTGGTTCACTGCCGCCATGCCATAAAAGCAGTCAGCAGCCCCTTATGGCCGCCCGGAACGATGATACGGATGCCCCGCCGCAATGGCCTGCACGCGGTAGATTTGCTCCACCAACATAATCCGCACCAACATATGCGGCCATGTGAGTGTGCCAAAGGACATGGAGGCATCGGCCCGCTGGATAACCGAGGCATCCAGCCCCTCCGCCCCGCCAATAACAAAGCAGGGGGTGCGGCCAGCCGTGAGCCAGCCTTGCACGGCATTGGAAAACTCCGGGCTGCTGAAATTGCGCCCGGCTTCATCCAGCACCACAACATGGCTTTGCGCGGGGCAGGCTGCCAGAATGGCTTGTGCCTCGCGCCGTTTGATTTCATCCGGGCTGCCGCGCCCATCTGGCAGCTCTATAATCTCCAACTTGGGGCGCAGGCGCTTGAGGTACCGTTCCACCAGCGCCCGCTCGGATTTATCCTTCATACGCCCAATGGCCACCAACCTCATGCCGGTGTGCCCATACGCACTGAAAAATCAGGGAACAACATCATGAACAAGTGGATTACAGGCGGGTCACGTTGCCTTCTGCGCCTTCATCCAGTTCCTTGCCCCACATTTTTTCCAGACCATACAGCGTGCGTGCTTCCGGCTTGAACAGATGCACCACAATATCGCCCGTATCCAGCAACACCCAGTCGGACCCGTTGGCGCCTTCCACCATTACGCGCTTAATGCCGATATCACGCAGCTTGCGTTCAATATGCTGCGCCATGGCGGAAATCTGACGGTCTGCCAGACCTGTGGCAATCACCATCCTATCTGCAAATGAGGCACGGCCAGCAAGGTCGATCACCACAATGTCTTCGGCCTTGTCATCTTCAAGGCTGGCAGTGATGAGCGCCAGAGATTGCTCCAGCATATCCGGGGCCACGGCTTCGCGCTTGGTGGTGGCCTTGGGGCCAGCCGCAGCGGCTTTTTTACGCACGGAACCGGGGGCAGCAGCGCCGGCTGTGGTGGCACGCACAGGTGCGGCCCGCCCTTTGGTGGACGTGGTGGCCGTGCGGGAACGTGCTGATGTTTCGGCGGGGGGCTTGGTAGGAATGACCGTTCTCCTGATCTCTAAAGCGTATCGGGGGTATGGGGTTGGCCTGCAGCGGCATTGAATCCGCCCTGCTGACGAATAGCTGTTGCAGATATACTGTTTTGTGCCCCCGGAAGAAAAGCCCACACGGGGGGAGAAAGTTCCGCAAGGGCATGTGCGCGCCATGCAGGCACCCGCCAGCGGGCCAGATACCGCCCGGCAAGCCCATGCAAGGCCCGCGCATTTTGCCCCGGACGGGGGAAAACCGCCACTGGTACGCTGTGCACAAGCTGCCGCCAGTTTTTCCAGCGCGGCAGGGTGGCCAGACCATCTGCACCCATCAGCCACACAAA
Source organism: Acetobacter pasteurianus subsp. pasteurianus LMG 1262 = NBRC 106471 (assembly GCF_000285275.1). Lineage (GTDB taxonomy): Bacteria > Pseudomonadota > Alphaproteobacteria > Acetobacterales > Acetobacteraceae > Acetobacter > Acetobacter pasteurianus. Next base: position 20,859 of record NZ_CADO01000014.1, read on the forward strand.
CCGCGCGCGCGGAAAGCGCGTTTGCAGCACCCGCACTGTATCCACCGTATAACGTGTGCCGATTCGGCTTTCGATATCCGTGGCAATAATGCGCCGCCCATCTGCCAGTTGGCGGGCCGTGGCCAAGCGTGCAGGCAAGGCCGCCATATCTGAGCGCCCGGCTTTAAGCGGGTTACCGGGTGAAACCATAAGCCACACCTGATCCAACCCCAGCACCGCCAGCGCACGCCGCGCAATGGCCTGATGCCCTTTATGGCCGGGATTAAAAGACCCACCCAAAAGCCCGATACGCAGGCACCTGTTATCCCCCCAGGTGGGAATAACAGTGCCACGCGCACTGGGCTTTGCAGCCGAATGTGGTTGGAAAGTTACCGGCACCTACGCGCCCCGTGCAATCGGCTGCATGGCCGCAAAAATCAGGGACGCACCTGCCCGGTGCCAATCACTTCGTAACGGAAGGTGGTCAACTGCTCTACGCCCACCGGGCCGCGCGCATGGAAGCGGCCCGTGGCGATGCCAATTTCCGCACCAAAGCCGAACTCACCACCATCACAGAACTGGGTGGAGGCATTCCACATCACCACAGCGCTGGAAACACCGTTCATGAACCGTATGGCCATGTTTTCATCAGCCGTCACAATGGCTTCTGTGTGGGAAGAACCATACTGTGCGATATGGTCCAACGCTTCATCCACACCATCCACCACGGCAATGTTCAGAACCGCATCCAGCCATTCTGTGGCAAAGTCTTTTGCCGTTGCAGCGGGCAGATCGGGCACAATGGCGCGTGCGGCGGCATCGGCCTTAAAGGTGCAGCCTTTTTCTGCCAGATCCGCCACAATTTGCGGCAGCAGCGCAGAGGCAATGGCGGCATCCATCAGCAGCGTTTCGGTAGAACCGCAAATACCGGTGCGGCGCATTTTGGCGTTGAGCACAATGCGGCGCGCCATGGCAAAATCTGCCGCAGAATGAATATAGGTGTGGCACAGCCCTTCAGCATGGGCCAGCACAGGCACGCGGGCCTCGCGCTGCACACGTTCGACCAATGAACGCCCACCACGCGGAATGATCAGATCAATCAGGCCAGACGCCGTGAGCATTTCCGCCACATGGGCGCGGTTGGCATCTGGGGCAATCAGCACGGCATCTTCCGGCAAACCGGCAGAGCGTAATCCGGCCTGCATGGCGGCGTGAATGGCACGTGCGCTGTTCAGGCTTTCAGATCCCCCACGCAGCAGCACGGCATTACCGGATTTAATGCACAACCCGGCAGCATCCGCCCCCACATTGGGCCGGCTTTCATAAATCATGCCGATAACACCCACAGGGGTGGCAACGCGGCGGATGCGCAGGCCGTTAGGGCGTGTCCATTCCTCCAGCACACGGCCTACGGGGTCTGGCAGATCTGCTATTTCCTCCAGACCACGGGCCATGGCTTCCACCCGTTCGGGCGTGAGGGTAAGCCGATCACGGAACGCATCGTTAGCGGTGGAAGCGGCAAGATCCTGCGCATTAGCTTCCAGAATGGCTGGAGTAGCCTCACGCAAAGCCGCAGCGGCGGCCCACAGGGCTTTATCCCGCGTGGCGGAAGAACTTTGCGCCAGTGTGCGGGCCGCCAGCCGGGCACGATGGGCCAAGGCGGCCATTGCCCCCTGCCCCTGTGCCTGCGCTGGAACATCCTGCACGGGATTGGCCGAAGCCGTTGTAACCCCTTGCAGCTTACTCTCACCCTCCGCGTTCATAACGGCGTTCCTATCTCCATCTTTCTATCTGGCCTGCCGGTGGTGGCAGGCCATCAAGCTGTCATTTGTGGTTGTGCGTGGCTGTTAGACGTTAAAGCGGAACAGCAGCACATCACCATCCTGCACCACGTAATCTCGCCCTTCAATACGCAGGCGGCCTGCTTCCTTGGCGCCGGCTTCCCCACCATACTGAACGTAATCATCATACGCGACAGTTTCACATGCAATGAAGCCGCGTTCAAAATCATTGTGAATAACGGCAGCAGCCTGCGGGGCCTTGGTGCCTGCGGTAATTGTCCAGGCGCGGGCTTCCTTGGGGCCTACGGTAAAGTAGGTGCACAGGCCCAAAAGTTTGTAGCCAGCGGCAATAACCCTATCCAGCCCGCTATCATTCAGGCCCAGACCTTCCAGAAATTCGCGCCGTTCTTCATTTTCAAGCTGGCTGACTTCGGCTTCAATCGCGGCAGACACAATAACGGCAGCAGCACCTTCTGCCGCAGCCTTGGCCTGCACCTGTTCCGAGAACTTGTTGCCAGTTGCAGCCGAGTCTTCATCCACGTTGCACACATACAGCACCGGCTTGGTGGTGAGCAGTTGTAGGCGGCGCACGGCTTCTTCTTCCCCTGCCGGAATGGCGGTGCGGGCCGGGCGGCCTTCACGCAGTGCTTCCATCAGCGGTGCCATAACGGCAAGCTGGGCTGTGGCTTCGGCATCCCGGTTGCGGGCGCGCTTTTCCAGATTGGGCAGACGTTTTTCCAGCGAATCCAGATCCGCCAGCATCAGCTCCGTTTCAATAATGTCGGCATCACGCACGGGGTCCACGCCGCCTTCAACGTGGGTGATGTCATCATCTTCAAAGCAGCGCAGCACATGGATAATGGCGTCCACTTCACGGATGTTGGCCAAAAACTGGTTGCCCAGCCCTTCACCCTTGGAGGCACCGCGCACAAGGCCAGCAATATCTACAAACTCAAGGCTGGTGGGCACTTCGCGCTGCGATTTGCCAATTTCCACCAGCTTGTCCAGCCGGGGGTCTGGCACAGCCACGCGGCCTGTATTGGGCTCGATCGTGCAGAACGGATAGTTGGCTGCCTGCGCCGTGGCCGTGGCCGTAAGCGCGTTGAACAGCGTGGATTTACCCACATTGGGTAGCCCGACAATACCGCAGTTAAAACCCATCAGCCCTTGCTCCCTTCCGGCAGTGCAACCTTTGTCATGAACTGGTCTGCCCGCCCATCTGCCAACAGGGGGGCGGCATCGGCCATGCGATCAAGCAGCCGTTCCAGCCATTCCTGCCGGTCTGTTTCCGTAAAATTGCCCAGCACCCAGCCGTGCACCCGTTCCTTGGCGCCGGGGTGGCCAATGCCTATGCGCACACGCCAATATTCTGGCGTGCCCAACATTTTATCTGTAGAGCGCAAACCGTTATGCCCCGCGGCCCCTCCCCCACGCTTTATGCGCAGGCGGCCCGGTGCCAGATCCAGCTCATCATGAAAAACGGTAATATTTTCGGGTGCAATTTTATAAAAAGCGGCGGCTTCCTGCACGCTTTCACCCGATTTGTTCATATAGGTCATGGGCAACAGCAGCAGAACTTTCTGCCCACCTATGCGGCCTTCTGCAACCTCGCCCTTAAAGCGGTTGCGCCATGGCGTGAACCCGTACTTACGGGCAATGGCTTCCACCGCCATAAAGCCAACATTATGCCGGTGCCGACGCATGGAGGATTCGGGATTGCCCAACCCGACCCAGAGCAGCATTGCTGATTCCACCTAACGTTATGAACAGCACAGGGGGCACGCGCATCTGCACGCACCCCCATGCCTAATAAACAACCCGAATAAACCGGCTTCCGATCAGGAAGCGGCTTCTTCCGTAGCTTCTGCTGCGCCTTCGGTGGTGTCCACGCTAGGTGCTGCAATGGAAGCCACAACAAAGTTTTCTTCGTGGGTCAGCGGGGTTACGCCTTCGGTGCCCTGCACATCTTCCCAACGCACGTTGTCCGCAATGTCCAGCTTGGACAGGTCAACCGTGAAGAATTCAGGAATGTTGTCTGCCGGCACGTCCACTTCAATGGTGTGGCGCACAACGTTCAGCACACCGCCACGCTTGATGCCGGGGCATGTTTCTTCGTTTTCGAAGTGAACAGACACTTCAACATGCACGCGAGAACCAGCGGCCAGACGCAGGAAGTCAACGTGAACAGGGGAATCCTTCACCGGGTGCAGCTGCACGTCACGCACCAGAGCGCGTTCTGCCTTGCCGTCAACCTTGATTTCATACACGCGAGAGCGCCAGCCAGATGTCTGAATGCCCTTAACGATAATGCGGGGGTCGATAGCAATAAGGGTGGGTTCCTGCTTGCCGCCGTAGATAACGCCGGGAACAAGCCCTGCACGCCTCGTTGCCCGCGCTGCCCCCTTACCAGCCTTCGCGCGCGCCGAAGCTTCGATAGATGTAATCTTGGACACGTTGACTTCTCCATAAAAAACTTAATCACGCAGGCCTCCAGGGGTGCCCACGCAGTGGCAGCGCCTTACAGCAAAAGCTGTGCAGGAGCAAGGTATAGCTTGCGCTACAAGGCGGCCTTTGGCACCTGTTGCCCCACAAGCCCCTGCCGGAGAAGCCGCTTATGCCCCTGCCGCAAACCACCACGCCCCCGCAACAGTTTGGCAGTGATAACTATGCCGGCCTGTGCCCGCAGGCGCTGGAAGCCATAAGCCGCGCGGCCAAGGGGTCCACCCCCGCATATGGGGATGATGCCTGGACACGCCTTGCCGCCAAGGCCGTGGCAGATGTGTTTGAAGCGCCTGATGCCGCAGTGTTTTTTGTGCTCACCGGCACCGCAGCCAATGCGCTGGCGCTGGCAACATTGTGCCCACCCTATTGCAGCATTATTGCCTCGGAAGTGGCACATGCCGAAACATCCGAACGCGGCGCACCAGAATTTTTTACCGGCGGCGCCAAATTGATAACGCCCCCCACCCCAGATGGTAAGCTTACGCCAGAAGCCATAAAACTGGCCGCCCGCCGCGCCAGCAGCCCGCGGGCTTCCACCCCCGCAGTGGTAACCATTACGCAACCCACAGAAAACGGGCTTGTGTATTCGGTGGATGAGATTCGGGCCATTGCCAATGCCTGCCATGATCACGGCTTGCGGCTGCATATGGATGGCGCACGCTTTGCCAACGCCGTTGCCACATTGGGCTGCACACCTGCGGCCATGACATGGCAATCCGGCGTGGATGTCCTGAGCTTTGGTGGCACCAAAAACGGCATGGCCATGGGGGAAGCCGTGGTGTTTTTTAAACGCAGCATGGCCCAGGGTTTTGCCGAACGTGCCAGACAGAGCGGGCAAACAGCCTCTAAAATGCGTTTTCTCTCCGCCCCGTGGCTGGCCATGATCCACAGTGGCGCATGGCTGGATAACGCGCGCCACGCCAATGCCAGCGCACGCCAATTTGCACAGGCGGTAGAGGATATTCCCTCCATCAAACTGGCATGGCCCGTGCAATCCAACGCCGTGTTTTTGCTGATGCCTGAACCTGTGATGAACGAATTGCGGGCCCGTGGCTGGCGCTTTTACACGTTTTTTGGGGGTATCTGCCGCTTTATGTTTGCATGGGATGCACGGCCAGAAGCCATTGCCGCTCTGGCAGCGGATTTACGCAGCTGCGTGCGCGGGCAAGGTGCCTTATAAGACGTAAGATATACAGTGCGGCCTTGACATAAGCGCTGCTCCCCTGCTTCCTCCGGGCACAACGGAATCATTGCCAAAAACCGCCCCTGCTGCAACGCCGGGCCAGATTTCAGGACAAGACCATGCATCCTTACCGTTCCCACAGCTGTTCGGCCCTTCGCGCCAGCGATGCCGGCACCACCGCGCGCCTGTCCGGCTGGGTGCATAGCAAGCGGGACCACGGCGGGCTGCTGTTTATTGACCTGCGCGATGAAACAGGCCTGACGCAGATTGTTATTCCCGCCGGTTCCCCCGTTATGGAAACCGCCGAGCACCTGCGCGTGGAAAGCGTGATAACCGTAACCGGTGACGTGGTGCTGCGTGATGAAACCACCCGCAACCCGGACCTTGCCACGGGTGATATTGAACTGCGCGCGCGTGAACTGATTGTGCAGTCCTCCGCCGCTGTGCTGCCGCTACAGGTTGCCGGGCAGGAACATTATTCGGACGAACTGCGCCTGCGGTACCGCTATATCGATCTGCGGCGCGAACAGGTGCACGCCAACATCCGCCTGCGCTCCGCCATTATTGCCAGCATGCGCCGCCGCATGACGGATCTGGGCTTTACCGAGTTCCAAACCCCTATCCTAACAGCCTCCTCCCCCGAAGGTGCGCGTGACTTCCTGGTGCCTTCTCGCACCCATGCTGGTAAGTTTTACGCCCTGCCGCAGGCTCCGCAGCAGTTCAAGCAGCTTGCCATGGTGGCCGGGTTTGACCGCTATTTCCAGATTGCTCCGTGCTTCCGTGATGAAGCCTCCCGCGCGGATCGCTCCCCCGGTGAGTTCTACCAGCTCGACTTTGAAATGGCCTTTGCCACGCAGGACGAAATTTTTGCCGTTCTGGAAGAAGTGATGTCTGGCCTGTTTACGGAATTCGGCAAGGGCCGTGCCGTAAGCACCGCGCCGTTTGAGCGTATTCCCTATGCCCGCGCCATGAAGGTATATGGTTCTGATAAGCCAGACCTGCGCAACCCGCTGCTGATTACCGATGTAACGGAAGATTTTGCCGGTTCCGGCTTTGGCCTGTTTGCCCGCATTGCGGCTGATGGTGGTGAAGTGCGCGCCATTCCGGCCCCCGGTGCTGGTGGCCGCCCCCGCTCCTTCTATGACAAGCTGAACGCCTGGGCGCGTGAAAACGGGGCTGGCGGTCTGGGTTACATCACCTTTGCAGAAGAAGGTGGCCAAGGCCCGATTGCCAAGAACCTTGAAGCCGACCGTGTGGAAGCCATTCGCACCAAGCTGGGGCTGAACCCCGGTGATGCCGTGTTCTTTGCCGCTGGCAAGGGGCATGATGTGGCCAAGTTCTCTGGCCTTGTGCGCACACGCATTGCTGAAGAGCTGGATCTGATTGAAAAGGATGCCTTCCGTTTCTGCTGGATCACGGACTTCCCGATGTATGAGCTGAATGAAGAAACGGGGCTGATTGACTTCTCGCACAACCCGTTCTCCATGCCACAGGGTGGCCTGGAAGCGCTGAACACCAAGAACCCGCTGGATATTCTGGCTTACCAGTATGACATTGTGTGTAACGGCATTGAGCTTTCTTCCGGCGCTATCCGTAACCACCTGCCGGATGTGATGATCCGCGCCTTTGAAATTGCTGGTTACCCGGAAAGCGAAGTGGAAGCCCGCTTTGGCGGTATGCTCAACGCCTTCCGCTACGGTGCGCCGCCGCATGGTGGCTCCGCCCCGGGTGTGGACCGTATTGTGATGCTGCTGGCTGATGAACCGAACATCCGTGAAGTGATTCTGTTCCCGCTGAACCAGCAGGGCGAAGACCTGATGATGGGCGCCCCGGCCCCTGTTCCGCCGGAACGTCTGAAGGAACTCTCCCTGGCGCTGAACCTGAAACCCGCTGTCAAGAAAGACTGATCAGGCTTTCACATATGCATGTAAAAGGGCCACACCATGGCCCTTTTGGCATCCGGGTGGTTGCAAGACCGCGCCGGATGTTTTTTTGTACCGAGTATGAGACGTTCACGCCGCCTGCCACTGCCCCTACCCCTTGCCCGAGGTTTTTGCTTTACGCCGGGGCATAGCGCCCATGCGGTACGCAAGGCCATTGCATCTGTGCTGCTGGGTAGCGTGGCCGCCCTGCCCTTACACATGGCGCATGCACAAACAGCCGGCGCTGTGGTGCCTTCCGGCACTGTGACGCAAAGCGCAACACCGGCCGAGACACGCCCCAGTGTGACACCCGACACCGCGCATTCTTTTTCCGAAACAGATATCAACCAGATTGCCTCGCAACGCGCGGAGTATGATCTCACCCTCACCGAAGCTTCTGGCGGCAAAACGTTATCGGCCACGGGCACCATGCTTTACAGCGTGCGGCACGGGTGCAGCGGATGGTCCACCCAACAGCGGCTGGATATTCAAAGTGTAACCCGCCAGAACGGCGTGGAACATCTGGTATCTGACTATTCCACGTTTGAAAGTGCAGATGGGCGCAACCTGATCTTTCGGACCATGGAAACATCCAACGGCAAATTGCTACAGAACCTGCGGGGGGAAGCCACACTGCGCCCGGATGGTTCTGGCACAGCGCATTATGAAAAACCTTTAGCCAAAACACTTACGCTTCCGGCTGGCACGCTATTTCCCATCCAGCATACCGTTTCCATTCTGGATGCCGCCCGAAGCGGAAAAACCGAGATTTCATCTCCTATCTTTGATGGCACATCACCAGATGGCGCAGCAGATACGTACATAACCCTTTTAGGCTGGGGCAATACATCACCCACCACGGATTTTTCCGCCCTGAACACTTTGCAATCTGGCCGGGTGCATGTGGCCTTTTTTGCACGCACACCACCGAACATGATGCCGGAATATGAAATTGGCATGCGGTATTTTGCCAATGGCGTTTCTGATAATCTGACGCTGGATTTTGGAGATTTCCGCATGAAAGGTACATTGCATGCGCTGGATCTGCCCAAGCCAGAAACATGCCACGCCAAACCACATAAGAAGAAAAATTAAACCGTACAAACAAAAAATGGCAGGAAAAACCTGCCATTTTCTTACACCCCAATATGTATGTGTGAAATTAGTGCGAAAGCGCACCACCAGACTGATGGGCTGAACGCAAAACCGTAACCAGATTTTGCAAATCCTGCGGGTTGGATTTGAGAATAGCCACATTGGCAGGTTCGGGTTGCGGCATTTTGGTATTGCCGGGGTTGGCAGGCACGTTCATCAGGCTGCCTGTTAAGCCCACGCAGGTCAGGCTCATCACAAAATCATGCGCTGAAAAGCCATTCTTTTGCAAAATTGGGTCCAAACCCGGCACCTGCTGCACAAGGGCAATCTGCTGGTCCAGAGACATGCCAAAGCGTGAAGGCGGCTGAATGCCTGCGGCCTGAATTTCCTTCAGGGCCGTGGTCAAGCGCGGCAACACATTTGGGGCCAGATGATAATGCAGCGCGGTTTCCATATCATGCTGCAAAGTGGCTACCTGCTCTGGCGTTAAATTGGGTGCGCCATTGCCACCGGTAGAAACCGTTTGCGCCTGTGCCACTGTACCAGCCACAACCGCCGCAGCCCCCACAACGCCCAGCAGAGCAGAGCGGAAGGAAAGTTTTAGAGTATGTCTCATGCTTCTATCACCCATTCACCTTTGCGCATCAATGCCACGCGTTCACCTTTGGCATCCACGCCGTCCACATCAATGTCCCCAGAACCAATCATCCAGTCTATATGGATCATGCTGCTATTGGCCCCGCGTGCGGCCAATGCGGCCTCATCCAACCCAGCCGTATCACGCATGCATTTGGTGTAAGATTGCCCCAATGCGATATGGCTGGCGGCGTTTTCATCAAACAATGTGTTCTGGAACAAAATACCGCTGCGCGAAATGGGGGAAGAGTTAGGCACAAGGGCCACTTCCCCCAAACGGCGCGCACCTTCATCCGTATCCAGCACGCGGGCCAGCACATCCTCGCCTTTGCTGGCGTGCATTTCCACAATGCGTCCGGCTTCAAACCTGACGCGAATATCCTCAATCAATGTGCCCTGATGAGAAAGCGGCTTGGTGGCTGCCACCGTGCAATCCACCTTGAGGCGATGCGGTGTTGTAAACACTTCCTCGGTGGGAATATTGGGGTTGCACACAATGCCGTTTCCAGCTTTTTCCGCACCGGCTGCCCATTCATGTCCATCTGCCAGTCCCACCATCAGGTCTGTGCCGGGGCCTTTAAAATGCAGCGCGCTGTAACGGGCATCATTCAAAAATGCAGCGCGGCGATGCAGCACGGCATTATGGGCCTCCCAATCCGCTACCGGGTTTTCACCCGTAATGCGCGAGACAGAAAAAATGGCCTGCCACAGTTTTTCTACCGCCTGATCAACCGGCAGATCAGGAAACACCTGTGCCGCCCACGCCGGAGAAGCCGCAGCCACAATGCACCAGTTCACATCAAAATTGGTGATAATTTCCATGGCAGGCCGGTTCACGCGGGAATTGGCCCTGCTGGCGCGGGAAATATGTTCCGGGTTCTGCCCTGCCAGCAATGCCGGGTTAGACCCCGTAATGGCCATACGCGCGGCACCGTTGCGGAAAGCCTCTGTCATCCCGCCAGCCAGCCAACCTGCTGCGGTATCAAACGTATCTTCCGCCGCGTATTTGTAACGGGCCAGCGTGGTTTCCTCATCCGAATAAAACGTGCTGACGAGTGAGGCCCCGGCCTTGTACGCATGTTCCGTAATGCGGCGCACCAACGGCACGGCATGGAGGGGTGCCGTAATAATGACCTGCTGGCCGTGGGCCACGTTCAGGCCCGTACGTGCTGCCACTTCACCCAGCCTGTCCAGCATGGTAGCAAATTCGGCAGATGCCAGATAACCGCCTGCGGCACCCTGCGTGTTCTGTAAGGCCATAATATGCATGTTTCCCTTAACTTTGCTGCACAGCACGCCCAATTTTTCAATGTGACAGGCATAATGTGCAGAACTCAAACACCCTTATGTGTATCGGATACCGAACGGGGCTTGGCGTCAATACACATGGGCAGAAAGCTGCTTTCCGTTATGTGCCGGTTAGCTTTGCACCAGGTTGGTTGGCAAAGGCTCGGGCAGCAAGCTTGCAGGCAAATAGAGCGGATGGCACGGGCGGCCTGTTTTGCTTAACCGCAATGCATCCACCGTAATGCCGTGTTGCTGGAGCATGTGCACCACCTCCGGCCCACGAGCCAGCAGGGCCTTGTGGTGCGGCGTGCCATAGGCTGCAATCACCTTGTTGGCTTCCTGCGCCATTTCCAGCAGGGCTTTATCATTTTCCGGCCCTACCGGGTCTGGCGTTTCCAGCAGCCGAAGCTGATCCGTGCACCGATACGCAAAGGTATTGCCCACCAGAATACCGCCATACCCCCATGCACGGGCATAGCGCTGGCATTTGGCCACGGTGCGGTCATCCCCATATTCGGTGGCAACAGATGGGTTCATCATCAGCCACATCACCAGCGGGCGTGATGGGTCCCACACCCGTTTGAGCTTATAACGGTAGCATTTGTCCGGCCCGCCATAGGTGGCGGTGCTCACAACATCTTCTGAAAGTTTCAGGGGGCGGGCCGTGCCCACATTGTGCCCTTCAAACAGATCTTCCATTACACTCCCGCTGGCAGAACATGGCAAAACAGACCCAAGTTTTAGGCTGTGTTTTGCTCTGGCACAAATCTGCCTGCCAGCGGGGGTATAATCTGCCTAGTGAGCAGCACGCCACGCCTTGGTGGTGGTGGCAATAACCTGCTGCTGGTTCTGCTTTATTTTGTCTATATCATAGCCAAGAGCAGCACTCTGCTGGGGTGTCATGTACCCCCACTGCACCAGAGATTGCGCCAGAGTTTGCGGAAACGGCACGGTTTTTACAAACTGCTTGGGGCAGGATGCGCCATCCTTGTTCTGGGGCCATGCGGCTTTATCCAGCGCGCACCATGTTTCTGCAAAGTCAGAGTGCGTATCATAGCGCGCCATCATGTAGCGCCAGCCTGCGTTCAGTTCCCCAATATTCGCACTGGTGGCTACATAGGCGGCCAGATAGCCGTTTACTTCCGTTACCCCCGTTTTGCGCCACTGTGCGGAATCCTGCGCAAGCTGGTTACGCAAATAGGCTGCAAACCGCGGCTGCGCCGTAACATTCTGCAACTGGCCATCCTGATACTGATACAGCACCACCGGCATGGCCGACCCTGCGTGAGAGGCAAAGGCGTAATCAAACCGCTCATCCGTATATACAAGCTGGCGGGTGCCATCTCGCGCAATATCCTGCACAATGGGCTCGCCTCCGCCATTTTGTGCAGGTAGGGAGAGCACACGCCATTGGCCTTGCGGGGCGGCCTCTACAATAGCGGCGGCCTGGCAACAATGCGCCCCACCTGTGTAGCCCGAAACCACAACCTGCGGCAGAGCATTCTTCTGCCCGTTTGGCGCAAGCTGGTACAGGGAAAGATGCAAATCCATTAACCCGCCGCTATCTTCCGCCATCAGGCTGCCGAGGGTTTGGATAAATACGGGGTGTTCTGGTGCGTGCACTTCCAGAGTGGCCACACGGCATGTTTGCCCGGCTGTTGGGTTTTCATCTTTCCCCAAAAGCAGGCTGTTGGCGGGGCATGGCTGGTTGTCCGCCACCTTTACAGCCGCTTGCAGGCCCAAAGCAGAGAGATTGACCGGTTGGGCTTTTGCGTGCAGGTCATCCCCCTGCACCTGCGCGGTGGCCAGCGGCGGCACCGGGCGCGGGGGCACATTGCGCGTGATAACCCGCTGTTCTGCCGGTGTTGCTGCGTGTGCCTGCGCATATGTTAGCCCAGCGCTTGCCAACACCATACATGCGCCCAGATACCGTATAAAAGCCAAACCGTTTTTTCCTTCCTGCGCGTTGCCACCTGCCTGCTGTATTTATATCCGTTGTGGATACAGCCGGGCATTCAGGAGTGTAAGCACCAGCACAACCACTGCGCCACCCCCAACAGCCAACATAAGCGCAGGTGCCAGCCCCATACCCAACTGGGTAGCAAACCATGTTTGAAGCAAAGCGTTACTGGCGGCAATAAGGTTCCCGCACTGATAGGCAAGGCCGGGGAACGTGGCCCGCACAGAAGGCGGAGAAAGCTCGCTTAAATAGGCAGGCACCACACCCCACGCGCCCTGAATACAGAACTGGATACACACAGCGCCCAACCCCAGCCAAAGCAGAGAATGTGGAAGTGTCCATAATGGCAGCAAAGGCAGTGTTAAGGCCGCGGCAAGAATAATGGCATATTGCCGCCCGATTTTTTGCGACAGAAACCCAAAGAACAACCCGCCCGCAATGGCAGCCAGATTATACAGCACCACAACAGTTGTAATGGACGTTGGCGGCACATGCCGTTCCAGCGCCAAAAACACTTTGGGGTAGAGATCCTGAGAACCGTGGCTCATGAAATTGAAAGCAGCCATCAGCACCACGGCAAAAACACATAATGCCGCATTGCCTTTTATAATGGCCAACAAGCCAAGATGTGCTTCTGCACTTCCGTGTTGTGTATCGGCCTTCTGCCGGGCCAGCCAATCCGGGCTTTCTGGCACACGCAGCCAGATATACAGGGCAGAAAAAATAGCCCCGCTGCCCAGCACAAACAACCCACGCCACCCCAAAACCGGTAAGAGCAAAAATACCAGAGATGCCAGCAAATACCCCGCAGGATACCCTGCCTGCAAAATACCTGAGGCCGTACCTCGCCAGCTTTTGGGCACGCTTTCCATAATCAGGGATGTACCCACCCCCCATTCGCCCCCAAGGGCAATGCCGAATAGGGTGCGCAGCGCCAAAAATATAACAAGCGTTGGCGCAAAGGCCGATGCCAATTCTATAAGGGAATAAATAATAATTGTTAAAATCAGCACAGGTTTGCGGCCATATTTATCGGCCGCGCGCCCGCACAGAAAAGCCCCTAATGGCCGTGTCATCAACGTAAGTGTGGGCGCAAGCAGCACACTTTGCAGGGAAACGTTAAAACTGCGCGCCACATCATCAAGTGTGAACAACACAATAAAGAAATCACATGCATCCAACATCCACGCCAGAAAGGATGCCAGCACAACATGGCGAGCTGTTGCTTTATCTACCGACTGATCAGGCAGAGTAGACGGTGTTACAGACGAAAAAGAAGGCTCGGTCATTCACAGCTCCGGTTCTACAACCTGTTTTTACCGTGATGGTGCCACGCAAGCCCTTGCAGCAGCCAGTGAATCTCAGATCACGACCCCGCCAGTGCGCCCATTTTTGCGTGATAAGCCAACATCAGCCCGTTTGTTAGGAACAGAACACACAACAGGGCCGAGGGGTTCCCCCGGCCCTGAAGCATCTTGCCGCGCGAAGCAAACTTGTAAAACCTCGCTTTAAGGTCAGGCCCTTGCCTGTGTGCGAGGTGCAGATTCCTCATCAAAAGCCATGTGGCTCCATACTCTGTCACACAGCATACGCACGATGGAAGGATCATTCAGCGATGAAAGATCTCCCAGATTATCCATTTCCCCACTGGCAATTTTGCGCAGCAGGCGGCGTACAATCTTGCCAGAACGGGTGCGAGGCAGATCTGGCACCAGATAAACGGCCTCTGGCGTGGCATAACGCCCCAACATACCGGAGATAAGGCGGCTTATGCCTTTTTCTGTCAGTTCCGTAGCCACGTTCTGGCGCTGGATAACAAATACCGCCAGCGCCTGCCCCTTTACCGGGTGCGGGATGCCCACTGCAGCAGATTCCACAATACGATGATCTGCTGCCAACGCATCTTCCACTTCTGCTGTACCCAAACGGTGCCCTGCAATATTGATAACATCGTCCATGCGCCCCGTAATCCAGTAATAGCCATCGGCATCTCGCCGTGCGCCATCACCCGTGAAATAATGCCCCGGAACCATACCAAAATATGTCTGGCAGAAGCGAGCATGATCTTTCCAGATTGTGCGGGCCTGCCCCGGCCATGAACGCGCAATGCACAGGCTACCTTCTGCAGGCCCCTGCACCGGCCTGCCCTGTGTATCGGCTATGACCATTTCCAACCCCGGCAGCGGCGTGCTGGCAGAGCCGGGTTTAAGCGGTTGCACACCCGGCACTGGCCCCAGCACAATGCCGGCGGTTTCTGTCTGCCACCATGTATCCACCACGGGGCAACGCTTTTTACCCACAACATCGTGATACCACAGCCACGCATCCGGGCTTATGGGCTCCCCCGCCACACCCAGCAAACGCAGAGACTCCAGATTGCGGGCGTTCACCACATCATCACCATCGGCCATCATGGCGCGCACGGCTGTGGGGGCAGTAAACAGCATGGTCACCTTGTGCTCATCCACCAGATCCAACCATCTGCCCGGAGCGGGGTATGAAGGCAGGCTATCGGAAATCATGGTGGTGCCGCCATTAGCCAGCGGGCCATACACAACGGATGTATGCCCGGTTATCCATGCTACATCTGCCGTGCACCACAGAACATCACCGGGTTGATGATGGTACACCATGCCCATGGTGTACGCCGCCCACACCATATAGCCACCAGTGGCATGCACAACCGCTTTGGGCTTGCCTGTGCTGCCAGATGTGTAGAGCATAAATAATGGCGCTTCTGCCCGCATAACAACGGGCACAAAATCTGCCTCAAACGAATCTACAAAATCATGAAAATCGTAATCTCTTCCAGGCAGCATGGGAACTGGGGCATCAGACGTGCGCACAACCAGAACAGCCCGCACGCCACTTTCTGCACCTGCCTTGCACAGGGCTTCATCCATAATGGCTTTAAACGGCACAATCTTGTTGCCGCGCATGCTTTCGCTGGCGGTAACTACCGCAACTGCACCGCTATCTATAATACGTTCTGCAATACCTTCTGCCGAAAAACCACCAAACAGCACCACATGCACCGCGCCAATACGCGCACAGGCCAGCATGGCCACCACGGCTTCTGAAATCATGGGCAGGCAAATGGCAACGCGCTGCCCTTCCTCCACCCCCAAATGCACCAGCGCGTTAGACAGGCGGCAAACCCGTTCATGCAGCATGGCATATGTAATTTTTTCTGCCTCGGCCCGGCCTTCACGGTGGCTGATAAGGGCAACCTGATCGGCCTTGTCTGTCAGATGCTTATCAATACAGCATACGGATGCGTTGATAAGGCCATCTTCAAACCAGCTTATGGACACATCACCCGTAAAGCTGCCCGTAAAGCCGCGCCTGGGCTTGCGGTGCCAGTGCACACGCCGGGCCTGTTGCAGCCAGAAACCATCCGGGTCTCGGCGTGCATAGCGCTGCATGGCGGCCAGTTCCGCAGGTGGCATCAGAGCCGGGTAATCTGCATACTGTGTAGGCAGGATAGTGATGTTTTCCGACATTGTTCCGTCTCCCTTACTTTTTTGTTGTTTGTTGTTCGGGATAGAAAGAGAATGTTCAGGCGGCGTTGCGATCGGCCTGACCGATGTGCGGCAGAACCGTGGCCACAATGCCTGCGTCCAATGATTCATAATCATAATACCGGATTGTTTTGTACAGTTCCTCTCGCGTTTGCATACGGGGCAGCATGTCCTGCGTACCGCCTGTGCGTGCAATGGTTTTGTACAAATCCTCCTGCGCCTTATTGGCCGCCCGTAGGGAACTGACAGGCCAGATGACCATACGGTACCCCATATCTTCAAACTGAGATGCCGTGAAATAAGGAGAACGGCCAAATTCCGTCATGTTGGCAAGCAGGGGTACATCGGGCATACGGCGTACAAACTCCCTGAACATATCTTCAGAAATCAGTGCTTCGGGGAAAATAGCATCTGCTCCGGCCTCGTAATACAAACGGGCGCGAGCTACTGCACCATCTAGTCCTTCTGAGCTGGCGGCATCTGTGCGGGCAATAATTACCATATCACGCCGGGCCTTGGCTGCTGCGGCCACCTTTTGTGCCATCTCCTGCGGGGTGGCGAGCTTTTTGTTATTCAGATGCCCGCATTTTTTGGGCAGGATCTGGTCCTCAATATGCACGGCAGCGGCACCGGCATCTTCAAAAGCCCTGACCATGTGCATAACATTCAGCACTTCACCATATCCGGTATCACCATCTACCAAAAGCGGCAGGCCGGAGGCCCGTGCAATCTGGCGGATAAAGAAACACGCATCCTCAATAGTGATAATACCCAGATCAGGCAGCCCCATGCTGGCAGACATGGCCGCGCCTGAAAGATAAAGAGCCTGAAAGCCGTTATCCTTGGCCTGCAATGCCGCCTGCCCGTTATGTGCACCGGGAATTTGCATAATGCCCGGTTTGTTCAGCAAAGCGCGAAACCGCTGCCCGGCTGGTGTTTGCGGCAGATCCTTGCCTACCAGATATGTCATGCTGCATGCTCCAGACCATCGCGTTCACGCAGGGGCACAAAAGGCCGATTATCCGGCCCCACATAATTGGCAGACGGGCGAATGATTTTTCCATCCTGCCGCTGTTCCATAATGTGGGCGCACCACCCTGTTACGCGGGCAATTACAAAGATAGGTGTAAACATGGCCGTGGGAATACCCATGGCGTTGTAAGAAACCGCGCTGAACCAATCCAGATTAGGGAACATCTTTTTCTGTTCATCCATAATCCGTTCAATCCGCTCGGCAACATGATACAGCCGCATGTTGCCATTACGGCGTGAAAGGTTACGTGCGGTTTCCTTGATAATCTCGTTGCGCGGATCTGCTATGGTATAAACCGGGTGCCCAAAACCGATGATGACTTCACGATTTTCCAGACGCCTGAGAATATCCTCCTCGGCCTCATCCGCTGTGCGATAGCGTTGCTGAATATCCAGCGCCACCTCATTGGCACCACCATGCTTGGGGCCACGCAGGGCACCTATGGCGGCTGTTACGGCGGAATACATATCCGAACCCGTGCCAGCCACCACTCTGGCGGTAAATGTGGAGGCGTTGAATTCATGCTCGGCATACAGAATAAGGGATGTGTGCATGGCCTGCACCCAATCCTCCGATGGTGCTTTGCCATGCAGAAGATGTAAAAAGTGCCCGCCCACGCTTTCATCATCCGTATTGGTATCTATCCGCCGACCGTGGTTGGAGAAATGATACCAATACAGCAACATGGAGCCTAACGAGGCCACAAGCCTATCCGCAATATCCCGCGCACCGGCGGTGGGGCAATCGCTCCGTTCTGGCAGTGCACAGCCCAGAACGGAAACCGCCGTGCGCAAAACATCCATAGGGTGTGTAGCGGCTGGCAGACGTTCCAGAGCGGCACGCACAATGGCAGGAATATCCCGCATGCTGGCCAGATGCCGCCTGTAGGCTTCCAGCTCTGCACTATTGGGCAGATAACCGTGAATAAGAAGGTGTGCGACCTCCTCAAACGTGCTGGCGCGTGCAAGATCTTTGATATCGTACCCACGATAATGCAGATCATTCCCGCTCTGCCCCACAGTGCTGAGCGCCGTGTTGCCCGCAACCGTGCCTGACAGCGCAACAGATTTTTTTGGTTTTCTGTGCAGATGCGTTGTCATTGTTCTATTCCTTCCTGTGCGTTATCGCCTGTTTAGGAAGCCAGAGCCGTAGAGGTAGCAGCCGTAACCGTAGCGGGCTTGGCCTGCCCGAAATTGAAAATGCCTTCCGCAGTGTTCTGGCGGATATCCCGCTCCGGAATGGCGATTTCCAGCATGTGCAGTTCTCCGGCTTTCAGGTTGGGCAGGTTTTGCACAATATCCAAAAACCTCTCGGCTTCCTGATGCGGCACAATACCTTCTGAAAGTGTCTGGAACTTACGGATATAATCAGCCCGCTGCCACGGCGTGGCCCCCAGAGTATGAGCGTTGGCAACAGCCAGTTCATCCGCAATAACCGAGCCATCCTTCATGCGGATAACAATGCGGCCACCAAAGGCTTTTTTGTCTGGATCTGTTTCGTGATACCTTTGTGTCCACTCAGGTTTTTCTATTGTGTGGATCTTGCGCCAGAGCCGCACGGTATCTGGCCTGCGGGCACGTTCTGGCGCGTAGGAATGCACGTGGTGCCAGCTACCATCCTGCAAGGCCACGGCCACAATATACATGATGGAATGATCCAGCGTTTCCCGCGAGGCTTGCGGATCAAACTTTTGCGGATCGTTCGAGCCCGTGCCAATAACGTAATGTGTGTGATGGCTGGTTTCTATCAGCACATCATCAACATCATCCCAGTTTTTGATTTTCTGGCCCATACGAAAGGCAAGATCAATAAGCGCCTGGCTTTGATATTCTGCCGAATGTTCCTTGGTGAAGGATGACAGAATAGCGCGTTTGGGTTCACCCATTTCTGGCAATGGCACACGATAATGCGCATTTTTACCATCCAGCATCCAGGCAATAACACCATCTTCCCCTTCATAAATCGGGGTTGGAGATGTTTCGCCCATCATGGCGCGGTCAACGGCTTCTACCGCCATTTTGCTGGCATGGGCCGGGGCATAGGCTTTCCATGATGAAATTTCACCCTTGCGGCTTTGGCGCGTAGCGGTGGTAACGTGCAAAGCCTGCCCAATGGCCTGATAGATAACCGCTGGCGGCAGGCGCATGAGCGTGCCAATACCCGCAGCCACAGATGGGCCAAGATGCGCCACATGATCTATCTTGTGTTTGTGCAAACAAATGGCACGGGCAAGATCTATCTGAATTTCATACCCCGTGGCGGCACCACGGATTAAATCTGCACCGCTGCGGCGGCACTGCTGGGCAACCGCCAGAATGCCGGGAATATTATCGCCCGGATGAGAATATTCTTCCGCTAAAAACGTATCATGAAAATCCAGCTCACGCACGGCAGTGCCATTGGCCCATGCGGCCCATTCTGCATGCACACGCACATTTGGCCCCATGCCAAACACCGTGGCGCCACCTTCCCGCCGATGTGCCAGAGCCTCGGCCCGCGCGCTCATTACGGAATGACGGTTTACAGAGGCCATGGCAACAGATGCGTTATCTATCAGCCGGTTGATAATCATATCCGTAACTGCGGCCTCCACCGGCACCGGATCTGCCGCCACCTGCGCAATTTTCCACGCAAGCTGTTCGGACCGTGGCAGACGGTCGCTTTCTGGATGAACACGCACATCATGATACTGCATTGTTTTTACCTCATGATCGGAATTTGATCGTGAGGGGAGTGTTGCAGAGTGTTGTTTTGAGCGGCAGAGAGATAAGAGTAAAAAGAGGCGAAGGGAATGTTCCCGTTTGCGAAGTTTGCGAAGTTCGTACCATGCCACAAACCAGAACCAAGCTTTTTGCTGGCCCGCGCTTGCGGCAGTTGCGCCAACGCGAAACCCTGACCCAAGCCAACTTGGCAGACATGCTTGACATATCACCAAGTTACCTTAACCAGTTAGAACGTAACCACCGGCCTGTTCCGCACCCCCTGTTGCAAAAGCTGTGTGAACGCTTTGACCTGACCCCGGCATGGTTCAGCAACACCAAAGAAGCCCATACCGTGCAGGCCATGCGCGAAACCATGGCAGACCCTGTATTTAAAAATGCATCCTTACCTTTGGCCAAAATGGCAGATGCCGTACATGCCAACCCGGATTTATGCGCAGCATTTTTAACCCTTTACCGCGCCTATAAATTTGAGCAGGAGCGTGAAAGCGACACCCTTTCTCCCTCCCCTCCGCTGGAGCCATATGAAACGGTAGGAGACTGGGTACAGCAACATCGCAACTATTTTCATGAACTCGATTGTGCTGCCGAAAAATTTTACGAAAATCTTGATCTCGAAAACGGCTTGGCCGAAGCCTTAAAAACCTATCTGCTTGATCAGCACGGCTTGCACACGCAGCAAGACCCGGCGCTGGAAGAAGGCGGGCTGGTGTGGCGGATAGACCGGCACCGCCGCACCATTCTTTTACCCCCAGACCAACCGCCGGAAAGCACGCTGTTCTATCTGGCGCAGATTATTGGCCAACGAGACCATACCCGCCTGATAAGCAGCATTTTACGGCGTGAAGGCCCCAAAGAGAAAAACGCGCTGGAACTGGGCCGTGTTTATCTGGGCAACTACTTTGCCGGGGCCTTGCTGTTGCCCTATACGCGCTTCCTGCACGCAGCACAGACCATGCGTTATGATATTGAGCGCCTGCGCCGCCATTTTGGCACCAGTTTTGAACAGATAAGTCACAGGTTAAGCACATTGCAGCGCCCGGGCATGGAGGGTATTCCCTTTTATTTTCTCAAACTGGATATTGCGGGAAATATTCTTAAAAGTTTTTCTGCCAACCGTTTTTCTCAGGCACGGTTTGGTGGCCCCTGCCCGTTGTGGAACATCTTTCGGGCTTTTGCCACACCGGGGCAGGTACAGGTACAGCTTTCTCAAACCACGGATGATTCCATTTACCTCAACGTTGCCCGCACAGTGGGGCATGAGGGCGTAACCTATACAGACCGCCCACGGCAGATTGCCATTGTGCTGGGCTGCACCATAAGCGATGCCGCAAAAACGGTTTATGCAGATGGTTTAAACCTGAATGACCACAGATTGGTTGTGCCCATTGGCCCCGGCTGCCGCGCCTGTGTGCGGGATAATTGCAGCCACAGATCTTTGCCTGTTTCGGGCCGGATGCTGGATACAGGAAGTGATGCCAGAGGCGTTGTGCCCTACCGGGCCCTACCTGAAAAACCCTGATATTTTATAAGGAAGAAGATAGTCTGGTGGGGCAAGGGGAACTTAAAAGACCTATCTGGAATGACCGGGGATGCAAAAACATTCCAGATAGGAACCGGGGATTGAACGGGATAAATCAAGACGAACCAAGAGTTGTCGCGACGATGCCCCTTGCCCCACCAGCAGAAACGCCTTCATCGCCGCGACAATTTTGATAATAAGAACCATTCTCAATAAACGCAACATAAAAAAGCAGGGGGGGAGAACTTTTTTGCTCTCCACCCCTGCCTTGCAACACAGTATGTTGTTTTAGTTGGATTTTTTAGACGGTGTGGAAGGAGCCACTTTTTCCACCACATCGTCAGAAACAAAAACAATGCCATCCAGAAGCTGGTTAAGCGCTTCTACAGCCTGCTGAGGCTGGCGGCCTTCTGTAAACACTTTTGCGCGGTACAGAGCGCCTTCGCTCTGTTCCAGTGGTGCAAGGGCCAAAATGAAGTCTGCATCTTCACCCACAACCTGCAGGCTCTGCTGTGCCTGCTGGGTCTGCCCTGCCTGGAACTGCTTGTTGGCGTTAGCCAGTGCTGCCTGTTTTTCTGGAGCCAGTGTTTCGCTTACAATAAATTCACCGCCAACTGGCACCCATGTTGTGGGGTTGGCAACTGGCGTATGGTTTGCAGAAACCGGATGCTGCGGGGCTGGCTGAAGCTGGCTTTCTGTCGCAAAGAACTTCTTGTTATCTGCACTGGCGGCCTTGAAGCGCTTTTGCGCATCATACAGCGGCGGAATGGCGGCATCTGTTTTGCCCTGAGCCAGCAGATCACGCGCCTGAAACACATCCATCATGGCTTTCTGGCCATCAACGGAAAGGCGATGCATGGCATGGCCAGCCTTGAACTTTTCCCACGTGGTGTGCACGGTGCCTGCCTGTGCCACAGAAAAACTGGTGAGCAATACAGCAGATGCTGCAAAAAGAGCTTTTAAACGCATAAAAACTAATCCAAACTGATTTAAATTTTCAAAAGATAACGGATGATATCCTGAAAATTAATTTAATGCGCCGGGTGGGGTGATACAATTCATCTATATTAAAAAATATATTATAGTCAGGCGTTTTTTATTTATTGTCTGATACCTGAATGTTCTTTCTTCTCAAAACTCTGCTTTCAGCTCTCATTATTGCTCTGGTTTCCACTTTGGCGCGCCGTTACCCCGGATTTGGCGCGCTGGTTGCTGCCCTACCCCTTGTTTCCGTATTTGGCATGATCTGGCTTTGGCTGGAAACGCATGATCCCGCACGGATGGAAGCCCATGTGAGTGCCACGTTCTGGTATGTGCTGCCTTCCCTGCCCATGTTTTTGTTCATGCCGTGGCTGATGCGGTGTGGCGTGCATTTCTGGCCCGCGCTGGCCAGTGGCTGCGGCTTAACCATTGTTTTGTACCTGCTGATGATCTGGGCTGGCCCTTGGCTTGGCATCAGCCAATAAAACCTCTTGCCAGCAGAGTCGCCCACAGATTCTGCGGATGCTCCGGTGGGTAAGCCTGTGGATAACGTGTACAACCTACGTGAAAATTGTGGCTTGTACCGCTTTCTCCCAACACTTACCGCCGTATTTTGCGCGGTGACGGCAAGCGCCAGAAACTCTGCTTAATGGTGTCCGCCACCGCCGGAAACGGATCTACCCCTGTATTGCGAATAAGGGTTGCCACAGTCACCTGATCGCAATGTGGAGAACGTTGCACGTTCTTGCAGACATACACGCCCGCAGCCTGACGATGTGCGGAATACACAGCCTTCCATGTAGAAGACGGTACAAACACGTGGTCTGGCCCAATGGTTGAAATAGGATGCCCATGAAAAGCAGGGCCGGTGACCACATACACATCACCCTCCTGCACAGCCAATTCCCGCACCGTGTATTCAATACGTGCCCAAATACCCTGATTAAGCACAATGGATTGCGGTACCATGTTGGAATACGCAAAAGTTTCAAATTGTGCTGTAGGCGTTGGCTGGTCCGCACTGAGGGCCATGTGCCCTCTGCTATAGCCGGATTTTTTGTAATCCTGATCTCGGCTGCCATCTGGCCAGCGGGAATCTGCATAAAAAGTGCCTGCACGCATCAAGCGTTCTGCAAGGCGCACATTATTGGCCTGCAAATGCTCCGCCGCCCACAAAGGTGTGTGCGTGACAGATGAAACCAAAACAGCATAGCCTGTGTTACAAAGCAGTTCTGTCTGCTTTAGCATGAAAGGCCGCGTTAGGGCGGGCAATCTGTTTTCTGGCCCAAAAGCCTGACATGCTGCGTTTTCCTGCGCCCAAGCAGCAGAAACTGGCAGGCTGGCCAAAACCACGCCCAAGCATATTTTCGCAACACGCACACTCATTGCACGGATACCAGCGTGAAGCCCTGTTTTGAATACACAATGCTGCCTTTGTTGAATGCCATAAAATACGAAATACCTTTATAGAAAAGATAACGCCCAAACAAAGGCACATAAAACCCAATCAGCCACAGTTATGGAGCAGAAATGGAGCAGCCCTCACCTTCCAGCACCGATACACCAGAGGCCCTGCGTGAACGCCGCACGCAAATGATAACGGCAAAACTACCCACCAAAATGCGCCGTGGCATACAGTGGTTACGCAAACCCGAGCAAAAATGGGTGCGTCTGCCATCTGGGCTGCTGTTAATTCTGGGTGGGCTGCTTTCTTTTTTACCTGTGTTGGGTGTGTGGATGCTGCCCTTGGGGATTTTACTGCTGGCGGAAGATATTCCGCTCTTTCAAAGCCTGAGCGGTAAGATGTTGGGATGGATTGCCCGGCGCAAGCCCTCGTGGTTGGGCATTGCTGAAAACGAAACAGAAGAAGAAGCCTTCCTGCGCGTTCAGACCTTTCTGGAGCAGGATTTATACCATCCCTGAAGTTTTTATCCGCAGCCATCTTGACTGCCAAGCTTAGTGGCCTTGTCCACAGATTCTGCGGATGCTCCGGTGGGTAAGCCTGTGGATAACGGGCACAACCCATGTGAGTCACGCTGATGATTTGCCCATACCCTGTATAAATCTGGGCACTCTGCTGAATGCGTTTTTCATGGTTCTACTAACCATCCCGCATCATGCATGGCTGTAATTTTCATGATATCAGCCCAAGAATATAGTCAACCGCCCCCCTGCCCGATATGAACCCTAAAAATATTTTCATATTAGGGCCATATGATGGGTAAATATAACAAAAATATAGAAATACAGCTGATGCGCATTATCTCCATTGCCTTGGTTGTTATGGCGCATCAGGCATCACTTCGTACCAATATCCACCCACATTTTGGAGAAAGCCTGGGAACAGTATTACGCCCTTGGTTGGGTGTAGATATTTTCTTTGTTATATCCGGTTATTTCATGGGCTATATGGTTTTGGGTAAATCCAAACCCAATATGGCATTGGCAGAAAAAGTTTCCTTCTCCCTCGATTTCTTCAAGAAAAGATTTCTCAGGCTTTTTCCTGCTGCCTTTTTCTGGATCACCGTAACACTCACAGCGGGCCTTATTTCATCCAATCGCGGCTTGTGGGGGGATCAAACCAGCCTGTTCTATAAATGGCTGACTTCTATTTTATATATCAGAAACTTTGAAAATGCAGCCTCTCCCAGCCCCTTAGGCTGGTATTGGTCTTTATCGCTTGAAAACCAGTTTTATATTGTTCTGCCGCTTTTATTCTTCACCATAGGCAGAAAGTTTTTTATCCCCTTCGTTTATGCTTTGGCTGTTCTGCTGCTTTTCTGGCTACCCGGTGGCGTTGATTGGGGATGGTACCGCCCCACAGGGTTTATATGGGGGCTTATTGCTTATCATCTTGTGAATACACAGGGGATAGGTGATGTTATACGTGCAAAAGCACCACAAATTCCTGCAACACTTTCTGTCTTTCTGCTTATTTTTGGCCTTGTTGCGTCTACAGCCGTCCCTGCTGCATTTCAGAACCAGATGATGCCTTTTGCCATCAGCATTGTCTCTATTCTGGCGTGTGTGTGCGTGGTGTATGCGGCCTTAAAATGCGGCACGTTGACTGTGCCAAAACCACTGGCCTTTCTAAGCTACTGGGGTGGTGAAATTACTTACTCCTTTTATCTGTGCCACATTGTTGTGTGGGATATTATGCAGGATATCCGCCAGTCTTACGGTTTAAGAATATCATCCGAACTTTTTGCTGCTTCCGGCATCAGCATGGCCATTCTTTTTGCCACGCTCTCTTATTCCTTTATTGAATTACCATTTTATAAAAAGAAATCTGATCTGGAACCAACACTCAAGTAACCACAAAAAAACCGCCGAAAGGCGGTTTTTTCTTACCCAATCTTAAAATGCATCTGCTGTTTTAAACAGCTTCCGACATCTCATACGGAATGTTGGCTTTTGTCAGCTCTGCCAGAAAATCTCTATCCACGACAGCGTCCTTGTAGTTCTCATCTTCCACACATTCCCGCCAGGAAAGTTCTGAGGCGGAAGGCTTGCTGGCTTTCCATGTCTGGTGCAGGGCTGAGGCCTTGGAAACAAACTCTTTTAGAACAGAAATGGTCACTGTGCTCATAGGGCAAACTTTCTCTTTAATCTTGGCAATTGCCTATATGTGGCCTTCGCAGATGTGCGGTGCAAGGTAGCAATCCACACTTTCCACAAGGTTGTACACAGGCAAGCTCCCCTACACACTCAGCATGGAAAGAGGCATAATTTATGCCCGACGATGCGGCGGTCTGGCTTTACGCCAGTTTCCTTCAGAAAAGGCTTTATAGGCCAGTTCATCATGCCCATAACTGGCGACTGCACGGCTATGATGCCCAAGCAAAACCCCATCACCACAGGCATGGTCCGCCCACTCTGGCGTGACATCATAAAGATACTTTATCGCCCCAATAGTCGTTGTACCCGGTCCGGTATTCACCCAGATATTCTCAAAACTGTTTGGGTTGTTTTTATAACGGGTGAGAGACTCACAAAGTGCATGACCAGTTATGTGCGTAAGTGGCGCATGCATGAAAATATCAACATAAATGCCACCATATCTTGCCCAAAATGGGTACGCAGAAATGCACGAGCTGATTCATCATGCGTAAGAACCAGCTCAAAACTAGGATTGTTATTTTTTACTTTTTCAATAGAGCGGGCCACATCATCTGGCAGTGTTTCACTATGCCAGTATTGAGAAATTCTTTTGGGAATGTTTGGCGGCAGAATGCTTTGGCTTGGAGGATCAAGATCCGCCTGAGCCAGTGTTGGAAGCCAATCGCTTTCTACCCCTTCATGCAAACAACGGAAAAAATCCATTTTAACATGTGGCGGATTAGGACGCTTGGATTGCGTGCTCATACCTTTCATCATAAATATTATTTTGCTTTCTATAGAATAACAAAATACCGTTCTTAAAGTAAAGATATGAACACAAAAGCAGCTTTTCATGGCAAATGTTCATGTGCCATATAGGATATTCCAAGAACGATGTTGGAGGAAATACCAAAATCTTCCAATGCAGGCATATTGATAAATTCATATTATTGTCAGTCATATCCAACCCCAAGGGATCTTATGGACAGTCTGAAAAAATTTAAACGATCTTTAAAAGATCAGCTCTCTTTACTCGGATATTACCGGCAACTAAAATATATTGTGCGGAATACCCAAGGGCTTGAAGTGGTTTCTATGGGAGATCATTGCCTAACAGCTTCAGTCATTAAAAATCTTGGCCTTAAACAAAAATCCTACCCGTTTGATTGGATATTTAGTGATATCCGCATGGTAAATCATTGTATTCAGGACGAATTTTCAACATTTCTGGATAAATCACAGCATATAAAAATTGCTGATAGCGATAAGCTCTCACCAGATGCAAATTTTTGTGATCACAGATATTATAAAGAACACTACGGTGTTCTGTTCACATTTAATCACTATGATATATCTGTTGATGACGTTTACAAATATTATAAACGCTGTGTTGAGAGATTTGTAGATCTACTCAATTCAGATAAAAAAGTTATCTTTGTATGTATTTCCCAAAAGATTTGTCAGAATGACTTTTATGAACTTTCAAAAACCTTATCACTTTACAACAATAAATATCTCCTCGCCCTGAACTTTATCCAGCGTGAGGATGGTCTTTACACATGCAATATCAGCGCAGAAACAGAAAATGCTCTTTTATATTCCATTTCACGCAAAGAAAGTATTGATGGCACGGATTTTCAAACAACACAGGATTTTATCAGCTTCATGACAGTTTTTTGTTCATTCCTTGCCACCCAAAAAGGATAACAAAAACAAAGCCATCAAATTTTTGCCGTATATCCGTGGCATACAACCAGAAGCCAAGAGCCTGTCCGCTACCTATGGCGGCTCTTGGTCAATATCCACGCCAAAACCCAGACCGCATTACCAGCAGCCGCCAGCCCATAACCAAGATAATGGTGGCAAGGAAAACTCCCACGCCACCAACAATCATGCCGCACTCAAAATCGGGTATCATGCAGACTGAATAGCCATGTTGTCAGCCTTACATTTGGCAAAGATGGCTTCAATATCCGCCACGCTCGGCCCGGTTTTGCTCTTGGACTGCTCAATGGCCTGCTTCACCGTTTCATAAACTTCCGGCCCATATTTCTCGGCCAGACCTGCAACGGTGGTTACAACGCCAAGGATGGCGCTGATTTCTGCTGCATTCATGTTACTTGCTTCCGCCAATAGTTGCACAGGCATCTGGCGTGGTGTCGGTTTTCAGGCCTGCCCAGCAGGTTTCAAAAGATGCGAAGTCTGCTTGCAATGCGCTCACGGCTGTTTGCGTAATGCTTATTCCGGCCTCAATGGAGGTTTCCAGAGACGAGATTTCGTTAAACAAGGTCTGGCTGGCACGTTTGGCAATATCTTTTTGCATATCAGTCAGAGCCACACCCGGTACCTTGCCTGCCATCACATCCGGCATCGGGTTGGCCAGCACATGATAAGCACTGTCCACATCGTAAACAGCCTGGTGTAGTTTCCCCTGCGCCGTATTGGCACAAGCTGCCAAAAGCGGTAAAAACCCCAGCGCAAAAATACTTTTCTTCATTTCGTATTGTCTTTCGAAATGGTCACAATAGATCCGCTCCCTCCCTTGGGAAGATCAGATTTAGAAGAAACTGCACCGTGCAAAATAAGCGCAGCATTGGCAGCCTGCTTCCAGTTGAGGGCCAAAAAATTGATAATCCGGTAAAGCAGCCAAAGCTTGCCGGACTGATTGGCCGGAAGCGGGATCTGGGTTGCGGCCGCACCTGCTGCTGCAAACACAACACAGACATAAAGCACCCATGTTGCTTCTGGCTGCGGCAGGGCTGCCGCCATAGCGGGCAAAGACAGGCCAGCCGTAATGGCCTTGGCTGTCTGAGCCAGAGCAGTGGCGCGTTTAGGTTCTACTGGAGCAGGTGCGTCAGTCATGCGCCATATCCCTGCGCAGGCTGACAGGCAGAATGTTCACATCTACTCGGGCTACTATGAAAGAGATGCGAGTCCGATTCATCTTTTATATTACGTGCAATTTCTTTAATTTTTTCTTTTACCATCAGCCATCTCCAAAAGGCCCCACGCGGTAAAACGCATGATGACCAATCGTGCAGCAATAGAATTCTGGATCAGCCCAATCAGGGCGTAAGGAGCGCGTGTCATAGTAATGATCCGCCCCTTTCGTCATGTCAGTGAGATGGCCGCCTACAAGTGCCTGCGCCAAGGCGAGTGCTTCACGAAACTGCACGTCCATGTCAGTGACGGTCAGAAGCTTGGGAAGGTTCACATCGGCTGCATTCCAGCAGGAAAACTGCCACGGATGCAGGAACACACTGCACAGATCATGCCCCCACCATGCAGGGCGGCTAGCACGGTTACGGCCAACACACAGCACTGCGGCCATGCTGTTATTGCCTTCGCCCCTTGCCTCACCCCATGCCGTACGCGCACCTACCTGAACGGGATCGGACATCCACGATGCGGGAATCATACTGCCTCCATTTCACGCGGGGGCAGAATGAACTGTGTTTCCTGTGGCTGAGGTACGGGCTGCATCTGCGCGTCCCACGGTTCGCGCAGATGCAACCATTTCACCCAGATCGTGCTGGCCACTTCCTGATCAGACAGAAGTGTAGAGCCGATCGCCGCGCCAAGCGTGCAGAAAATACCCACAATAACCGCCAGTTTTTTCCAACGCCGCAAACTGTCCTCGGCTAGCCTGTTTCGCTCTTCCTGCGCACCGGTATGCGCGGCCAACTGGCGCGTGAAATCGGAAAGCTGAATACCAATCCGGTCCATGCCAGCATTGGTGGCCTGCTGCCGTGCGTTCCCTTCTGCCCGTACCGCAGCAATATCCCGGCTGATGCTGTCCAGTTTGCCGTCTGTTACGTCCTGCCGCCTTTCTACAGCAGCAAGACGCTCTTCGTGATCGTCCAGACGTGCGTGGACGCCATCAGCCACGCAGGGGGTGCCCGCGCTCTGTTCATCTGTCATTCTTTTGCCTGAAAAAACGGGTTGCCCGGTTAAAGGCAACCCAAGCGGTTACGCGCCGCTATAGCCCCACTGCGCATCAATCCACGCAATACGGGTTTCTGCATAGTTCATGATGTAGCTTACAGACTCTTTTTCAAGATTTTGGGCCACGTTAATGGAACCTGTGGGGCCTGTTAGCAGCCAATTCGCCAAGTCCTGCGCCATCATTGTGGGGTCAATAAACCCGACATATTCAGCAATCCACCGTTTAATGCTGGCTGCATCAATGATCCCGGCATCCCGCAGTTCGGCCCATCGTGCCCGCAGTTCAGGACGGAAAACGGAGTGCATCAGTTTGAAAAAGCCGGGGTTCTGGAAGCCGTAATTATTAGGGTTTTCCATAACCCAACCGATTTGATCGGCGTCTGATTGGGCACCCCCCACATTGATAATGAGGCCCCACGTTTCATCGCAATCGTAAAGCCACATATGCCAAATACCCGATGTGGCACTAGCGTTCCAACTGCCTAGTTCAAAATTGTTCTGCATGCTGTCAAATGAACCAGCCAGTTCACAGATCAGCACGTAATCAAGAAACGATTTGAGATCAATGTATTGCCAATACGTTGCACGGGCATCAACGGTACCAGCAACACAATCGCCAAACCACTTCACAATCCGCGTGCATGCGGCGTTGATATCTGGGGCTGTTGTGGAAATATCGTCCTGATCGTCATAACCAGAAATAGCGGGAGACTGGACTGTCCATTCGGTAGAGTTAAATGTGCCTTTCCAAATATTCCCGGCATGTTGGGGCTGGATCAATACGTGCTGGTTATTGTCCTCATCCATCAGGTAATCGGGCAAATCAGCCGGGGAGCGCAGGACATACAGGCCAAGGAATACGCCATTCTGCCAGAGTTCCGCAGGGAAGCCAGCCGTTGTAAACAGTGCTGATGTATGTGTCCCCAGATCAGTGCTATCGAAATATTGATAGGCAGATAAAGGAGCCATAACCCCATCGGGGTTTTTACGCATATCGCGCCAGATCGCTGTTGTGAGACTGTCCAGAACAAGCGTGCGGTCCGTGCCATACCCTTTTAATGTCACGCTGGTCATGGGGAACCAGTCACCGATACGCAGAGCCAGTTTATTCCCTGTGTCTGCGTTTTTTAGTTTCAGCTTCCAGTTCTGTTTAAGCGCAGCCTGAGAGGACTGGCCTTGTGTCTGCCACGTTCCGGACGCGGAAAAGAGCGGGGTTTTCCCCTCAAAAAACGTCACCGACATACTTGGGGTCGTGCTGGTTGTGGGTAGATCCCCCTCAATCAGAATACGCCACGGGGCAGCCGGGTTGGGAACGGAGATATAGTCCCACTGTGCAGAGGTATTATTTGCACCAATCTGGACAAGGGTTCCATTATTTACAAACCCTGTTGTGGGTTGTGCTACTTTAGCCAAAGATCAGCCTCCCGTAGTAACGGGATGCGCCATCCCACATGATTTCCACACAGCAAACGGCCCCGATGCGGCTGTCCACAAAAGGAGCGCCTGAGGGCCAGATTACGTTATCAGGCCATGTTATTTCACAATTCCCGCCAAACGGCTGCTGGATGAGAATACGCATGGTCTGCAATTCGCCGACATTGCCGCCAGATACAGAAAGAGCGCAGTCCTGATCGGGAAGAATGCGGTATCCAATGTTGCCACGTTTTGCGAATGGCAGATCACAAGAAGCGCC
This sequence comes from Acetobacter pasteurianus subsp. pasteurianus LMG 1262 = NBRC 106471, assembly GCF_000285275.1. Classification (GTDB taxonomy): domain Bacteria; phylum Pseudomonadota; class Alphaproteobacteria; order Acetobacterales; family Acetobacteraceae; genus Acetobacter; species Acetobacter pasteurianus. The sequence continues at coordinate 52,219 of NZ_CADO01000014.1, forward strand.
GGGGTTCAGCTTGGTCAAGATGGATGTGCCGCTTGTTACAGCGTCCACAATCTGACCGCCGGAGAGAGTGTTTCCACCCGCTCCGGTTGCCACCCCTGCTGAAAAATCAAGCAGGGTTGTCATTAGGCGGCGCTCCCCGCGCTCTTGGCTTCAAGAGCTGCCACCCGATCTGTTAGCGCAGACAGACTGCTGGAGACGCCTGCCAATACAGCAGGGAAGATTTCTTCATACCGCAGCATCTGGATATACTGCTGATTGCCAGAGGTATCGACCGTTGCCGTCTGCTTGAGCGTGCCGTCTTTGTTTTCTGTTACGGTGAACAGGGCAGTCTTTGTCCACATGCCAAAGCGTGCAGGGTCAAGGCCAGCCTTGGTGATAGCTGCTTCAATATCCTGCGCGAGATACCCCACATGGAAGCGCGCTTTGTCAGCACCTTTTTCAGCAATGCTGTCATTAAGCTGGTAAACTACTGGCTTCACCGTAGCTAATGCGGCGACCAACTTCTGCCCATCTGCATAGGAAGCATCGCCAAGATAACCTGCTACGGTTTTAAGATTGGCATCAGACGTTACCACGGCTGCGTTCTTGGAATACACAGTGTTTACAGGCTGTGCCGAAACGCCGATGTTCAAAGAACCAGATGAGCGACCTGTTAGAACGGTGCCATCAAGATACCGCCCGAAGGTTGCGCTACCATCGGGATTGCTCCAGTTCAGATAATCCTGAACAATCCCAACCGTCCCATTATAAACAACGCGAACTGAGCCACCTGTAACAATAGTATTGGTGCCATAACCAAAATTCAGAACAGGGTTCTCGTTATTGGCCGCCGTGCAGGGAATAACGACGCGGAAATCTCACAGAAGGGTTGTACATCGGGTTAGATTATGAAAAAGTC
>NZ_CADO01000013.1 GCF_000285275.1 Acetobacter pasteurianus subsp. pasteurianus LMG 1262 = NBRC 106471
ATAACGCGGTATCGCCCACGCTACATCATCCCAATGACGTCTCACAACCTGACACGTAGCAAAAGTTGCAATCAGGCGGGTTGCAGCATCATCCGATGGAAAAAAGACCTGCCCCAGCGTGACAGCAATATAACCATAGACACCAAAGTCGAACCACTCCATGGCATTACCCAAGGCAGCTGCGCCCACTGCCTTATTTAACATCTGGGCATCAACAACAGTAATGTCCTGCGGCTTCATCTGTTTACGGCGCTTAAACCAACCAAAATGCGCGTGCGCCGTTCCAGAATCCTTCATAAAATATTCCCTCACCTCTTATTTCATACGTAATGTGCATCTAAAATATTATCATTGTGCAGAAATTTATTCAATATTTTTCTAAGTTATACTATTTTATGATATTTTGTTTGGTTATTTCATTTATACATTTGAAAACAATACTTTAAATAACGTTAGTATACCCATTGAATGCAAAACAAACTCATACCTTAGAAACGAAATACCAGTATGAATGTTGCATTCTTCGTGAATGAAAAATTCTTTGCGTTCACCGAGGAACGCCACATATCCATGAACAGTTATATAGAGGCTTCTGTTTTGATGGGCCTCTCCATTCTTTTCTGCCTATACTCAGCAAAGAGAAATACCTCATGTCACGCATAAAACAGATCATATATACAGGAATGGCTTTGGGGTATCTGACAATGCCAGCTTTTGCACAAAGCGCTCCTAAACCGCAAAAGGCGGCCTCCACGCCGCAATCTTCCATGTATTCAGATGGAACAGGCGATAATATGATCGATAAGCTTAACAATGCTCAGCTCGACCAAAATTACCAAGGGCCTTATTATTTACCTGGGCAAAAAATCCCGCCCTTTAAAAGTACACCACGCAGCCAATTAGAAAATGCTGACACTGTTTCAAAAAACAACAAAGATAATTCTGCAAAACAACTAAGAGAGAATACTATTATTTCAAAATAAAACACATTTTTAAGGTATTCCCCTGCTTCCTGCAAAGCAGGGGAGTTTCAAACTTACCTATTTGGGAATCATCAGGTGCAATAAAGAGGCCCCGGCAAAAAACACTGCGGTGCTTAGCGTCCAGATAGCTACAAACCATCCAATCCGTGCCCCGATATTCTTTGGGGCACCATCTCCATTTCCCTGAACAATTTTAGTGATAGGCATCTGTTTCCGTTACCTTTCCGCGAAACACACGATAGGAATAAATTGTGTAGGTTAGGATAATTGGTAGCAGAATAACTGTGCCAACAAGCTGGAACAATTGGCTACTTGGGGGAGCCGAAACATCCCAAAGTGTTAGACCGGGCGGAACGATATAAGGCCAAACCGTAATACCCAAACCGGAAAGACATAAAAAGAACCAGCCGAGCGCGCATAGAAATGGGCCTTTGGAATGTTCATGTCTTAAGCCACGCACGAACAGAACACCCAACACAGCCACAAGAACCGGCACAGGAAGAACAAAAACAATATTTGGCCAATCTGTCCAACGGCGCAAATAAGGTGCATGCAACAGTGGCGTCCACAAGCTGACGGCCACAATCCCTACAAACAACCCGATGGCCAGCTTACTCGCCCAGCGGCGGCAAGATGCTTCTAACGCTCCGGTCGTGCGCCAAATCAGCCAGGTCGCTCCTAACAAAGCATAACCACACATCACGGCCAGGCCGCATAGAATGCTAAAAGGCGTCAGCCAATCAAGCCCACTTCCGGCAAAAGCACCATCAACAACTTTTACGCCCTGAACAACGCCCCCAAGAATGGCCCCCTGACAAAATGCAGCAATGCCAGACCCAGCCATGAAACCGACATTCCATAACTTCTCGCGGCCTGTCCCATGCGTCATGACCCGAAATTCAAATGCTACGCCACGAAAAATCAGCGCTAGCAGCATAAGAATGATCGGGAGGTAAAAAGCCGGCAAAAGCGTGCCATATGCTCCCGGAAATACACCGTAAAGCACAGCCCCACCCAGCACCATCCATGTTTCATTGCCATCCCATACTGGCGCAATGGTGCTCACCATCACATTGCGGCGGCCGGGGTCACGCTCCAATGCAAACAGCATGCCAATGCCAAGATCAAAACCATCCAGAATGACGTAGATTGAAATAGCCGCCACCAAGATAACGGCCCATATAATCGGGAGCCAATATGTAAGATCCATTATATTCAAGCCCCTTTACCAGAAGTAGATTCGATAACTTCCGGATGCATACGTTCTGCCAAAATGTCGGATGCATTGGCGGAGCTGGTTTCCTGCTCACCTTCCTGCGGTGCATGCCCCAGTTGGCGCACCAAAATGCCAATGCCAGAACCAAACACAATCACATACACCACAACAAAGGCTGTCATTGTTACAGCCATGCTGGGCAGCATAATTGGTGAAACACTTTGCGATGTTCTGAGCAGCCCATAAACTGTCCAAGGCTGCCGTCCCACTTCCGTGGTAACCCAACCGCAGAGTAAGGCAAGAAAACCTGCTGGTGCCATACACACCGCGACACGGTGGAATACAGCGTTCGTAAACAGGGTGCGTGTACGCCGTAGCCACAAAGACCAGAAGCCAACCAACATCATGAGCACACCAAGTGCGACCATGATACGGAAGGAAAAGAAAATAACCTGTGAGGGCGGACGTTGATCGCGCGGGAAGTCTTTCAACCCCGGCACTTTACCTTCCAGGCTATGCGTTAAAATCAGGGAGCCAAGCAGCGGAATCTTTACGGCGTAATCCGTATGCTCGGTTTTCATGTTGGGAATGCCAAATAACAGCTCCGGCGCACGGGCGGTGGAATCCCAATCCCCTTCCATAGCTGCAATTTTTGCTGGCTGATATTTCAAGGTATTCAGGCCATGCGCATCACCTGCCATGATCTGTAAAGGTGCCACAATAGCTGCCATCCACATGGCCATGGAAAACATGGTGCGTACAGGAGCTGTAGCGGCTTTGCCTTCTCGCCGCGCCTTGAGCATATGCCATGCACCTGTTGCACCAACAATAAAGGCAACAGACAAAAAAGCCGCCAACCCCATATGGACCAAACGGAATGGAAAAGACGGATTAAAGATAATGGCCAACCAATCTGCTGGCATAAAACGCCCTGTTGCAGGATCTATCATATAGCCACGCGGCGTTTGCATCCATGAATTGGAAGACAAAATCCACGTCATGGAAATCAAAGTACCGACTGATACGCAGCACGTAGCCGCAAAATGCAACTTGCGCCCAACCTTGTTCATGCCGAACAGCATGATGCCAAGAAACCCAGCCTCAAGGAAAAAGGCTGTCATAACCTCATAAGACAAAAGAACCCCTGTAATAGGTCCTGCCTTTTGAGAAAAAACCGACCAGTTCGTGCCGAATTCATACGACATTACCAAACCGGAAACGACGCCCATACCAAAAACGATTGAAAATACCTTGATCCAGTAACGATACAGATCAAGAAAAACAGAACGTCCGGTTTTCAGCCAGCATCCTTCCAATACAGCCAAATAGGCCGCCAGCCCGATTGAAAAGGCCGGAAAGATGATATGAACACCTACAGTAAAGGCAAACTGGAAGCGCGCCAAAAGAAGCGCAATATCATGCGCAGGTTGCATAGGTTCTTTCCAAACTTATAATTGTGGTATTTTGACCGAAAATTGACGTTGGATATCAATAAAAAATCTATCTATACGTCATAAATGCTATGAATACGCATTATACACCGGAAACAACACCACCATGATTTGGTATTTATGCTAAATCAATAACAAGCGTTCGTCCAAGACCTTTTATTTATCTTATGATAAAAGATACTTATCATGAAAAATTATTATCTGATGGATGTGTTTATTTGACACCACCTTCCATCTTGCCACCAATATTCATCTGCCTATGCTAGGCATCCGTTGCGATTATATAACGCGTCATGCATTCAGGAGTTCCCTCACAGTGGTTACACCGCAGCCAGTTGATACGAAATTAACACAATCGGCCCTTTTTCTTGTGATGACCCTGAATGATGCCCCCACGGTGCGCACTCAGGTTCTGGATCTGCTTGGTGATATTTCTTCACTTGTACGAGGTGTCGGATTTCGTATTCCTGATGGCAAATTAAGCTGTATTACCGGGATTGGTTCAAACGCATGGGATCTGCTTTTTGGCGCACCACGCCCCAAAGAACTTCATCCTTTTCAGGAAATTAACGGTGTTCATCACGCCCCTTCCACACCGGGGGATCTCCTGTTCCATATCCGCGCTACGCGTATGGATTTATGCTTTGAACTTGCAACGGCTCTTACTTCCCGCTTGGAAGGTGTCGCAAAGGTTGTAGATGAAGTGCATGGTTTTAAGTATTTTGATGCACGAGATCTACTTGGTTTTGTTGATGGCACCGAAAACCCAACCGGGCAGGCAGCTTTTGCGGCAACCGTTATTGGAAATGAAGATCCATCATTTACAGGCGGCAGTTACGTTATTGTTCAGAAATACCTGCATGATCTTAAAAAATGGGATGCCATTCCAACTGAAGTGCAGGAACACATTATCGGCCGCAAAAAAGTATCCGACATAGAATTACCTGAAGCCGCAAAACCCAGCTACGCGCACAATGTTCTGACCAACATTGAAGAAAACGGGCAGCAGCTTCAGATTGTGCGTGACAACATGCCTTTTGGAGAAGTGGGCAAGGGAGAGTTTGGCACATACTTTATTGGCTATGCACGCTCCCCTGCACGCACAGAGCAAATGTTACAAAATATGTTTATCGGAAAGCCTCCGGGCAATTACGATAGAATCCTGGATGTCAGCACTGCGGTAACGGGATCTCTCTTCTTTATTCCCACAAGTGAATTTCTTGACGATGCTCCCAACATGAGCACAGAAAATACACAGGCATCTCCAGAACCTGTAACGGCTCCCCCTCTCCCCAAAGCTCTACACGGTTCTCTTGGCATTGGATCATTAAACAATAAGGACGCCTAACATGAACAACCTGCATAAACATCTCGCCCCCATTTCCCACGCAGCTTGGGCCGAAATTGAACAAGAAGCTTCTCGCACCATCCGCCGCAATCTGGCTGGCCGGCGCGTGGTTGATACACCAGAACCCAAAGGGACAGCATTTTCCAGCGTTGGCACGGGCCGTAACAAACAGATCCAGCCCCCAAGCGATGGCATACAGGCTGTGCAGCGTGAAGTGTTGCCTGTTATTGAACTGCGTGTGCCCTTTACCTTATCACGCGCAGAAATTGATGCTGTAGAGCGTGGCTCTCTAGATTCTGATTGGCAGCCGGTTAAGGATGCCGCCCAGAAAATTGCCTTTGCAGAAGACCGTGCCATTTTCGATGGCTATACCGCCGCTGGCATAACGGGCATTCGGCAAGGGTCATCCAACCCTCATACAAAACTGCCAACTTCTGCAAAAGATTACCCTCGAGCCATTACAAGTGCGTTGGATACATTGCGCCTTGCTGGTGTGAACGGCCCTTATGCCCTCGTGCTTGGTACAAAAGCTTATCAAGCCGTGAGCGGCGGAGATGATGTCGGCTACCCCGTGCTCAAGCATATTGAAAGCCTGATTGAAGGAGAACCTATCTGGGCCCCAGCTATTGAAGGCGCCTTTGTTATCTCCAAACGTGGTGGAGATTTACAGCTTGATATCGGTCAGGACTTTTCCATCGGTTATCTAAGCCATACGGCAGAAACCGTTGAATTATATCTTCAGGAAAGCTTCACTTTCCGTGTGCTTGCAAGCGAAGCAACTGTTTGCATCGCGTAACTTTTTAGAGAGGTGTCGTAGCTCTCTTATTGTAAATAGCACGACACCTCACTTAAACATCCAATAAATATCACTATTTATCCTATTTTATGAATTAACAATTTATTTGTATTTACCAAAAACAATTTCCGATTTAGATATTATAATATATTTTTGATTACGATATATAATACATAAAAAAATTTTTACTTTTTTATATTCAGATTAATTCAAGTAAATAAAAATAAAATAGATTGAATAACGCATGTATACTCCAATAAACTATGTGTAGTTTATTTTTATGAAACAACTTATACATCAAATCTGCGGCATTTCGATTCTGCAATGACTTCCCTGATCTTGCGATTACTGTTATTGCATTATCGAAACAAGGTGCGTTCCATAAAATATATTGCAGATTTCGCACTGTCTGTTGTCATGGAGATAGAAATTTTGGACACAAAAACTTCTTCATCCCACCCCCTTCAACAGACTTCAGAAGGATACAAACAAGCTTTAGGCAAACGTCAGATCCAAATGATCTCCATAGGAGGTGCTATTGGAACTGGTCTTTTCCTTGGTGCCGGAAGCAGGCTTCAGGCCGTAGGCCCTTCTCTTGCTATCGTTTATCTGGTTTGCGGCATTTTTTCCTTCCTGATGCTCAGAGCATTGGGGGAACTGGTTATGTACCGGCCTACCAGCGGTAGTTTTGTTTCCTACGCGCTGGAATTTCTGGGGCCTCGCGCGTCTTATGTAGCGGGTGCACTCTCATTCTTCAGCTGGGCCATGACGGGTATTGTCGATATTACTGCCATAGCCCTTTACATGCATTTCTGGGGCGTATTTGCGGCCGTCCCGCAATGGGTTATGGCGCTAATGGCTCTTATGGTTATTACATCAATGAATCTTATTGGTGTAAAATGGTTCGGCGAGATGGAGTTTTGGTTCTCGCTTATTAAAGTTGCCGCACTTTTGATTTTTCTTGTTGTTGGAAGTGCTGTTTTAGGCTTGCGTGTTCCGATTGATGGACACACAACTGGCCTGCAGTTGATTACTGAACATGGTGGCCTGTTCCCTCATGGGGCCCTACCCGCACTTGCTTTGATGCAAGGTGTTGTATTCGCCTATTTTGGCATTGAGATGATTGGCACTGCCGCTGGTGAATGCCAGAATGTGCGTGAAATTCTGCCTTCTGCCATCAACAATGTTATTTGGCGGATTATTATTTTTTACGTTGGTACCGTTACTCTTCTTGTGCTGCTTCTGCCGTGGTCATCTTATCAGGCAGGGATTAGCCCATTTGTAACGTTCTTTTCCAAACTTGGTGTTCCGGGGGTAGATTCCCTCATGAACATCGTGGTGCTCACCGCGGCACTCTCCAGCCTGAACTCTGGCCTTTATTCCACTGGCCGAGTGCTTCGGGCTCTGGCACTTAACGGTTCTGCACCACGTTACTTAACGCGTATGAACAAACAATCTGTTCCTGCCGCAGCCATTCTTACAACTGTTGCCATTTATCTAGTTGGCGTTGGGTTGAACTATCTTCTGCCATCACAAATTTTTGAAATCGTACTTAATATGGCATCTTTGGGAATTATCAGCACCTGGTGCTTTATTCTCTTATGCCAGATCAAATTACGTCAGGCTATTAAAGCTGGTCGCATTGCCCCTACAGGTTTTGCAATGCCCGGGGCCCCGTTTACATCCTGGTTAAGCATTGTGTTTTTCCTCTGCATTTTACTGCTGATGGCACTGGATTACCCAACTGGCACAATGTCTATTGCCGCTATTCCATTATTGGCTGTTGTACTCCTTATCGGATGGAAAACCTCCAACCAGAAACCACACGATATTGTTCCACAGACACTCTCCTCGGTGGAACTTACTGATGATGCAGACTTTCCATGTGCGGAAAACAATCAAGTTTCCAAGGAGCACATTTGATGAGCACCATTTTCAGGAATTTTTCTTACAAACCTTTGCGTTTTCTTCTACCCCTTGCCTTATCTGCCATTACTGTAACCACATACTCTCATAGCGCTTACGCTGCCGATCAGTGGTACACAGGGTCTCTGGTTTCTCCATCGGGCCCTCTCTCTAAACAGGGTATGTTCCTATTAGAACCTTATATGTACTACTCTGTGCCTTCAGGTATGATCGGGCCGCACAATAATAATGTGCCCATGTCCTCCCCACGTCAGCAATCGGTTACCAGCTTTACCATTTACCGATATGCCTTAACCGATTACCTGAGCATTCAGACCACTCCGGCCATCAGTTATCGGTGGAAGCATGGTGATACAACCAGCAGCGGCCTGAAAATTGGGGATGTGCCCGTTGACCTGATGTGGCGCTATCTTACAGCAGACCCCAAACGGTTTATTCCCACACTCAATTTGATTACCGGCGTTTCCTTTCCTACGGGTGATTACTCTCACCTCGGACGCGCACAAGATGGTGTTGGCAGTGGGGTTTACACATACCGCGCAACATTAACCGAACAATCCACATACACCATGCCCAATAACCACGAGTTGCGGCTACGGTTATGGGCCACGTTCCGGCGTGCACTGAATTCTGCTCATCTCAGAGACGTCACTAGTTATGGCACTACTCGCGGTTTCCGTGGTCACGGACAACCCGGCATGTATGGTGAAGCAGGGTTTTCCTTGGAATATGGCATTACGCAGAGATGGGTTTTTGCAATTGACGTAGCGCGAGATTGGGCCAATGGCTCTCGCTTAAAAGGGCACTATGCTTCTGGCCTGAAGGTAGATGAACTCAGTACTGGTTCGGGAGATTGGCAGGTTGCCCCTGCACTAGAGTACAACTGGACGCCCAATTATGGCGTTATTGCTGGTGTTTCCGTGTATTATGCGGGGCATAATACATCCCGCGTTGTATCACCACAGTTTGCCTTTAACGCATTATACTAAGTGAATTTATAAAACTCAGGGTTTAATCCCACAAAAAAATCCCCACTCATGAGTGGGGATTTTTCTTAGGCTTAGTGAGTAAATGCTTTATTTCTGCTCAGTGCCATCAGGCAGCGCATAGGCAATAATATAATCGCCTACATCTGGAGAATGGCTCATACCACCCGCAGAAATAACAACATATTCCTTACCCGTTTTGGGTGAACGATAGACCAGTGGCGCAGCTACGGCCCCAACAGGCAAACGTTCACGCCACACTTCCTTGCCATTGGCAGAATTAAGCGCCCGCAGATAATAATCCTGCGTTCCCGCAAAAAAGACTAACCCAGAAGCTGTGGAGGTTGGTCCCCCAAGCGTGGGCATGCCCATAGGAATTGGCAAATGGGTTTTAATACCCATTGGGCCCAGATCCTGTGTAGTGCCCATTGGCACCTGCCACAGCAATTTCTTGGTATGCAGGTCAATCGCACTCATAGTGCCAAAAGGCGGTGTGTTGCACGGCACCGCAAGTGGTGACTGAAGAATATCAATTCTTACACCAGAATAAGGCCCTGCAATTTGTGGGCGGATTGTGCCCATAAAGCCCGGCACCTCATCTGTAGATGACTTGTATTTTTTAGCTTCTTCATGCGTCACCAAAGACATACGCAGGGGCATACGCATGTCATTTACAAACATAACGCCCTTAGCTTCATCAATAGAGATACCGCCCCAGTTCATACCACCCAAAAGGCTCGGCCATTCAATGTAAGGTTTTTCACCCGGTGGGGTAAAAGGCCCTTCATAAACAGAGTTCTTGAACATGATCCGGCAATAAAGCTGATCAAACGTACTGACACCCCACATAGCGCTTTCTGTAAGCGGATCTGCACCAATAACGGGCATCCCTACCGAGAAAGGTTGTGTAGGAGAAAGATGCTCGCCCTGTGCGGATGGAGACGTTGCAACCTTACGTTCCTGCACCTCTGTCACTGGAGTACCTGTCCGACGATCCACAACAAAAATATGACCAGTTTTTGTGGTCTGGATCAGTGCTGGAACTTTTTCACCCTGAGCATTTGTAACCGTATACAGCACAGGCTGAGAAGGCAGATCATAATCCCATACATCGTGATGAACTGTTTGAAAAACCCATTTGGTTTTACCGGTTGCTGCATCCACAGCCACAATGGCAGCACCAAACTTTTCTTTTACAGCATCACGGTCCCCACCCCAGTAATCTGGTGGGCCATTGCCTGTAGGCAAATACACAAGATTGAGTTCTTTATCATATGTCGGGATCGTCCACACATTGGGTGTTTCCAATGTATAGGTCTGCCCTTCTGGCGGTGCGCCAGTGTTGTCCGGATGGCCAACATCCCACGCCCAAACCAAGGAACCATTCCGCACATCATATGCACGCACAACGCCCGAAGGCTCACCGTGCACGATATCACGCACCCAGCCACCAATAACAGCTACATGCCCCATAACCACAGGCATAGATGTTGGATGGTAGCGTTTGCCCCGTTCTACCGGCCCCATCTGCGGTTTAAGATCAACCGCACCATCAACGCCAAAACCAGCGCACGGTGTGCCTGTATGGGCGTCTAACACAATAAAGCGGGCATCTACCGTTGAAACCAGAATACGTTGCCGGCACATCTGTGCTGAATCAGCAATTTTTTCAGCTTCGGTGAGTGATGCATCTTTATCAATATCATAATAACCAACACCGCGGCATGTTATATGCTCTGCGCTGTGGGCCTTAGGATCAAACTTCCAGATCGGTTTGCCCGTATCAGCATCCAATGCTGTAATAAGATTTTCTGGTGTACAGGAATACAGTACATTTCCAATCTGTTCAGGCGTGTTTTCGTCAACACCTATGCCTGCACCCTGTATCCGCCTGCCCGTATGATACACCCATGCGACTTTTAGTTTATCAACATTTTGCGGGGTGATTTGAGTATACGGTGCGTAACGCGTTCCTGCAGCATTTCTGCCAAAAAACTCCCAGTCTTCTGGCCCATCGGTTTTATCCACCTGTGCCAGCTCTGGATTTTTCTCCGCCACTTCTGGAGAAACAATCTGCCCATGCGGGTAAAATGCTTCAACAAGAGTAATGAGCAAACACCCCACAACACCCAAACCTGTAAAAACACTTCCGCGTCGCACAGATTGGCTGACATTAGAAAAAGTGGCGACCGCCCAAATATTCAGTGTGAATAAAATAGCTGGAACGACTAAACGCGGCAGTAAGGCCCAATACCCAAATTCTGGGGTATCATATACAGCCCACAAACACGTTGCGATAAACGTGCCTACAGCTACCAGCAAAGCATAACGCTTTTTTAGAAAAACAAGAATGGCAGCGGCAATATATGCCAAGCCTGCCAGAAGGTAATAAGCCGATCCTCCCAAAACCAGCAGTTGCAGCCCCCCATAGACAAGGGCGCATCCAGCAAGAATACTTATTAAAGAGAAAAAGGCGCGATAGATACCACCTAAAGATGGCTGGTGATCTGCGGGCTGAGTGTCAGCCATTTCATCACTCCAATAATATTAATGTCCGGCATATAAGCCGATACAAGGTTAATGACTGACAATCAGAAAAATTTTCTCTGACAAATGGCATAATAAAACTTTATGCCGTAAAGTTTGCCATGCTGGCTCTGAAGCGAACTACAGAACACCTTGATTTTCTGCCGCGACTAAAAATATCTCCCTACCTGCGAAGTAAGACCAAAAGAAAAAAGCAGGCTTTTCTGGTCCAAATTCATAGATATTGTCAAGCTAGGGGTATTTGGAAATTCTTCCAATATTTACAATATACTTTAGAAAATACTTCGGCATATCAAGACAAATTTATGCCTGCTATCAGGATTTTGATAATATGTTTGAAGTGACACTTTTTATATATAATTTAATAAAAAACAAATAACCCATGACCACACAGATAAATGCTGTATGATCACGGGCTTGAACTATAAATAATACCTTTAGAGTTCACCTGTCAAAAACTGAGCACGTCCATACCCAAAGCTCCAGTGTTCAGCAGAATTTTCCACAATGGATACCATGAGGTCCGAGGACTCTATACCGCATTTTTGCTGCAATGCTTCTGCCAACAGACGATAAAACTCTGCAAACTGTTCTTTGGAACGTGGCCGAGATGTAACTTGAAGTAACACAAACTTGTTCGTGCGCGGGATATCTAGCCCGGTATCTTCAATAACCATATGGTTAACATCATGTTCAGAAACAATCTGATACCGATCACGCTCTGGCACCTTAAAAGCTGCCAGCATGGCTCCATGCGCAGCATCCAACAATGTGCGAATTTCTGCTGGATTGCGACCTTTAACAAGATGGAAGTGAAGAAGAGGCATAACAACTCCTTTGCAAAATTAATTTAATAGAAACAACTCTTTAACCAACAGCTTCAAGCACTTTACGGAACGAGGCAATCATACCTCGCAATTCCTGCTCTGAGGCGACAAAAGGAGGACCAAAAGAAACCGTATCCCCTGTACAACGCAGCAAAAGCCCCTGACGTAAACCTTCCTCAAACACCGCAGACCATCGAGCTCCGGGCTTTCCCTCTATTGGCTTCATATCTACGGCTGCAGTCAAACCGATGTTACGGATATCAGAAACACAGGGAAGATCCTTCAGACCATGAACTTCTTCTTCCAGAACAGGTTCCAGCGCACGCACACGGGCAAAAATATCTTCACTTTCCATAATATCGAGCACAACATGCCCTACTGCCGCTGCCAAAGGGTGCCCAGAATACGTATATCCATGACAAAATTCTATGGCACTTTCAGGACCTGTCATAAATGTGTTGTAAATTTCATCTGTAACAATCACTCCTCCCATAGGCACCACACCGTTTGTAACCGCCTTGGCAAAAGTGATGATATCTGGCTTTACCCCAAATCTCTGGGCGGCAAACGGGGCACCCATACGCCCAAACCCGGTAATCACTTCATCAAAAATAAGAAGGATGCCGTTTTGCGTACAAATTTCGCGCAGACGTTCCAAATACCCTACAGGCGGAACCAACACGCCTGTCGATCCCTGTACGGGTTCAACAATAACTGCGGCAATTGTAGAGGCATCATGCAAAGCCACCAGACGCTGCAAATCTTCCGCCCGTTCCGCACCCCATGTTGGTTGACCATGTGAAAAAGCTGCATATTCCGGTTCATAGGGGTGCCGAAGATGATCCACTCCAGGCATCATACACGGTGCAAACATCTTACGGTTAGATACAATGCCTCCAACAGACATGCCACCAAACCCGACACCATGATACCCGCGCTCACGCCCTATCATACGAAAGCGATTGCCTTCACCTTTGATACGATGAAACCCCAAAGCCACTTTTAATGCTGTATCAACAGATTCTGAACCTGAATTTGCAAAAAATACATGGTTCATTCCCTCAGGGGCCATCTCTGCGATACGCTCAGCAAGACTTATGGCTCCAGGATGCGTCATCTGAAAACTTGGAGCAAAATCCAAGGTTTCCACCTGTGTTTTAACAGCTTCTGCAATACGCGGGTGAGCGTGTCCCAAAGGCGTACACCATAAGCCTGAAAGCGTATCCAGCAAACGTGTGCCATTGATAGACGTATAATAAATACCTTCTGCTTTTGTAAGCATCCGGGGTTCCGGATCAGCACGCAATAACCTATTGCTTGTAAAAGGCTGCCAGTAAGTGCCCTTACGCGCCTCATTTACAGAATCAAAATTGCTGCTCATGTCTACCATTGCGTGGGTTCCATCATAATGATGTGTTCAAACTGCCGCCCAACACGGAAGTCAGTAAATAACCGTAACAAAACACCACACGTTATGATATGTACAGAATCATCATCTCGTCTGGAATCTGTACAGGTGTGAAATGTCCATCTTCCACTCTGCTTTTCTTCAATCCAAATCCAGCGCAAAAGAGCCGGTCACAAACCAGATTGTTCATTTTATACAAGGGGAAATTGAGAAAGGACATATAGCTCTGGATGATCGCCTGCCTTCCATTCGAATGCTGGCAGACCTTTATTCTGTCAGCCATGTAACGGCCGCCAGTGTGTATAATAAACTATCTGAGAATGGATATATTAAATCTAAAAATCGTAGCGGATATTATGTAATAAAAAATCCCGTATTACCTTCCTGCACACAATCATCCTTCAATCCTGATTGGCTCTTACAGCATGCTTATGAAGACACATCACCACACATTAAAGCAGGTGGTGGATGGCTTTCTGAACAGCAAATATTTACATCGTCTATTCAAAAATCTTTAAAAAATATAGCACAATCAAATTTAATACCATCCCTTATGGAGTATGGAGATCCTGCTGGGTTGCGACCTTTGCGAACGGCTATTCGCAACCTTCTGGAACGTAGAAATATACATACAATAGAAAACAGTATTACTCTTACACATGGAGCCAGCCAAGCGCTTGAACTCTCCTTACGAGCATGTACGCAGCCCGGAGACATCGTGCTGGTTGATGACCCTGGCTATTGTAACCTCTACCTTTTACTCCAAAACCTGAACTTACGTGCTGTTGGCATTCCATATACCAAAGAAGGTCCAGATACTGATGCGTTATTAGAAATACAGCATCAGACAAAGGCCCAAGTTATGGTTACAACATCAGTTTTACACAACCCAACAGGAATTTGCACATCTCTTGATAATATTTATAAAATAAACGAAATTTCAAAAAAAATAGGTCTTATCTTAATCGAAGACAATATTTTTCTTGATCTCGCGCCAATACGTCAACCCTGCTTATCGCAAGGAAACAATAATAATGTTATTCATATAGGAAGTTTTTCTAAAACAATTGGTCCCGGTTTACGGGTTGGGTATGTTATTGCTCCCACTGCCATAACACAAAAAATTCTCTCTTATAAAATGTCAATTAGCCTCACAACCCCACAAATAAATGAAATGATTGTGCACAATATTTTAAAAAGTGGTTTATATATTAGTCATTTATCAGACTTACGAGAGCAACTTTTTCAAAACCAAAAAAAAGTATCAAATGCTCTCAAATCTTCCGGCCTTGAAGTTTATAATAGACCAATGGGAGGATTATTTATCTGGGCGCGATTTGCATTTGATATATCTCCTTTAAAAATCACACAAATAGCAGCTGAAAATAATATCCTTCTGGCTCCTGGGTATCTATTTCGCCCTAACCAAGCACCATCACAATGGTTTCGCTTTAACGTAACTTTATCAGATAAAGCAGAACTATATACATTTTTGAAAAATACGACCCGCATATATTCACATACATAAGGGCGCAAGATGTACAGCCCTACGCCCTTATTATTGAATAATTTTACATATTACTTAGAATTGAATTTAACATCAGCTTTTAAAACTGCACCCAGAAGAACATTAGCACCTTTTTCAGCATCTTCTTCCAGAATACTTTCTTCCTCATTATGGCTGAGGCCATCTTTGCAAGGTACAAAAATCATGGCTGTTGGCGCCACATGAGCTAAATAACCCGCATCATGACCAGGCCCAGAAACGATACGGCGTGCAGTGTAACCTTTTTCCAGCGTTGTCTGTTCAACCATATCAACACAAGATGGATCAAAATGAACTGCTGGAGCGTCCCATATCTGCACGATATCGACTGTAACTTTATTATCTGATGCAATTTTTTCCATCAATGCTTTCAGCTCTTGCTCCATACGCAGCACAACCGCATCGTCTGGATCTCTAATATCCACCGTGAAAAAAACTTCGCCCGGCACCACGTTGCTACTGTTAGGCCTATTTTCAATCAGCCCCACAGTTCCTACAGCACTTGGGCCGTGTGCTTTTGCAACTTTACTAACAGCCTCAATCATACCGGCTGTTGCGACCAATGCATCATGCCTTAATGTCATTGGTGTAGAGCCTGCATGCGCATCCTTTCCACGCACAGTTACTTCGTACCAACGGGCTCCCTGAATACCTGTTACAATACCTATTGTCTTGTCTTCTGCTTCTAAAATAGGTCCTTGCTCAATATGCAATTCAAAATAAGCAGAAATAGGATGTTGGCCGCAAATCTCCTCTCCCCGATATCCGATGGCATCAAGCTCATCACCAAAACGGATACCAGCCCGATCTCTTTTTTCAAGCACTTCGGCTTCTGTAAAAATGCCTGCAAAAACACCAGAGCACATCATGGGAGGAGAAAAACGAGATCCCTCTTCATTGGTCCAATTGATCAACTCAATAGGATGGCGTGTAACATATCCGGACTGATGAAGCGTGCGCAAAACAGCCAAGCCACCTAATACACCCAGAATACCGTCAAATTTTCCACCTGTAGGCTGTGTATCTAAATGACTTCCCATGGTGATAGGTGGCAGGTCATTGTCCTGCCCTGGACGCCGCGCAAAAAGGTTGCCCATGGAATCATAAGAAACTTCACACCCCAAGCTCTGGCACGTCTGCATGAACCAGTCACGCACCTGTTTATCTTCCTTGGTCAGGGTTAAACGGCGCACTCCCCCTTTGTTCGTTCCCCCAAACTGTGCGGTTTCCATAAGATCCGCCCAAAGAGCAGTACCATCAATACGCAAATTGCTATTTTTTGCTAAATCAGACACAAACTTTACTCCTTAATATCAGGTAATATTTTTTAATTATGCAGAAATTTTCATTGGGTTATTAGGATGCTGGTTCCATGTCAGTTCTTCTTCCTCAGGTTGAGGTTCCATGGTGATACACCCATCAATCGGACAAACATGTGCACAAAGGTTGCACCCTACACATTCTTCCTCAATCACCTCGTAATGGCGTTCACCATCCACTCGGGTTTTAGAGATTGCTTGGTGGGATGTGTCCTCGCACGCGATATGGCACAAACCACAACTTACACAAGCATCCTGATTAATATTGGCGATTGTTTTAAATTTGAGATTAAGCGTGTTCCATGGAACAAATTTTTGAATAGCCTGACCACTTACCGCAGGAATATCAGCATATCCCTTCTGGTCCATCCAAGCAGACAAACCATCTATCATGTCCTCTACAATACGAAAGCCATAATGCATGGCAGCAGTACAAACTTGCAGAGTTGTTGACCCCATTGCCAAAAATTCTGCTGCATCACGCCATGTTCCAATGCCACCAATACCAGAAATAGGCATACCAGCCATTTCAGGGTCTCGGGCAATTTCACCAATCATACGCAGTGCTATGGGTTTAACTGCTGGCCCACAATAGCCACCATGTGTCCCTTTTCCACCCACAATAGGCATAGGGGCCATAGCATCCAGATCTACACCAATAACAGACTGGATAGTGTTAATAAGGGAAACACCATCCGCACCACCACGTTTTGCAGCATGTGCCGGCATAAGAATATTCGTGATATTAGGGGTAAGTTTAACAATAACAGGCATGCGTGTATTTTGCTTACACCAGCGTGTTACCATTTCAACATATTCTGGAACCTGCCCTACAGCCGCGCCCATATTACGCTCTGACATTCCATGCGGGCAACCAAAATTCAATTCAATACCATCGGCGCCTGTTTCTTCAACAATGGGAAGAATGGCTTTCCACTTGTCCTCCTGGCAAGGTACCATCAGGCTGACAACAACAGCACGATCTGGATAATCTCTTTTAACAGATTTAATTTCTGCAATATTTACTGCCAATGGGCGGTCAGAAATAAGCTCGATATTATTCAAGCCAATCATTCTAGCGCCATTGTAATCCAGAGAACCGTAACGGGAGCTGACATTCACCACCGGAGGATCTTCCCCCAATGTTTTCCATACAACCCCGCCCCACCCGGCCTCAAAAGCGCGGCGGACATTATACTCCTTATCGGTTGGGGGCGCAGATGCCAGCCAGAACGGATTGGGAGACTTAATTCCGGCAAAAGATGTTTTTAAATTAGCCATTTACGTCTCTCCTGCTCACGCGTCTTTTTGTAGAGCTATGTTGATAGCTTCTGCGGCATCTCGACCATCTCTCACAGCGGCAACTGTCAGGTCTTCACCTGCTGTGCAATCACCTCCAGCATAAATACCTCGCATACTGGTACGATAATGAGCGTCCACAACAATACGTCCATTACGGATTTCAATATCTTCACCGCTTATTGGATCATGATGAAAAACCTGCCCAACTGCTTTCAGCAGCATATCTGCAGGCGCAAAAAACGTATCCTCTACGTTGTATTCAGCTTTTCCATCTGAATTGATGCAACCTTTTGCAAATTCAATACCTGCGAGTACACCACTTTCCTGAACAATCTGGGTTGGTGCTGCCCACAAACGTACCGTTACGCCATTGGTTTGCGCCCATTCTCGCTCCACAACAGTGGCAGACATATTTTCTGCGCCACGGCGATAAACGAGTGTAACCTCTTCTGCGCCTAGCCTACGCGCTTGCACAGCGGCATCTATCGCTGTGTTCCCTCCCCCAATAACGACGACACGCCGACCTACCGGAACATCTTTTTTGTTGTTTGATCGTAACATCTTAATGAAAGAAACAGCATCCTGAACACCCTCCAGCGCTTCTCCTTCCATTTCCAACTGACGCACACCCGCTAAACCTAAAGAAAGAAAAACAGCATCATAATCTCGCTGCAAATCCCCTAGGGTGAAATCTGTTCCTAATGTTTTACCACCAACAAATGATATCCCCCCAATATCAAACAGAAAATCCACTTCTTTCTGCGCAAAATCATCTGCAAGCTTATAGGCGGCCACTCCATATTCATTCAGGCCACCAGCTAGATCATGCTTATCAAAAAGCACAACATCATGACCATGCAGTGCCAAGCGATGTGCACAGGCAAGCCCAGCAGGCCCCGCCCCTACAATCGCAACTTTACGACCGGTTAAAGGTTTACGGATAAACGGTTGACCACCATGTTCCATTTGCCAATCTGTTGCATGGCGTTGCAAAGCACCAATACGAATAGGCTTTCCTTCTTCCCGAACATTATGAACACACTTCTGTTCACATAGAATTTCAGTCGGGCAAACACGTGCACATGATCCCCCCAGAATATTAGATTCCAAGATAGTGTGTGCCGAACCTTGCATATTACCCGTAGCAATAGCGTGTATAAATTTGGGAATATCAATGCTTGTTGGGCAGGCTTCTGTGCAAGGTGCATCATAGCAGTAAAAACAACGTTCTGCCTCTACCAAAGCCTGCTCATGCGTAAGAGGAGGATGAGCATCCGAAAAGTTTTTCTGGAGTTCCTCCTCTGTTAAGCGACTATTTTTTAGATCCAAGACATGCATCAGAAGATTTCCCGTTCAACCCCGATACCAGAATGGTATGTTATTTAAGTTCGTTTCCGCAACATTTTTCTGACCATTTAGTCAGTTTTTAATTCAAAATATCAGCACGAATATTAGAAACCCGTTGATACTGAAAACGAAACGGCAAACCCAGGTGACAAGGTATAGGTTGGTGCTGTTCCTGATGCGAATTGCGTGCCGTACACGCCAGTTGTTGCATGCGCAAATGGAGACATAGAATATACCCCATTCCGATAGAGTGAGCCCGCAAGATTTTGAAAATTCAACTGTATCTGGGGAGAACGCAGATACCACTTATTGGAAAATCTATAGCCAAGTGTCACTGTATCCATAATATATGGATGCAGTTTTTCATCATTCATCAAAGTAGAATACTGAGAACCAATATATTTAAGGTTCAGGTTGGCAAAAATATGCCCATTGTCCCAATCAACCCCTAAAGCACCCATTTCATGTGGAGTTCCTACCGGACGCTTGCCTTTTGTGCGCAAGTAATCATTAAGGTATTGGATGTTTGAATCCATTGTTGCGTCAAGATATTCAAAACTCATATACGGCCTGAAGTGTCCAAAAATAGGCCGTGTTCCGATCTGAATATCCACACCACGGGATGTCTGGTTACCTACGTTCATTGTTGTAGACATCGGAGCACTTCCAAAATAGCTCAGAACTCCCATCTGCATATTGGTGAAATTGTAGTTAAAGAAAGAAATTTCCCCTACAAGAAGATTATCATGGTAGCGATAACCTATTTCTTCATTGATGGCATATTCCGGCTTTACATTACTAGATGGTGCCGTAGACATGCTGCCATCAATATTATACAGTTCAAACATGGTATTGTTATTGGGCATTTTAAAGTTTGTTGCCCCACGAACATATATTTGGTGATGCTCATTAAATTTGTAACTGGCACTAAACTGTGGAAGCGGTTCAAAAACATTCTGCCCACGGTGCTGCTGAATGTTCGGCACGTAACTGTCTACCTTACGGTTGACCATAGCCAGCCTTATACCTGCTTGTAATTCGAGCTTGTCATGTAGCAATTTCACCCGATCACCCAAATACAACATATTTACCTGAGTAAACGTATTATGATCATTTAGGTACCAGCGGTTTCCATCCGATGTACGATAAATATGTGGGCCGTAATCTCCGTAAATATTTGCAGGCCCACCGTCTGCCTGATTGATGTAGGAAACTGGGGTAGATTGATTTGTACGAGACCATTCATACCACCACCCAAAGGTTAAGGTATTAATACCTTTTGTCCATGTCATCTTGGCATTGTTACCTGTGCGGTGGTAACTAAAATACAGAGGCGTATAAACATTTGTGCCGTTTGCCACGTCTATATCAACAGGTTGGGTGCCTGAATACGTTTTACCATCCTCAACCGTACTGACTCCACCAATAGTTCCAGACCCCCACCAAAGGTATGGTGTATCATCAAAGCGCAAGCCTTCCGCCAGCTTAACAGACAAGGGTGCTGAAGCGATTAAGTTCTGAAATGCATCAAGACCATATTTGTAATAATTTGTTTTATTATTTAGATGATAATGGGAATCGTAATCGTAATTTTTCCCAAATTCACCAAACTGTTCTTTTGTGGGGTTTTCATCAAGCTGTAGAACATTGGTATTATAACTGGCGTTGATTGTCCAACGGCTTTCTGGCGTAAATTCCTTGATCATTTTAAAATCTACGTGCTTACGCGTGAACTTGCCTGGACCGCGCCAGTTATCTGCCTCTGTATTAGAAAAGGAAGCAAATGCTCTTACACCACTATTTCCTATATCTCCACTTTCAAGGCGGATAAATTCACGGTGCATATTATAGGAACCGTAGGAAAAATCTACAAACCCTCCCCTTCTATGAGAAGGATCTATCAGTTCTGCATATGCACTGCCTGCTGCCGCAGAAATACTAGGGGTATCAATATCTACTGAACCAGGCATCAAAGAAACTGATTTCAGGTTATCACCATCAGATGTCTGGTTTGCGTAAAATCCCCCATCCCCCACATCATTTACAGGTGCCCCATTGTAAATCCAACCTACGTGGTCACCCGGCAAACCACGTAACATCAGGTTGCCACCAGCAATGCCATAGGGTTCTGTAAGAGTAACAAACGCACTGGGAGTTAGTGCCAAAACCTGAACAGGGTTAGCTGATGGTGGCTGTTTGGCAATAAAATCACGCGTAACAGATTGGATAGTTCCTGCTCTGGTCTCCAATCGCATCAACCCTCCACCAGGAGCGCGACGTGTGACACCTTGGGCAGATAAAGCATGTCCGCCTACGTGAACTTCTTCAGGACCACCTTTAGATTCAACTGCACCTAGTTTTTTAGGTACAGTTGTTTTCTTATTCGTATTTTTAGCTTGTGCCCTTACTGTTTTTGCAGGATGCGGCACGGACTGACCAAACGCAGCACTCTCCATTGCGATTGAACTACAGATGGTTCCGGCCAAGAGAAAATGAACAACTGAAAAACGAGGATGGGGCATGTTTTTTCTCAGCTCTGACAAACAGGACAAATAGTGGGGACACAGAAACGTTATGTTTTAACGTTTCGGATTCGCAACATAAATCTGAATGTCTGGTTAAGTTTTATAATCCTGTGTCTTTCGTGCATCACACTTATTCTGAAACTGAATTATGATTGAAACTTCAATCCTATATCCAGTAAGTTATTAAAAACTTTCTCTGCATCATGAGGGTTATTCTATGATTCTTCCCGGAGACCCCGCTCCTATTTTCACCCAAAAGTGCTCTACAAATTGGGGGTATTACAGCTTTGATATGGCAGCAGGAAAATATAACATTCTTGTTTTTGTTCCTGATATACAAAAACTTTTTGCAAATAAGATTATGAATACACTACAGAATCTATTAGAATTAAAAAAAGCTATCCCTATAGAAATTTTTGTTGTTACAACATCCTTCGATGACAAAGACATAAAGAATGATAATTTTTACTATATTTATGACTTAGATTGTAATGTTCATAATATTTTTGGCATCAATATTGATAAAATTACATGTGTAATAACAGATCCAATGTTGAGGATAAAAGAAGTTCTACCACAACATGCCATCTCATATTCAACTATTAAAAATAACCTGAAAAATAGGTCATCTTCTCAAAATATACCTATTCCAGCACTTTTATTAACTGATATTCTCGAAGCTGATTTTTGTCATGCTCTCATACATTATTACCATTACAACTCACCCACCCCATCAGGCTTCCTTACAAAAAATGCAGATGGATTAGCTGTGGAAAAAATAGATCCGATGTTTAAACGCCGTTATGATTGTAAAATAAAAAATCAAAACTTAATCAAAGGCTTACAAGCACGCATTATTAGACGTGTTGTTCCTGAAATTCGCAAAACATTTCAATGCACCGTAACCGGCATGGATCGTATGATTGTAAGTTGTTATGATGCCGCACACAAAGGACACTTTGCTCCACACAGAGACAACACCGTAGAAGGTGCCAAGCACAGACTCTTTGCAATCTCCATTAATCTGAATGATACTTTTGAAGGTGGTGAACTCACCTTTCCCGAATTTTCAAATCAAGGGTTTTGTCCTCCTGCTGGCGGAGCGCTTATTTTTTCCAGTGCACTTTTACATGCTGTGCGGCCCGTTACAAAAGGTAAACGCTATGCCTGTTTACCTTTTGCTTTCAACGAAGACTCTATAAATTCCGCACATCAATCTGCAAGTTAAAAAGGCTTGCGAATGTTTCTACTTTTTGGCTGGCGTGCGATGTACTGACCTGCCCCATGCACCGCACGTAAATCCCCTTCATTCCAGACAAGATGCCCTTTGCTAATTGTTTTCTTGGCAACACCCGTTACCGTCATTCCTTCATAAATATTATAATCAACATTCTGATGATGTGTTTTTGCAGAAATTGTACGCTCTGCATCAGGATCCCACAGCACAATATCGGCATCTGCTCCGATCTCTAAACTTCCTTTTTGTGGATATATATTAAAAATTTGAGCTGTATTGGTAGATGTTAAAGCCACAAACTGTTCAGGCGAGAGTTTTCCTGTTTTAACGCCATAATGCCATAAAACACTCATTCGGTCCTCAATCCCAGGCGTGCCATTTGGGATACGGGTGAAATCTGTTTTGCCCATTTCTTTTTGTGGCGCACAAAAACAACAATGGTCTGTAGCTGTAGTTTGTAACTGACCAGACATCATACCGCCCCACAAGGCAACCTGATGATGTTTGGACCTAAACGGTGGGCTCATGACGTACTGTGCCGCCTTCAACCAATCAGAACCTTCGTAGACGCTCTCATCAAACACTAAATGCTGCGGCAGCACTTCTCCGTACACCTCTTGCCCTCGCAATCGTGCTTCTGAAATAGCTTTCACACCTTCCTGCGTTGAAACATGCACTATATAAATAGGCACACCAAGCAACCCAGCCAAAGTAATGGCTCGGTGCGCTGCCTCTCCTTCTACTGCAGGTGGGCGGGATACTGGATGCGCTTCCGGTCCTGTGCGACCTTCAGACAATAGATCTTGCTGCAAGTAAGCAACGGCATCTCCATTTTCGGCATGCACTGTGCAAATAGCGCCCAATTCTGCTGCCCGACGCATGGAATGCAGAAAGGCCTCATCTTCCACCATCAATGCATTTTTGTAGGCCATGAAGTGTTTGAATGAATTAACCCCGCATTGCTCTACAAGAGTTTTCATGTCGTGGTAAATCTGATCATTCCAATGCGTGATCGCAACATGGAAACCATAATCAGCAGCAGACTTCTGTGCCTTCTGCCGCCACGCCTTCCATGCATCCACGAGGGATGTTTTGGAATCAGGAATAACAAAATCAATAATGCTTGTTGTTCCACCGGCCAAACCGGCAGCGGTTCCGGTATAAAAATCATCACTCGCAATTGTGCCCATAAAAGGCATTTCCATATGGGTATGCGGGTCAATGCCCCCCGGTATCACCAGTAGCCCCGCCGCATCCACAACATCGCACCCCGTTGGTGTTTCTATAGTGCTTGCTACATGGGCAATTTTTCCATCTGGACCACACAGAATATCCGCCCGCTTACTGCCTTCTGCTGTAACAAGCATTCCGCCTTTAACATGAAGCATGAGGCGCTTACCTTTCTGTTTTCTGACCGTTAAAGGACAAAATATATTTTGTATCGAAATCGTATTGTTATTCTGACTAATTGGTCAATAATATATTTCGGATTCGAATCGTAATGTAGGAAAGCATTATGGGTGGAACACATCATGCAACACATGATAATCGTTTAACAAACGAAGACTTGGCGCCATCTGCTACACGCACATGGCGATGGAAAGATTATCTGTTTTTATGGATGTCGGATATTCATAGTGTAGCAGGATACATCACTGTTGGCAGTCTATTCACTTTAGGTCTCCCATTATACGATGTATTTGCAGCCCTACTTTTTGCTATTCTACTTGTACAATTAGCTTGCAACCTCATGGCTGTGCCTAGTTTTAAAACAGGGGCACCTTTCCCTGTTATCGCACGTATGACCTTTGGTGTGTACGGCGCCATTATTCCCGCACTCATACGTGGAATTATAGCCGTTGGGTGGTATGGCATCCAAACATGGTTAGCATCAAATGCTTTAGTTATTCTCGTCTTAAAAATCTGGCCTGTTCTCGAACCGTGGGCCAATGCCACACAGCATGGCTTACTCGGATTATCCTATGTGGGGTGGCTCGCCTTTCTTACGATATGGGGCTTGCAAACTCTTGTGTTCTGGAATGGCATGGACGCTATACGTCACTTTATAGATTGGGCAGGCCCCGTCATTTATGGCCTGATGGCTCTATTAGATATTTGGCTGCTTTCTAAAACTGGCTGGCATCTTTCGTTCCAAATTTTTACACCCCATCAATCTGTTAGCCTGATCACCCATGCTTTTGGCATTATTAATGCCATGGCTTTAATACTCGCTTTTTTTGCCCCTATCATTTTGAATTTTGGCGATTTTTCACGCTATGGCACCAGCATACAATCGATAAATCGTGGAAATTTTTGGGGATTACCTTTTAATTTTCTTGCCTTCTCATGTCTTACACTCGTTACCATAACACTTACACTTCCCGTATTTGGGCATATGATTTTTGACCCCGTAGAAACAGCCGTAAGAACCACAAGCCTGGGAACCGCCATTATTGGTGTAATCACTATTGTTACAGCCACTATTGGCATCAATATTTCAGCCAACTTTGTATCTGCAGCTTTTGATTTTTCTAATATGGCCCCTCACCTTCTATCTTGGCGTAAGGGAGGGCTTATTGCTGCCATAGGCGCTATTTTGTTCACACCATGGAATTTATACGCACGGCCAGAACTTATTCATCTTACACTTGATGTTTTGGGAACATTCATCACGCCTCTGATAGGCATTATTCTGAGTGATTACTATCTTATAAAAAAACAAACCATCATTACGGATGATTTGTATTCATCAGATCACGGAAACATTTACTGGTATAGGTCTGGCTTTAATCCTGTTGCTTTGCTCTCGCTTTTTATCAGCACAGGGTGTGGTGCTCTTTTTATTTTCTTACCCGCGTTAGCAAGTATGAGAAACTTTTCATGCCTTTTTGGTTTTGCAATTGGCATACTCGCACAAACGCTGCTCAGCTCCTTTCTTCCGCATCAATACAAATTGAGGCAACCAACTGCATAATCGTTTCTGTGCCTATTTCGAAATCGCGCTTTGTAAGGCGTTTTTGCCCTAAAACGGCTGCGAATTGCACCTGCATATCAGCGTAAGATTGTGTCATCGCCCAAAGCATGAACATGAAATGAAAGGGATCTATCTTCTTGATAAGTCCCTTCTCATGCCATGCTGCAAATATAACTGCCAAATCCTCTACATGCGGCTTGAGTGTTTCCCGCAGGAAAGACTGTATCTGCTCACCGCCAGCTAAAAGCTCATGCATAAAAAGGCGAGAGGCTTCTGGACGCTGTCGCGAAAATAGCATTTTAGCTTGAATGTAGCTTTGCAAACCTTCTCGCGGATTCATATTTGCGGAAAGATGAATATTGGCATCTCCTAGCCAATCCGCCAAAAACCGCTCTAAAGTCGCCTGATAAAGTGTTTCCTTTGTATTGAAATAATAAAGAACATTTGCCTTTGGCAATGCACAGGCCTTGGCTATGTCATCTATACGTGTGCCGCTTAGACCATGAACGGCAAACACTTTTTCTGCGGCATCCAATATCTGGGTAGTATTCTGTTTACGAGGATTGCCAACAGATGGCTCGATATTGCCGTTTTTGCGCATCATTACAGAAATCTCTGATTAGAATTTCATATGCGCTTACTAAATTAAACCGGAGGCGGAAAGTCCTTATTACAGGCACCACCATTTCGCTCTCCTACTATCAGCGAACAAAATCCATCCCGACGATTCCGAACTCTGTTGGATCGCGCAACAAGCAATGGGCATGGAGTGGGAAACCATAAGTGCTTTCCGATACGGAACAGCATAACCAAACGCTGCAACTTCTACAGAGCACTTAAACTAAAATTTTTAAGGGGGTTATATTCTGGCGGAGAGAGAGGGATTCGAACCCTCGGTACGCTATTAACGTACACACGCTTTCCAAGCGTGCGCCTTAAGCCACTCGGCCATCTCTCCGACGCGAGAGAGGTAATAGCAAAATTTTCGGAACAGGCAAGGCCTAAAGAAGAAAAAATAAAGTTTTTATCTCAACCAACGGCTGGAGTGCGCGCATTATGGATAAAACGCGCAATTGCATCGGGGCTCTTAACGCCAGGCGCACTTTCAACACCAGATGACACATCCACTGCAGGTGCCCCAGTTATGGCAACAGCTTGCCCTACGTTTTCAGGATTCAGGCCTCCTGCCAGCATCCACGAATAAGCAGGTTTCCAGCCATGCAGCAGATCCCAGTTCAACCGCTGTGCATTACCACCAGGGCGTGTTGCATCCGTTGGGGGCTTGGGCTCAAGCAAAAGCCGTTCCGCCATGCATTGGCGTGGCAAATCAGTCTGTGATGCAACCGGTATGGATAACCAGACAGGCCGCCCGAACTTGGCTTGTATCTGCAAGGCACGTTCAGGCGTTGTATAAAGCTGCAATATGTCCAGCTCTACCTGATCTAGCACACGCTCTAAAACCGCATCGTCAGGACGTACAAAGAGCCCAACCTTCTTGATGCTGCCTGTAACACGGGCTGCCAGCGTCTTTGCCTGCAATGCATTTATATAACGGGGAGAGCGCTCAAAAAAAACAAAGCCTACCCAATCTGCACCATATTCCATGCAGGCTTCCAGCCCGGCTTCTTCTGTAATGCCACAGATTTTTACGCCCGTCTGAACGCCGCTCATAACCTACCCTACCTACAATGCAGCAGATTTATGCTGCCAGTTCCGCAGCAATGGCTGCTGCTGCTGCTGCTGGATCTGCAGCCTGTGTGATGGGCCTTCCCACTACAATCCAGTCTGCTCCGGCGGCACGTGCTTCCGCAGGTGTCATAACGCGTTTCTGGTCACCCTTAGCTGCTCCTGCGGGCCGAATACCAGGCGTTACCAGAACTGGTTTATCGCCCAGAGCCTCTCGGAGTGCCTTGAGTTCATGAGCAGAACAGATCAATCCATCCATGCCAGACTTCATTGCCAGATCCGCCAAACGCAAAACCTGCGTGCGCGTATCATCTGGCACACCTACTTCTGCCAAAGCATGGTCATCCATACTTGTCAGCACGGTTACAGCCAGCAGCAATGGGCGCTCCCCTGCCGGAAAAGCCTCATCGCAGGCCTTACGCGCAGCTTTCATCATTTCTGCACCGCCAACAGCATGCAGTGTCAGCATACGGGGGCGCAAATGGGAAAGCGCCTTTACAGCGGCCCCAACCGTATTGGGAATGTCGTGTAGCTTAAGATCCAGAAATAAAGGCCTCTGCCCGGCTACATCTGCAACAGCCTGAAAGCCTGCCGCATAAGCAAACTCCATACCCAGCTTGATAACGCCCGCAACGCCTTCCACCGCGTGCGCCCATGCCTTGGCCTGTGCCGGATCCTGCGTATCCAGCGCCACAATCAAACCTGTTTGCCTTGCGGTATCAGACATGTGGTTCTGCTCCATTTGCCGGAGAAACAGGAGGAACCGCGACAGCTACCGGCGCAGGAGCCACCGGCTGGCTGGATACTGCCTGCACCTGTGCAAGCTGGGCTTCCAGCTCTTTTACGTGCTGTTCTGCCTTGCGTGCTCGCCGGCGTTGCTTGAATTCCGCCGTCCACAAACAGAAAGCGCCCAGCAAAAAGGCAACAGCCGCCACCAATAGCGCCAACACACCAGCGGAAGATTTCCAGCTATATGTCAGCAACCACATATCGAGCGGATCCTGATTACTGGCACTGAACACCACAAGCGCCAACAGGAATGGGACAACAATTATCAGCCTGATCATGACACCAAGTCGTAGCCGTATCACACGTAAAGAACAAGCGACTGAATACCATCAAGCACAGGCTGAATGATAAAATATTTCACACATTTCTGAAGCGTTGCCAGAGCCACAACAGAAAAGAGTTTATTGTGTTTCCTCTCGCCGCAACTGTCTGAATCTGGTAGGGCTGATGCGGATTATATTGTTTTGCTCATTTTTCCCGAATAATGAGCTATTTCTGTTTGCGACATTACTCCTGAGGATCAGACATCCATCATGAATACCGAAACTGCAGATTCACTTAGCGGCGCATCCCAAACACCTCCTGCACCGTCTATTCTGATGGGAATCCAATATGTCAAATCTGTTGAATTTCAGGTTCTTGGGGCGCCAGCCATTTATTCACGCGTAACAGAACGCCCTCATCTTGGTATTTCTGTGGATGTACGCGCTCATCAAATGGGCGAAAACCAGCCTAACTTTGAAGTTGAGTTGATCTTGCGGTGTCAGGGGCATCTTCCTGCACAACGGGAAGGGGAAGAAATTGCCCCCTTATTTGATGTGAATCTGATTTATGCAGGTATCTTTACGCTGCAGCATGCAACGGCGGAGACCTTTGAAACTCTGCTGCTTATAGAAGCACCCCGACTTCTTTACCCCGCTGCCCGCAACATGCTGGCCACGCTATGCCGTGAAGCAGGTTTCCTGCCAGTTATCATGCAGCAGATTGATTTTGCAGCATTGTGGCGGAACCGCCGCGCTGTGGGCTAAAAGCAACATTCAGGCTCCTTGATTTCCATACCTGAAAACGAAAGATGACAGACCATGCCCGGTAAAGCATCCGCAGCTTTATGGTATCCTTTTGATGCAAATTGGTACCGCGCAGAATATGGTGCGATTATGGATGCTCTGTTGTCTTTTTCTGATCAGGAGCTTGAGCAATGGTATAAAATAGAAGGAGCACCCTCCGGTCATTCACCCAACAGATATTTTAACGAGGAATGGTACCGGGTAAATTGTTCCGAAGCAGCAGAGGCCATTACAAACGGCACCTGTGTTTCCGGCTTTGAACATTATTGCAATGGGGGATACAAAAAGTTTTCCCCACATTACCTGTTTTCCGAGCGTTATTATCTCCAGCGCTATCCGGACATTTCAGAGCAAAATCTACAATCCGGCGGTTTTGTAAATGGGTATGACCATTTCCTTCGATCTGGCGATAAAGAAAAGCGCTCAGGCCACCTGTTTTTTGATCCAGATACCTATTTGCAGAACAGACCAGAAGACCCAAACCTCAGCAGCCTAACACCATTTATGAACCTGCTTCATTCAGAGCATACGCTCCCCAACTCCATTGTGTTGTCTGATCACTTTAATCCTGCATGGTATCGTGCCCTCAGCCCGGATGCTGTTATGGCTGTGGAATATGGTTTTGCACCTAATGTGCTTTATCAGTTCCTCAGCACCTTTACGCCTGATCGTTTCTAGGTTTTCCTTCCTATTTACATCATCCATATTTTCCTGCGCTGAAGGAAGAAGCCTATGTTGGCTCTAACACAAGGTGACCCGGCAGGTATTGCACCTGAAATTACTGTAAAAGCATGGCGCATATTGCGCGAAAGCGGGCTTCCTTTTGTTTTTGTGGGAGATCCCGCCCTTCTGGAACAACATGCTCCCGTGCAAGCTGTGCGTTATCTGGAACAGGGAGCGGATGTTTTCTCCCACGCCATACCTGTACTTCCCCTCCGGCTGGCAACACCTGCCGCCCCCGGAGAACCAGACCGCCAGAATGCCCCCAGTGTTATCGAAAGCATCCGTCTGGCCGTAGAACTGGCCCAAAATGGTGAAGCTTCGGCCATTATTACCAACCCCATCAGCAAGGAAGTCATCCAAAGCGCAGGCTTCAAGCACCCAGGGCACACCAGCTACCTGGCAGAACTATGCCATGTGCCTGGGCAGGAAGTGATGATGCTGGCCAGCCCATCTCTGAGGGTTGTGCCCGTTACTGTGCATGTATCCCTCCGGCACGCGCTGGAACAATTAAATACAGAGCTGATTATTAAAACAGCCCGCACTGTTGCTGCTGGTCTAAGGCGTGATTTTGGCCTCAAAGCCCCGCGCATTGCTGTAGCCGGATTAAACCCTCATGCCGGGGAAAACGGTTTGATGGGCCATGAGGAACAGCAAATTATCATTCCGGCCATTAAAGCGTTACAGCAGGAAGGGCTCAACATTACAGGTCCCATGCCGCCAGATACTATGTTCACACCCGCAGCCCGCAGCCGTTACGATGTGGCCTTGTGCATGTATCATGACCAAGGGCTGATCCCGCTCAAAACGCTGGATATGGCAGAAGGCGTCAACGTAACGCTGGGGTTGCCCATTATCCGCACATCGCCCGACCATGGAACAGCCTTTGACATTGCGGGGCAGAACAAGGCAGACCCAAGCAGCCTTGTTGCAGCCATTCGGTTGGCAGCACAGCTTACGCAAAACAGAAGGAACGCAGCATGACTTCAGCTATCCGGCTTGGCGTCAACATTGATCATGTCGCTACCATTCGCAATGCACGTGGCGGCACATATCCAGACCCCGTTGCTGCGGCCCTGTTGGCTATTCAGGCTGGAGCTGATGGCATTACTGCCCATCTGCGTGAAGATCGGCGCCATATCCGCGATAAAGATCTGCAACGCCTGCGTGCAGAAATTGCGGCCCCTCTTAATATGGAAATGGCCGCAACAGAAGAAATGGTTGGCATAGCCCTTGGTTTGCGCCCTCATGCCTGTTGCCTTGTGCCCGAACGGCGTGAAGAACTGACTACAGAAGGTGGCCTGAATGTAGCAGGACAGCTAGAAACACTCACGCCTAAAGTGCAAAAACTCGCACAAGCAGGTATTCGTGTTTCGCTGTTTATAGATCCCTCCCCCGCACAGATAGAAGCTGCCGCCAAAACAGGTGCGCAGGTGGTAGAACTCCACACTGGCGCTTACGCAGAAGGGAAAGTAGGAGAGCTGGAACACCTGCGTGCTGCTGCCACGCAAGCTGCCGCACTTGGGCTGGAAGTACACGCAGGGCATGGTCTGACATTTGAAAATGTTGGGCCCATAGCAAGCTTGCCAGAACTGCGAGAACTCAACATCGGGCACTTTCTGATTGGACAGGCCATTTTTGATGGTCTGGCAGCCGTTGTACAAAACATGAAACGCCATATTGCAGAAGGTGCGGCTCTTTAAAATGGAAGAACCACAGGAATACAAAACACCCAAAGCCTTACTTGTGGCCGTTATCGGCATGGGTGTGCTGATTGTGGTGGGCGTTGTTGTATTAGCTGGCGTACTCATTCATCGCATGAGTAGTAAGCCTGCCCCCCCTAACCTTCCGCCTGTTGCATTATCGGATGCTGCACCAACTGCCAGTCTCCCCACAGCACATGCTACGCTACCTGCAGGTGAGCAGTTGTTAAGCGTAACGCGTGTGCGGGACAATGTATTGGCCCTGCATGTTACAGAACATGGGCAAGACCGCATTCTATTATGGGATGTGCCAACCGGCCAGTTACGTACCGGGCTAGATATAAACGCGGCACATTAACGCTATGCCGACGCGACCTCCTCTTACTGCCATAGGACTTATGAGTGGCACATCGCTTGATGGCGTAGATGCCGCACTTATACAAACAGATGGCACACGTATATTGCGGCATGGCCCTGCCCTAACCGTGCCTTATACGCCAGAGTTACGGGCACGCCTGCGCCACATACTGGATGCGGCACCCCAGCTAGCACCTTCTGACCCTGCGTTACTGTCTGCAGAACATGATCTGACAGAAGTGCATGCCATTGCTGTACAGCAACTCCGCCAGATGGCACCTGATATGCCTGCCGATATTATTGGCTTTCATGGTCAGACCATTTTGCACCAGCCTGGACGCACATGGCAGATAGGCAATGCCATTGCTCTTTCTTCTGCTACAGATTTACCAGTTATCCATGACTTTCGCACAGCAGATGTGCAGGCTGGAGGAGAAGGTGCACCTTTAGCTCCTTTATATCATGCCGCTCTGCTGCATGATCAGCCGCGACCCGTTGCAATTCTAAACATCGGAGGCGTTGCCAATCTTACTCTGCTGACTTTAGAAGGTGAGATTCTGGCTTGTGATACAGGCCCCGGAAATGCCCTGCTGGATGACTGGACTTTCCGCCATACTGGCATTCCCTACGATAAAGATGGGCAATTGGCATGCAGCGGTAAGGTTTCAGCACCTATTCTGCAGCAGTTGTTGGCACATCCATTTTTTAGCAAACCCGCCCCTAAATCTCTCGACAGGCTGAGCTTTCATACTGCCTTGCAGGATATTGCTGCGCTTTCTCCGGCCGATGGAGCTGCTACATTGGTTGCCTTTACGGCGGAAACCATTGCCCGCACTCCGTTACCAGAACAGCCAAAAGCATGGTTTGTGTGTGGCGGTGGTCGGCACAACCCCGCTATTATGAAGGCGCTTGCACAACGCCTTTCTGGCCACGTATTTCCGGCAGAAACTCTGGGATGGAACGGAGATGCGCTGGAAGCCGAATGCTTTGGCTTTCTGGCAGTCAGAAGCCTGTATGGGTTACCTTTATCTCTGCCATCCACCACTGGTGTACCTGCTCCTCAACAAGGGGGCCGGTTAAGTTGTGGCGGCATTACGCCATGGAAGGCGAGAGCTGTTTCAAACACGAAAGTGCAGTATAATATTGCTTAATACATTCCATTGAACAGGAAAGACTTAAACCATGAAACGCTTTCTGGCATTCAGCCTGTTGCTTGCTGCCCTTGGCACGCCGGGACTAGCCTGTTCTGCGAGTGCACAAACCGTTATCGACGGTAGCGATAAAAAAGCATCTCCTTTTGTAAAAAATACCCTTAAAACACTGACAAAACGATTCCCGGATACACATCCCTTTTTCCGCGCCATTACCACGCACCCTAATGCAGAAAAAAAGCAGGTTGTCTGCGGTGAAATCAGCCTAAGTTCCAGCAAGACACCAGAACCAGATAGCTTTATGCTTTTTGGTGCTGCGGAAGGTGACAATCCACCTATCGTTTATGAACCACGTGAAATCCCGGCCTCTATTGATTCACGCGAAGTGAATATGTGGATCAATCACGGTGCGGATCTGGCAGATCTGGAAGAAATGGGCTGCGTGCCAGAGGGCAGCTATCGGCAATATGGCGATAAGCTGAAC
Source organism: Acetobacter pasteurianus subsp. pasteurianus LMG 1262 = NBRC 106471 (assembly GCF_000285275.1). GTDB lineage: Bacteria > Pseudomonadota > Alphaproteobacteria > Acetobacterales > Acetobacteraceae > Acetobacter > Acetobacter pasteurianus. Next base: position 33,696 of record NZ_CADO01000013.1, read on the forward strand.
CAAGTTTTACAGAATAAAAAGCACAGCGCTACACGCTAAAACAGTGGGTTCTTTTTCTGCTCCACCACAGGCAGTAAACCTATTTGTAGTGGAAAAGACACAGCTTGGTTTCTCAAACCAAAAAGACGTACAGAATAATTGACAGGCGGTAACTTTCATCGCCATTCTTATCCCGGTCACGAACAAAAAAAACAAAATGACCGGGTTTTCTGTAATGAAATATCTGAACTTCCTGCTTACCCTGCCATTTTTGGGGTTGCTTTGGACACCTCTGTATAACAGGTACGATCCTGTTTTATGGGGTTTTCCCTTTTTCTATTGGTACCAATTCGCATGGGTACCCGTAACCTCTGCCCTTATCTGGGTTGTCTGGAAAAAGGGACAAAACACATGAATACCATAAACCCTTGGGCGCTTGGCGTTTTTGTTTTCTTTTTTGCTGCCACCATTGTGGTTGGCAGTTCCATACAATGGATACGCAGCCTGTTCCACGCCAAGCGTGATGCCAACAGCCATGAAGAATGGTCTCTCGGCGGGCGAGAGTTTGGACCGTGGGTCACGTGGTTTCTGGTAGGGGGAGATTTCTACACAGCATACACCGTTATTGCAGTGCCAGCACTGGTATATGCTGCGGGGGCATATGGATTCTTTGCGCTGCCTTATACCATTATTGTCTACCCCTTTATTTTTGTGGTTATGCCGAAGCTTTGGAAGATTGCACGTGCAGGCGGACACGCCACAGCGGCTGATATTGTAAAGGCACGCTTTAACAGCCGGGCACTGGAGATTGTGGTGGCTTTAACCGGCCTGGTAGCCGTTATGCCCTATATTGCGCTCCAGCTTATTGGCATCCGCACCGTGGTGCAGGCTCTAGGGCTTCCGGGCGATCTACCGCTTATTATCGCCTTTATTTCCCTAGCCGCTTACACATGGTTGGGTGGGCTACATGCTCCGGCACTTACAGCCTTTATCAAGGATATTATGATCTATATTGCCGTGCTGGTGGCGGTAACGGTTATTCCTTTGCACACTGGCGGTTATAGCGCCCTGTTCGCCACGGCTGCACATGCGGATACGGTGCTTAAAACCGGGCAAAGCTTACCTTATGCCACGCTCGCGCTTTCTTCTGCTCTGGCTGCATTTTTATATCCACATACACTTACGGGTATTTTGGCATCTCGGTCGGCAGATACCATTAAACAGAACGCCGTCTTTTTGCCTGCGTACACCATTGTATTAGGCCTTATCGCCATGTTGGGCTTTATGGCGCATGCGGCTGGCATTCACACCACCAATACATCCATGGTTGTGCCAATGCTGTTCCAAAGTGTCTTTCCTGCATGGTTTGCCGGTTTTTGCCTTGCTGCCATTGCCGTGGGCGCATTGGTGCCTGCTGCCGTTATGGCCATTGGCGCGGCAAATCTGGTTACCAATAATTTGCTTCCTGCACAGGCCAACCCGGTGCGTACCAGCCGTATTACAGCTTTCATCGTGAAAATTGGCGCACTGGTTTGCGTATTGTTCCTAAACGCGCAGTTTGCCATTGATTTCCAGCTTCTGGGGGGCGTGTTTATTCTACAAACATTCCCGGCACTTATTCTGGGCCTATTACGCGTGCGCTTTTCTGCCGCCGCCATGCTGACAGGATGGGCTGTAGGCACAGTTTTTGGCGTTGGCATATGCTGGATGGACGGCCTGAAACCTATTCACCCTGTTCATCTGGGGGTATTTTCAGGCAACGTTTCTACGGGCCTTCTTTCTCTGGCTATCAATATTGCCATGGTTGCACTTGTGTCCGTAATGGCACCCGCCAAACAGAATATTCCGGCCAATACAACGGCCTGAGACACAACAGATATTAAAAAGGGAAGGCTTGGAGCAAGCCTTCCTTTTTCCTTAAATAATTGAGCCGTTCTTATTAAAAATTCAGAAAAACGGTTGAATTCTTTTTTCGATTTTCTGTGTTCTGAAATTCCTGTGTTTGCACCCGCACAAGCTGATACAGATCTATTCCCTTCTGGCGTGCAGGCTCTTCCAGCTCTGCATATATATCTTCAAGCAGATACCCTTTTTGCCCCGCTTGCCGTGCAAGCAAAGGAGAACGATTCTGCTGGCGGCATGTTTCCAAAAACACATGCAAAGCCGCCTCGCCCTGCGGTTGCAAATCCATAGGGGAACGCGCCAGAAAATCCACCTCTGCGTTCAGACCTATAAAAACCCCACGAAACATACGGCTACTGGCATTAAAGCTGATAACAGCCGGAATGCCACCGATAAACATCATATCCCGACCAGAAACCGACATTGCTGGGAATCTGCTCCTTCTGTTTCAAACGTAGGTGCTGCTATACTCCTTGCATGCTGTGCCAGAGTGCGCACACCACCGCAAACACTTTCCACGCAGAGCTTTCAGCATGAAAGACAATCGCCCCGCGCAACTGGATTTTCTTTTGCCTGATACACGGCCAGATTATGTGCAATTAGATGCCGGAGCAGTATTATTGCCTGGTTTTACCTTGCACGATGCTGAAGCCTGTATGCTGGCTATTCATCACATTGCGCAGCAAGCACCATTTAGAAAAATGCATACCCCGGGTGGAGGGCAGATGTCCGTTGCCATGACATGTTGCGGCACATTCGGGTGGATCAGCACAGCACAAGGCTACAGCTATACCAAGGTAAACCCTTTTACTGGCCAGCCTTGGCCAGATATGCCTGCTATCTTTCAAGCCTTGGCTCACAAGGCTGCCCAGAAAGCAGGCTTTGCACAATTTCAACCAAATACCTGCCTTATCAATTCTTACAGCCCCGGCGCCCGTATGGGCCTTCATCAGGACCGCGATGAAGGGTGTACGGATCAGCCTGTAGTTTCTCTCTCATTTGGCTTGGAAGCCACTTTTCTATGGGGTGGCCTCAAAAGATCAGACCCTACCCGGCAAATTCTGCTCAAAGATGGAGATGTGCTGGTATGGGGTGGCCCTGATCGCCTACGCTTTCATGGGGTTAAACCCATCCATTCTGGCGCACATATCCGAACAGGAGAAACACGCCTGAATATCACATTCAGATTCGTCGCCTCTTAAACAAACCGCATTTTATTATAAGGCAGAACAAGTATGCCCTCTTCCGCTTTTAGCCGCCGTATTCTGCTGTTGGGTATGACAAACCTGTTCTACATGCCGATAAAGAACAGTATGGCCTCCGATACACAAAATCATTTTGCACAAGTGGAACAGATTTTTCAGGAAGCTATCAAAACCAACAAAACTCCCGGAGCTGTTGCTGCCATTGGTCATCAAGGCCAAGTGGTTTGGAAAGGTGTATTTGGGCAACGCGCACTTGTGCCCCACCCAGAAGCAATGACATGGGATACGCTGTTTGATATGGCGTCTCTTACCAAAGTGCTCATTACGGCACCTGTCATCATGCAGCTTTATGAACGCCACTTAGTGCAACTGGATGTTCCTGTTTGCCATTACCTTCCTGCCTTTTCCGGTCAGGGTAAACAGGATATTACTGTCCGCCAGTTACTCACCCACTATTCCGGGTTGCCGCCAGATCTGGATCTTTCAACACCATGGGTAGGCCGTAACACGGCTATACAGATGGCATTTTCCTGCGCACCCATTCATCCTGCAGGAGAACAGTTTGTCTACAGTGACATCAACTTCATTCTGCTTGGTCTAATTATAGAAAAGCTCTCTGGCCTGACCTTACAAGACTATGCAACTCAAAATATTCTCAAGCCACTGGGCTTAAAAAGAACCTTTTTTGCTCCGGCACCAACACTTTACAGTACAATTGCTCCCACCCAGTATGATGAAAAAGGAAACCTTCTGCGCGGTATTGTGCATGACCCCACAACACGCCGAATGGGGGGTATTGCAGGCCATGCAGGTTTATTTTCCTGCGCGGATGACATGACCCGCTACGCCATTGCGTTGCTCAATAAACGCGCCGGGCGGTCTTCTCCTTTCCCGCTTAAGGCAGAAACATTGGTTATGATGTCATCTCCGCAGCAACCTGCAGGTAAAACTGACCAACGCGGTTTGGGGTGGGACATTAATACCCATTATTCTACCCCACGAGGGGATTACTTTCCTGTAGGATCTTTTGGCCATACCGGATTTACCGGAACCTCTTTGTGGCTGGTCCCACAAACAGATAGCTTTATTCTTATTTTAACAAACCGGGTTCACCCTGCTGGGAAGGGCAATGTTGTAGCCTTAAGGCGCGATGTCGCTTCTGCGGCAGCACTGGCCTTAGAGCAGCTTTAAATAGCAACTTCATCAAGGTCACTTCTTTTCAGTATTTATGAAGGGTTCTTGCCCATAAACACTGAAAAGAAGTGACCTGATATATCAAAATCTGTCTGATAAATTCAGTCTTCCTGCCGGGCCATCCGCGCCTGCCGTTCCAACCACTTTTGCGCAGATACTTTACGAGATGGATCAAGCATACGGTAAAGGCGGATCACATCATGTTCATCCGGTGTAATCACCAGCTCAATATCTTCCTGCACATAGCCTGTCAGAAAAATTTCCGGGTCAACATTAAAAAGTGCCGCCAGTTTGGGAATATGTTTTCTGGCACTTCCTTCCCGTCCGGTTTCCCAAAAAGCGATAGCCGGCCTTGAAACCCCCAGCGCGTCTGCAACCTGCTGCTGTGTTAGTCCAGCGGATTTACGCAGGATCTTGATTCTTTGCCCAAGATCTATCCCGGGTGAAATAACGTCGTCCTGGTCAGCCATTGTTCTTTATATCCATTGCTCCAGAGTTACCGTGGTTCTTGTAGCATACCCAATATTTTATGGTTGCCATATTTCATGCTCTGCAAAGTATGGCAGATCATTACAAACTTAATAACCTGATAACATATTTTGTTATGTGCAGTAAGTAAGCTTAGATTTATAGAAATGCAAAATCAAAAAATCTCTTTTTTCATAAATCGTTTAATATTAACCATTATCTAACATAATATCCTAAATATAGTGCGCTCATACACCTAGGACCTGTTAGATCTTGAATTTCTTCCCATATTGTAGGGATGGAAGAAGGAGACAGA
>NZ_CADO01000012.1 GCF_000285275.1 Acetobacter pasteurianus subsp. pasteurianus LMG 1262 = NBRC 106471
AACTACAACCCTCACGTGCCACACTCAGAGCTTAACTGACGACACGCCGTAGATTTGCTGCTCCCCTTTTTTAATAGCAAGAAGAAACGTCTAATTCATTCCATCCATTCCGCAATGTCCGGGCAAGAACAAACTAGGTTTCTGTCACCATATACGTTGTCAATTCGGCCTACTGGTGGCCAATATTTGGTCGCTAGCTGCACATTACCGGGGAAGCATGCTTCCTGCCGTGTATAAGGATGCACCCATTCCGTTGCTGTCAGCTCAAGGCCTGTATGGGGCGCATGACGTAATACTGCATCTTCTGCCGTCACCTCACCATTTTCAACAGCACGCACTTCTTCACGCATGGCCAGCATGGCATCGCAAAAACGATCCAGCTCTGCTTTTCCTTCAGATTCGGTTGGCTCAATCATAAAGGTACCAGCCACCGGAAAGCTCACCGTTGGCGCATGAAAACCGTAATCAACCAAACGCTTGGACATATCATCCACGGTTACGCCTGTTGCATTCTTTATTGGACGCAGATCCAGAATACATTCATGCGCAACACGCCCATGCGCGCCCTGATAAAGCACGGGGTAAGCATCTTTCAGGCGGCTCACAATATAATTGGCGTTGAGAATAGCCACCTGCGTAGCCCGCTTAAGCCCTTCATCCCCCATCAGGCGAATATAGGCCCATGAGATCGGCAGAATAGAAGCAGACCCGAAAGGAGCCGCACTTACAGCCATGGAAACATCTACATCTGCCGGGTTTCCGGGCAGATAAGGTGCCAGATGCGCCCGCACACCAATTGGCCCCATACCCGGGCCACCGCCGCCATGCGGAATGCAGAAGGTTTTATGCAGGTTAAAGTGGCTGACATCCCCACCATAATCAGCCGGGCGCGCCAGCCCTACCTGAGCATTCATGTTGGCACCATCCACATACACCTGCCCGCCGGTTGCATGTACCAGGTCGCAGATTTCACGCATGTTTTCTTCAAACACACCGTGAGTGGAAGGATAGGTAATCATCACTGCGGCCAGATCATTCGCATGCGTTTTTATTTTCTCACGCATGTCTTCCAGATCAATATTGCCGCCTGCATCGCACTTTACGACCACAACTTTCATGCCCGCCATCTGGGCAGAAGCCGGGTTGGTGCCATGTGCAGAAGCTGGAATCAGGCAAACTGTCCGATGCCCTTCCCCCCGCGCCTGATGATATGCGCGAATAACAAGCAAGCCTGCATATTCCCCCTGCGCGCCAGAATTGGGCTGGAAAGAAACCGCATCATAACCGCTAATGGCACACAGCCACTTTTCCAGATCCTGCAAAAGAACCTGATAGCCTTTTGCCTGATCTGCCGGTGCAAACGGATGAATGTCACAAAAGCCAGACCACGTAATCGGCAGCATTTCCACCGTGGCATTCAGCTTCATGGTGCAAGACCCCAACGGGATCATTGTCCGGTCCAACGCCAGATCCTTGTCTGACAAGCGACGCAGATAACGCAGCATATCTGTTTCTGAACTGCAGGAACGGAACACAGGCTGTGCCATAAAACCAGACTGGCGGCGCACATCCTCGGGCAATGCTATGGAAGCAGCAGCCAGTGCCTGTGCCATTTTTTCTACACGTCCGTGCTCGGCACAAAAAACAGACCACACAGCGTAAACGGTTTCTGGGGTGCTGGTTTCATCCAGACTGATGCCAATGCGTCCGTTCCCTGCATCCCGCAGGTTCATGCCTGCAGAACGTGCACGTTCCAGTAAATCAGCAGCACCTTCACCTACATTTACCGTCAACGTGTCAAAAAATGCGGTTGTTTCAACGGTTACACCCAGCGCCCGCAAACCAGCGGCCAATGTAGCAGCAAGACCGTGAATACGCTGTGCAATTGCCTTCAGACCTTCTGGCCCATGATAGACAGCATACATACCTGCAATAACAGCCAGCAACACCTGCGCGGTGCAAATGTTGGACGTGGCCTTTTCGCGCCGAATATGCTGTTCACGGGTTTGCAGGGCAAGACGATACGCCGGACGCCCAGCACTATCGACTGAAACACCGACCAAGCGCCCCGGCATGCTGCGTTTATAGGCATCTCGCACAGCCATATAAGCGGCATGCGGCCCACCATACCCCATGGGAATACCAAAGCGCTGGGTAGAACCAATGGCAATATCCGCCCCCAGTTCACCTGGGGCGGCAAGCAGCGTTAAAGCCAGCGGATCTGCCGCCATAACCGCAATAGCCCCAGCAGCATGCAGGCTTTCAATCTGTTTTTGCGGGTTTGTAATCTGGCCAGATGTGCCGGGATACTGGAAAATAGCCCCAAATACGTTTTGGGCATCCAGATCGGTTTCGGGCCGACCAATCTGGAGCGTAATGCCCATAGGTTCTGCGCGGGTTTTTAATACCGCGATTGTCTGCGGCAGACACTCTGCATCCACAAAAAACACATTGGATTTGGAGGTAGCCACCCGGCGGGCCAATGCCATGGCCTCTGCCGCTGCCGTGGCTTCATCCAACAGAGAAGAGTTGGCGATATCCAACCCTGTTAGCTCTGTAATCATGGTTTGGAAGTTCAGCAGAGCTTCCAGACGGCCCTGACTGATTTCTGGCTGATACGGCGTGTAAGCTGTGTACCATGCCGGGTTTTCCAGAATATTCCGCTGGATAACAGCTGGCAGCACCGTACCGTAATACCCTTGCCCGATCAGGGATGTCATAACCTGATTTTGTCCGGCCAGTTCACGCAGACGCGCAAGCACCTGCGTTTCCGTCCACCCCGCACCAAGCCCCAAGGGCTTCTGTGCGCGAATGGAAGCAGGAAGTGTCTGGTCTATCAGATCATCCAAAGAGGCAGCACCAACAACCCGCAGCATTTCAGCCTGATCTGTTGCAGTTGGGCCAATGTGACGCGTAGCAAACGCCTCGCCCTCAGCTTTTAGAGCAGCAAAAGCAGGTAGAGCTTCAAGACTGTGTTGGGAACGTGCATCCGAACCGGGAGCAAGGGAGAACATGTAGAAATTTTTCCTGAACAAGGCCCGTCTGGAACGGGCCATTTTTTCCAATCAGGCAGAAATCAGCCTACAAAAGCTGCATATGCTGCGGCATCCATCAGACCGGAAAGCTGATCTGGATTGGCAACGCGGAATTTAACAATCCAGCCTTCTCCTTCCGGGTCAGAACTTACCCGTGCCGGATCATCTGCCAGCGCAGCATTGTTTTCCAAAACTTCACCATCAACTGGCGCATAAATATCGGAAGCTGCCTTAACAGATTCCACAACTGCGATGGATTCCCCGGCTTTCACTTCCGTGCCGGATGGGCGGGCTTCAATAAACACCAGTTCACCCAGTTCATCAGCTGCATGGCGCGTGATGCCAACGGTTGCCGTTTCACCATCAACGCGCAGCCATTCATGTTCTTTTGTAAAATACAGGGTCATTTTCTCAATTTCTCCAGTCAAGCTAAATCAGTGTCTCAACGGCCTAGCGTTTGAAATGCGCTGGCACAAAAGGCAGTGCACTTATTACGGAAGGCACGGAACGCCCACGTAATTCTGCAAAAACGGTGTGTCCTGTCTGGCTGTCATTGGTCGCCACGTAGCCCATCGCTACCGGCCCACCCACTGTGGGGCCAAATGCGCCAGAGGTGACCTTGCCGATATGCGTGGCAAATTCTGCATCGGCATATAAAGGCGCATCATGCCGCACAGGTGCACGCCCCTCCGGCCGCAAGCCAACGCGGCGGCGGCTTACACCATTTTCAAGCTGGCCAAGAATGATATCCGCACCGGGGAAACCACCAGCACGTGCGCCACCGTTACGACGAGACTTCTGGATAGACCATTCAAGTGCAGCTTCAACCGGCGTGGTGGTAGTATCAATATCGGAACCATACAGGCACATGCCGGCTTCAAGCCGCAGGCTGTCTCGCGCACCCAAGCCAATCAGTTTTACGTTGGGCTGTTCCAGCAGTTTACGGGCAACCCGATCTGCATCCTTGGCGGAAACAGAAATTTCAAACCCATCTTCGCCCGTATAGCCAGAACGGGAAATCACACATCGGGCGCCATCCACATCCAGAGTGCGCACATCCATGAACACCATCTTGCGCACATCATCGGCAAACACAGCCAAAGCCTGTTCGGCTTCTGGCCCCTGCAAGGCGAGCAGCGCCCGATCTTCCTGCAGTTCTACAACACATTCTGCCACCAGTTCAGATTGCAGAAGTTCCAGATCTGCTTCCTTACATGCGGCATTCACCACCAGCAGAAGGCCATCTTCCAGACGCGCCACCATCAGATCATCCAGAATACCACCTTTGGCATTGGTGAACTGGGTATAACGCTGGCGACCATGCTTAAGGGCAGCGATATCTGCTGGCACCAGTTTTTCCAGCGCCAAAGCAGCATCATCTACATCACCCGAACGCGGGCGCAGCAGCACTTGCCCCATATGGGAGACATCAAACAGCCCAACATGCTCACGCACATGCCGGTGCTCGGCCATAATGCCATCTGCATACTGCAAAGGCATGGCATAACCCGCAAACGGCACCATCTTGCCGCCGGATTCTTCATGCAATGAATAGAGGGGAGTATGAAGGAGAGTATCGGTGCCCATGCACGCCGCCTTGCCAAAAAGGCCGGAACCCACTGCAATCTGACAGACACATCAGCACAACACGAGGCTCCGGATTACACAATCCGCTGCCCCTTCTGTGCTTTTGCCTGAGATCGCTATCCCGTCGGCGGGTGCGATTGCACCTCTCTCCAGAAGTTTTAAAACGCAGGGTCCTTCTGCCTGAGAGTTTCCGGGGCGGTTGCTCCTTCGGCGCTGGCTAGGCCAGTCTCTCCCTCTGCGTTCAGGAACCGTGACATCATTTCGCTTTCAAGTCAATCACGGTTCCTGGCGCGATAATTAGCCAGCAACCTTGGGCAGATGCTTGGCAATATACGGTGGCAGATTAAAAGACCCTACGTGAATTTCAGGCGTCCAGTACTGGGTTTTCCCCAAAATACCAGCTTCCTGCGCACGGGCTCGCACCTGTTCCACATCCTGCGCTTGCAGGTTGCTGCCCTTACTGGCGATCCCTAGTGTCATGAACCCACCTACATAGGTTGGCACAGCGGCCACATAGGCAGACACATGCGGAAAGAACTTGGCACGTCGCACGCTGGTTTCATGCAGTTCATCCGCCTGCATAAAGGGCACGCCACACTGGTTCACAATCAGCCCTTCAGCGGTCAGGATACGTGCGCAATGTTCGTAAAAGGAATCTGTAAACAGCACTTCGCCCACCCCTATCGGGTCTGTGCTATCAACAATAATCACGTCAAACGAGGCATCCGCCGCGCGCGCAACGTAATCTATCCCATCCCCCACAATCACTTCCGCGCGTGGGTTATTCCATGCATCGCCGGCAATGGAAGGAAGATGCTGTTTTGAAAGTTCTATTACAGCACCATCAATTTCCACCATCACGGCTTTTTCGATACCGGGATGTTCCAGAACGCGGCGCAGAACACCACCATCCCCTGCGCCAATAATCAGCACATTTTTCGGGTTGGCATGTGTAAACAGCGGAACATGCGTGAGCATTTCCTGATAAACAAATTCATCCTTCTCGGTAATCTGCACCACGCCATCCAGCATGAGCACACGACCGTGGGAGTCACTTTCAAAAACAACAATATCCTGAAACGGGCTACGCGTGCGCGCCAGTTCCTTTACCACACGGAACCGCTGCCCCCAGTTATCGTACAGGGTTTCTTCAATCCATGTTTCTGCCATACCAGCTTTATCTTCCACATACGCAGATGGGCCGTGCTGACACTGCCCTTTTTCAGAACTGTATCAGCACGACCGTCAAACAGAGTTTTACAACTTTAAGAAAAACAGCCTTTAGGCAATTACGCGGCCACGGCGTTCTTCATCCACTTCAAGCCGCTTAGCCTGAAAAAGACGCTGCATAACAGGGATGGACAGGTGCGGATCACACGCACCACACATAAAGATGTCCACCGCAGCAAAGTCGCGTTCTGGCCATGTGTGAATGGAAATATGGCTTTCAGCCAGCACCACCACGCCAGAAACACCTCCATTGGGTGAAAAATGATGGAAATGACTGTGCAGGATTGTGGCCCCGGCAGCTCTCGCTGCTTCGCACAGTGTTGCGTCGATTTTTTCTGGATCATCCAGATTTGTGGCGCCCCACATATCGACAAGCAGGTGAGTACCTGCAAACTTCTCGCCATTCTTTTCGACGAAGTAATCTTTACGCTCTTCGTCAGCAGACGAGACCGGAACAGAAAATGCCTGGTTATTGCTCGGGTGTTCCGAGACCATCCCCAGTTGAGCAAGTGCGTTCATTGACGTACCCCCAAACCAGTAGACAGCCTGTTGGGCAAAAATTGCCCCCTTGGGCCAAGAGCGCGCTTGGTAGGACCCCTGCGCTTACGTTGCAAGCATTATTTACGTGTTTCATAAATTTTTCAGAAACACGCCACCCCAAAATACAGAATAATCAACGCTCTGCAGAAGAATGCACAGTTTGTTTCACAAGCACGTCAAACTGGCGATCCTGCTCTTTTCCCAGCGTTCGCCCCGCCAACCAAGCCTTAAGGCGCAGCAAAGTATCTGCATCATGTGCTGCGGCAGAATCGGTGGCAAGCTGCATGGCAAGGTCTTGCTGCTGCGGTGTTAAAGCCCCTGTTTCTGGCAGGGCATGACTAGCCAAACGCCCTACCACCTGCACGGCATCTGCCCATTGCTTGCCTTGCTCATATAATTGCCCGCGCAGTTCCAAACCCGTGTCGGATTCATCATCAGACAATAGGGCCAATGCGCCTGCTCTATCCCCTTTGGTCAATGCAAGATGCGCTTCATCGTAATGGCGACGCGCTGCCATATCCTCTGGCAAACCGGGCACAGTGCTTTGCTCCAATGCCTCCATGGCGGCATTCACGTTGCCTGCCCTGAAAGCCGCCTGAACAATTTGCTCCTGTATTTCCGCCCGCGCTACCGGGTCAGCCGTGAGTACAACCGCCTGTTTAAACGCCATAACTGCAGCATCGGCCTGCCCTATCTGCAACAAAAGTGCTCCATAGCCTCTCAACAGTTTTGCCTTGGATGTATTATCTTCCAGCAAAGGCAGTTGGATTTGTAAAATATGCACCCGTTGCTCTGCGGATAATGCCCCATCCTTGCCGCTCACAGCTTTGCCAGATGGCAAAGTATTAAACGCAAGCACATACAAGGCCTGACGTCGCAAAACCTCCAGCCTGTCTTGCGGAATTTCTGCTGAGGCAGAAAGCCCATCCAGCACTGTTAAAGCCTGTTTTACCTGCCCAGATTGCACAAGTGCTGAAGACAGTAAGAAATTGGTATATGCGCGCACGGAAGGCATAGCCTTTCCAACGCCTTCTTTTCCATCAAGAAGGTTTTGAAAGCTCTCTGCAGCCATGCCTGCATCAATCTGATCATGCCGCAACAGAAAGGCCACCAGATCTGCACGCGCATAGGCGGCTTTTTCCGGGTCTGCCGCAGCTGTCAGATTTTCCAGAGTAATCCGTGCTGGCTCTGCATTTCCTTCACGTTCCTGCATATGCGCACGCGCCAGATCATAAACGCCATCAGTGGGCAGAGGTTCCAGAATGAGTGCTGCCTCATCCGTGCCATAACGTGCAATATAATTTATAACCTGCGGAAGAAGCAGATCGCGCGTTGGTTGTGGGTAGTGGAGGATCTGTTCGTAATGGCGTGCAAGCAGAACAGATGCATCTTTGCTGTTTGCACCACTCAACATCAAATACAGCGCATGCCATATCTCCAGTTCTGGAGCAGCCCCTTCCATCTGAGCCAGAACGGGCGCTGCGGTATTTACATCGTGGCTTAACAACGCTGCACAAGCCCGCAGAAAAAGCACTCCCGCTGGTGGGCCGCCCGGTTCAGAACGCTGGGGCATAGTCTTGACAAGATGCCATGCATCTTCTGGGTGTCCGGCGGCAAAAGCAGCGCGTGCAGCAGCAACCTGCGCAGGCCACCGCAAAGAAGGGGTGGCCTTCTCAGCGTCTGCCTTTGCTGCAAGCCAGTCCTTTTGCAAAACAGCGGCTGGTGCAGAATGTAACCCTAACCAGAACCAATCCTGCCCACCTTCCAGTGGTGCGGTTTCTGGTGCTCCCTGCCCTACTGGCAAAGCATCAAGCCCTAATGCGGAAAGAAAGACGCCTTTATCTACAGTAACATCCAGTTTGATCTGTGATGAATCTGCCGCCACCACAACACCTTGGGCAGATCCACGCACGCCATACCCTATGCCACGATAGGGAGAACGAGACCCGGTTTCCATAATAGATGGTGCAATCAGCAAACGCACGCCGGTAGCTGGATCTGGAAATGAAATAACGTGCCCAGACTGTTTTTGAGGGAACAGAACGGCTTCTGGCAGCATAACAGCAGGCGGTGCAGACTTTACGCTCGTCGCATCGCCTTGTGGAAGCTGCTCCAGCAACCAACCATCCAGCTTTTTGCGCAGCATAATATGTGGATGAGACGGCGCATGAATACGCAGAATAGTTGCATTTTCTAAAACCGTAACATCCGTATCTGCAAATACGCCCTGCCCTATCAAATTATGAACGAATGAAGCCACAGGACGATCCGCTACTATCAATAGGTCAGGCCCGGACCAAAAAGCAGCAAGAGCAACCTCCGCCCCTATAGGCAGAAAAAGAGATGCTCTTTGCTGGCCATCCAGAGATTCTTCCTGCACTGCAGGAACGGGAAGAGCATGCAGGCCATCTTCACCCGCCACAGCCGGCAACATGGGCAGCAATAAACAGGCAGAAAGCATTCCGCACATATATTTGCCCATTACAGATTTACCTGTTGCCACATCTCCTCCAACCTCAAACATGCCGCAATGCTGCTTTTGGCAGCATACGGCCTGCATGACAAAGGAGCCACAGCCTATGCTAGAAAAAACCAACCGTTTCCATCATGCTGGGGCGTTATAAATGCTGGATCGCATCACCAGTATGCAGATTTTTGTTAAAGTTATAGCCGCAGGCAGCTTTACTGGGGCCGCGCGTCTTATGGCGCTGTCCCCAACAATGGTGACCAAACATGTTACGGCACTGGAAACACGGTTAGGCGTTTCTCTTTTTCATCGCAGCACGCGGCATCTTTCCTTAACCGAAGCAGGACGCCTGTTTTTGGAAAGCTGTCAGAAAATTCTGGCTGATGTGGAAAACATGGAACAAACCGTAAGCGAACAGTACCGTGAACCACGCGGGCAATTACGCCTGAATGCCCCTGTTTCCTTCGCCATAAGGTATGTTGCACCTTATCTGCCGGAATTCAGCCGACGGTATCCGCAGGTTCAGATAGAGCTTGGCTTGAATGACCGTCCTGTAGATCTGGTTGAGGAAGGTTGGGATCTTACACTGCGTATCCGCAACCTTACGATAAGCACGCTGCGTGCCCGTAAATTGGCTGCTGTGCGTATGGTTATCTGTGCCTCTCCGTCTTATTTGGCAAAAGCTGGCACACCCACGCAGGTAGATGAATTGCAACATCACAACTGCCTTGGATACACCCTGAGCGGGAACAACAGTGCATCGCGCTGGCATTTTGGAGACAACGGAGAAAAAACTGTTTCTGTTTCCGGCCTGCTCTCCGCCAATAATGGAGATGCCTTGCGGGAGGCCTCAGTAGCTGGCGCTGGAATTGCTTATTTGCCACTTTTTGTTGTGAGCCAGGAACTGCAACGCGGCCAACTGATTGCTTTATCGTTGGATTACCCCACTACACCGGGGCCAGACTTACACGCCGTTTATGCGCCCGGCACAAGCATTCCGTTAAAAGTGAGGGCCATGATTGACTATCTTGCTGAATGTTACGGCCCGATTCCCCCATGGGAAAAAACGGCATAGCCCAACAGGTATATGGGCTGAAACTATCTTTTATATTTTGGAAGATTTTAAAATGGTGAGCCGGGAGGGACTCGAACCCTCGACCATTCGATTAAAAGTCGAATGCTCTACCAACTGAGCTACCGGCTCACACCTTTAACCGTGCAAAACGTGATGTCTGCGCGATGGAGGTGTTCCTAAACGGATTACCTTACCCCTGTCAAGCAGTAGAAAGAATTTTGTGCCATTCCTGTAAAATCAGATGGTTTGATGGGTTTCAGACATAAAAAAAAAGCGCCACCCCAACAGGAGTGACGCTTTTTTGCAGATATTAGGAAAAATCAGGATTTTTCGCCAACTGCCGGACGCATGCGAGAAATCCGATCCGGATCCTTCACCATGCCGGACATGCCAGAGCCATGTTTGATTTTATCTACGTTTTCCATGCCTTCAATCACTTCACCCACAATGGTGTACTGACCATCAAGGTGCGGAGAAGGTTCAAACATGATGAAGAACTGGCTGTTGGCGCTGTTCGGATCAGACGTCCGAGCCATGCCGATGGTGCCACGTTCAAACTTGGCTTTGTTGGTGAATTCTGCGGGCAGATCCGGCAGTTTGCTGCCATGCATACCCGTACCCGTTGGGTCCCCACCCTGCGCCATAAAACCGGGAATAACACGGTGGAAAGGTACGTTATCGTAAAAACCTTCTGCCGCCAGCGTGCGAATACGTTCCGCAGCCTTGGGGGCCAGATCCGGGCGCAGTTTAATAATGACGCGACCGTGCGGGATATCCATATGAATGATATCGTTTTTATCTTCTGAAGACATCAGAAACTCTCCTTGTGTTTGTAACACCTATACTTGCCACTTCAGGCAGAAACGTTTTTCCTGTCAGCCAGACGTGCCAACAAACGCGCCTGCGTGCCTGGTGTTACAAATTCCGAAATATCTCCGCCGTAACTGGCAATTTCTTTCACCAGACGGGAAGAAATAAATTGGGTATGTTCCGAAGCCATAAGGAACACGCTTTCAATTCCGGCATCCAGTTTGCGGTTTACGCCGCTCATCTGGATTTCGTAATCAAAATCCGAAAGCACCCGAAGACCGCGGAAAATAAGCGTTGCACCGTGTTCTCGCACAGCCTTCACCAGCAGGGAATTAAATGGCACCACCACAATATCCCCACCCGTGTTGTGGCGAATGGCGGGTAAGGCTTCTTCCACACAGGCAATCCGCTCATCCAATGGCATAAGCGGATTTTTGCCGGGGTTGTGGGCCACACCTATCACCAGCCGGTCCACCAAACGGGATGCACGTTCAATCACATCCAGATGGCCAACCGTTACCGGATCAAACGTGCCCGCGTAAAAGCCTACCCGCTTTGGCACGAAACCTACGGGGGTGTTCATTCCCCCTCAGCCTCTCCTGCTTCATCTTCTCCATCATCCATAACGGGGAAGACGCTGGTAACGCGTTCATCATCATTCAGGCGGAACAACGTTACACCGCTGGCCTGACGCGCCATGACCCGCACCTGATCAACCGGCACACGGATAAGGCGCCCCGCATCCGTGACCAGCATTACATCTGTGCCTTCTAGAACAGGCAAGGTGGCAGCCACTTCTTTCCCGCGCTTGTTGGCTGAGAACGTCATGTTGGTAATGCCTTGCCCGCCACGCCCGCTTACACGGTAATCATACGCGGAAGAGCGACGCCCAAACCCACCATCACTGACAATCAGCAGAATTTCTTCAGCTTCTTCGAGCTGTGCAAAGCGTTCTGGAGAAAGCAGTGCATCTGTATTGCTGCCTTCTTCTTCATCCGAATCGGCCTGCACGGTATCTGCATCTTCCTCAACCGCTTCTGCTGCGTTTTCAGCCCGTCGCTTGGCATTCGCCATCCGCAGGTAAGCCGAGCGTTCTTCTACTGTTGCTTCAACATGGTTCAACACAGCAAGGCTGATTACGCGGTCACCTTCTGCAAGGCGGATACCCCGCACACCAGAAGACCCACGACCAGCAAACACACGCAATGTGTCATCGGTAATCTGGAAGCGGATACACCGTGCCCCACGTGTGGCAAGGAACACATCCTGCCCTTCACGACAGGTGGCAACGCCTATCAGGCTATCCCCTTCATCCAATTTCATGGCGATCATGCCGGACGAGCGGATATTGCGGAAATCACTCAAACGGTTACGCCGCACATTGCCACTGGCTGTTGCGAACACCAGATGCAGGGCTTCCCACAGTTCCTCATCCTGCGGCAGCGGCAGCACGGCCGTAATGCTATCGGACCCCAGATCGGGCAACAGGTTCACCAAGGCGCGGCCTTTGGCGGCTGGCCCGGCTTCTGGCAAACGCCAGACCTTTTGACGATACACTTTACCGCCAGAAGAGAAGAACATGACCCACTGATGGGTGTGGGCGTTAAAGGACCGCACAACAATATCGTCGCCACGGGTGCTAGCACCTGTGCGGCCACGGCCACCACGGTTTTGCGCACGGAACACATCCAGAGGCGTGCGTTTAATAAACCCTTCCCGCGTAATGGTTACAACCATCTGGCCAGGTTCAATCAGGCTTTCATCATCCTGATCCCCTGCATAATCCGCAATTTCGGTCATGCGTGGGGTGGCAATTTCTGCCCGTGCTACAGAAAGTTCATCACGCAGCACTTCCATACGGCGGACATGGCTGCCGATAATTTCCAGAAGCTCATTAATGCGCTGGGCAACTTCCGAGAGTTCCTGCTGGATCTTATCGCGTTCCAGCCCAGTCAGACGTTGCAGGCGCAGTTCCAGAATGCCGCGTGCCTGTGCTTCTGTCAGACGCACTTTGCCGTCCACAACCACGTTACCGTCATCATGAATCAGGGCCAGCAAGGGCTCTACATCTGCGGCATTCCACTGAGCAGCCATCAGAGCTTCACGCGCAGCAGCCGCATCTGGCGCGCCACGAATAAGCGCAATGACCGCATCAATGTTGGCAACGGCAATAACCAGCCCAACCAGAATGTGCCCGCGATCACGCGCCTTGTTCAGCTCAAACCGCGAACGGCGCAGAATCACTTCCTCACGGAACGCAATAAAGGCTTCCAGCACATCTTTCAGCCCCATCAGGCGGGGCTTGCCACCATCCAGCGCCAGCATATTCACGCCAAAGGATGTCTGAAGCTGGGTAAAGCGATAAAGCTGGTTCAACACCACTTCTGGTGTGGCATCACGCTTGATTTCGATAACCACCCGCATACCGGAGCGATCAGATTCATCGCGGATATCTGCAATGCCTTCGATCTGCTTGTTGCGCACCAGATCGGCAATACGTTCCTGCAAAGTGGCCTTGTTAACCTGATACGGAATTTCCGTAACGATAATGGCCTTACGGTCTTTGCGAATTTCTTCAATATCTGCCTTGGCACGAATAATAACGGCCCCGCGCCCTGTGGCAAAAGCACTGCGAATGCCAGACCGCCCAAGGATAATGCCGCCTGTAGGGAAATCCGGCCCCGGCACATATTCCATCAGATCATCAAGTGAGAGATCAGGATTGGCAATCAGTGCCAACGTGGCATCAATAACTTCTGATGGATTATGCGTGGGAATGTTGGTGGCCATACCCACCGCAATACCCGTGGCACCATTGATCAGCAGATTCGGGAAAGTGGCCGGAAGAACGGTTGGCTCTTCCTCACTTTCATCATAGTTCGGCTGAAAATCGACCGTATCGCGGTCAATATCATTCAGCAGAAATGTGGAAGCCTTGGCTAACCGAGCTTCGGTATAACGCATGGCGGCGGGGCTATCACCATCCACCGAGCCAAAGTTACCCTGCCCGTCAATCAGCTTGACCCGCATGGACCAGGACTGAGCCATACGCACCATGGCATCGTAAATGGAGGAGTCACCATGCGGGTGGTATTTACCCATCACCTCACCCACTGCACGGGCAGATTTGCGGTAAGGTTTATCGTAGGTAAAACCACTTTCATGCATGGCATACAGGATGCGACGATGAACAGGCTTAAGACCATCTCGCACATCCGGCAGCGCACGGCTGACAATAACCGACATCGCATACGCGAGGTAGGAGGAGCGCATCTCCTCCTCAATGGTTACGGGCAGAAGGTCTGAGGGTTCCGGTACACCCGGCTGGTCAGAAATCTCGGTCAAGGTTTATCCGCTCTGTCATGCTGCACGCTCCAGATTATGGAGCATGTGCCAAATCCACTTCTGCACCGGTTACCCGGCACTTGCAGATATTTTCTAGCACACAAAACCCGCACCACCTAGCGGCTGAAATAGCAGACTTGCTTCGGGCAAAAGGCTGTGCCCATCATGAGGCACACTATAAGGAGTTCCAACCATGCGCCTGCTTTTGGCATTACTGTTTCCGTGGTTTCAGTTTTTTACGATTGGCCGCCCATTTTCGGGCATTATCTGCCTGATATTGCAGATAACTGTTATTGGCTGGATTCCGGCAGCCATCTGGTCCGTTTATGCGCTCAACCAGTATGAAACAGATAAAAAACTTTCCCGGATGGGCCGATAAAAACCCAATAATTATAGCTTAATGCAAAAAGGCGGCTCCCAATGGAAGCCGCCTTTTTTCTGGAAATTATTTACATCCTGCCGGATTTAGCGCCCGGTCATAATCCGATCCACCAACTGCTGCACCGTTGGCACAAACCCGTTGGCATAGAAAGGATCGGTCGCAAAGCGCCATGCGTTTGTGCCACCGAACATCAGGTTATGATCCAGCACCTGAGCCGCATCCGGCCCGCTGGCATGCGCCACAGCCTGAAGTGTTTTCTGAATACAGAAAGAACGTGGGTCTGCCTTATGGCCCGTGGAATAATTGGGGCCACGCTGGCTCCAGTTAGAGAACTGGCACTCAGACAGACAGCCCATACAATCGGCCTGATCTGCCAGAATTTCACGCGCTCTGTCTGGCGTCACAAAAATCAGAGTGGAATCTTGGGTACGAAGAGCTTCCGTAAAGCCCTGCTGTTCCCACTGCTGAATACGCGGCAGATCCTCTGCCTTTACAAACACTTCGCGCTTACGTGCACCAATGCCGTAGGGCACGACCAGATCTTCTTCTGCCGCCATAGCAAAAGGAACCTGCCGTTCCGAACGCTCACGCAGTTCCTGCAAGAAACTGTTGTTGACCGCAGAAGAGTAAAAACCCGTGGGAGAGAAGCGGTTCAGGTATACATCACCCTTTTTCAGGGTTAGCAAACGCTGCTTCCATGCCTCCGGAATAGGGCTTTCCTTCGTCAGCAGTGGGCGTGTGCCAAACTGGAACACAATGGGGCCAAGCTCAGGATTATCAATCCAGTCTTCCCATTCTTCCAGCCACCATACGCCACCCGCCATGATAATGGGCGTATTATCCAACCCAAACCCACGCATAAGTTTACGCAAGGCCGCCACACGCGGGTAAGGATCTTCCGGCTTTAATGGATTTTCCGTATTGGAAAGGCCATTATGCCCCCCTGCACGCCAAGGATCTTCATAAACCACGCCACCCAGCAGATCGGCAGATTTATGATAAGCCCGCTTCCACAATGCATTGAAAGCACGTGCAGATGACACGATGGGATAATAATGCACCCCAAACCGTGTTGCAATTTCAGACAGCCGATACGGCATACCTGCGCCGCATGTGAGACCGTGGATAAGGCCCGGTGCGCCTTCTAGTACGCCGGTAATCACCCGTTCGGCTGATCCCATTTCCCACAGAATATTGGCATGAATCCGGCCTTTTCCGCCGGACATTTCATGCGCCACACGCGCTTGGGTAATACCGCCACGAATGGCGTAATCTACCAGTTCCTCATGCCGCTCACGGCGCGTACGACCGTGATAGATCTGGGGAACTGGCTGCCCGTTTTCATCATAACTATCTGCATTGACGATAGAAACCGTGCCTGCGCCACCTGCTGCAGCCCACGCCCCGGCCGATACGCCTGTGGAGACAGAAACCCCCTTACCGCCTTCTACCAGCGGTAGGATATCCACACCCCCCATGCGAACCGTATTGATCGCCTTCATGACCGTCCTATCGTTCCTGCAACTATCCGTATGGTTGAAAGTGACCCGAAAAGGGATGCTTATTCAGCATCCCGACGGGGGCCACGTGAGGGCTTTTCACCCACAGTTTCCGTGATATCCGCACCCGTGTTCTGATCAACAACACGCATGGACAGCTTAACCTTACCGCGATCATCAAAGCCGATGACCTTAACTTTCACGGTATCGCCTTCCTTCACCACGTCTGTGGTTTTACCAACGCGACCCTGCGCCAGTTCGGAAATGTGCACCAAGCCATCACGCGCACCAAGGAAGTTTACAAACGCGCCAAAGTCGGCGGTTTTAACAACCTTACCATCGTAAATGCGGCCCAGTTCCGGTTCCGCTACAATGCCGTTGATCCGATCAATGGCCTTCTGTGCCTGATCATCAGAAGCTGCGGCAATGGTGATTGTGCCGTCATCCCCAATATCAACCTTGGCGCCAGAATATTCCACGATTTCGCGGATCACTTTACCGCCAGAACCGATCACATCACGAATCTTTTCCCGGGGCACCTTCATGGTGGTGATCTTCGGTGCTGTGGAAGACACGTTGGTGCGTGTTTCTGTCAGCGCCTTGCTCATTTCACCCAGAATGTGCATCCGGCCATCACGTGCCTGACCCAGAGCAATCTTCATGATTTCCGGCGTGATGGAGGTAATCTTAATATCCATCTGCAGAGCGGTTACACCCTGCTCGGTGCCGGCCACCTTGAAATCCATATCCCCAAGGTGATCTTCATCGCCAAGGATATCGGACAGAACAGCGAAATCATCGCCTTCCTTGATCAGGCCCATGGCGATACCAGCCACCGGACGCTTCAACGGCACGCCAGCATCCATCAGAGCCAGAGACCCACCGCACACGGTTGCCATGGAGGAAGACCCGTTGCTTTCCGTAATTTCGGAAACCACGCGCACTGTGTACGGGAATTCCTTACGGGAAGGCATCAGCGGGTGAATAGCGCGCCATGCCAGCTTGCCATGCCCGATTTCACGACGGCCCGGAGAACCGATACGCCCACATTCACCCACAGAGAAGGGTGGGAAGTTATAATGCAGCATGAAGTTGGTGCGGTATTCACCTTCCAGCGCATCAATAACCTGTTCGTCCTGCCCAGTGCCCAGCGTGGTTACAACCAGCGCCTGTGTTTCACCACGGGTGAACAGAGAAGAACCATGCACGCGCGGCAGAATGCCCACTTCCGGCACGATCGGGCGAACGGTTACCAAATCACGGCCATCGATACGCTTGCCGGTTTTCAGAACGGAAGACCGCACCACGTCAGCTTCCAGATCCTTAATCATCGGCTTGGCGGCTGCAACGTCCAGTTCATCAGCCGTCAGCTTTTCAATAATCGCTTCACGCGCAGCTTTCAGCTTTTCGTAGCGAACCTGCTTCTGCTTTTCCTTATAGGCATCGGCAATCAGCTTGCGGCCAGCTTTTTCCACCTGCTTGCGCAGCTGAATTTCTTCCTTGGTCGGCTCTGCCAGTGCCCAAGGTTCCTTGGCTGCATGTTCTGCCAGAGAGATAATGGCATCCAAAACCGGCTGGAACGCTGTATGGCCGAATGTTACGGCATCCAGCATCACTTCTTCAGACAGTTCAGAAGCTTCGGATTCCACCATCAGCACGCCTTCCGCCGTGCCAGCCACAACCAGTTCCAGATCTGATTCTTTGATCTGTTCCTGTGTGGGGTTCAGGATGAATGCGCCATCCTTAAAGCCAACGCGAGCAGCGCCAACGGGGCCAAAGAACGGAATGCCAGACAGGGTAAGAGCTGCGGAGCAACCAATCAGCGCAGGAATGGAAGGATCATTTTCCATATCGTGCGTCAGCACGGTGGCAATCACCTGCACTTCGTTGCGGAACCCTTCGGGGAACAGCGGACGCAGCGGACGGTCAATCAGACGGGAAACCAGGGTTTCATTTTCAGAAGGACGACCTTCGCGCTTGAAGAAACCACCTGGAATCTTACCAGCAGCGTAAGCTTTTTCCTGATAGTTAACCGTCAGCGGGAAGAAATCCTGACCCGGCTTTACGTCTTTTGCACCAACGGCGGTGCACAGCACAACGGTTTCACCGTAGGTAACCATAACAGCGCCATCAGCCTGACGGGCAACCTTACCGGTTTCCAGAATCAGCGGGCGACCGCCCCATTCAATCTCTTTACGGAAGTAGTTAAACATTCTGTAAGCCTCTGTTTTATTTCACTTCAGAGCCACAGAACAACAGGACAGACCGGCTGGGCGGACAGCGCCTCGGACGGCATGGTGACTGGCGGAACAAACCTCCCAGGCGCCATGTGGTCGGAAACGCCGTGGCTTACCGGGCACGAAACGCCCTGATGTAAAACCTGTGGCTGTATCCAATATGGTGACGCCAGCAAACAAGTGCTAGCGAAAATCCCGAACGGGAAGAGAGATCATGTATGCACAACACCTCTTCCCGCCCGTTAAGCCGTTTTTAGCGGCGCAGGCCCAGGCGGCCAATCAGCGTTTCATAACGCGTCTGGCTCTTGCCCTTCAGGTAATCCAGCATGCTGCGGCGACGACCAACGAGAATCAGCAGACCACGGCGAGAATGGAAGTCCTTCGCGTGGGCCTTCAGATGTTCGGTCAGGTTGTTAATCCGTTCGGTCAGGATCGCCACCTGCACTTCCGGGGAGCCCGTATCACCCGGTGCAGTCTGGTATTCAGCAATAACTTGCGTGCGACGTTCAGCAGTAATCGACATCACATGTCTCCATCAAAAAACATATCAGGTTTTAGAGAATCCGTACCGGCTTCAACCATCCATCTTCCAGACGGCCAATACCCAGCACGTGCTCACCGTCCATAACACGCACAACGCCCCCCTCCTCGGCGGTCTGTGGGATACGCCCCATCAGATCAACAAGGCCGAGAGCTTGCCCGTGCCGTAGCAGAACTGCTTCATCCTGTGTCAAGGCCAGCGCCGGGATGTCGGCCAGCGCGGTCGAGACCGGACGCAGAAGTTCCGGTGAAGCATGGGCGTTGTCGTCGTTTGGGGTGATTTTGTCCAGCACAATCGCATCGGCTTCTGTAAAAGGCCCCACGCGCAGGCGGCGTAGCACGGTAATATGCCCCACAGTCCCGCATGCCAAAGCCACATCACGCGCCAGCGCACGCATGTAAACACCCTTACCGGATTCGACCTCAAACACTGCGGTATCCCGATCTGGCCGTTCAATCAGCTCAAACCGATCCACCCGCGCGGGCCGTGGCGGCAATTCTGGCGGGCGGCCTTCCCGCGCCATATCGTAGGAACGCTCCCCACCCACTTTCAGGGCAGAAAAAACGGGAGGCACCTGCATGATATCGCCTGTAAGCGCCGGCAGGGCTGCCCGTAGTTCTTCATCAGAAGGACGCACATCAGATGTACCAATAACATTACCATCGGCATCATCGCTATCACGTGCCTCACCCATTTTAAGGGTGAAACGGTACACCTTGGTGCCGTCCATAACATAAGGCACGGTTTTGGTGGCGGCCCCAAAAGCCAAAGGCAGCAGCCCCGTCGCCAACGGGTCCAATGTGCCGCCATGCCCTACCTTTTGTGCATCAAACAGCCGCTTGGCGCGCCCCACCACTTGGGTTGATGTCATGCCGGAAGGCTTGTCTACTATAAGCCAGCCGTTAAGGGGCCGCCCACGTCTGCGTCGCATGAAAACTCCCGTATGCGATTCATCAAATACCATGCAGCAGCCACAAACGGCTCAGCCAGAAGGTTTTTGCGTTTAGTACAAACTTATAATGGAGCATGCACTCCATCTGGCGCTGCATGTAGCCGAAGGCTGCCCTGCCATGCAATGCTGCCATCAGGCGCAACGCTGGCCTGTTAAAAAGGACTGCCAGCTAAGTTATTGTTCTTAAACCAAGGCAAACTCAAGGTTTACCCCTTCTAACATGCGTGAACCAAGGGGGCTGGTCATAGGCTTGCCTGTGCCGTAATGTCGCCACCAAATTATGGCTGATCAATCTCCCTCTTCCGGTCTTCACAAGGCTGCCGACACTCCTGCGTGGTCTCTCCAGAACACGGCAGACGGTGTATGCTTGAATGTTGCAGGGGCTTGGACCGTTCAGGCAGGGGGTGCCACACCCTTTCCGCAGGACAAACTGCCTGTAGAACCCGGCCATACGCTCCACATTGATACATCCGGCTTAAAAAACTGGGATTCGGCTTTTGTTGCCTTTTTGTGGGATGTCAAACAGGCTGCCAGCAAGGCGCAGCTTCATTTTGATGAGCAAAATCTTCCGGCACCCGCACAAAGGCTTCTGGCACTTTTACCGGATGCGCCAGCTGAACCTGCGCAACCCCCACGCAATACCGAAGGTATTTTTGCACGGGTGGGTGATGCAACCCTCAAAGGGCTTACTGAAACTGGTACAGTAAGTGAGCTGGCATTAGAGACAGCTAAAGGCGCCACACAGGCTGTGCGTGGCAAAAGTGCCATGCGCATGAAAGACCTGTTGCTGGATATCTGGAACGCCGGACCCGATGCCTTGCTTATTGTTGGTATTGTCAACTTTCTTGTGGGTGCCATTCTGGCTTTTGTCGGGCTAGTGGAACTACGGAAGTTTGCGGCTGAAATTTACGTTACAGACTTGGTGGGCATTGCCTGTGCACGTGAAATTTCGGCTATCATGACAGCCATTATCATGGCGGGCCGAACTGGCGGTGCTTATGCAGCCCGCATTTCCACCATGCTGGGTAACGAAGAAATTGATGCCTTACAAGTGTTTGGCATCCCTATCTCCAGTTACATTTTGCTGCCATCCATTGTGTCTCTCGCGCTCATGATGCCGCTACTTTATCTGTACGGCACCATTGTTGCGATTTTTGGCGGATTTGCCGTTTCCATGAGCATGATGGATGTTTCCCCCATCGGCTATTGGATTTCCACCTTTGATGGTGTGGAACTGAAGGAATTTATCTTCGGGTTTATCAAATCCTTCTTTTTCGCCAGCTTTATTGCACTGGCAGCTTGCCGTGTGGGGCTAAAAGCCGGACGCAGTGCGGCTGATGTTGGTGTTGCCGCTACACGCGCCGTCGTTATTGGCATTGTAGGCATTATTGCCATGGATGCCATTTTTGCCGTGATAGCCAACGCGCTTGGAATCTGATGATGTCTGACGCAGAAACTCTTATTTCCGTTCGCGATTTGCAGTTATCGTTCGGCCCCAAAATCATTCAGCAGAATGTTTCCTTTGATCTGAAGCGTGGCTCCATCTTTGCCATTATGGGTGGTTCAGGCTGCGGCAAAAGCACGCTGCTTAAAAGCATGATCGGGCTGCTGCGCCCAACTGCCGGGCAGATTCTGGTAGATGGGGAAGATTACTGGGCACAATCCGATGCGCGCCGCACGGATATCAACCATCGCTACGGTGTACTGTTTCAGAGCGGCGCTTTGTGGAGTTCCATGACGGTAGGAGAAAACGTAGCTCTGCCGTTGGAAATGTTCACTTCGCTCAAGCCCGACACCATTCGACGTCTGGTGGAACTAAAGCTGGGGTTTGTGGGTATGGAACAGGCAATTGATCTGTTCCCCTCCGAAATATCCGGCGGCATGTGCAAACGTGCAGGTCTTGCACGCGCCATAGCCCTGGAACCCGATATTCTGTTTTTTGATGAACCCTCCGCTGGGCTAGACCCCATTACGTCTGCCCGGTTGGATGATCTGATCCTGACATTACGCGATGGGTTGGGGGCAACCATTATGATTGTCAGCCACGAACTGCCCAGCCTGTTTGCCATTGCAGACGATGGCATCTTTTTAGATGCCAAAACACACACACCCATTGCGCATGGTTCACCGCGCGCATTGCACGACACCTGCAAGATTCCTGAGGTAACGGCGTTTATGAACCGATCTGCCTCTATCCCCTCCGCAGACAAGACAGAAGGCTGAACGGCATGTCTCAAAGCACAAACCGGAAAACTCTGATCGGCGCGTTTGTGATCCTTGGCGGCTTGCTGGGCCTGTTCATTATCATGGCTTTTGGGCACATGCGCTTCTTCACCCCCTCGCGTGAAGCTGCCGTTGTGTTCCAAAACTCCATCACCGGCCTGTCTGTAGGCGCGCCCGTAAATTTCCGCGGCGTTAAGGTAGGCACGGTTAAAAGCATTACCCTGCGCTTTGATCCACAGGACCGTAAGGCTTACATTCCCGTTGTGCTCACGCTGGAGCCTGACCAGATCCATGTGGTGAAAGACGTGCCAGGAGGCACCAAAGTCAGCATTCAGGAAATGATCAGCAATGGTTTGCGTGCTGAACTGAACCTGCAAAGCTTTGTAACAGGACAGTCCAACATTGAACTGGATTTTGATAAATCCGTTACCCCTGTTCTGCATCCACGCATTACCAACCTGCCGGAAATTCCTGTCCGTCTTTCCACCATGGAAAAGCTGAAAGACACTATCGGCCAGATTCCCATTAAGGATATCAGCCATCATGCTGATCTGGCCCTGCTTTCCATTACCTCTTTGAGCGATCATTTGCGTGAGGATCTGCCGCCGCTGATTTCCAGCGTGAAGGAAACGGCTGACCGTTCCCACGAAACAGTGCAGGCTGCAACAGATGCCATCAAGGATCTACAGGCCAAACTGGACGTGACGCTGTTGAAAATGGACAAGCTGATGGATACCGGAAATACGCAGCTTGATGCTCGTGGCAAGGATCTGCACGCAACATTGGCCTCTGCTACAAAAACTCTGGATTCCTTGCAGGATATTCTCTCACCACGTTCTATCGACCGAGCAAATCTGGATGCCTCACTGCGGGATATTGCTGCTGCGGCAGCCTCCCTACGTGGCTTCGCCAGCGATGTGGAACGTAACCCGCAACTTCTGCTGATGGGACGCCGTCCATGATGTTTCCTCCTCGCCGTATTGCTCTGGCTTTCCTGGGGGCATGCACCCTGCTTGCAGGCTGCGCCTCTCCGCCCCTTCGGCTTTATACGCTTGGTATGCCGGGAGACCGGGATATTCAGCAGCCGCATCTTTCTGCCCGCTTGACCACCATAGAAGTGAGCCGCGCAGTACTGCCCGATTATCTTGATAGCCAAGACATGATCACCCGGCAGGGGGAAGAAGTTATCCGCAGCCCGCGCTCACGCTGGGCGACACGGCTTTCTCTGGGCATTACAGATTTGGTGACCAACGAAATTGCATCGTCCCACCCCAACGAACTGATTACAGACCAGCCGTTGGCAGATGCCGCCAATATGCGTGTTCAGATTAACGTTTCACGTTTTGATGTGAACGTAGATGGTCAGGCAATTTTGGATGCAAACTGGGCTGTTATCCCGCGGGATCCTAAAAAACCGCTTATTCGCAACCGTGCGCACCTTACGGCTACAGGATCTGTTTCTACAGATGCGGATACAGCATCCTTAATGCGTAAGCTGGTTATTCAACTGGCCGATCAGGTTAATCTGTCCATTCCATCTGCACAGTAATAAAGCAGCCCGATATAATAAGTCCTGATTATATCGGGCTGAGCCTCTGATCTTACTTTTTAACAGAAGCTGCTTTGCGTGGTTTTGCTGCTGTTTTTCGCACAGCAGAACGTGTTGTTTTTGCTGCAACAGAAGGCATGGCTTTTTTGGTAGCACGTGCGGCAACAGTCTTACCGGAAACCCGGCGTGATGCTGGCTTCCTTGCTGACTTGACTGGCTTTTTTACTTCCTCCAATTTTTCCTGAGGAAGAAGGCCAGCTTCAGCCTTATGTGTTGCGATTAAACGCGCAATAAGAGCTTCATACTCTGCCAGATACGACTTAATGCAAAGAGTCTGCTCAGCTTTTTCTCTAACCGCACGGCGCAAGCGGGTTGCCAGTGGCTTATTATTCAGCACTTCCAGCACGCCATCGGCAATTTTGTCTGGCTCCGTAAACGGCACCAGCACAGCTGTTTCCTGATCGGTCAGAAATTCCTGCACTGGAGCAGTCGCACTGCCTACAATCGCACACCCCATAGCCATTGCCTCACGCAGAGACCACGATGCGACAAAAGGATATGTGAGATAAACATGCGCATCTGAACGTTGCAGAAGACGTAGAAAATCCGGGTAATCAACTTTACCCGCAAAGTGCACACGGCTTAGATCGAGTTGCCCATCCAGCTCCTGAAGCATTTTCTCTCGCCAGCAACCAGATGCCAGTGGAGCTCCGTAACTGACACCATCTCCGCCGACCATAACAACATGAGCATTGGGCTCTTCTGCCAAAATCTGCGGAAGCGCACGCATAAATACATGGAAGCCGCGATAGGGCTCCAAATCACGCGAGACATAGGTAATCAGCTTATCCTTAGGTGAAATTTTAATGTCACCTAGCTTGAAAATCTTCTTTGCCAGTTTGGGATCTGGCTTGCAGGTCTCCAGATCGACCCCTTCACGCAGCACCGTAATTTTGTCTGCGGCCCACGCCGGATAAGCACTTTTCTGAAAATCAGTAGGCGTCTGGCCGTAACTGGGGCCTGTTAAAGCCAATAGATTAATGGCGTTCTTGGCCCGCACAATGGGCAGCATTTGGGGCTGAAGCGGAAATTCTGGATCAAACCCAACATCAAACCCAGGTTCAGTGTGATAGTAGAACTCAAAATATCCCAAGACGGGCACATCAGGATACACATCCTGAATATTCAGTAGTTCTCCCCACCCGTGATGGCCGATAATAATATCGGGCTGAAACCCCAGATTTTTGAGAGTGCGAGCGGCCTTTTCAACCTCATTGGCGCGCACCATACCCATGTCCAGTTCGCGCACAGCCAGATGCGCCTGTGCCGCAGCACCACGAGGCATACGATATCTTACACGGCGCACACCTTTAATGGCGTTCTGGTTATCTTCACTAATGAAAACAACTTCGTTGTCATCATTCTGCACCAGATGGCGCACAATGTGCAGGTACTGGCCGGGAAAATTTTGATGGATAAAAAGGTATTTCAAACCTGCACCTGCGTGCTGCTCTAATCACAAATAAAAAACAGGCCCGGTATTTAAAACCAGACCTGTCCGTGAATATTTTAACGGCGAGAAGGCTTGCGCCCGCGTGCTCCACCGCGCCCTGCCGCTTTGGGTTTTGCTGGCTTCTGAGTTACTGAAGACGCACGACGTGGCTGAGATTTGGCTGCCTGCCTTACCGGTTTAACCGGCATTTCCTCTTCAACGTCTTCCTCTATTTCTTCGTCAAACCCTTCTTCCTCAAGAAGCTCTGCTGCCTCTTCCAGAACTTCGGCTTCAAGTTCTTCTATTTCTTCTTCCAAGAGAGCAGCCAGATCTTCTGCAGCATTCTGCTTCCGCTTACGGCCGCCGCGCTTGGGTTTGCTTTCTGCATCACGAGGAAGAATTTCAACAAGGAACGCTTCCAACGGTGCCAAGCTATCAGCTTCTACGGGTTCACCGTTATCAACGGGTCCGATTTTGGTACCGTCGGTAAAGCTGGCTGTTACACGGCAAATGAATTTTTTAGCTGCGGCCCCTTTCAGGCGCACACATAAACCCAAAATAGGCAATGCCATGCCGCGGCTGCCACAATACTGGCCACCTTCCACCCACGGAGAAAGCCAACCCTTACCCAAAACAGCCTGATATTCAATATCATCAGACTGGATCAGATGAGCTGGTGCAATACCAAAACCTTCAATCCACGCCTGACTACCCGGAACCCCCATCCATTCACCAAGAATGCCGGTAACATCACCTCGCCGTTGAATATGCGCGCCGATTTCGGGCTTCTGAACCAGTGGAGCTTCTGCTGGTGCAGTTTCTTTTGGTGCTTCTGCCTCAGATACCACAGGCATCGCAGCAGGGACAGGAACTGGCAGCGGATCAGATTCCGCACTCAGCTGAATCACCTGCAAACGCGGCGCATCATGCCGGGTGTTCAGTTCCTGATAAATGGTGATCATCACCTGTGCTGGACCACGACGTACACGCACTAGCGCAGCATTGTTTCTGCCGCCCATCCAGCCATCTTGCTCAAACGTGACAATCTGTACATTGCCCGGGACAGAAACAGGTGGAAGAGAAACACGAACCCCAGGCAAACCGGCAGATGTTGGCGGCTGCTGACCTGTTGCATGGCTGATACAGAACAGACCGGTCTGGAGTGTCATCAGATGACCTGTGACTTTCAGATCAGTAATCCGCTGCTGGCTTGCCTGAGACATAAAACCTCTTCCATCCTAAATTTTCAGCTAAACTGTAAAACAAAAAAACACCAGTAAGTAAAGAAAGAGTTAGGCAAGCGAAAGCCTTCTTTTGTTCTGCAATTCCCTACCCTTTTCCAGTAATTTTTTATTCAACTCCCGTATGGAAATACCAAATGGCACCACACTCCCCAAACCTGTAGCACGAATGCGTTCTGCCGGAGCTCCCAAATCAAACGCAACAACATGTAACCCAGCTTTCCAAATATCTCCCAAAGCAAAGCACCATGTTTCTGGCCATACAGATGGAAGTAAGGCAATATCGGCATCTACTGCATGAATTAAGGAAACAACATCCTCTTTTTGAAATTGACCTGTTACAAAAATGCGTCCTGTTTTTAATAATGTTGCATCATCCGGCGTATGTCCTACCACCACAAATTCCAAAGGCAGATCGTACAAAGCAGCATCCACCGCAGCCTCAAACAAAATATTATAGCCTTTTTGTGGGCCTATACCGCCCACAACACACACCCGGATGCGCGATGTGGCGCGCTTAAGCCCCTGCGCCAAAAATGCACTTGCCTGTGCGGTTTTCCGCTCCACCGGCTCTGGAATCTGAAACTGCTTTTTTAAAAAACTGTCTTTTTCTAACCTTTGCACTGTAAACGGAACATCGGGGAAATATTTTTCCAATCTCCGCCCCGTATCACGTGATGGCACAAAAACCTGCTCTGCTTTTTGCAGAAAAGCATGTGCCACCTTGCGATAGGCCGCAACACTGGAGGTATCATCCACATGCCGACCAAGCACCGTCACACACACTTCACATGTTGCCACGTCTGGTTCACCGCAATAACGGTTTTTCCACCCCATCAATGAAATGCGGGGGCAAAACCAGATATAATCATGCACAAACACATCATATATACATTTTAAACGTGCTGGCAGATCTTTAACCTGCTGATCATGACCAGTTATTTGATGGAACTCTATCCATCTCACACCTTCTGCACGCAAAATCCGCAGCAGGAGCCCCATTTCCTTGGTAAACGTAAAACATAGGGAAGGATATTTTACCTTGCTTCCTCCATCTTCCAGCAGACATCCTTGCTCAGATGGGCGGAGAATAAGCGGGCGTATTTTTCGATCACGCCAAAAGTCTACGCGTTCCTGTACGACCTTTTCCACGCCACCACCTGCGGCATGCGTAACCAACAAGACCGCCTGATCTGAAAAATCTTCTGCCCTGTCACTTCTAAACCGGACAAGATCTAGGCGCCTGCGTTCCGCAAAAAGAGGATCTGCTGCCATCCATCGCGCAACGTAATCATGATACCCCGGATGCAATTGCTCCAGAACCTTTTGGTTCCGTAGCATTAAAGGGCTAGCACTTTCCCCAAACGAACTACTGCCAACATGCGCTACAAAAACACCAGTGGCTGCCATGTGCTTCCACCCAAGAGCACGTGCGCGCATACAAAAATCGTTTTCCTCACCATAGCCTTGCGCAAACACATCCTCACGCAACAACCCTGTCTGCTGCAAGCAATCATGGCGAATATACATGCAAAAACCGTGAGCAGTAGGCACTTCTACACTGCGCCCTGTATTGGCGGCCTGTGCCATTTGCATGAATAAATCTGTTTCTTCCAGATCTGGTACAAGATTTGTACCTTGTTGATCTGGATAGGAAAAAATACTGGCGTCATTAGAAAGTGGAGTGACTGTTCCTGTATCTGAGGCTGCATAGGCAACTTTCCGCAATGCTTGCAGCCATCCTTCTGGCACCAATGTATCACTGTTCAGCAATACAACATCATATCCAGAGAGATGACGAAGTGCTTCATTGACTGCACATGGGAACCCGCCATTGCGGGCCCTTGCCAGATACCGGAAACCCGCCTGCTGGCAAAAATCTGAAACAGAGGTGACCAATTCTGGCTCCGGGGATGCATCATTCACCACCCAAACGTGCACGGATGCCCTTGGTTTCAGACTTGCCTGCACACTCTGCAAACAAGCCAAAGTACGCATGGCATTTTTAAACACTGGAATGACAATAACAGTTTCAGCCGTATCCCCCGAAACCTTTGGCTGTGCGTTACCCTCATCCATAACTGGAATAGGTATAATTTTTGGAATAGATACGTGTGTTCGAGGCGGTTCCTTACCTTTACTCCGCTCTGCCATATAAGATGCACTCTGGCTGGCTGCAGAACGTAGTATATCCGGATCTATTGGGCTACCGGCGAGATCTTTTCCGTCTGGACCTATCACTCTTACCGGAGCTTCCGGCAGAGCAGAAAAAGGAACTGTAAACGCTCTATATCGCGCTAATGGCTGTTTGGAACTCACAGAGTTACAAAAATCTTCCGCACAAAATGTTAGAATTTTCTTATTATTTTTCGCATCTCGAATATCTAAAACGGGTGCATTATCAGAATCATGCGGCTGCCAGACCCAGCCTGTCAGCCCCTTCTCCCCAACGTCCACCAGTCCTTCACACTGCACGATCTTTTGTGGGCACACGCCACTATCTGGAAAAGAGATGCCGTGAGAAGACATTATGCAAAGTGTGCGCGCCGTTTGCCATCCTGCAGGACAAAACCATGCTCCCTTTTTACGCACGGCTTTTTTGATTTTGCCATCAACAACCAGTTGCAGCCCTTTTGCCGGAAGGCCTACCCCTACAATTTGGCCATTTCCCTGCAATCCATACCAACAGGAAACACCATTTAAACGGGTAATAATTGTTGCCAGTTTTTCTATATCTGGTGTGCACGCATAATATGTAAGCAAATGCCGAATAGCGAGTAAGGCCTGGTAACCCACTCTATTGGCCTGCTTTAATGTTGCCAGCAGACTCCATCCCTCGCGAAAATCAAATTTTTCTAAAAGCTGATCTAAAAGTTTAATGGCGCCTTCATTATCCCCAACAGCCTGACGCGCCAAAACCAGTGCAAACATAACGTGTGGGTTATCACGCGCTTGTCTGTTGGCTCTTTCCAACCAATCACGCGCAAGAGCATGAGACCCTGCCTGCCAAGCGGCATTCCCCTGCCTGAAAGATTCCTGCGCTAAGGCACTTGCGCGCTGTTCATATGCTATTCGGTCTGCCTCCGTGACAAACCCTGCCTGCTGACTCTCAGACTGATTCAGGGCGGCCATGGACATGCACCTATTCTTTTAATGATACTGTGAAAATAAAATGCTAAACCTTTTGGAATTTTCAGGAATTTTTCTAGGAAGGTGTTTGCGCACCTTCACCAACACCAAGCTTGGAAAGCTCAATACTTGCCTGCAAAACATTTTGTTTTTCTGCTTTCCGATACCAAGCTCTGGCCCCTTCCAGATCCTTGTCTCCGCCAATGCCGTTGGCCAGATAACGCCCCATCATCAACTGCGCGAGGCCATGACCACCTTCAGCTGCTTGTTGAAACCATGACCGTGCCAGAACCAAATCTTCTGGAACCTCATGGCCGCCGCCATACATGGCACCAATAGAAAACATAGCATCCACATTGCCAGATTCAGCGGCTTTTTTATACCACTGCAAAGCCTCTGGATGGTCTTTTACGCCACCTGTTCCTGTAATCAGCAAGTGCCCATAGGCAAGCTGAGCTTCGGTCATGCCAGATTCAGCGGCCTTTTCCATCCACTCCCGCCCTTCTTGCGGGTTCCGTTCTGCCCCTCGCCCTTCTAGCAGCATACGTCCGTACCAATACTGCGCATTCACGACTTTATCGGCAGCTTTACGAATCCACTTAAGAGCCTCTTCCTCATTTTTCTGGGAACCCACCCCTTGAGCGAGTGCAACCCCTACGTTGAACGCGGCCAGAAAATCATCCTGCGCTGCAGCGTTTCGATAACATTCCAGAACTTCGGCAGCCTCTGCAGTGGGGACAACGCCAGCCAAGGCCAGATTACCCAATTCAGCCGTGGCTTCCTTATCACCTTGTTCTGCTGCAATCTTGAACCACTGCGCGGCGGCCTGTGGGTCTTTGGGCACCCCTACACCAGTGAGATAAATATTGCCTAATGTACGGCTAGATGCCGCGTGCCCCTGATCTGAAGCAAAACGATACCAAGAAATAGCTTCGGCATAATTGGGGGGCATCTCGCCACCCCGTCCGTGCATATCCCCCAAAATGGCAGCGGCTTCAGCATCTCCTGCCAAAGCGGCACGTCTTAGCCATGTTTCTCCTCGTACAGTATCACGCGCAACACCTTTGCCAGAAAGTAGGGCCAAACCATATTTGGCCTGTGCACCACGCACTTTCTTTTCTGCTGCTTTTGCAAAATACTTTGTGGATTCAGTAATGTTTTGTGGAACGCCAATACCACGTTCCGTCATAACCCCCATAAGATACAGGGCAGTACCCATATCACCATCAGCCGCTTTTTTAAGCTCGACTGCAGCGGCCTTGTAATCTTCCTGTGTTTTTGCCTGTGCCAGTGCGGCAAGCCCAAGCCCTAAATGGCCCTGCACACATCCATTAGATGCAGCTTTTCGATACCACTCCAAAGCCTGTTCAGGATTACGAATATTTTCCGGACCAGCCGTTAAGATATATCCATACAGGGCCTGCCCATCTGCATATCCTGCATCTGCTGCACGCCGCGCCCATTCTTCAGCCTTAACAAAATCGGGCTCGCGCTTACTTTGCTCGGGTGCATCATCAAAAATGGATTTCGGAGAATCAGCATCCACTTCTTGTGGCAAACCGTGCAGGTATAATGTTGCCAGAACGAAAGAAGCCTGTGCCCATCCATTGTGACCTGCACGACGTACCCAGCGCGCACCTTCCACCAAATCTGGGGGAGCGCCTTGCGCTGTAAGATAGCACTGCCCAACTAAAAATTGAGCTTCAGCACTTCCTTCTCTCGCAAGAACAGCCAGCTTGCTAAATGCTTCTGCTGGCTGCTCTTTTAACTGTGTTTTGGCCTGTTCAAGTCGAGATTCAACATCTTTACCCGACTTCCCGAATGTTTTCTGAAACAGTTTCCAGACCAAAGCCCCGATCCTCTATACACAGAGTATTATATTACACCCTTTATCAATCAGGGTTCACGCATCCCATTGGACATCAATGGCACCATACTATTCAACAAATACTGCATGATCGTGCGCTTACCCACACGAATGTCCGCTGTAACTGGCATCCCCGGTTGAGGATGAAAGAAATTGGGCACGCCATGTAATGTATATTTATCAACCCGCAGACGGACACTGTAAAAAGACTTGGACGTATTATCTGGTGTCACCTCTTCCGAGCTTGGCCCATTACTTCCACCCGATACAAAAGAATCCGCACTAATGGTTTTAACTGTTGCTTCTGCACCACCATATTGCTGGTAAGGGAAGGTCGCAAATTTCACCTGTGCTTTATCACCAAGCCTTACAAAGCCGGCATCCTGCCCAGACATAACTGTTTCAATTTCCAACCCTTTCCCTACAGGCACAAGGGTTATCAATTTTTCTGCTGGGGTCACAACAGACCCAACAGAAATTTTAGCAATATTCAGTACAATAGCGTCCTCATCAGCTTTCAGCGCTACCATACTACTATGTAAAATGGCTTTTTGGTACGCGCCTTTCGCTTCTGCAAGTTTATGCTGTGCTACTATTAAATCTTTATAAATTTCGGCTTTCCAAGTTTGAATATAGCCTTCTTTTTCGGAAACTGCGGCAGCCAACTTGTTGCGGGTGGAAGCTGCCTGCTGCTGAGCCGAAATCTGCGAACGTTCAACTTCCATCAACTCATTCTGAGCACTCAAAGTAGATAGTCGGCTCCCTACCTGGTCCTTCTGAAGCTCCATACGCATTTTATGCACATCACCAGCCACCTTGGAACGCGCGGCATACATTGCAGCATTTGCAACATAACCCTGCAAGTCACTTTGCAAACTGGCAATCTGCTTATTATAATTTTCAACCTTAGCGTTAAATTCAGCCATACGCCGCAAATAAGCCTCACCCTGCGGTAACGAAGCCAGATTATTCACATCAGGTTTATAGTCCTGCCCATTCGCTTCGGCCGTAAGGCGATCCACTTCAGCTTGGTACTGATCCATCTGGGTTTTCAGATTTTCACTATCTGCGCCCGCCTGCGTAGGATCCAAATAAGTTAAAACATCGCCTTTATGAACAAAATCCCCTTCTCTCACATCAATCGAGCGGATGATTGATGTATCCAGCGGCTGGATCACAAGCGATGGCTCACTAGAAACCAAACGACCTTGAGTAGAAACAATACGGTCAAGCGGGAAGGTTGTCATTCCAATCATGGAAAACAG
Source organism: Acetobacter pasteurianus subsp. pasteurianus LMG 1262 = NBRC 106471 (assembly GCF_000285275.1). Classification (GTDB taxonomy): domain Bacteria; phylum Pseudomonadota; class Alphaproteobacteria; order Acetobacterales; family Acetobacteraceae; genus Acetobacter; species Acetobacter pasteurianus. The sequence continues at coordinate 32,467 of NZ_CADO01000012.1, forward strand.
CACCAGCCCGCCAATCACCCAAATAATATACTGCGCACTGGGGGTAGGCGGCATATTAACCAGTGCCGCTGTTGGAGAATGAAACTCCAAGAGCGCAACGGGCATATCACCTTGTGCATAGGGATCATCAGCCTGCTTGAGAAAATCATCCGAAACCGGCAAGACGGCCTGCTGCTGCTTGTCATCAGATGGATCGTTCGGCACGACCTGTGCATCCTGTTCGCTCATGGGATTATTCTCCTTCCGCGATCAAAGATGCATCTGCAGAAGAAGCGCGTCCTTCTGTATGCCGGTTTTGCTGCATCCAAAGTGTCCGATAAATATCGCACCGTTCAAGCAGAACATCATGTGGCGCAATATCAACCACTTCCCCTTGATCCATCACACAAATCTGATCACAGTTTACAAGAGAAGATAGACGGTGAGAAACAATAACCATCGTACGGCCTTTACCAATCCGCTCCAGATTGGCGTTCACCAAAGCTTCACTTTCTGGATCCAGCGCTGACGTTGCTTCATCCAAAATCATCAGCTTAGGATCTGTAATCACAGCACGCGCAATAGCAAGCCGCTGACGCTGCCCCCCAGAAATATTGGTTGAACCTTCTTCAATGAAGGTTTCATAACCAGCGGGCATCCGTTCAATAAACTCTTCGGCCCCAGCCATTCTGGCTGCATGCACTACGTCATCAATCGTAAATCCGGGACGACCTGCCGTAATGTTATCATAAATGGTGCCGCGGAACAGAAAGTTATCCTGCAACACCACACCAAAAGACCGGCGCAAGTGGGTAAGATTGATTTCACGCAAATCAACACCATCCAGCTTGAGATAGCCCGTATAAGATCGACTCACCCCTTGCAACAAACGTGTAATGGTGGATTTACCAGATCCGCTTCGGCCAACAAGACCCAGCATAGTACCGGCTGGCACGGAGAAATTGACGTTCTTCAGCGCCAATCGCGTAGATCCAGGGTAAGAGAAGTTCACGTCCTCAAACGAAAGCGCCCCTTTGATACGTGGGCGCATACCTGTTGTTAGTGCTCTTGTTTCTGTGGGTTGGTTCAGGACCGAGGCAGCCTCTCCCAACGATGCCATAACTTCGTTGAACTCGTCCATGAGCCTTGCCAAGCCAACCAGAGGTGATGCAACGCGCCCCCCCAGCATCATAAAAGCAACCAAGCCCCCCATACCTACGGAAGAAGAGCTAGAAAGCGCCAGATAAGCACCCACCAGAATAATGCCACGACTGATAAACAGATCAATCGGCATAACTATTGTTTGGGTCCAGTTGGAAAAACGCCCTACTGCAAGTTTCCAACGAATAACATTTGCTGTGGCATCATCCCACGCCTGTTTACGAATAGGTTCCAAAGCAAGTGTTTTGAGGGTGCGGATACCCGCAACGCTTTCGTACAGAACGGCACTTCTATCCCGATCAGCAGCAAGCTGTTCCGCCATGAGTTTGGCAAGCGGGCTCATAGCAATCACAACAACCAAGCCAATAAGGCCTGCACAGGCGACTGTCATCCAAGCCAGCGTTGAACTGAGAATAAAGAGGAAGGGCAGAATAACAACAAGTGTAAACAAGTCCAGAACGGTATTCATTAACCGTCCTGTCAAAAAATCTCGCACTTTATAAATAGCTGTCACACGCCCAAGCACGTTCCCCGCCTGCTGACGCTCAAAGTACTCCAGCGGCAAAGACAAAAGACGACTGAAAAGATGCAGGGAAATACGAGAATCAATGCGTGTTGTCAGCACCATAGACAACTCACGCCGCCCATAGCTGATAAGCACTTCGTAAAGTGAAAATATAAATAGCAGCCCAGAAATTGACACAAGCGTCGACATGGAATGGTAATTCACCACTTTATCGATAACCTGCATAACAATAAGCGGCGGAAAAATCTGCAGAACACTTAGTGTCATGGATGCAATACCAATATCGCGCAAAGAGCGTTTTTCACGCAGCACCATATTGGCCAACCAGCCAAGACTGATCGGCGCATCAGCTTCTGTTTCCCCTTTGCGCCGTTTGATAAGAAGAATATCGCCTGTCCATATCTGAGACAGACGCAACTCATCTACAGGCACAGCAGCCACAGCCGCGCCTTTAAGCGGATCCTGCAGCCATACGACCCCACGATCTGGTGTCGCATTCACCATCAGCGCGGCAGAACCATCGCGGAACATCAGAACAATCGGCGGGGAGTTGGCCATCTTGACAAGATAACGCCACTTAATCCGCACAGCCTTTGCGACTGCGCCCTGTTCTTCCAACCAGCGCACCAATGTTGCGGGGGATGGCGTATCTTCTCCCGGTTCCGCTGCAAAATCACGGATATCCAGTTCCAGACCATGATATTTGGCCGCTGCAACAACAGCTTTTAACCGGATAACAGGCGCAGAAACGGGAGCTCCCTGACCGCGATCTGTATCTGAAGGAGAACCGGCCTGTTCCGGCACATGATCAGTCTGGTCCACGCACAACCCTTTTGGTTAAACCAACTTAACAATACAGCGTACCGCACAAATACAGCAGATACGTTCCTGCCCGGCACATGCGCCGTTATGACAGGAGAAGACACAGTCTCCAAGTTTTTCTGTGTAGGTTATTGCAAAATATGTAAAGAAAACTGAGTAGTAATAAAGGCAGAAAACTGGCTTTAAGCGACAAATTTATAAAAAGAATTTAAAAATCCTTCTTTCTGCAATCGTTTCTGCACACGTTCTGCTTCATTTTTGCGGCATACAACCCACACAGATTGGTAAGGTGCACAGCGCCCTAAAACGCTTTCCTGAGCACGCGCCAGCAAAAAGGCCGATAAGCTGCCTTGCCCGGTACAGCACACACAATGCGCGGCATGCTGCCCCACCTCTCCATTCCAACGCCAAATATGGCACCACCCTGCATTCTGTTCTTGCGTTATTTCTGTATTAACAAATAAAAGCGCATCTTCATGGTCATCAGACTTCTTGTCTGGCACCGATATACAAACATGAAGCATGATCCGCCCATCTCTAGGCTTTACGCTCTGCTCTATAAGGCTAGTGGACATACGGGCTGCTCTCTGGAATAACGTGAAGCCTTGTGCTTTGCGGTGTTGGGAAAGCACCCTTCCCTTTCCTTTTATATTTTATGGTCGCCATGTCTTCTCGTCTGCCCCTTCTTGATGCCCTCCGTGATCAGGTTCTGCTTTGTGATGGAGGCATGGGCTCACGTATCCAGATGCTGGATCTGGATGTCCAGCGTGATTACTGGGGGCAGGAAAACTGCACCGAGATTCTCACGCTCTCACGCCCGGAACTTATCCGTGAAATCCACCGCGGTTATTTTGAAGCCGGCGCAGACATGGTGGAAACCAATACGTTTGGTGGCTCTCCCATCACACTGGGTGAATTTGGTCTGACAGACAAAGCACGGGAAATCAACAAGAACTCCGCCATATTGGCGCACGAAGCTGCAGAAAGCTTTGCCGATGGCCGCACCCGCTATGTTCTGGGCTCCATGGGCCCCGGCACCAAGCTGCCCTCTCTGGGCAATATTGATTACGATAGCCTTGAAGCCGCTCTGGCAGAACAAGCCCGTGGCCTGATTGAAGGCGGCGTAGACGCAATCCTGATTGAAACCTGCCAAGACACACTTCAGATCAAGGCAGCTGTAAACGGCGTAAAGATTGCACGGAAAGAACTGGGCACCACAACCCCGATTTTTGTGCAGGTCACGGTAGAAACCACAGGCACCTTGCTGGTTGGGCCGGACATTGCTGCGGCAGCCACAGTCATTCATAGCCTTGATGTGGATCTGATGGGCCTGAACTGCGCAACCGGCCCACAGGAAATGGCCGAACACGTGAAATGGCTGTCTGAAAACTGGCCGCGACTCATTTCCGTGCAGCCCAATGCGGGTTTACCAGAACTGGTGAACGGCCAGACCCATTACCCTCTTACACCCGCAGAAATGGCCACATGGGTTGAGCGCTTTATTACAGAGGATGGCCTGAACCTGATTGGGGGCTGCTGTGGCACCTCCACCCCACATACAGAAGCATTGGATGCCATGTTGCGCCGCCGTGCAGAAGGCACTGGCCGCCTACGCCCTGCCCCTGTGCCGCGCACATCCGTATGGGTGCCTTCTGTTGCCAGCCTTTATTCTCAGGTGCCCCTCCGGCAGGAAAACGCCTATTTCTCCATTGGGGAACGTTGCAATGCCAACGGCTCCAAAAAATGGCGTGAACTCCAGGAAGCGCATGACTGGGATGGTTGCGTAACCGTTGGGCGTGAGCAGATCCGTGAAGGCTCCAACGCGCTGGATATCTGCACAGCTTTTGTAGGCCGTAACGAACGTGCAGAAATGGATGAAGTGATCAAGCGCTTCACCTCATCCGTAAATGCACCACTGGTAATTGATTCCACCGAAACGCCGGTTATTGAGGCAGCCCTCAAGCTACACGGCGGCAAACCCATCATCAACTCCATCAACTTTGAAGATGGCGAAGGCCCTGCATCAGACCGCATGGAGCTGGCCCGCAAGTTTGGCGCCGCTGTTGTTGCCCTGACCATTGATGAAGAGGGCATGGCCCGCAAGCCGGAAGACAAGCTGCGTATTGCCAGCCGCCTTGTAGACTTTGCCTGCAAAAAATACGGTCTGCCACAGTCTGACCTGATGATTGACCCCCTCACCTTCACAATCGCCACCGGTGCGGAAGATGACCGCAAACTGGGGCAGTGGACCCTTGAGGGCATTAAAATGATTCGGGATGCCTTCCCGGATATTCAGATTGTGCTCGGCCTCTCCAATATTTCCTTCGGGCTGAATCCTGCGGCACGTGCCGTGCTGAACTCGGTCTATCTGGACCACGCCGTTAAAGCGGGCATGACAGCCGCCATTGTGCATGTTTCCAAAATCCGTCCTCTGCACCTGATTGCCCCTGAGGAAGTGAAGGTTGCGGAAGACCTGATTTTTGACCGCCGCACAGAAGATTACGATCCACTGCAAACGCTTCTGGCCATGTTTGCAGATCGTAAAGCCGCAGATGCGGTGAAGCGCAAACGGGCTGAAACAGCAGAAGAACGCCTGAAAGACCGCATTGTTGATGGCGACAGAAAAGGGCTGGAAGCAGACCTTGAAGAAGCCATGCAGAACATGGCCCCGCTGGATATCATCAACACTGTTCTGCTGGATGGCATGAAGGTGGTTGGGGAGCTGTTTGGTGCAGGCAAGATGCAGCTACCATTCGTACTGCAATCTGCCGAAACCATGAAAGCCGCTGTGGCCTATCTGGAACCGCATATGGAGCGGATAGATGGCCAGCAACGCGGCACAATCGTGCTGGCTACGGTTAAAGGTGACGTGCACGATATCGGCAAGAACCTTGTGGATATCATTCTCACCAACAATGGGTATCGCGTTGTTAATCTGGGCATCAAAGTGCCTGTGCAGGATATGATTGACGCTGCGCGCAAGGAAAAGGCCGATGCCATTGGCATGTCTGGCCTGTTGGTGAAGTCCACCGTTATCATGCGCGAAAATTTGGAAGAAATCTCCCGCGCTGGGCTGGATACACCCGTTCTGTTGGGTGGTGCCGCACTTACCCGCAACTATGTGGAAGAAGATTGCGTTGCCGCCTATGCGCCTACAGGCCGTGTAGCCTACGCGCGTGATGCCTTTGATGGTCTGACGCTTATGGACCAGATCAGCCAGAAGAAGTTTGATGATTATCTGGCAGCCATCCAGAAACGGCGCGAAGGTAAAGCCACACGCACCAATGCCCGCACGCCAGAAACAGCAGAAACACGTGGCTTTGGCCCCGTTGATGTTGCTGCGGCCCGTGCACGGCGTGAACGCCTAACAGCAGATGAACCGCCCGTGGTTCCGCCATTCTGGGGTTCCCGCGTCTTGGAAGCTACGCCAGAAGCCGTTCTGCCATTCCTGAATGAACGCGCGCTTTATCAGTTCCAGTGGGGCTTCCGTAAACAAGGCCGCTCTTTGGATGATTTCTTGGTATGGGCGCGCCAAGAACTCCGTCCAATTCTGCGCCGGATGCTTGATCTGACAGCCAAAGAACACATTCTCAAACCGCAGGCTATTTACGGCTACTGGAAAGCCGCCGGAGATGGCAATAATCTGGTGCTGTTTGAAAAAGACGGCACAACCGAAGCCTGCCGCTTTACGCTACCACGCCAGCCCAAGGCGGATGGTGAATGTATTGCTGACTTTGTGCGCGACATCTCAGAGCCGGAACGTGATGTTATTGGCCTGCAGGTTGTAACCGTTGGCCAGAAAGCCTCTGATATTGCCCGTGATTGGTTTGAGGAAAACCGATATCAGGATTATCTGTATCTGCACGGTCTTTCCGTTGAAATGGCCGAAGCCATGGCCGAATACACCCACAAGCGTATCCGGGCAGAACTCGGCTTTGCCGGGGAAGATGCGCGGGATATGGAAAAACTGCTTCAGCAGGGATATCGCGGCTCTCGCTATTCCTTCGGATATCCGGCCTGCCCACGACTGGAAGATCAGCACCCCATTCTAGCCCTGCTGGACGCTGAACGTATTGGGGTTTCCTTAACAGATGGAGATCAACTCCATCCGGAACAGTCTACCTCTGCACTTGTTATTCTAAACAAGCACGCAAAATACTTCACAATCTAATACCATTGACCAAGGGTGAAGATGCAGCGCATCATTCACCTTATGGTTACTTCACCGCCACCTGCCTCTCCTCCAGCTAGTGCCGCGCTCAAGCGGCTCTGCCGGCAGGTCGGGCTCCATGCCACAAACTGTACTGCCGCGTTTATAGATAACCGGCAGCAGGATATCGTGCATGAAAGCACTTTGTTCCTGCAAACCCTGCACAAATTGTGGGAAAGCCAGGATGTTGATCCGGCCGAAGTATGGACAGAACTGCTGCGCAGGCTGGAAGTGGCCGAGCTGTTGATGAAGTTGAATCAACCTCCGCACCGAAAAAAAAGAAATGGCAAGGTTATGCGCCCTTGGCGCGTGACCACCAGCAAGCTGCCATAAAATACAGAAGCGCATGACAGGTCGCTCATTCATTGGCATAAAGCCTGCCTCATGGCTGCCATAGATGCCCTTTCCCTGCTGATTATTGGCCTGTCTGCCCTGCATGGTGCTTGGCGAGGGTTCACCCAGCATGCGCTAGGCTTTGTGAGCTGGGGCATTGCCATTGTGCTGGCGCTGCGCTTTCACGCAGCTTTTCTGCCTTTTGTGCAGCGCTTTATCACCTCCCCTACAGGCGCACAGATAGGCTCCTTTGCTCTGCTTCTGCTTGGGGTATTGTGCGCTGGTTATGTGCTTTCTGCTGTCATTGTCCGAATCGTCAAAGCCACCCCATTGGATGCGCTGGATCGGTTACTGGGCCTGCTTTTTGGAATTGTGCGCGGGATGTTTTTGGTGGTTGTGCTGTTTATGGCCGCACAATGGTTACTACAGCCCCAAGACATGGCCGCCCTGACAGAAGATAGCCGGCTTACCCCTTACATCCGGCTCGGCGCATCCCATATCCAGCCATATCTACCGGATTTAAGCGCAAAAGGGGTTGCGCGGAATCCTTCTACAGGTCATGACGCCACCTTGTGATCCCATACGGCCAGTTTCTGACCTTCTGCGGAGGCCCTGCACGCTTATGCTCGCCCATCCCACGCCGTCTGCTTCCTTGCCTGATCCACTGACACTGGATGATGATCATCCACACGAAGAATGTGCTGTCTTTGGTATCTGGAACGCTAAGGATGCTGCTCCCCTTACCACTCTGGGTTTGCACGCCCTACAACACCGCGGGCAAGAAGCCGCCGGTATTGTCTGTTTTGACCCGCAGGAACGTCGCTTCCACTCTCACCGAGGCCTTGGCCTTGTAAGTGATGTGTTTGCAGATTCCCGCGTTATGGCTACGCTAAAAGGCACACGCGCCATTGGTCATAACCGCTACGCCACAACAGGCGCCACGCTGCTGCGCAACGTGCAGCCGCTGTTTGCTGAATTTGCGTTTGGCGGCTTGGCCGTGGCCCATAACGGTAACCTGACCAATGCCGATACCCTGCGGAGCGAACTTATCCGCCGTGGCTGCCTGTTCCAGTCCACCACGGATTCGGAAGTTTTCATCCATCTGATTGCCATCTCCCTGTACGCAACAGTGGAAGACCGACTAATTGATGCGCTGAAACGGGTAACCGGCGCGTATTCACTGGTTGTGCTGTCTGAAGAGGCACTGATTGGTGTGCGTGACCCTATGGGTGTGCGCCCACTAGTGCTTGGCAAGCTACCTTCTGAAGATGGTAAGCAGCCCTCATGGGTTCTTGCATCAGAAACCTGTGGTCTGGACATTATCGGCGCAGAATTTGTGCGTGATGTGGAACCGGGCGAACTGGTTGTGATTGATGAAAACGGTATCCGCTCCCTGCGCCCGTTTGGTGATACGCACCCGCGTTTTTGCGTGTTTGAATACATCTACTTTGCTCGCCCAGACTCCGTTCTGGAAGGGTTGCCTGTTTACGAAGTGCGTAAGCAGATCGGCCACGAACTGGCGCGTGAAAGCCATGTAGATGCCGATGTCGTGGTGCCAGTGCCCGATTCAGGCGTGCCTTCAGCTATCGGTTATGCCGAAGCCAGCGGCATTCCTTTTGAACTCGGCATTATCCGCAACCATTACGTGGGCCGCACCTTTATCGAACCCACTGATCAGATCCGGCATTTGGGCGTGAAGATGAAACACTCTCCCAATCGCCCAATTCTGAGCGGCAAACGCGTTATTCTGGTGGATGATTCCATTGTGCGCGGCACCACATCCCGCAAGATTGTGGATATGGTGCGGGCTGCGGGGGCAACAGAAGTGCATATGCGCATTTCTTCCCCGCCCACTCGGCATTCCTGCTTCTATGGCATTGATACGCCAGAACGCAGCAAACTGCTGGCGGCCCAGAATGATCTGAAAGCTATGGCGGAATTGATTGGCGTGGATAGCCTTGCCTTTATTTCGCTAGACGGCTTGTACCGCGCCATGGGTTACAAAGACCGTCAGGCAAGCGATGCCCGCTATTGCGATGCCTGCTTTACGGGGGATTACCCTATTCCCTTGATCGACCATGATGCTGAGTTTGGCCCCGGCACTGCCTGAGGCCAGCAGCCTTACTAAATAAAAAAGCGGCCAAATTGGCCGCTTTTTTTGTAACTCTCACTCTCCATATTCTACGGCGTGTCGTCAGTTAAGCTCTGAGTGTGGCACGTGAGGGTTGTAGTT
>NZ_CADO01000011.1 GCF_000285275.1 Acetobacter pasteurianus subsp. pasteurianus LMG 1262 = NBRC 106471
CTGAATTCTACAAAATGACCCGAAATTGCCTCAAGTGTGAGAAATCCGCGACGAGATTGCTGTCAGCAGACAAACCAGCAACACCGTTGGCAACACCAATATCAGTTTTTAAAACTGCGTTACCCACGGCGGCAGTAGCAGCCGCTGCATCGGCAGAAGCCTGTGTTGCTGTGGCATTGGCGTCAGTGGCATTGGTAACGGCCGTGGTAACCGCAGTCGCATTATCCCCAACAACTTTGCCCAGATCGGCAAGCGTCTGGCTGGTCGTGCCGCCCGTGGCAGTTACAGAACAAGCAGAAAGATCAAGGCCCGTAGGTGCGCCGTAAGTTGTAGCCATTGTAAAATTACTCCGAAACGGCGCAAAGCACGCCGACATTATTGATTGTGTTAGGGAAGAAAACGCTGCCGTCTGTCAGAACAATTCCGGTATCGGCATCTACAGACAGGCCAGCAGGCAGAGATGAAGGATTGCTGATGTAGGACGCAGGCGCGACATACACATTCCCGTTCACAGTGAAATCGGCAGGAATAGTGCCCGTAACGCTAGGCCGTGCTACTACAGCAGCGCCCAAAACAGTCAGGTAATCATCATCCTGCATGGCCGTAGCCATTTCAGAAAGCGCAATATCACCTGATAATGTCCGCACTTTTGAGCTTTCGTCCAGCGTTAAAAGTGGTTTGAGTGTGGCTGGCTGCGTCTGTGTGGCAGGTGTAACAGCCAGTGCAGATTGCAAAGCCGTGCCGTCTGTCAGTGCCAGATTGCCGCTTGCATCCAAAGCAGCCACACCATTCGCTTTGCCGCGTGCTGCGTTTACACCATTGGCTGCATTCTCGGTTGCCTGTTCTGCTTGCGCTGCGGCTGTTGCTGCCGCTGTCTGAGCCGAACTTACCGCATCCGACAAACCGATAGTTTCTGAAATACCCTGAGCCAAAACAGAAATCGGAACCTGTTCGGCCTGTGTGGTTCCTGATGATGTAACGACACCCACAAGTGTATCCGTAGCAGATACAGCATTCGCCTGTGGCAAAGACGAAATAGGGGTGCCAGAGGACGTGGTCGTTCCCGACATTATTTACGTTCGTCCAAAAGAACGCCTCCATTTTTGAAATGGGATTCCGAGTGCCAATATGTGACATTATTCGGAAAAATCTTGAATTTTACATCTGGAATGATGTTTTTCATTTCCGAGATGATAAAGCAGAGATAGCAGTGACCACGCAAGAACATAAAAAAACAAAATTAGAACAAATGTTCACGCTATAAAAAGAACATCCGTCCAGGTCTGAAAAATCTGGTTCAGAAGATCTGCGCCGGATGGAGATGTTAAATGCGTGCCATCAGTTGACAGCAGGCGATCTAACGAAATCTGATTGGTATGACTGCGATCTAGGGCCAGAATGGAATTGTCCGGAAGCCGCAATGCATTGGAAATTACAGGATTTCTGTCTGAGAATTCTGTAACTGGGTTGGCAATGCTGGCCACGCCGCTGACAATAGCAATTAAAACATCCTGAGAAATTACACGCCCTTGCTGCGTTGTTATTTCTACATTGACTGTCTGTGTAGTGCCCGGCTCACCTCCACCCAACAAGACGCAAGTCAGACCATCCACAATACTGCACCATGAAACAGATAGGTCTGTGGGGAGCCCTTGTGCCGTTAGAACCGATGCTGAAACATGAAATATGTAATCGTTCGTGCAGCAAAGAATTTCAGATGCATTCAGGGAAAAATCAAAATTCTTCGCACTACTTTTAGGCGCCCATGAAAGAGGGATAATGCTCGCTACGAGCCCCCTCGCCCGCAGGTTTGTAGGCTCCGGTATTACGATAGTTTGCGCCCAAGCAGGCTGCCATATTGGGAACGGGATTGGCGGGGGCATTATGCGTAATACCCATACGATGTGACAGTTACCTCACCCCCAGCAGCCCATGCCCCATTTGTTGGATATTTCGCCCATAGGCGCGCTTGTGTGGCATTTTCGACTTTGCTTGACACAGCATAGACATTTGTTCCGATGCCACATGCTGTCACAAATGAATAGGTAGTCCATCCTGTAGGGATGTTAACTAGCCATCCCTCTGCTGGGCAGGGATTTGGAATTGCCTCAGAAAATACCTGACAGAGCATTCCTTCTGGAAGCGGCAACTTACTTTCAACTGTCGTAATATTTGCTTGCAGAGTATTATCAGCATTGGTGCGGGCCGTAACTTCCGAGCTAATGGCTGCACTGACCATATTTAGAGTTGGGACGGCAAACGAAACCCCGCCTGCCGTCACCTGCACATATGCATCAGGATTATTTTCTGTCCAGTCAACCCCTTGTAAATTGGTTACAGAGGCATTTGATGAACCCGAAGCTGCGGCGAAATAAGCCTGAATGTCTGACAAAAAAACAAACGTATTTGCCCCAGAAGTAACTCGATCCGATTGATTGAACAGCCAAATAAATTGAGAAGCCCCACTTGTGCCGGGGAATATTAAACGTAACGCCCCCGCTGTCGCTGTACCAACATTCTCCTGTACACACATACCGAATTCGCAATTACGGCCAGAAATCACGCAACCGAAATGCGGGCTGGCATTAAACGCGCCCGTTGTGGTCGAAGGATTTATATTTGTAACAAGTTGGTCACCCGTAGAGGTATCGCCCGCCTTCTTCACATATGTAAAAACGGCGATTGCATCAGTCAGTTACCCATCAAACAAAACATTCCAAGTCGCCCCACTAGCCCCAGGCGTTGTGACGTTGCTATCTGCCGTAGAAACCCAGAAGGAACCAGGGGTAGATCCTGACACGATAGCGCCAGCAGGATACCCGCCGATGGCCTGCGCAAAGGTAGTATTGAAAGGGCCAACGTAACCCGCCTGCAAAACCTGAACGGCGCGAGATAGGCGATTCAGAAACCCGTTCATGTCTGCACCACGAGGAGGCGAGCCGCCAGCCGCACGGTCAATAAAGGTCTCTGGGGGGAACCCTAACGCAATACTGGCGCTGCCATCTCCTGCTGTGGCTTGCGTGTCTGGAACAGTTGATACGTTTCCAGATGCCGCTGCTGCCGCAATAAGGGCGTTAAAAAGCCCCAGATCATCAGACTGTTTCATCAGGAAGAACTTTTTATTGAATAGGAGATTGCAACGCCTGCAGGTCGTGGCAGCACGCCAGAATTTTCGATGATTGAAACCTGCACGTCGGTCGGCACAAAATTGAACACGTAAGTCATGCTCATATTGCCGTTGTCCTGCACATAGGCATCCCCCTGCCCCACAAAGAGCGTTGTTAGAATCTTGTTGATTGAGAAGACCGAGCCGTCAGTGATGTTAGCGAGTGCCTTGGCTTTTATGAGCTGGCGATATCCATCATCAGACAAGCTGTAATTGTCTGTCGCTGCATTTCCCGCGAAGAAAGGAGCGCTGTTAAACCCTTCCTCTGTCAGATCATTCGCTTCGGAAAACCCGAAGTATTTACTGGATGTGACCTTGAGAACGCGGCTGACGCCAACAATACGGCCCCATACATCCAGCCCATACCCTTGGGCAGTATCCAAATCCCAGACATCTGCGTACCACGCGTCTATCAAGGTGGACGGATCTAGCGCCTGATTCCAGCCTTCAATCAAAGAGCCAATGGTTGGCGATGATGAATACTGAGACAGTATTGTTTTCTGGACGTTTTGCATGTCACGCGATTGCGACAGTAATGTTCGCCGCTTCTATGGTGGGAATCTGATCGGCCTGCATTTTCAGTGTAAACCCGGCTTGATTGGCCGCTATACCTTTGGTGATTTCAACAATCTGCACCCATGAGCCCAAGGCCGCTATTGGTGCATAATACCGGCTGGCAAAAAGCAAACTGGCAATACGCGCCCGCGTGCCACCATCCCGACCATTGAAAGCGGAAATGATGGCCGCCTGCACATCTCCCGTTGCCGTTGAAGGAACAGAAAAACCTCTTTTAAGATTTACAGCAATGTAAACTGGCGTGGGCGTGGCGCGCGCAAACTGCACCGTATAGCTTGGCTCTGTAGTGTAGCCACTGTTTAGGTCGGTCACGGTCACGCTGCTGGTGCCGGTATAACCACAACCTGGCGGCTTTTTGCTCAGGATGGCGCGCGCAATATCTTCATCCGCTCCGCCATTCACACATACAAACAAGCTAGCCTTGCAGATATGCAATATCATGGGCCTGCGCCCCTCCCCTCCCACAGATAAACGAAATGCTGGCAGGGAAATATTCGATACCAGTTATTCAAACTGCTTTGCGTGTTTGGTACGCTCTTGATGAGTGCAACAGAACCGATGCCGATGACATGATCCTTCTAGAAAAGAATGGGCTCATGACTAGAGAAGTTGTCGAAGACACAAATAATTTTGAAGATTTGGAGACAGGCGAGACAGTTTGGCACTTTAACGCTGCTGGACATGCATTGGCCGCTGCCATCCGCAACCTAGGAACTGCGGCATGAAATATGCATCCCGCAGAGGCCCTTGGGATAGATGGAAGTTTACGAATGAAGATTGGCTTGCCGAAAGCAAAGAGCATCAAGGGGGGGAAGTGGTATGGGGGGCTAGCATGACTGAACGCAAGAAATAGGTATCCGCTCTGGCATGCGCCATATTCAATAAGCATACAGATATAGATGAGTGCATCGCCATTGCTAACAAATACATCCAAGAAGTCGAGGAGCGCGCCCAGGCAGAGTGTGCGGCTGATACGCGGCGGTTGGAGTGGTTGGCAGATATGAAAGTAGGAGTTGAATACAGAAAAGAATTCGGTTGGGGAGTATATGAAATGCCTGAAGGAATGCTTGGAGACGCACCAACCTTACGTGCCGCTATGAAGGGCGGGGAATGACTGACGCACGCATTGAGGCGGCTCTTTCTTGCTGCTGCTTGGAATGAGCCATGCCTGCTCGGTGATCCTATTGCATGCCATAACCTTGATGAGGTGTGCATGCATAAGACCCACCAAGAAAAATATCGCGGCAATGAAAGGTGTTGTTCGAAAGATGATAATTGCCACCCTCCCAGCAGCAGACGCAGCCACAAAATCCCATATCGTGCCACACAACATCCCAGCCGAACGCATGCGAATGGCAAAGAACACCCTATACTGTTGGAAAGGTGGCGCTTTCACCAATGAAGATGCAATCAGTATGATTGTTTGTGGCGTTGCTAATCCGCCATTAAAGGAGGGTAGGAATGGGTGAGACGCTGCCTGATCTTATGACCACAAAAGATGTTCTGACGCGCCTTCTGGAGCATCTAGAGTATAATGGTGGCCCTACGCATAGACGATGGGGAAAGAAGTTTGTTTTCTTCCCCGATGATTACCAAAGACTTATCGAGAGTATGAAATATCCATCAAACTCGTCACGTTCTCCCACACGAAAAATTTTTTTATCAAGGGGACGAGTGGGGGTAAGCGAATACTGGAAAGTACGGGCATAGCAAATCGCCGCCTCGCAGAAGAATATCGGACAAAAAGAGAAGCGGAGTTCTGGCAAGAAAAACTCTATGGAACCCGCGCTGTCATAACCTTTGCCGATGCGGCCACGGCATATACGAAGGATACGCCATGTTCCGCAGCAACAGGGCGTTATGTAGATAGGCTCGTGAAATACTTTGGAGAGACCAAGCTTTCCAGTACCAATAACGCCTCACTTCGAGGGACATATGCCAAAATATTAAAGGCTGAAGAAAGCGCATCTCCATCCACAAAGAAGCAGGCAATCAGAACGCTGTTGCTGGCAATTCTAGAGTTTGGGGCAATACAAGGCTGATGTGATCTACCGGCCCTTGCACTAATCACCATTAAGCGCTTCCTGTTGCCCGAGCAGGCAACGGCACTTGTCCAACACGCAGCTCCCCATTTGCAGCCTTTATTTGTATTTCTGCTGGGAACTGGATGCCGACTATCAGAGGCGTTGGATCTCCAGTGAAAGGATATCAACCTGCACGGGGCGCGTGCTGTTGTCTGGCAAAAGCAAGGTCGCCAGAGGCATGTTGATTTATGCCCGGCCGTAATCCGTTGGCTATCATCTATAAAATGGTGTGACAGCTATGTATTTAGGCCAGAGAAGAAAACCGTGCATGACATCATAACGGGGAACGCTACGATTCCGGGCGCCAGTACGGAGGCCAGATTAAAAGCGGATGAGCGGGCGCTTGCCACCGCGCCGGGTTATCAGGCCGAATTTGGGAATGGGTTCCAAGATGGCGGAAAAAGGCAAAGCAGGCTTTCGTGCCAGAGTTCACACCTCATGACCTGCGCCACACATGGGCATCATGGCATTACTGCGTACACAAGAATCTTCTGCTGCTGAAATCAGATGGAGACTGGTGCAGCATCAATACCGTGACGATATATGCCAAACTCATGCCGCCAGTTTATCGGGAGGATATTATCAAATGGTGGCGGGATGGCCCGCGCATCATTCCGCATCCATAAAAACTAGTAACCACTTCATAACCACACACCGTAAAATAGTGCGTGTAAAAGCGGTTTATCATGTACCGATTTGGATTGAAGATATTTTCTAAATTTTCGAAAAATCCGCAGAAAACTTCTGGTTAGGGATGGTGGGCGCAACAGGGATTGAACCTGTGACCCCTACCATGTCAAGATAGTGCTCTACCGCTGAGCTATGCGCCCATCCGTAACCGTGGGCCGCCTTTTATCCTTCTTGCGTGGCAAACGCAACCCCTTAGAATACCAGCAACATGAAAAACCTTGCCCATTCCCTGCTGCCACGCCATTTGGCACGTTTGCTGGAAAACACATCAGAGGCAGACTTGCCAGATCAGACAAGCCGGGCCATCGCGCCTGCTCCGTTTGTGGTGCAAGGTAGCGTGGGTGCGCCAATTGTGCTGGCCTCCCCTCATTCCGGGCAGTTTTACCCAGAAGCCTTTGTGCAAAACTCCCGCCAGCCTCTTTCTGTCTTACGCAGTGGGGAGGATAGTCATATTCACCTTTTGGCAGAGCAGGCACATGCCTTAGGGCCAGCCTTGCTACATGCCACCTTCCCCCGCGTATTTTGCGATGTAAACCGTGGCGCGTGGGATCTGGATACGCGCATGTTCCATGGCCCCATTCCTGCTTTTGTACGCCCTACAGAACGTGGTCTTGCCGGTCTTGGCTCCATTCCACGTATTGTTGGCAACAGAAAACCTATTTACCGGCATCGCCTGCCTTTTATGGAAGCCGCCCTGCGCATCCGCCATTACTGGATGCCTTACCATGCCATGCTGGCCGATATGCTGGACAAAACACGCGCAAAACACGGCACCTGCCTGCTGCTAGACTTACACTCCATGCCCGATGTGCCTGAAGCGGCAAGCCCGGACTTTGTGCTGGGCGATGCCCACGGCACCACATGCCACCCAGATATTATCAGCACAGCCGAACAGACCTTACAGAGCCTGGGCTTCCGCACCACGCGCAACCAACCTTACGCTGGTGGATATATCACCCGCCATTATGGCAGGCCGCCGCCAAACCCCCCTGCCCCGCCAATTGGCACAGCCGAACAGACCTTACAGAGCCTGGGCTTCCGCACCACGCGCAACCAACCTTACGCTGGTGGATATATCACCCGCCATTATGGCAGGCCGCTGCAAAACCTGCATGCCCTGCAAATTGAAATGCGCAGAAGTTTGTACATGGATGAAGAAACCCATATCTGCCACGCAGGCTTTGCACCGCTTTCCAACGCGCTGGCCACGCTTACGGAAAAGTTTCTGAAACTCTTTCCCGCTTCCCACGGTTTATAGAAAAGAAGCATGCGTATTATCTAACGGAGTGGATATTGAAAACGCAGCGCAACCACCACATCTGATAATCACATAAAAGCAAACAATGCATTACAGGACGTGAACATGACAGAAACAACCCAGAACACCACACCCAATGCCGAAACGCGGGAGTTTAGTGCAGAAGTTGGGCGGATGCTGGATCTGGTTGTCCACTCTCTTTATTCTGAAAGAGAAATCTTCCTGCGTGAACTTGTGGCCAACGCAGCAGATGCCACAGACCGCAGACGATTTGAAGCCCTGACAGATGGCGCTCGTGCCCTGCCAGAAGATGCCAAAATTCATATCAACCCGGATAAAGACGGACGCCTGCTGACCATTACCGATGATGGTTCGGGCATGACCAAGGAAGAACTTATTAACAACCTTGGCACCATTGCACGTTCTGGCACCCGCGCCTTTGGCCAGCAGCTTGAAAACGCCAAACCGGAAGATCGCCCCAGCCTGATCGGTCAGTTCGGTGTGGGCTTTTATGCGGCCTTCATGGTGGCAGATAAAGTGGATGTTGTGTCCCGCCGCGCGGGTTCTGATGAAGCATGGCGCTGGACTTCCGATGGACGTGGATCTTACACGCTAGAACCCGCCACGCGTGATAAGCCGGGCACAGATATCACCCTGCACATCAAATCTGATGCTGAAGAGTTTCTGGACCCCACCCGCCTGCAAACCATTATTCGCAAATGGTCGGACAACATTGCATGGCCAGTTACAATCCTGCATGACGGTAAGGAAGAAACCGCCAATGAAGGTAAAGCACTTTGGCTAAAACCCAAAAGTGAAATTACAGAAGAACAGCTTGAAGAATTCTACCGACACCTGACCCACAACTTCGATAAACCGTGGGATACCCTGCACTGGCGCGCAGAAGGCACCATTGAATTTGCAGCCCTGCTGTTTATCCCTTCCATGCGACCTTTTGAATTTGCGGAACAAACGCGCGAAAGCAAGCTGCGCCTGCATGTGCGCCGCATGTTTATTACTGATGAAGCCGAAATTCTGCCGCCGTGGCTGCGCTTTGTGCAGGGCGTTGTAGATACGGAAGACCTGCCGCTTAACGTTTCGCGCGAAATGTTGCAGGCTACCCCTGTGCTCGCGCGCATTCGCAAGGCTGTCACCAGCAAGGTGATGGGTGAGCTGAAAACCCGCGCCAAGGATGCCGAAAGCTACGCTGCGTTTTGGGAAAATTTTGGCCCGGTGTTGAAAGAAGGCATGTGGGATGACCCAGCGTACCGCACGGAAGTTGCCGCACTCAGCCGCTTCCGCTCCAGCGCTGTAGATGGTCTGACCTCTCTG
Source organism: Acetobacter pasteurianus subsp. pasteurianus LMG 1262 = NBRC 106471 (assembly GCF_000285275.1). Lineage (GTDB taxonomy): Bacteria > Pseudomonadota > Alphaproteobacteria > Acetobacterales > Acetobacteraceae > Acetobacter > Acetobacter pasteurianus. The sequence goes on from NZ_CADO01000011.1 coordinate 9,107, forward strand.
GATGACTACATCAGCCGCATGAAGCCGGAACAGGATGCCATTTACTATGTAACGGGTGATAGCGCAGAAGTGCTGGCGGCATCTCCGCAGATTGAAGGCTTCAAGGCACGCAGTGTGGAAGTGTTGCTGCTGTCTGACCCGGTTGATTCCTTCTGGCCAGAACGTCTGGGCACGTATGAGGGCAAAGCCCTGCGCAACGTGGCACAGGGTATGACTGATCTGGAAAAATTTGGTGCGCCAGAAGAAACATCTGCCGAAAAGGCAGACATGGAAGCCCTGATTCCAGCCCTGAAAGAAGCACTGGGCGAAGATGTTTCAGACATATGCGCCACAGATCGTCTGGTTTCCAGCGCAATGGTGCTGAGTGCGCCAGAAGGTGGGCCGGATCTGCAACTGCGCAAACTGCTGCAACGCAGCGGGCAGAACATGCCAGAAGCGGCACCCATTCTGGAACTCAACCCGGCACATCCTATCGTGCATACGCTGGCACAAAAGGTAAAAGCTGGTGAAAAAGTGGATGCCTTGGCCCATATTCTGCTGGATGTTGCCAGCATTCAGAATGGTGACACTCCCAAGGATGTAAATGCCTTTTCTCGCCGCCTGATGGAATATCTGGCGCAGGGCACACAGCCAGAAGCCCCCAAGGCCTAAGGCTCGGCTTCACAAAATATTTATATGTTTCAAAAAGGCCCGGTTCTGCCGGGCCTTTCCTTTTTGTAAAACAAGATTTTCAAAAACTATTTTACAACAACAGCGCAGCAAGATCTGACCAATTACAGTAGAAAAGAACTTTTCCCACTCTGGCGCATTCTAGTAGGCAGAACCCGCTATTGCGCTTTTATTACAAAAGATAGCGGCACTTTTTTGAATAAGACCTGTTGTATGGAAAATTTTGAAAGGGCTATCTAAATGTTCTCCACCAAAAAAACAATAATGGCTGCAAGCTGTATTCTGGGGCTCAGTGCCGCAAGTATGGCACACGCACAGACCACACCTTCCCATCTTCCAGCAGGCACCACATTTCCGACCACTCCTGCAGATGCCCTTCCGGTAACAGATCCGGCCCATCCGGCTTCTGCTCCTACAAATGGCGCACAGGTTGTGGGGAATGTTTCGGGCACCTCTACCACAGCCACCCCCGGCGTTTTGGGGGAAGGTGGCCTGCCATCAATAGAAAACGCAAGCACCGGCAACGTGGCGGGGCTGCTTTCCTATTGCGTGCATAAGAATTATGCCTCTGGCACAACACCACGCAGTGTGGCCCGCAATCTTTCCAAACGCTCCGATGTGCGGAACGATCAGGGATATTCTTTAGGGGGGCAAGGGTTGCTACAAAACAGCACATCCAAACCCTTTGATATTGCCACGCTTGAGCTTTCCAAGCGCGTAAAGCTGTGCAGCGACCTTACAAAAAAGGGCCAAAGCCTGACAGACTAATATCCTTCATACATGGGCAGGCCATAGCAGCCTGCCCTACTTTATAAATATGCCAAACCTGCCTCTGCTGGCGTTACTTTTTACTTTCTGCTTTTTTGACATCCTTCCAAATACCATCAAGCATTTCCACGCTTTGGTCTTGCATGGAAAGTCCCTGTTCCGCCAGAACAGCCTCCACACCTTCAAACCTGCGAGTGAATTTGTCACATGCCTGGCGCAAGCAGGCTTCCGGGTCCAGCTTCAGCCTTCGTGCCAGACTGGCAATAGAAAACAGAACATCGCCCAGTTCATCCTGCATGCGCTCACGATTACCGGCTTCCAGTTCAACAGAAAACTCTTCAATCTCTTCATGAACCTTGGCCACCACGCCAGAAATATCTGGCCAGTCAAACCCCACACGTGCAGCCCGCGCAGCCAGTTTGGAGGCACGTAATAATGCAGGCAATGCTGGCGGCACTCCCGCCAAGGCACCCGGTATAGCTGCCCCTTTACCAGTTTGCCCGGCACTACGTTGCCGTTCCTGCGCCTTCAACGTCTCCCATTGGCCGGGAATGTCCTGCTTTGGTTGCGGCGTATCCGCTACGGCATGGTCTTCCAGCACATCGGCTCCAAACACCACATGGGGGTGGCGGCGGATCATCTTTTCCGTAATCATGCGGGCTACGGTTGCAAAATCAAACCGCCCCTCTTCCTGCGCAAGCTGGGCTTGATATACAACCTGTAGCAGCAGGTCTCCCAATTCATCGGGAAACGCATTCCAATCTTTTTTCTGGATGGCATCCAGCACTTCATACGCTTCTTCAATGGCGTAGGGTGCTATGGTTTCATGCGTTTGCTCTCTGTCCCATGGGCAACCCTCCTTGGGGTCTCGCAAACGGGCCATAAGGGCGAGCAGACGTTGCAATTCGTATGCTGCTTGCGGGCTATTGCCCTGTTGTGCGCTTTTTGTTGGTTGGCGGGATGCGGGGGAAGTGGTCATGCTTGTTTCTGCCTTTGGTTTGCATACATACACCGCTACCCGGTGCAAAAAGATATAATGGCATTTTGCCATAAACAGCCGTGCCGTCTATGCGGCAGCACCCAGAAAGCCTAATCTGCCGCCAGAACCAGAATGAGGTAAGGCATGACACAGAAACCCGTAGTCTTTATTGATGGTGAAGCCGGCACAACAGGGCTTGAAATTCGCGAACGCCTTGCCCCTTTGCCTGTCACGCTCCATTCCGTAGAACACGCACACCGCAAGGACCCAGCCGCCCGTAAGGAAGCCATGCAGGCGGCCGATCTGGTTGTGCTGTGCCTGCCTGATGATGCCTCCCGCGAGGCTGTTGAAATGGCCGCAGGCCTAGGCGATGCCGCACCCCGCATTCTGGATGCCAGCACGGCTTTCCGCACAGCACCCGGTTGGGTTTATGGCTTTCCCGAACTGGAAGTTGGACAGGCTGAGGCTATTGCCATTGCCCCCCGCGTAGCCAACCCCGGCTGTTACCCCACAGGTGCCATTGCCCTGTTGCGCCCGTTGGTGGATGCCGGTGTGATGGATGCGCGCTACCCGGTGTGTATTAACGCTATTAGCGGATACTCCGGCGGTGGCCGCAGCATGATAGAAGCGCATGAGCGCGATGGTGGCCCTGCATTTGAGCTGTATGGCCTGAAGCTTGAGCACAAGCACGTGCCCGAAATTCATCAACATGCGGGGCTTAAGCGCAGGCCGGTTTTTGTGCCTTCTGTTGGGCATTTTGCGCGCGGCATGATTGTGTCCATCCCGCTGCATTTGGATGATCTGAACGGAAACGTGAGCGGGGAAGACCTGCACAACATTCTGGAAAAACGCTACGCAGGGCAAGACCATGTACGTGTGCTGGCCGCAGAGCCAAAACTTTCTGCCGAAGCCCTTGCGGGAAGCGACAGAATGGAACTGCGCGTGCATGCCAATACCCAGAACCGACAGGCACTGCTTACCGCCCGTTTGGATAATCTGGGCAAAGGGGCATCTGGCGCTGCGTTGCAGAATATCCGGCTGATGCTGGGCCTGAACGCCGCCTAAACTCTGCCCCGCCCACGCAAAATAGAAGAAAGGTTAAAGACTATGAGCAACCGTGTTGCGCTTGTAACCGGCGGAAGCCGAGGCATTGGTGCCGCTATTGTTGAGGCTCTGGCAAAAGATGGCTACGACATTGCCCTGTCTTACGCCAACAGTGCAGAGGCTGCCGAAAAGGTTGCCCAGAAAGTGCGCGCACTTGGCCGTAAGGCCGTTACAATCAAAGCCAATGGTGCCACGGTAGAAGGCAACAAGGCCGTTATTGCCAAAACCATTGCAGATTTTGGCCGGATTGATGCGCTGGTGTGCAATGCGGGCATGTTTCCTTATGGCCCAATTAACGAAACCAGCGTTGAAGATATTGAAAAAGTTCTCAACCTGAACGTGCGCGCTGTTATGATTGAAACAGCAGAAGCCACAAAGCACATGCAAAAAGGTGGGCGCCTTATCTTTATCGGTTCTGCCTTTGGTGCGCGTGCGCCTTTCCCCGGCATTTCCCTTTACGCCACCACCAAAGCGGCACTCCGCGGCTTTGCCAAAGGCGTTGCGCGGGATTTGGGGCCAAAAGGCATTACGGCCAACGTGGTGGAACCCGGCCCGATTGATACGGACATGAACCCGGCTGAAGGCGAAGTTGCAAAACTGATCAGCAGTTTTGTCGCAACCGGTGCTTATGGCACCGTAGCAGATATTGCTTCTACTGTTGCCTTCCTTGCCAGCCCGCAGGCTGAATACATTACGGGTGCAGCCATTCCGGTTGATGGTGGTCTGGAAGCTTAAAAAGCTACCCATTTTCTAATGGGATTTTATTATGAGCCCCAACATCTGTAAAAAGATGTTGGGGCTTTTTCTATTCCGTAGCCCCTGACAGCAGAAACTATGCTGACAACACAGCATATTCCTGTTGGTCGGCCTGTACAACATATGGGCCAGCTGCTCGGACTTCCAAGCTAAGAATACCCATTTTGCTTGTTACGATGTTGTGCAGTGGCAACAAGGCATTGCCGTCTGTCCATGCGCAATCTTGCCAGCCCATATCATGCCACCCTTCTGGCTTGGATGGCACCAGATGCTCCTGAACCTGCTGCGACACCCGGATAGAGCCAAAATGGATTTTGCCAACAGCAACACCCATTTGACGACGATCATCCACAAACGGTCCGATAGAATCACAAGGGCGGCTGGAACGAGATACCACGCGCACACTCTCCACCCCTGCGGGAAGCATGAAGCTGTAAATATTCTCGGATTTTTTGAATGGATAAATAGTTGCCCCACTGTTGGTAATTAACTTGAGGTCCGGGTCTTCAATAAGAACTTTTGGTTCTGCGCGGCCCTCGATTCCCAGACCTTTTGCTTTTTCTTCCAATTTTTGGAAAATTGGTTCAACAAAATCACGCTGAACACCCAATGGTGCAGCGGCATGTTCCTCCCAGTTTTTCTGCTTTCCACCAATTCTGATAACTTTGCCCGCCTGCCGGAAGTTACGACGGTTTCCTGTATCCAGATAGCTTTCAGTCAGCATTCCATCTGCCATAATGACTGAATGTTTTTCCGTTTCAATATGATAGTAATCATAAGATGTCATGGTGGTATCATAATAAATGGAACGACCATTTACCAACATACGTGCAGGAACAAACTTTCCTTCCACAAACAGACAGTGTTCGGGTGTTATCAACATATCTTTAAAAGGTACGTTTTCTGCAATAGAATTTTTTAGAATCCGTATAGGGCATCCAGCTTGATCTTCTGGCAAATTGGCATTGACAACAATATGTGCTGTTCCTGCCCATACCACTTCTTTTTGTTCTTCTGTACCATCAATAAAAACAGAAACCTTTTCACCGGGAGCAATATCCTGCACCGGCATATATCCATTTTGTGTTTTTATTAAAGAATCTTTTAAAAAACATGAAAATGTATCGCTATACGTTCCATCTGTTGAAATAGTTTTAGGTGTTTCCTTACCATCCAAACTAGGTTCGATACCTAGAGGATTAATAACTGTAGCTGTATCTGGGATCACAACGTACAAGTCTTGGTTGCTATAACCAATGCCTGCGTTAAGATTTGTACTGATAATTGTTACTTTATTTGTTGAATCATAGAGTGCGAATAAATCAGATCCAAAATTAGAAAGATCTAATGTGAAATGGTAATCATATGGATTGCTGATTTCATAATAATTGGAACCTGTCAGTCCGGATGCACCCGAAAGAGATACATCCTGATTTGATGAGGTAATTTCTATAGTATTTGAATCTGACATTTGAGAATCACCATATAATTTCATGAAAACATGCCAAAACGTAAGAGGTTTTGAAGCATGCCTATGAATGCAAAAATTACATACCTGATTTGATTATTTATTTTTGATAAGCATTAATGAACAAAATAAATACACAACATATAATATACATTGGTTTATTTAATTAATTTGTTAGGTATTCTTTTATTTGTTACTTTACTATACTATTGTCAGAAAATATATTTTGCCAGAATATAGGTCTGCCGCAATGGCACAACTTTCTTAGTCGAAGGTGAAAACCTATGAAAACTCTGAACGATTCCGAAATCGTTATGGTTGCTGGCGGCACGCTGGGCGATGCTCTGGGCACCACACTGACAGACACACTGGCTGGTCTGGATGTTGGTCTGGCCACCATCCTTGGCGGCGTGAACAGCACGGTTAATGCTCTGGTTCCTGCTGTAACAAGCGGCGTAACCACGATTGCTGACGGCCTGCTGACGGGTCTGGACGCCACGACCAATGGCGTGACCTCCCTTCTGGGTGACGTTCTGAAAGTTTAATTTCAGAAATTTCCAGGCGGTTTGCAAAAAGCCGCCTGGTTATTTTGCAAAAATACTTAAAGTGGTAAAACCTTGCACTCTTCAAAAAAGCCTGCATGAGTTCGGACCTTTTTAGGCGTGAGGTTCTGGAAGCACGGCGCCAATCATGGCTTGGGCAGGTTCAGGCCTCTCAACCGCTTTCTATCCGGATTGCGGCATGGTTCACGCTCGCCCTTGTGGTACTGGCCATTCTCTACACTATCTGGGGTGTTTATACCCGGCGTGTGCACGCTACCGGCTTAATGGTTCCCCCTTCGGGTCTTATTACCGTTAACGCCAATACAACTGGCACCATTGCCCAACAAAACGCCATGGAAGGTCAACACGTTAAAAAAGGTGATGTTCTGTTCACCATAGATCTGGAAGCCACATCCTCATCAGGCCCCACGCAGGAGCATATTCTCTCCCAGTTACGCCACCAGCGCGATCTGTTGCAGCAGCAAAAAGATATTCGCGCCCAAGATGCGCCCGTGGAAAAACAATCCATGGTGACCCAGATCCGTTACCTCAACCAGCAACACCAACATATCGGGCACCAGCTTGATAACGATGCCCATGTGCTGCCCGTGGTAGAAGCTGCCGTACGCCGTATGCAAACGGCACAATCCGCACATCTGGTGACAGAAACACAGTTCCAGAGCCAGCTTTACACCTATGCCCAACTGCTCAGCAGTCATGCACAGTTTTTGCAAAGCTATACGGATACAGAAGGAAAGATTGCGGACCTTACCACAAAGCTCATCCGTTACGATGGCCAACTGGCGCATGATCTAAATGATCTGGACAAGCAAATAGCCCAGATTGACCAACAGATTGCCGAAAGCGAAGGCCACCGCAGCAGTATTATCCTTGCTCCGGATGATGGCACCCTCACCGCCATTCGCGTTAACCCCGGCCAGCAGGTTTCCTCTGGCACACCTTTGCTCACGTTATTGCCCACAGGCCATGCTCTGGAAGCTGAATTGTATGTCAGCTCTGCCTCTATAGGGTTTTTGCATGAGGGCGAACCCGTGCTGCTGCGCTATGCTGCCTTTCCCTACCAACGTTTTGGTTTGTATCGCGGTCATGTCAGCGAGATCACTCGCGCGCCCGTCACCGCAACAGATGGCACAGGCCAGAAAGCTGCCCCTTCAGACAAAGACAAAACGCAATCCCAAAATCCGGGGCAAGATATTTACCGCATTCGTGTGCGCCCCGATCAGCAGTTTGTTGAAGCCTATGGCCAACACAAGCCCCTTGAAGCTGGCATGGAAGTGGAAGCCGATATCGCTATTGATACTCGCAGATTGTACCAATGGATTTTCGACCCTGTTATTAGCATGCGCGATGATTTTTACGCCGTGAGCGGAGGATTGAGGTAATGGGCGTAACCCTCAAATCCCTTGAATTCGGGTGGCGTTCGCGCACGCCTGTTATTTTACAGGTAGAAGCCGCAGAATGTGGTTTGGCATGTCTGGCCATGATTATGGGCCATTATGGCAATCAGATTGATCTGGCCACATTGCGCAGGCGTTATTCCATATCCGTTAAAGGCGTTACTCTGCGCGATCTTATCGCCACGGCTGATACGGTGGGCCTCTCCACCCGTGCCGTGCGGCTGGAACTGGAAGATCTACCCAACCTGCGCATGCCTTGCATTTTGCACTGGAGCATGAACCACTTTGTGGTGCTTACGCAGGTTAAAGGCAACAAAGTTACCATTCATGATCCAGCAGTAGGCCGCCGTACACTGAGCATGGGCGAAGTCTCGCGCGAGTTCACGGGTATTGCCCTGGAAGCCACCCCAAACGATAGCTTCCGCCGCGAGGATGACCGAGAAACCCTGCGCCTGCGCGATCTGTTTCGCCATGTAGCAGGGCTACGCCCAGCCCTTATGGTGCTAGGTGCGCTTTCTCTTGGGCTGGAAGTGATTGCGCTGATCATGCCCATGGTCTCGCAGGTCGTGATTGATGAAGTGGTGGTAACGGCCGATCACGAACTGCTTATTACCATTGCCTGTGGCATGGCCCTGCTTTTGCTCTTGCAGATGCTTATTGGCTGTGTGCGTCAATGGGCCGTGCTACTGCTGAGCACACGGGTTGGCCTGCAATGGAACACCAGCCTGTTCGACCATCTCTCTCGCTTGCCGCTGGATTACTTTTCCAAACGCCATGTAGGCGATGTACTCTCACGCTTTAACTCACTGGGTACCATCCAAAAAACCATCACCACCGATATGGTCCAAACGGTTATGGATGGGCTGATGGCCGTGGGCATGGCCATCATGCTGTTCATTTATGGTGGCTGGCTGGGCATGGTGGCTATGGTGGCCACGGGGCTGGATGTGCTGTTACGGCTGATTACCTACCGCATCTACCGTGAGGCATCTGAAGAACAGATTGTTATTGATGCCCGCCAGCAAAGCCATTTTATAGAAACCCTGCGCGGCATGGCCAGCGTAAAGCTTTTGGGCCTGCGCGAGCGCCGCCGCACCACATGGCTGAATTTGCTGGTGGACAGCATTAACATCCGCCTGCGCTTACAACGGTATGATCTGATCTATGGCCGCATGGGCGATCTGATTTTTGGCGCTGACCGCCTGATTATGATGGTTCTGGGTGCGGGTGCTGTTATGAGCGGCCATATGACAGTAGGCATGCTGGTGGCTTTCCTGTCCTACAAAGATCAGTTCGCCACACGCATTGGCAATCTGATTAGCAGCGGCTTTCAGATACGTATGCTGAATGTGCAGACAGACCGTTTGTCCGACATTGTGATGACAGACCCGGAAGCCACAAGCACCACGGCTGCAGTGCCCCCACCCCGCTTGGGTGAGCAACGGGCCAATGGCACGCTCAGTTGCTCTGGCCTGTCTGCACGCTATGGCTCGCAGGATCCGTGGATCTTCCGCAACATCTCACTGGAAGTGCCTGCAGGCAGCAGTGTAGCCATTGTCGGCCCTTCGGGCTGTGGCAAAACCACATTCCTTAAGGCCCTGATGGGGCTGATGGAAACGCAGGAAGGCAGCATCCGGCTGGATGGTGCGGATTTGGAAAGCCTGACGCTTGAAGGCTATCGCAACCGCATTGCCGGCGTATTGCAAGATGATGGCCTGTTCTCTGGCTCCATTGCAGACAATATCAGTGGATTTTCCGAACAGGTGGATGAAGCATGGCTGGTAGAGTGCGCCACCCGCGCCGCCATTATTGATGATATCAAACGCATGCCAATGGGGTTTGAAACCTTGGTAGGTGATATGGGCAGTGGGCTTTCTGGCGGGCAAAAGCAGCGCGTCATTCTGGCACGCGCGCTCTACCGCAAACCTGAAATCCTGTTTCTGGATGAAGCCACCAGCCATCTGGATGAACTGACCGAACACAAGGTGGCCGAGGCCCTACGCGATATGAACGTAACCCGGATTATGGTTGCACATCGCCCGGCAACCATCGCACATGCGGATACCATCTATATCTTCCAGCCCGGTGGGGTTCTGACGCAATATCAACCACCCAATAAGCAAAACAGAGCTGCGTCTTAACCTGTTAGTTTAGGGAATACGCACAACCAGCCGCCCCCGCACATGGCCTGCCAGCAGCATATCTGCAGCCTGCGGGGCTTCCGCCAGATCAATCTCACGCACCATGTCATCAAGCTGCCGCGGGTTTATTAGTTCAGCAAGGCGCGCCCATGCCTCCTGCCGCTCTCGCCTCGGGCATTGCACGCTATCAATGCCTACCAATGTCACACCACGCAAAATAAACGGGGCAACCGTTGCGGGAAAATCCATCCCTCCGGCTAATCCACACGCTGTAACCACCCCTTGCGGGCGCATACTTGCACATACAGAGGCCAGAACCTGCCCCCCCACAACATCAACCGCACCAGCCCAACGCGCTTTTTCCAACGGGCGGGATGGCGTGGTAAAATGCGCACGCGGTAATACTTCAGCAGCCCCCAAACTGTGCAGGTAAGGCTGTTCCTCTAACCGCCCGGTTACAGCCACAACCTGATACCCCAACCGCGACAGCAGCATGATAGCCACACTGCCCACCCCACCGCTGGCACCCGTTACAAGTACTGGCCCGCTTGCTGGTTCCACCCCTTCACGCTGAAGGGCCTGCACACATAGCATGGCTGTAAAACCTGCCGTGCCGAGCGCCATAACCTGCCGCCCGTTCAACCCCAAAGGTTGTGGCAAAGCCCATAAACCCGGCACGCGCGCCAGTTGGGCAAACCCGCCCCAGCGGCTTTCCCCCAAGCCATGCCCAGTCACAATAACATCCTGCCCAACAGGAACTGCCGGATGTGTAGAGGCTTCCACTTTGCCTGCCAGATCAATACCCGGCACCATGGGCCAGTTACGTATGATCGGGCCTTTACCTGTAAGGGCAAGCGCATCCTTGTAGTTGAGGGATGACCACTGCACCCGGATTGTTGCATCCCCTTCTGGCAGGTCTGCTTCATCCAGTTCGCGCAGCGTAACCTGCTGGCCAGTTTGTGTTTTTTCTACATACAGGGCTTTAAACATGTTTTTTCACCGCTGGTTAAGCTTTTGCCACCCATCAACCGGCCAAAATCTGGAGCACGGTACGCAGTACACCAACGCATGCAAAGCCCATCTGTGCCTGCATGACAGTATTTTGAAGTTTCCTCTCATTCCTGTTGGGAACAAAAATTAAACTAGGTATCTGTTCGGCCTGCGGGTATAGATGAAGCCACCATTACAGGTTTCACTTTATTTCGGACGTTCTCTTGTTCCTGTTTATTATGGGTCTGCTGACCCTTGTCCTGCTGATTGCTGTCAGCATTCTGATTTCACTTTCCGAGATATCCTTCGCAGCCGCGCGGGAGGTCAGGCTTCGCAGTCGTGCAGAAGCAGGAGACAAGCGCGCCCAAGCCTTTTTGGCCCTGCGCCGTAACAGCGGGCAGGTGATGACCGCCATCCAGATCTGCCTGAACGGTGTAGGCATTCTGGGCGGTATTGCCAGTTCCGAAATGTTCACCCCGCCTGTCACCGAATTTTTAAGCCGCTGGGGTATGTCAGACTGGTGGGCACAAAATCTGGCCTCTACCTTCAGCTTTATTTTTGTAACCGGCGCCTTTGTTCTGTTTGCTGACCTGCTGCCCAAGCGCGTAGCCATGAACAACCCGGACAAGGTGGCCATGGCCGTAGGGTGGTTCCCCCGCGTAGCCCTGCGGGTGCTGTATCCGTTTGTATGGATTTTCTCCAAAATTTCCGATGCCATTTTGCATGCCCTGAAAATTCCGGCAGCTTCTGCGGTGGAACCCATAACGCCGGAAGACCTGCATGCCATTCTGGCCGCTGGCACGGCATCCGGGGTACTGCTGCAACAGGAACACCAGATGATTGAGAACGTGCTGGCCCTACAGGCACGTTCCGTAACCTCCGCCATGACCCCGCGTGATGAAATCATCTTTCTGGATATTCAGGACTCGCCCGAACATAACCACGAAAAGGTACGCACCAACCCTTATTCACGCTATCCGCTGTGCAATGGTGGGCTGGATAGAGTTATCGGCTCCATCCGTGCGGAAGACGTTCTAGCATCTGTGGTGGATCCTTCCATTGCACCCTCTGGCCGCCCCCACAGCAACCCCATTGCCCGGATGCGACGTGAAGTTCTCTCTGTTCCCGAAACGCTGAATCTTTGGGATACACTGGCCCAGTTTGATACGCACGGCACCGGCTTTGCCCTGATTGTTAATGAATACGGGCTGGTTGTGGGGCTGATTACCTTTAAAGACATTATGGGCGTGCTGATGGATGGGTTAGCTAGCCCGTTTGAAGAACAGGCCATAGTCAAGCGTGATGAAAACTCATGGCTGGTGGATGGTGCCGCCCCGATTGGTGATGTCATCCGCGAGCTGCATGTATTGGATTTGCCCGATAGCGAGCAGTTTGACACAATTGGTGGCTTTATTATGCACCGTCTGCGCCGCATGGCCCGCAAGGCAGACCGGGTAGATGCCGCTGGTTTCCGCTTTGAAGTGGTGGATGTGGAAGGTTTCCGTATCAACCAGCTGCTTGTGACACGTATGACCGAGACCTCATGAATTTTCCCTGCTTCCGTTCCTCCCCTTTCCTTTTTGCCGGCCTTCTGGGCACCACTTTTTCTCTTTTTCCACCTGCAATCATTATTCCAGAGGCATTTGCTGCACAGACAGATGCCTCTGATGCCACATTGGAACGGGTTGTGCTGGTTTCCCGCCACGGAATACGCAGCCCAACCAAACCTTTGGACAAGCTGGAAAAAAAGACCCGTCATACATGGACACCATGGCCTGTTCCCCCCGGTGAGATGACAGCACATGGCCAGTTTGATCTGGGCCTGATGGGGCAGTTTTTAAAAAGCTATTACCACATTGCCAGCAGGGATAGCTCCGCCCGTTGCCTGCTAGAACAGCCAGCTTTTATCTGGGCAGATTCCGCCAGCAGCCGCACACAACACAGCGGTGATATTCTAGCTGCGGCCTTGAGCGATGGGTGCCAGACGCAGGCCCGTTCTATGCCTGCCAAAACGCATGATCCACTGTTTAATGCCCTGGCGGCCCAAAAGACCGCACTAGATACGAATGACGTTGAAAAAGTTTTAGATCCTGAACCAACACCAGATACACAATTGCCACCACCTGTGCAGTCTGGCATTGCAACCTTGCAGGCCCTGTTTGCCCCCAATGCCTGCACCACTGGTACATCACCGTGTTTTTCCAAACACGCGCCGCTCTCATGGAAAAAAGGTACGCCTCACGCCGAAAATGGCATGGCGTTAGGTTCTACTGTTTCGGAAGCTCTGTTGCTGGAATATGCGCAGGGGCTTCCTTCTTCTATTACCACAGCAAATGCGGATGCCGTGCAGACACTTAATAGCGTTCTGCCTGTGCATAATTACCAAAGTGCACGTATGCGGCGTACTCCAGCCATTGCCATCCCTCGTGGTGGCAAGCTGGCCCAAGCTATTTTAACACTCTTGAATGAACAGCCCCTTCCCTTACCGGATGGTAGCGTGCTGCCTGCGCAAGCCCGTGTGGTGATGTTTGCCGGGCATGATACGACGCTGGATATGCTGACAACTCTGTTTGGGTTGGACTGGACCTTTACAGACCAGCCAGACCCCACCGCCCCAGATACAACTCTGGCTTTTGAAACATGGAAGCACCCTGATGGACGCAAAGAAATCCGCTTTGCTGTTTTCCATCAGTCTCTCGCCCAACTGCGAGACGGCCTGAAGCTGGACAATGTTGCCGGGCAAGGTGCGCCCATGCCGTTAACCAGCACACTGTGTAACCAGCCTGACAATGAAACCTGTTGGCTGGAAAACCTGAGCCAAAACGTGCCGCAACATTAACCTTATACTGTGCCTGTGCATTGCTACCGCAGTACACAGGCAAACACATTAGTTACTGCATGGGTTTAAGAAACCGAAATACAGAGCGTGTAATTTTGTTACCCTTGTAACGCACCTGCGTTTTTTTGGGCAAAACGCCAAAATGTTCTTTTACCCGGTAAGTATCCAGGCTGAACCCTGCTGCCAGCGCTTCCTTGTAAAGCTCATCAAACTTCTGTTGCAGATCTGGGCGCGGATGGTTGTAAATTGTGCCATCAAACCAGTGTTTGCGATCTTCCCCCTTCAAACGTTGCAAGGAATATTTGTGGGAGAACTGCGTGCCCATATCCGAATAATGCAGGAACTTTAACGCTTCCAGCGACATGCCATCGCCATCCAGATTGCTAAAGGCAGGATCTAGCGGCTGGATATATTCGGGATGCTTTTCAAAAAACGTTTTCAGCTTTTTGTGGGCCGAAGCGTCTTTCTTGATTTCTGCCAATGGGGGCAAAAGCTTCATGGCGGCTTCGCAATCCCACATCAGGGTACCCAGCCGCAAATCTCGCCCATGGCCAGATGCGAGCATCACCTTACCTTGTGGAATAGGCTGGTTCCACAGTTCAGCAATATCTGAAAGGGCAAAAATATCAGCATCCATATACAGCGCACGGCCTTTGCCACCACAATAGGCAGGAATCCCCCAACGGAAGCCAGAAAAAGGCGTTGGCCATTCCGTTGTATTCCAGCCTTCCTCCGGGTTCAGGCCAGAATACCAAAAACTGGAAGGATCACGCGTAAGCTGCATGAAAGTAATATCAACCGGCAAACTGCTATATTTTGTAATACTATAGTGTAACACCATTAACTGTTCGAGGTCACAATCATTTGGATCACAGCCAACAAACAGTTTCACTACGGCATTCATTCGTAAGTCTTTCATATTGATTTTTTGTTATTAGAATAAACGTTTGCATAACAGAAAGAGCCAACGCTTCAAACAGAAGTAAGGCTAGTTTATTTCTTAATTACTACAGGACCGTTTATCTTGTAAAAAAGCTTTTCTTGGTCATATTTTCATTCTTTCTTTTCCTTAAAAATGGCATGATTATCTACCATATATACGTATGTATCATGGCTTATATACAGAGGACAAATATACATGAAACTTCATAAAGCAGCGTTTGCCTTTCTGCCGGCACTTTTGCTGGCTGCTTGCGCTGAAACGCCCATGGGCCCGACTGCACAGGTATTGCCCGGCCCCGGTAAGGATTACGGTACCTTTCTGCAGGAACAGAATTTCTGCCGTTCTCAGGCTGCTGCTGCTGTTCATGGTCAGGCCGGTAGCCAGAATCGGAAGGTCCTGTATGGCGGGCTGGCAACCACTGCGCTTGGCGCTGGCTTAGGTGCTGCTGTTGGTGGCGGCACGGGTGCCGGCATTGGCGCCGCAGCTGGCGCATTGGGTGGTGGCCTTGGTGGCAGTGCATATTCCAACAGCCAGCAGGGTGGAATTCAGACCCAGTACAACAATGCGTATGTAGCCTGCATGGTTGCTTACAAAAACGTGCTGCCTGCGCCCAATGCTGGCTACATGCCTCAGCAGTAAACGCTACGCTTTATCAGCCCATACATATTACGCGGGCTAATAACAGCAAAAAGGGATCGTTCCTTGCGGAACGATCCCTTTTTTAGTGGCAAAATATTGGGTTTAGAATGCCGCCTGCACACGGGCAGCAACGGAATTTCCGTCGCGTCCAAGAATGTTATAGGCTTGGCTGTTACGCGTTACGATAAAGTGGTTGAAGTCCAACATCACGCGGAAGTGGCGGTTGGGATACCAGTTCACCCCACCAGACCATACTGTCTGGCGGCCACCGCGCACACTGTTTGCCGTATCATCAAAATCAGCCACACTGTAACGGCCAGAAAGTTCCAGCGCACCCCAGTAACCATGTGCGGGGTCAAATTCGTGTTCCACACCCGGTGCAGAGAAAGCACCTTCTTTTTCGTTATACATACGCGGCTTGCCAAACAGCGTATAGTTGGCCGCGCCATAGTAACCCTCGAACGACAGAGACGGCAGAGACTGCCCGCCCTGCTGCTGGTTACGGGTTACGCCGATGTGGTAATATTCACCCTTCAGCACCAGCTTTTTCCAGCGGAAGCCGAGTTCCGGACCCGCAGACCACACGGAACCAATGTTGCGCAGGGCTCCTGTGTTCAACAACGCTGTTGTTGTCAGGTTAACTTCTGGTGCTTCCTTAAAGGTATATGTGCGACCATTTGTGCCATCGTTCACTTTGAACGCACTGATGGCAGAAAGACCCAGATGCACGTCTATGTCTTTAGAAACATAGGGGCGCCCGGCAACACGGAAGGTGCCGCCTGTCTGGCTATCGCCAATGTTGGTATCCTTGGCGCGGTTACCAAATGTCTGGCCTGTGAAATACCCTGCAATCCACCAGCGTTTTTCATAATGCAAGCCACCAACACTAAAGCGGGCATCGCCTGCGGCAATGTTACGCACGATATCCGTGATGGCAGGACGTTCCATCATTTCGAAATCGTTGGAGCTTTCGGAATCTTCTTCCGTCACGCGAGGCTGGAAGTAGCCTACTGTCAGGATGGTGTTGTGCAAGCCGGTATAGTTCAGGTTGGCTTCATACAGGCCATCAGACCCATCCGCGCTGCCGGACCCGAAATCAGGCGTTACGTTTGCCACCCAGTCTTTATACCGGAAGGTGAATGGAATACGCAGGCGGCGTGCGTTTTCTGTAAAGCTGGAGAAATCACCCTTGGTCTCGCCCCGACGCGGAGACATACCCATAAAGCCCCCGAAGTCTTCATGGAATGCCAGACCAATGGACAAACCGTAAGCTCCATCTTCAGATGCAACCGTAAAGCGTCCTTTGGGGAAACCGATGGTCATGCCACCAACGTGCACGTTTTCGTCCTGCTGCGTCGCTGCCTTGAAATCTTTCCATGATGTCGTCATGCCACGATCAGAAGGAGGCGTGCCAACACCGTTGTTCAGCAGAATGTTTTTATGCGGAACTTGTTCACCAAACTTTACGTTGGGATCTACATCGTTATCAGCATATTTTTCAGGGAACTTATACCCGTTCTGTGCCGTTGTACGTGCAGTCCGGCGTGAAACAGGGCCTTTCTGCCGTGTTTCATTTTGAGCGATCTGAGATTTAAGATGTGTGATCTGCCCCATCATTTCACGCCGCATTTCAGCCATTTCGGCTTTTAGGGCGCGGATCTGGGCATCATCTGAACTGGAAGCCTCGGCCACTGGGGCGATTCCAGACATCAAAATAGAAGCAAATGCAAAAGATGGAAGAAGCGGTGAACAACGACGCATCATGGCCATTCCAAAACAGAAGAGGAGCGATGCGTGGTGAATAACTTTATTCCAACTTTTTGTGCGTGACGCTTAGATGATGGTTTCATGACAGTTTCATGAAAAAAGCGGCCCACAAAGGGGCCGCTTTCCATGATAAAATATATTATTGAAATAAGGGTATTAAAAACTGCTTATTTACCAGCCTGCCATGCGGATTGAATGCTATCCTTAACAGCCTTGGGCAGTGGCACGTAATCCAGCTTTGCTGCAATGGAATCGCCCTTGGCAAAATCCCAGATAAAGAAGCGCTTTACAGCTTCATCACGCGCAGGGTTACGTGCAGGCAGCGGCACCAGCACATAAGTGGCAGAAACAATCGGCCATGCCTGTGCGCCAGAAGTATTCAGCAAATTGACAGAAAAATGCGAAGCATTTTTCCAATCTGCAGCTTCTGCTGCCTGAGAGAAACTAGCCTGAGAGGCTGCAACGGCCTGACCAGAACTGTTCTTGAGGCGAATGGTGGTCAGGTGGTTACGGCTGGCATAAGCATATTCCACATACCCTACACCACCTTCGGTATTCTGCACGGTGGCAGATACGCCATCGTTCCCACGTGCGCCCAAACCACCCGGCCAGCTGATGGATGTGCCTGCGCCGTACTGATCATGCCAATTTTTGGAAGACTGATCGAGGTAGGATGTAAACACAAACGTTGTGCCAGACCCATCTGCACGATGGATAGGAGCAACAGCCGTATCTGGCAGGGAAACACCCGGGTTGAGTGCTGCAATTTTTGGATCATTCCAGCTGGTGATATCGCCGGAATAAATAGAAGCCAGCACATCACCGCTCAGCACCAGCACATCTGCCTTAATGCCCGGAATGTTCACAACCGGCACAATTCCACCCATAACGGTGGGGAACTGAAAAAGATGTGCACTTTCCAGCTTTTTGGCATCCATAGGTGCATCAGATGCCCCAAAATCCACCGTGCCAGCCAAAATCTGGTTTTGCCCAGCGCTGGACCCTACAGTCTGATAATTTACATTAACACCTGTATCTGCTTTGGCGGCAGAGGCCCAAGCCTCATAAATCGGGGCAGCAAAACTGGATCCCGCACCAGTTACACTTTGTGCATGAGAAAAAGAGGGCACAGCAGCCAGCAAGCAGGCAACCGCAGCAGCACAGGTTTCAGACCGAAAAGAAAAACGCATTTTGGGGAGCATCCCTAAGCATCAACACAAAACGGCACCAGTACATGCCGCCTCTGCTTCGTAAAGGAGGGAACGCAAAAATGGGTTACGTCTGCAAGACAGTTTGGTGACAGTTTAATGAATGATCAGCCACTAACGGCAAAAGTGGCAGCCAGATATGGCAGGATGTGCCCTGCCCCACTGCACTTTCCACCACAAAACGTCCTGCATGCCGGCTGACAATATGCTGCACAATGGCAAGCCCCAACCCACTACCCTGCACAGCCGCCGCAGTTTTGGCCACGCGGTAAAACCGTTCTGTTAAACGGGCCAGATGCCGGGCCGGAATACCGGGGCCATTATCTGTTACACTCAGCACAATACCTGGCGCAGATGGCCAACGTTGATCAGCCTCAGCCTGTTGGCAGGTTATGGTAATAGAGACAGGTTTACCGGCCTTTGTTTTTTCTGAAACAAGGCTATATTTTATGGCATTTTCAACAAGATTAACCACAACCTGCAAAAGCTGTGTTTCATCCCCGGCAACCTGCCAGTTCTTGTCTTCTGGCGGCTGCACATCAACCGTAACAGGCAAACCGGCAGCCAGAAGATCCCCTTCTGTCTGGCACTGATCAAACAGATCAACCAACTTCACCGCTTCCCGCGGTTTTTGGTGTTCCTGCATTTGCACGCGGGAAAGATAAAGCAGACTGTTCAGCAGGTTCTGCATCCGCTTGGCCTGCTGGGCCATAATTTCCAAAAACTCTTTTTGTGCCACAGGGTCATCTGCAGCTGGCCCTTGCAGAGTTTCTATAAATCCTAGCAATGCGGCCAAAGGCGTGCGTAGTTCATGGCTGGCAAAGGCCACAAAATCTGTGTGCTGGCGTTCTGCAACAACAGCATCTGTTTCATCATACAGATCAACAAACACCAATGTTGTTTGCGCATTGGGGGATGTGTTTTCCCGGCGCATACTTATTGGCAACAAGGCTGCTGGCAGAGTCTGTTTTTGTAAAACAGCCTGAACCACCCGTAGCCGTGGAATATCCAAAATAACACGTACGCGCCCCGGCTGTGTGCTCCCTGCCTTTTGCGCAAGCACCACATCCAGTTTGGCCTGAAACGCCGGATGGCGCACTATACTGCCAAGGTCTCCATCAAACTGTTGTTCAGCCATTTTGGAAACCACGCACAAACCGCGTGTTTCATTTATCACCAGCATGGCAGTCGGCAGGCAGGCCATAACCTGCTCCAGGCAAGGTTGAGAAACTTCCTTACTGGGGCTGCGCCGAGCCAGAACAGGCACACGGCTTACAGAGGCTCGCATACGCCCAAGCACCATGCCACCCAAAGTTGCCATGGCTGCACCAACCATGGCCCCTTCCCCCATTATCAGCCATGCCTGTGCAACCATGCCAAAAATTTACCCTGTTCTAGCCGTGCGGCAGATCCAGCGCATACCCTCTGGCTCGCACTGTACGGATAAGATCCTGCTCATCCCCTTCATTCAGGGTTTGTCGCAGGCGGCGGATATGCACATCCACCGTGCGCAATTCCACAAAAGAACTGCGTTCCCAAGCATGTTTCAAAAGCTCCTCGCGAGAGAAAACTTTACCCGGGTTGAGCATAAAGAATTCTAGCAGACGGTATTCGGTTGGCCCCAGAGCCAGCAAACGTCCGCTACGTTCCACCTTGTGGCTCACCCGGTCCATCACCAGTGTATCAAACCGCAGGGTTTTATCTGCTGGCGGCAAGCGGCGCAGCATGGCTTTTACGCGCGCAAACAACGCCTCCATGCTGAAGGGTTTTACAAGATAATCATCCGCTCCGGTATCTAAACCGCGGATCGTATCTGTTTCTTCCCCACGCGCACTTAACATCACAATAGGAAGCGTTGCTGTTTTGGGCTGCCCTCTTAACTGGCGGCACACTTCCAAGCCAGAAATACCTGGCAGCATCCAGTCCAGCAGCAACAGGTCAGGGCGTTTTTGGCGCACTTGTTCAAGCGCTGCTTCACCATCCCCAACAACGCGGACTGCATATCCCTGCTTTTCAAGATTGTAGCCGATAAGCCGGGAGAGTGCCGGATCATCCTCAACCACCAGAAGATCTGCCTTATTCATGCTTTCCCTGCTTTTTGTAACATGATTGAAAGATAGGGGGTTCTCACAGCAAAAAACAACGTCCCGCCACCTCGCAAGAAAGAGATCATGTGTGAAAACCGCTTATATATCGGGCAAAAAGTACCCGTATGAAAGTTTTGTGAAACCCTCACAAAGTTGCAACAAAAAAAGGCCTTCCCTTATGGAGAAGGCCCTTTTGTTACAAACGCATTGCCTGCCGGATCAATCTTCAAACGGGTCGCGCATCAGAATGGTGTCATCCCGATCTGGGCTGGTGGAAAGCAGGGTAACAGGTGCACCCACCAGCTCTTCAATACGGCGCACGTATTTAATGGCCTGCGCTGGCAGGTCTGCCCAGCGGCGTGCACCGTGGGTGGTTTCCTTCCAGCCTTCCAGCGTTTCATAAACCGGGCGCACACGCTGCTGCGCTGCCGGGGCGGACGGGAAGCGTTCGATCTTCTGGCCGTCCAGTTCATAGCCAACGCAAATCCGGATTTCATCCAGACCATCCAGCACATCCAGCTTGGTAAGCGCCAGACCGTTTACACCACCAACGCGCACGGCATGACGCACCAGAACGGAATCGAACCAGCCACAACGGCGCGGACGGCCCGTGTTGGTGCCAAATTCATGCCCACGTTCGCCAAGGCGGCGGCCTGTTTCATCATGCAGTTCTGTGGGGAACGGGCCTTCACCCACACGGGTGCAATACGCCTTGGCAATACCCAGAACAAAACCCGCAGCCGTTGGGCCCATGCCCGAACCCGTACCCGCATTGGCAGCAACTGTGTTGGAACTGGTAACAAACGGATAGGTGCCGTGGTCCACATCCAGCATGACAGCCTGCGCACCTTCAAACAGAATGCGGCGGCCTGCACGACGGGCGTCATCCAGAATATCCCAAGTAGGCGCCATATAAGGCAGCACTTTAGGGGCGATATCTGTCAGGAACTTAAGCAGTTCTTCTTTGGTGAATACGGGTGCACCCAGCCCTGCCAGCAGGGTGTTGTGATGCAGCAGCAGTTCATCCAGCTTCCAGTCCAGCGTTTCTGGCTCGGCCAGATCACACAGGCGGATAGCGCGGCGGGCCACCTTATCTTCATACGCTGGGCCAATGCCACGGCCCGTGGTGCCAATTTTACGATCACCACGCGCAGCCTCACGCGCGCGATCCAGTGCACCGTGCACAGGCAGAATCAGGGGGGCATTTTCTGCAATCTTGAGCGTATCGGGCGTAACTTCCAGCCCCTGTTCCTGAATACGGCCAATTTCTGCCAGCAGCGCCTGCGGGTCCACCACCACGCCATTGCCAATAATGCCCAGCTTGTTGTTCACCACGCCGGAAGGCAGCAGGGAAAGCTTGTAAACCTGATTGCCCACAACCAGCGTATGCCCGGCATTGTGCCCACCCTGAAAGCGCACAACAATATCGGCCCGACTGGCTAGCCAATCTACGATTTTGCCTTTGCCTTCATCACCCCACTGGGCGCCAATCACGGTTACGTTGGACATGGATGGTGTGCTCCTGAAAGAATCTTGCCGCTAACTGAAAGAGAATACAGCCCCTTACGGGGAAAAATCATGACAAGGCCATGCAGTTGGTACCACGCAATACATGCGTGCAGCCCAAACGGCGTGCTTCGGCCTCTGGCTCTGCGGTGAGAGAAGATGCCGCCAGCGTGGCGTAACCTTGCGTGCGCAGGCGTACGGCCTCCCGCTTATCTGCTCCCGGTGCCAGATAGACACGAGGGCGCGCAGGGGTTGGCGGAATCATGCGGAACAGCACATCTGGGCGCAACGTCAGCCCACAGGCGGGTTCATTATCATTACACAGGTAACGACCACCGCGCCCCAGCTCTTCCGAACGACCAACGGCAAACAGCGTCACACACACACCTGTATGATATTTCCAGCCCCGAAACTCTACCGGGTCCACCGTCATCCGCAGGTTGGGGCACTGCTCACGCAGGGCGGCCACCGTATCTACCAGACGGTCCAGAACAGCACGCGCCTTGGGTGGAAGGGTAATTTCCGTCAGCCGCGCTACGGCATGTTCGGCCAGACCTGTGGCTTCCAGCAATGCAATAAGCGTACTGGCCAGTGCCCCACCCTGCTCGGCCACAGCGGCGGAATCCTTACGGTCCAACGCACGCATAAGGGCTGCACGCTGCGCTTCGGGCACTTTGCTTTCTTCCAGCAGGGCCGGAATAAAGGGCGGCATGGTGAGATCGAAGGAAACATCCTTCACACCCAGACGCTCAAGAGCTTCCGCCCCAACAGACATCACCTCTGCATCCGCCTCTGGCGAATCCGGGCCTATCAGTTCGATACCTGTCTGCATAATCTGGCGGCTGCTTTCTTCCGCCGCCACGGGGGACACCACAACACACACACCGGCGTAGGAAACACGCAGCGGGCGCGGTGTGCTGGCCACACGCGTTGCCGCCATACGGGCAACCTGCGGCGTAATATCCGGGCGCAGCACCATCATGCGGCGGGTATCCGGGTCCATCACCCGGAAACTCTGTTCCGCAAGGGCCGCACCGGCACCCGCCAGATACGTGTCCTCAAACTCTATAAGAGGAGGCCGCACGCGGTCGTATCCGTGGGATGCAAACACGTCCATAAGCGTGGCAACACCCTCTGCCTCGGTTCGGGCATCGGGTGTTAAAAAATCTACAAAGCCTGCGGGCAGCAGCGCCGGGCTGAAAGGCGGGTCTTCCGTCATGCTTCGGGCTATAGCACTGCATGGCGTGCCCGTCATGCCCGCAAAGGGGCACTTTTTGCGCTATATGCTTCTAACAGGTGTGGTTTTTTCAGCCATCTGCGTTGCCGGGCAGGGTTTCCCACCCTGTGCCAATAAAAGTCAGCACCCGGCGGCCCATGCCATCTGCACGCAAAACAATCAGATTCTGGTCTTCCAACCAGCCTAGCAAACGGCGCGCACGCCCTTTTGAAACCGTGCCATACACCCGCGCAATAGCGGCATCAGATGGGCATGGCTGCCGCTCCAGCGCAGCACGGGCCAGAAAAAGCCCCACAGCCTGAAGGTCCTCCGGCAAGGTGGAGGCCAGAGCTTCGGCCTCCTGCCATTCGGGCTGGGTGGATGTTTCTTCATCCACCCCACTACGGGCTGTAGCCAAGGCCCGGTTAAAGCGCCGCATATCCAGCGCATTGCGCCCAAGCCCAGCAATACGGCACCGCACCAGAAAATCCTGATACAAAACAGGTGCCGGACGAAAAGCTGCTTCCTCATCCTCCATCATGTCACGCAGGATGGCGCGCATCCGGGCTTCACGCTCGGTTTGGGTTTCGGATGTTTCTTCGGGGGCTTCCTGCTCGGCTTGGGCGGCCTGTGCCTCACCATGTGCAGCAAGTTGGGTGAGCAAATCAGGCGGCGGAGGCGCAGGTGCCTTGCGGGGGCGGACAGGCATATCCTGCACAGGCACGGGAGCCAGAATAAGATCATGCACAGGCGCTGGCGGCGGCTCAAACGGTGTAAGAACCGGCCCGGCAGAACGGCTTTCTGTTTCTACCGTGCCAATACGCACCGGCGTTGGCCTGCGGCACAGGGCCGGACCAAGAGCAACAAAGGTGCCGCGCGCCAGATCACGGAACGATTCGGCCTGCCTACGCTCCATCCCCAGCAGATCTGCCGCGCGGGACATATCAATATCCAGAAATGTCCGGCCCATTAAAAAGTTGGAAGCCTCTGCGGCCACGTTTTTAGCCAGCTTGGCCAAACGCTGTGTGGCAATAACCCCGGCCAGACCACGTTTACGACCACGGCACATCAGATTTGTCATAGCGCCGAGGGATGCCCGCCGGGCTTCGTCCGAAACCTCCCCTGCGGCGGCTGGGGCAAAAAGCTGGGCTTCATCCACCACCACCAGCACCGGATACCAGTATTGGCGCGGCACCTCGAACATGCCGCCCAAAAATGCAGCCGCCCAGCGCATCTGCTGGTCTGCATCCAAGCCTTCCAGATTCAGCACAACAGACGCACGGTGCATGCGCATACGCTCACCCGCCGCATGCAGCGCCATTTCGGAATGGTCTACGCCATCGATCACCAGATGGCCGAATTTTTCCGCAAGGCTGACAAAATCCCCCTCCGGGTCAATAATCGCCTGCTGCACCATGCGGGCAGATTGCTCCAGCAACCGCCGCAGCAAATGCGATTTACCAGACCCCGAATTGCCCTGCACCAGCAGGCGCGTGGCTAGAAGTTCGGCCAGATCTAATTGCGCCGGGCCACCCCCCGGCACTTCACCCATTATAATCATGCTGCTCATGGCTGGAGGGGATACCGCTTAGCCCCTGTATCCTGCAACCATGCCTGTAGGCCCTTTGCCGCCGCGCGCCCTGTGGCAAGGCAGGCATGCAGCAGATAGCCGCCGGTTGGGGCCTCCCAATCCAGCATTTCACCCGCCACAAACACACCGGGCACTGCACGGAGCATAAAACCATCTGTGCAGGAGTCGGACGTAATGCCACCAGCGGTGGAAATGGCACGGGCAAGCGGTTGCGGAGCGCTCAACACAACGGGTACAGCTTTTAACCGCGCAGCCAAGGCTTGAGGAGAAGAAGGGATATCCTGCCCCCCTTCACGCAGCAGTGCAACGGCAACAGGCGGCAGGCGCAATGCCTTGCGTAATTTATTGGAAAGGCTCTCACGCGGGCGGGTGGCGGCCAGACGGCGGGCTATTTCCTGTTCTGGCATATCCGGGCGCAAATCTACCATCACAATGGCCACGCCTTCTTCGGCAATTGCAGCCCGGATAGGAGCAGACAGCGCATAAATCGCGCCGCCTTCCAGCCCGTTGGCCGTTACCATCACTTCACCCTGCACACGTTGCCCTGCAAAGCTGAGAGCTACAGGCTTAAGCGGCACGCCTGCAAAGCGCTCCTTAAACAGATCAGACCACGCTGTTTCAAAACCACAATTTGCGGGCTGTAATGGTGCTATATTTACACCCTGCTGCGCCAGAACCGAAACCCAGCCCCCTGCACTGCCCAAGCGTGGCCAGCTTGCCCCGCCTAGCGCCAGCAATGTGGCATCTGCTTGCATGGGGTGTGGTTCATCCTGCCCTTCGCGCTGCACAAGCAGGTTGCCTTGGGCGTCCCACCCTTTCCATGCTGTGCGGGTATGAAACACAACTCCAAGCTCCCGTAGCCGCGCCAGCC
The DNA here is from genome assembly GCF_000285275.1 of Acetobacter pasteurianus subsp. pasteurianus LMG 1262 = NBRC 106471. Taxonomy (GTDB): domain Bacteria; phylum Pseudomonadota; class Alphaproteobacteria; order Acetobacterales; family Acetobacteraceae; genus Acetobacter; species Acetobacter pasteurianus. The sequence continues at coordinate 34,609 of NZ_CADO01000011.1, forward strand.
ATGCACGCAGCAACGGAGATGCCTTCATGGCCGAAGGAAATACGCGGCCGGAAGACCCTGTAAAATGGGCTTGCCCCAGCCCTTCCATCCAGTGCTGGATATCTTGGGTTGTCCACGCATCCAATGCTGGCCGTAACCAAGATTGCGCCACCCCATAACGCCGCATCAAGGCCTCATGCGGTTCGGAATGCGTGATGTTTAGCCCACCCCGCCCCGCCATAAGCAGCTTGCGGCCAACACTGGGCATACGCTCCAGCACCTGCACGCAGTATCCAGCCTGCGCCAGATACTCCGCCGCAGCCAGCCCCGCAGGGCCAGCCCCGACAATAACGATGTTTGCGGCTGAAGCGTGTGTCATGGACAAAATATTACTGGAATCGGAAAAGCGGAATCATACCGCCTTTCCGTCAGCACTGCGCACGGCTTTTGCCAGATCTTCAATCTGCGCCAACACGCGCGGAAGCGTTTCTGCCGTAGCGCGGCCTTTGTCATCCAGCGTTTCCGCCAAAGTAGAAAGCAGGGCCGAAGCCACAACCGCACCATCTGCAATGCTGGAAGCATTAGCCGCCTGCTGCGGCGTACGCACACCAAACCCAATGGCAATCGGCAATTTGGTAACCTTGCGCAGACGTGGAATAGCAGCTTCCAGATCATGCGTAGTGGCAGAACGTGTGCCCGTAATGCCCGTAATACTGACGTAATACACAAAGCCAGATGCGTGAGAGAGCACATAAGGCAGGCGCTCATCCGATGTGGTAGGTGCCACAAGCCGGATGATGTCCAATTTATTGGCCTTGGCAAATGGTGCCAGCACATCGGCTTCCTCTGGCGGCAGATCCACCAGAATCAGCCCGTCCACACCAGCGCTGGCGGCATCACGGCAGAAGCGTTCATACCCGTAGGATTCTACCGGGTTCAGATACCCCATAAGGATAATGGGGGTTTCGTTATCCTGCTGGCGGAAGTCCGTGACCATATCCAGCACACCTGCCAGCGTGGCCCCGGCTTTAAGGCCACGGCGGGCAGCAGCCTGAATAACCGGGCCATCGGCGGAGGGATCTGAAAAAGGCATGCCAATTTCAATCAGGTCTGCGCCAGCAGCGGGCATTTTGCGCAGCAGTTCGAGCGATGTATCCCAATCCGGATCATACGCTTCCAGATACGGAATAAGCGCGCCGCGGCCTTGGGCCGCAAGTGCTTTAAAACGGGCTGCTATACGGCTCACAGCTTGACCCCCAGATGTTCGGCAACAGTGAAGATGTCTTTATCACCCCGGCCAGAAAGGTTGACCACCAGCAGGGTATCCTTGGAAAGCGTAGGCGCAATTTTGGCGGCATATGCCACAGCATGGGCGGATTCCAGCGCAGGAATAATACCTTCCATGCGTGTGCAGAACTGGAAGGCATCCAGTGCCTCATTATCCGTAATGCCTACGTATTCTGCGCGGCCGATATCATGCAGCCATGAATGCTCCGGCCCTACTCCGGGGTAATCCAGCCCAGCGCTAATGGAGTGTGCTTCTTCAATCTGCCCATCTGCGTTCTGAAGCAGATATGTGCGGTTGCCATGCAACACACCGGGGCGCCCACGTTCAATAGAAGCTGCGGTTTTGCCGCTATCCAGCCCGTGGCCAGCGGCTTCCACACCAATCAGACGCACAGATTTGTCATCCAGGAACGGATAGAAAATCCCCATAGCGTTGGAACCACCGCCAATGGCCGCCACCACAACATCTGGCAGACGGCCTTCGGCGGCCTTCATCTGGGCCTTGGTTTCCGTGCCGATCACGCTCTGGAAATCACGCACCATAGCCGGATACGGATGCGGGCCTGCCACTGTGCCAATAAGCATGTAGGTATCGGCAATATTGGCCACCCAATCACGCATGGCCTCGTTCATGGCGTCCTTCAGCGTGCCTGCGCCGGAGGTAACGGGCACCACCTCCGCACCCAGCAGACGCATGCGGAACACGTTGGGCTTTTGCCGTTCCACATCGGTGGCACCCATGTAGATCACGCATTTCAGGCCAAACAGGGCACATACGGTTGCCGTGGCCACACCATGCTGGCCGGCACCGGTTTCCGCCACAATACGGGTGCGACCCATACGCCGAGCCAGCAAAATCTGCCCCATGACGTTATTGAGCTTGTGTGAGCCCGTATGATTGAGTTCTTCACGCTTAAGAAAAATTTTAGCGCCACCCAATTCTTCCGTCATGCGCTGGGCAAACCAGAGTGGGCTGGGGCGGCCGACATAATCTTTCAGATAATAATCCAGCTCCTTCCGGAAAGCCGGATCAGCCTTGGCGACCTTATAGGCCTCATCCAGTTCCAGAATGAGGGGCATAAGGGTTTCCGCTACAAAACGGCCCCCATGACGCCCACCAAAATGCCCCCGCTCATCCGGCTGGTGCCGGAGGGAATTGCTATGCACCGCTGACGTGCCGTGTTCCTTCGGATCTGCCATTTCTGGTCTGCCGCTCCCATACCGCGTGAAAAACCGCGCCTGCCAGATATGTAAAAGCCTGACATCGCCTGTCATAACGAAGCCGCAGGCTTACCAGATACCGTAAGGCGTTGCACAGCCCTGCAACCACGTAACCTTGCCAGAAACATGTAGAAGGCCGCATAATTTGTAACAGTTGAATATTTGCAGCCCACATCGCCACCTGACATTCTGTGTTCAGAAAACAGTGGCCCTGCCTGCCTTCGGTAGCGCGCGCACACAAATGGAGAATCGCATGTTCCTGGCCCACCGGCCTGGTATGCCCGCACGGGCTATTGAGACCGCAGCCGACGCCGCCGATGCCGTATGGCTGGACCTTTTAGACCCCACACCGCAGGAACAGGCTCTGGCAACCCAGTTATGTGGCCAGCCCATTCCTACACTGGATGATCTGAACGAAATTGAAAGTTCATCCCGCATTAGTGTGCGCAATGGCGCGGCCTTTCTTTCCTCCCCTTTATTACAAAAAACCGGCCCGGAATTTCAGACAACACCCGTAGGCTTTATTCTCACGCAAAACCGGCTGTTCACTATTCGCTTTCAGGCTTACCAATCTTTTGAAACCGTGGCGTTGCTTGTGGCGGACCATGCGCAGGTTATGCCCACCCCCCATGCCATTCCCACGCCAGAAACAACGGCTCCTACGCCTGCATCCACCGCGGCTCCCTCTGCCCCGTTACACACCCAGCATGATGCGACCCTGCATGCCGGGGAAATTCTGGTGGCATTGATTGAAACCATTGTAGACCGGCTGGCCGATATTTTGGAAAGCGTTGGAGACCTGCTGGATACCCTCTCTCACGATATTTTCCGCACCCGCCCTTCCGGGTCTGCAGTGCGCAACATTGCCTCTTGGCAGCGTGACCTGCTTCAGCGCGTGGGCAGTTCGGGCAATCTGTGTTCACGTATGCGCGATACGCTTTTGGGTATGGAGCGCATTGCCCTGTTTTTGAGCGAAAGCCGCAAAACGGCCAGCGCCATCCCCACCCCCGGATATATGCTGAGCACACGCCACATCACCACGGATTCCGTACCCCAAGAGGGGGAAAGCAATACTGCCGCCGCTTATGCGCTTTCCAACCCGCTGCGGATGCGCATTACCACCGTAAGCCGAGACCTTTCCTCGCTAGATGCCTATGTTTCCCAAGCGCAGGACAAAGTGGAATTTCTGCTAGATGCCACGCTAGGCTTTATCAACATTGAACAGAATGGGGTGATGAAGGTACTGACAGTTGTCAGCTTCATTGGGGTGGCCCCCACTTTGATTGCCGGCATCTATGGTATGAACTTCAAGAACATGCCTGAACTGAACTGGTCTTTCGGATACTGGTATTCACTCGGGCTTATGGCCTCCACCATTGTATTGCCTCTACTGTGGTTCTGGAAAAAAGGCTGGCTGGGAGGAATTAAGTAAGATGCAACAGTTCTGGAAAACGGCTTTTTTCTGCGCCTCTCTTATGGGGGCCGTTGCTACGGCACATGCAGCTTCTTCCACACCGGTTCAGGCTCCGCCACCCAATGGGTATCAGGCATTTTTTGATCATCTCAGCACCGAGCCGCTGCGTTATGCCGCCATTTCTTCGCACAATGGCAAACGGCTTCTTGTGGGGCTTCACCCCTCAACAGAAGGCCATGTAGCTGGAGAATTAATGCTGCTGGATACCACCATGCGCCCATTGCTCACTGCGGATGTAGAAGGCACAGCACCTGACCTGCAAAATGGGCAAACAGGTACGTGCCAACTCACAACCACCCTGAAGGAAGACAGCCTGCACCTGAACGGCCCGTGTTCGCGGGACCAGATTTCCGGTGGGCTTACGCGCACTATGCACCCTTCCCAACTGTGGTCTCAGGTCAACAGCTTTATCTCTCCCGATATGTCAGTTTCTGCCGTGTGGCTAACGCGCGCTGGGTGGAATGCTGCCATTACGCCCGCACCCACGCCATAAAGCCCACCCCACAAGGTTATTGACGATACATCTGGCCGTCGTTATTATACGGCCCCATAGTGCTGGCTGACTTCACCTGCCCAGTGCATCCTCCCTTTAGTCTGGATTATTCTGCCCCGGCATCACCTTCCAGCAAGGTGTCTATTTGCCATAGCCACGCGCTTTCGGCAGCCGATGGCATGAGAAATCCTGACATATCCCTTATGAACTTTTGCCAGTCAGGGCATTTCCTAGATGCATCTTGCGGAACTCAAGGCCAAATCCCCAGCGGATCTTCTGGCCTGCGCTGAAGACCTGAATATTGAAAACGCGTCATCCCTGCGTAAGCAGGACATGATGTTTGCCATCCTGAAGGCACTGGCCGACAACGACCAGGCGATCTACGGCGAAGGCACGCTTGAGATCATGCATGACGGGTTTGGTTACCTGCGTTCCCCCGAATCTAACTATCTTCCCGGCCCGGATGATATTTATATCTCCCCCACTCAGGTGCGCCGCTTTGGCCTGCGCACGGGTGATACGGTAGAAGGCCAGATTCGCGCCCCGCGTGACGGTGAACGCTACTTCTCCATGCTCAAGATCAACACGATCAACTTTGAGCCACCGGATGCCGTACGCCACCGGATCAACTTTGATAACCTGACCCCACTTTACCCTGAACGTCGCCTTCAGATGGAAGTGGAAAGTCAGGCAACCGCACCAGAACCGAAGGCAGAAAAAGGCAAGAAAGGCGCGCAGAAAGACTTTACGCCGCGCGTTATTGATCTTGTTTCCCCCATCGGTATGGGCCAGCGTGCCCTTATCGTTGCGCCGCCCCGTTCGGGTAAAACGGTTATGCTGCAAAGCATTGCCTCGTCCATCAGTGCCAACCATCCGGAAGTTTTCCTGATTGTTCTGCTGATTGATGAACGCCCCGAAGAAGTGACCGACATGGCGCGCTCTGTGCGCGGTGAGGTGATTGCTTCCACCTTTGATGAACCCGCACACCGCCACGTGCAGGTTACAGAAATGGTGCTGGAAAAAGCCAAGCGCCTTGTTGAACACAAGCGCGATGTGGTGATCCTGCTGGATTCCATCACCCGTCTGGCCCGCGCCTACAACACCGTTGTGCCCTCATCCGGCAAGGTGCTGACCGGTGGTGTGGATGCCAACGCCCTACAGCGGCCCAAGCGCTTCTTTGGTGCTGCCCGTAATATTGAAGAAGGCGGTTCCCTCACCATTATCGCCACGGCGCTGATTGATACCGGCAGCCGTATGGACGAAGTGATCTTTGAAGAATTCAAAGGCACGGGTAACTCCGAACTGGTGCTGGATCGCAAGCTGGCAGACAAGCGCACCTTCCCGGCTATCGACATCACCAAGAGCGGCACCCGTAAGGAAGAACTGCTGGTGGATCGGGCTACGCTGTCCAAAATGTGGGTTCTGCGCCGTATTCTGGCCCCTATGGGCACGATGGACGCCATGGACTTCCTGCTGGACAAGCTGAAATACAGCAAAACCAACAACGACTTCTTCGAAGCCATGAACAACTGAACGGGCAGGCTTTTTCGCCTCTCCCTCTATCAGTTCTTTTCTGCAGAGCGCCTGCTTCGGTTTACGAAGCAGGCGTTTCCTGTTTTTTGCGCAGTGTGAGCACCACGCTACCATCGGGCTGCGGCACATCAGACAAAATGGTATGCCCCAGCGCACGGGCAGACCGGCTGATATTCTTCAGCGGCTCCTCCCCTTTCAGGCGCACCGCCAGCAAGCCACCCGGCGGCAGGCCATCCAGCGCCAAGCGCGTGCGCACAAATGTCATGGGGCATTTTTCTGTTGTAATATCCAAAACGGCAATGCGCGGCTCTTCCTGCACGTTAAAATCGGGCACATAGGCAGCAGAACGAGTCATTCAGAAACTCCACAAAAGGACGAAAAACATAAGCTCATCTGCAAAAGATAGGGGCCTGCATCGCATAAAAAAACTGCCAGCGAGTGTAAAATTGGACAAACCCTATCACTTTCGGCTACCTGAAACCTGAAACACAAATTGTAACTCAAAGCAGGATTTGTGATCTTGAAGGCACAGTCGGCAGAATCGCGGATCGAGCAGCTGTGTGTTGAACACGGCCTGAAAATGACCGGACAGCGGCGCGTTATTGCGCGTGTTCTGTCTGAAGCAGACGACCACCCAGATGTGGAAGAGCTGTACCGCCGTGCCTTAACGCTGGATTCCCGCATTTCAGTGGCCACGGTATATCGCACCGTACGCCTTCTGGAAGAAAAAGGCATTCTGGAACGCCGCGATTTTGGCGGCGGGCGCGCACGGTATGAAGCAACGGAAAATGGGCGGCACCATTATCATCTGATAGACGTGGATAATGGGAAGGTTATAGAGTTTGAAGACCCGGAACATGAAGCCTTGATGAAAAAAGTGGCTGATCGGCTGGGCTTTGAATTTGTTTCCATGCGGCTGGAGCTGTTTGGCCGCAAAAAATCCGCTGCAAAGTCGGGCACCAAAACATCCTCTCGTGCCCGCCAGAAAGGAAATGCTGCATGAGTGCAACGCGCAACAACGGAGGGGGGCTTTCTGCGCTGGATCTGGAACGCAAAGGCTTTCCTGAACTGCGTGGTGGCACCCTGAGCGTACGCATTGCAGAAACAGAGGCCGAGCTGGAAGCAGCCCAAGCCCTGCGCTATCGTGTTTTTTATGAAGAAATGGGCGCACGCCCTGAGGGCGAAACCCTGCGTCTGAAACGCGATATTGATGAATTTGACAATGTAGCAGACCACCTTCTGGTTATTGACCACGCCATTGCCTCAGACGCACGTGGCGTAGTGGGCACATATCGGCTGGTGCAAAGTGACGCCGCTAAAAAAATCGGGCGTTTTTATTCTTCCAGCGAGTATGACATTACGCCGCTAAAAGAATTCCCCGGTAAACTGCTGGAAGTAGGTCGGTCCTGCGTAGATAAAAACTACCGTGGACGCACAGCCATGCAGTTGCTGTGGCGCGGTATTGCCTCCTACATTTTCCTGCATCAGATTGATCTGCTGTTTGGCTGCGCCAGCCTGCCGGGAACAGACCCGGACAAAATGGCAGATGAACTGACGTATCTGTATCATAACCACTTGGCCCCTCCGGCCCTGCGCGTGCGTGCATTGCCAGACCGGAAAGTGGAAATGCTGCGCACAGACCCGCACAGCCTGAACCTGCGCCGGTGCCTGGCTGGGCTGCCACCGCTTATTAAAGGCTATCTGCGGCTGGGCGGCTATGTGGGTGATGGCGCTGTGGTGGACCCACAGTTCAACACCACAGATGTGGCTATTCTGGTGAAAAGTGAGCTGCTGGCAGATAAATATTACAGGCACTACGAACGCCGCCTGCGCGATGCGCTGGACTGATAACGGACAGCTTTTTCAACGTCCGTTTTCTTTTTCTGTCAGTCAGTAAACTAAGGTTTGCGCCGTGGTAAAACTGCCCGCGTTTTTTCAAACGGCGCATACCCGCCTGCGTCGATGCTGGCGGGAAAATTGGCGTTTTATGGGGTTCATGCTGGGAGTTGGCGCTCTTTCTGCGCTGGCTCTGCCCCCTTTGCACTTTTTGCCCATATTGCTGCTCACCTTTGGCATACTGGGCCGGATACTCAACACCACAACAAGTTGGAAACACGCGGCTTGGGCTGGCTGCCTGTTTGGCTTCGGCTTTTACACGGCCGGGCTTTACTGGCTGGTCAATGCGGTGCTGATCCGCGCAGATGAATTCTGGTGGTTTGTGCCCTTCCCTTCCATGGGGTGCGCCCTGATTCTTGCACCGATGGTCGGTGTACCCGCAGCACTCAGCACATTTGTGCCCTCAGGGTTGCGGCGTCTGGCATTTTTTGCGGGTGCGTGGACTGTATTTGATATGGGCCGCACATTTTTATTCAGTGGCTTTACGTGGAATGCACTGGGGAGCTGCCTTGCCATACCCGGCCTTGTTGGGGACCTGCTGATTCAACCTGCCGCATGGGTGGGAGAAGATGGGCTGACCTTAGCGCTTGTACTGGCAAGCCTGCTATGCGGAAGTGCCTTGTTAGACAGCCTGCATCTGCACACACCATTTACACCACAAGCAGCAGCACCGTGCTGCACATCTACAGCGCGGCGCAGAATTTACGCGGGCAGTTTAGCTGCCTCTGTGCTTTGGCTTGGTGTTGGCGCAGTACGCTTTTACAGCATTCAACCGCAAGGCGAATCCGGACCGATAGCTGTTATGGTGCAAGGCAATGTGCCGGAAACTGAAAAAGTAGGTAGGTTACGCCCCAGAGATATCTTTTTGCGTTACCTGCGCCTTACTACCCAAGGTGTGCAGCAAGCTCGGCAGCTTCAGATTCAGCAGGCAGCCTCTGGCACACCTTACCGCCCTATTGTGTTTTTATGGCCAGAAACCTCTTTCCCCGGCTATGATCTGCTGCAGGATACGCCCAAGGCTCGCGAAGTTATTATGGATTGGGCGCTGGGGGCAGATGCAGGGATTATTGGGGCACTCCGCCAAGATGATAATGGGCGTTACCGTAATTCCGTTTTAGCTTTAGCGCCCGATGGTGCCGTAAGTGCTGTGTATGACAAAGCACGCCTTGTACCTTTTGGAGAGTATCAACCCTCCTTCATTCCTTTGCAGATTGTACCACAAGGCGGATTGGCTGCTGGCCCGGGCCCTCAAACATGGCATTTGGCCAACATTCCTCCTGTTGGGCCGTTAATCTGTTACGAAGTTATTTTTTCAGGTGATGTCACCAACCGTCATGATCGGCCCCGTTGGCTTGCCAATATCACAAATGATGGGTGGTTTGGCAACAGTGCGGGACCGCGCCAACACTTGGAATCCGTGCGCTTGCGCGCCGTAGAAGAAGGGCTGCCCATTGTAAGGGCTGCCAATACAGGTATTTCTGCGGCCTTTGATGGCAGAGGCCATCTTCTGGCCAAATTGGGGTGGGACAAAACAGGTGCACTCGTTTCTGCTGTACCTGCGGCCCTGTCTCGCACGTTTTTCGGGCATTACGGACAGGCTGTTCCTTTACTATTCTGCATTTTGCTGATTCTCGGGGTGTCTATCCGGCGCAGAAAAGCCTAACTTTTTCTTAATTTCCTGTTCACCGTTTTTTCAGTTTTATGGCGCAGTTGCCTTAAAGCAGGTGTCTGCGCTGTTTTTCTTTTGGAGGAGACGGCAAACATCTTTATAAAATGTTAACCTTCTTGAGCATATTCCCTCGTGAAAGCAGGAAAAGTTTCGAGGCGTGAAACATACGGAGCAGGAACCGATCGACACCACCATGATCCAGCCTCATGCTACTGCCAGTGCTATTGATGCCCATGTTGGCAAACGCATAAGACTACGCCGCACATTGCTGGGACTTTCTCAGGAAAAGCTGGGAGAAGCTTTGGGAATTACCTTCCAGAAAATCCAAAAATATGAACGCGGAGCAAACCGGGTAGGTGCTTCGCGATTGTATCATATTGCCTGTGTGCTGGATGTGCCGATCAGCTTCTTTTTTGATGATATGCACCCCGTCGGGGCTGTTTCCAACAAACATGCGCAGTTTTCGGAAACACGTAAAAGCTTTGACACAACATCAGACAAAAATGCGCCCGCAACCCCTGCAACAGATACAAAAAGCATTTTCAAAAAGCAGGAAACACTGGAACTGGTGCGTGCATATTACAGTATTCCAGATGCGCAAATGCGCCGAAAAATTCTTGAGCTTATGCTAACAATGAGCAACCCCAAATAAACAAAGGGCGGCCCTTAAAGCCGCCCTTTTTAATTGAGTGGATCAGAAGCTCTGATCGTCTCCGCCACCCCAGTCTCCACCGGCGTCTCCGGCATCTCCGCCCCAGTCAGAACTGTTCGCGTCAAAGTTGGGGTCTGCGCTGGTGCCAGCACCACCAAATGGATCTGCGCCGGCGGCTCCAGCGCCAGCTCCCGCATCACCATAGTAGTTGTTAATGGTTTCCGTGGGGGCTGCACCCCCGCCCCAACCTGCATCACCACCGGCTGCACCTGCATCATGGTGCCCGCTGAAAAGGCTGGTCAGCGCATTGGCGGCCATCATACCACCCGCAACACCTGTAGCTGTGGAAAGCGCACTGCCCAAAAAGCCCGAACCACCCTGAAACATGGAGGGGCGCATACCATAAGGCATGGGCTGCGGCTGATACTGCGGCGGCATGGGAGCTGCAGCAGGGCGACCACCCCAACCCGGAGGAGCTGCCGTTGGCTGCGGTTGCGGCTGCGCATTCTGCCCACCACCAAACAGGCCGCCAAAGAAACCACCAGATTTCTGCTGCCCGGCGCCCTGCTGCTGCTGTGCCTGTTGCAACGCCTGCTGAGCCTGCTGCAACTGGAACTGAAGCTGCTGAATACGGTTTTGCGCTTCTACCAGTGCGGCTTCCTGCACAACTGCCATCTGGGTAATGCGGTAACGCGCTTCCGGGTATTTCTGGAATTCCTGCGCAATAAACTGGTCTGCCTCCGGGTCAATCGGGGGCAGGTTGGGCCGCGTAGAGGGCACACTGGCAAAACCACCCTGTGGTGCACCGCTTACACGCGCAAAGAATTTTTCGATCAGATCGCGTTCGTCGTTATTCATCCCATACCTTCCCTGCCCTTTTGGGCCTAACACTGGCGGCTATAGCCTTTGTTTTTACGCCAACACTCTGTCCAAGATGTGGCGCGGATACAAGCCCGATGCAAGAAGCCCTGCGCAGGAAGAATTGCACCATGGCCTGCCTTCTCTTCCGGTTCGGCGCATGGGGCTGTATGGTGTGCCCGCACGCAGCATGTATGAGCTGCATTATAACGTAACCTACCGGAGTAGCACCCTGATCATGGACCCGGCGTCTCCCCGCCCCACTGAGCGGCCTCTTTCCTTTCAGGATCTTATCCTGACCCTTCACCAGTTCTGGTCCAAACAGGGATGCGCCATTCTCCAGCCCTATGATCAGGAAATAGGTGCGGGCACCCTTTCCCCCCACACCACCTTGCGCGCCCTTGGCAGCAAACCCTGGAAAGCGGCCTATGTGCAGCCCTGCCGCCGCCCGTCTGATGGCCGGTATGGGGAAAACCCAAACCGCTTGCAGCACTATTATCAGTATCAGGTTCTGCTCAAACCCACGCCGGAAGAAAGCCAGAAACTGCTACTGGACAGCTATCGCGCCATCGGGATTGACCCGGAACTGCACGATATCCGTTTTGTGGAAGATGACTGGGAAAACCCCACCATCGGTGCATGGGGCCTTGGCTGGGAAGTCTGGTGTGATGGTATGGAAGTCACGCAGTTTACGTATTTCCAGCAGGTTGGCGGTATTCCCGTAACCCTGCCCTCTACCGAGTTGACATACGGTCTGGAACGTCTGGCCATGTATGTGCAGGGCGTAGAGAACGTGTACGATCTGGATTACAACGGCGCGGGCCTGACCTACGGCGATGTTTTCCTGCGCGCCGAAAAAGACTATTCCCGCCATAATTTTGAACTGGCGAATACGGACCTGCTGTTCCAGCACTTTACAGATGCGGAAAAAGAAAGCGTGGCACTGGCAGAAGCCGGTGTGGCCCAGCCTGCATATGACCAGTGCTTAAAAGCCAGCCATCTGTTCAATCTGCTGGATGCGCGCGGCGTTATCAGCGTGAGCGAACGTGCCGCCTATATTGCCCGAGTGCGTAATCTGGCCAAGCTATGCTGTGAAACCTGGCTGGCTGGCGAGGACAAGTAAGATAATGCCCGAACTGCTGATAGAACTGTTCTCTGAAGAAATTCCGGCCCGCATGCAAAGTCAGGCAGGGGAAAACCTCCTGCGCTTGCTGACAGAAGCTCTGGCCCCTCTGCACCCGCAAAATGCCGTGGCGGCCACTGGCCCGCGCCGTATTGCCGCCAGCCTGAACATTGATGCCACCGTACCCGGCCGCACGGTTTCTGAACGTGGCCCACGTGAAGGCGCGCCAGACAAGGCGCTGGATGGCTTTACCCGCAAGCACGGCGTAACGCGTGATGCGCTCACGCTACAGAACGGCTTCTGGATTCTGGAGCGTGAAGAACCAGCCGTAAGCGCACAGGCCCATATTGCGGCTGTGCTGCCTGATCTGCTGCGGCGCTTCCCTTGGCCCAAATCCATGCGCTGGGGTGCTGGCAGCAGCTTTACATGGGTGCGCCCGCTGCGCCGCATTCTGTGCATTCTGGATGGTGAAACCGTGCCTTTCTCCCTCGCTCAGGGTGAAGATAACGGGCACAATCTGGTAGCTGCCAACCTTACAGAGGGCCATCGCTTCCTCAACCCCGGTGCTGTGGCTGTTTCCAGCGCTGCAGAATGGCGGAAAACCCTGCATGATCGCCATGTAATGGTGGATGCTGCAGAACGCCGCAAAACCATTACAGAAGGCCTGAACGCTCTGGCAGCCTCCGAAGGGTTGCAGATTGTGCCAGATGCCGGATTGGTGGACGAAGTGGCCGGGCTGGTGGAATGGCCTGTGCCGTTCCTTGGCCAGATTGATGCGCAGTTTATGGAACTGCCGGCTGAAGTGATGCAGGTTTCCATGCGCGTAAACCAGCGTTACTTTGCCCTGCGCAACAGCGATGGCACGGCCGCGCCGCGCTTTGCTTTTGTGGCCAACATTGTACCCGCAGATGATGGCACACTTATTGTCACCGGTAATGAACGCGTGCTGCGTGCCCGCTTTGCAGATGCCCGCCACTTCTGGGATCTGGACCGCAAGCAAACGCTGGCTTCCCGCCTGAAGGCGCTGGATTCCATCACCTTCCATGCCAGCTTGGGCTCTCAGGGTGATCGCACGCGCCGCATGGTGCGTCTGGCCGGTATTCTGGCCGACATGGTGGGCGCCCCCAAGGCCGATTGCGAACGCGCAGCCGAGCTGAGCAAAACCGACCTGACAACCGGCATGGTTGGAGAATTCCCCGAACTTCAGGGCGTGATGGGCGGTTACTACGCCAAGCATGACGGCGAAAGTGCTGCCGTGGCGCAGGCCATTAGCGAGCAATACACTCCGCGCGGCCCCGGTGATTCGGTGCCAACTGCTCCGGTTTCCGTTGTGCTGGGTCTGGCTGACCGCATTGATATGCTGGTGGCCTTCTTTGCTGCGGGTGAAAAACCTTCCGGTTCGGGAGATCCGTTCGGTCTGCGCCGCGCAGCCTTGGGTGTTATCCGCCTGATCCGTGAAAACAATCTGCGGCTTGATCTGGTGCGCCTGTTTGTTCTGGCAGCCGAAGCTCTGCCTGCTGATTTGCAGGATGCGCCTGATCTGGATCTGCTGCCTCAGTTCATTGCTGAACGTCTGCGCGTGCAGGTGCGCTCTGAAGGTGCGCGGCATGATTGTCTGGCCGCAATTTCCGTTGATAACTCCGATACTGACATTGTGCGCCTGCTGGCCCGTGCCCATGCCTTGCAGGACATGCTGGAAACGGAAGACGGCAAAAACCTGCTGGCCGCCACGCGCCGCGCCGCCAACATTCTGCGGATTGAAGACAAGAAAGACGGCCCGCACGAAGATACGCCAGACCCCGCCCTGTTCACGCAGGATGAGGAACGCGCCCTGTTTGACGCGCTGGAACGTGTGGAACCTGCCGTGGAAAAGGACTTTGCCGCCGAACGCTTTACCGATGCCATGCGTGAAGCCGCCAGCCTGCGCGAACCGCTGGATAAGTTCTTTGAAGTGGTAACGGTAAATGCCCCAGAACCAGAACTGCGGCTGAACCGCTTAAAGCTGCTTTCCCGCGTTGTGCGTATGATGCGGCTGATTGCAGATTTCAGCCAGATTGAGGGGTAATTACCCAGATAACCTTAACGTGGCTTGCTGCCTGTAAACGCGGCAAGCCACGGTAAATTCTGCCAGCAAAACCCCCATACAATGCGTTGCACGCAGGCGTGTAGCTGATACCCACAAAAAGCATAGTGTCTGCCCCAATACTCTTTTAGACAGACACGAACCTTTCTCCGGCAAACCAAAGCTGGAACAGGCTTTTCCAGTTTTTTGCATGGTAGAATAGAATGACGTCTTCCCGCTCTCTCACCCTTGGTGTGCTTAATGGTATGGGAAGCGGTGCGTTATGGGGCACTGTATTTATTGTTCCCCTGCTTCTGCATGATTTTACATCTCTGCAAATGACAGCCGGGCGTTACATTGTTTACGGCCTGATCTCTCTGGCCTTACTATTGCCCCGTTGGAATATTCTTAAAAACATTCTGGGAAAAGCCGAATGGATTGCGCTTATCCGCTTATCTATTCTGGGCAATGTTCTGTATTACATTCTGCTTTCCACCGCCATTACAACCGTAGGCGGCCCCGTAACCACGCTTATTATTGGTTTTTTACCCATTGCCGTGCTGATTATGGGCATACGGGCCGGTAGTAGCATCCGTGTCAAACAGATTGCTGCCCCCATGAGTCTCAGTATTATTGGCATTCTGCTGATTGTTTCGCGCAGTTTTACGGCTCATGCCACAGCCACTCCGACGCATTCAGTTGCTTTTTCCACCCAGATTATTGGATTGTTCTGCGCTGTAGGAGCCTTGGCATCTTGGACATTGTATGCCGTTGAAAACACACGTTGGCTGTTAAAAACCTCTACGGTGAGTGACCATGACTGGTCCCTGCTGACAGGCGTTGTAACTGGCGCACTAGCCCTTGTGCTGGTTATTCCCGCTTTTGTTTTTCATGCTGCGCCCCATGCTTGGCTAGATTGGGCACGTTTTTGGGGCGTATGTAGTGCTACGGCGCTTTTGGCTTCTGTAGTCGCCAACGGGTTATGGAACCGAGCCTCCCGCCTGCTGCCGCTCACACTTTCTGGACAGATGATTATTTTTGAAACGCTGTTTGCTCTGCTTTACAGCTTTGTATGGGCGCATCGCTGGCCAAGTATTGTAGAATTTTGCGCCATTATCTGCCTGATAACAGGTGTGCTGTGGTGCACGGCAGCCCACCGTACACCACACAACACATCTGAATAAAAGCTGAAATCAGGTTCGGGGTGTGCGGCCAAAAAAGAGGCTGATCACCAGCAGCACCACAAACACAAACAGCAGAATTTTCGCTATTTCTGTAAAGTTGCCTGCCGCGCCAGAAAACCCGAATATGGATGCCAGAAGGGCAAAAATTAGAAAAATCAGAACCCAGCGTAAAATAGCCATCTACTTTCTCCCTTCCGCCACACGTCAATACGTATGACTGTTAGTCACCTGTAGTAGAAAGACTAACGCACAAAAGCGGCAACAGTTTGCTGTTACCGCTTTGAGCTTACGTTGTACGCCTCTAGGGCGGCTTTAGTGTTCTTCTGCGCCGGGAATAATATCATAAGCTGGGCTACCGGCAGGTGGCCCGGGTGGCGGGGCATCACCTACCGCAATACCCACCATCTTTTCGGCTGATGCACCAATTTCTCGCGCATCAATGGCCGTGCCAAGTTCACCACTGCTGCCTGTGCCAACAGCATAGAGCATTTGGCCCGGTGTAAGCAGATTAGCCACGCGCGTAGCTTCACGCGGAGCAATGCAGATAACGGAGTGATCTTTCAAAATCACACCGGAAAGTTCCCCATTGGCATTGTAAAGCTGCTGCCAGATTTCGCCATGCAGCACCAAATCCGGGCCGGCAATCATTTCTGTAGAATGCACAGGCATGGCAATAAAGTTATCCTGCATGCCACGGCCACGCGGGCTGGTAATTCCAAATGCCCGAATAATAGGCAGTGTGCGGCCTTTTAACCCGCGGATGGAAATAGCATCCCCCGGTTTAACCAGCCCAGCCAATGCATGCGTTTGTTCAGGAGAAACAAAAACCTGCGTGCCATCTTCCAGCACCAGCCCAAACACACCCCCATGAGGAGAAGGCAGAAACTGCGCGACCTTACCGCTAAAGGAAGGCAAGCCAGAAAGATCATACACACCATCTGCCTGCTTTTCTGTGTGTGTCTGCCGAGCAGAAAATGACTCTGCCTTGGTGGCAGGCGTTTTATGTGCTGGCGCGGCTACAGCCACGGAAGACACGAATAAGGCAGCAGACAAAGAAAGCAGATAGCGCATAGTCCAACCGATTATGAAACGCCGCCCCCGCCCATATGTGCACGGGGGACAGCATTGCGTGAGATTCGTGGCCCTATTCTTTGCCACGAACTGTCATTCCCGCAAGAGCGGGAAAAGCGTGTCAGTGGCGGAAATGGCGCATACCAGTAAACACCATGGCAATACCGGCAGCATCTGCTGCGGCAATCACCTCGTTATCACGGATGGAACCACCGGGCTGGATAACCGCTGTGGCCCCAGCGGCAACAATGGTTTCCAGACCATCTGCAAACGGGAAGAACGCATCAGACGCAGCAACAGAACCCTGCGTAAGCGGCGTGTCCTGCCCGGCAGCCTTTGCGGCCTCACCACTTTTGGAAGCCGCAATACGCGCAGAATCCACACGGCTCATCTGGCCAGCGCCAATGCCTACCGTGGCGCCATCCTTGGCATACACAATAGCGTTGGACTTAACGTGCTTAGCCACACGGAATGCAAAGATCAGATCCTGCATTTCCTGTTCCGTAGGGGCGCGCTTTGTCACCACCTTCAGGCCTTCACGGCTGATCTGGCCGTTATCACGCGTTTGAGCCAGAAAACCACCGGCTACGGAACGCACCACAATGCCTTCTGCCGCAGGGTTAGGCAGGCCACCGGTTAGCAGCAGACGCAGGTTCTTTTTGCGGGACAGAAGCGCCTTGGCATCTTCTTCCGCATCGGGAGCCACAATCACTTCTGTAAAGATGGTGGAAATTTTTTCTGCCGTGGCAGCATCCAGCGTGCGGTTAAGGGCCACAATGCCCCCAAAGGCAGAAACCGGATCGCACCGCAGGGCCTGATCCCACGCAGCTGTCAGCGAAGGTGCAACAGCCACACCGCAGGGGTTGGCATGTTTTACAATTACAACGGCTGGGCTATCAAATTCGGCAACAGCCTCAAACGCAGCATCGGTATCATTGATGTTGTTGTAGGACAGAGACTTGCCCTGCACCTGCTGTGCCGTTGCCACGCCCGGGCGCACTGTGCCATCGCGATAGAAAGCAGCCTTCTGATGCGGGTTTTCACCGTAACGCAGAATTTCCGCACGCTGGCCAGCCATAATAAACCGTTCGGGGAAAGGCTGCTGAGCCTGCTTAGCAAACCATGCAGCAATAGCGGCATCATAAGCGGCAGTGCGGGCATACGCAGCACCCGCATAGGCACGGCGCATTTCCAGTGTGGTGCCACCATCGCCCAGCGCATCAATCAGCCCTTCATACTGGGCTGGGTCTGTCAGCACCACCACATGGGCGTGATTTTTGGCGGCTGCGCGAATAAGTGCCGGGCCGCCGATATCAATGTTTTCAATGCACGTGTCTGCATCTGCGCCAGAAGCAACCGTTTTTTCAAACGGATACAGATTCACAGCCACCAGATCGATCGGGCCAATGCCGTGTTCTTCCATCTGAGCCACGTGGGCTGGCAGATCACGCCGCCCCAGAATGCCGCCATGAATTTTGGGCACCAGTGTTTTTACCCGGCCATCCAGAATTTCGGGAAAGCCTGTGTAATCCGAAACTTCCGTAACAGGGATGCCCGCATCGCGCAGCGCCTTGGCAGACCCCCCGGTAGAAAGAATTTCCGCTCCCTGCGCTGCAAGAGCGCGGGCAAGGTCAAGCAGACCCGTTTTATCGGAAACAGAAACAAGGGCACGACGGATAGGCAGCGTCGTCTGGCTCATGGCGGACCTTTCGCATGGCAAAAACGTAATGCGGGCTGATGAACCCACATGCCACATGCAGACCATCAGCCGAGGGGTGAAAAACGACAAAACCCGCCTTAGCGGCGGGTAAATGTCCAGTACATAGGCTGGCGGCCAGCAGCAATGGCCTTGGCTTCATACCGTGTGGGGAACCAGCCTTCTGGCCGGGTTAAAACGGGTTCGGGCGCTTCAAAGTAATCCTGAACTGCCATAACTTCCTGCACCCATGCCTGATAGGTAGGATCATCACTGGCAACGCGCCATACGGCACCGGGCTTAAGCACACGTGCAGCCAGCGCCACATTTTGCGGATGCACAAAGCGCCGCTTGGCATGGCGAGCCTTGGGCCACGGATCTGGGAACATCAGGAACAACCTGTCCAGACACGCATCGGGCAGAACATTCAGCACTTGCCGGGCATCATCATCCCACAGCCGCAGCATTTCTGGCACAGGAGCCGTTGCTTCCTTTCCTACCGGCACAAGGCGGCTTAACAGGGAGCACAAACCGTTATGGAAAACTTCGGAGGCAATATACCCCACTTCGGGGTGTGCATTGGTTTGGGCAAGCACGTGCTCACCACCACCAAAGCCAACCTCAAACCAGATCTGTTCTGGCTTATGGCCAAAAACAGACGCCGGATCTGCCGCGCGTTCTAGCGGAAAGCGCATACGCGGCAGGGTTTCATCCAGCAGCCGTTCCTGACGGGGGCGCAACGGATGCCCACGCTGGCGACCGTACAGCCGCTCCGGCGGGGGTTTAACATCTGTTACCACAGGCTGACCATTTTCAGCCGAACCTTTAGCCTCCGCCATGAACAGAACGCCCTAAACTTAGCGGTTCAGCGCGCTACGCAGGGCATCAACCAGATCGGTCTGTTCCCACGTAAAGGTGTCCAGCTTTGCATCTGGCGTGCGGCCAAAGTGACCGTAAGCAGATGTGACAGCATAAATCGGACGGTTCAGGCGCAGGTGCTTACGGATACCACGCGGGGTGAGATCCATAACTTCACGCAGAATATCACCCAGACGGTTTTCATCCACGTCCTTGCCGGTTTCATCCAGATCCACATAAACGGACAGCGGATGAGACACGCCAATGGCGTAGGAAAGCTGAATGGTGCAACGGTCTGCCAGACCAGCGGCCACAACGTTTTTGGCCAGATAGCGGCAGGCATAAGCTGCGGAACGGTCAACCTTCGTGGGGTCCTTACCGGAGAATGCACCACCACCATGCGGAGCTGCACCACCATAGGTATCCACAATAATCTTACGGCCTGTCAGCCCGCAGTCACCATCTGGACCACCAATGACGAACACACCCGTAGGGTTGACGTAGAATTCTTTTTCCGGCGGCACCCAGCCTTCGGGCAGCACATTCTTAACCACTTGGCCCAGACGACCACGCAGTTCTTCCTGATTCACACCTTCATCATGCTGGGTGGAGATCACCACAGAGGTGGCACCAACCGGGCGGCCATTGACGTAGCGCAAGGTTACCTGGCTTTTGGCATCCGGCTGCAGGCCAGCCACAATCGGGTCACCCGCACGGCGCAGATCACGCATTTCATGCAGAATGCGGTGCGCGTAGTAAATGGGAGCCGGCATAAGGGTATCGGTTTCGTTCGAGGCATACCCGAACATGATCCCCTGATCGCCTGCGCCTTCATCTTTCTCGGCTGCGCTATCAACGCCTACCGCAATATCGGCAGACTGCGCATGCAGGTAATTGGCTGCTTCCGCACGGCGCCAGGAAAAACCTTCCTGATCATAACCGATATCTTTGACAGCTTCGCGCGCCAGTTCAATCAGCTTGTCCGATGTAACGGAAGATGGGCCACGTACTTCACCCGCAAGAATGATGCGGTTGGTGGTTACCAGCGTTTCACAGGCAACGCGGGCTTCCGGATCTGCCGCAAGATAAGCGTCCAGAACGGTATCGCTGATCCGGTCAGCAACTTTATCGGGATGGCCTTCGGAAACAGACTCCGAAGTAAACAGAAAATCGCCGTCTTTACGCATGATGGTGCCGTTTGCCCCACGCACTGTGAAAAAGGAAACAGAAGCCCGCCCTAAAAAAGGGGGACGAGGTCGTATGAAGGGATAGAAAGCAGCGGTCAAGAGTATTGACTAAACAGGCCAACCAGAATCGCCGTTTTCAGCCTTGCGCCCAACGCGGGGCGGACACTGCCCGCCCCTTTGTTCTGGCATTATAGCGGGGGCAGACCCAGCACATCTTCCATGCTGTAAAGACCGGGTTTGTGCCCTTTTACCCACTTGGCTGCACGCACCGCACCCGTGGCAAAAATGCGCCGATCAAACGCGCGGTGACCCAGAACAATCTGCTCATCGGCTGATGTGAACAATACTTCATGTTCGCCCACAATCTGCCCGCCACGTAAGGCTGCAAAGCCAATGGCCCCTTCCTTACGGGGGCCTGTATGGCCATCACGCCCGCTTTCACGCACGTCTGCCAGCTTTACACCACGCCCCTGTGCCACGGCCTCACCAATAGCCAAGGCCGTGCCAGATGGTGCATCCACTTTCTGCCGATGATGCATTTCCACAATTTCAGCATCGTAGGAGTCTGCTGGCAATACGCGGGCCATCATCTGCGCCAAACGCTGCACTAATGTGACGCCCGGAGAGTAATTGGCAGCATGCACCACAGCAATTTTTTCTGCTGCTTTGTTTACGGCTGACTGCTGCTCTGCTGAAAGGCCGGTTGTGCCCAGCACCCATGCCGCGCCCGCGGCAGCCAGAGCCTGCGCGTTCGGGATAACGGTATCAGCGTGGGTGAAATCAATCACCACATCGCTGTTGGCTGCAAGCTCGGCCATATCCTTAAACAGCGGCACACCTTGGGGCAGACCACTGGCTGCTTCCGGCTTACGTGTTGTGCCGCCAGAAAGGGTTGCCCCTGCGGCCTGCACTTCCTCCACTAACAAACGGCCCACGCGCCCCGTTATGCCTGCAATACCGATACGCATGAGCGCTTATTCCTTCCCTTCAAAAAAGTCCCGAACACGGCGGAAGAAGCCCGTATGTTCGGGGCTCTGCTTCACATCCTCACCGGCTTCTTTTTCAAATTCTTCCAACAGTTCACGCTGGCGCTTGCTGAGGTTTTGCGGCGTTTCCACCGTAACCTGAATGTACATATCGCCACGAGCGGTAGAGCGCAGAACCGAGAAGCCTTTGCCGCGCAGGCGGAAATGTGCACCGGTTTGCGTGCCAGCCGGAATTTTCACCTTGGTGCGGGAGCCATCAATAACAGGCACTTCAATTTCTGTACCCAAAGCAGCCTGCGCCATGCGCAACGGCACGCGGCAATAAATGTTGGCACCATCGCGCTGGAAAATACCATGTTCCGTAACGGAAACGTGGATATACAGATCACCCGGCGGCACACCGTTGCCCCCGGCCTCTCCTTCACCAGAAAGACGGATGCGGGTGCCATCTTCCACACCGGCAGGAATCTGCACTTCAACCGTGCGTTCCTTTTCCACTGTGCCTTCGCCGTGGCAAACCTTGCAGGGGTTTTTCACTACCTTGCCAGCACCATGACAGGTTGGGCATGGGCGTTCCACAACAAAGAAGCCCTGCTGCGCCCGCACCTTGCCTGCGCCGTGACAGCTTGGGCAGACTTCAACGCCAGATGCGCCATCATCAGAGCCGGTGCCGTGGCAGGCTTCGCACGCCACGCGGGTTATCACCCGCACATCTTTCTTTACGCCGCTGAAGGCTTCTTCCAGCGTGATTTCAACATGAGTCTGGATATCGTTGCCGGTGCGAGCACGGCCACCGCGGCGGCCACCCATCATGTCACCAAACATCTGTTCGAAAATATCGCCCAGACCACCGCCACCAAAGCCACCGCTAAAGTCAAACCCGCCGGGGCCAGGGCCACCGCCTTCAAACGCGGCATGGCCATACTGGTCATACGCAGCGCGCTTTTGTTCGTCCTTCAGGATATCGTAGGCTTGGTTGATTTCCTTAAACTTGGCTTCTGCTGCATCATCCCCCGGGTTCCGATCGGGATGATACTTCATGGCCAGCTTGCGATAGGATTTCTTGAGTTCATCGGCCGTGGCTGTTCGGGAAACTTCAAGAATTGCGTAGTAATCGAGCTGAGTGGCCATGGAAGTCCTCTTGTCGGGGGCTGCCTCTAAAGCATGAGCACAGCATGTGTCCGAAACAACAAAAAGCGCCCGCCTTACAATGAAGCGCGGACGCCAGAAATAAAGTAAAGGGTGACTATGTTTGTCACATAGTCACCCTTGTGCATAGCGTCCGATCAGGACTTCTTGGTGTCGTTCACGTCTTCAAAGTCGGCGTCAACGATTTCTTTTTCGTCCGGCTTTGCTGCTTCTGCTTCCGGAGCAGCTTCACCAGCCTGACCAGCCTTGTAAGCGGCTTCACCCACCTTCATGGCTGCCTGTGTCAGGCGTTCGGTTGCGCTTTTCAGAGCTTCTGCATCTGTGCCTTCCATAGCGGCCTTAACAGCAGCAATGGCGCTTTCAGCTTCGCTCTTTTCAGCGGCCGGAACCTTGTCACCAGCTTCGGTCAGAGACTTTTCAGTCTGATGCACCAGAGCTTCGGCATTGTTGCGCAGTTCTACCTGCTCACGCTTGGCTTTATCGGCTTCAGCGTTGGCTTCAGCGTCCTTCACCATCTTGTCGATATCGGTATCGGACAGACCACCAGAAGCCTGGATCTTGATCTGCTGTTCCTTACCGGTTGCCTTGTCCTTAGCAGACACGGACACAATGCCGTTGGCATCGATATCGAAAGTCACTTCAATCTGCGGCACACCACGCGGAGCTGCGGGAATACCGGTAAGGTCGAAGTTACCCAGCAGCTTGTTATCGGCTGCCATTTCGCGTTCGCCCTGATAGACCTTAATGGTCACAGCGCTCTGGTTATCTTCCGCCGTGGAGAACACCTGGCTCTTCTTGGTCGGAATGGTTGTGTTGCGGTCGATCAGACGGGTGAACACACCACCCAGCGTTTCAATACCCAGAGAAAGCGGCGTTACGTCCAGCAGCAAAACGTCTTTAACATCACCCTTCAGAACGGCACCCTGAATAGCCGCACCAATGGCCACAACTTCATCGGGGTTCACGTTACGGGCAGGGTCTTTACCAAAGAAGCCTTTAACCGTTTCGATAACCTTAGGCATACGGGTCATACCGCCAACCAGAATGACTTCGTCAATCTGAGAAGCAGACAGGCCAGCATCCTTCAGCGCTGCCTTACAGGGTTCCAGCGTACGCTGCACCAGATCGTCCACAAGGCTTTCCAGCTTGGCGCGGGTCAGCTTCAGAACAAGGTGTTTCGGGCCAGACGCATCAGCTGTGATGAACGGCAGGTTGATTTCTGTTTCCTTGGAAGAAGACAGTTCGATCTTGGCTTTTTCTGCTGCTTCTTTCAGACGCTGCAGAGCCAGCTTGTCAGACCGCAGATCAATACCCTGTTCGCGTTTGAACTCATCTGCCAGATAGCCGATGATGCGGTTATCAAAGTCTTCACCACCCAGGAACGTATCACCGTTGGTGGATTTCACTTCGATCACGCCATCGGAAATTTCCAGAACGGAAACGTCAAACGTGCCGCCACCAAGGTCATACACAGCCACGGTGCCGCCGCTTTTCTTTTCCAGCCCGTAAGCCAGAGCAGCTGCTGTGGGTTCGTTGATGATACGCAGCACTTCAAGGCCGGCAATCTTACCTGCATCCTTGGTGGCCTGACGCTGGGCATCGTTAAAGTAAGCCGGAACAGTGATAACGGCCTGAGAAACTTTTTCACCCAGATAGGATTCAGCCGTTTCCTTCATCTTGCCCAGAACGAAGGCGGAAATCTGTGAGGGGGCATATTTTTTGCCGCGCGCCTCAACCCATGCATCGCCGTTGTCACCTTGAACAATGGCGTAGGGCACCATTTCCTTGTCTTTCTGGACTGTCGGATCATCAAAACGACGACCGATCAGACGCTTAACAGCGTAGAAAGTGTTGGCCGGGTTGGTAACTGCCTGACGCTTTGCAGCCTGACCCACCAGCATTTCACCACCTTCGGTGAAAGCCACCATAGACGGGGTGGTACGTGCGCCTTCGCTGTTTTCGATAACCTTAGTTTCGTTACCTTCACGCACTGCAACGCAGGAGTTGGTCGTACCAAGGTCGATACCAATAACTTTACTCATTATATATTCCCTTTCAGCGACCCCATCTGGCCCGAAGCACCAGAAAAGGCCCTTGCTTTCATTTACCCGCCCGCTCTGCCCGTAACGGGGTAAAAGCAGGCCTGAATGATAAACCTGATGTATGGTGGCGTTTTCTCTTTTTCAAGAAGGGAAAACACCTTGGCAGGCAGGATTTTTTTACCTGCCGCCATGCCGTAACCTCCTGATCAGGAAGCCTTGGCAACCACCACCATGGCTGGCTTAAGCAGGCGCCCGTACAGCGTCCATGTTGGCGTCCATGCCTGCATGACCGTACCGGGTTCGTGCCCAGCACTCGGCTGTTCTGCCATTGCCTGATGCAGGTTGGCATCAAACGGCTTGCCTGCCGGGTCATCACACTTGATGCCGTGGCGTTCCAGAATGGAAATGAAGGAGCGTTCCGTGCTTTCAATGCCTTCACGCATTTTGGTCAGCACAGAATCTTCGCCTTCCTGCGCAGGTGGCAGGCTGGCCAGCGCACGGCGCAGGTTTTCTGCTGCTTCCACCACGTCACGCGCAAATTTCTGCACGGCGTACTGGCGGGCATCATCCAGATCACGCTTTGCACGAGCGCGCAGGTTCTGGTTTTCAGCCTCTGAGCGCAGCCACTTTTCTTTAAAGTCAGCAGCGGTCTGCTCAAGTTCCTGAATACGCGCTTCCGGGCCGCTTGGCTGACCGTTCTGCGCAGCTTCAGCAGCGGCTTCGTGTTCCGGAGCCGTCTGCTCGGCCGGGGCCGGCTGTGCTGCCGGCGTTTCGACCTGTGTGGGATCTGTATCTTGGGTCATGCCTTTTGAAGTAAGCAACACAAACGCCGCCGACAAGACCCGCCACCCCTGCCATGTGCATGATTTTATGCCCTATCTACACAATACAGAAAAAAGCTGGCCGATTCTGGACAGGGGCACTTGGCAGGATAGGAT
The DNA here is from genome assembly GCF_000285275.1 of Acetobacter pasteurianus subsp. pasteurianus LMG 1262 = NBRC 106471. GTDB lineage: Bacteria > Pseudomonadota > Alphaproteobacteria > Acetobacterales > Acetobacteraceae > Acetobacter > Acetobacter pasteurianus. The sequence continues at coordinate 59,967 of NZ_CADO01000011.1, forward strand.
GGCAGGGCCTAGTCTATAGGGCTTGCTCGCATGGCAGCAGGGAAGGACAACGCAGACAATGACAGAGCGCACCAAGCAGACAATTGCGCTGGTGGATGATGACCGCAATATCCTGACATCGGTGCAGATGACGCTGGAGGCAGAAGGCTTCAATGTTCGCACATATACAGATGGCGAATCGGCCTTGCAGGGTTTAACGGCTTATCCGGTTGATCTGGCTGTTCTGGATATCAAGATGCCCCGCATGGATGGCATGGAACTTCTGCAACGGTTGCGCACCCGCTCCAACCTGCCTGTCATTTTCCTGTCCTCCAAGAACGAGGAAGTTGACCAGCTTATGGGCCTGCGCCTTGGGGCGGATGATTACATCACCAAGCCGTTCTCCCAACGTCTTTTGCTGGAACGCATCCGCGCTCTGCTGCGCCGGAATGAAGTGAGCCGTGCAGAAGCCAATGGGGAGCCTACGGGCGGCGCATTGGTGCGTGGCAACCTTTCCTTGGATGAACTGCGCCATAAATGCACATGGAAAGGGGAAGATGTGCCCCTGACCGTAACGGAGTTTCTGCTGGTAAAAACACTGGCCCAGCGGCCCGGACTGGTGAAATCCCGCGATCAGCTGATTGATGCTGCGTATGGCGACACCGTGTATGTGGATGACCGCACCATCGACAGCCATATCAAACGTGTGCGCAAAAAGTTCCGCCAGGTGGATGACGAATTCAACCAGATCGAAACCCTATACGGTATCGGTTACCGATATCGGGAAGACTGATCGCGGTTCATGACCAGCCCGCCCGCCCCTTCTTTTTTTAAGGCGCTGGCAGGCCGCATTGGTGGCCTGCATTATCTGTCCATGCCGGGCAACAAGCCCCGCAAAGGCAGTATAGAAGCCACAGCGGCTTATCAGGCCTCTCGCACACGGCTGATTTCTCCGCTGATGCGGCGGGTCTTGCTGGTTAACATTCTGCCGATTGCCCTGCTGGGCGTGACCATTCTGTTTCTGAACCAGTTTCGGAACGGCCTGCTGGCAACAGAAGTTACCGCCCTGCGTGAACAGGCCCGAATTTATGCGGGCGCATTGGGGCAAAGTGCCGTACGCGCCGCACATCCCCATGCTACTAATCCGCAGGACCGTGACTATGTGCTGGAAGAATCTCTGGCCCGTCCACTGTTGCTGCGGCTTACAGAGCCAAGCCCCAACGCCCATGCCCGCCTGTTTGGGCCAGATGGCCGCTTGGTGGCTGACAATCTGGCAGACTGGCCCGAAACGGCAGAACCCGCCCCGGCCACACCGCGCAATGAGCAACGTGTTAAAACCATTCCTTTTCCACCAGCCACGCAGCCCGGCATTTATGAGCGGTTTCTGACATGGCTGTGGGGCAGCCATAATTCGGGCATTGTCACGCTGAATACGGATGAAGAAGACATTCCTGCCCGGCCCTCCGGCACAGCTGTCGGCACAAAAGGCGCACCGCCGCCACCTCCGCTGGAAGCGCCGCCCTATATCCGGCGTACCGCACGGGGGCGCCTGATTATTACGGTAGCTGAACCTGTCATGCATGATGGCAGCACCATTGGCATTATTCAGCTAACCCGCGTGGCCTCACAGGTTGATCGGTCCCTGTTTGCCATTCGGTCTTCCATTCTGTCCGTTTTTCTGATGGCTCTTGTGTTGACGGTACTGCTCTCGTGGTACCTCTCACTCACCATTGCGCGGCCACTGTTGCGGCTGGCCGCATCAGCACAGGTTATGCGTGATGCAACAGGCCGCACTGGCACCGTGCCCGCACGACTGCTGGCCAGACGTGATGAAATTGGCGATGTAGCGCGTGCCCTGCAAGCCAGCGCACAAGCGCTCTGGAAGCGTATGGACGCCATTGAACGCTTTGCCGCTGATGTCAGCCACGAAATTAAAAATCCACTGTCTTCCATCCGCTCGGCCATTGAAACACTGCTGCGTATTGAAGACCTGAACCAGCAACGCCGCCTGCTGACCATTATCAACGATGATGTGCGCAGGTTAGACAGGCTGATTACCGATATTTCAGACGCCAGCCGTCTGGACGCCGAAATGTCGCGCGCTAAGGCTGAACCTGTTGCCATTGCGCCGCTGCTTTCTGTTTTGGCAGAAATTCAGCAGGCTACCCGGCAAGATGGGCAACCCATTGTGCAAACAAATGTGCAGGGCGATACCCCAGAAAGCCCATTGGAAGTTCTGGCTGTAGAAGATCGTCTTGTGCAGGTTTTGCGCAACCTGATTGGTAATGCCATTTCCTTTTCTCCGCCCAACGGCCACATCACGCTCTCAGCTATGCCAACAGGCAAGATGGTCACCATTTCTGTGGCAGATGAAGGCCCGGGCATTCCGCAGGCCAAGCTGGATTCGATTTTTGACCGCTTTTATTCCGAGCGCCCGAAGAATGAAAATTTCGGCCAACACTCAGGCTTGGGGCTTTCCATCAGCCGTCAGATTATAGAAGCCCTGCACGGCACGATTTCCGTTGATAATCTGCACAACCAGAATGGGCAGGTTATTGGAGCCTGTTTTACCATTCAGCTCCCGCGGGTCATTGTCACCCGTTAGCCCGGTAAAACTGAGTGCATTTAGAAGGCGTAATCTTCTTCCTGCGCTTCAGCCACTTCTTCCTGCACAACCAGCTCAAAAATAATTTTGGGCTGGGAAGAAGGCGCATCCTTTAACCACATCAGTGTCATGATTGGGGAAATGGAAGGGAAAAACTGCCGAAAAACGGGAAAACAGGATGGAAAATTTTCGGCATCCGCAACGGTGCAAAGAATATGGGTAACATCATGCAAGGCATGCCCCTGTTGGGCCAGAAGCTCTACCCCCTGCTCCAGTGCTGCACGGCACTGCTCAGCCATATCAAGCCCTTTGATATGCGGCGCCGTTATGCCTGAAAGAACAAATCCGCCCGTTATATGTTTAAGATGTGGTGTATGCTGTTTCACCAAAGCCCGATCTGCCTGTTGTTTTTGCGTCATGACAATGTCAGGACGTAAGGCAAGAATGAACAGACCGCAATTTTCTCTTTCGTAACAAACGCCTTGTTTTACGTCACAAAACGCAACGATGTGTTACGAAGTGATGCCTGCCTTGAGGATAATGCCTTCTCACAACGGGCCAAACTGCAGTAAAGTGGCTGAGCAAAGCACTTAACAGGTTTACTGGCTGATTCCAGGTTCTGGCATCTTTCTGCATCATCAACCAGCACCTGCCAGCCTCAAGATGGAGAGGAAAAGCCGTTCATGGTTACGGCAGATGATACGCCCGCACCACGCCGCATTCTGCTGGTGTCCGGCCTATCTGGGGCGGGCAAATCCTCCATCCTGCGGATTCTGGAAGATCTGGAACACGAAGTTATCGACAACCCTCCACTTGGGATGTTGGATGATATTGTTGCCCGTGCAGAACGCCCTGTTGCCATTGGGGTAGATTCCCGCACCCGTGGGTTTGATGCTTCCGCCGTGCTGGAAGCCATGGCCCGCCTGCGCATGAACCCGCACCTGCGTGTTGAACTGATTTATGCCACAGCAGATGAAAGCGTGCTGCTACGCCGCTATACGGCAACACGCCGCCGCCATCCGCTGGCACCGCACGGCAGTATCAAAGAAGGTATTGAAGAAGAAATAGCCCTGACAGCTCCACTACGGGCTGCGGCTGATCTGGTGATTGATACAACAGATATGCCCCCGCCGGAGCTACGCCAGTTTGTAGAAAGCCGCTTTAGCCCGTGGACAGGTGGGGCGCAGGAAGGCCTGACTGTAGCGCTGATGTCCTTCGCCTACCCGGCGGGCCTGCCGCGTGAAGCTGATATTGTTTTTGATGCCCGCTTTTTGCGCAATCCGCATTATGTGCCCGAACTGGCCCCAAAAACCGGGTTGGATGCTGACGTAGCAGAATATGTGGCTGAAGACCGCGATTACCTGCCCTTCCTGAACCAGATTCATGCCATGCTGCAACTGGTGCTTCCGCGCTTTGTGCAGGAAGGCAAGAAATACGCCACCATTGCCATTGGCTGTTCAGGCGGGCGGCATCGCTCCGTAACCATTGTGGAAGCCTTGGCCAAAAGACTTTCCGCGCCTGACGGAATGGGGAAGTATGAGGGCGCGGGAAAATGGCCCATCATGGTCATGCACCGTGAACTGGCCCGGCAGGGCATTACCTCTTGGCGTTGGGCCAGAAAACCTGTGGAGCCTGCCTTGTCTGATTCTTCACGCACACTCTAATTCCAGACGGAAACATACTGCCCTCAGGCATGGCCCACCTGTCCGCTCAAGCGCAATGGGTCGATATTGATAGAAGCCAAGGCACGCCGCCATTTGGCTGCATGGTCGCTCCCAAACACAATATCCCGCGTGGCGGGTGCCACCAGCCAGGCATCCTGCTGAAGAATTTCTTCTTCAAGCTGTCCGGCTGTCCAACTGGCATGGCCCATAGCCAACAGGGCTTCTTGCGGGCCTTTGCCTGCGGCAATTTCCTTCAGCACATCCACGCTGCCTGTCAGGGCAACATTTGGGCTGACACTCAGGCTATTTTCCCCTTCCCATTCAGCGGAATGCAGCACAAGGCCCCGCCCTGCATCTACCGGGCCACCTGCACACAAACCAATCCGCCGGACCGGAGGCATGGGCTGGATATCAAGTTGGGCTAACAATTCATCAAAGCTGGCCACAGCCAAGCGCTTGTTCACCACCAACCCCATTGTGCCCGTATCTGGCGCATGTGCGCAGATATAAATCACACTCTGAGCAAAAGGTGTTTGCGCCAACATGGGGGAAGCCACCAGCAACATACCTGCGAGAGAATGTGTTTCTTCTGGCTCGGATGGCGCAGAAATAGAAGAATTTACGGATATCATACTCAGAATATGAGAAGCGCCTCTTTTTTTGACAAGATTGAACCTGCCTTTATGACTGACATATGCCCCGCCGCAATCTGTGAAGGGCAAATATTTTGTAAGGCAATTATAGCATGAATACCCTTTCGCGCTTTCTGGATGCGCTAGACAGCTATCATGTTACGGATGGCAGCAAGTTTAAACTAAGCGCGCATAATCCGAATGATGACGGCAATCTGGGCCTGACAAAAGCAGATGGAAAACTTCTGCTGCGCAAAGTCAAAAGCCTTTTGCAAATATTGCAAGAACTTCTCTACGCCAACCAGACCCACTCTCTGCTGATCATTTTGCAAGGTATGGATGCTGCAGGCAAAGATGGCACTATCAAGCATGTGATGTCTGGGGTGAACCCCCAAGGGGTTTCCGTAACGTCTTTCAAACAACCCGGCCCGACTGAACTGCAACACGGCTTTTTATGGCGCATCCATACCGCCGCACCGCAGGCAGGGCGTATCGTTATTTTTAACCGCAGCCAGTATGAAGATGTACTGGTAACCCGCGTGCATCCAGAATTGCTCCAGAACGCTCATCTGACGGGGGAAGTAAACACCCCTGAATTCTGGCAAGGCCGCTTTAGCGATATCCGCCATCTGGAACACTATTTTAGCCGCCAGGGCACTGTGGTGCTTAAGTTTTTCCTGAATATCTCGCCCGAAGAACAGCGGAAACGCCTATTGGCCCGGCTGGATATTCCGGAAAAGCGCTGGAAATTCTCACCTTCCGATTTGAAAGAGCGTGAATTCTGGAAGGAATATGCCACAGCTTATCAGGATGCCATTGCCGAAACAGCGCGCCCGTATGCGCCGTGGATTATCGTGCCTTCCAACCACAAATGGTATGCGCGCCTTGTGGTAATTGGCACCATTATTCGTGCTCTTAGAAACCTGCATCAGGTTACACCCAAGCCTGCGCCAGAAGTTGAACACTTTCTGGATGAATACCGTGCCCATCTTCTGGCTGAAAAAGGCCAGATCCCCACTCCACAGAACTGAACCTGAATGATGTCTTCACGTTTTCCCGCACTTATGCTGGCAGGCCTTACGGGTCTAGCAGCCTCTTGCCTCTCCTCCCCGGCACAAGCCCGATGGGGCTGGAAGCAGGAAGCCCCTGCTGCATCCTCCATGCCTGCGACCTGCAATAATCAGGATTTCCTGAACAAACAGCAGGATTATGAAAATGGCGGTGCCAAAGGGGATACACCCGTCCATATCTGCGGCACCGTGCGCGCAGTCAGCGCCAAGGCGCGCCATACACGCAGCGGGTGGCATGGATATTTTTATGTAACCGTTGCCCCCAACATTTCCATCCGCATTGTGACCAATCTGGATGAAATGCACACACCCTCATGGCCGTGGGTCAATAAGGGAGACCAGGTGGAAGTGGTGGGGCGTTATTATTACGATTCCTACCGCAAGCAGGGCATTGACTGGACACACCGTGGCACTGGCAAATCTTGGCCAATTCCGGGTTCTGTTACGGTTAACGGCACCAAGTACGACTGATCTTTTTCAGTTCCCGCAGCACATACAAACAGGGCCGCCAGATATTTTCTGGCGGCCCTGCAGTTATTTACGCACGTGGCAGACATTCATCAGCCCGTTGCTTCTTCCTCATGCTCACTGCCGTGGGTGTCTTCCCCATTGTTGGATGAGCTATTGCTTTCAACAATATCAAACGCCAGTTCACCGTTCTTCAGGCCAATTTTAACGGCTCCACCCTTTGCCAGCTTGCCAAATAGCAGTTCTTCGGCCAGCGGCTTCTTGATGGATTCCTGAATAACGCGCCCCAGAGGCCGTGCGCCATACAGCCTGTCATACCCACGCTCTGCCAGCCATTCCTTGGCTGCGGAAGACAGTTCGATGGTCACATTGCGGTCTGCAAGCTGTGCTTCCAACTGGAGCACAAACTTTTCAACCACCTGCCCCACAATTTCAGGCGAGAGGTGTGCAAACGGAATAATGGCATCCAGACGGTTGCGGAATTCTGGCGTAAACAGGCGTTTGATGGCCTCTTCATCCTCACCTTCACGCACCTGACGACCAAAGCCCACGGCTTCCTTGCTCATATCCGACGCACCGGCATTGGTGGTCATGATCAGGATAACGTTGCGGAAATCGACCGTCTTACCGTTATGGTCTGTCAGCTTTCCGTTATCCATCACCTGCAACAGCACGTTGTACAGATCTGGATGTGCCTTTTCGATTTCATCCAGAAGCAGCACTGCGTGTGGGTGCTGATCAATGGCATCTGTCAGCAAACCGCCCTGATCGAACCCTACATACCCCGGAGGCGCACCCAACAGACGAGAGATGGAATGCCGCTCCATGTATTCGGACATATCGAAGCGAACCAGTTCAATCCCCAGCGCTGTTGCCAGCTGACGGGCCACTTCTGTTTTACCAACCCCGGTGGGGCCAGAGAACAGATAGTTGCCAATCGGCTTTTCTGCATCACGCAGGCCAGCACGCGCCAGCTTGATAGCCGCAGACAAGGCATCAATGGCCTGATCCTGCCCGAACACCATCCCTTTCAGATCGCGTTCCAGAGAACGCAGCACTTCCTTATCATCCGCAGAGATGCTTTTGGGTGGGATGCGGGCAATACGCGCGATAATGTCTTCCACATCCTTCAGGTTCACCGTCTTGCGGCGGCGGCCTTCTGGCTGAAGCATGCGGGAAGCACCTACCTCATCAATCACGTCAATCGCCTTATCGGGTAGCTTGCGATCATGAATGTACTTGGCAGACAGTTCCACTGCCGCACGAATGGCTTCTTCCGTGTAACGCACCTTGTGGTGTTTTTCGTAGCTGCCTTTCAGGCCGCGCAGAATTTTCACCGCATCATCAATGGTGGGTTCAGGCACATCAATCTTCTGGAAGCGCCGCACAAGTGCACGGTCTTTTTCGAAGTGCTGCCGGAATTCCTTATACGTTGTGGACCCGATGCAGCGCAGAGTGCCTGCCGCCAATGCAGGTTTAAGCAGGTTAGAGGCATCCATCGCGCCGCCTGATGTTGCCCCAGCACCAATAACGGTGTGGATTTCATCAATAAACAGGATGGCGTGCGGGTCCTGATCCAGCTCTGTTACCACAGCTTTCAGGCGTTCTTCAAAATCACCGCGGTAGCGTGTACCTGCCAGCAATGCGCCCATATCCAACGAATAGATGGTGGATTTCAGCAGCACTTCTGGCACGTTACCTTCCACAATGCGGCGGGCCAGCCCTTCCGCAATGGCGGTTTTGCCTACACCCGGATCCCCCACATAAAGTGGGTTGTTCTTGGTGCGGCGGCACAAAATCTGAATGGTGCGTTCAATTTCCGTATCGCGCCCGATAAGCGGATCTACCTTACCGGCAATCGCCTTATCGTTCAGATTGACGCAATAGGTAGACAGCGCATCCTGATTGCCCTTCTGGCTTTTGCTTTCTGTCCGTTCGGGTTCTTCCCCGCCCTTTTCTGCATTGGATTCCGTACCCGCAACCGGGCGGCGCGTGGAACGATCCGGCGCTTTGGCAATACCGTGAGACAGAAAGTTAACAGCATCCAGCCGCGTCATATCCTGCAACTGCAGGAAATACACTGCATGGCTTTCCCGTTCGGCAAACAGGGCCACAAGCACGTTTGCGCCTGTTACCTCATCCCGCCCGGTTGATTGCACATGAATAGCCGCCCGCTGAATAACGCGCTGGAACGCGGCGGTAGGTTTTGGTTCTGTTGGCCGATCAGATGCCAGCCCGGCCAAATCCTTATCCAGAAAACCTGTCAGATCCGTGCGCAGGCGGTCCAGATCCACCCCGCACGCCCGGAACACCGTAACGGCGTCCGCATCATCAACCAGGGCAAGAAGCAGATGCTCAAGCGTGGCGTATTCATGATGCCGTTCACCGGCCAGAATGAGCGCCCGATGTAGAGTCTGTTCGAGATTGCGTGACAACATGACGAGACGCTCCTTTCCCCAGACATTGCAGGCACGGTAGCAACGCTACCCACCATACCCGCAGCCCTTGTTATCATATTTGGCTGCTTCTTCAGGAAATGCGAGTCTTATTCCGCGTAAAAAACGCGTATCATGCCGTTTTTTGGCAATAACGTTGCAGAAGTGATCAGTCTTTTTCGATCGTGCACTGTAATGGGTGCTGGTTTTGCCGCGCCAGATCCATAACTTGCGCCACCTTGGTTTCTGCTACTTCATAAGTGAACACACCGCACACCCCAACACCACGCCGATGCACATTCAGCATGATGTCTGTGGCCTCTTCCCGATTCTTCTGAAAAAAGCGTTCGAGCACGTACACCACAAATTCCATTGGGGTGTAATCATCATTCAGCATCAGCACTTTGTACATGGCCGGTTTGCGGGTTTTGGGTTTGGCCCGCACCACCACGCCAATATCAGCGCCATCATCTGAAGAATCCGCGCCTCCGCCACGGCGCAAAGGCCCATTACCCGTATGCAGAACAGGATCGCGATGCAGAACCATTATGGGCAAACTCCGGCAGCAGGTCAGACAAAATCATGGGGCTGTATCTTCCACCATATTGGTTACGGCAACCCCATATGGAAGAGGACATACCACGCCATACCTTTATAACGTGCCTATGCTCTGTGCACTGCCATATTTGTGCCACATAGGCAGAACACACGAAAACAGACACACTACCACGCCGCTAAAACTGAAACCCTGATTCGGATTTTTCCAGATTTATGCAGTCGTGGGCTTGCGATCTTAAGCGGCAGACGGAATAGTAACCCTGCAGGAAGCAGGTGGGGGTGGCAGTGGCAGACAGGACAGTAATGCGGCACGCAACAACGGCAGAAAACAATAAACTGCCCAAGCTGAAACGTAAAAAAACGCCATCTTTGCGCAAATGGATTGGCCTGCTGGCAGGATTAGCCGTTGGCACCACCGCCACTTATGGCAAAGCGCATGCACAATATGCGGGGCAGTTAAGCTCCATTGTGGTAGATGCACGCACAGGCGCTGTTCTTTCGCAAGATGATCCAGACCTCCGCCGCTACCCGGCCAGCCTGACAAAGCTGATGACCCTGTATATGACATTCAACGCCCTGCGCGCTGGTGCCATCTCACTGGATCAGGCTGTGCCCGTTTCCATCCATGCCTCTACTATGGAACCTTCCAAACTCGGATTGGTTCCCGGCTCGCATCTTACGGTTGAACAGGCGATTCTGGCTCTTGTTACAAAATCCGCCAACGATGCCGCCTGCGCATTGGGTGAACTGATTGGTGGCGGCAGCGAACCCCAGTTTGCCGCAATGATGACGCAGCAGGCCCATTACCTGGGCATGAGCAACACCACCTTCCGCAATGCCTCTGGCCTGCCTGACCCGGACCAGATGACAACAGCGCGCGACCTGTCCACTCTGGGCCGCCGTCTGATTTCTGACTTCCCGGAATATTACCACTACTTTTCAACACCGTATTTCAGCTTCCACCGCCGTATCATTCCCAACCACAACCCCATGCTGAAAGTGTATGCAGGGGCAGATGGCATGAAAACCGGCTACACACAGGAAGCCGGGCGTAACCTTGTTACCTCCGCCATTCGCGATAACGTGCGGCTTGTGGGCGTGGTTATGGGGGCTTCCAGCAATACCCAGCGCTCATTGGTTATGGCCAATCAGCTAGACCGTGGGTTTGATGCAGAAGGTGTAGCCCCTGTTGCACGGCCCCTTATGCTGGCCCGTGCCCAAATTGGCACACGCACAGCCCGCAACCATCATGCACTTATCATGGCGGCATCTGCCCACCGCCGTGTGGTGGAAGTGGCCTCAGCCCCTGCGGCACGCCGTGGCCGACACGTTCTGGCCATGCCAGTTTCTGGCGGCCACCATGTGCGGCTGATTGGTGCCAAGGTGCGGCCTGCAACGGCAACTTCTTCCAGAAGTGCAACCAAACACCGCACAGCACATAACCATACCTGAGTTTTTTCTGCCGATTCTTCCGGCTTAGGCAATCCGCAACGGCATAAGCGGGTTGCCTTTGCTGCCTGCTAGTTCCATCTTGCGGCTGACTCGTTTAACGCCTGCAAAATTTAGGGAGCAGCATTATGGCCGGCAGAGGCGGAATTATTCTGCATACTGAAGAAGATTTTAAAATGTTGCGTGCTGCCGGCCGTCTGGCAGCTTCTACGCTGGATATGATTACCCCTTACGTCAAACCCGGCGTGACCACTGGGGAACTTGATCGTATTATTCATGAATACACGCTGGCGCATGGCGCCGTGCCCGGCCCGCTGAATTATCGCGGTTACCCCAAATCCTGCTGTATTTCTGTTAACCATGTTGTGTGCCATGGCATTCCCGGTGATCGCGTTCTGCAGGAAGGGGATATCGTGAATATTGATGTCACCCCCAAGCTGAACGGCTGGTTTGGTGATAGCAGCCGCATGTACACAGTGGGCAAGGTTGCTATCAAAGCAGCCAAGCTGATTACGGCAACCTATGAAAGCATGATGCGCGGGATTGAAGCCGTACGCCCCGGTGCCACGCTGGGTGATATTGGGTACGCCATCCAGAGCTATGCAGAAAAACACCGTTATTCGATTGTGGAAGACTTCTGTGGCCACGGCATCGGCCAGACCTTTCATACCGAACCCAACATCCTGCACTATGGCCGCCCCGGCGAAGGCATGAAGCTGAAGGCAGGCATGGTATTTACCATTGAGCCCATGCTGAACATTGGCAAAGCCGATGTGAAAATTCTGGAAGATGGGTGGACAGCTGTAACGCGAGATCGCTCCCTTTCCGCCCAGTTTGAGCACATGCTGGCTGTAACCGAAAAAGGTTATGAAATTTTCACGCTTTCTCCTGCTGGCTATACCTGCCCACCCTACCCTGTAAAAGGATAAGCCCCCATGCCTGCTCCCATACAGCGTTTGTCCCTCCCCTCCCGTTTGGTGGCGATGGCAGTGCTTTGTATGGGAGTGGGGGCTACCACCATACAGCCGCTATGGGCAGCGGCACCCGTGGCATCTGCGCCAGACCCGCTGGCATTCAGCACAACGCAGCCTGATCACCTCCCACCTTTAGCACCCACACGTGGGGCGCACGGCATGGCCGTTTCTGCCCAACGCCTTGCATCTGAAGCCGGAGCGCACATTCTGGCCCAAGGCGGCAATGCAGCAGATGCAGCCGTAGCTATGGGGTATGCATTGGCTGTTGTTTACCCTGCGGCGGGTAACTTGGGCGGCGGTGGCTTTATGCTGCTGCGCCCACCGGGCAAACAGCAAAGTGTTTTTCTGGATTTTCGGGAAAAAGCTCCCGCTGCGGCCACCCCCACCATGTTTTTGGATGAGCACGGCAATGTGCTGCCCGATCAGTCCGTCATCGGGTGGAAGGCTGTTGCCATTCCCGGCACTGTTGCTGGACTGGAGGAAGTTCATAAACGCTGGGGCAAATTGCCGCGTCAGGCTGTGCTAGCCCCGGCCATTCGGCTGGCGCGTGAAGGCTTTGTGCTAGAAACGGGAGATGTGGCGCTGCTGAACACCTCTACCGAGGCTTTTCGTAAAGACCCCTATGCACGGGCTATTTTCCTGCGCCCCGATGGCTCTCCCCTACAGGTGGGAGACAAACTGGTGCAAAAAGACCTTGCCCGCTCGTTGGAACAGATTGCCCACCACGGGGCAGATGCGTTTTACAAAGGCCCCATTGCCCATGCCATTGTAGATGCCTCTCGCAAGAATGGTGGCATTCTCACCCTTGCAGATTTTGCACATTACGCACCGCGCGAACTCCCTCCGCTAACGTGCCATTATCGCGGGTTGGAGGTGGAAACCGCACCACCCCCAAGTGCCGGTGGTGTTGCCCTGTGTGAAATGCTGAACATTCTGGGTGGCTACAATATGCAAACCCTTGGTTTGCACACAGCCCCAGCTTTGCAGCGTGAAATAGAAGCCATGCGCCACGCTTATTCTGACAGGCGTGATCTGGGTGATCCGGCTTTTGTGCCCAACCCCAGCCAGCATTTGCTAGACACAACTTACGCAGCCGAAATACGGGCGCAGATTCCCACAGATCATGCTGTGCCTTCTACATCCCTGAAAGCCGGGGATGCCTCTGCCGAAAAACCTGAAACCACGCAGTTTTCTGTAATGGACAAAAATGGCTTTGCCATTTCCACCACCTACACACTGAACGGATGGTTTGGCGCCAAGGTGATTGGTGGCAATACCGGCATTTTCATGAATGATGAGATGGATGATTTTTCCATCAAACCCGGTGCGCCCAATATGTTTGGTATTCCCGGCAGCACAGCCAACGCCATTGCTCCGGGTAAAACACCTCTTTCTTCCATGACACCCACCATTCTCTCCCGTAATGGCAAGCCCGTTATGGTGATAGGCAGCCCCGGTGGCTCGCGCATTCCCACCATTGTGCTGTCTGTTATTCTGGGTGTTGTGGATTACGGATTGGATATCCAACAGGCCATTGATCTTCCGCGCCTGCATGAACAGTGGATGCCCGATGCGGTAGAAATAGAATCCGGCGCGGTTTCTTCTTCCGTAGAACATACGCTGGAGCATGAGGGCTACCATTTTGCCCCCCATGCGCCATGGGGCATACCAGAGGGTATTCTGGCCGGTAGCCCACGCTTAACAGACCAGACCACAGGTACCCCGCCGTATTTTGGCGGGTATGACAGGCGCCATCCCGGCGGTGCCGCTATAGGCGAGTAAGCCTATAGCCTGTCCAACTTGTGGGTGGTTCCCTTTGGGTCTTTCACTTGCTTGGAGCCTTGCACATAGTCAGGCCCCAACGGCACCTTGCCGTAACCACCGGGAATATCCAGCACATAGAGCGGCCACGCCAAACCGGTTACGCGCCCGCGCAACCCTGCAAGCAGGCGCTGCCCTTCCTCTACCGGCACATGAAAATGCGCCGTGCCGGGGGCTGGGTCCAACTGGTGCAGGTAATACGGGCGCATGCGGGTTTCCACCATGGCACGGAACAGGTCTTCCAACGCCTGCTCGCTATCATTCACACCACGCAGCAGAACAGATTGCCCCAGTAGCGGAATACCCCTGCGCACAATGCGCTTAAGGCATGCCCGCGCGGGCTCGGACATTTCCCGCGCGTGGTTGATGTGTACAGCCATCCACATGGCTTTGTCTGTTTCCAGCGCATCCAACAGGGCATCTGTTACCCGCTCCGGGTCCGCCACAGGCACACGGCTATGCACACGAATAGTCGTGACATGCGGCATGGCCGAAAGCGCTGCCACAATATGCCCAAGTCGACGCGGAGAGAGCATCAGCGGATCTCCCCCTGTCAGAATCACTTCGCGAATCTGCTCATGCGTGCGCAGCCACTCCAGCGCCTGTTCCAGCGCGGCATCATCCAACACGCCCCCATCTGGCCCCACATGCTCGCGCCTAAAGCAGAATCGGCAATAAAGCGGGCAGATCAGCAAAGGCTTTAACAACGCCCGATCTGCATAACGGTGCACAATGCCGGGCACGGGTGAAAGCGCGTTATCCCCAATAGGATCAGAGCGTTCCTCGGGCGCAATCTCCAGTTCCTGCGCAGAGGGCACAACCTGTACGCCTATCGGATCACCCGGCGAGGTGATTAAATCCAGAAAAGCTGGTGGAATGGCTGTGGCATAATGCTGGGCAACATCATCCAGCATCTCATGCTGTTTGGGGGGCACCAAACCGGCTGCTATCAGATCATCCGGGGTGCGCAATGTTTTGCGCCGTGAAAAAGAGGGCTTGACCGGGAAAGACATGTCACGCCTCTACTCCTCTCATGTCAGACTCTGCAACTGTTCAGCCTGATCCGGGTATGAAAGACCCCGATCATATTCTTGACCGGCTTCCTTTTCTGCTACGCCGTAATCTGGTTTTACGCGGAGCCCGCGCCTTTCTGGAAGCGCGTGGTTGTGTGGAAGTGGAAACACCTTACGCCGTGCCTACACCGGGGGAGGAGGTACATCTTCAACCCTTCCATACGGTACAAGAAGCACCTGATGGCGTGCAACAAAACCTGTTCCTGCACACCAGCCCGGAATTTGCCATGAAGCGTATTGTGGCGGCCACCGGGCTCCCTGTTTTTCAGTTTGCGCGTGTCTGGCGAAATGGCGAGGACAGTCACCTGCACGCCCCAGAATTTACCATGCTGGAATGGTACCAACCCAACATGACACTGGAAGGGCTGATGGATGAAACCGAGGCCCTTTTACAAGCCATATTGCCGCCGATTCTCCACCATTCTGGCCATAGCCTGAACATATCCGGCCCGTTTGAGCGGCTGACCATGCAAAAAGCCTTCCATCGCCATGCCGGTGTCGACCTTCTGCCTACAGAAGGGAATGCACAGGCATTGGCAAACGCGGCAGGCTGCACATTGCGTGAGGGCGAAACGTGGGAGGATCTGTTCTTCCGCCTGCTGATGGAGCGCATAGAACCAGCCATTGGCCGCACGCGCCCCACGTTTCTCACCCATTGGCCAGCCAGCCAAGCCGCCTTGGCGCGCAAAAGCCCGCAAGACCCACGTATGGCCCTACGATTTGAGCTTTATGCTGCGGGCATGGAGTTAGCGAACGCTTTTGAAGAGCTGACAGACGCCACAGAACAACGCCTCCGTTTTGAGGCCGACCGCCACCAGCGCAAAACCCTCTACCCCAACCGCCCAGATTGGCCGTTGGATGAAAAACTGCTCAGCGCCCTGCCCCATATGCCCACCTGCTCTGGCATTGCGCTGGGATTTGATAGGTTGGTTATGCTGGCTTGCGGCACAACACGTATACAGAACGTCTTGTGGATAAACGGTTAGTCTGCAACATTTGGCGCAACCATAATATGTTGTTCAACATTTATCCGTATGATGCCCGGTTACAAAACTGCCGGCGGGAGCCAGAGCTGCCATGATGCATAAAAGATTTATCCTGCTGCTGGGCGCTCTGGCCCTAACGGGTTGCCAGGTACCCAGCAAAAAGGAACGGCGCCAGCTTGATTCCATGATCGGCAAACAAACAACCGATGTGGTGCGTACATTTGGCGTGCCAACGCGGCAGTTTGTTTCTGGCAACCACACCTTTCTGGCCTATATCAACCAGCAAACCGACTACACCATGCCCATGAGCGGTTGGGGATGGGACGGCGGCTGGGGTGGCTGGGGCGGATACGGCCCCGGCTGGGGCATGGGCGGCTGGGATGGTGGATGGGGCGGCATGGGTGGTGGCATGGGCACAGCCTACACCTACACCTGCCAGACCACGTTTGAGCTGGTAAACGGTATTGTAACAGCCTGGACAATGCGAGGAGACGGGTGCTGAGTATACCCGGTGCGGTCTTCTACTTCATGAAGCCAGTCTTTCTTTTAGCGGCATGATCTTTTGGGAGACATCCATGCACTCTAAGCGTGTTCTGTACAGAACAGTCTTTACCTCACGTGCGCTTGCACCCGCAGCCATAGGCATTGCAGCCTTGGTGCTTGGCGGCTGTACGCAAAGCCGCGCACGGCAGGATACGTATAAAGTTGCCAATTCAACCTGTTCATACATGATGCCAACAGTTTCGGGCACACGCACATACGTACCCACCCAACAAAGCCAGAACTTTGCTGGGGCCGAACCAAAAGGTGCCCCAGATAGCAAGATTGCCTATCCCAATCCAGAAACACCGGCTTTTTGCGACCGTCCTTTGTCAGACACGCTTCCGAGTTCTCTGGAAATGGCAGATTACACCCATTTGCTCACGGCAACCGGGCTGCTTGCCATCCTCCAGCAAGATGGACCGTTTACAGTTTTCGGTATCCCGAATTCTGCGCTGGAAACCTATGATGCCCAAACAGGCAACAAGCTGACAAGCCCGGACAATACGGCAGTTATCAAGGAAATACTGTCTTACACCATTGTAAAAGGGCGGTGGCCTCTGGCCAAAATCAAGCAGGCGGCTCTGGCCTCCCCCACCCAATCGGTCGGGTTGCCTACCCTGAATGGCCAGTTGCTTTCAGCGTGGGTGGATGGGCCGTCTGGCCAAGTGGTTATTGGCAACGGACAAGGCATGACATCCCACCTATGGGTTACGGGAATTCCGCAATCTAACGGTGTGCTTTACTTCACGCAGGATCTTGTTCTTCCACCTGTTGCGCAACAAAACGCAGCTACCAGCACATCTGCTTCTGCGGCCTCTGTAACCCCTGCAAACCCACTGCCCACAGCACAGGCACAGGCACAGGCACAGGCACAGGCACAGGCCAACACGGTGGCCGCACGCACGCAACCGGCTACAGCCACCTACACCTCTCGCAAGGAAAACCTTACAACGCCGCCTGTTTTACAACTGCCCTGAAAACAGTTTGAGAACACAAAAAAGCCCCTGCCAGTGTAAATACCGGCAGGGGCTTTTTTATAGATGAAGCAGGCAAGAAAGCCTGCTGACATCACCGCAGAATTAGAGGGCAGACTGCGCCTTATCCAGCACCATGCTGCACAGCTTGGTTTTGAGTTCACCCTTCAGGTTTGCCAAGGAGAACATCTGGTTATTGCCAGTCTGCAGCAGGCCACGCTGGCCAGCTTCATACGCGCTGGAAGATGTCACGCCCGGCTGCTGTGTCAGGCTACCCAGAACGGATTGCGCTGTAGAAGAACTCTGCTGGAGCACATTGTTCTGCACACAGTAACCAAGAATACCGGCCAGATTGCCTGTGCTGGCGGAAGAAAGGCTTGGCAGCATGCTGGATGCCATGCTTGTGCCCTGACTTGCCACACCGCTTTCAGCACCAGACAGGGCACTTTTACCGATAGAGCCCAGTCCGCCGCCAAAACCCTGTGCATGCACAGCCGGAGCAGCCACAACACCAGCAGCCATAGCCAGCATCAGGAATGTTTTTTTATTCAGCATGGAAAATATCCAGTTCTCGATAATCGTGCCGCTTCCTTCATCTGCAGATCAGCATGATCTGTTTGATCAGAAAGCGCGTTCTGATACTTAGCATTGCCCGCAAACATGGCAAAAACCCGTATCAAACCCGACAAAAATCAGCCTTGCCACGCATCCGGCTGCTGCCACCACTGTTCAGGTGGCATAACAAAATCTGCCCCACTGGCATTTAACACCGCCAGATCTGCCGGTGTTTGTGCCTGCGCCACCACGGGCAGTTCCATCATCAAGGACCACCAGCGCGTAAGAGCAGAAACAGTTTCAAGCGATGCGCCATCTTCTGCACCAAAGCAGATATAATCTGCGCCATCTTCACCAGCGCACATGGCGGCATCTCGGCTTTCCCCCACAGCCACACCAAGCTGAAGATCCGGCCCGATAATACGCCGCACATCTTTTACAGAAGCCGCTGTATATGACGCAGAAAGGTGCACGCCATCACACCCGGTTTCCTGCGCAAGAGTGGGAGCGTTTTCCAGCATCAGGGCGATATCACGCGCCTGAATAACCGGTTTAAGCAGCAATACGGCCTGACGAGCCGCAGAAGCAGGCATATCCACCAGCCGCAGCAACACGGCTGCGGGCTGATGGTGCACTAAACCTGCCTCAAGGACAGGTAGAAAAGCCTGCGCATCAGACACAGCAGGCGTTACAGGATAAAGATCAGACATAGTGTTCCTTATCTCATGCCCGCTGCGCAGATACTACGGCTGTTTCAGCCTTTGAAAATGGTGGTGATTTTGTCCAGCAGGGCCAGAGCTTCTGCCTTCGGACGCTGGAACACGTTACGGCCGATAATGGAACCGAAGCCACCGCCATCCTGAATACCCTGAATGGTCTGCAGCAGTTCATCCGTGCTGGTATGCGCACCACCGGAGAAGATCACGATACGGCGGCCTGCAAAGCAGGACTGCACCACATGCTGCACGCGGGCAGCCAGAGTGGCAACGTCAATCTTGTTCTGCTCATACGCTGACTTGTTGGCATCCAGCGCCACAACTTCCGTTGGCGGCTTTACCTTGATGATGTGCGCACCCGTCAGCGCTGCCATATGTGCGGCATAAGCGCATACATCCACTGCGGTTTCAGCTTTTTTGTCCAGCACGGGGCCACGTGGGTAGCTCCATACAATAACGGCCAAGCCAGCAGCTTTGGCTTCTGCTGCCAGTTCGCGCAGTTCTTCCATCTGCTCGAAGCAGTATTCGGAACCCGGATAGATGGTGAAACCAATACCGGAGCAACCCAGACGCAGTGCATCAGACACGGTGCCCGTTACAGCCTGATCTTTTTCCGTTGCAAGACTGTTGGAGCTGTTGCACTTCAGAATCAGCGGAATTTCGCCAGCATATGTTGCTGCGCCGCATTCCAGCATACCCAGCGGTGCTGCATAGCCGCTCAGGCCAGCTTCAATAGCCAGCTCAAAGTGATAATGCGGGTCATACGCTGCCGGATTGGCTGCAAAGGAACGGGCCGGGCCATGCTCAAACCCCTGATCAACCGGCAGAATCACCAGCTTTCCCGTGCCACCCAGCTTACCTGCGTTAAGCAGACGAGCCAGATTCATCTTGGTGCCGGGATTATCGCTCTCGTACTGGTCGAGAATAGCCTTAACCTTGGGGGTAAGTGTCATGGGTAACAATCCTTTTTTTGCCTTGTGTCCGGCAGTTTATTTTCCGGATCTGAGGATTGGCAATAACCGTCGGTGAAATACCCGACAAGAGAAGACGTGTGACATAATGATGGTATAAGGTGAAATGATGGCGGCCGGGCACGCAACAACGTGCCAGATTCCTGCATATAAACCGCTTTTACCGCCTTAAACTGGGCCGTAGGAGCCTGCAACACTGCGTGTTTTTGGCCCATACGTACGGCACCCAATGCATAAGCTGCGCTGCCACCGCAATCCAGCGCATGCCAAAATGCACAGCCTACCGAATCCTCCAGCGCTGCAATAAGTGCCAACCACCAGCCCGCCCCCATAAAACCAGCCGCACCCGGGGCAGACAGAAAACCAAAACGCGCGCTTGTGCCGTCTATCATGCCCGCCACTTCACGCGCAGCACGACAGGCAGCCATGCCAGATTCGTATCCATCAATCGTAAACAGCCTGTCTGGCTGCAATTTTGGCAAGAAAAGTGAAGCGTTTTTGGTTAGCATGCTTGACGCCATCGCGTTTGCGGGTGATTCCTGAGCGCAGTTGACAAAAACAAGAATGCAGGATCAAGCCGTGGAGCCGTCTTTGCCCCAGACTGACGAACACGCTGGTAAACAGCACCCGGCCACACAGCCACCGGCTGGGCAAGACCCCATAGCCCGGCTGGATCGTGCCTTGCAACGCATTTCCTTTGCTGTTGAAAAAGGGCTGCAACAGCAAACCCGCACGGGCACGGAAAAACAGGAACTGGTGGCTAATGTAGATGCCCTTCTCTCCCGCGTGCGTGATGCGCTGGAGCGGGCGGATAAGCCATCCCCCCTTACCTTTTACAACCCGGCAGAACACGAACAGGGAAACTGATAGAGCATGGCACTTGTTTCGGTTCGGATTAACGGCCACAGCTATACGGTAGGGTGCGATAACGGGCAGGAACGCCACGTTCAGGCCATGGCCCAGCAGGTGGAGCGTCGCGTGCAGCGCGTGCGGGACATGGGCTTTAGCGGAGATGCCCGGGTGCTGGTGCTGGCCGCCCTTTTAATGGCGGATGAGATACAGGATCTTTCTGGCAGCCGCGTGCCAGATGCCACCATACAAGCTGCAAAAGATGCCGAACGCCTGCGCGCAGAGCAGGCTTTGACAGCCAGCCGTTTGGCTGATTTGGCCGAACGTGCGGAATCTCTTGCAGCGGAGCTTGAGCGCGCCTACATAGATGAGGCGGGGCTGCCCAACGCGTGAGGCAAGTCATCCCCTGGGCCGATAAGCACTTCCTAGGGAGCTGGCTCTGTTGTGGCCCTGGTCACATTATCCGGCGCCCACCTGCACTCGCAGGTCCTGGAGGTTGAAAGACCCACGGTTCATGGTGGCTCCGCACATTTCTTCCCCACAAGGTGATCCGCCTGCTGTTGCCGCGCGCAAAAAAGAATTGCGCCAGCACTGCATGGCTACGCTAAAGGCGCGTGATGAGGCGCTGGATAGCGGTATTCTCACCCACTTGCATACGCTTCTGCGCCCCCTGCTGCCTGCCGTTGTTGCTGGCGTGTGGCCTCTGCCGCATGAAGTGAACTTATGCCCGCTGTGCCACACATTAGTGGATGCAGGCGCAACCATGGTCCTGCCTGAAACACCACCACGTGGGCAGCCCCTTATTTTTCGGCGCTGGACGCCCCATACCCCCATGATGCAAGGCCGGTTTGGCACAGAATTTCCAGATGGCCCGGTGCTGCAACCCGCCATCATATTGGTGCCATTGCTGGGGTTTGACCGCACAGGCAACCGGCTAGGATATGGCGGCGGATATTATGATCGCACTCTGGCCGCCATGCCCGATGCCCTTAGTATTGGGTATGCACCATCCTGCCAGGAATTAGACAGTCTGCCTGCTGGCCCGTATGACAGGCCACTTTCCTGTATTGTGACTGAAAAGGAGATTCTCCGTTTTGACTAACTGCAAACACAGGAAACCCTTGGCGTGAGACTCCTTTTTCTGGGTGATATTGTAGGCCGCACTGGCCGCGAAGCCGTTTTAAGCCGCCTGCCCGCCCTGCGTGAAAAACTGGCGCTGGATCTGGTTGTAGTAAATGCCGAAAACGCCAGCCACGGCTTTGGCCTTTCCCCCGCTATTGCAACATCCCTACTGCAAGGCGGCGTAGATGTTCTTACCCTTGGCAACCATGCGTGGGACAGGCGCGATCTGATTGGGCACATTACCTCCGAACCCCGCATTGTGCGCCCACTCAACTATCCCCCCGGCACGCCCGGCCAAGGCAGTGTGGTGGTAGAATTGGCAGATGGCCGCAAAGCCCTTGTGGTCAACGTGATGGGCCGTTTGTTTATGGACCCGCTGGATGACCCATTCCGGTGCATGAATGAACTGCTGAACAAGCATCGCCTTGGCACCACCATACAAGCGGCTATTGTGGATGTGCATGCAGAAGCCACGAGCGAAAAGTGGGCTATGGGCCACATGCTGGATGGCCGCGTTTCTTTGGTAGTGGGCACGCATACGCATACGCCCACGGCAGACCATCGGATTCTGGCAGGCGGCACTGCGTTCCAGACAGATGCAGGCATGTGCGGAGATTACGACAGCGTTATTGGCATGACCAAGGAACCCGCCGTAACCCGCTTTGTGCGCAAAATGCCGGGCGAACGCCTGCAACCCGCTGAAGGCGAAGCCACAATATGCGGAATTATGGTGGAAACAGAAGATGCCACCGGCCTTGCCCGCCGTGTGGCTCCTCTGCGCCAAGGAGGCCTGCTGGCCCAGACACTGCCTGATTTTTAAAATCAGGCAGTGCGTTTGTAGCGCAGTTTTAGGCGGCCTGATCTTTCAAGGCAGCTACAGCTTGCTGTGTGGCAATAGTAAGGGATTGAGGCAGCGCATCCAGCGCAAACCATTCCAGCCCATCATGCTTATGTGGCTCGCAGATATGAGGCTGCCCGGTGTACTGCTGCACCGTGTAAACAGGGGCAACCCAATGTGCGCCTGCGGCCGGATCAATCTGATCCACCACGCAAAGTAGCGTACCCAACTGCACGGCTAAGCCGGTTTCTTCCTGCACTTCGCGGATAACAGCAGCCGGTACGGTTTCAAACGGATCAACCTTACCGCCCGGCAAGCCCCAGCAGCCTGCTTCTGGCTGTTTAAGGCGACGTATAAGCAGAATCTGGCCAGCATTATTCAGAATGGCTGCGCCACATCCTACTGCTGGTAAAGTCGGCTGCGCGCTCACCACACCAACCTTTTAATAGCGGCAACCGGAGCCAAACCTGCGGCCTTGGCTTCTTCTTTTGCCAACTGGATATCATCCCCAATCATTTCCTGATGGATACCACCCAGAATCCACAGCCCGGCCACATCTACAGCAGAAGCACCGCGCATATCGGTGGCCAGTGCATCGCCAATGGCCAAAATACGCTGGCGTGGCACATTCAGCATCTCAAAAACAGGTTCGTACACACGGGAGTATGGCTTACCAATCCAGCTCACCTTGCCGCCCTGTTCTGCATAAAAGGCAGCAAGTGCACCCGCACAAATCTGCCGTTTACCGCCTTTTACCACCACCATATCCGGGTTGGCGCATACCATTGGCAGGCCCCGTTCCAGACAGGCACGCAGTTCTGGCAGATACGGGTCTAGCGACCCCACGCCGCGTTCAGCATCTGGCCCGGTGTTCATGATAAAATCAGCATCGGCAGGCTGCGCCACGCGCTGCACGTCCAACCCATCATACAGGCCCAGATCATGCGTGCCGCCAATATGCAGCACTTTGGGACCAAGATTGGCAAACCAGGGGTCTGTTCGCGCTTTTAACAAGCGGCGGGTTTCTTCACCGCTTGTCATCACGCCATCATGCAATTCACGGGAAATACCAAAGGCTTCAAGCTGCGCGCACACCACATCTGCCGGACGAGGCGCATTGGAAAGCATGACAATTTTTTTGCCCGATGCACGCAGGGCCTGCAAACAGTCCACAGCACCGGGATACGGCTGCACACCGTCATGCACCGTGCCCCATAGATCTATGATATAGCCATCATACTGATCTGCCAGCGCGGCAAGGCCTGTAATCTGCTGCATATCTTCTACAGTTTGTTGCGATGTCATAGATCCTTACCCCGAATATCATCCAGCGTTTCAATGCCCTGCGTACGCATGATGTGCTGCATTTCGCGCTTTAACCGCCCAACCAGTGCGGGGCCTTCATAAGCAAATGCTGTGTAAACCTGCACCAGATCAGCCCCAAGGCGGATTCGGGTCAGAATGTCTTCCCCGCTTTCAATGCCACCACAAGCCACCAATGCCAGACGGCCAGCCGCAGCCTGCGCAACCAGACGCAGCATTTCCGTTGCGCGTGGTTTGAGCGGACGGCCAGAAAGACCTCCGGCTTCTGTGCGATACGGGCTTTGCAGGGAATCGGGGCGTGCCAGTGTGGTGTTGGTAACAATCAGCCCCTGCGCGCCACCAGCTACGGCAGCTTCTACAATCGGGCCAATGGCATCATCTTCCAGATCTGGTGCCAGCTTAATTAGCAACGGTGGTCGTTCTGCATGGCGAGCCGAAATAGCATCCAGAATCCCTCGCAGGCGGGCAGCATCCTGCAAACCGCGCAGGCCCGGCGTATTGGGGGAAGAAACATTCAGCACAATGTAATTCACGTATGGCTTAACGCGGGCCACCAGTTCTGGATAATCACGCTCCGGGTCTGCGCCGGTTTTGTTAATGCCGATATTGGCACCTACGGGTGCCCCGGCCCCACCGCCCCGGCCTGATGGCAACGGGCGAGACAGACGCGCCAGACGCACCGCAAACTTGTCGATCCCCTGGTTATTAAAGCCCATGCGGTTGATAACCGCCCGGTCTTCCGTAAGGCGGAAAAGCCGGGGCTTGGGGTTGCCAGCCTGCGGGCGTGGCGTAACGGTTCCGGCTTCTACAAACCCGAATCCCAATTGCGCCAAGGGGCGCAGAACACGGGCATTCTTATCAAACCCAGCGGCAATGCCGATGGGGTTGGAAAACCGCATACCCAGCGCGCGTGTTGCAAGGGCAGGATCATCCTTGGGCC
Organism: Acetobacter pasteurianus subsp. pasteurianus LMG 1262 = NBRC 106471; assembly: GCF_000285275.1. Taxonomy (GTDB): domain Bacteria; phylum Pseudomonadota; class Alphaproteobacteria; order Acetobacterales; family Acetobacteraceae; genus Acetobacter; species Acetobacter pasteurianus. Next base: position 84,512 of record NZ_CADO01000011.1, read on the forward strand.
GCTTTATGGGTACGGATACGCCCAGTGTCAGGGCATCCAAAGCCAGTTCATGGGCCTGTTCCGGATCTAACCGGCGCAGGAACGGAAGAGAGAGTGAGGCAAGCACAGACATGCCTTGTGTACTGCCCCAAGCCCAGCCTCAAGAAAAGCAGAAAAAACAGAGCCACCACACAAGCGTGAGAAAAGTTGATGCATTTTTATCTTGATAATGAGAATTATTCTCATCTAAATAGAGTTATCGCACACATGCCACACAAAGGATGAAGGCTTCTGCCTTCAGGAATGCGCCATGACACGTTCACCTGTTTACCTGACGGATCTTGCCTGCAGCGAACGGCTGACACTTTGGACCATTCGCCGCCTTGCAGGAATACAAACAAACCCCCACACGCCCACAACCGGGCCATCGGGCGGCCTGTTTCTACCCTGCTTCAGGCAGGAGTTTCTGGCTGTTGCACAAACCTTTCATGATGCGCTGACAGATATGGCCGCGCTGGAAATGCCTGCACTGGATATTCGGGTTGGCTGCGCTCTGTCTGTCACCAGCACAGAGTATCGTCTTTTATTGGCAACTGAAGCCGCGCAGAATGAGCGCAATACAGATATGGACACCCTGCTTCAGCCACTTGTGCCTTTTGCTGGACTGCGCGCACGTCTTGCTTCTGCCATTACAACGCTGGGGGCTTGCCTTGCCGGGGCGGGATACTGGCTCTCTTCTGTGGTTACCGTCCGTTATGCAAGAGTTTTCTGACCCATATTGACGTGT
>NZ_CADO01000010.1 GCF_000285275.1 Acetobacter pasteurianus subsp. pasteurianus LMG 1262 = NBRC 106471
GACCATTCTGGCACATTGCGATGCCGTGCGGGGAGGACGGCAACCACCCCATCTTATAGCAATTTTAACACGGGCATGTTTGCCTCGTGGGAACTGGATTTATGGGGCCGCTATAAGCTGATGCGCAAAGTGGCAGACGCCAACCGTCAGGCCTTTCAAGATGATATTGATGCAGTATCCCTTTCATTTGAGGCAGAAATCTGCCGCCTCTATTTTTTGTGGGTTAATCTTACCCAAATGGTAGAGGTGGAAAAAAAGGCTTCCGATATTTTAAAGGAAGTAGAAAATATAAATAATGTCTCGTATCAACGGGGGCTTATTTCACAAACGGTTCTTCTCGAACAAAACAACCAGTTTCAGAAAGTTTTTATGAAGTATCAGGAACTGGATAACGCACAACAGGCCGTGCGTCGGGCGCTTTCCATGCTGGTATATAATCGCCCAGATGCATTATCTGTCATGGATCAGAGTTTTTCACCTATTGATTATACTCAGATCACACCAGCACCTTTAAAAATTCCATCTGTATTGGTGAAAAGCCGACCAGATATTCGTGCAGCTGAACAGAGATTGCATGCAGCTTCAGCCATGGTTGGTATTGCCAGGGCTGATTTTTACCCACGGATTACATTTTCCGGAGAACTGTCGATAGATGCGTTAACCTTAACCGAGTTTGGGTGGGGGGCACGAAATACCCAATTCGGCCCAACGCTCACCTTGCCTATTTTTGAAGGCGGCAAAATTGCGCGGCAAGTGGAATTACGCAAATCCGAACTCAAAAGTGCCGGGCTAGAATATAAGCGAACAGTGCTGAATGCCTGGAAAGAAACAGAAGATGCGCTTGCCAATTACAATATGACACGCGCACAGTATGGAAATGCTGTGCAAATGGCTGAAAATGCAAAAATTAGCGCAAAAAGGGTAGGGGCCTCCTACCGCCGTGGTGATGAATCTAAAGTGGAATTTCTGCTCAGCCAACTTGCAAGCCTGGATGGTGAGGTTGAACTCCTGAACATGCAGCAACGTTTGATGGAGAATTACATTCGCCTCTATGTGGTTTCTGGTGGGTAAAGTGCAGGTTTCCCAAAACCTACACAGAGGCCAACGCTAACCCCTCAGCAACCGATACAAATTCTCCACCCAATTCAACCCGATCTTCTCCAAACCGAGAGGTAAAGAGCTGCCGAACTGCGGGCACGAAAGATGTACCCCCTGTTAGAAACACGCGGTCAATCTGCTCTGGCGCAAGAGAGGCTTGGCTAAGTGCCTGATCAATACCGGCACCAAGTTTGGCAATATCTGGGGCAATCCAGCGGTCAAAATCTGCGCGTGAAACGGTTGTTTTAATATCCAGACCGGGTTGTGAGAAAGAAAGCTCAGCACTTTCCGCAGAGGATAAAGCCCGCTTGGTGGCAGAAACCGCATTGTAAAGCTCCTGCCCATGCTGCTCACGAATAAGCTCGATCAGGCTTTTCAGTTTTTCCGGTTCAGAAGCCGTTCGGGCAACATCTGCAATCTCATTAAGAATACGCGGGGTGCGCATCAAAGAAAGACGATGCCAACGTGCCAGAGAGTGGTACCATTCAATAGGCACCGGAAGGGGCTCCCCTCCCATAATGCGGAATGTGCAATCACGCCCAAGGTAAGGGGCCACAACATTATCAATAATACGGAAATCGAACTGGTCCCCAGCCAGCCCTACACCTGTATGGCCAAGTGGTTGCGCCCCTTGATTGCTGGCAGGGTCAAACCGCATGATCGAAAAGTCACTCGTGCCACCGCCAAAGTCTCCAACCAGCACTGTTGCGGGCTGGTTCAGCCGCTGCATAAAGCGCCAGCCCGCAGCTTCTGGCTCCATCATAACGGCCACATTTGCAAAGCCTGCCTGCGTAAAGGCCGCGCGTAACCGTGCTTCCCCCAGAGCGTTATCTGCGTTTTCGCCTACAAAATGAACCGGCCGCCCAACCGTAACGTGGCATTCTGCTGGGGTAATATCTGTAAGTGCCATCAATTCCCGCAGGAAAGTGGCAATCAGATTTTCTAACGAAAGGCGCTGGCTAAAAACCTGTGTCTCACGAAAGCTGGCTTGAGCCAGATAAGACTTCATGGACATGATAAGCCGCGTTTCGGACGGATCATCAAGATGCGCCTCAACCGCATAAGCGCCCACGGCCCGCTGGAGCAGCCGCCTGCCTCCTTCCATTTCCTGCCACAAGGCAAGAAGTGTGGGGCAGGTTTGAGAGGAACCACCGTCCGGCAAGGGGAAAGAAATGGTCTGGATGGTACGATCAGGGCGCGCGATAACGATGACGCTATTGGTCGTACCGAAATCAATGCCGATCTGGATAGGGCGGGCTGAAATAGTCATGGCCGGCGGAAAATAGTGTCCACTTGCCATGCTGTCCATGCCTCTGATGCTCTCCTGCACCAGATATCTGCATTTTAGGCGGGGTTACTCCGGGGCGTTAGCTGGAGCAATCACTTTCAACATACCATCTGGTAGGGGCCTTTGTAGCTGCAGGGCTTCTTCCGCTGGCGCATTCATCCATATATCCAGCTCTTCCGGCTGCGTGAGAATAACTGGCATGGCTTTTGGGTGAATGGCTCCAACTTCTCGGTTGGCTTCTGTGGTCAGAAACCCAAAGAGGTTATCCGTTGTTTCTCCGTCTGCCAGTTTGCGCACAGATGTCCACTGGCACCAGATACCGGCAAAAAATGCCAGAGGTTCACCATCACTACGGGCAAACCATACGGGTTGTGACTTGCCATCAGGCAGGCGCGTGGGCTCTGAAAAAGCCGTTAGCGGCACAAGACAGCGATGCCCCACATGCTCCCAACGCTTCCACCACATGGAGGATGGGTGGCGGATGTTTGTAACACCCCGGTCTACCTTGTGCCCCTTAAGATAGTTGGGAGGCGTTGGCATACCCCAGCGCGCCCTCATCAATTCCCGGCCTTGCACAGTATTACGCACAATGGGCGCCATGGTGTTGGGGTAGATATCTGGCAACGGCTGCAGATTGCCTGTGTTATCAACCACCACCTTTGCAGCCTTACGAATGGCCTGTGGGTTGGATGTCATGGAATAGAGGTTACACATCAGCTTGCTCCAAAGGCGCGTTAATCCGCAATCATGCTGGGTGAATGCTTTAACGCCTGCAATGCCGCTATCAGTTCAAGTGCATTCTGTGTGGCAGCACCAAAGGTAGTGTTATCATAGATTGTCCAAACCTCCGTCCCACATGCGTTTAATGCAGCAACGCTGTTTGCATGTGCCTGTACAGCCTCTGCACTATACGGCGATTCATAAATGCGCGGAGAGCCATGTAGCCGAAAATAGGCAAGACCACCCCAGCCTCCGGGCTGTGCGGCAGAAGTAAATCTAGCCGGATCCGCCGCAACCCGTGAAACATGCTGTCTTTTCAGCATGAGATCAACTTCAGGTTGAAACCAGCTCACATGCCTAGGCTCCAGCACAACCGGACCGTTGATGGCAACCTTCAGATCATGCAAAAACTGTTCTGCAATGTCTCCGGGATAAGCAAAGCTTGGAGGTAATTGCACCAAAATAGGGCCGCGCTTACCACCCAAACCGCTGGTTTCCGCAGCAAAGCGCGCAACAAGATCCTGACACCCTATAAAGCGCTGCTCATGCGTAATTGTCTTGGGAAGTTTGACGGAAAAACGGAAATCCGGCGGTACGCTTGTTGCCCAGCGCACGTAAGTTTTGTGCTGATGAGGGCGATAGAAACTGCTGTTAATTTCCACGGCAGAAAAACGCGTGCCGTAGCGTTCAAGATGCGTACCAGTTGAAGGAAATTCTGCGGCAAGTTGGGTAGGAACCGACCAGCCAGCAACGCCGATGCGAACAGGCATAAGCGGTTTCTCCTCTATTTTGCTAAGGATTAAAAGAAAGCCTTCCCATTTTGTAAAACAATTTGTTTCTGATGATAATCTTGCAGCGCTTTGCGGTATGTCACGCTGATAATTGTGCAATTGGGCAAGAATGTTAGCAGCGCATCATACAAGCAACGCTCATTGGTTTCATCCAGTGCAGAGGTAGCTTCATCCAGAAACAGGATGGATGGTTGAAATAGAAAAACCCGTGCCAAGGCCAGACGCTGCTGCTCCCCACCAGACAGGATATTCCCCCATACTTGCTCTTCATCCAGACGAGACACGTAACCATCCAGATTTGCGGCATGAAGTGCTTCTTCATACGCATGCAGATCATGCTGCTCTGGCGATAACGGGTAGGAAAGGGCTTGCCGTAAAGACCCCGATGGCACGTAGCTTTGCTGCGGAACAAACATGGCTTTTGCGCTGTTAAGGCACACTTCTCCACTGCCATAAGGCCATAACCCAGCTAAACTACGTAAAAATGTGCTCTTTCCACTGCCGGATGCACCGTAAATAGCCCATCGCTCACCAGCTTGAAATGTCAGGCTGCCGAAGTCCAGCAATGTCTGCCCGGAAGGCAGGTTAAGAACCAGATTATGGATTGAAACTGTATTTTGGTTTGTAGGTTTACAAACAATACCTTGTATCGGCTTTTGCTGTATGATGCGTTCAAATTCAGCCAGACGTTGCAATGTGGAACGCAGCCCTGCCAGATCTGTGTAATTATCAATAAACCATTGCAAACTTCTTCGAACCTGCATGAAGGCAGCATTGATACGCGCATAAGCGCCAAACGTAAGCGCATGCACCATAATTTTGGGCACCAATAAAACCCATAAAATAATGGAAGCTGTTTGGTTATAAAAGGTGCCTACAAAGTTGGCGCGCCACGTGTAATGCACAACCTTACGCCAATTTCTGGCAATATGAGCAAGATGGGTGGAAAAGCGCAGATGCTCGGCATCTTCTCCTTTGTAAAAAGCGACCTGTTCAGAATTACGCCGCAAATCAAGCAGACTTGCACGTAAATCTGCATCATAATGTTGTTGCTGATAATCAGCGTTTATTAAGGGGCCGCCTGCTTTTTCTATGAAAAAGGAAACCAATACAGAAACAATAACTGTTCCAAAAAACAGATAGCCGGGAATATGACAGATATGCCCCCAAAGTGGCACCGATAACACACCACCGATTTCCCATAGAACAATAGAGAATGACAGCAACGTCATTACTGCCTGAATAGCATCCAATCCCAGTTTGAGAACAAGGGTTGTCATTTGTGCAAGGTCATCTGCAATACGCTGGTCTGGGTTATCTGCCTGCGCGGCATCATGCTCCAAACGGTAATAGGTTGTGTTTTGCAAGTAATGTTGCAGATAGACCTTTGTGTTCCATAAGCGCCAACGCATGGAAAGGATCTGTGTCAGATAGGTTTGCAGCACATAAATACCGGCTGAAAAGGCGCAAGCTGCAATATAAACCGGCAGCAGGCCTAGCGCTTGGCCTACATGGAATGCAAAAAAGGCATCAAAAAACTTTTGGTCCCAAATCCCAAACCACACGGCTGTGCGCACATAAAGCAGCGAAAGCCCAATAATAAGCCCCAGCAGGCCCCATGCTTTCCACTTTTCTGCAGATACCCAAAAAGGGAACAGGATTTTCCAATCTGAAAGAGAATGGGAAGAAGAGGGTTTATCAGTACGTAGCACGAAGCGTTGCCATGAAATTGCGAGGAGCCGCGGGAAAGTTGAACTGCCATATACCACTGGCGCGTTCGTAATAATGGCGGTTGGTCAGGTTATAAGCATTCAGTTGCAGGCGCAGGTTACGGTTGATCTTGTAACCAATCATACCGTCCATCGTCATATACCCACCTTGCACGGTGGTGGCATAACTCCCGCGCAGATTGCTGTTGGCATCTATCCCAACCCCTATGTTCAGATCTTTCAGCCGTCCATCAGGCACGGTGTAATGCACCCAGGATTTGAACATGTGATGCGGGGAGTAAACGCCTCCAAAATCGCTGACACGGGAATTGGAAACTTTGGTGTCCAGATACGTGTAGCCAATGGAAACATCCAGATTAGGCAGAATTTGCCCATCTATCTGCATTTCCCATCCTTGGCGGCGAATAGGCCCGGTGGTGACGTAAAACTGCGCATGCAGCGGGTCCTGCACTGGCTGGTTCACGCTCTCCATCCGGAACAGGGCGGAAGAAACATTTAACCGGCCATGAAAATATTCCGCCTTAAATCCTGTTTCAATCTGGTTGCCACGCTGGGGCGTTAGCCCGCCACCGTGATACGTTTCCTTGCCCACAGAAGGGGTGAAAATACTGGAGTAGCTGGCATACCAAGAGATATGGGGTGTTATCTGGTAAACAGATCCCAGATAAGGCGTAAGCTCCCCATGTATGTTGGATGTTGTCTGCCATTGTGTGGCTGGTGCGGGCGCAATATCGCGCAGTTTCTCGTAATAGCGTGAGGCACGGCCGCCCAGAATAAGGGAGAGTTTTTTGGTGAGTTCAAACCGGAGCTGGCCATAAAAACCCCATTGATAGGCATAGTCATCCGTGCCCCAACCATTGGCGTTTGTGGCATAGTTAAAACAGCTTGCTGCGGGTTTTTTAACAACATCCGTGTTGTTTATGCTCACATCATTATAGATGGCGTTACAATTGTTGTTGGCATACTGCGTAACCTGTTCGTACGAATTATAGTTGAACCCGAAAAGCGCATGATGCGTACGGTTTAGAAAATGGAAACTGCCTTGGGCATAAATATCCGCAGAGCGTGATGAATTTGTGCCCTTAAAAGCGGCAATGCCTTGGTCCCGATACTGCAAGGTGCCTGTGCTGGGGTCTATCTGGTTCCAGGGCTCGTTATAAAGCGTGTTGTAGCTTTGATCATAAAATGTGCCGCGCGCAGTTGCAGACCAATCCCCCCAGAGTTTCTGGTTGAGTGAGGCTATGGTCTGTTGGGTCATGTAATTGGAATATCCCCAGCTCTGGCTAGGGTTTGCCGAGCGGCTGCCAGACCACAGCGTATTGGCCGTTGTAAGCGGCAATCCGTAATAGGGGGCCTGATTATCCTGCTGTTGCGCTGCGTGGGAAACCATAAAGGTGGTGCGCGGGGTTATATCCCACTCCAGCACCCCATAGGCCTGCCATTTGCGGGTATGGGCGTATTTGTAAAAGTAATCATTATCTTCAAACAGATCAGCCGTGCGGAAGCGAAGGGTTTTGGATTTGTTCAGTGCTACCGTCATATCCACATCAGCACGGTAATTGTTAAAGCTCCCAACACTGGCGGCACCGCTTAGCGCAAAATCCTGCCCCGGTTTTTTGGTGACCTCATTTACAACCCCACCCGCACCACCAGCCCCCTGCAACAGGCCCGAAGACCCACGCAGCACCTCGATACGGTCATACATGGAAAGATCAAAACTGGCGTTATTTAGCGTTCCGGAAGCATTTGGCGTGCCATCCACAGAAGTTGTGAGCTGATACCCACGTGAGTAGAAATTGGAATTGGCCGTAGAGGCCGGCATAACGCGAATGCCATTAATCTGGCGCATCGCGTCGGTCATTGTCAGCATGTTGGAATCTTCCATACGCTGCTGCGTAATGACAGATACGGACTGGGGAATATCCTTCAGTGCAACCGGCGTTTTCCCCCAAGCTTCTATTGTTGGCACAGTGTAGGAATGTCGGGAGCCTGATCCATATACCGTAATATTCTGATGGGTTGTTTGAGCAGATGCGTGATTTGCCGAAGAGGAACACGCGCAAGAAGGCCCAGAGGCGCTACATTTTTTAGACGCACTGGCAGAGGTTGGTGTGCAGTAGGTGAGGGGCGAAGCAGCCAAAGCTGGCCCACAGATAAGCGTAAGACCGCCTATCATAACCCCAAAACATGGGAGTGTTCGAAAAATACGAGACATACCTATCTGTCCTGACAGCGTCACACATAAAGGCTGACAGGGCAGGTTGATGTATCCAGACCTTATGGCTGGTTCCCGCATAAGGCGGAAATGACAGATGCTATTATATTACAGATAGCAGCCGCAAAAACGTGTTCCTGTCAGTAAAGACATGACAGGGAAGAAGGCGGCCCACGTGTATGAGGAAGGCCCGTAAAAATGCCAGCAGGCGGGGCCCGTGGGGCGCGGTCATGATAGATCTGCCGCTTGGCCAGCAGCATAATGCTTAGGGCCACAAAAATCCCGATAAAGGCGATATCAGGCAGTTGCAGCAGTGGGCAGAGAGGGCAGAACCCGTTGTTGTCATCATGCGAATGATGAGCCGGGTCATGCCCTTCATCATCCGCAGGCATCACCATGGCATCATCCATATCAGGACATGCCGGGCTTTTAAGCGCTGGACCAATATGAAGGCCGGTAAGGCGTTCAAGCGTGGCGCGGGGCATTTCCCCAAGCTGCGCATGGCTTTGGAGGAAAAGCTGCCCAACAAGCCCCACCATCACACAAATGGCCACCAGCCATCGGCTGGCAAACAGGCGCATTTTTGCGTGCGTGGTGGCTGATCTAGACAAAAATCCTCTCCAAATTGTGCTCTTGTTAAAGGAAGATTATTTGCCTTTTGTCAAGAAAGAGTAAGTGGCGCACAAATACCCCGCGCACACAGAGGGCTGAAGAAAGGCACATGCCAAAGATCAGCAGGGCTGTTCTGTTGTGGGGGCAGGTATAGCTGCTCCTATCTCAACTCTCTCGCTTTTGTGGGGGAAGGGGCGTAACCCCATAAAAGACCTGCATGAAGCTTTTGTCAGCTTCCGGCGTTATCTAAGCCGCACGCGGGTTGGACTGTTATTCCTGCAAAGAGGAAACAAACCATGTCAGCTTACAGCATTTTACGTACCGCTATTGAACAGAAAAAAGCCGTAGCTTTTACGCTTCATGATAAACCGCAGGTCGGCTCTCCGCACGCTCTGGGCAAAGGAGATGGCGTAGAAAAGGTGCTGATGTATCGTGGTGTGGATGCGCATGAAAAGCGTGTGCCAGCGCAGGGGCAGTGGGATTGCATTGCTGTATCTGAGTTAAGCGATGTGAAGCTGCTTGCAGACGAGCCATTCCACCAAGGTCACCCGGATGCCACACAGCGCGCTGGCATTCGTGAAATAGATATTGAACTCTGATATATCCCTGTTTATCGGCATCACGCTATGTGATGCCGATAAAACCGTACATTATGTCCAAAGGTGATGGAAATGATGCAGCGGGCCGTGGCCATGCCCGACATCAAGCGTATCACTCGCAGCAAGAGCGCCATGTAGATACACTTTTGCCTCACGCACGCTATCTTCCACCGATTTGGAAGGTAGTAGCGCCGCTATGGCAGCAGAGAGTGTGCAGCCGGTACCGTGGTCATTACGTGTGTGGATACGGGGCGCTGCAAACTCAATAATTTCATCCGGTCCATAAAGCAGATCAACACTCTGGGTTGATCCTTCAAGGTGGCCACCTTTGAGCAAAACCCATTCCGAGCCCAGCTTGGCCAATTCTTTTACCCGTAAGCGCATTTCATCCAGCGTCCATACGGGGTTGGCATTCAGCAAAACACCAGCTTCTGGCAGGTTGGGGGTAATAAGCGTTGCAAGCGGCACCAGAAGGTCTCTGATAGTGCTGACAGCATTGCTTTCCAGAAGATGGTCTCCACTTTTGGCCACCATAACCGGATCAAGCACAATATTTTTTGCACCATGATGATGCAGCCGTTCTGCAATAACCTTGGCAATGCCGATATTGGGCACCATCCCAATTTTAACGGCATCTACCCGCACATCATCAAACACACTGTCAATCTGCTCGCCTACAAATTGCGGGTCTAGCGCCACAAAGGACCGCACGCCTTGGGTGTTCTGGGCCACCACGGCCGTAATGGCGGCCATGCCATAAGCCCCCATGGCCGAAAATGCTTTAATATCGGCATGAATTCCTGCACCACCTGTGGGATCGGTGCCGGCAATACTCAAAACATTGGCGATCATGGTCGGGCAATTCCCTTTCCGCAAGAACATGGCTCCCTGCCGCGCAATTCCAGCAAAAAGGATAGGGTAGTCAAACCTGTCCCTTCGCCGGCATAACCCGGATCAGGTTCAAAGGGTCATTGCGCTGCCTGTTGGCTCTGCAATATCTCAGCTCCATGTCGGGGCTCCCCTCGGTAAGGCCTAACGTATCAGGGCAAGGCTCTTTATGCACGTCATATTGAAGATAGGTTTGGTAGAATTGCTTTAGCGTTACCACGGCCTGCGCCACATCACACATAAAGTATGTCTGGTAAGGTGGGGAGGCTTATGCATGGTTACCTTATGAATTTGTAGCGTAATACATTGCAGATGGAAAAATGAATAAATCCGATTTCACCATACGTAAGACGTGCATTGAAGATGTGCCTGTTCTTGCACTTATTGAGCAATCCGCTGCGCAGATTTTCCGGCAGATCCCTTCATTAAGCTGGATAGCCGATCATACTGTTTTGCCGGTAGATATACATCTTTCTGCCATAACCGCTGGCACAAGTTGGGTTGCTGTTGATCATAATGGTCAACCTGTCGCTTTTCTCTGTGCGCGAATATACGCACAGGAGTTTCATATTCTTGAAATGTCCGTTTGTAAGAAAGAGCAGAAGCGGGGAATAGGAACAGCGCTTCTTTACGCGGCATGTAGTTGGGCAAAAGCATACCAGCTTAGCGCAGTCACTCTGACGACTTTTCGGGGACTGCCATGGAATGCGCCTTTTTATACGCGTCTTGGGTTTAAAATCCTTCCTGAAAGCTTGATAAATCCAAGATTAGCGGCCGTATTACAAGATGAGGTAGAGAGTGGTTTCCCTCCACAAACCCGTTGCGCTATGCAATTGAACCTTAGCCACTTTAATGCAGCATAACACGACTTAAAGTGGCCACAGTAAGTAGTAATGCCCTCCATAAACCGTAAGGCTCCGACTTTCGCTCTAAACGCTGAAAAGATGGGGAGGTTTTAAAGTCTGCTTTTATTTTTGCAGCACAGGGGGAGAAATGGCTACGCCGTTTTCCCATGTTTCAATAATCTTGTCGGCGTTTTCTATATTGGCGGCAGGGTTTCCGGTAACCACCAGTACATCTGCCCGTTTACCCGGTGCCAATACGCCCCGATCAGAAAGATTCAGCAAATCTGCAGCGTTCTGGGTGGCGATATGAATGGTCTCCAAAGGTGTCAGACCCGCCTGTACTATAAGGGCCAGTTCCCGATGTTCTGCCACGCCGGGCACCCGTAAAGGGGTAGCGCCGCTATCTGTGCCAAAGCCTATTTTTACACCAGCATCATGCAATGTTTTTAGGTTTTGCAGGTTCATCTCTAAAGAGGAGCGGGCGAAATCAGCCTGTTTGCCTGCTTTGTGCTGTGCCTGCCATGCGGGATCATTAATCTGTTTCAGTAAGGGGCCAGAAAGCCCTGCTATTGCAAAGGAAGTTTGCGTCCACGGCGCGCGATCAGCCCATGCTGTTGTAGCTTCATCCAGCTGAAGGGTGGCAATATACCAGATACCGCGGGATTTCAGTGCCGCAACCAGCTCTGGCGTAACGGGTTTATCCCGCACACCATGAGCAAGAATATCCACTCCGGCAGCCACAACATGCTGAGCATCTTCCAAATCATGAATATGCGCTGCCACACGTAATTTGCGTTTGTGGGATTCCTCTACAACGGCAGCAATAATATCCGGGCTCATTTTAACGGGCAGCGTGCCATCAAAATCATCAACCCAAATTTTAACCAGATCAGTGCCTTCATCTGCCATTGTATCCACGGCTTCTCGGGCTTCATTGGCTGTTTTGGGGCGGAAAAGCTGGTTAGGTGCAACATTTACAGGCGGCGCACCATTGGGAACGCCAATGCCTTGATCAACTCCGAACAGATCAGCCGGTGTTTTTCCTGCATGTGCCTCCTTCCGGAGCGGATCAAACACATCTGGCACGTTATTGCCCAACGCCGTAACAGTGGTGACACCGTAACGTCGATACTGCCCAAGTGCCGCCATGATATTGGCGCGTGTATAAAACTGGGAACCCGTGGTCACACCCTCATATTGCCCAACATGGCTGTGATCGGAAATAATGCCGGGTAGGGCAGTATCTCCTGAACGATCCAGCACTTTGGCATCTTTGGGTATGTCCACATCCTTGCCAACTGCAAGAATATGATCTCCCTGCATCACAAGCGTTGCATCTTCTATAGGGGGTGCTCCGGTGCCATCCACAATACGCACATGCGTGAGTGCAACGGGAGGGGCAGAGGCTGCAAGCGCCTGAGTTGTCATGAACAAAGCAGTTGTGATGAAAAACATACGGCGCATATTGATCCCCCTAATAGCGGCATGAACGGGAAGAAACTGGTATTCGTTCTATGTTTAGCAGATATTCATGAGCCAAGGATCACTTCTACTTTATGTAAAAGCCCATCATCTTGCATGTTCACTTCATGCATCATGTAACTTTGCACGCCATCTACGGTAATCTTTCTGACACCACGGCAAACATGATCCGGGTTTTTCACCAGAATACTGTAACGCGCTGTTTTCCATTGCAATGTTACCTCAAATTCCGGCCAATGCTGTGGAATGCATGGGTCTATCAAAAGCTTGTCAGCATGGATGCGCACGCCAAGAATGGTTTCAGTGCCCACCCGTTGCATCCAACCGGCAGACCCAGTGTACCAAGACCACCCACCACGCCCAACATGCGGGGCTTCGGAATACACATCGGCGGCAATAACGTAGGGTTCCAGCTTGTAACGGGCCGCCTGTTCCGGTGTCTGGCTATGAGTAATGGGGTTGAGCATATGGAACAACGTTTGGGCCAGATTACCATCACCCAAGGCCGCTATGGCCATAACCGTCCATAAAGCTGCGTGGGTGTACTGTCCGCCATTTTCACGTATGCCGGGTGGGTATCCGCGGATATAGCCGGGGTCTGGCATGGCTTTATCAAATGGTGGCGTAAGCACCAGAATAAGCCCATCCTGCTGCCGCACTAACCGATGGATAGCAGAGCGCATGGCATGGTTGGCCCGTTCCGGCATGGCTGCCCCAGACAGTACAGACCATGATTGGGAAATGGCATCTATCTGACATTCCGGCATGGTGTGGGAGCCAAGAGGCGTGCCATCATCAAAATACGCCCGCAGGTACCAATCTCCATCCCATGTATGTTCCAGCGCTTTGGCCAGTTTGCGGGTATGCTGTTGCCATTTATCTGCCCGCATATCTTCATTACGGGCACGAGCGATGGGGATAAATATCTCCAGCGTGGTGTAGAGGAACCAACCAAGCCACACGCTTTCTCCACGGCCCTGTTCCCCCACACGGTTCATGCCGTCGTTCCAGTCCCCCGTACCCATAAGGGGAAGGCCATGCACACCTACGGCAAGGCTCCGATCAAGCGCGCGGCCACAATGCTCGAAAAGCGTCGCACTCTCTTCCGAGTGTGCGGGAACCATGAAGCTATCGTGCTCGGTTATGGGCAGCGGAGGGGCTTCCAGAAAACCGATATTTTCATCCAGAACAGCAAGGTCACCCGTTGTGGTGACATAGTGTGCCACAGTGTAACCAAGCCATGTGCAGTCATCCGAAATATGGGTACGCACGCCTGCGCCAGTTTGAGGCAGCCACCAATGCTGCACATCACCTTCCACAAACTGGCGGGAAGCCGCGCGAACAAGATGCTCCCGCACCAAAGTGGGGCAGGAGGCTGCAAGGGCCATGCCATCCTGCAACTGATCCCTGAACCCATAAGCCCCACTGGCCTGATAAAAACCTGCACGGGCACGCACACGGCTGGAAAGTGTTTGGTACAACAGCCAGCCATTCAGCATGATGTCCATGCTGCGATCTGGTGTTTTAACCTGAATGGACCCACAAATATGCTGCCATTGCTGTTTGACCTCGTCCAGAACGGTATCCAGATCAATCGTCCGGTAATGGGCAATCATCTGCCTGGCTTCAGCCTCGTTTTCTGCTTCCCCTAGCAGGAAAACAATTTCCACACGTCCATCTGCTGGCAGGGTAACTATGGTTTGCAAAACACCGCATGGATCAAGCCCGGCACCGGTGCTTCCTTGCACAGTATCTGCCAAGGTAAGGGCATACGGGCTATCCAGTGTGCCATTTCTACCTACAAAGGAGGTGCGATCTCCCGAACTGGCTGTGACGTAACCGCCAATATCGGCAAAGGCAACACGGCCACCGTAAACGGCACTCCACCGATTGTGGGCAAATAGCGCCCCTGTGGCATCATCTATTTCCGTTGTAATGAAAGACGCTGTTTTGGCGCGGGCCGTGCCAAGCACCCATTCAACATATCCGGTAAGAGAAAGTGTGCGAGCTTGGCCAGAAAGATTATGCAGTTGCAGACGGGAAATCTTGATGGGGTCTTTTACCGGCGTATATTGCAACAACGTGCTGCCTATGCCGTGCGCAATACGATCATATTGCGTATAGCCGTGCCCGTGGCGGCTAACGTAGGTTGCATCAACATCGCGGCGAATAGCTGCTGTGGGGCTCCATAATACCTTTGTATCTTCATCCCGCAGGTAGAAAATTTCGCCCGGCTGATTGCTGACAGGATCATTCGACCACGGGGTTATCTGGTGTTCACGGCTATTTAGTGCCCATGTGTAGCCGCTTCCTTCGGCAGAAGCCTGAAAACCCGCAGTATCATTGGCAATCACGTTAATCCATGGGGCCGGGGTTGTGTGGCCGGGTGGCAGCACAACCACATATTCCTGTCCGTTATGAGCAAACCCACCATGCCCATTAAAAAATTCAAGTTCGGGAATATCAGGCACCTTGAAGACACTGGGCGCGAACACATGCGGCGTTTGAAACAGAACAGATTTTGGGGCCATTGCCACATCGGCCTGATCAAGCTGTTCTGCCAAACCCTTATCTGCCGTAAGAACAACGCGGGCTGCCGCCAGTAACAGGTTCTTAACTGGAGCGGATATCAGATCAGCCCGTAAAATGCAGATAGAGCCAGCCACGGTTGCCATTTTGGGCATAGAGCGAACAAGGTTTTCAAGAGTGTTCTGTAAATCCTGTAGATAGGACGATGGATGTTCATTTATCAGCACCAGATCTACAGCAACCTGCTTGAGCCGCAAGTATTCATGCGCCAGCAGAACCTGCCGGACAATATCAGTATCTGGCGTATCCTTTACGCGCAAAACAACCAAAGGCAGATCACCAGAAATACCTTGTTCCCATAGCGTTGGCTGGGCAGCCATACCTTGCATGATAACTGCGGATGGTGCCCGTAAAGCCGCATTGGCAAACAGAATATGGCCAGCCAAACGCTGGAACAGATCGGCTTCTGCCGGAGTAATATCAAAATGCCGGAACTGAATTTGCGCCTGTGTCCAAGCCAGTGTGCGTGCACGGTCCAGTGCTGTATCATCCTGATGCACTTCAATCAGCCGTTCCAACTCCTGACGGGATGAAGCAACCATTGTCCAGAACGTGATCCGCGCTGTAGCTCCGGGTTTGATGCTGACGCGGCTGCGCATGGCAAAGCAGGGGTCCAGCACTGTGCCTGTTTGCCCAGAAAGTTGTGTTTTGCCCGCCAGTGCTGCGGGAGACCGGGCTGTATGGCCGCGCCCAATAAACTGCGCACGGTTTGTTTCCACCATAATGGGGGTGGAACACACAGCCACATGTGCCGCCCAGATTTCAGGCTCATTAGGGGTGCGCCGCCTGCGGGTTGCTATAAGGGCTTTGGCTTCTGGCAGGTAATCTGTTTCTACAAACAGTTTGGTAAAAGCCGGATGCGCAAGATCTGAATCTGGTGCCAGTAAAGCCAGTTCTGCATAAGATGTAATATCTATTTCAACACTATCATAGCCACCATTAAAAACGCTCAGGTAGCGTACATCGGCATCATCCTCCGCAGAAACCATGACTTCGACCGTTGTGGTCAGAGAGCCATCACGGCGAGTGAACTCTGCGCGATCTTCATGGAAAACACTTACGTAATCATCCGGTTCTTCCCCACAGGGTTGGATGCCGGCAGACCAGACTTTCCCGGTCTTTACGTTTTTCAGGTAAAGATATGATCCAAAATTATCCAGCGTTGGATCTTCCCGCCAGCGTGTAACAGCCAATCCCTGCCACATGGTATAGCCAGAACCCGCAGACGTGAGCATAACTGTATAACGGCCATTGGAAAGAAGGTGCGTAACAGGAGCGGGCGTGTAATCCGTACCGTAGTAGCGGCCAGATGTCGCTTGCGGCAACTCCGAGCGCGGGAGAGGGTATTCTTCTATTGGCAGAGGATGGGCTACCGCACCTGTGCGGGGTGCGCGTTCCTGCAACAGCAATTCGGCCGAGGCAATCACCGGGTCATCATGAAAGCGTTTCCTCATGATGCCATCCAGAACGGCGTCTGCCACGGAAAGAATGGACATGCCCTGATGGTGCGCCATGTAAGCCTGCACAATGGCCATTTTCTGCCCATCCGGCACGCGTTCTGGGGTGTAATCCAGAGCTTCGTAAAAACCGTATCGACCGTGTGCGCCTGTTTTTTCCAGAACAGACAAATTGGCCACAGCTTTTTGCGGATCAACCATAGAGGCCAGCAAGGTGGCATAGGGCGCCACCACTCTATCCTGCCCAAGGCCACGCTTTAACCCCAACCCCGGAATGCCAAAGTTAGAGTATTGGTAAGTGTAATCTACATCCCGCACATTATAGGCTGATTCCGAAATCCCCCATGGAATATTGTGAGATTGCCCATAAGCAATCTGGCGCTGCACAATAAGCGCGTTGGTTTGCTGGAGCAGGCTGCCTATAGGCGCACGCATCACCAGAGAAGGCATAAGATATTCAAACATTGAGCCAGACCACGATACCAGTGCGGCGCCACTGCCAGCAGAGGTGAGGGCACGCCCCAGGCGGAACCAGTCCCGCGCGGGAATGTCTCCTTTTGCGATGGCAAAAAAGACCGCCAACCGGGATTCAGAGGCTAGCAAATCATAACAATTACTATCTGGGGTATCTTCGGTAACAACAAACCCGATAGAGAGAAGTTTGCGTGCAGGATCTCGCAAAAAGGCAAAATCCATGCCGTATGCAAGCATGGTCGCTTTGGTTTGTAGTGCTTTCAGCCGGTCTTCAAAGGTTGCGCTTTGTGCATGATCCAAATCACGCAGATGGCTTTCAATCGCCTTTAATGGCGCCAGAGACCAGAAAAGCGGGTCTGACACCGCCTGTTCTTCTGCTCCATTGGTTTCTGCATAAAGATGAACTGCGTGCTCTGCTATGGTTTGCGCCTGTTTCTGTAACAACAGCAGACTGGCCTCGGTTTTTATTTCAGAAGCACCCAGAACAGAGGTTTTTAACCGCGCGAGTGATCGGATCAAAACTTTTTGCTGTTTTGTATTCTGCAACCGTTCACCATTACGGAAAGTAAGATCTGTAATGGCAAGGGTAATGGCATCTGCTATACCCTCACGCCACATAGACGGTTGGGCAGTATTTTTAATCCACTCCCGGCAAGCGCGTGCCAGAGCAACAAGGTGGCCCGCAAAATTACCGCTATCTACGGTGGAAACATATAAAGGCGCTAGCGGCTCCAAATCAGCCGTGCTGTACCAGTTATATAAATGCCCTTTATATTTTTCCAATTCATCTAGTGTTTTAAAAGTGTTTTCAAGCCGTTCTATTGTATCAGCCAGACCATTCCAGCCAAAATCATAGGCACTGACCGTGCATAAAAGATAAAGCCCTATATTGGTGGGAGATGTACGTCTGGCGATAACGGGAGAGGGCACTTCCTGAAAATTGTCTGGCGGAAGCATGTGATCATCCGCGGTGACAAATTCTTCAAAAAAGCGCCACGTATTGCGGGCAGTCAGACGCAAAGTGCGAATATCTGTGCGGGAAGGACGGGATTGAGCCGTTAAAACTGCAACCCGGCTTGTCCATAACCCAATAGCAGGAGAAAACGCCCATAGAACAGCCAGTGGGCCAATAAAAATCAGGTTTCCCACATCCTGCATGGTCACCTGTATGACAAGAATGACCGCAATAAGTGGGGCAGAAAGCATTTTCAGGTAATATTGCAGCAAACCAGACTGCAAAAGATCTGCCGTTTGCGCCGCAGGCACCCACTGCAACAAATATCGCCGTGTTACAAAAACTCGCCCAAGAGTGCGAATAATTGCATCACCCAATAGGCAGGCCTGATGCACTAGAAATGTAATGTTAAGCGCCGTCATGACAACGGCATTGGAAATGGATGCCCCCAACACATTAAAATAGCTGCGAAAACTAATCCATTCCCGGCGTGGCGCAATATCGGGAATGACAGGCAGAAAAGCGGGCAGAGCCATAATCAGAAGGATAAACAGTGTCCAGATACCAGCGTTTTCTGGCAACAAAATCCAACTGATAATCAGCGCCAACAAAGTAAAGGGCGCACATAGGGTGCGGCGGAGGTTATCCACCATTTTCCAACGCGCAATTCCGGATAAGCTGTTGCGTGGGGAAGGGGTGCGAAATATGCCAGAAACAATCCAGGGAAGCAGTTGCCAGTCTCCCCGTGTCCAGCGATGGAGCCTTTGGGCCGCAACCAGGTAATCTGTCGGAAACTCCTCTATCACCTCAATGTCAGAAACCAATCCGGCGCGTGCAAAAATACCTTCAAACAGATCATGGCTTAAAAGCGTTGCTTCTGGCACACGCCCGGCCAAGGCAGCTTCAAACGCATCAATTTCGTAAATGCCTTTGCCCGCGTAAGATCCCTCTCCAAACATATCCTGATAAAGATCTGATATTGCAGAGGAATAGGCATCTATCCCGCTAGATGCAGAGAAAATACGCTGGAACAAAGTGCTCTGATGCCCGATAGGCAAAGAGGGCGTAACACGAGGTTGCAGAACAGCATAACCCTGCTGCACACGCCCGGTTGTTGCATTAAATTGCGGTGCATTAAGAGGATGCGCCAGTTTGCCCACCAGTTTTTTGACTGTTTCAAGGGGCAAGCGTGTATCGGCATCCAGTGTGACGATATATTTTACAGCTTGGGGAATATTCTGGCTGCATTCAGCCAGAAAAGTGGTGTCTGTTGCGCCGCGCAACAGGCGGTTCAACTCATGCAGCTTACCCCGTTTGCGCTCCCACCCCATCCATACGCCTTCACTCTCGCTCCAAACCCTGTGGCGGTGCAGAAGGAGAAACCTGTTGCCATCCGGCACAGACCCGTATTTTTCGTTAAGATGATGAATACCGGCAGAAGCTAACTGAAAAAGTGCATCATCTTCTGGGGCAGAGGCCTCTGAATGATCAGACCAATCTGTTAAAAGCGCAAAATAAACACCGCTATCATGAGTGGCCAGATAGTGGATTTCTAACCGAGATAAAAGCTCATCCACCGTTTTTACGTTGGTAAGTAGGGCAGGAATAACCACCATTGTGCGCAGTTTTACCGGAATACCGCCTAAAAGCTCCAACCCCGGCAATGCCGTTACCTTGGTAACACGCAAAGCCAGCCAGTTAATGCACGCAACGGCGGCCTCCAATGCGGGGGCAAGTGCCAACGCCGCTACCAACAGAACCCATGGAAACCATGCGTTTTCCTGAAAGGAAAGCCACACAGGCCCCGCCACAAAAATGAGTGCCAGTATAAAAACAACCACGGCATAGCCTGTAATGCCACTTTGGCAGAATGCCTGTGCCAGTTTTCTGGAAAGACTGGGACGAAAACCGATGGAAGCTTCCAGAATGGAACGACCTTCCATCACCAGATAATAACCGGGATCACTCTTGCGCTGGTCAAACCCATTGGAAGAAGCTGCGTCTTGCGCTAAAAAAACAGCCTTCTTGGCAATCTCAATTTCATCAACGGTACTACCATAAGCCAAATCCTCAATAGCTTTGCGGTAAAGGTCTCGGCTGGCAAAATCGGCAGATGTAAAACTTGCATATTCTGCGAATACTGTATCCACCAAGCACACTTGCTCGAAAGTTTCTGTCCAATCAGATTCTGCAATATGCCGCAAACTGGTAATGATATTTCGAATAGTCGCATTAAAGGCGCCCTGCGTCTGTAAATATTCCTGAATGCCTTGCTCGATATTTGTTTTTTTGTCTGCCAGACGCTGCTCCAACCACACAAGCACGGGGTCTTTTTCTGGATCTATTCCTCTTGAACGATGCGCAAGCTGCGCCGTAAACGCAGGCGTAATCATGCGTGGATCTATTTGAGATAAGATGGCAGACAATTTAGGCGCATCGTTCTTGCGGGCCGCTGCAAGTTGATCAGCCAGAATATCCGCCGCCTGTTGGCTTGCGTGGCTATCTATAATGGCGCTTACAATACGGCGCAGGTTTTCTATTAAAACAATGCGCAAGGTAATGGGAACAGCCCAAAGCTCACCTATCGTAAGTGGCGTAACCGTTTGGTAAGCAAGCAAAAACCGCCGCAAAAAATCAGGCTGAAGATAGCTGTCTGTATGCGCAACAAAAGCCCATGTAATGCCAAAAACGCGCGGCAAACCAACAAAAGGACCATTCGCAAGCTTGGGCAGGCGCGTGTAATACCCACTTGGCAGATCCAGACTGGTTTCTCTAATCTGCATATCAATAAGGGCATAGTTATCTGCCAGCCACTGAGCTGCTGGCGGTAATAATCGGCCCCTTTGACTGGCCTTGGTCACTGTTTCATTAGCTGCTGCAAGCACTGCGGCATTTTCTGCCAACCTGCGCTTGAGGGGCTGCCCACGCCGATTATGCCTTGCGGGCACAATGGCCTGTGCTACGGCCAAGCTTCTGGCATGCGCCTCCAGACGTTCAATGCCAAAAATTTCGCTTTTTATGGGAAAATGATCATCCTGTATGTTAACGGGACCATGCCCCCCAAACAAACCGCGTAAAAATGAACGACTGGCACTTTTGGGGCCGGTATCTGATGGGTGTTCTGTACGCATGCACCAACTCCCTCATAAGGGCCATACAAAGCTGAATGCGGCCTTTATTTGTTATTTCCGAAACAGACTTTTTCTTGTTCTTAGGGCGGTCGAAAGCGCTTTTTCTTCTAACAACGTTTTGTTTTTCACCATTTTATTTTGTGATTTTTTGTTTTCTGGCAAAGAATCTTCACCAACTGCTTTGTCATCAGCCACATTCTGCCCCACCTTCTTTTCTGTTTTTGAAACAGCAGAAGAAGCCTGATTTTTTACAAAAGGGGTGCGCATTTTCGTTCTCCATCCAAGAGAAACCAGCCGCAAACATTTCGATTGTGCTTTAAGTAGATTTCGAGAAAAGCAATAAAGCACTCGGACAAATAGAATATTCTTCTAATCGCCAAGTATTCAGCCGTCATTCAACGCTGGAACGGGGTAAACGTTCCTGAGCGGATTATCTCTGAAAAGAAGAAACCAAAAACAATTTTTAAAGGAAACAGCAAGCCATTCCCATTAGCTTATTTGGCAATATCAATCATCAAGCCGCACTGTGCGTCCTTGTTTAATACGTGCGCGATGTGCTTTTCCCTGCAACCGCCGTTGGCGCGCAGCGCGGCTAGGGCGCGTAGCAACACGAAAAGCCGGGCGATGTGCTGCCTCTCGTATCAAGGCAGCCAGACGCTCTATCGCATCCTCACGGTTGCGCTGCTGCGTGCGAAAACGTCGTGCTGTAATAACAATAACACCGTCACGCGTGGCACGACTGCCCGCAAGTTCCAGCAAGCGTGCACGCACCCGATCTGGCAAGGAAGAAGAATGCGCTGCATCGAACCGTAATTGAGCAGCCGTGGCAACCTTGTTGACATTCTGCCCCCCTGGGCCAGATGCCAAAATATAAGAGACCTCCAGTTCAGAATCGGTCAGAGAAATATTGGGAAGGATAGAAATTGCCATAAGCCCGACATAACACATTTTGTGTTGTGATGCTTGTGCAGCCAAAATCTGCCATTGGAACCATTCTGCCCCCCACACGTAAGAACTAGAATACGGGGAGCGACGAAACCTTAGAGACGCAAGATTTAAGACATGTAAAGGGACGACGCTCCCGCCGAAACACTGGCGAGGAGAAGATCATGGTTGTCAAAAAAAACACGCCCAGCAAAGCTGCCAAAAACGGTTTAAAGGCAAATAAAGATAAAATTGAACCAAGCTATACCGAGCAACAGGGAAATGGGGGAGAAACACACCAGCAGGCTGGCGGTGATATTGCAACACTTACCTCTGCTCAGGGTATTCCCGTAGCGGATGATCAGAACACACTGCGTTACGGTGCACGCGGCCCGGCGTTGATGGAGGATTTCCATTTCCGGGAAAAGATTTTCCATTTTGACCATGAACGTATTCCCGAACGTGTTGTGCACGCCCGTGGCTATGGTGCCCATGGTTATTTTGAACTGACAGACAGCCTGCAAGACGTAACGCGCGCAGCTATTTTTCAGAACGTAGGGGAGCGCACGCCAGCTTTTGTGCGGTTTTCCACGGTAGCGGGGTCCAAAGGCTCGTTTGATGTTGCGCGCGATGTCCGTGGATTTGCCGTTAAACTCTATACCAAGGAAGGTAACTGGGATCTGGTTGGCAACAATATCCCGGTATTCTTCATTCAGGATGCCATCAAGTTTCCTGATATGGTGCACTCCGTAAAACCAGCGCCAGACCGCGATTTTCCGCAGGCTCAATCTGCGCATGATAACTTCTGGGATTTCATTTCACTCACCCCGGAAAGCTTTCATATGATCATGTGGGTGATGTCAGACCGGGGTATCCCGCGGTCCTTCCGTTTTATGGAAGGGTTTGGGGTGCATACATTCCGTTTTCTGGACAGCAATGACCGTTCAACCTTTGTGAAGTTTCATTGGAAGCCCAAGCAGGGATTGCAATCTGTTGTCTGGAATGAAGCGGTCAAGATCAATGGGGCAGACCCTGATTTTCATCGGCGAGATCTCTGGAGCGCAATTTCCAGCGGGGACTTTCCCGAATGGGAACTGGGCGTGCAGCTTTTTGACGAAGAATTTGCCGAAAAATTCGATTTCGATGTGCTGGACCCCACCAAACTTATTCCTGAAGAACTGGTGCCCGTAAGAATAGTGGGCCGTCTGGTGCTGGACCGCGTTGTTGATAACTTTTTTGCCGAAACAGAGCAGGTTGCGTTCTGCACCCAGAACGTGCCGCCAGGCATTGATTTCTCAAACGATCCGCTGCTTCAGGGCCGAAATTTCTCATATCTGGATACACAGGTAAAACGGCTTGGTAGCCCCAATTTTACGCATATCCCAATCAATGCTCCCAAATGCCCCATGGCGCATTTTCAGCAGGATGGGCATATGGCCATGCACAACCTGGTAGGCCGCGCCAATTACGAGCCGAACAGTTGGGGGGCAGCAGGTGGCCCGCGTGAAAACCCAAAACAGGGCTTCCGCAGTTTTGCAAGCGAGGAAACAGGCCCCAAGCGGCGCCTACGGCCCGAAAGTTTTTCCGATCACTACAGTCAGGCGCGGCAGTTTTACATCAGCCAGACGCCCATTGAGCAGAAGCATATTGCAGATGGCATTACGTTTGAACTGAGCAAGGTAGAACGGCCCGATATTCGCTCCCGCGTTGTCTCCCATCTGCTGCATATTGATGAGGATCTGGCAACAACGGTAGCTGATGGTCTGGGCTTGCCATTGCCTGATCCCGCAGAAACAACTCAGCCTACGCGTAATGATCTGCCAGCGTCTGATGCGCTCAGCATCCTCAAAAATGGGCCAAAAACATTTGCAGGCCGAAAAATGGGTATTCTGGCAACAGATGGCGTGGATGCAGACCTTTTTGTTGCGCTTATTGCTGCCCTTCAGGCAGAAAAAGCCAATTATGAAGTGGTGGCCCCCAAAATTGGCGGCATTACACTCTCGGATGGCACCAAGGTGGCTGCGCAGCAGAAGATAGATGGAGGCCCATCGGTATTATACGATGCCGTAGCCATTCTGGCTTCCAAGGAAGGTACAAAAGTTCTGGCTAGTAACCCTGCAGCCAAGGATTTCCTTACAGACGCCTTCACGCACTGCAAATTTATTGGGTATTCGGCAGAGGCCTGCACGTTGTTCAAAAAGGCGGGTTTGGCTGACGATGTTGATAAAGGCTGCATCAAGCTTGGTAGCAAAAACGATGCCAATGCATTTGTAAAAACCTGCGGCGCACTTCGCTTCTGGCAGCGTGAAAAGCTGGATTGAAATTAAAGCCCCTCTCACGCTCGTTTAGATAACGTGGGTGAGGGGCTTTCACCCACTACCTATTCTTTTTTCTGCTTCAAGCTATGGGCATATTTATCGCCCCATTCCTTGAGTGCATGGATGACCGGCTTGAGGGTTTTGCCTAGGTCGGTCAGTTCATATTCCACCCGCGGCGGCACTTCGGGAAAAACCGTGCGGGAAATCAGGCCATCGGCTTCCAGTTCTCGCAACTGGTTCGTCAGCATACGCTGCGTTACATTTGGCATACGCCTACGAAATTCGCTAAAGCGCAGCACGCCATCTTCAAACAGATGATACAGAATAAGCGCCTTCCATTTGCCCCCAAATAACTCCAGCGTGGCTTCTACGGTGCAGCCGGGGCTGCATGTTAGCGTGGTGTGGCGAATACGGGGCATGGTATCATTCCTGACACTATAGGCGGTTTATGTGCGTTCTTGCGCCTTAAACCTAATAGGCCAATGTTTACGAGCAGACCAGAGACTATTTCTGCTTCTGAACAAGGCTGATCATGACTTCAATTTCTCTTTTTGACCCCATAACACTGGGTGATCTGCCCCTAGAAAACCGGATTTTTCTGCCGCCGTTAACCCGCTGCCGCAGCACCCAGCCGGGTGATATCCCCAATGCGCTTATGGCAGAATACTATGCTCAGCGTACGCAGGCAGGTTTTTTGCTTACCGAAGGCACACAAATAGAACCACGCGGGCAAGGCTATGCCTGGACACCCGGCATTTACTCCCCTGAACAGATTGCGGGCTGGAAACTGGTAACAGATGCCGTGCACGCCAAAAAGCGCCCCATTTTTGCGCAGCTTTGGCATGTTGGGCGTGTTTCGCACCATCTTTTGCAACCGAACCACCAGTCACCTATTGCACCATCTGCTGTGGCCGCAACGGGTGTGAATGTTTTTATCCCAACCGGCCCGGGCACCGGAAAACTGGTGCCGCCCGATACCCCTCGTGCATTGACCATTCCCGAAATTCATGAACTGGTAGAGCTTTATGCGCAGGCTGCCAGAAACGCTCTGCAAGCCGGATTTGATGGCGTGGAAATTCACGCTGCCAATGGGTATCTGGTCAACCAGTTTATTTCCGAACGCGCCAATTTTCGCACAGATGCCTATGGCGGTTCGCTCCCCAACCGGCTGAGATTTTTGCGTGAAGTGGTAGAGGCCGTTTCTGCCGTGGTTTCTCCTGAAAGGCTGGGCGTCAGGTTTTCTCCACTGTTCAGCACAACCAAGGAAGAACGCGTTTATCTTGGCTTGTTGGAAAGCAATCCGACAGAAACCTATACGCAAGCGGTACGTGTTTTGGCCGATGCAGGCATTGCATATCTCTCTCTGGCAGAAGCTGACTGGGATAACGCGCCAGATATGCCGGATTCATTCCGTGCTGCCGTGCGCGATATCTTTCCGGGCCGCATTTTGTGTGCGGGCCGTTACGATAAAGCCAAAGCAGACCACGTTTTGCAAAATGGCTGGGCCGACATGATCGGGTTTGGCCGCAAATTCATCGCCAACCCGGATTTGCCTGCGCGTTTGCAGCACGGATGGCCCCTTAACGCCATAGACCCCACAACCATGTATGGCGGCGGCGCACACGGATACACCGATTACCCTTTTTATAATCAGGATGATAAAAAATGATTATGTATCAGACAATTAACCCCACCACCGAAAGTGTTGAACGCACGTTTGAACTGCATACCCCAAAACAGATGCAGGCGATCACAGACAGGGCGGACCATATCTGGCGCACAGATTGGAAAAAGCGCAGCATTGCAGAGCGTAAAATCATTATGTCAAAGGCGGCTGATCTGCTGCGTAAGGACCGGCAAGCCCATGCGCGCCTGATTGCCACGGAAATGGGCAAAGCACTGCCAGATGCGCTGGAGGAAATTGATATCACGGCAGATATTCTTTCCTTCTACGCCAATGGGGCAGAGGTGTTTCTGGCTCCCACGCCGCTCAAGGTAAAAGATGGCAGCGCAAAAATAATCAACCAGCCACTAGGCGTTATTTATTGCATCGAGCCTTGGAACTTTCCTTATTACCAACTGGCACGGGTAGCGGGCCCCAACCTGATGGCGGGCAATGTGGTGATAGCCAAGCATGCCCCCAACGTGCCGCAATGCGCCTTGGCGTTTGAAAAACTGTTTCATGATGCCGGAGCGCCAGCTGGCGTTTATACCAATATTTTCCTAAGCAATGATCAATCTGCCGAGCTGATCAAGGATGTCCGTATTCGTGGTGTGGCGCTTACTGGTAGTGAACGGGCAGGGCAGGCCGTAGCGGCAGAAGCTGGTGCCTCACTCAAGAAGGACACCATGGAACTTGGCGGCAGTGATGCCTTTATTGTGCTGGATGATGCCGATCTGGAACTTGCCATCAAATGGGCTACATGGGGCCGCTTTGCCAATAACGGACAAGTGTGCACCGCCGCAAAACGCATGATTGTGCATGAAAAAATTTATGATGCATTTCTGGATGGGTTGAAAAAGGCCATCACCCAATTCCGTATTGGGGACCCATTGGCAGAAGGGATCACACATGGCCCCATGAGCAGCAAACGCGCGCTGGATCTGGTGCTGGAACAGATTGATGAAGCCGTAAAAGCCGGTGCAACCTTGGTTGCTGGTGGCAAGCGGATAAACCGTAAAGGGTTCTTTATGGAACCCACAATCCTGACTAATGTGAAAAAAGATAACCCTGTTTTTTATCAGGAAATCTTTGGCCCGGTTGCGGTTGTTCATAAGGTTACATCTGAACAGGAAGCCGTTGATCTGGCAAATGACTCACCATATGGCCTTGGTGGTTCCGTATTCTCGCGCGATATCGGGAGGGCAGAAAAGGTGGCCGAGCAGGTTGAAACCGGTATGATGTTTATTAACACAGCCACCGCTGCCGCACCCGAACTGCCATTTGGGGGCATTAAAAATTCTGGCTTTGGCCGGGAGCTTTCTTTCCTCGGGATTGAGGAATTCATTAACCGCAAGCTTATTCGTATAGGGTAAAAACTTATAGTTCTGCTTTGTGTCTGCCCTTAACAAACTATGCAGACACAAAGCAAACGAACATGGCAACCTTATTTGCCGCTCATAGCCGCAAGGTTGGCAGGACACTGGCTTGGTTGTTCAACAGGCAAGCAGCGCAGCCAACTCCATCCGGCCAATGCTGCAACAACAGATCCCGCAAATATCCCCAGTTTTGCAGATACAATTGTATCTGCATCTTTAAATGCCAAACCGGCAATAAACAGACTGATGGTAAAGCCAATACCGCACAGCAAAGAAAGCCCGAAAAGCATTTTTATTGATGTTGCGGCTGGGACAGGCGCTATGCGTAGTTGGAACGACAATATGGTTGCTCCAAACACACCCACGGGCTTTCCTATAATCAACCCCAGCATGATGCCCAGAGGAACGGGAGCAAGAAGTGCACCCATATGCTCACCAGCAAGAGAAACCCCAACATTCATAAAGCCAAATAGGGGCAGCACCAGCCATATTACGAAAGGCGTTAACGCGGATGATACTTTTTCAAGCGGCGTCATCTGTTCTGTATCTGTTGCAGGTGGTTGAGCTGGCAGGCAAAGGCCAGTAATCACCCCGGCAAGCGTTGGGTGCAGGCCGGAAGATAAAAGCATGCCCCAAAGCAGCAGGCATCCGGCAGAATAAACCCACAAAGATCTGCATCCCAAGCGGTTTGCAGCAATCATGCCCACGGTTACACACAGCACGCCAGCCAGTGCAGGCCAGTAAAGGGCAGAACCGTAAAACAGGGCAATAACAACAATGCCCAACACATCATCAAAAATGGCAAGGGCCATAAGCCATGCCCGCGCCCCGGCCGAAACACGCGCCCCCAGCGCCATAATAACGGGCAATGTAAATGCGGCATCGGTAGCCACAGGAATGGCCCATCCATGAACCGCTTCTGCATGCTTGTACGTTACCAGAAAATAGGTAAGCGCTGGCACAGCCATACCACCCAATGCGCCAATCAATGGCAAGGCAATCTGACGCATGGATGAAAGATGGCCCGAAACCATCTCTTTCTTGATTTCCAGAATAATCAGCAGGAAAAAAAGCGTCATCAACCCATCAGATACCCATGCCTCAAGCGTATCTGGCATGTGCGGTCCTAAAATAGAAAGCCGCATGGGTGTTGTAATCAGGGCTTCATAACCACCACACCAAGCCGAGTTTGCCAGAGCAAACCCCGTAAGTGAGGCCAGAAGCAGGGCTGTTGCACCTCCTGCCGGAGACTGCAAAAAACGATGGATGCGATAAACGCACGCAGCAGGGGTATCTGTCATACGTGAATATTGAAGACGTTATATACCCCGCACAAGGGAGGAAAAACGTAAAGCCGCCGCTTTTCCTCCCGCAATCAAGCCTGAATATGTGTAGGTGCTTTTATTCCGGCGTTGGAGTGCACTGAGGCGTAACAGTTTGCCCGTTCATGACGGCCTGCGTGAAAGAAGCTGAATCCGGTAATGAGGCATTTACCGTCTGATCATGGTTCAGACCTTTATAAACATGCGCCTGCACAACTGTGCCAGCAGCACAGGCGGCCTTTACCAACCCGTACTGAAGCGGCGGAGGCACATCCTTATCAAGCTCTCCAGTGCCCATAAACAGCGGTTGAGCCAGATGCATGGTGGGGTATTGCATTGCCTGTAAAGCCGGAGCCAGATTTTTTGCAAAATCGGGCTTAAGAGAGTTGCTGAAATTCAGGCCATCCTCCTTCACCTTATCTGTCAGCTCATACACACACAAATTGGCTGCGCCACGGTAGGCCGGCATGGCTTTTGCCGTAAAAACACTTTCTGGCTTAAAGGCCGCATCGTAGCCAGAAAGCCCCTGTGCCAGATACAGCGCATAAACAATAACGGGGTTATATGGCGCATTGTCCGGCGCAGTTGCCATCTGCTTGAGCAATTCCGGCGTAATATAAGGTGCACCCGTGGCCACCGTGCCCCGAATATTCAGTTCTGGCGCATAGGTTGGGGCAAAAGCAGCCGAAGCAAAAGCAGCCCCACCACCTTGAGACTGCCCGACAATCATGATCTTGTTCTGCAAATCCGGCACCGAGGCCAAAGCTGCCTTCACGCCATCCAGCAGGCTATAGGCTTCCACTCGCGTGTTCAGATACGGGTGAGTGCCGGGGGTGCCTAAACCCTGATAATCCGTGCCCACTACGGCAAAGCCACGCTTCATCCATTCAGAAAGATAACGCTTGTTCCGTGCGCTCCACGGGTTGTTAGAGGGTGCGCAGCGGTCTGCAACGCCTACCGTGCCATGTGCCCAGGCAACAATAGGCCACCCACCAGCAGGCGGTTTACCTGTGGGCAGAATCACTTCAGCCGTAACTGGCACAAGCCCTTTGCCTGTAATGCCATTGGTGGAAAGGTACGTAATGCGCAGGGAACGCCCAGCATCTGGCAACGTAAAAGCATCTGGTAAGGATTGAGACGATGTAAGCTTACCAGCCGTGCCGGAAGGAGAGGCTGTTGCTGCAATGGCGCCAGAACTCACCCCCATCAGGCAAAAACCAGCAACCAGACGAGAAACATGATAAACAGAGGGGAGAAAACGCAAGAGGGATCCTTCCTCAGGCTATTGGTCTTGTGTTTGACCGCCCGACAAGTTGAAACTTAACAATGTTAAGAATGGGACATGGGGATAGAATGTCAAGTGTTCTGAGGGTCATCGTGAATATTCTGGAAAATATGTAATGGCCCAGCCTGTTCAGCCTAAAAAAGCCTATCATCATGGAGACTTGCATGCCGCTCTGTTGCGTTCCGCACGCACCATTCTGGAGGAGCAAGGCATTGCTGCGCTGGGGCTGCGGGCCATTACGCGCCATACGGGTGTTTCACAAACCGCAGCAATTCCGCATTTTGGAAATCTCACAGGCCTACTCAGTGCACTGGCAACCATTGGGTATGAAGAACTGACCGCAACGCTTACGCCGCTGCTTGATAAAGGGCCATACGCTGTGGGTGTAGCCTATGTGCAGTTTGCCATGCAGCATCCCGGCCTGTTTACACTTATGTTCCGCAGCGATGTAGTTGATAGGAAAAACCCGCATCTGGATGCCGCCGCAGCCAAAACATCTGCCATGCTCACACAATTGGTGGGAGAGCTGAAAGGCCAGCATTCTGCCCATACACGTGCTGGTGCGCGCGCAGCCTTATGGGCCAAGGTTCATGGTTTAGCTGTATTGGCCATAGACGGACTTCTGGAAGCCTTGCTGACGCGAGAAGGTGAGAAGATGACACTGAACGCCCTTATTGAAGATGCGCTAAGGCCGTAAGAAGGGAAAATTATTTTTTATTATCATGTTCTTATGTAAATTTTCTTACTTATATCGAGCTGCTTTCTGCCATTCTAAAAATGCATCCGTGTATTCCAATAATATAGTTGCACAATCATCGCTCTCATTTTAATTCCATCCAGACGGATTGAAATAATAGAGGACGGTGCATGGGCCGCCGCAGAACCATTGATCGGGAGAGCGTTCTGGACAGCGCAGAGCTGCTTGTTCAGAAGGGCGGCGCAACCGCTTTAACGCTTGATGCCGTGGCCAAAGCCGCAGGAATTACCAAAGGTGGCCTGCAATACTGTTTTGGCAACAAAGATGACCTGATTACCGCCATGATTGATCGCTGGATAGCAGCTTTTGATCTGGAAATAGAAAAACATGCGGGGCCCAAGGCATCACTGGCAGAGCGGGCGCGTGCCTATGTTCTGGCATGCCGCCAGATAGATGCCGCCACGCAAGCCAGAATGGTAGGCATGCTGATTACCCTGCTGCAATCCCCCAAATACCTCAATCGGATACGAGAATGGTACGCCGGATGGTTTGGGGATTGTAACGTCACCGCAGAAGATGCGCGGCAGGCGCGTACGGCAATTTTTGCAGCCGAAGGGGCTTTCCTTCTCAGAAGCTTCGGCTTTATCGCTATGGATCAGTCTGGTTGGGATTCAGTGTTTACAGATTGCCTGCGGCTTATTACGCCCCAAGCAGAAACACCATGATCTTTAAAACAGGAACCAATGAGTCTTTCATGATATTTCGCGCAGGTATGACACAATGAATATGGCAAGCCGTTTTTCATTAAAGAAGATTTTGCGTTCCGGTTCAGACACACAGGGAACAAACGTTAACACCCTTATTCAGTCTGGAACCTCGGATATTGTGCGTCAAAAACCTGCTCCACAGGTTCCGGCAGATCTGTCAGCCCTGAAAGCAATGGGGAACAGCCTGACACACACGCTGTCTTCCGCATGTGAATGGTTAATGAAGCAACAGAAACCCGATGGCCATTGGGTGGGTTCTGTTGGGTCCAATGCCTCCATGGAAGCTGAATGGTGTTTGGCTCTGTGGTTCCTGGGGTTGGAAGATCATCCCCTGCGCCCGCGCTTGGGCAAGGCTCTGCTTGAAATGCAGCGGCCCGATGGCTCTTGGGGCACATATTATGGTGCTGGCAGTGGTGATATCAACGCGACTGTGGAATCTTATGCCGCTCTCAGATCTTTGGGCTACGCAGAAGATGACCCGGCCGTTAGCAAAGCTGCTGCATGGATTATCAGCAAAGGCGGCCTAAAGAACGTACGTGTATTCACCCGCTACTGGCTGGCCCTGATTGGGGAATGGCCGTGGGAGAAAACACCTAATCTTCCGCCAGAAATTATCTGGTTCCCCGATAATTTTGTTTTTTCCATTTACAATTTTGCACAATGGGCCCGCGCCACCATGATGCCGCTGGCTATTTTGTCTGCACGCCGTCCATCCCGTCCGCTGCGTCCGCAAGATCGGCTGGATGCCCTTTTCCCGGGTGGCCGTGCGAACTTTGATTACGAACTGCCCACCAAAGAGGGCAGGGATGTTATTGCTGACTTCTTTCGTCTGGCTGATAAAGGCCTGCATTGGTTGCAGTCTTCTTTCCTTAAACGCGCGCCTTCGCGGGAAGCTGCCATTAAATACGTGCTGGAATGGATTATCTGGCATCAGGATGCAGATGGTGGCTGGGGTGGCATTCAGCCGCCATGGGTATACGGGCTGATGGCCCTGCATGGTGAGGGCTATCAATTCCACCACCCCGTTATGGCAAAGGCATTGGATGCGCTAAACGATCCGGGTTGGCGGCACGACAAAGGTGATGCCAGTTGGATTCAGGCCACAAACAGCCCTGTATGGGACACCATGCTGTCGCTCATGGCGCTGCATGATGCCAATGCCGAAGAACGCTTTACACCAGAAATGGATAAGGCTCTGGACTGGCTGCTTTCCCGTCAAATACGCGTGAAAGGGGATTGGTCTGTTAAACTCCCCAATACAGAACCCGGTGGCTGGGCGTTTGAATACGCCAATGACAGATACCCGGATACAGATGATACCGCCGTTGCGCTGATTGCCATTGCATCTTGCCGCAACCGGCCAGAGTGGCAAGCAAAAGGCGTAGAAGAAGCCATTGGCCGCGGCGTGCGGTGGCTGGTAGCCATGCAAAGTTCCTGCGGTGGCTGGGGCGCTTTTGATAAGGACAACAACAAGAGCATTCTTGCCAAAATTCCGTTCTGCGATTTTGGGGAAGCGCTGGACCCGCCATCGGTGGACGTTACGGCGCACGTTCTGGAAGCTTTTGGCCTGTTGGGCTTGCCGCGTGATCTACCCTGCATCCAGCGTGGGCTGGCTTACATTCGTAAGGAGCAAGATCCAACAGGGCCTTGGTTTGGCCGCTGGGGCGTAAATTACCTGTATGGCACCGGGGCTGTTCTGCCCGCTCTGGCCGCCTTGGGTGAGGACATGACACAGCCTTACATCTCCAAGGCTTGTGACTGGCTTATTAACTGCCAGCAGGAAAATGGCGGTTGGGGTGAAAGCTGTGCGTCCTACATGGAAGTCTCTTCCATTGGCCATGGCGCCACCACGCCATCTCAAACGGCTTGGGCCCTTATGGGGCTGATAGCGGCCAACCGTCCGCAGGATTATGAGGCCATAGCCAAAGGTTGCCGCTACCTGATTGACTTGCAGGAAGAAGACGGAAGCTGGAATGAAGAAGAGTTCACCGGTACGGGCTTCCCCGGCTACGGTGTGGGCCAGACCATCAAGCTGGATGACCCGGCCATTTCAAAGCGTCTGATGCAGGGGGCCGAGCTCTCACGCGCCTTCATGCTGCGCTATGATCTCTACCGCCAGCTTTTCCCGATTATCGCGCTCAGCCGTGCATCCCGTTTAATCAAACTCGGAAACTAACTTAGGATAAGGATGCAGAGGGAAACTTCTGCATCCTTTATAATTGAGGCATTACATCATCTGGCTTGGCAGTATTTAATGCCCGGAAGGGGTGATTGAGTCCTGATTATCCGCAGTATGGCTGCCGGTCATGGCCATATCACCGCCACCCTGCATGCCGCCACCTCCACCATTACCACCCCCGCCGCCACCAGCTTTTTCTGCTCCGCCATCTTTCCCTTTACCGCCACAAGCCTGCACACGGGTTGGGCCTTGTATGGGAATACTCAGATCAGACGGAATAGGGGCAAGATCCAGCGCCTGCCTTACAAAATTACGCAAGGATACAACCAAATCATGCGTATGCACCCGCTGGCCTGCCACCAGTTCGCGCGCAGCATGTTCTGCTAAACGTACATGTTCTTCCGTGCCCAGAAGAATGATATCGGATAGCGCAGCCTCTACAGCATCACGAATACGACGTGCCCGGTCGGATGCATTGGCGTCTTCCAATATGGACGTGGTTGTTGGGGTATCCGTATCCGCCGCAATACGGAAATCTCGCTTATGCCTTGGGTCTACTGCCAGATCTCCGGTAAAAGACCCCCCCAATGTGCGGTAAGCTGCAATCAATGTGCGCAAACGCTCATTAATCTGGCGGTTCATACGTTCCCGCCGCTGCTGGATCAGCACCATCATCAAAAGTCTGATGCCCACACCAATTAAAGTAATGAGCGAGAGCCCAATCATGGTGAACAGAAAGCTGTGCCATGAACTGAAGTCTAGATTACGCAATATGGGCTCCCAATGCTGATGGCTGTTCTAGAACACGACCTTAAGCAGTAGCATACTGGCACAAATCAGCCCGAGCAGAGAAAACCCTTCCGTCAGAAGCAGTGGACGACCTGCGCGAAAAACCGAACGTATGTCTATGCACAAGCCCAACGCAGCCATGGCCAGAATGGTTAAAAAATTGGCTATAAAGCTTAAAGGCGCAATGAGTTCATGCGGAATAACGTTCATGGAACGCGCAATCATCATGATGATAAAGCCAACAATATACCAAGGCACCATCTGCGGCGCACGATGCGCGTGCTGAACTTTCCCTCGGTTTAAGCGGGCATAAAGTATGGACAGAACAATACAGACTGGCCCCAACATCAATACACGCATCAGCTTAACCAGCATGCCAATATGCCCGGCGTTTCCGCCAAAAGCCGAGGCCGCAGCCGCAACCTGAGGCACGGCATAAACCGTTAGCCCGGCAAGGGCCCCGCCAGTGCGGCTATCTAGCGGCAGAAAGGGGGCCACAAGCGGTAAGCCTACAACAAGTATCAGGCCACCCGCTGCCGTAAAGGCAATTGTTGCACCAATATCTTCATCTTTGGCATGAATGCTAGGGGCCGCCGCCATAATAGCCGAATTGCCGCAAATGGAGTTCCCGCAAGCCACCAGCAGAGTTTGGGGCAAAGGCAGGCCCATCATGCAGCCAATGCAACTGGTAAATATCAGGCTAAACGCAACCAGCCCCATAACGCCGACCAAAAGCCACGGCCCAGTGGAAAACGCCGCATCAATGCTAAAAGAAGCCCCAAGCAGCACAATCCCTATATTCAAAAGCGTTTTCGAACATGTTCGGATACCCGGCTGCCACAGATGATCTGGCTTACGCGCAGCCCGTACCACAACACCGGCAATAAGCGCCAGATTGAGCATTTCCAGCCAGATTTTCCCGCACAGAAATTCTTCAATCTGCTGGCAAAAATAGGCAATGCCCGTAATAGCCAGACACAATAAAATACCGGGAAGATTATGGCTGATAACATCCAATATGCGTTGTTTGAATAATGGCTGCGCCTGAGATGTGGTGAGCATGGCAATGTCCCTTTCTTTGCAAAACATAAGGGCAAGCCATTTCATCACTCCAACTCATTATTCTGTTTATTCCAATCGGAAATCATGATTGATTGAAGTATGAAATCAGGCATGACACTGGAACAACTTCGCTTCTTTATTGCTGTTGCAGAGCGTGAGCACGTTACAGCGGCCAGCAAGGCCCTGCATGTTACGCAATCAGCCGTATCCGCTGCTATTGCCACGCTGGAAGAACAGCATGCAGTCAAGCTGTTTCATCGTGTGGGGCGCGGTATTTGCCTTACAGAGGCAGGCCGCCTGTTTTTACCTGAAGCCCGTGCAGTTCTGGCGCAGGCAGAAGCCGCCGAGAACATGCTGGAAGCCTTTAGCGGGCTGAAGCAGGGCACATTACGCGTTGTTGCCAGCCAGACTATTGCAGCCTATTGGCTGCCAGCACTTTTGGTGAAATTCTGCCAACAATATCCGCAAATTGTTATGGATATTGCCATCAGCAACACAGAAGAAGCAGCACACCGCGTTAAAAACGGTGAAGTTGATCTGGGTATTGTGGAAGGGCAGGTGGATGATCCCGCCTTGGCGCAATGGCCCGTTGCAACAGATAGCCTGAGCATTGTGCAAGCCGATGCGCATGTGCCTGACACTATAGATGCCGCGTGGCTACGATCTGCCAAATGGGTCATGCGTGAACCGGGTTCTGGCACCCGCACCACACTGGAACACGCTTTGCGGCATCACGGCATAGACCCTACGGAACTAAATGTAACGCTTGTGCTGCCTTCCAACGAGAGTGTGCGTACGGCCATTGAGGCAGGTGCAGGTATTGGTGCTCTTTCTGCTTTAGTGATTGCACCCGCCGTGCAGGCAGGCACGTTGCATGCCGTGCCCCAAGCTTTGGGAACACGCTTCTTCTACGGTTTGCGCCATAAGGAGCGTTATCGCAGCCCGGCAGCAGAAGCGCTGTTGGAGTTAATTGCCCAATCCAGCAAAGTGCAGACCTAAAAGCGCAGCAATGGGTGCTAGACTTTTACCGCTTGGTTGTTTGCGTATCCCAGCCACCGCCCAAAGCCCGCGCAAGACGCACTGTTGCCAACGCCTGCCGGGTTTGGGCACTTACCAGTTCATCCTGAGCGGAAATCTTTTTTATCCGGGTTGTCAGAATATCCTGCATGGTAAACTGCCCGCCTTCATAAAGCCCTTGTGCCTGAGTTGTGGCGAGAGAGAGGGATGAAACTTCTCCGCTCAGGCTGGCAATATTCTGGTCTGCGCTGGAACGGCTTTCATAGGCATCTTCCACCTCTGCCAAGGCTGTCAGAACCGTTTGATCATACGATGCCACAGCCTGCTTTAGCTGAGAGTCCGCAGCGCGTATCTTGGCCTGTATGCGCCCAGCCGTAAAAATAGGCAGGTAGGCATTCACAGCCATAAGGCCGCCAGAGCCGGATACGCCCGGAATACCATCAAACCGCAAGCGTCCATCGCCACCAAAAAACTCTAACCCAAAACGCGGTAGCAAATCTGTTTTTGTGCTGATCAACCGTTCCAGATTGGCTTGCACAATATTCTTTTGCAGCAGCACATCTGGCCTACGCTCCAGCACTGTAGAGGGCAGTTCTGTAGCAGGGGGCGCTGGCACCCGATATTGAGCCGGTGCTGATAGATCCGGCGCCTGTTCCGGCGGCAGGCCGGATAGAATAGCCAGCCGATGCCGGCATGCATCAAACGCGGCAACCAGTAATGGCCGTTGTGCCTGCACCTGATTGATCTGGGCCGTTATGGTTTCCAGATCAGCCCGTGTTGTCTGGCCTGCATCAAACCTCGCTGTGGCATACCGCAAAAGCTCCTGTAGCGTGCGGGCAGATTGATCAAGCAACGCAATGCGTTGTTGCAGCCCACGCGCCGTAAGGTAATTGGCGGCCACATCTGCCGCAATGGCCATGTGTGTGCCATGCAGCACATCTGCCGCAGCCAAGGCCATATGTTGCGCTGCTCGCTTACGGGCACGGTTGCGGCCCCAGATATCTGGCTCCCACGCCATGGTTATGCCAGCCAGATGCCCATCTGTTGCCGGATCCTGAATATCAGGGTCTGCCATTTTCATAAGGGGCGGCACCGGGTGCCGCCAGTCCACACCACCACCCATCATGCCGCCCGTGGCACCAATGGTAGGATACAGGGCAGATTTGGCCATTTGGGTATAAGCGCGAGATTCCTGCACGCGCTCTTGCGCCATGCGTATTTCCGGGTTGGCAGCCAGCGCATTTTGCACAAGCTGATCAAGCAACGGGTCCTGCCATGCTGTCCACCAGTTTGTCAGGTCCGTAGGTTGTGCATCCTGCGGTGTAGCGCTGAACTGCGCCGGAACAGCCACCTGGGAAGGCGGCAGTTTGGTATGGAAAGGAGAGCACGCCACCAAGCCAGTGCAAAGAAGAGTGCTGAACAATAAGCGCGTAGAGGAGGAAGAAAGGAACATCAGCATTCAATCCTGGCGGGCAAGCATGGAACGGAAGCGAAGCAGCGCCATGGCAAGAAAGAGAGTAGAAGAAAACACAATAGCCAGCAGCGAAGGCCAGATGCTTTCCAGCCCCGCACCGCGATACAGAATGGATTGTGAGATTTTGACGAATTGCGTGGTAGGGAAAAACCGCACCAAGGATTGCACAGCCTCTGGCATACTTTCCACTGGAGTAGCCGCGCCAGAAAGCAGATAGGCCACCGCATAAACCGGCACCACCAAAAGCCCGAACTGCGGCATGGTGGGCGCAATGGTAGCCAACATCATCCCCAGAGATGTTACCGAAAACAGATATAAAATAAGGCAGGCAGCAAATAGTAAAGGCGAGCCAGAAATAGGCACAGCCAGCCCGATATGCACAACAACCCAAAGGGAAAGCATGCTGGCTACAAAGATAACAGCACCATTTGCCAGAATTTTCCCAATAGCAATCTGGCTGGCGGAAACCGGCAGAACAAGCAAATGTTCAATGGTGCCGTGCTCACGCTCACGAATAACGGCTGCCCCAACCAGCACAATGGAAAGAATTGTTGCGTTGGTGACAACCTGCATAACAGACGTAAACCATGCAGATTCACTGTTCGGGTTAAAACGAATACGGCTTTCTGGATGAAACGGCATAAGCTTGTTGATATCGGGGGAGTGAAGCTGCGCCTCTACTTCACCCAGAAAAATCTGTTGCAGATAAACACTGCCAAGCCCGGCCTGCGTCATGGCCGTGGCATCAATCAGTTCCTGTATCTGTGGCGTGCGGCCTGCCAGTACATCGGCTTCAAAACGCGGTGGAATATCAATAACGAAATTGTAGCTTCCGTTATCCATACCCGTTTTACCGTCAATACGGTTGGTCAGGGTAGGGGGCTTGAAATAAGGCGGCAGCACAACAGAACGTAATTGGCGCGAAAGAGCTGAGTTGTCTTCATCAATAAACGCAACTGTTGCGTTTGCAACATCCACACGCACCCCATGCGCCACAAGAACAATGGCTGCAGAAAATGCAAAAACAATTAGGCCCATCAGCACAAAATCGCGCATCAGGCTGTGGAATTCCTTGCGGCATAGCAGGCCGACATTTATGAGCCAGCGCAGCATCACGTATCCTGCTTTTTCAAGAAAAGACGGGCCCCCACCATGTAAAGCGCGGCAAAACCACCCAATGCCAGATACATGGAAAGAAAGGACCTAATACCCAAACCCTTTGTAAAACTACCAAGGCTGATAAGCTGAAACCACGAAGCCGGAAAAGCTTTACCCAAATAGTAAGTAAAGCCGGTAAGT
This sequence comes from Acetobacter pasteurianus subsp. pasteurianus LMG 1262 = NBRC 106471, assembly GCF_000285275.1. Lineage (GTDB taxonomy): Bacteria > Pseudomonadota > Alphaproteobacteria > Acetobacterales > Acetobacteraceae > Acetobacter > Acetobacter pasteurianus. Next base: position 39,047 of record NZ_CADO01000010.1, read on the forward strand.
GTTGAAACCGGGTACAGCAAACCCGAAAAATTGGCAGACATAATCAGGCAAATAATGGCCGTGCCAAAAATGGCCGCCACTTGAGAACTGACAAAAGTTGAAATCAACAGCCCCAGACCAGTACTTGCCAGAATATACAGCGTGGCCCCAATGCTCAGCCCAATAAAGGAGCCCTTAAGCGGCACCCCCAGAACGGTAACAGAAAGCGCCACCAGAACCAGATACGCCATACCGGCCAGCGCAACATAAGGAAGTTGCTTGCCCACCAGATACTGCCCGGAACTAGCGGGGGAGGCATACAGGTTCATAATGGAACCAATTTCTTTTTCCCGCACAACACCAAGTGCTGTGAGCATGGTGGGAACAAGAATAAGCGCCAGCATGATGGTGCCGGGTGTCATGGCAAAAATGCTGCGGAATTCCTGATTATACACAAAGCGCGGCACAATGCTTACGGGTATCAGGCTGGATGTTACAGAAGCCGGCAGTGTTTTCTGCATGTTTGCCATATAGGTTAACAGCACGGCATCTGTGTAAGAGCGCACATTGGCGCTTAAAAAGGGCATGGAGCCATCAATAACCACACCAATGGCCGGGTTACGCCCTGCGGCAACATCTCGCCCAAAACCAGGGGGGATATCCAGCCCCATTGCAACCTGCCCATGGCGTATGCGTGTTTCCAGCGTTTCGCGATCTGGCGAGAATGCGGTTTCCTGAAAATAGCGAGAGCCCCGAAACTGCTCCACAAGCTCTCGGCTGGCATGGGTATGATCGTAATCCACCACGGTGTAGCGAATGGTGTTGATATCGAACGAGATACTATAAGCCGAAATAAGCAGCAGAATGGTCGGGCCAAGAATGGCGAACATCAGGCGCAGGCGGTCACGCATCAGTTCCACAGCCTCACGCCGGGCAAAGGCCCAGCAGCGCGAAAACCAGCGTATGTAGGGTGGTATTGTCCGCATTGCGCCCGTTGCTGCCGAAGCAGCCTGCTGGGGCTTGGCAACGACTATGGAATTCCCAGCCTTTTCCAGGCACGAAATAAACGCATCTTCCAGAGTAGAAGCGCCTTCCTCCTGCGTAATTTCGGCAGGGGTGCCCATAGCCAACACCTTCCCCTTATCCATCAGAGAGATGCGGTCACACCGGGCGGCTTCGTTCATGAAGTGCGTAGAAACAAAAATGGTCACATGCTTCTGGCGTGAAAGCGCGACAAGGTGCTTCCAGAACATGTCTCGCGCTGCCGGGTCCACGCCAGAAGTGGGCTCATCCAGAATAAGAATATCCGGGTTGTTAATGCAGGCGGCCGCAAGTTGCAGCCTTTGCCTAAACCCCAAGGGCAGGCCCGTTGGGCGGCTATCGGCCTCATCCGCCAACTGAAAGCTCTGGAGCATGTTTTCAACACGCTGTTTGGCCTCGGTTGAGGAAAGCTGAAAAAGCTCTGCCTGCAACATCAGATTCTGGCGTACCGTCAGTTCTTCATACAAAGAAAAACCCTGAGACATGTAGCCAATACGCATACGCGTTTTCATGTCTCCCGGTGTTATCGGGCGACCAAACAGGGTTGCTGTGCCGCTGGTAATATCCAACAACCCTGTCAGCATTTTCATGGTGGTGGATTTACCGCAGCCGTTAGAACCCAGAAACCCGAAAATCTCACCCCGGCGGATACGGAAGCTTACATGGTCAACTGCCGTGAAAGATCCAAATTTGCGCGTCAGGTTTTCGGCATCAATAACCGGAGGGCTGCCATCATCCTGATAAGGTGGAATTGCAAAATCAGAAATTTCCTTCTGATCCGCCGCAGGCAGCAGTGAGATGTAAGCCGCTTCCACCGTTGTGGTATGAGTCTGCTTCTTCACCTCATCTGTGGGGCCTGAGGCCAGAATACGCCCGTCATTCATGGCCACCAACCATGAAAAGCGCTCGGCTTCATCCATATAAGCGGTTGAAACAATCACGGTCATGGAGGGGCGTTCAGCCCGCATTTGCTCCACCAACGCCCAGAACTGACGCCGAGAGAGTGGGTCCACCCCCGTTGTAGGCTCATCCAGAATGAGCAGGTCTGGCTCATGCACCAAGGAGCAGCACAGGCTGACCTTTTGCTTCATCCCACCAGAAAGGTGACCTGCGGGCCTATCAGGGAAAGGCGCAAGACCTGTGGCATCCAGTAGATGCGTAATGCGGTTGGCGCGGGTTGTAGCATCCAGCGCAAATAGCCGGCCAAAAAAGTCGATATTTTCACGCACGGAAAGGGTAGGGTAGAGGTTCTTGCCCAACCCTTGCGGCATAAAGGCCAAGCGGGAAAGAAAAGCCTCCCGCTCGGCTCTGTTGCTGATATCCACTCCAAGTGTGTGAATGGCCCCGCGCTGAAGGTGCCGAACCCCGGCAATCAGCCCCAGAAGTGTTGATTTACCAACACCATCCGGGCCGATAAACGCAATGGTTTGCCCAGCAGGAAGGGTGAGAGAAATATCGTGCAGAACATTACGCCCACCATAAGCATGGCTTACGCCTTCAACACGAATTTCAGAAGCCGATGCCCTCATTATCTGGCATCGCCAGACAGTGCTGCTTTGGGCCATGCCGCATCTGGCCGTTGCTTGATATAACCTTCACCCGTCATCCCGGCTTTTAGCAGTGTGCCCAGTCGCTTCTGCTCATCTGCGGTTACGCGCAGTTTAACACGGTATACAAGCTGCTCTCGCTCGGTAGCTGTTTCCACATATTTGGGGGTAAACTGGGCCTGACTATCAATAAAGGAAACAGTGGCAGCAACCGGCGTATCCATTCCATCAAATCGGATGCGCGCTTCATCACCTATTTTTAGGTTGCTGATGGATGCTGTTGGGAAAAACAGCGTCATGTAAGGATCCACCGGATCCAGCATGGAGTACACCCGCCCACCCGGCGGCAGAACACTGCCGGTTTCAATAACACGGTATTCAATCCGGCCGGAAACAGGGGCGCGGATGGTCATATCATCCAGCACGGTTTGAACCTGATTAACCTGCGCTGCGGCACCTTCCTTGGCATGTAGGGCCTCCTGAACCGCCTGAGAAGCTGCGTTTACTGCGGCCAGTGCTGTTTCAACCTGCGTGCGCCGTTGCGTAACCTCCATATCGGAAACGAGGTTTTGTTGCCGCATCTTCTGGGCATGGCGCAGCTCATCACGCGCAAGTTGCAAGGCCGCCTGCCGCGCCACAAGTTCAGCCGAGGCTCGACCAGCTGCGCTTGCTGCGCGATTTTGTTGCGCACTTGCCTGATCGTATTGTGCCTGAACAGCCGCTTTATCTTCCTGCGCAAGAATTTGGCCAGAGGTTACGTTATCACCTTCCTGCACCAGTAACTGCGTAATGCGCCCCGGATATTTAACGGCCACATCCACACGGGTAAATTCCAACCGACCATTGCCGTAAATGATACCATCAGGAACACTTTGAGCCACTTGATGCTCATGCCATGCGAACGCTCCGCCCGCGACCGCAAAGAGAGAAAGAGCGATAATTGCAATTTTGGCAGGAGCTTTCACAATAAACCTTGCTAAAAAACGGATCACAACACATCAAAGCGCAGAATGCAGACGAGGCAATATGATTAAATTATGACACAATGGTCAAGTTATTATTTTCTACACACAAATTCTCTCCAAAAAACCTGCATAGACCATGATTTTCTAAAGCTATTACAGAGTAAAAGAGAGCTAAAAACACCTCAATGATCTTGATCAAAACAGCCACAAAAACGGATTGAATCTTACAGAACACAAATTGACATTCTGTTCATTTTTAAAAGCGCATTTGCACCGCATGCACTTCAATAAACTCTAACAAAGTTATTACATAAAAACGTCTATATCGCTTTAAAAATAGACCTTACTGCAGCAACCCTATAATGCGCTCATTCGTCTTTAAAATTATCCGCGTAAAAAAATGGAACATGCTCATGCCCTTGCCTCGCGTTTCTATTTACTACTGCACACAGTGCAATTGGCTTTTACGTGCAGCATGGATGGCGCAGGAACTTCTTTCCACTTTTGGAAATCAGCTTGGTGAGGTTGCTCTCTGCCCTGACACAGGTGGAAGATTTGAAATTCGCGTAGATCACGAAGTGATATGGGAACGCAAGAGAGACGGTGGCTTCCCCAACCCCAAAGAGCTTAAGCAGAGGGTCAGGAACATTATCGACGCGGATTTCTTCTGTGGTTACCGTCCGTTATGCAAGAGTTTTCTGACC
>NZ_CADO01000009.1 GCF_000285275.1 Acetobacter pasteurianus subsp. pasteurianus LMG 1262 = NBRC 106471
AACGGGGCAGTCTGGTCATCTTCCTCATAATCCTCATCATCAGGGCCCGATCCGCTTCCCTGTCATGTGAACAGATCGGGCAATCCGTATTTGTATTACTGGCCAGTATGAAAAACTGACCCCGTTTTAGTCATCCAGCCTGAAGCGGATGACATAGACCTTGTGCAGTTCCTTCACCGGTGCGCCATTACGTGTGGCCGGGCGATAGCGGGCCTTGTGCACGTAATCCAACGCTGACTGAGCAAAGGCCTGACCGCCAGAGACCGACTGCACATGGCAGTTGCTGGTCATGCCAGAAGCTTCCACATCACAAATCAACGTCACACGGCCTTCAATGTTGTCTTCCTCCATTTCTGGCGGATAGACCGGCTGCACATTGTTTAAGGGCGCAGAACCAGCAGACGTATCTGGTGCATCTGTTGTGCCATCTCCTGCAGCGGCTGCACTACTGGGTGCAGATGTTGCTGGAGGCGCAGCAGCCGTTTTGGTCTGTGGGGGCGCCGGGTGTTTGGGCGGCGCCTTGGCCACGTGCTTGATGGGCGGCTTGGGCGGCGGTGGCACCTTGATTTTCGGCGGTGGAATATATGGCGGCGGCGGCACAGCCATAACCGGAGGTGGGGGTGGTGGCGGAGGCGGGGGTGGCGGAGGCGGCGGGGGTGGCAACATAACTGTTTTGATAGGCGGATGTGTAACAGGAACACTTGCCGTGGTTCCCATACCGTACATCAGCCCCAGCACGCCCATAAGATGCAGCGCGACAACCACCAACAGGGCAACAACACTGACAACAGCCCCTACCCGGAACGTATATTTCACCGAGCCCAGCTGTTGCTCGTAGTCATTCATATTTGCACGTCCTCCTTTGTCACCCTGCATCGCGACAGATGCTATTATCTTACCCTTGATACACAGGGCGTTACCGGAGCCTGTTTACCTTGGTATGACAATAACAGATTGCTGTTCTGCCATACAGGTAACCTTTCCCGACTTTCGATTGGGCAATTAGATAGGCTTTCTGTCAAGAATGTTCTGCTAATTTCACATTTTCTTTCATAAAGACAATCTGTTCTGGCGCAGGAACAAAATCGCTCTCATGCTGAGTTTTCTCAGCTTCACCAGTGTTTTTCCTGTTCCCCCTTGGCTCTTTTCCTAACAAAAAAGCAGGCCCAAAATGGAGCCTGCTTTCCTGTATTTTTGTTTCGATTAAGCAATAAACCCTTACTGGGCTGAAGCACTGGCCTCTGATCGCGTTGCTCCTACCCGCATGGCAAGTGCGGCTGCCATAAAAGCATCCAGATCACCATCCAACACCGCATCCGGGTTGCCGGTTTCTACCCCTGTGCGCAAATCCTTTACCATCTGGTAAGGTGCAAGCACGTAAGAGCGGATCTGATGCCCCCAGCCGATATCCGTTTTGGCAGCTTCTGCTGCTGCGGCCTCGGCTTCGCGCTTCTGCAACTCTGCTTCATACAAACGCGCACGCAGCATCTGCATGGCCGTTGCACGGTTGCGGTGCTGGGAACGGTCTGTCTGGCAGGCCACAACAATGCCTGTGGGCATATGCGTGATACGGATAGCGGAATCCGTTTTGTTAACGTGCTGCCCACCAGCACCAGATGCCCTAAAGGTATCTACTTTCAGGTCTGCGTCATTGATCTCGATTTCAATGGAATCATCAATAACGGGATACACCCAAACAGACGCAAAGGATGTCTGGCGGCGTGCTGCGGCATCAAACGGTGAAATACGCACCAGACGATGTACACCTGCTTCTGTTTTCAGCCAGCCATAGGCATTAGGGCCGGAAACGAGAATGGTGGCAGATTTCAGGCCCGCCTGTTCCCCTTCCGAGCTTTCCATCAGTGTAACCTTGTAGCCATGCGCCTCTGCCCAGCGGGTGTACATACGCAGCAGCATTTCTGTCCAATCCTGCGCTTCCGTACCTCCGGCACCTGCATTCACTTCCAGATAGCAGTCATTGCTGTCTGCTTCCCCAGAAAGCAGGCTTTCTGTTTCCCGCCGTTTGGCTTCTTCCGCTAGATCACGCAGGGTGGCCATACCTTCGGCCACCAAATCTGCATCCCCTTCGGCTTCAGCTAGCTCAATCAGTTCACTGGTGTCACGCACGTTGGTTTCAAGCGCTTCCACACCTTCAATCTGATTGGCCAGAAGGGTGCGCTCACGCATCATTTTTTGCGCAGCGTCTGAATCATTCCACAGATCGGGGTCTTCTGCCCGATTATTCAGTTCAGCGAGTCTTTCCTGGGCGACATCCCAGTTAAAGATGCCTCCTCAGCAGTGCCACTGACTGCTTGATCTGGTCGTTAAGGGCTTCAGTCTCGGCAGACATCAGGCCGATTCTCCATATTTTTCTATCATGTCAAAAAAGACAATGTGGTGTTGGCCCTCAATAAAGGCCACCCATACCAATGTCACCCCCGGCTGGTGCAGAAGGCGCCGCAGAACCTGACGAACCACCATTGCCGGAAGGAGCGTGTTCTCCTGATTGGCCGCCTCCAGAACCTTCAGCAGCCATATCACTTTCAGAATCAGGCATGTTTTCAGCACCTGTATCTGCGGCTGTGAGTTCCTGCGGGTTGACGTTGCTTGAAAGGTTTGCGCTCAACCCTGGCACCTGCCCTTCCTTAAAGGCATCTATGGCCACGCCTCTGCCCGTATCATACTGCACGAGTGTAATGCCTGCGGGTGGCACAAAATCCTGCCGTGGATACCCATCCAAGGCGGTTTTCATCACCTTGTTCCACAAGGGGCCAGCAATAGCACCACCAGTTTCGTTTTTACCGAGGGACTGAGGTGTATCAAACCCGATCCACACAACGGTTACGATATCCGGGGTGTATCCAGCAAACCATGCATCATTAAAGTTCTGGCTGGTGCCGGTTTTACCCGCGATAGGCACATCTATGCCCGTTCCAGCCCGCATGCCCGTGCCGCGCCGGATAACATCCTGCAACATGGTGGTAATCTGGAACGCACTTTGGGCAGATGCCACCTGCTGCCGGCTATCATGCAAGGCAGGCAGATCATTTTGTCCCGGCATGACAATAGGCTGCTCTATAGGTGCAGCGGCAGACGCAGCTTTTCCTGCATCCCCAGATTTCTGATCCGATGGTGCATCCGGGAACACAGCATCCGCCGCGGGCTGGTCTGCCGTCTGCCCGCCATTACCTCCCGCATTTAGCTGCGCGGAAGCTGTGGTCAACGCCAGACCCTCCGGCCGCCAGATAACGTGGCCTTCACGGTCCTGCACATCGTCCACCAGTGTTGGCGTTACCTTACGCCCACCTGCCGCGAGCGAGGCATAGGCCCCCGCTTCCTTCAACACTGTGGTTTCCACTGCCCCCAGTGCTGCCGGGAGTACGTGCGGCATGGAATCCACCAACCCAAGGTTGGTTGCCATATCCGCTACGGTTTTCATGCCCAGATGGGCCGCCAAGCGAATGGTAACCAGATTGCGCGATTCACGCAGAGCATCATGCAGAGTGGTGGGGCCCCAAAAATCTTTTTCATAGTTATTGGGGTGCCATGCTCCGTAAGAAACGGGGGAGTCATCAAACTTCTGGGAAGGGGAAATCCCCTGTTCCATGGCATCCAGATAAACAAATGGCTTGAAGGAAGACCCCGGCTGACGCAGCGCCTGTGTTGCGCGATCAAACTGCGAAGCCTGAAAAGACCATCCGCCCACAAGAGCCAGAACCCGACCCGTGCGTGCATTCATGGTTACAATAGCGCCTTCCACCACAGGCACCTGCATAAGGGCAACATGGCCCCCTTCGGCCTGCGGTTGCACCATCACCACATCGCCGACGCGCAATGGCTTAAAGCGTCGTGCCCATGCCATATCCTTGGCCTGCACCACACCTGTACGGGGCTCGCCTCCGCTTTGGGATGCGTTGTTCCGCCGCACAACGCTGCCTTCAAGCCAGCCCACCTGCCCCTTTGCATCCAGCACAACAGCCAAACGCCATTGGTCAAGCATACCCGCAGGCACAGGAACGCCCTGTAAGCCCTTTACCCATTCTGCTGTGGAGGTGGATGACCCGATATCGGAGAGATGATGCACCGGCCCACGCCAGCCACGATGTGCGCGATCATACGCCATCAGACCCTGGCGCAGAATATCCTGTGCATTGCGCTGAAGCAGCAGATCCAAACTGGTATGAACATCCAGCCCGCCCTGCATGGTCACGTCTTGGCCGTAACGCTCCATCAGCTCGCGACGCACTTCTTCTGCAAACCATTCGGCCCCCGGTGCTGGGCCGGGGCGCGTGAAGCTGCGGGTAGTCAGCGGCTGGGCTTCTGCTACGCGCGCGGCATCATGCGTAATAGCCCCAATATCGGCCATACGCTCCAACACCCAGTTTCGGCGCCCTCTGGCTGCATCAGGGAAGCGTACGGGGTTATAATTGGTGGGAGATTTAGGCAGCGCCGCCAAAAACGCGGCTTCTGCATCATCCAGCTGATCAAGCGGCTTGTTGAAATAGGTCTGAGATGCTGCGGCAATACCATATGCGCCACTGCCCAGATAAATTTCGTTCAGATAGATTTCCAGAATCTTGTCTTTGGGCAGAACCTGCTCCACCCGCATGGCCAAAAAGGCTTCCTTAGCCTTACGCCGGAAAGACACCGCGTTGCTGCCCAGCAGCATGATACGCGCCACCTGCTGCGTGATGGTGGACGCCCCAATAGGCCGCTTGCCTTTGCCGCGCGTTAAATCCGTAAGGCCAGCGCGCGCAATGGCAACGGGGTCCACCCCTTTATGCGTCCAGAACTTCTGGTCTTCTGCCGCAACAAAGGCATTTTTAACCTTATCGGGCACAGCACTGATGGGCACAAAAATACGCCGCTCATTCGCCAGTTCGGCAATAAGCTGATCATCTCCAGCATAAAGGCGGCTCATGACTGGCGGCTGGTAGGAGCGCAAGCCCTCTACCGTAGGCAGATCCGCCACAATCCCTTCGTATTGGGACCACAACAGAACTACAGCACCCGTGGTGCCAACCAACGCCAACGCAGCCGTTGCACCAAGCACCTTCCGCCATTGGCGAAAACGCGAGCGGCGCAGATCGGGCCTGCGATTTTGCGGAGACCTGCCCTGAGAATGGCTGGAAGATGAACCCGGATCACCAGAAGACGGAGCGCTTGTCATACAGGCCCTTTACCATTCTCACACATAATCGTCTGCCCTGTTTGCGCATTGTAATAAAAATCATGGCCGAATTCCGACCACATCTACAAACAGTGCTAACCCAACATGTCACCCAGCAGGCGGGCTGTATAATCCACCACCGGTACAATACGCCCGTAATTGATACGGGTGGGGCCAATAACGCCAATAGCCCCTACTATCCGGTTCGCCTCATTACGGGCCGGTGCCATAACAACAGACATACCCGTGGCCCCAAACAATCCGCTTTCTGCACCGATAAAAATGCGCACGCCTTCTGAGTTTTCCACCAACTCCAGCAAACGCAACATGGTTTCCTGCGCTTCCAGGCGGTCAAACAGCGTTTGAATGGCCAGTAACCTGTCCTGCCCATCTACATCAGCCAATAAACGGGATTGCCCGCGCACAATCAGGGTACCCCCCAATCCGTCTCCGCCACCATCCCAAATGGCAAGGCCACTTTCCACCACTTCCGCCGTGAGACCATTCAGAATACTTCGGTCTTCCGTCATTTCAGAACTCACGCGCGTGCGTAAATCTGGCAAAGAAGCCCCCATGGCCCGTGCGTTCAGATAGTTTGCCGCCTCCACCAAAGCAGAAGGCGGCATGCCCGGCGGTGTTTCAATAACACGGTTTTCAACATGCCCGTCTGCGCCCACCAGAATAACCAGTGCGCGATTGCTGCCTAACGCCACAAACTCAATATGTTTGATGCCACCATCCCCTTTGGGGGCTACAACCAGCCCGGCCGCATCGGACATACCCGCCAAAAGTGAAGATGCCTCTGTAAGCGTATCTTGCAGTGAGCGCCCTTTGGCCTCCAGCGATTGACCGATGACCCGCTGGTCTTCTTCCGAGAGCGCGCCAAACTGCAACAGGCCATCTACAAACAGCCGCAACCCTTTTTCTGTAGGCAACCGCCCAGCAGATGTATGGGGAGAAAACAGCAAACCTGCTTCTGTAAGGGATGCCATGATATTGCGTATTGTGGCCGGAGAAAGCGGCAGCCCAAGCCTGTGAGACACAGTGCGGGAGCCAACAGGTTCCCCACTCGCTACATATTCTTCCACCACTTCACGCAGAATAGCCGCAGACCGCGCATTCAGCCCCGGAGGCAGAGCAGCTTTTACTGGCAGCAAACCACGCTTCATGACACAAGGGCTCCTTCGCATATCCATAAATCCCGGATAGCCTTTATATACCCTATTCGTGCAGTTTTACTGCCGACAAAAGCGCACCATACGCGCCAGACATCTTATTTTACCAAGGAGCTCTCCATGCGCCCTTCAGGCCGCCAGCCAGACCAGATGCGCCCCATTACCATTGAAACAGGCTTTGCCCACCACGCTGAAGGCTCTGCCCTTATTCGCGTTGGTGGTACGGAAGTACTGTGCACTGCCAGCATAGAAAACCGCGTGCCGCCTTTTTTGCGTGGTAAAGGTACAGGCTGGGTTACTGCAGAATACGGCATGCTGCCCCGCGCCACCCACACACGCGGCAACCGTGAAGCTGCAAAGGGCAAGCAATCTGGCCGCACGCAGGAAATCCAGCGCCTTATTGGCCGTTCCCTCCGCGCCGTCACAGATCTGGACGCTCTGGGTGAAATGAGCATTACGCTGGATTGTGACGTGCTGAATGCTGATGGCGGCACGCGCTGCGCTTCCATTACGGGCGCATGGGTGGCGTTGCGTCTGGCACTTGGCAAACTGGTTGCCACCAATGTGCTGCCACGGCTGCCGCTGCGTGGGCAGGTTGCTGCTGTTTCCTGCGGGCTGACAACTGAAGGCGCTGTGCTGGATCTGGATTACGTAGAAGATAGCTCTGCTTCTGCCGACACCAACTTTGTGCTGACAGCAGACCGTCGCATTGTGGAAATTCAGGGCACTGCAGAAAGCGCACCGTTTACGGAAGATGCGTTTGACAACCTGTTCGCACTGGCACGCAAGGGTGTAACCGAGCTGTTTGAAGCCCAGATGGCTGCCGTGGAAGCTGCGGAAAAAAAGCGCGCATGAACTCCATAAAACTGGAACGTGGCAGCACCCTTGTGCTTGCCACGCACAATGCTGGCAAGCTGGCAGAATTTGCCACGCTACTGGCTGATTTTGGCATCAAGGTTGTTTCTGCTGGTGAGCTAAACCTGCCAGAGCCAGAAGAAACGGCCACCACCTTTGCAGGCAATGCCGCCATTAAGGCATTAGCTGCCGCCAAAGCCGCCAACCTGCCCGCACTGGCCGATGATTCTGGGCTATGCGTGGCCGCACTGGATGGCGCACCCGGCATTTATTCTGCGCGCTGGGCTGACCCGAACAAAGATTTTGCCGGTGCCATGGCGCGTATTGAAAAAGAAATTGGGCAAGGCGAACGCAACGCATGGTTTATTTGCGTACTGTGTCTGGCTTTGCCTGATGGCCGCACGGAAAGCTTTGAAGGCCGCATAGATGGGCAGATTGTCTGGCCCCCTCGTGGCACGCAGGGGCACGGATATGATCCGATTTTTGCCCCTGAAGGCGAAACCCGCACATTTGCTGAAATGGCTGATGCGGAAAAAAATGCCATCAGCCACCGCGCCCGTGCCTTTGACACCTTTAAAAGCGCGTGCCTGAGCTAACGCCTAACTACCTACAAACTAGCCACCTGCCGGTTCTGCGGAGCTGACAGGTGGCCCCTGAATGGGGAAGCGAATCAGCAAATAGGGTGGTTGGCGTTCATCTTTACCATCATGAAAACCAGCGAGCCTGTTCCACTGCCCCAACGTGCAATACACATGGGTTTGCGTGCAAAAAATACCGTCTGGTGAAAGAATCCGCGGGTCATGCACCATGAGTTCCATGGAACCATCTGTATTGCGGCGGAAAATGGCATCATGCTCAAAATTGGTGGTGTAAATGCGCCCTTGAGCATCTGTTGCCAGACCATCCGCCACACCTTTTTCCCCCTCATCCTTTACGGCAGCCGCCAACGCACTTTCTGTTGCAGACATATCTGACAGCAAAGCTGTGGGCAGGCTGTACAAGCGGCGACTGGTAAGAGGTGAATAAAAAACGCGGCTGGAATCTGGGCTTAAGGTAATGCCGTCCACCCCGCCGGTAACAAATTTGGGTTTTTGCGCGGGATCATATTTAAGCGGTATCCCTTCCACCACGGCCATAAAACCTGCTTCTGGTTGTATGGAGGGATGTTTCCCCAACACACGCCGTTGCTGACCTGTGGCGATATCTACCACCACCAAAGCCGGACTGTGGCCGAAGGAGCTATCGGTCACATACACGGTTCCTTCCGCCCCATGTGTAAGGTCCACCCGCAAATCATTCATATGGCTGTCAGGCAACAAAGCTGGAGCTTTTAGAACAATAGAACGCACCAACTTATTGGCAGCAGGATCAAAGCAGACAATTTTTGCGGCACCCGGCTGCAAAGGTAATCCGGCCAATTTGCCATCATCAATCGCCCAGATAAAACCGCGCGTGTCCTGTGTCATACCGTGAATGGAAAGGAGGCGGTCTGCCGGAGGGGCATTTGATGGCATGCTCAACGCGGCACTTGGCCAAGGGACAAGATGGCCATTCACCAACTCCGCCAGCGTAGCCCCTTTATGGTTAATGGCATGCCGCGGAAAGCCTACAAAAACACGGCCATTATCCGTCACCACAATGCCCGATGGCCCCGGTCCATAAAACTCTGCCACAATCTCGAATGATCCGGCAGATTCGTACCCCTGATCTCCATGCACCCCGGTTTGCACAATAGCGCTTGGTGCAGCACGTACAGATTTGGTGAGCACCAGACCTAAGCTCGCACCACCAGCCACAAGCAGATGCCGACGCGCCAACTTTGGTCTGATTGCAGGGCTAAGTGGTTTCTGATTCAGCATTATGTTCCGGCGCACCATTCCGTTGTGTCTCCAGTTCTTTGGTGAATCTGAAACACAGTGTGCCACAGATTGGCAGGTATCCGGGCGTTTTCTGCCCAGCCCTTCCATCACAACACAGCGCAACACAAAAAAAATGGCGCCGGAAACCGACGCCATTTTCTTAAAACGTAATGCTCAAAAAACATAAAGGAGCAGTCAGACCGCTCCTTTATGGCTGAACAATTAGTCTTCGCCGTCTGTGTTACGACGACGGATAGCTGCACCCAGGATATCACCCAGGGAAGCGCCGCTATCAGCAGAGCCGTATTCGTTGATGGCCTGCTTGTCTTCTTCCACTTCACGGCCCTTGATGGTCAGAGCCAGCTTGCGGGCTGCACGATCAACAGAGATGATCTTCGCATCCACGCGTTCGCCAACTGCAAAGCGTTCCGGACGCTGTTCTGCCTTATCACGGGCCAGTTCAGCGCGACGGATGAAGCCGGTCAGAACATCATCAACCTTCACTTCGATACCGTTCGTCTGAACAGCGGTCACGGTGCAGGTTACGATGGAGCCCTTCTGAACGCTGGCAAGCGCATCGGCTGCCGGATCTTCCTGAAGCTGCTTGATGCCCAGAGAGATACGTTCTTTTTCCACATCCACATCCAGAACCTTGGCTTTGACAACCTGGCCCTTTTCGTAGTGCTTCATGGCTTCTTCGCCCGGTTCGTCCCAAGACAGGTCGGACATGTGAACCATGCCGTCGATGTCTGCAGACAGACCGATGAACAGGCCGAACTCGGTGATGTTGCGGATTTCGCCTTCTACGGTGGAGCCAACTTTGTGCTCTTCCGCAAACTGCTCCCACGGGTTGCGCTGAACCTGCTTGAGGCCCAGAGAAATGCGGCGCTTGGCGCTGTCCACATCCAGAACCATCACGTCCACTTCCTGAGAAGTTGCGACGATCTTGCCCGGATGGACGTTCTTTTTCGTCCAGGACATTTCGGACACGTGCACCAGACCTTCAACGCCCGGTTCCAGCTCAACAAATGCGCCGTAATCGGTGATGTTGGTCACACGGCCCGTGAAGCGTGCACCCGGCGGGTACTTCAGGGCAACATTTTCCCACGGATCAGCTTCAAGCTGCTTCATGCCAAGGGAGATACGCTGTGTTTCCGGGTTGAAGCGGATAACCTGCACGCGCACCGGCTGGCCGATCTGCAGAGCTTCGGACGGATGGTTGATGCGCTTCCATGCAATGTCGGTCACATGCAGCAGGCCGTCAACGCCGCCCAGATCAACGAACGCACCGTAATCGGTGATGTTCTTGACCACGCCATCCAGAATCATGCCTTCCGTCAGGCCCTGGATCAGTTCGCTGCGCTGTTCAGCACGCGTTTCTTCCAGAACGGCACGGCGGGACACAACAATATTGCCACGAGCGCGATCCATTTTCAGAATCTGGAACGGCTGAGGCACACCCATCAGCGGGCTGACATCACGCACGGGGCGGATATCTACCTGGCTGCCGGGCAGGAACGCCATGGCGCCACCCAGATCAACCGTGAAGCCACCCTTCACACGGCCATAAATAGTGCCGTTGACGCGGTGATTGGCTTCGAAAGCCTTTTCCAGGCTTGTCCAAGCTTCTTCACGACGTGCTTTTTCACGGGAAAGGACAATGCTGCCATCGCGATCTTCATATCGTTCAACATACAGTTCAACGATATCGCCAGGCTTAACTTCCGGCTTTACACCCTGAGGTGCAAATTCACGCAGAGCAACGCGGCCTTCGCTTTTCAGGCCGACATCAACAATAGCGTAATCATCGGTCAGACGAACAACGCGGCCACGAACAACGGAGCCATCAAAGCCCGTATCACGGCCAAGGGTTTCGTCCAGAAGGGAGGCAAAATCTTCACCGCGGAAGTGATCCGCAGTTTGGGTTGTGGCTGAAGCCATGTGTAACTGTTAACCTTGGGCCTGCCTGCAATGGGCAAGCAAGCTATTCCTGCGCCCCGCATCATGCGGCACGGCTTACCTGGCATGTCTATAGGGGCCATCCCCTGTAGCCTTTTTGCCAAGCCTCAAATCAAAATAAAAACAAACCTGCAAGGTACGCAGTGTTTGATCATGCACAGACACTGTGTACAGGCCGCTTGTCAATACAAACCACCTGTGCACAGCCTGAAAACTGCCAGAAAAACGGCATTACGTTACCAGTCTAACACAATTCCGCAGAATTTTTATTCTGAGATTCCAGCGAGTCGTTCTCTTACAATCTGCAATGCTTTTGCCAAAACGGCATCTGCTTCAAGCGCATCTGTTTCGATCACATATGCGTCATCCGCTACAAGCATGGGGGCGGATGCACGCCCGGCATCTGCCTCATCCCGCGCACGGAGGGAATCTTCCAGTCCTGCTATACGCGTTGGGGCATCAGGAGCATTCCGGTCACCACCAAGTTGCAAAAAGCGGCGTAAAGCCCGTGTGCTGGGGGATGCTGTAATAAACAACTTTACGTCTGCATCCGGAAAAATGGCAGTACCAATATCGCGCCCATCCAGCACGGCCCCTTTTGCCTGCGCAAACCGGCGCTGTGTTTCCACCAAAGCCGCGCGCACTTCTGGCTGTGCCGCCACTTTACTGGCAGCCTGCGCCACTAGGGGTGTGCGTAAATCTGGTCTTTCCAAATCGGCTGGCAACAACTGTGAGGCAAATTCCTGCGCGGGAGAAGCCGGATCCTGCCCCGCATCCAAGGCCAAGCGCCCAACTGCACGGTAGAGCAAACCTGTATCCAGATACGGCAGATGCAAAGCTTCTGCCAACCTGCGCGCCAATGTGCCTTTACCTGCGGCGGCAGGGCCATCCACTGCGATAACTGGGCCGCCTCGTGTCATGCTACAAACCCCGCGCCAATGCTGTTCATCAGATCTAGATACTGTGGAAAGCTGGTTTCGATAAAAGAGGTATCATCAATTTCCACAGGCTTTTCAGCCACAAGCCCCATAACAGAAGCGCTCATGGCCAGACGGTGATCCATGTGGGTTTCAACCTTCCCGCCGCCGGGGATATGACCAGCCGTGCCGTACACAACCATGTCGTTTCCTTCCACAGCGGTGCGGACACCATTGTTTTCCAGCAGCGCTACGGTTGCGGCCAACCGATCGCTCTCTTTCACCCGCAGTTCTTCAACTCCGCAAAAGCGCGAAACGCCTGATGCATAAGCCGCGGCAACGGCCAGCACCGGATATTCATCAATCATGGAAGGTGCACGTTCTGGTGGCACTTCCACACCTTTGAGGGCGGAGGCACGCACACGCAAATCCCCTACGGGTTCTCCGCCTTCTGTGCGTGCATTCAAAATTTCAAGCTGGGCGCCCATTTCCTGCAATGTGGTAAACAATCCGGTACGCAATGGATTGAGCCCCACCCCAAAAATGGTGATGTCCGACCCAGCCACCAGCAGCGCCGCAACAAGCGGAAAAGCAGCGGATGAGGGATCACCCGGCACGGCAACATCACGCGCCACAAGGTTGGGCCGCCCCTGCAAACGAATAATCCGGCCACCATCAGGCGTTTTTTCTACGGAAACGTCTGCCCCAAAATGGCGCAGCATGTTTTCAGTATGGTCACGCGTGGCAACTGGCTCTTCTACGCGTGTTTCACCTACCGCATTCAACCCGGCCAGCAATACGGCAGACTTAACCTGCGCAGAAGCAACGGGAAGGCGATAATCCAGCGGCTTGGGGTCTGCCAGACCACGAATGGCCATGGGTAAACGGCCGCCCTCACGCGCAAGGAATGTGGCACCTGTTCCGGCCAGCGGGTCCATAACGCGCTTCATGGGCCTGCGGCGAAGGCTGGCATCCCCTGTCATTACGGATGTCATGCCGTGGCTGGCCAAAATGCCGGAAAGCAAGCGGGCGGCCGTGCCAGAATTGCCCATATCCAGCACGTTATCGGGCTCTTTCAACTGGCCAACACCTGGCCCGCTTACACGCCACTGGCCCGGCCCTTCCTGCACGGCATCTGCCCCCAAAGCACGCATGGCTGCGGCCGTGCACAACACATCCTCACCTTCCAACAGGCCAGAAATATGCGTGGTTCCCTTGGCAAGGGATGCAAACATGAGGGCACGATGGCTGATAGACTTATCTCCCGGCACCCGGATGGAGCCGGAAAGAGGAGCTTGAGCGCGAGAAACCCGTAACGGGCGGGTGGAAGATGTGGTCTGCTGTGTCATACCTTGTTCATTCCGGCGTGTGGGGCGGCAAGTCAATCCGCCAGAAACCATAAAAACTGCTTTCTGCTGCCAGAAAATGCATTTGTTCTGCAAGTCGGGTTTGACAGGACACAAAACACAATGGCATTTGGCGTCGCCTTATAGTCTGGTTCGATTCCACCTCGCGTTGCGGGAAGGTATCGGCCTTCTTTCCGGGGCATCTGTGCCCCCCAATCTGACTGCTCAGGATCGACAGGTAGCAAGATGTCTCAGCCCGATCTCGGCACCAAACGCGTCTGCGTCTCCTGCGGTGCCCATTTTTATGATCTAAACCGCACTCCTGCCGTATGCCCCAAATGTGGCACGGAACAGCCCCCACTGGTGCCCCGTTTGCGCCGGAATTCTGATACCCTGTCCAACACCCCGGCAACAGCGGCCCCCGCCAAGAAACCCAGTGAAGATGATATCGATCTGGATACAGATGCGGATACAGATGCCGATGACGTGCTGGAAGATACCGCCGATCTGGATGACGATGATGATGATGACATCAGCTCCGATATTGATGTCAACACCGATTCGGACGAACACGATTCCTGATCTGCTGCCATAAACACGGCAAAGAAAAAGCCCGCCTTTTGGCGGGCTTTTTTATGAAGATCTCATCAAATTTTTACGCAGGTGTTGAACGTCTTTCTATTTCCACGCCAACGGCTTCGATTTCTTCAAAAACATCCAGCTTTTCAATCCGTACCCGCACCACCTTCACACGGTTATCTGCCAGCACACCGGCCGCAATACGTTCTGCCAGCGTTTCTACCAGCCTGACATGCCCCTCCGCCACAATCTGACGCACCAGCACGACCACCTGCTCGTAGGAAACTGTGCGGCTTAGATCATCCGCACCGATTTCCAGATCTGTGCGATCATCCACCCCGAATGAAACGGATACACGAATACGCTGCGATACCCCCTGTTCGTGCGGAAAAACACCGATATTGGCATCCAGAATCATGTTGCGGATAAACAGGCGGCGCAAAGGCGGCTGATCCGCCCATGGAGCAAAAACAGCCATTTTCTATTCTTCCAATACAGCACCGGCAGACAACGCCGGAGACCATTGTAAATGCTGCCCACCATCCAGCGCCAGCATCTGCCCTGTTACAGAGGGTAAAGCCAACAGCGCCAGTGCGGCGCGCGCAACTTCTTGCGGCGATGTGCCATGCCCCAAAGGCACAGAGGCACATTGCCGGGCAAACTGTTCTTCTGTCTGCCGCGTACTTGGCAGTGCTGGCCCGGGGCCTATGGCATTCACACGTATGCCCTTAGGGGCCAGAGCCAGCGCCATTGTTTGTGTTAACGTCCACAAAGCGCTTTTAGACACCGTATAGCTGACAAAATGCGGCGTAAGAGACCACACGCGCTCATCCAGCATATTCAATATCATGCCTTGCGCCGTTTCTGGCAGCGCCTTGGCAAAATGCTGCATCAGCACAAATGGGGCACGCAGGTTGGGTTTTAGGTGCGCCATCCAGCTTTCACGCGTGGCATTGTGCCATTCATCCCGCTCGAACGTAGAGGCATTGTTGACCAGCACACCTAGCGGCCCACCCAAGGCAACTGACGCCTGTTCGACCAGAGGTTCCACCCCTTCCTCGCGCGCCAAATCTGCTTGCAACAGGCAGCTTTTCTGCCCACACGCGTTAATAGCGGCTGCCGTTTCCTGCGCATCTTCCTGGCCTGAGCGATAGTGAATTGCCACATCAAAGCCAGCCTGTGCCAGCCCCAAAGCTATGGCACGCCCAAGCCGCGCCCCTCCGCCCGTTACCAACGCACGACGGGGAATGGCCGCAGAAATGGGAAAACCATCCAGTGGCATCGTATCAGCCTCCTTTATCGTCATGCAGGGCGCCGTGCGCCCAGTGCTGCGGCCAGAGTGCCATCATCCAGCACATCCAGCGCCCCACCCATGGGCACGCCTTGCGCAACACGGCTGACGGTTACACCACCATAAGGCGCAAGCTGATCCATAAGCCAATGCATGGTGGTGGCCCCTTCTACCGTTGCGCCTAATGCCAGAATAATTTCGCGCACTGTGCCTTTGTTCAGCTTTTCAAACAGCGGGGCTACGTCCAGATCTTCCGGCCCAATACCCGCCAACGGAGAGAGTGTGCCGCCTAAAACCTGATACACACCCCGGTGCACACCAGCACGCTCCAGCGCCCACAGATCACCCACCGTTTCCACAACACAGATCAAACCCTGATCTCGCAAAGGATCAGAGCAGATATGGCATGGATCTATCGTATCCAGATTACCGCAGGATGAGCAGGTTTTTATGGCATTGCCTGCCCGCTCCATTGCGTGCGCCAGAGGCGCAAGCCGGGTTTGCGGTTCTTTCAGCAAATACAGCGCAACCCTGCGCGCAGAACGCGGGCCAAACCCCGGCAACCGGCCCAAAAGCCGGATAAGCTGCTCTATTTCCTGCCCACCCATACCGGACAATTCTGTTACTCGCTCCGCTGTATCAGAACGGCAGTTTCATGCCGGGCGGCAGGTTGAGGCCACCGGTCACTTTCTGCATTTCTTCTGCGGCTTTTTCATCCAGCTTTTTGCGGGCATCTGCACAGGCAGCCACGATCAGATCCTGCAGCATTTCCATTTCTTCCGGATCTGCCAGTTTGGGATCAATTTTAATGGAGCGCATGTCCCCTTTACCACTCAGCACAACCTGCACCATGCCTGCGCCAGCTGAACCTTCAATGTTCATGGCTTCCAGCGTGCTCTGCATTGCTTCCATTTTGGACTGCATCTGCGTGGCCTGCTTCATCAATGAGGCAAGATTTTTCATCAACTATCCCTTTATTCTCAAACTGCCCTGTTGCTGGCAGCCTGTTGCTATATGTCACACCACACAGCCTGAGGGGCGTGCATTACCTGCTCACCGGAGTCAGTCTGGAGACATGCCCGGATCATAGGGCCGTTCATCATCATCCAGAAACTCTGCATCCAGCGGTGCAAAAAGCAGCTCGGGCACAGGTTCTTCTGGCGGTAGGCCGTAATCATCCAAACCGTGATCACGCACTTCGCCCAATTCCGCATCCGGGAAAAACTTGAGAATGGCTTTTACCAGCGGATGCGCTTCAGCTTCCTTACGCCGAAACTGGATGATCTCAGCGCCTTGCGCATCCAGCGTAGGCTCGCCTTCTTCTTCCGAAAGGCCGACCCGCCAAGACATACCCGTGGCGCGGTCCAACACTTTGCGAAGCTCTTGCGCGGCACCAGCGGGCACGTGCTGCTCAAACCGCAACACAATATGCCCGGGCGCAAAGGACACCAGATGCGCTGCATGCCGAAGCTGCCCATGCAGAATGGCTTCTTTCTGATCCTTCACCAAAGCCACGGCTTCTCGCCATGTGCGCGGATGAGGTAGAGCTTGCGGCTCAACAGATGGCATAGGCACCGGGGCCGCTACTGGCACGGCAGCAGAAACACTTTGCCCACCACTAACCATACGCAACGGCGGTGGCTGATGCCCTGCAGAAACAGATGAGGCTAGCACAGCAGAAGTTGTCCCAGCAGAAGGCGCTCCAGAACTTGCACCCACACTTGGCGCAGTTCCTCCCTGCCCTGCAGAACCTTCCGCCCCAGAAAGACGTTTTATTAAATCTTCTGGAGATGGCATATCCGCCACGTAGCATAGGCGAATAAGCACCATATCTGCGGCAGCACGTCTATCAGATGCAGCTTCTACTTCCTGCATCCCCTTTACCAGCATCTGCCACGCCCGCATAAGCACCGGCACTGTAAAGGTATCCGCCATATGCGTGCCGCGCACACGCTCGGCTTCCGGCATATCTGCCGAATCGCGCAGGCTGGGCACAGCGCGCAAGCGGGAAACCGTGTGCACCAGTTCCAGCATATCCCCCAACACAAGGCCGGGATCTGCGCCACGTGCGTATGCTGCATCCAGCAGCGCCAAAGCCTGCTCTGGCTTACCAGTCAGCACGGCTTCCAGCAGATCGAACACCACTTCCCGATCCGCCAAACCCAGCATGTCACTGATAACCGTGGCGCCAATAACGCCATCTGCATCAGTCTGCCCCGTGCCCTGCGCTATGGCCTGATCCAACAAGGAAAGCCCATCACGCACCGAGCCATCAGCCGCCCGCGCCACCAGTGCCAGTGCATCTGATGACAGGCGCACATGTTCTTTTTCTGCAATGCAGGAAAACAGCCCCACCAGTTCAGATTGCGGAACACGACGCAAATCAAACCGCTGGCAGCGTGAAAGCACCGTTACCGGCACTTTCCGCAGTTCTGTGGTGGCAAAAATAAACGTAACTTGTGCTGGCGGCTCTTCCAGCGTTTTGAGCAGCGCATTGAAGGCATTGCGAGAAAGCATATGCACTTCGTCAATAATAAAAACCTTCATGCGCCCCTGCATGGGGCGGAAACGCGTGGCCTCTATTATCTCGCGCACATCATCCACGCCCGTGCGGGAGGCAGCATCCATTTCCAGCACGTCCGGGTGCCGGTCATTCAGGATGGCTACGCAGTTTGCACACACACCGCATGGATCTGCCGTTGGGCCACCTTTGCCATCTGGCCCAATACAGTTAAGGGCACGCGCAATAATACGGGCCGTCGTGGTTTTGCCCACACCACGCACACCTGTAAGCATAAACGCATGCGCCACCCGCCCCAGTGCAAACGCATTACGCAGCGTGCGCACCATTGCTTCCTGGCCAATCAGGTCATCAAATGTGGTAGGGCGATATTTACGGGCCAGCACCCTGTATGGCGATGCGGCCTGATCCTGCTGCGTTGCGGGGAGCTGTTCTGGTGCCTGTTGGGCTGGCTCATCACCAAACAGACCGGGGCCTTCCATTTCAGGATTAGGGAGTCCCTCATCCTGAGGAAGCTGCGCGTCTGTGTTGTCGCTCATGCCTTGCCCGAAGAAAAAGTTCACGCCTTGTTTTATATGCGAAACACGTGCCGCATTGGCGGAAAATAACGGGTGGAAAGCCGAACAATGACCCGGACGAAACTTACCATGGCTGCTTCCTTCCGGATCTGACCGGGTTGGCAAGGTATCCGTCCACTGCCGACTTTCCGCTTTTTACATAACACTAAATGGGTGCGTATGCCAACCCTGTGTAGTAGCCACCAAAGCCCGTTGCTTTACCTTCTGGCCATGAACAGGCTAAAAACAGCACACCCCAGAAGCACAGACCTGTGTATTAAGAGAGTTTTGCGCGTGTTTTTATTCCGCCCTTCCACTCCGCTTTTTCGGCCATTTGCTTTGGCATCCCTCTTTTTTATGGGCTCTCTTGCTGCATCAGCAGTAGCGCGCGCAGATGATGATCCGCCGCCCCGTACAAACGTGCCCAATGCGCAACTGCAAAAAGAGCTGGCCGTTCTACATTTTAAACCAGAAGCAGCCAGCCCGGCCTGTATTGATGCCCTGAAAGAACTGCACAAAACACAGGATATGCTCAAAGCCGAAGAAGCTCGATCCCATGATCAGGATCTAGCTATTGCGGAAGATGTGCTGGAATCTGATTTTGAAAATTCCATAGAAATGTGCGCCCCAGATGTGCAGCGCTTGTGCGAAGCACCCAACCCATCTGCTGAGTTGGCACATACCTGTGAGAAAATTGACAGTCTGCCGGATTCAGCAAACTGATTTTTCTTTAAATCCAGAAAGGCTTGGCCCGGCATGCACAATCGCACCTTCTGGCGTGCCATTTCCTGCCCGGCGGGCCCTTATGGCTGGCCACCTCTTGTTCTGGTTGCAATATTATTTTTTATAATCGGCTTTGTAACCTGGTTGAACGGCCCCCTGATATCCTTTGTGAAAATTGCATTTTCTCTCGATGATATCAGTGCATTTTTAGTTCCTTTTGTTTTTTATATTTCCTACTTTTTATTCGCCATCCCGGCTGGCAGAATTGTAACAAAACAAGGCCTGCGGCAAAGCCTGATATATGCCCTAAGCATTATGACAGCAGGCATGATTGTTACAGGCCAATTTATGAAAGTGCCCTCCTACCCCGGCACATTATGCGGATTTTTAATTCTGGGAAGTGGGTTGGCGCTTCTACAGGTTGCCGTAAACCCTTACATAAGTTTTTTAGGCCCCGTAGACCGCGCTGCACAACGCATTGCAATTATGGGCATTTGCAACAAAGTTGGAGGAATTTTAGCGCCTGTTGCTTTGGCGGCATTTGCCATGCCGCATATTGGAGATTTGCCTTTGGTGCAAAGAAATTCTCTTTTGCAAAAACAATTCATTTCCACAATTTACTGGCCATATATAGGAATGGCTGCACTTTTAGCTTTAACCACTTTGTATATAAAATTTTCAAGTTTGCCTGATATAAAAACACCATTTTCAAACAACAAAGAAATTAACGCCCCAATGAAATTCAACCCAACCCTGTGGTTTGGTGTTATGGCCATGTTTCTTTACGTTGGCGTAGAAGTTCTGGCAGGAGACGCAATTGGCACTTATGCATCTGGGTTCCATATTCCATTAAATATCTCCAGCTTTTTTACATCAGCTACCCTTGTTTGTATGCTTTGTGGATATCTGGCGGGGTTGATATGTGTACCCCGCGTTTTATCCCAAGAGCGCGCCCTTATGCTTTCCTGTTTTACAGGTTCTGCCCTAAGCCTTTTGGCATACATGACGCATGGCTACCTATCCGTTGCATGCATTGCACTTCTTGGATTTTCAAACTCCATGATATTTCCATCTCTTTTCCCAACTGTTTTGAATTCCACTCAAAATAAAACCTCTTTTGTATCTGCATTGCTGGTTATGGCATATTGTGGAGGCGGCATTTTGCCGCAATGCTTTGTGTGGCTAAAACCCATTATAGGGTTTCAGGCAGCATTTTCTACACTGTCCTGCATATGCTATTTTGTAATTTCTTTATTTATTTTGTGTTTTTCAAAAAAAACTACACCACAAACTTCTAACGGCCAAATGACATGACAGAACTTTCCGGAAACCTTGTACTTTCCAATACAGTTGTAAGTGGAAAGATAAATTTCGAAACCACAATCCAGAACATTGCGCCCACCAAACATGAAATGGACCGCTATATTCTTCCGGGATTTATTGACGGACATATACACGGTGGCGATGGGGCAGATACTATGGATGGTGTAGAAGCCATTCATACACTCAGCAGGTTTCATGCCCGGCATGGCACAACCACATTACTACCCACAACAATCACCAGCCCTTGGCCGGATGTTATCAACACATTGCAGGCTATTGCTGAAGTTACCGGGCAACAAATTCCCGATGGCCCCATGATACACGGCGCACATCTGGAAGGGCCTTTTGTGAGCCCCCATAAACTTGGTGCCCAGCCCCCTTTTAATATCCCACCAACCCCAGATAAAGTTTCAGAAGTCCTCGCCACAAACTGCGTGCGTGTAGTGACATTGGCACCAGAGCTACCCCACGCACAAACCGCCATGGAAAGTTTTGCCAAAGCTGGTGTGTGCGTAAGCCTTGGCCACACCGTTGCCAGTTATGAACAAGCCCATCAGGCTATTTGCCATATTTGCAAAGCTGGTGGTGTGGCTGGCGGCACGCATCTTTTTAACGCTATGCCCCCTATTGAAAGCCGACGCCCTGGCCCTGTTACAGCCTTGATGTGCAGTGACGCCTATGCCGAGATGATTTTTGATACACACCATATTCATCCAGCAACATTCCAATTGGCGCAACGCGTTATGCCGGAGCGGCTTGTTTTTGTAACCGATGCCATGCGTGCTGCTGGCTTGCCAGATGGCCCAAGCCAGCTTGGTGGGCAGGACGTGATTGTAGAAAATGGTACGGCACGCTTACCAAATGGCAGCCTTGCAGGAAGTGTGCTGACACTGGATGTCGCCCTGCGTAATGCCATAAATACCGGAACACCGCTGCACGAAGCTGTAGCGCTTTTAACGCGCAATCCGGCAAACTATCTGGGGCTGCATGACCGCGGTACACTGGAAACCGGAAAACGTGCTGATTTTGTTGTGATGGATTCTAACCTGCACGTGCAGGAAGTATGGGTAGGCGGCCAGCGTATTCATTAAAAATGACGGGAAGAGTTTTTGTTTGCTTCCCGTCATAATACGTCAGATTTACTCTGAAAGCTGCAGAACGCTTTCCACGCCTTTGCGCGTGCCAAGCACCGCAGCTTTTTCTTTGACTGTAAGCTTGTGTTCAACTTCAGAAACCGTGTGAGATTCTGAAAGCTTCACCAAACCCACCAACTGATCTGCATTAATAGGATCGCCAGCTTTGCGTTCTGGTGGCAGCATAGCCATATGTGCCTGCGCCAGCCCTACATCTGCCCGCAAAGCGCGCAAAGCATCTTCCGGAAGATCTGGTGCCTCATCACTTTCGCGGTCTTGCTCTACCTTTTTGAGAACATCCGGCATGTTGGTTTCTTCTGGCACCAGAAGTAGGCCAGCTTTACGAAAATCCAAGCCCACATTACGGCTGCTGGTAAACGCTACCAGAGGAATGGAAAAAACCAGACCCAACAAAACAGGTGTCATCCAGAAAAACAGTGATGGAGAAACAACCCATGCTCCAGCACCCAACAACAAACCAAAAATGGTAAAACGCCCATATTGGCGCACAATATCCATAAACGGTACGCCGCCGTCATCTCGCCGCTGTGCATTCCAACCGGAATCATGGCCTGTGAGAATAGAAAATACGCCGAGCGTTTGAATCAGCATGGCTATTGGAGCAATCAAGCCACCAATCAGCGTTTCCACCAATATGGAACCTGCCGCACGTATGGCACCACCACACCCTTTGCAATTTTCTCTATCCAGCAAGAGCGCGATATAAGCGAGAAGTTTTGGTGCCAACAGCACAATCATGGTGCCAATAAACACGTACTTCGCCTGCACTGGGTCAACATGTGGCCAGTGTGGATAAAGAAGCTTTGTTTCACCAAAATATTCAGGCCGCTCAAAATGAGCCTGCAAGGAAATGAGAATACCTGTTAGCAAAAATACCAGCCACAAGGGGGATGTTACATAAGCCCCGATGCCAACAATCATGTGCATCCGGCTAACCCAATGCAGCCCCTTTGTTGGCAGAACCTTGACGTGCTGCAAATTGCCTTGGCACCAACGCCTATCACGAATGGCAACATCGGTAAGAGATGGAGGGCTTTCCTCATAAGAACCATCAAGCGCTGGTACCATATGAATGGCCCAGCCCCCACGGCGCATCAGGGCAGCTTCTACAAAGTCATGGCTTAGAATATGCCCACCAAAAGGTGGCTTTCCCGGCACATGCGGCATACCCGCTTGCTCTGCAAAAGCGCGTGTGCGGATAATGGCATTATGGCCCCAGTAATTTCCTTCTGAGCCATGCCACCATGCAATACCGTATGCAATAACTGGCCCATACACACGGCCTGCAAACTGCTGCAAACGTGCAAACAGTGTTGTGCCGCCAGTAATAACCGGAAGTGTCTGTATCAGCCCTACACCGGGATTACGTTCCATTGCTGCGGCCATACGCACCAACGTAGCGCCAGACATAACGGAGTCTGCATCCAACGTAACCATGTGGTCATACGCTCCGCCAAAGCGGCGTACCCATTCCCCTAGGTTACCTGCCTTACGCTCCACATTGTTATGACGGCGGCGGTAAAAGATATGATCATATCCGCCAGTTTCTTCACGCAGCGCCAGAAATGCAGCTTCTTCCTCTACCCACACATCCGGGTTTGTAGTGTCCGATAAAATAAAGAAATCGAACGCAGCCAGTTCTCCCGTTTCCTGCAAACTATCGTAAATGGCTTTCAGCCCCGCCATAACGCGACGAGGAGGCTCATTATACGTGGGCAGCAAAACGGCGTTGCGCCGCGCAAGCTGAGGCAAAGGGCCAGACTTGCTAATCCCCAGTCCAAGCCCTCCATGCGCAACCAGAGAACAGAACCCGGCAACCGAAGATGTGAATGCCAGTGCAATCCACATAAACAAAGCAATAAACAGCAGCAGCATGATCACACCCAAGGTGGAAACACCTGCCTCATCCATCACTTTATGTGTGCGCCATGCCCCATAGGCCGTTAGCAGCAAGGCTGAGCCAATAACAGCCAGTCGACGCAACACAATATTCCGCGGAGAGGTAATAGGCGTGCGGCCACGCCATGCCATATTGGGTGCAGCATGAAAATCCTGCACCGGCATATCCAACGGAGATTCTGAAGGGAGAGCACGAAACATTTGTGTAGAATCCGGCATGTTTACGGCGTCCATCGGTACAACCACTGTTCGGATACTGGCCCGGCATCCGTTTCCAACGCGCAGCTTAGATCTGCCACCTTGGCATCACCCGGCACAAACTCAAATGTTGTGCGCCACCCGTTGATTTCCGGATTTGGCTCTACAACAACATTACGAATTGTGCCCGCAGATGCTTGGGGAGAAACGTGAAAATGCATGTCCTTTGGCAGGTGCTCGAAAGGTGCTCCCACAAAATCTATAGCAAAGAAGCGGGCAGTTTTATCATCCACCACAGCGCCAACACGTGTGGCTCCAATACGCGCCAGTGGAGTGGGGAAAGGAGCATCCCACCCCCAGTACATGCGATAGGTAAAGCTGTATTCCTTGCCTGCCTGCAGGGGTTCCTTAGGCCGCCAGAAGGCAACAATATTATCGTTCACTTCATTAGGCGTGGGAATTTCCACCAGATCTACCCAACCCGAACCCCAATCTCCAATAGGCTCAATCCATAGGGAAGGACGCTTTTCATAATGCAAGGCCAGATCTTCATAATCATGAAAAGAGCGCCTGCGCTGCATTAACCCGAAACCGCGCGGAGAGGTATCGGAGAATGTTGAAAACTGGAGATCAAGCGGATTACGCAATGGCCGATAAAGCTGTTGGTCTGCACCTGTCCACATTTGCAGGGCTTCGCTATCATGCGCAGCAGGGCGCCAGTCATCAATGTGATTGCGATCGTTCCCGTCAAAATAGAACATGCCCGTCAGTGGCGCGATGCCAGATTGTTCTATTTTAGTGCGTGGGAATAATGTGGATTGCACATCAAACACCGTGCTCTCACCTGGGCGGATAGTAAAACGAAAAGCCCCTGTAAGAGATGGGCTATCTAACAGCGCATGAATGACAACAGACTGCACGCCAGGCTGAGGTTTTTCCAACCAGAAAGCACGGAAAAGCGCAAATTCCTCACCTTTAGGGTCCCCCGTACCATCGGCAAAACCGCGTGCAGAAAGCCCGTAAATCTGGTCTTTACCGACTGCACGGAAATACGATGCCCCCAGAAAAACACAGAACTCTTCCATCACTCCGGGGGTGTTAATTGGAGCACGCAGGCGCAAACCAGCAAAACCCAGATTATCATCTACCCGCAAAGAAGAATCTGCATATGTAAACAAGTCTGGAGAGTAAGGGACAGCCGCAGCCTGCCCGTTTTGCACTTCGTAAATTTCGATCCGCGGCTTGTATAAAAAACCACGCGGATAAAATTCCACATCAAAACCCAGATTATCACCAGCCCACAAGGCACGGTCCGGGCGATAGGCAATGCTCCGGAACTGATCAAAATTCAGGTTGGAAAGTGCCTTTGGTAACGTCTGGTCTGGCGCCTTGTAAGCCCCGTTTGCCAGCCTGCGAGCAATCTGCGCAACTGTGTTATCATCAAATGCGCCTGTGGCACTTACCAGCCCTTCGGCGTGCGCCCGCCCAATGGCACCCCCTACCAGCGAAGCCAGAGTAGCACCCGCCCCTGCCTTGATTACATCACGTCGCTGCACATTTGCTGACACGTCTGTCTCCCGTTCTTTTGCTAAATTTTATGGGATGGTTTTTTCATTGCTCTGAAGAGACCCATCTCATTCTGGTGAGGTTTTTTGTGGGCACACAGACAATAAACTTTCCAGTTCCGCCATATCGGAACTGGCTGCCTGAGCAGCCTTATCTTCAATCTGACGATACAGGGTGACAACCGCTTTACCTGTGGGCGTAAGGAAAGCCCCACCGCCCCCACCGGGACGTGTGATAACCAGAGGTTCCTTAAAAAGCTGGTTCAGATTATCTACCAACAGCCATGTACGACGATAAGACATGCCCATGGCACGCCCTGCCGCTGAAATGGAACCCGTTTCTTCCAACTTTTCCAGAAGATGTATCTTGCCGTGCCCCAACGCAGGCTTACCATCTGCATCTAGCCGCAATGTCAGTCTTACTCGTGCCGTCATGCCTACCCACTTTTCCAGTTATCAGCCTTTGAGTTGAATAACTGTATAAGGAAAAAACGGAAATTCTATATGACTCCCAGCGCAGATACCACTTGGCGTGCCATGACACCAGATGATCTTACCGGTGTTATGACATTAGCTGCCCGTGTTCATCCTGATTACATGGAAGATCTGGCTGTTTTTGAAGAACGCCTGAAACTTGCACCCAGTGGCTGCTTTTCTCTTGTACGAGATAAAGAAGTGCTTGGCTATCTGATAAGCCACCCATGGCAAGGCCTTGTTTCCCCGCCATTAAATACTTTGCTGCATACTCTGCCTAATCAGGCAGACAGTTGGTATATTCATGATCTTGCCCTGTCCCCCACAGTAAGAGGGCAAGGTTTTGCACAACAGGCTTTAGTATTGGCAGAGCAAACAGCCCGCAGGCATAATCTGCACACTCTTCTCTTAACATCTACCTGCCACGCCATTGGCTTTTGGCAAAAAGCAGGTTTTACGGATGCGCCCACCAATAAAGCAGAACAGGCGGTGCTGGCATCTTATGATGCACAAGCCCGCCTGCTTTACCGCGCTATAAATTAAAGAAGTTCAGTCACCTTCTTGGTGTTCTGGTGCCACCATCATGGCCTCGGCAACAACACCGGCGTGTTCACGCACACGGCGTTCGATATCTGCGGCCATTTCTGGATGATCACGCAGGAACTGTTTGGCGTTTTCACGCCCCTGCCCAATGCGCTGACTATCGTATGAAAACCAAGCCCCGGATTTTTCGACAACACCAGCTTTTACGCCAAGGTCAATCAGCTCACCCACCTTGCTGATACCTTCACCGTACATGATATCAAACTCTACCTGACGGAAAGGCGGCGCCATTTTGTTTTTAACAACCTTTACGCGCGTCTGGTTACCAGTAACCTCATCCTTGTCCTTAATGGACCCGATACGGCGAATATCCATACGCACGGAAGAATAGAACTTCAGGGCGTTACCACCCGTGGTTGTTTCCGGGTTCCCAAACATTACACCAATTTTCAGGCGGATCTGGTTCAGAAAGATCATCAGAGTATTGGAGCGTGCCACCGTGCCTGTAAGCTTACGCAGCGCCTGGCTCATCAAACGTGCATGAAGACCAACATGGCTATCGCCCATATCCCCTTCCAGTTCTGCACGTGGCACCAATGCGGCAACACTATCCACCACCAGAACATCAATCGCGCCGGATCGCACAAGTGTATCTGCAATTTCCAGCGCCTGTTCACCCGTATCTGGCTGGCTGATCAGCAGGTTATCTACGTCCACACCCAGCTTTTTGGCATAACTGGGGTCCAGCGCATGTTCGGCATCAATAAAAGCACATGTGCCGTCACGTTTTTGCGCTTCTGCAATAGCATGGAGCGCAAGCGTGGTTTTACCAGAACTTTCTGGCCCGTAAATTTCCACCACACGCCCACGGGGCAACCCACCAATTCCGAGCGCAATATCCAGCCCAAGGGAACCTGTAGGAATAACATCTGCCTCTACTTTGGGCCGCTGCCCCAAGCGCATGACAGAACCCTTGCCAAAAGCACGTTCAATCTGCCCCAGCGCGCCTTCGAGAGCCTTTGCCTTATCCATTTTTACCATTCCCTTCCTGTGGGCCGGACTGCCAGATGTATGTAAGGCCCTTGAATGTGCATAACGCACCATGCACGAAAGATTATGCGTTTAATTCCTGCCATAAAGCCCCTGCGGCAGCAACGAATGTACCGGGTAACCGCTTTATGAAAACTTTTTGCTACTGTTGCCATCTCTCACTGTTCTATTAAGAACAAATTGGCAACTTTTCAAGATGGCAGCGTGAGATTAAGCTGCCATCTTTTAAGATTCTGAAAATTATCAGCTCTTTTTCCCATGATCGGAAGAAAGAGCTAGCCCGAACCCTCTGGGGTCTGTCCAACCAAAGCATTTGCTGCCATCGCCCGGCAAGCCGGCTGGGCAGGACACAAAATTGGCACGGCCTACACCGTTGGTAACCTGTGGCCGACTACCCACTATTGCAGCCTGCAACGCAACGGCTGCCGTATCTGCCGCTACATTCTGCCCAGATGCGGTAGCCGCAGCCTGAAACTGGTTATTACCGCGGTGCGCAATGGCAACAGGCAGAAGCGGCAGGGGTTTCCGCACCGGAGAAGCCCCCAGCATAATGCCTGTGGAACCAGCAATACGCCCGGTACCAAACAGATTGTTCATGGTGAATGCACAGCCAACAGATTCCCCCTGCCTATCCGTCACCACAAAAGATGTAGAAGCAGGCAAGGCTGGCAGAACAGAGCCAGCAGGAATATGGCCAGAGTTCAGAAGAGCCTGTGCATCTGCAATACTGGTGGCCGCCCCTTTTGCACCTTGTCGGGCACGCCAACCAGATACTGCCGTTTCGGCCCTTACACGACCGCCATTCTGCCCCACATTGGAGAGGTATGCAGCAGCCATACCAAACCCGCCATCTGCAGGCGGTGGCAGAAAGCTGATATCAACACCATCAACGCGTGCTGTAAGCGGCTGGGCCGCCACGGGAACAGCCGCGCGCAAATCCAGCGTTGTTAGCCCGGCACCTGCAACACGCGCGGCATCGGCAAATGTCTGGCCCAAGGCTCCAGCATAAAGATCACCCACACCAGCAATGCGCATCCGCTCCAGCGCACCTGCCAAACGTGTTTGCACCATCACGTCATCCGCCACCAGCACGTTACCGTTGGCATTACCAAAAATGGCACGGGTTCTTTCATCTGCCAGCAAGGGTGCCTGAACAGCAGCAAGGTCAGAGGCCAACAATCCGCCTACCGGCACCCCGCGGGAAGCCAGATTACGGGCCGGCAACAGCAGATCAGCAAAATCCACACTGCCATAACGCAGCTGCATCAAATACAGGCCACGGGCCAGCATGGGCACAGAAGCGGGGCGATCTGCCCCGGCATCATTCAACCCGGCTCTGGGCAGAAACACAAAAGCTTGCCCAGCACTATCACCCGGCTTCCATGCCAGACAGGCACCACCGCCACCCAAAGATGCGCGGGAAGGCAGCGTAACAGAAAGAGCGAGCCCAAGGGCTGCCGCAGCATCGGCTGCATTGCCCCCTTTGGCCAGAACATCGCGCCCCACCAAAACGGCCTGCGGTTCATCCGCCACAACTTCTCCCACAAACCCGGTTTCCACCGGCTGTGCGATATGGCTGCCAGAACTACAGGCTGGCAGAACAGAGGTAAGAGCAAGAGCCAAAGCCCCCGCACGCTTGCGAGAACCAGAAAGCACGGTTTTAAACCGCGTAAAACGGGGAATAATAGAACGGGCGGCCACGCCTTGCTTTCTCCACTACTGGGCCCGTCCGGCGGGCAGTCGTCTGGATGGTATCTCTCTGGATTAACCTGCTTTACGGCGGGCAGCAACAGCCCAACCTTGCCGTAATGACCGCACGTGCCATACCATTCCAGTTTATGGACAAGGACACCATGCAGAATCTGAAATCTTTCTTCCGCCTTACAGCGGGCGCTGGGGCACTGGCTGCCGCTCTGTTTTGTGCGGACTCCGCGCCGGTACGTGCAGCAGATAGCAGCTTTACACCTGCCCAGCGCGCCGAAATCGTCAACATCATGCGCAACGCCCTGAAAACCGACCCCTCCATTCTGTCGGATGCGATTGCCTCCCTGCAAAATCAGGCCGCAGCGCAGACAAGTGCCTCTGCGCTCGACCTGGTTCGCCATAACAAACCGCTTTTTGGTGGCAGCTCTACTGATGTGGTGTTGGGGAACCCGCAGGGTACCCTGAATGTAGTGGAGTTTTATGACCCACGCTGCCCTTACTGCCGTAAGGTGCTGGATGATCTGGATGCACTTGTTGCCGCAGAACCAGACCTAAGACTGGTGGAAAAAGTTATTCCTGTTCTTGGGCCAAACAGCACGCTGGATGCACAGGCCATTATGGCTGCTGGCTTGCAGGGCAAATACATTCCGTTCCAAAAAATCCTGATGACGGATTCTTCTGCCCCTGGGATGGATCGAATCCGGAATGCAGCACGGCAAGCCGGGCTGGATACGGATAAGCTGGTGAAGGACATGAAAAGTTCGGCCGTCACCACAGCGCTGGCAAAAAATGTTGCTCTGGCCCGCTCCATCAATCTGGAAGGAACGCCTACCTTCATTATTGGGGATCAGGCCATTATCCCCGGTGCTGTTTCTTTATCTGAACTTAAAGCTGCCGTGGATAAGCTGAAAAGCAGCCACTAATCCTGTTTGGTGGGTGCGTTAAAACCCGCACCCACCAGAAATGCTTTTTACGCGGCCGAGCAGGCTGCCTGACGTGCTGGCATAATGCCTTCTTCACGCAGCAGAACACCCAGCGCATTAATCAAGTCATCCATCATCTCATCCGTGTGGAACGGCCCCGGCGTAAGGCGCAGACGCTCCGTGCCCTGCGGCACAGTCGGATAATTGATGGGGGTTGCGTAGTGCCCATACTCTGTCAGCAAGCGGCGGCAGATGCGCTTGCAACGCTCTGCATCACCAATGGGAATGGGCACAATATGGCTGGGTGTCATGGTAAATGGCACACCGGCAGCCCGCAGGCGGTGGCGGAACGTATTCACGCGCTCAAAAATAGATTCACGCCGCCAGTTTTCCGCACGCACCTTGCGCACACTGGCAAGCGCCCCTGCCACAACCGGTGGCGGCAGTGCTGTAGTGAAGATGAACCCGGAAGCTGTAGAGCGCAGAAAATCTACAATCTCAGCAGAAGCTGTAATGTAACCGCCATGCACACCAAAGCCCTTGGCCAGTGTGCCTTCGATAATATCAACCTGATCGGCCACACCATCGCGCTGGGAAACACCGCCGCCTTCCTGACCGTACAGGCCCACGGCATGTACTTCATCCAGATAGGTCAGCGCATTATATTTACGGGCAAGCGCACAGGTTCCGGCGATATCGGAAATATCACCGTCCATGGAATAAACGCTCTCAAACGCGATCAGCTTGGGAGCATCTTTTGGCGCTGCCGCCAATTTTTCTTCCAGATCTTTCAGGTCATTATGTTCGTAAATGACTGTCTGAGACCCGCGAGCACCTTTGATGCCTGCAATCATGGATGCATGATTCAGCCGGTCTGAAAAACAGATCCAACCTGGCATGGATGTCAGAATAGTTTGCAGGCTGGCCTGGTTGGAAACATAGCCAGAAATAAACAGTAGCCCAGCTTCCTTACCGTGCAAGGAAGCCAGTTCTGCTTCCAACTGCGTATGCAGCGGGCTTGTGCCTGCAATATTACGCGTACCACCTGCGCCAGCCCCATGTTCCCGAATGGCGGCGATAGCAGCGTCCTGCACCTCCGGCACAACGCCCATGCCCAGATAGTCATTGGTTGACCATACAATAACTTCACGCCCTTGCGGCAGATCACGCACGGCCTCTTCATACAAAGGAAAGCGCTCTGCCTGACGGGCCAATGGCGTAAAGGTTCTGTAACGCCCCTGATGTTTGATCTGATCCAGCGCCTGATGGCAGTGATCATAAAAAGGATGGCGGGCGTTTTTTATCGCTCCCACGCTAACTTTCTCCTCGCTTCTCGTCAGAAACGGTCGGGGCATGGCGCGTACCCATCGGCCGTCTGGCCTGTGTGTTCACACGTTTGTGTATATAGTGCTGCTTTACCGCACATACACCCGCACAACCGGTTTCGTCACGGAAGAATCCGGCATAGCGGACATTTCCACCTGCGCTTCCGATGCTCCGGCGTTAATCATTTCCTGCAACACGGCGCGGCCATCACCCTGCACCAAGTTCATCAGGGAAGATTGTTCCGCATCTGCATTGGCCTGTGGCGGCACCAGACATCTGACAACAAACAGAACATCAGGTTTGCGGCTAAGGGCAAGACGCGTGATCTGATCAACCGGTCCTTCCCACTGCGATGCAGGGGTACCTGCTGCCAGCTCAATCAACGGCGGCACAGGCGGCGGACCCGGCGGCGGCGGCGGAATATACGGCTTGGGTGCCACACCTGCGTTCGGGTTGAAGGTTTTTTGATCAACCAGCTTGCAGCCTGTCATGCCAACCAGCACGCACCCCGCAACAACAACACGGAGAAAAGACCCTTTTTCTATCACTTGGGAAACGGGCAGCATAACAGGACAGTTCTCCACCAGAACGTGTAATGGCAATTCAACATGGCTTTACAAAGCCATTTCTGTTTCTTTCGCGCTCTCCTGCACCGTGTGCAAGTCCTTTGGGCCTTTTCTTACCCTTTTCAGCAGCAAAATTTCGTTCCACACTCTCTTTCCAATGGCACAGGCCACACTCATAGAGCATCCATTTACCTCCCCTGCGACAGCCCTGCCTGCGCAGGATACAGTTGTGCTGCGCCTATGTGCGGCGGCTCGCCTGCTTTTAGGGAAAGCCAGAAATTCTGCGCATCTGGCGCTACTGCAAACACTTTGCCTGCCTGTTACGGCACTATGGTGCCGCGTGCTGCGTTTTGATCCAGCACACCCCGATTGGCCGGACCGGGACAGATTTGTTGTGCCCTCCGCCACCCTGCACCCTTTATTGCAGGCCATGCTGCACCTTAGCGGCACTTACGCGTTTTCCGAGTCCCCTTTGGAATATGGCATGCATCCGGGCGTAGAAACCGCCCCTGGCCCTGCTGGGCAAGGCATCGCAGCTGCGGCTGGTATGGCACTTGCAGAACACCTTCTGGCAAAACGCTATGGGCGTTCATTGGTCAACCACCGGACATGGGTGCTGGCGCGCGATGGAGATTTGGCCACTGGCGTTGCCATGGAAGCCGCGCAGCTTGCCGGTCGTTTTGGCCTGACCCAACTTGCTGTTCTCGTCAGCCCCACGCCGGGAGCAGATAGAACCGAGTTCTCAAACTCTCTGGCGCGTTTTAGCGCATCAGGGTGGAGCATCCGTAAAGTAGATGCATCACAGTTAAGCGCCATCAACGGTGCTCTAGCGGCCACCTTGCGGGCTAAAAAACCAACACTTATTGCCTGCATGCCGCCTGAAAGCCCGCAAACCTTTCGTCCTCAACCATGCCTATCACCAGAAGAGGAACTGACAGGCCCGTGGAGCCCAACAGCCCGACGCGGCGCCACAGCATACCGTTCATGGCTTAAACGGCTGGCCAGACATCGCCTGCGCACAGCTTTTGAGCGTGAAACTGCTAACACCTTACCGAGCTTGCTCATGGAGGACTGGAGCCGGCTGTGCCGCCGCGCCATGCAGCCCACACATCAGGCCTCCACCCAGCAAGCCGCCATAACCAGCCTGCATACGCTTTCTGCCCTTTTGCCAGAGCTTACAGTTTTAACCGCAACATCTGCATTGCCTCGCACCTCTGCGGCAGCGCACATTCAACCAGACTGGCCATGTAATATTCAGGAACATGGTATGGCCGGAATGTTAAATGGCATGTCCTTGCATGGCGGCATTTTACCTTGCGGCATTGCCAGTATGATTACGGTGGACCGTATGCGCGCCGCACTCCGTATGGCTGCGCTGATGCGCCAGAAAATTATCTATCTTTTAACAGATGATGGGCTGGCCCTCAGCCATGATGGTGCAAGCTGGCAACCGGTGGAACAACTTGCCAGCCTGCGCGCCATGCCGCATCTGGCCGTTTTTCGGCCCGCAAACGCACAGGAAGCCTTTGCCTGCTGGAAGGCAGCCATCCGCTGGCAATCTGGCCCGGCTGTTATCATGCTCTGCCCCAACCCGCCCGAACATTCCTATGCTGTGCCCATGCAGGGATCTGCCGCACGCGGAGGATACATTCTGCACGGCAGTGCTACGCGGCATGTCACCCTTATGGCTTCTGGCCCAGAAGTGAGCATTGCATTGGAGACGGAGCAGCTCTTGCGGCAACATGGCGTGCAGGCCGCTGTTGTTTCCATTCCCTGTTGGGAAGTGTTTTCCAACCAACCAGAAGCTTACAAAACTGCCATTCTGGGCACAGATGTGCTGCGTGTGGGAATTGAAGCTGCCTCTGGCTTTGGATGGGAACGCTGGCTAGGCAGCCAAGGATTTTTCGTTGGTATGGATGATTTTGGCGTATCCGCACCTGCCAACGCGGTGTATGAACGTTTTGGCATTACTGCCGGAGCGATTTGTGCGCGGGTTTTAAAACACTTGCGTACATCCGGCGCCATAGAAGAAAGGTTCCTTCAGGCGCCATCACCTACCTCCCGCCAGCAAGAGCGGGAGCCGTTGTAACAATAAGAAGATCGTACAAGATCACAGAACGACAGAACGGAGAAAGAAAACCATGGCAGTCAAAATCGCTATCAATGGCTTCGGACGCATCGGCCGCCTTGTGCTGCGCGGCATTATTGAAAGCGGACGCACCGATGTTGTGCCGGTAGCTATCAATGATCTGGGCAGCGTAGAAGCCAATGCCCATCTGTTAAGCTATGACAGCGTGCATGGTCGCCTGCCTGCTGATATCCGGGTGGATGGCAACAAAATTATTGTCACCGCCAACGGTCGCACATGGGACCCCATTACCGTTTCTGCGGAACGTGATCCCTCCAAGGTTCCTTTTCAGGGCGTTGACGTGGCCATGGAATGCACGGGCCTGTTTACCTCCAAGGAAAAAGCACAGCCGCTGCTTACAGCTGGCGCACGTAAGGTGGTTATTTCCGCACCAGCTACAGATGTGGATGCCACCATTGTTTACGGTGTGAACCAGGATGTACTGACACCGGACATGACCGTGATTTCCAATGCATCCTGCACCACCAACTGTCTGGCCCCAATGGCCAAGGTGCTGGAAGATGCGTTCGGGATTGAACGTGGCTACATGGTCACCATTCATTCCTACACGGGTGATCAGCGCACGGTAGACACGCTGCACAAGGATCTGCGCCGCGCCCGCGCAGCTGGCCTGAACATGATCCCGACCTCTACCGGTGCAGCCCGCGCTGTTGGTCTGGTTCTGCCACAGCTTAAAGGCAAGCTGGATGGCACCGCCATTCGTGTTCCTACCGCCAATGTTTCCATCGTTTCTCTGGACTTT
Organism: Acetobacter pasteurianus subsp. pasteurianus LMG 1262 = NBRC 106471; assembly: GCF_000285275.1. GTDB lineage: Bacteria > Pseudomonadota > Alphaproteobacteria > Acetobacterales > Acetobacteraceae > Acetobacter > Acetobacter pasteurianus. Next base: position 34,569 of record NZ_CADO01000009.1, read on the forward strand.
GTGCCTAAAAACACACCGGCTTCAGTTGAAGACGTCAACAACGCCATCAAAGCCGTTGTCGACTCCGGCAAGATGAAAAACGCTCTGGCGTATTCTGATGCACCGCTCGTCAGTTCTGATTTCAACCATGCACTGGCATCTTCAACATTCGATGCAACACAGACCGCATTGGTAGATGGTGGCAAACTTGTTCGTGTCTGCTCCTGGTACGATAACGAATGGGGCTTCTCCAACCGCATGTCTGATACAGCAGCTCTGTTCGGAAGCCTGTAATGGCAGAACTTCCTTTCAGCACGCTGGATACGCTTGACCCCAAGGGCAAACGTATTCTGCTGCGTGTGGACCTGAACGTGCCCATGAAGGACGGGAAGGTTACAGACGAAACACGTATTGAACGTGTTGTGCCCACCATTCGCGAACTGGCTGAAAAAGGCGGGCGGGTTATTCTGCTCAGCCATTTTGACCGGCCAAAAGGCAAGGTGGTGCCGGATATGTCGCTCCAGCCCATTGCTACGGCTCTGGCCACAGCTTTGGGGCGGCCTGTCAGCTTTGCGCATGATTGCATTGGCCCGGATGCCGAAGCCGCTGCGCGCTCCATGCAGGATGGAGACATCCTGCTGTTGGAAAACACGCGCTTTCAGCCGGGTGAAGAAAAGAACGATGCAGGCTTGTCCGCAGCCCTCGCCAGCCTTGGCGATGTGTATGTGAACGATGCCTTTTCTGCCGCGCACCGTGCACATGCTTCTACCGCTGGCGTTGCAGCCCATCTGCCATCTTATGGTGGCCGATTGATGCAGGCAGAGCTGGAAGCTCTATATGCTGCGCTGGAAAATCCGGAACGGCCTGTTGGGGCTATTGTGGGCGGCGCAAAAATTTCCACCAAACTTCAGCTGCTTGAAAATATGCTGGCAAAGGTGGACATGCTGGCTATTGGTGGCGCCATGGCCAACACGTTTTTGGCTGCCAAGGGCCTACAGGTTGGCAAATCCCTGATCGAAAAAGACATGCTGGATACAGCACGCACGATTATGGAACAGGCCAAAGCCAAAAACTGCGATCTGATCCTTCCGGTAGATGTTGTGATTTCGGAAGATTTTATTGCAGGAGCACCCACACAGGTTGTGCCTGTAACGGCCATTCCTGATGGCTGGATGGCACTAGACGTTGGACCAGAAACCGTAAAGCTGCTGCAAAGCAAACTTGCTGGTTTGAAAACGCTGGTCTGGAACGGGCCTTTGGGCGTGTTTGAACTGCCTCCGTTTGATGAAGGCACAAATGCTGTTGCTCAGGCTGCTGCCCAACTGACGCAGGAAGGCAAACTGAAAACCGTAGCCGGTGGTGGAGATACTGTTTCCGCCCTGCGGCATGCGGGTGTGCTGCATAAGATGTCTTATGTATCCACCGCAGGCGGGGCTTTTCTGGAATGGCTGGAAGGCAAGGTGCTTCCCGGCCTGACAGCTATCAGCACAACACTGGAAAAAACCCTGCCAATCTAAGCACGGTTTTAAAGTTCTATTCTTGCAAAACCACTTCAGACCTTGTGTCTGGAGTGGTTTTTTTTATGCTGTCTTTTCAGCTTTCAACTGCGGGCGTGGATGCCCGTACATTTGCATCAACCCAACACCCGCCATAACAATACACCCACCAATAAGGGTGCGCGCATTTGGCACTTCTCTCACCAACACAAACGCCAGCAGAAGCGTTGTGGGAGAAAGCAAATATAACAAGCCGGAAGAACGAGCGACACCCACCTGCCCTACCACATGCGCCCAGGCGCCATACCCCAGAATAGACGGGAACACCCCCAACACCCCAACCAACGCCCAAGCTGGCCAACCATTATGCGTGTTTATGGCACTGGGAAGCCACGGCAGAAGCAGACCTGCGCCAATTAGCAAAATATAAGCCGTAGTCACCAACGCTCCGTAGCGCGTTACCAAAGGCCGTTGGAGCAGATAGTATGTTGCAGAGCATAAAGCTGCTGCCAGCATAACCGTGGTGCCAGAACCGAAACCTAACCCGCCGGGTTGGCCGCTCCCAATAATCACCACACCGGTAAAGCTGATGAGAGAACCCAGCCACCCCCACACAGTCAGTCGTTCGTTCAAGAACAGAACAGCGGCAATAGCGGCTAAAAAAGGGGCTGTATTCAACAACAGACTGGCTGCGCCAGCAGAAACTGTCTGTTCACCCGTATTGAAAAGAATATTGTAAAGCGCAATGCCAATGCCGCCACACGCCAAAAATCGTGGAATATCTTTTAGTCGCGGTAATGCTGGGCGCTTTACACACAACCAGCACACAACAAGGCACGCAGCCACCATATAACGGGCCGCAGCTAACGGAACAGGTGCAAAAAAAGGAAGTGCCAGCCGCACAACCGGATATGCACATGCCCAAGAAAGCAATGCAGCCACAACGGCCAGAACAGGCACAGGTTTATGAGGAACCATTCAGTATCAGGCCCTGCAATTAAAAAGGATCATGGAAACCGTGATCTTTTTTACCGCACCTATTCGCGCCGCAAAACCTGATCTGTCAGAAAAGAAGAAAGCTTATTTGCCACAAACTCTTCTTTTAGCGCGTGCTCATCATATTCATTCCGCACCCATTCAAGAAAAGGCATGCGACCTTCTCCCTCCGCCTGATAATGCAGGAAAAATGCATCCAGAATACCTGTGCGAGAACTCCGGAAATGCCCGTATTTCCAAGACAGTTCCTTAAGCGCCTGTTGGGCAGATCCACCTTCAAACAGCACCACCAAGCCAGACGCCAAACCGGCGCGATCTGCGCCCGATTTACAATGCATCAGCATTGGAAAATCCAGCTTCTGGTACATATCCGCAAAACGCAGAATTCTATCCTTATGGGGCGCACCACGGCTTTCAAACGCCATATCTACATGGTGCAAACCAAGGCCGCGTGCAGCATTGCGAGAGAGGGCATCAGACCCGCATTTTCTATGCCCACGTAAGTTCACCAGCGTACGCAAGCCCAACCGTTCCATGGCTCTTTTCAAGCGCGCTGGGGTGGGGTGGTTACACCGATATACTTTGCCCGGAATAACCGCGTGAAAATTCGTCCACATCAGGCGGAAAATGGCGTGATCTACAAACAGGCTGTCAGTCCAGGCCCGCGCACGGCCAGATGATGAAGAAAGATGGCCGTCAAACACGAAAAACCTCACTACCAAACAGATCGTCTTCTAGCAGGTTTCATGTTCCACCTTCCTTTGCTGCCGTCAATGCAGAAGGGCAGGAAGATGAAGTATCTTCGCTTGGGTTACAAAAAACCCGGCAGGGCAAAGCCATACCGGGTTTTTTGTAAATCGACTGCCTGGAAAGACGAAAAATCAGACTTTCCGTTCCAGTTGCAGTTCCTTGATACGCCCAATGGCCTTGGCCGGGTTCAGACCCTTCGGGCATGTCTGGGTGCAGTTCATGATGGTACGGCAGGCATACAGTTTGAAGGTATCTTCCAGCCCATCCAGACGGTCACCCGTATGTTCATCGCGGCTATCAGCAATCCAACGATACGCTGCCAGAAGAACGGCTGGGCCTAGATACTTGTCCCCATTCCACCAATAGGATGGGCAGGATGTTGTGCAGCAGAAGCACAGAATGCATTCCCACATCCCGTCCAGCTTGGCACGTTCCTCAATGCTCTGCTTCCGTTCGGAATCTGGCGGAGGAGCACTGTCTGCCTGCATCCAAGGCTGGATAGAGCGCAACTGCGCATAAGCACCATCCAGATTGGACACCAGATCTTTTACAATTGGCATATGCGGCAGCGGATAGATGCGCACATCGCCTTTGATGTCCTTGATGGGTTTCAGGCACGCAAGCGTGTTTTCCCCATCAATGTTCATGGCGCAGGACCCACAAATTCCTTCACGGCAAGAGCGCCGGAATGTCAGTGTGGGGTCTATTTCGTTCTTGATATGGATGATGGCATCCAGCACCATTGGCCCGATAGTATCCAGATCAAGTTCATAGCTATCAATAACCGGGTTTTTGTCATCATCCGGGGTCCAACGATAAATCCGGAATGTTCTGACATTTTTTGCACCGGCTGGTGCGGGAAAGGTTTTACCTTTCCCGATCGTGCTGTTGCGCGGCAGTCTGAGTTCAACCATGTTCGCCTCCCTTTATCGCCCGTTCGTTCCGATAACTCAGTAAACGCGCTTTTTGGGTGGGAAGACCTGCACATCATCGGTCAGGGTCTTCATATGCACCGGACGGTAGGTCAGCTTCACGCCGCCCTTGTCATCCAGCCACGATACGGAATGCTTGAGCCATTCCTTGTCATCACGGTTAGGATAATCATCCCGCGCGTGTGCCCCACGGCTTTCATGCCGTGCAAGGCCGCTTTCCAGCGTGACAGTGGCGTTTGCCAGCAGGTTTTCAAACTCCAGCGCTTCCATCAGATCGCTGTTCCAGATCAGGGAGGAATCTGCCACAGAGATATCGCTCACGCCGGTCCAGATATCGCGAATCTTGTCCACGCCTTCCTGCAGGCTTTCCTGCGTACGGAACACAGCGGCATGTGTTTGCATATCACGCTGCAAGCGCTCACGCAGGGCAGAAACCTTGGTGCCACCCTTGGCGTAACGCAGCCGGTCCAGCCGATCCAGTGCAGCTTCACCAGCACCAGCAGGTAGCGGACGGGTAAAGTCTGTTGGCTTCACCACTTCCGCAGCACGACGGGAGGCTGCACGGCCAAACACGATAAGATCCAGCAGAGAGTTTGTGCCCAAACGGTTTGCACCATGCACGGAAACACAAGCTGCTTCACCCACAGCCATCAGGCCCGGCACAACTGCATCCGGGTTATCCGGAGTTGGGCGCACTACTTCACCATGAATATTGGTGGGAATACCACCCATATTATAATGCACGGTTGGCAGAACCGGCACGGGCTCCTTGGTCACGTCCACACCGGCAAAGATGCGTGCCGTTTCAATAATACCCGGCAAACGCTGGTGCAGAAGATCAGACCCAAGGTGCTCAAGGTGCATCATGATGTGGTCTTTTTTCGGACCACAACCACGGCCTTCCTTGATCTCGATTGTCATGGCGCGAGAAACCACATCGCGCGAGGCCAGATCCTTGGCCGTTGGCGCATAACGCTCCATAAAGCGTTCGCCTTCGGAGTTGGTCAGATAACCACCTTCACCACGGCAGCCTTCTGTCAGCAGGCAGCCTGCTGGATAGATGCCGGTGGGGTGGAACTGCACAAATTCCATATCCTGCGTAGGAATACCCGCACGCATGGCCATACCGTTACCATCACCCGTACAGGTATGGGCAGAGGTGCAGGACTGGTACGCACGGCCATAACCGCCGGTAGCCAGCACAACCATCTTGGCGTTGAAACGGTGGATTGTGCCATCATCCTGGCACCAGGCCATCACGCCACGGCATTCACCTTCCTCATCCATGATGAGGTCAATGGCAAAATATTCGACGAAGAATTCAACATTGTGCTTGAGGCACTGCTGATACAGCGTGTGCAAAATGGCATGGCCGGTACGGTCAGCCGCAGCACAGGCGCGTGGTACAGGCGCCTTACCATAATCGCTCATATGCCCACCGAAGGGGCGCTGATAAATCTTGCCATCTTCCGTGCGGGAGAACGGCACACCAAAGTGCTCCAGTTCGCGCACAGCAGGCACGGCCTCACGGCACATAAATTCAATGGCGTCCTGATCGCCCAGCCAGTCAGACCCCTTTACGGTGTCATACATGTGCCAGCGCCAGTTATCTTCGGCCATGTTACCCAGAGAAGCCCCGATGCCCCCCTGTGCAGCCACAGTATGGCTACGTGTTGGGAAAACCTTGGTAACGCATGCGGTGCTTAGCCCTGCGGCGCCCATTCCCAACGTTGCACGCAGGCCCGAACCACCTGCTCCCACAACCACAACATCATAAGCGTGATCAACAATTCGGTAAGCTCCCCGTGACGGAGAGGTATTGGCGTTCATCGTGACGGCGCTCCCATTGCGTTCGGCCTGTCAGTCTTTTCAGGTTCGTGCCACAGCGCTTCAGGCTTTGGGGCGCTGGCGGCACAGGCTCTTGATTCTATAAGGCGGTGGCCCGGCTTATTTGGCAGTACTACCGCGCACAAACAGCTTGATAACGGCAATTACGCCCAGCAGCCCCAACAAAGAGGTGCCAATTTTAACAAGCAAGCGGGTAGGCAGATGCGCCTTGCCATGCACGTAATCATCCACAATGACCTGCAGCCCAAGCTGAGCATGGTAGAAAGTGGTGATGATCAAGGCGATCAGCATGGTCGCGTTTACGGGCTTGCCGCCCCACTTCACCACTTCTGTATGATCTGCGCCGCCAAGGCGGAACATCTGCACCACAAACCACGTTGAAAGTGGAAGTAGGGAAGCTGCCGTTACACGTTCGGCCCACCAGTGGGCTACACCGGAATGCCCGGCCCCAAGCCCGCGTGCCCGCCCAAGCTGGGAGCGCATGACTTCAATATGAGGAGCAGAAGCATTCATGTCAGGACACCTTTCCTGCTTTGGCGCGGCTGCGTTTGCGACAAATGGAAACAGCCAGAAGGCCAGCCGCCAGAACAGTGCTGACACCAGCGGTAACACCCACGGCTACCGGGCCATCCTTGTTAACTTCCTTTTTGTCGTACCGGTAACCGCTATCCCAGATCAGGTGGCGAATACCGCCAACCGTGTGGTAAATAACAGATGCCAGCCAACCAAGTAGCACAAGCTGCCCAAGCGGGTTGCCCGTAACCTTACGCGCTGTAGCAAAGGCTTTTGGCCCTTTGGCCGCAGCCCCAAGCCAGAACACACCCAGTGTTGCACCTGCTGTTGCGATAACGCCCGTAATACGGTTCATAATGGAAAGAACCATGGAAAGGCGATAACGGTAGACCTGTAAATGCGGCGACATGGGCCGCTGAATAAGTCTGCCGTCACTTCGGCTCCCTACATAGAGGGCCTTGCGGATATCCTGCATTGTCTGCCTCGTACCCCGTCTCTATCCCGTAGCGCCGGCTGGATCCGGCGTTTGCATCGTTTTTGTCCTACGCCCCACCCCTCTGGCCGGTCAATTCAACAGACCAACACGAGGCCGAGAGGGGTGGGATTCTCACTCAACCGTGTCTGGGCAGGAGATCGAGAGCAATCATGGTTTCGGCAATCTGCACCGCGTTCAAAGCCGCACCTTTCCGCAGATTATCGGACACACACCAAAATGCGAGACCATTGGGAACTGTTGGATCGACACGAAGGCGTGAAACGTAGGTTGCATCTTCACCCACCGAGTCAATCGGAGTCACGTAGCCACCATCTTCACGCTTATCCAGCACCACAACGCCTTCTGCTTCACGCAGGGCTTCGTAGGCACGCTTGATGTCAACGGGTTCTTCAAACTCAGCCACAACAGATTCAGAGTGACCAATAAACACGGGCACACGCACACAGGTGGCAATCACGTCTACATCCGGGTCGAGAATTTTCTTTGTCTCGACTCGCATCTTCCATTCTTCTTTGGTCGCGCCATCATCCATAAACACATCGATCTGCGGAATGCAGTTGAAGGCGATCTGCTTCTGGAACTGCTCAATCTTGGGTGGATCATTCACAAAGGTGCCGCGTGTCTGGGCGAACAGCTCATCCATGCCGTCCTTACCTGCACCGGAAACCGCCTGGTAGGTGGACACCACAACCCGCTTGAGGGTGAACAGATCATGCAGCGGCTTAAGTGCCACCACCATCTGAATGGTGGAGCAGTTGGGGTTGGCAATAATGTTGCGCTTGATCTGCTTAAGGGCATTCGGGTTTACTTCTGGCACCACCAGCGGCACATCCGGATCCATACGGAAGTGAGAGGTGTTGTCGATCACCACGCAACCTGCCTTGGCAGCAATAGGTGCATATTTTGCAGACACAGAGCCACCGGGGGAAAACAGTCCAACGTCCCATCCGGTGAAATCAAATGTTTCAAGGTTCTGCACTTTCAGAACCTGATCTCCGAACGAAACTTCCCGCCCGGCAGAACGCGGCGAGGCCAGAGCCACAATTTCATCAACCGGAAATTCCCGCTCCGCCAGTGTTTTGAGGATTTCACGCCCCACGGCTCCAGTCGCGCCTACAACAGCAACCCGATATCCCATAATCCACCTGCTTTTGATCTTGTATATATGTCGGCCATATATATGGCCTGATGGCGGCAGACCCTAGACCATTACGCAACCAAATGGAATTGCCCGCCACGGGCAGCTGCCCCAGTGATTGCACGCCCCGCGGCTTTTTTCTGTACACTCCAAAACATTGATACCCACCCGAAACAGAAACCCACTGCCATGGTGAGCCGTTTAAGCGCACGACATACGGAACAAGGGGCAAGCCAGCGCTAAACAAAAATACAATAAATTACTTGAACACTATGACTTATATTTTTGATACACATCATTGCAGCCTCCCTGCGCGCCGTAGTGTCATGACTTTTGTGCCTCAGGCAGGATGCAAAACCTGTTCTGACCTTTGCCCAACTTTTACAACAGAGTTTGGAACAGACCGTGACACTTAAAATTGCAATTCTGAAGGAAACGGCAGCCGATGAAAGACGGGTTGCCATGATTCCATCAGTCGCCCAACGCATTGCCAAACTTGGAGCCTCACTGGTTCTGGAACAGGGCGGAGGGGCCGCTGCAACCTATACAGATGCAGCATACACACAGGCTGGCGTCACCACAGAAGCGGATCAGCAGAAACTTCTGGGAGATGCAGATATTGTGTTGGCCGTGCAGCCACCCAGCGTGGATACGGTAAAAAAAATGAAGCCCGGCAGCCTGCTGGTATCTTTCATTTACGCCAAAACACAGCCCGATCTGGTCAAGGCTTTGCGCGATGGCAAGATTACCACATTTGCCATGGAGCTTATTCCGCGCATCAGCCGGGCACAGGCCATGGATGCGCTTTCCAGCCAGGCAGCCTTGGCCGGGTATTACGCACCTCTTCTGGGCTGCGTGCATATGCAGAAAATTCTGCCCATGATGACAACTGCCGTTGGCTCGCTCCGGGCTGCACGTGTGTTGGTAATGGGGTTGGGTGTTGCCGGGTTGCAGGCTTTGGCAACAGCGCATCGGCTTGGCGCTGTGTGCGAAGGCTATGATGTGCGCCCCGAAACTAAGGAAGAAGCTGAATCCGTTGGTGCGCGCTTTGTAGATACCGGCGTGGATGCCCGAGGCGCTGGCGGCTACGCCCGTGAACTGACACCAGAAGAAAAAACAAAAGTGCGTGCTGCACTCAGCCAACATATTGCACAGGCTGATCTGATTATCACCACAGCAGCCGTTCCCGGCAAACATGCACCACGCCTGATTGATGCAGACCAGTTGGCCGCCATGAAAGAAGGCTCTGTTGTGGTAGATATGGGCGCCCCCAATGGCGGAAACTGCGAAGGCACAAAAGCCGGAGAAATTATTAAAGTTGGGCCGGTAATATTGGTAGGGCCAACTAATCTTCCATCCTGCCTGGCTGCACAGGCGAGTGAGCTTTATGCCAAGAATATTTACAATCTTTTAGAACAGGTTGTGCATGACGGCGCGCTGAAACCTGATTTTACGGATGATGTCATTAAAGGCACCACCCTTACGCATGATGGCGCAATAACCAATGATGCCATCAAACAGTTTATCGAAAGCGCTCCAGTGGAGAAAGCATCATGATTACCGCAACATCCATGACCTTTATTATCGCTTTATACATTTTCATGCTGGCGGCCTTTACCGGGTATGTAGTGATCAGCCGCGTGCCATCCATTCTGCATACGCCCCTGATGTCTGGCTCCAACTTTATCCACGGTATTGTGGTTGTTGGTGCTTTGGATGCGTTGTTTAATGCAACCAGCATTTCCGGACAGATTATTGGTTTTATTGGGGTTTTTCTAGGCGCAGGCAACGTAATGGGTGGTTATGTGGTAACAGACCGTATGCTTGCCATGTTCCGGCCCAGCCAAAAACCGGCCCCCGCCAAGAAGGAACAGCAATAAATGTTTATTGAATACATTGTGGGCCTGAGTGGCCTTATTGCTGCCGGCCTGTTTATTTACGGGCTGAAAGCCATGTCCTCCCCCGTTACGGCTGTATCTGGTATTGTTACAGCCGGTTACGGTATGATCTTTGTTATTGCAGCAACTTTTCTAAATTTATTTAACGTGACGGAAGCCGCAAAACCGCACCTTCTGGTAAATCTGGTCCTGGCTATATTGGCTCTGGTTCTGGGTTGCGCATGGGCTGGTTGGCGTGGCCGTACTGTGCAAATGACAGCCATGCCGCAGATGGTTGCAATTTTTAACGGTATGGGCGGTGGTTCTGCTGCATGCTTGGCGGCTGTAGAACTTTTAAGCGATGATCCAACATCCCCCCTGCACCTCACCATTACCGTTTTGGGTGCGCTTATCGGGTGCATTTCACTTACCGGTTCCATTATCGCATGGGCCAAGCTGGACGGACGGATGAAAAAGCCTGTTCGCTTTGGTGGTCAGCGTATTTTCAATGCCGGGGTGTTTCTTATTGCTCTGGTGTTGGGCGCACTTACGGTCATGCAGTATGCCACACCGATGCGGGAACTCCCGCGGGATCTGTTCTTCCTAGCGGCTCTGCTGTTTGGCGTGTGTATGACACTGCCTATCGGTGGTGCCGATATGCCGGTCGTTATTTCGCTCTACAACGCATTTACCGGGTTGGCTGTTGGGCTTGAAGGGTATGTGATGAACAACCCCGCCCTGATGATTGCAGGCATGGTTGTAGGGTCTGCCGGTACATTGCTTACTGTGCTGATGGCCAAGGCCATGAACCGCTCACTCACCAACGTGTTGTTCAGCAACTTTGGTGATAGCACCAGCAGCGCCAAAGGCCCGCAAGGTGAAATGCATTCTGTTGATCCAGCAGATGCTGCCACCACCATGCGTTATGCATCTAGCGTGATCATTATTCCCGGTTACGGGCTGGCCGTGGCACAGGCACAACAGAAACTTTACGAATTTGTCAAAATTCTTGTTGCCGATGGTGTAGATGTTAAGTTTGCCATCCACCCCGTTGCTGGCCGTATGCCTGGACATATGAACGTTCTTCTGGCCGAAGCTGGCGTGCCATATGACATGATTTATGACATGGATGACATAAATGATAGTTTCGCCACAACGGATGTTGCGCTGGTTATTGGCGCGAACGATGTGGTGAACCCGGAAGCCCTGACCGACAAATCCTCTCCCATTTATGGCATGCCTATTTTGAATGCTTACAAGGCACATCAGGTCTTTGTCATTAAACGTGGTACAGGCGTTGGATATTCTGGCGTGCAGAATCCGCTCTTCTTCCAGAAGAACTGCACAATGGTATTTGGAGATGCACAGGCCGTGCTTTCCAAAATGGTTGAAGCTGTCAAAAGTCTTGGCGGCTCCTGAGCATGACAAGGGCGAGGCTTATCCCTCGCCCTTTTTTATTTTCCATATCTGCTTGTAAAATAAAGGAAGCATATCATGTCCGGAAAAATGAAAGCCGCTGTGGTTCATGAATTTGGCAAACCACTAACCATTGAAGAGCTGGACATTCCCACCATTAAACCTACCCAGATTTTGGTTAAAATGATTGCCTGCGGCGTGTGCCATACAGATTTGCATGCTGCCAGCGGGGATTGGCCCAAAAAACCACATCTGCCGTTTATCCCCGGCCACGAAGGCGTTGGCACGGTTGTGCAGGTTGGCAGCGAAGTGGACTGGGTAAAGGAAGGTGACGTTGTTGGCGTGCCTTGGCTCTATTCTGCCTGTGGCCATTGCGAGCATTGTCTGGCTGGGTGGGAAACGCTTTGTGCGAAGCAGGAAGAAACTGGCTATTCCGTAAACGGCTGCTTTGCCGAATACGTGGTAGCAGACCCTAACTACATTGCTCATCTTCCCAAAGGCGTAGACCCTGTAAAAGTTGCTCCTGTACTGTGCGCAGGCCTGACCGTTTATAAAGGCCTGAAAATGACAGACACGCGGGCAGGGAACTGGGTTGCCATTTCCGGCGTTGGGGGGTTAGGCCAGATGGCTGTGCAGTACGCCGTAGCAATGGGGCTGAATGTTGTGGCGGTAGATATTGATGATGAAAAACTGGCAACCGCCAAAAAGCTTGGTGCAACGTACACTGTTAACGCCAGAAATACAGATCCGGCAGCATTTATGCAGGAAAAAGTTGGTGGCGTACACGGTGGATTGATCACCGCTGTTTCCACCAAAGCATTTTCTCAGGCTATGGGTTATGTGCGGGCAGGGGGCACTTTGGTGCTAAATGGGCTGCCGCCGGGTGATTTCCCAATTTCTATCTTTGACATGGTCATGAATGCCATTACCATTCGCGGCTCCATAGTAGGCACACGGCTGGACATGATTGAAGCTCTTTCCTTCTTTGCGGAAGGGAAGGTAACATCTGTCACCACAACGGATCGGATTGATAACATCAACGCAATTTTTGATGCGCTCAAGAACGGTCGGGTGGAAGGCCGCGTGGTTCTGGACTTCCGCAACTGAGCAACTCCTAATCTCAGAAACAAAAGAAGGGTTATTCTGATGGCTTATGCAACAATCAATCCCTTCACCGAAGAGCAGGTGAAGACATTCCCCACCGCCACAGATGCGGAAATTGAAACAGCGGTTGGCAAGGCTGATGCCGCTTTCCAGAAATGGAAAAACTTCTCCCATGCAGATCGTGCACGCATTCTGCAGAAAGCAGCTGATTTGCTGCGCGAAAATCTGGATGAGTATTCCAAGCTGCTGACCCTTGAAATGGGCAAGCGCTTTGCTGAAGCTCAGGCAGAAACGGAACTGTCCGCCGCTATTTTCGAATACTACGCCAAGAACGCTGAAAAGCTGCTGCAGCCGCAGGATCTACCCGTAGCAGACCCGCAGGAAGGTCGCGCCAAACTGGTGTATGAACCGCAGGGAATCATTGTTGCGATCGAACCTTGGAACTTCCCGTTCTATCAGGTTGCCCGCATTATCTCTCCTCAGCTTTCCGCCGGTAACACGGTTATTCTGAAGCACGCCTCCAACGTGCCGCAGTGTGCTGCCGCCATGGAAAAACTGATGCTGGACGCCGGGCTGCCAGAAGGTGGCTTTATCAACCTGTACCCGTCCCACTCACAGCTTGCCACGGTTATTCAGGACCCACGCGTACGCGGTGTTGCCCTTACGGGTTCTGAAGGCGCAGGTGCCAAAATTGCTGCTACAGCCGGTGGCGCACTTAAAAAGTGCATCATGGAACTGGGTGGCTCCGATGCGCTGATCGTGCTGAACGATGCAGACATTGAAAAAGCCGCCAAATGGGCTGTTTTTGGCCGCCACTGGAACGGCGGGCAGGGGGGCGTTAACGCCCAACGCATGATTGTGGAAGACGGTGTTTACGACAAGTTTGTAGAGCTGTACCGCAAAGGCGTGAGCGCCCTGCGTATGGGTGATCCGATGGACCCCAACACCACCATGCCGCCTCTTTCTTCCCGCGGGGCTGTGGAAGACCTGAAAAAGCAGGTTTCTGAAGCTGTGGCACACGGTGCAAAAGCAGAAGAAGTTCCGCTGGAAATGCCCAACAAAGGCTGTTTCTTCCGCCCTGTTATTCTGACAGATCTGGATGAAAGCAACCCGGCACGCCGTTGGGAATTCTTTGGCCCGGTTACCATGCTGTTCCGCGCGAAAGACGCAGACCATGCTGTAGAAATCGCCAATGATTCCCCATACGGCCTGGGTGGTTCCATCTTCTCTCAGAACGAAGAAAAAGCTGCTGAACTGGCCCGCAAGATGGACACCGGCATGGTGTACATCAACCACCCGACAATGGTGAAAGCTGACCTGCCGTTTGGTGGTGTGAAGCGTTCTGGCTTTGGCCGTGAACTGATTGACCTTGGTCTGAAAGAATTCGTCAACACCAAGTTGATCGACATTGTGGACATTGACGCACCGTTCTAATAGGCGCGGTTCAATCCAACAAAAAAGGCGGAGGGAAATTTCCCTCCGCCTTTTTTATACCGTGTAACGGTAAAAATTTTTAATTACTGCGGTACGACCTGCGCAAAAGCCCAATCCAGCCAAGGCAGTAAGGCGCGCACATCTGCTGCTTCTACCGTAGCACCACCCCAGATACGCAGGCCCGCAGGGGCATCACGGTAACTGGCCAGATCAAACCCAATGCCTTCTTCTGCCAGAATGGCCAGCATCTTCTTGACTGTTTTGGTCTGATCTTCGCGCTCAAGGGCCAAGAACCACGGGGCCACAATACGCAGACAAATAGCTGTGGAGGAACGTTCTTCACGCTTCTGAGCCAGAAACTCTACCCAGTCCGTTTTTTCCACCCACATGGTTACTTCAGCCAGATTGGCTTGGCTGCGCGCTTTCAACCCTTCCAAACCGCCAGCACCTTCGGCCCATTTCAGGCTATCCAGCGCATCTTCCACGCACAGCATGGAAGGCGTATTAATGGTATCTCCCCGGAAGATACCTTCAATCAAAGCACCCTTGTTGGTCATGCGGAAGATTTTGGGCAGAGGACGTGGTGCCTGAAAACTTTCCAACCGCTGCACAGCCTTGGGAGAAAGGGCGATCATGCCGTGGGCGGCTTCACCCCCCAAAGCTTTCTGCCAAGACCATGTCACCACATCCAGCCGATCCCACGGCAGATCCATTGCAAACGCAGCAGAGGTGGCATCACAGATTACCAGCCCCTCATGCTGCTCTGGAATGGCATCTGCTGAGGGAATACGCACCCCAGAGGTGGTGCCATTCCATGCCAGCACCACATCATGGTTCCAATCAACCTGCGCCATATCTGGCAGGCTGCCGTATTCGGCTTTCAGAACCCGTGTGTTTTCCAGTTTAAGCTGGGTGACAATATCCTGCGCCCATAGTGCTGAGAAACTTTCAAACGCCAGCACATCTACCGGGCGTTCCCCCAACATGGACCACAAGGCCATTTCCACCGCACCGGTATCAGAAGCAGGCACGATACCTACACGCCAACCTTCTGGTACACCTAAAATGGCACAGGAACGGTCAATAACGTCTTTCAGCCGTGCACGCCCTTCTGCTGAGCGATGCGAGCGCCCCACCAACGCATTTGCCAGCGCCGATACATTCCAACCCGGCCGCTTTGCGCACGGGCCAGAAGAAAAGCATGGATTAAGGGGACGGCTGGCCGGACGAGGAAGAACGGATAAGGAAGCGGCTGTCATAACCTTGGCCAGAATAGGGGGAGAAGAAATCTGGTGCGAGAGAGGGGACTCGAACCCCTAAGCCCTTTCGGGCGGTCGATTTTGAGTCGACTACGTCTACCAATTCCGTCACTCTCGCAGCGTGGCCCTTTTCCTATCAGCAAATTGCCGCCGGGAAAAGAGGCATGCATGCTTTATCGGCACACTCTTTTTGTACCGTCAGAGGCAATATAGGTGCCTGTCTGGGTATCAAAGCATGCATTCTGCACGCAAGAATTGCCAGAAGAAAGCGGCTGCGGGTAATTTTGCACACCCATCGCCATATTTTCACGCGCAGCGGTTCCGCACAGTGGTGTGTTCAGCGGTGCGGAAGGGTCATTGGTCAAATGGCTATCATTCGTTGCAGATGGCTCGGTTGTCAGGCCCGGAGCAAAGCTTTGCGGGGGAATACGATGCCCCTGCTGAGGCGCACACCCTGCCAGCAGCCCTCCCGCCAGACACAGGCTGACAACACCAACAGAAAAACGGATGGACATGCGCTTTCTTCTTTCCTGACAGCGCGGGCCCCTCCGCCCGCGTAGTTTATATTTGGCAGATCATAAACCTGATTGGCGTTGCAGCTCAACTCGGCGTTTTACAGTTCCAGCACGCCTTGCTTGGGTTGGCGCGTGCCATCGCCAATCACAGCCGGGCGGGCACCATCACCGAATGTCAGTTCTACACGTTCGCCATCACGTAATTGTTCAACACTGGTAACTGGCCGCCCCTCCGCCGTAACAAGTGCATATCCACGGGCCAACACAGCGCGGGGAGAAACAGCTTCCAACTGCCCGGCAATACCTGCAAGAGCTGTCCGTCTTTCCCGCACCAATGCCTGCAATGGAGCTGGAGATATCCGTAGGCGACCCAACCGGGCATCCTGCTTTTGGAAAGTATGCGCCATGCTGGCCTGCAACATGTTTGCCAGCACCGCCAAACGGGTGCGCCGCCCTGCCAATAAGGTTTCAACTGCAGGCATATGGCGTTCAATAGCAACCAGATCGGCTTTCCGCCGCTGCACCAAAACGGGTAGGGCAACATCTAATCTACGGCCTCTGTCATCCAACTGCATACGCGCTGTCTGCAACAGGCTTGGCAGATCCGGCATGGCAGAAGATGCACGATCCAGCCTTAAGCGCGCGGTTTGCATCTGGCGAGAAAGCGCGCCCAATGCACGGGCGTTTCTGTGCTCTATATCTGCCAGAAGTTCCGTGCGCACTGGCACGGCCATTTCTGCCGCAGCTGTGGGTGTTGGCGCGCGCCTGTCTGATGCAAAATCAATCAGGGTTGTATCTGTTTCGTGCCCTACGGCAGAAATCAGCGGGATTGTGCATGCAGCAGCAGCTCGTACCACGGCTTCATCATTAAAAGCCATCAGGTCTTCGAGTGATCCACCACCACGTGCCACAATCAGCACATCTGGCCTGGGCACTGCGCCTTGGCCATCAAGCTGGGAAAAACCATCAATCGCCGCAGCAATGCGGGCCGCAGCTCCTTCCCCCTGCACAGGCACGGGCCAGACAATAACAGGCCGCGGGAAACGCCTTTGCAAGGTTGTGCAGATATCATGCAGCACAGCACCTTGAGGTGATGTCACCACCCCGATCACACGCGGCAAAAGCGGAATGGCTTTTTTGCGGGCTGTATCAAACAGCCCTTCTTCCGCTAGCCTGATGCGTAAGCGTTCAATACGGGCCAGCAAAGCGCCTTCGCCCGCATATTCCATCCGCTCTACAACAAGCTGATAGCTGGAACGCTCACCATATGCCGATATCTTGCCGGTGGCGATAATTTCCACCCCGTTTTCCGGTGCCAGACCAAGGCGGGAAACCGAACCACGCCACACCACACCAGAAATTTTGCCCCGCTCATCCTTGAGCGAAAAATACACATGGCCGGAGGGGTAGCGTTTAAGTTCCGTAATTTCGCCACGCACGCGCACGCGGCTGAATGTGCCCTCCAGCGTGCGCCGGATAGCCCCAGAAATTTCTGAAACGGTAAATTCCGGCACATTGTTGCTGGCCGATGGAATGTCAAACTGTTCGGTCATGCGGCTAACCTATGCTACAGACGCTCGCCCTGAAAAGAGCAGAACATCAAGATGCAGGAGAAAACAATGCGGGTACTTCTGGTTGGATCTGGCGGCAGGGAGCATGCGC
Source organism: Acetobacter pasteurianus subsp. pasteurianus LMG 1262 = NBRC 106471 (assembly GCF_000285275.1). Classification (GTDB taxonomy): domain Bacteria; phylum Pseudomonadota; class Alphaproteobacteria; order Acetobacterales; family Acetobacteraceae; genus Acetobacter; species Acetobacter pasteurianus. The sequence continues at coordinate 51,984 of NZ_CADO01000009.1, forward strand.
TGGCCGCAACACTTGCCCGTTCTCCGGAGCTTTCAGCCCTGTTTATCGCACCCGGCAACCCCGGCACAGCGGAACTTGGCGTAAATGTGCCCATTGGTGCGCAAGATGTTCCTGCACTTGTGCAGTTTGCTCTGGAACAAAAAGTCGATCTGGTTATTCCTGGCCCAGAAGCCCCATTGGTGGCAGGACTGGCCGATGCCTGTGCCCGCGCCAAGCTGGCCTGTGCCGGCCCCACGCAGGCTGCTGCCCAACTTGAAGGCAGCAAAAGCTTTACCAAGGAAATCTGTTACGCCGCCAACATTCCCACAGCACAGGCCGAACGGTTTACAGACGTAAACGCCGCCTTGACCTATGTGCGTGAAAAAGGTGCACCCATTGTTATCAAGGCCGATGGCCTGGCAGCCGGAAAAGGCGTTGTGGTTGCCACCACATTGGCCGAAGCAGAAAGCGCTGTGCAGGACATGATGGCTGGTGGATCACTTGGTGATGCAGGCCGCTGTGTGGTGATTGAAGATTGCCTTGTCGGTGAAGAGGTCTCGCTTTTTGCATTCTGTGCAGGTGAAACAGCAACGCTGATTGGTGCCGCCCAAGACCACAAACGCATTGGAGATGGAGATACCGGCCCCAATACCGGCGGAATGGGAGCTGTTTCCCCTCCAAAAGGTTTTGGTCAGGCAGAACAGGAAGCCGCGCTTGATCTGCTGGTTCGCCCCATGCTGAAGGAAATGGTGCGCCGTGGCACACCTTTCCGGGGTGTTATTTTTGCTGGCCTGATGCTGACAGATAGTGGCCCGCAACTGATAGAATACAACGTAAGATTTGGTGACCCGGAAGCCGAAGCACTGTTGCCTCGGCTTACTTCTGACCTTCTTCCTGCTCTTAAGGCTCTTGCAGAAGATCGGCTGGATACCACACCTGTCACATTTTCCGATCAAGCATCTGTTTGCGTTGTCATGGCAGCGCGTGGCTATCCTGGTTCACCTGAAAAAGGTGCCGTTATTTCCGGCGTTGAAGATGCCAACAAACTACCTGATGTGCAGGTCTTTCAAGCTGGTACCAAGCTGAATGCGGCAGGAGAGCTTGTTGTGGCCGGAGGGCGCATACTGGTTGTTTGCGCATTGGGAGACACCGTAAAACAGGCGCAGGAACGCGCTTACGAAGGTGTTAAAGCCATTTCATGGGATGGTGCTACATGGCGCACAGATATTGGTAACCGCGCCCTTTAATCAGCTTTAAATAACAGCCCTTAGCCATACAGACCCGTTTCTGTTTGGTTAAGGGCTTGCTGTTTGGCAGGCTCGGCCCAAAACCAAGGCGTCTGAGCCATCTTCATAATACTTTTTACGTAAACCGAGTTTTTCAAAACCCTGTTTTTCATACAGGGTTCTGGCGGATTGATTGTTGACCGAAACTTCCAAAAACAGGGTTTGCGCTCCCTTATATTGCGCAACCTGAGCACCCCATGCCAGCAACTGTTGGGCCAGACCGCGTTTTCTATACTCTGGCAATACGCAGACCGTTAAAATTTCTGCTTCATCCACCACAGTGCGTAACATGATAAAACCGGCGGGTTGGTCTTCCTCCATAACAATACCTGCATGCACACCCGGAGATGACAGCAAAGCCGTTATGGCTGTTTGATCCCACTGAGCACCTGTATTGAAGCATTGCACATGCATGCTGGCTAATAGCTGGGCATGTGCAATGCTTGCCTCCTGCACATGCACGGTCAAACTGGTTGGGCCCGTAAGCCATCTGCCGGCAATTTAGCTTCTGGCGGATCTACATACAGCGGAACAGGATCTAACGGAGGAATCTTTCCCATTTGGCGTTTAAGTGCTGCATCTGCAATTTGCTCTGGGATTGGCGTGCGTAATGAACTGTGAATAGCATGAGGGAAAGAAAGAGCCTCACAGGCATCACCTGCCACCAGCCAACTGCCTTCTGGTGCCTGCCAATGGGCTATCATGACTGCGCGAACATGCTGAGCATCTTCAACAAACACCCGGCCACGACGGGCCGGTGTAACCACCAGCCATCCTTTTAATTCTGGATGCCGCTGCAATTCTGCATCCAATGCAGGTGCCAGAGCTTCAGCGCGTGTTACGCCCACCAATGGGCAGCCAGCCCCCAGTGCAAAACCAGCAGCCACAGCGCAAGATGCGCGCAGGCCAGTAAAAGACCCCGGCCCAACAACCACGGCAACAAGATCTGGCTGTATGCCAGTTTCTGCGCCCCATCCTGTTTTTTGTAAAACCGTATCGGCAAGAAGGTTAATGCCCTCCGCCGCCTGCTTACCCGCCACCATCTCGGCATTCAGCACAGAAAGCTTATCACCTTCGGCCAGAACGCAAGCAGCCATTCCGCAAGCAGACTCCCCTGCTGGGCTACCATCCAGAACCAGAATACGCTGCACCATCATGAAACCACGCAGCAAGCTTCTTCAAACGCCAAACGAGGGGCGCGTGGGAGCTGATTTTCAAAATCTCCATACCCCAGGCACAGCAGAAAGTTTGCACGCCAACCCTGTTCCGCCAGAAAAGCGTCTTCCACCAAAGCCTGATCAAACCCGGAAATTGACAAAGCATCAAGCCCCAGGGCACGAGCTGCCATAATCATATAGGCCCCTTGCAGCGTACCGTTCCGAAAGGCGGTTTCCTCTGCCAACCCAACATCGGAGGCAAACCATGAACGCAGGTTTTCTTGCGGACACAAACGCGGCAACTGCTCAAAAAACAACGGATCATGCGCAACAATGGCAATAACCGCCGCACCCATTACCCTATTGACGTTGCCCTCAGACAAAGCCGGACGCAACCGCTCACGCCCATCTGAACCGGTAATAAAAACAAACCGGGCTGGGCTACAATTGCCGGATGTAGGCCCCATTTTTGTGAGATCATACAACTGACGCAGCACATCTTCTTCGACTGTGCGGGTTGTCCAGCGGAGGGGCGTACGCGCCTTTCTGAAAAGGAGATCCAGCCCGTTTTCATCCAGCATATGTATCTTGCCCTGTCTTGCGTCTATCATTGAAAGGGCAGGCGTAAAAAACACCTGCCTGCTTTCTATGCCACGCTTTGGTGCGCGACAAAAGCAGACAGGTGCAGCACTTAGTCTACCTGTTCGACAGAAACCACTTCTGGCACGTAATGACGCAGCATGTTTTCTACACCATGCTTAAGCGTTGCGCGGGAAGATGGGCACCCTGAACACGCACCCTGCATGGTCAAGCGCACAATGCCATTCCGATAACCACGGAAGACAATATCCCCGCCATCACCAGCCACTGCTGGACGCACACGCGTATCCAGCAGTTCCTTAATCTGCGTTACAATTTCTTCGTCTTCGGGAGCAATGGCATCTTCTGTAACAGCTACGCCTTCTGCCACGACAGGATGCCCAGCCACAAAATGATCCATCAGAGTGGACAGAATTTGAGGCCGTAGTTCTTCCCAATCTTCAGAATCTGCTTTTGTTACAGAAACAAAGTCGTTCCCCAAAAACACGCGAGAAACACCGGGAAGGGCAAACAATGCTTCCGCCAAAGAAGAGCGACCAGCTACTGCATCGGCATCAATAAAATCAATGGTGCCAGCGTCCCCCATAACTGTCTGCCCTGGCAGAAATTTGAGCGTAGCAGGATTGGGTGTGCCTTCAGTTTCTATAAACATGACCAGTTGAGCCTGAGTAATGAGGAAAGAGAACTTGTTACCTTTCAGTTGGCATTAGAATGCGTACAAAACAAGTCCTGTATTCAAAGAAAAACGGTTCTTCTTAGGGGAATTCGCTTTGAATAATCAACTTTCCTTAATTTTACATGGCAGAATGTTTGCCTTGCTCTTTGGCAAATCTGCCATGCAATTACGAAGCAGAAAGTAACCCAATTTAAAGCAGGCCTTAATTGCGTAATGATTGCTCCTGCAGCAGTTTCTTCCTTAACGCAGGATCATGGGCATAAAGATACAGACCTCTGACAGCCCTTGTCATAAGCACATTGATGGCGTTGAGCATGATCTGCTCCTTCACCTGCTCTGGTTGGGCCAAGCCATCCTTACCAGCAAAAGCGGCACCATCTTCATAACGTGTGGGGTCTAGGCGCAAGCAATCTGCTTGTGCATCATACGTAACAGATGGCCCCAGAATGAGTCCTACATAATTCAGATCAAACCCCTGCACGGTATAAACAGATCCAACTTCATTGATCGTATCGGGTCGTTCTGCCCAAGGCAGTTTTTCATCTGGCTTTGACAGATCCCACCGCAGGTGGAAACGTCCTTCATCAATAAAGTGCTCTTTGCCATCCAATCTGTAAGGATAATCATAAGTCGCAACGATACGTGACAACCCGCACTGGCTATTTTTCTGTTTGATTAACGCGTACATTTCTTGAGCATCATCAAAACATCTGAAATCAAAATTCTGCTTTTTTGGGAAGGTTGTCACCTTTTTTAAGCAGAAATTTTTTATCCATTCCAAAACATCTGCGTTTGCATGCATGCGAAATTGATCTGTCAGATAAAATGTTTCTACTGGGAATCCATTTATAATTTCTGAAAGCGTATCTTTATTCCAGTAACTTTTGAACTTTAAAACCTGTTTTTCATCAAAAACAAGGATAACAATACGAGCAAGCTTTATAATCTCTTCAAGGTGATTGTTTTGGTTAAATCTATTGTATTTATCAGGACGTGTTAAAAGAAGATGTGCTTCATCAATCAGCACAACATCTGCCTTTTTTCCTAATTTATTCATTTTGTTTATAAATGTTGTTGGACGCTCAAAATCCTTTTTCCTGATATACGGAAAGTCTTCTGATATATTTGTATACAGCTTCATCATTTCAGGATGATTCACAATAAGGTAGTTTTCCTTTCCAGAAAAACAATCTTCATCCTGGCTGCTTCTGGCCATGCGCTGCAAATCATTAAATATAGAATTTATAACAAGACTTTTTCCTGTTCCGGCATCACCTTCAATAACAAAAATAGCGTGTTCATTTTTTTGGTGGGCCTTGCAAAACTCAAGAATATCTTTTTTTAGCGCTTTCTGTGCAGAAGATAATTTTTGAAAAGGAGAAAGTTTCTTTTTTGCATTATTGTTTTCAATATTTTCGTTCTGAAAATGAGACATCATGTTTTCCTAACCCCATAAAAAAAGCCTTTCTTGAAAACAAGAAAGGCTTTTCCAAAAACAGTCTTAGATTTCAATCCTTAACGCAGGATACCAGTATGCCCGATGCAATACCGGCCAGGCTGCGGCCATACGGTAAGGCCATGAGGTTCCGCACCAACCGGAATTTTAATCATGGAACCATCATCGGTATTGATTTTGTAAACAACATCATCAAACCGGCCTGAAAGCCATAGGCTTTTACCGTCTGCGCTTACATTCCCCATATCTGGGCTACCGCCACCGGGAATAGGCCAATCAGCTACAATCTTATTGGTTGCAAAATCAATAACTGTAACACCACCCGCCTTGCTGTGCGGTTTACCATGAATTTTATGAGAACCACGGTTGGCAACATACATTTTTGTACCATCGCGGCTGGGGTACAAACCGTGCGTACCAACACCTGTATGAATAAAACCTGTTTCCTTAAATGTGTCGCCATCTACAAGGAAAACACCATCTGCCATCATATCGGCAACGTAAAAGGTTTTCCCATTTGGAGAGATCAGAATATCCTGCGGCATGCCTCCACTGGAAAGAGCAAGATAGCCCAGAACTTTTTTGTTTACCGTGTCAACTTTTACAAGATGACCACCAAATTCACATGTGAAAATGGCATAGCGTCCATCAATCGAGATGGGGTGGTTGCCGTCCTCCCCGCACGGCATCGCAATGTGCCAGAATGG
>NZ_CADO01000008.1 GCF_000285275.1 Acetobacter pasteurianus subsp. pasteurianus LMG 1262 = NBRC 106471
GAAAAAATACAACACACTGAAAAATAACAACTTTTCCACAAAAACCGATTCTACTCAGAACGGCCATACCCTCAAAAAATGGCGGTTTTCCAAGGTTACCGTGAGATTACCTTTCTGTATGACTGCCGTATAAACTGAATTTTCTGCCCTAACGGCACATCTCATTTCAGGTTACACACGGCTTATTCCCTATTTTGCAGGAGAAAATTTTTTATGCCTTCTTCTCCGCGGACCATTTATCTTGCAACAGCCTTGCTGGTTTCCCCTGCCAAGAACATTCTCTTGGTACGAAAACATGGAACACGCTTTTTTATGCAACCTGGGGGCAAGCGAGAAACAGGTGAAAGACCAGAGCAAACACTGGAGCGCGAGTTGCAGGAAGAATTGTCGCTGACGGTTTCTGTTCCCGCACAAAGCCATATTGGCTGCTTTCGTGCTCCTGCTGCCAATGAGCCCAACCACATTATTGAGGCCGAGTTGTTTCAGTTACCTATTCAGACCGAAGCAGTTTCACCCACAGCTGAGATTGAACAAATTATATGGATTAATCCTTTCAATCTTCCGGATGATCTGCCTTTGGCGCCGTTTACAAAGGACACCGTTATTCCACTCGCACGCACTTTGCTTTCCTGAACATCACATTAGGTTCATTTCAAACCATGTTTTTACGCCAGCTTTCTTATTTGATTGCCCTAGACAAATATCGACATTTTTCACGCGCGGCAGAACATTGCGGTGTGTCTCAACCCGCTCTTTCTGCCGGAATACGGCAGCTAGAAAGCGAACTGGGAATTACCATTATAAACCGTAACAGGCGCTTTAATGGACTGACGGAAGAAGGCCAACGTGTTCTGGCATGGGCACGCCAAACGGTTTCTGACCTTAGTAATTTGCGCCAGGAAGCCGCCTTTGCTCAGGATGTAGCTGGGGGTTCCATTGCTATTGGCATTATGCCCCCTACCATGCAGGTTATCCCCTTACTGATAGAGAGCCTAAGAGCCGCCATCCCAGCTTTACATGTAAGCATCACTGTTTGTTCCAGCGCTGAAATCTTACATCAACTTAGAGAACATCAGATCCAGCTTGGCCTTATGTATCTGGATCAGATCCCCCCTGAAGGGCCTTTTGACACGCATGTCCTCTATCAAGAACAACACGTGTTAGCTGCTGGCGAGGGCATAACGCTTCCTCACACGCGCCATTGTTCATGGGAAACCATCGGTCAGTTACCTTTAGGGCTTCTTAACCCGCAGATGCGTAGCCGGCAGTTTATAGATGCTGCGTTTCGTGAAGCAGGCGTAAAACCACACATCATGCTCGAAACAAATGCTTTGGAACTGTTGCACACAGAAGTGCTTGCCAGCCGCCTTGCAACAATTCTGCCGGTAGCCGCCCTTCCCGAACGCAGCGGCATATTGCAAACTCGTTTGATAGAAAATCTGCCCACACCCGATGTGGGCGTTGTGCGCTTGCAACAAACCATTATGCCCACCCTATCCATGCGCGCTTGGGAAATTCTACAAAAGCTGGATTTTCACCACTCTTATTCCATCTAAAATGCCCACTGCATTTGTTGTATTTCCATCATAAATATTACTTATGATATAATTACGACAAACACTTGGACGGCTGTTTTTGTATGCGGCAGCGTGCGCTTTACGATCTGCAGGAAACGTTATGCGCACACTTACCGCCACTATAGGGCAACCATTTAACAAATCAGCCTTGGCGTGGCTGCTGGCACCTAGTGTGCCAGATATTCTGTTCGCACTCCGCACTGCGAGTGCAGCCTGCCTCTCGCTGCTGATTGCCATGTGGATGGAGCTGGATAGCCCCCAATGGGCTCCGCTGACTGTATGGGTAGTGGCTCTTTCCTCCCGCGGGGAAAGCCTTTCAAAAGCACGGTGGCGTATTTTTGGTACGCTTGTTGGTTGCTGTGCCGCATTTGTATTGATTGCAGCTTTTCCCCAAGAACCGGGGCTGTTTTTTTGCAGTCTGGCACTATGGATTGGCGTGTGCTGCGGGCTAGCAACTTTTGGCACCGGCTACCGCGCCTATGGGCTGCTGGTAACCAGTTTTACCTCCGCCATCGTGGCATCTGGCGCCATTATGCAGCCAGACAATATCTTTGATATTGCCATGGCCCGGAGTTCCTACATTATTTTGGGAATTGTGTGCGAAGCCACTTTGGCGGTGCTGTTTATGCCGGGCTTGCAGGAACAGGCGCAAAAACGGCTTTTAGAACGCCTGAACACAACCCTGTTAAGCACAAACCAAGACATTGCCTCGCTTATCCAGCGCCCTCGCGCCATTACACTCGAGCCTGCATTATCTGCACTTCTCACTGCCAATGCCCGCGCAGAATATGATGCTCTGGAAATGGGGCCGCATTCTCATGCAGCAGACCATGCACGCGCAGCTTTTGCTGGCATGATTACCATGCTGGCCCGCGGATATGGCCTTGCCCTGACGCATCAACTCACACCAACAGAACATACCATGCTGACTGATGAAGCGGCCATTCGCCAGCATATTCAAGCCTGTATGTACCCGAAATCTAGGGATCATTTCCGTTTTAGACTGCAATCTCGCCGCCATGCCGTAGAGGCCATGGATAACGGTATCCGGGCCTGTTTGGGCATTCTGGGGGCATGGCTTGTATGGGAAGTAACCGCATGGCCCGCTGGACCTACATTTTTTTCTTTTGTCTCGCTCGTATATGGCTTGCTGGCTACGCGTGAAAATCCACTTTTGGCGGCGGCCCCATTTTTTAAGGGTGCTTTATGGTGCGGGCTCATTGCAGCTTTGTACGCGCTACTGGTTATACCCGCCATAACGGCACCAGAACTTCTGGTTCTGTTCCTGTTTATTCCCATGATTATTGGCGGGCTGGCTGCGCGGCATGCACACACAGCGGGATATGCTTTTTCATTCAACATGTTCCTGCCCGTGCTGCTTGGGCCTGCCAATCAAGGCCGATTTGATGAGCAATCTTTTTTCAACACCACTCTGGCGTTTCTGGGGGCTGTCTTATTCGCCCGCTGGACTTTTCTGATTATCTTTCCCTTCAGGCTTGATTCCCACATGCGCCGCACACGCAGATGGATAGAAAAAAGCCTGAACCATCTGGCTCGTACGGGTGATAAAACCCTGCCCCATATCTGGCTTTCTAGAAATGCCGAAAGCCTTGTAAGAATTATCAACACTTCCAAATCTCTCCCACAGGAGAAAACGGAGCATTATATTCAGGAACAGATCGTATACATGGTGAAAGGCCTGTATCTGATCTTCCTACGGGATACTTTAAAAGACAAAACACTTCCTGAGGCTTTAAAAACCGAGCTCAAAAAAATCCTTCGAGTTTGGGCCTCTGGTAGCCCTTTACGCATGCAACAAACGCAGGATTTTCTAAACAGTCTGAAACAGGAAGATTTATTAGCCTCTGCCTCAGACCACGCGCGCATGGAAAAAATATGCACATATCTGCATGTTCTGGCTGCTCCCATGAAATAGTGGCTTTTCAGCTGTGTTCACGGTTTTGCATATTTGGCACAGAGAAACTCACTGTCCGAAAGAATGCACCGTATGCCCAAACCTGAAAACGATACACCCACCATAGATCAGGCAACCCAACGGGCTTCTAAATCTCAAACAGGTGCCAACTTAGGGAGTGGCGCTGGCATTACCGCATTTTTGGGGTTTATCGGATTTATTGCATCCCCTCGCGCTAGCCTGCGAAGCCTACTGGAAGATGCAAAAGACCATTACCGACGCAAAAAGTAATACCCGGCAAGGCAAACCGTATCACCCCAACATTGGGAACAAACGGTCTAACTGAAACTGCAAAGGGGTTTTAGCTTTGTAGAAAGCCGCCGAAAATGAGCAATAATTTCACGGAATGGTGGACCCGGCGCGATTCGAACGCGCGACCTTTGCCTTCGGAGGGCAACGCTCTATCCAGCTGAGCTACGGGTCCGTGCGCCTTCCCTAACGCAATTCAGGGGTATTTGCCAAGCCTCTATCTGCATTATCCCGATAACTTCAGCAGATAGAGTTCTACACCGTATTCCTTCCCTGCCGTTCTGGGCAGATGGATTTAACGTGCCAAACCATCAAACCATGAGGCCGGAAACCACTTGCCCTCCGGTTTTGCCGGGTTTTGCGCCTGCCATGTGCTGGCAGCTACATCTCCACCCGATGGCAAAAAACTGTCTGGTTGCGTAATCCAGGTGAGCATGTCCTGCATCACCTGTTTGCCGTTTTTATCACGCAGCAACAAATGGTGGCCGCCGGAAATCAGATCCAGCCGCGTACCTTTGGGCAAGGTTTCCCATACCTTGGCCATTGCCTTGGAAGGCACAAGTTGGTCTTTATCTCCATACACACAAAGCAGCGGTCCTTTAATTTGTGGCGCAGCGGCGGCAGCCTGCTTCATCAAGCTCACCAAGCCACGTAAGGCCTCTAGCTGAGTAGCCCTTAGAGTAAGTGGGTCAAAATACAGGCGCAAAAGGACGGCCGGATTATCACTTGCCACCACATGCACCGGCAGTTCCCGCCCTGTTACCAAATAGTGCGGAAAGAGCGTTGCCAGAACATCCAGCGGAATATCTGCCCCTAGGCCCAGATTCCATACAGCAGGGGCTAGCAGCAATGTGCCCGCAACTGATGGTGCATGTGCGGCAGACATCAGCAGCATGAGAATAGCGCCCCCCATACTTTCACCCGTGAGGTAAAGCGGTATTTGCGGGTTTTCTTGCTGAAGAATGGCTATTTCTTCACGCACATCCTGCACCATGCGGTCTGAACCCGCCCATTCTCCACGCTTTGGGGCTTCCCCAAACCCCCGTTGATCTGGCGCGACTACAGTTATGCCCTGCCCGGCAAAAAATGGTGCAGGTTGCTCCCACGCATCACGGCTATCATTAAATCCATGTAGCGCCAGCAATATGCCCCGAGGCTGCCCTTGCGCCTTCCAGACACGAGCCGGAATGGCTGCACCGTCAGACAGTGTGAACATACGATCAGGCGGCACAAGCTGAGCGGCTGCCGCAAAACGTGATGGAGGCTTGGGGGGATCAGGAAGTTTCACACTGCATCCTGTCAAACTCAAAAACACAACCAGTAACGCGCAACTGTATCGTCCATATCTGCTCACGCGCATGGGAAGATAAGAAAGGTGCAAAACCATAGCCCACACAGCTATCATGCACACAACCAGCACATGTTCTTCATTTGGGCATCATAGCAAAAAGGGAATACCACACCTATGTTGATACAGCCTGCCAACCCTGTGCCACACCCCAAACTGGGGCATGCTGAAACCATTATGGTGGATAAACGCAAAATTGCCTGTGATGGCGGTTTAGGAGTACTTGGGCACCCGCGCGTATGGCTGAAAATTGGCGGCCATCAAACCGTATGTCCCTATTGTTCACGTCTGTTTGTTCTACAACCTGATGCTGAAGCTCTGGCAGAACACTAACTGCTTTTTCTGCACCCTGATCTTCAACAACATCAGCTTACAATTACAGGCGAATTTGGCTTATGCTGCGCGCTCCTTACCGCAGAATGCACCATGAGTTTGCCTGTTATGCCCTTTTCGCGTCTTACTGCCTTTAATCGGTCTTCTGCTCCTGCCCCGGTGCAGGCAAAAGGCAACAGGCGTGGCCTTGCAGGCTGGCTGGCTCTTTCTGTTGCCATTTTGGCAGCGCCTTTTGTTTTCTCACATCCTTCAATCGCAGCAGAAAGCCCGCAGGTTAAAACCGGCCATAGCATTGCAAGCCTGATAACCTTTTCTGATACAGTTGAAGCTGATAGCCCCTTGCGCATTGCCTTACGGCTTCAGCTTCAACAGGGCTGGCACACATACTGGCAAAATCCGGGAGATGCGGGAGACCCTCCAGCTATCACCATAAAAGCTGATGGTGCATTGCAAGGCAGCACGCAAACCATCCAGTGGCCGGTGCCGCAGCGTATTCCCGATTCCTCACTTATGTCTTACGCCTATACTGGCGATGTAATCCTGCCTCTGGAACTGCCTCTTCAATCAGCAGATCAGAAATCAGACAAGATCAACATCAAGGCGCATGCAAGCTGGTTAGTGTGTGAGCATGTCTGTGTACCCGAAGAAGCTGATCTTGCGCTCATATTGGATAAAGGCCCCCCAGCGCCTTCTGCTCAAGCCCCTTTGTTTGAGCAAACATTACAGCATATGGCTGTGCCCTCACCCTATACGGCAACCTTTTCCTCCAACGGTGTTTTACAGCTAACAGGGAAAGATCTCAGCCCCATATCCGTATCCGATGCCTGGTTTATGCCAGAGCAACAGGGACAGATTACCGAAGCCGCCGCGCAAAAACCCACCATCAGCAACGGCTCTGTAACGCTGCATCTCAAGCCGACGACAGATTTTTCTGTCCTACGGTCTTTATCCGGAATTGTAGTTTTAAAGGACAAAGCTGGCACAGAGCGCGCCCTGCAAATTCATGCCAACCCCGGCACAGTTACCGATACATCAGAAAATACACTTTCCGCTTCCACCGGGTTTATGCAGCAAATGCTGTTTGCCTTTATAGGCGGCCTTATCCTGAACCTAATGCCTTGTGTGTTCCCTATTCTGGCCATGAAAGCTTTGGCCATTACCCGGCTCGGACATGCAGCAAGACGAGAACAAATTTTGAGCGCAGCATGTTACGCGGCTGGGGTTATTGGTAGTTTTACACTATTGGGCGCCACCATGATGGCTGCTCGCCTGACTGGTGCTGCAACAGGCTGGGGCTTTCAGTTTCAATCTCCCCTTTTTGTAGGAATGATCTGCTGGCTGCTTTTTGCCATGGCCCTGAACCTTCTGGGAGTGTTTTCTTTTTCGGCCGTATCCATCAACAGCGCACCGCATACACGCCACAGCTTGTGGAACGATGTTTTAACAGGTGTGCTTGCTGTTGTTGTGGCCTCACCCTGCACAGCACCCTTTATGGGCGTGGCTATTGCTGGGGCTCTGTCTGGCCCTCCCATTGCCGGGCTTACTGTTTTTGCGGCACTGGGGTTGGGGTTGGCCCTGCCCTATCTGTTGATTGCAACCTTCCCCTCCTGCGCCAGAATTCTGCCACGTCCTGGCGCATGGATGGTCTATTTGCGCCAGTTTCTGGCATTTCCTTTACTGGCATCCTGCGTATGGTTGCTATGGGTTGCCACGCTGGAAGGTGGTGCTTCCATAGTGGTCTTGCTTGGGTCCGGCATGGTGTTGTTGGGGTTGGCTGCATGGGTGCATGGTCTAACCCAAACACATCAGAACACATTATCGGATCACAAACGCTTTGCCTTGCATGGTTTGGCACTATTGGCATTGCTAGGTGCATTATCTCTACTGCCCGTATTACGGCAACAGGCAGCAATTCCATCTTCTCCCCAAGGCATGACCTTGCCCGAAGGGGTAGAAGCTTTTTCCACCGCGCGCCTACAAACCTTACATGACAGCGGCAAAGGCGTGTTTGTAGATATGACAGCTGCGTGGTGCATTACCTGCTTGGTAAACGAGCGTGTAGCGTTAGATGTGCCAGAAGTGCGCGAGGCCTTTAAAGCCCAGAACGTCACCCTGCTGCGCGGAGACTGGACAACACACGATGCCGCTATTACGGCCTTCCTACGCCAACATGGGCGCGATGGTGTGCCTTTTTACCTGTTTATTCCGGTTAACGGAACACCCATAACGCTGCCACAGGTGCTCACACCTGGGTTGGTTATTAAAACCATAAGTTCCACACGTTAATGTTGTATGGAACCTGAAAACAGGTTGATAACCAACACCCCAACCATAATCAGGCCAATGCCAATAAGGGCTGGCGTATCCAGCATTTGCTTGAAAAATAAAGCACCAATGCCAGAAACAAGCACAATGCCCACCCCACTCCAGATGGCATACACAATGCCCGTTGGAATGGTTTTGAGCGGGATAGACAGAAAATAAAAGGCACATCCATACGCTGCCAGACTGGCAACAGCGTATCCCCAGCGCGCAAACCCGTGCGAGGCTGTGAGCAAGGATGTGCCGATAACTTCAGATACAATGGCAATCGCCAAGTATAAGGAAGGTTTGGAAACCATTGTATCTAAGCCCTACTTCTTAACTGATTTTTTCAATGCCCCCCATATATGGGCGCAGAACATCCGGGACGGTTACAGAGCCATCTTCGTTCTGATAATTTTCCATAACCGCAATAAGGGTACGGCCTACAGCAAGGCCAGAACCATTTAACGTATGCACAAAAGCAGGTGCAGCACCGGCCTGCGGGCGATAACGGGCGTTCATGCGGCGCGCCTGAAAATCCCGCGTATTGGAGCACGAAGAAATTTCCCGCCAAGCATCCTGCCCCGGCAGCCATGCTTCAAGATCAAAGGTTTTAGCTGCGCCAAACCCGGTATCACCAGCACATAGCAGCACGCGGCGATACGGAATGTTCAACTTTTCCAGCACCTTTTCTGCACAGCGCGTCATGCGCTCATGCTCGGCATCGCTTTCTTCTGGCGTGGTTACGGAAACCATTTCCACTTTTTCAAACTGATGCTGGCGGAGCATTCCACGCACATCTCGCCCAGCAGCACCAGCCTCGCTCCGGAAGCACTGGCTCAGTGCTGTCATACGCAGCGGCAATGCCGATGCCTCCAGAATATCTCCAGAAACAGAAGCTGTAAGCGGCACCTCTGCTGTGGGAATAAGCCAGCGGCCATCTTCCGTACGGAAAGATTGATCTGCAAATTTTGGCAACTTGTCTGTTCCGTACATGGCATCATCATTCACCATGACGGGCACCTGCGTTTCCGTATATCCGTGCTCGGTAACGTGCAGATCCAGCATGAACTGGCCCAAAGCACGCGCCAAACGTGCAATACCACCACGCAACACCACAAAACGTGAGCCAGAAAGCTTGGCTGCTGTTGCAAAATCCATCTGCTTCAGCGTTTCACCCAGCTCAAAATGCTGCTTGGGTGTAAACGTAAAGGTAGGTTTTGTACCCCATTCATGCTGCACCACGTTGGCGCTTTCATCCGGGCCTTCTGGCACGGTGGCATCCAAACGGTTTGGCAGGTTAGCCAAAAGTGCTGTGCTTTCACGCCCCAGCACATTTACCTGTTCTTCCAACGCTTCCATTTCTGCGCGCAGGGCCAAGCCTTCGGCTTCCAGATCACTGCTATCGCCACCATTGCGCTTTAGTGCGCCAATTTCACGCGCCAGCGCTTTGCGGCGCCCCTGCTTTTCCTGCAACACGGTTTGGGCCTGGCGGCGTTCTTCATCCCATGCCAGCAATTTGGCAGAAACAGGCTCCACCCCACGGCGGGCAAGATCGGCATCAAAAGCAGCGGGATCAGCCCGCAGGGCGCGAATATCATGCATGGGTTAGGGAACCTCCTGCTAGGTGTTGGATGTATCTTCCGCTTGGCTGGCCTTAAACTTAGGCTCGACCAAGCGCGCGCAGATAATGGAAATTTCGTAAAGTAAGACCAACGGCACGGCCAGACCGATCTGGGTAATGACATCTGGCGGCATCAGAATAGCGGCGATAACAAAAGCGCCCACAATGGCGTAGCGACGAAACCGGCGGAGCATATCTGCCGTAACAATGCCCACACGCGCCAGAAGCGTAAGCACCACTGGCAGTTCAAACGCCACGCCAAAGGCCATTATCAGTTTCATGACCAGTGAAAGATATTCGGAAACCTTGGCTTGCAGCTCAATCTGCACACCATCATGCCCAGCGCCTGCGGTCTGGAACGACAGGAAGAAACGCCATGCAATAGGGAAAATAAAGTAATAAGCCAGCGATGCCCCAACCAGAAACAGAATGGGCGTTGCAATTAAAAACGGTGCAAAAGCACGCTTTTCCGACCGGTAAAGGCCGGGGGCGATAAAAATCCATGCCTGCATGGCCACAACGGGAAAAGACAGAAAAGCTGCACCAAAAAACGCCACACGAATGTATGTGAAAAATGCCTCATACAGTGCAGTGTAAATGAGATGCGGCTGTTCACCCTGCTGGCGCATAATTTCACCCAACGGGCGCGCCAGAAACAGATAGATATCACCTGCGTAGTGGTAACACAGCGCAAAACACAGAATAAAAGCCGCACCTGCCCATAACAAACGGCGGCGCAATTCTAGCAGATGTTCGATCAACGGCATTGGCTGATCGTGAATAGGATCTTCCCCCACGGTTTCGTTTTCGTTCATGGTTGATGATCCATTATCTGCTGTTCTGGCTCAGCCCCTTTTGGCGGCTCTGGCTGTATATCCACGTCCTGCTGCCATGCCGGCCTGCTTGGGCCAGCCACACGCCCCAACCTTTCACCCGGCGCCACACTGCGCCCACCATGCATGACGCGCACTGGCGGCAAAAATGCCGGAGGGTGCAAGCGTTCCTGCTCCTTCAAAATGCGGCGCACAATATTGGGCGGCAGTTCTGGCGGGGCACTGGCAATATCTGCATCAGTTACAGTAGGCTCATACGTGCTGGGCACATAAACAGAAGCATTGGTGGCACTTGGTGTGCTGGAAACGGGCATATCCAATGCACGAGGGCCTGCCGGAATATGCTTTTCAGCAATTTGTGGTGGTGGAGCGAAGGAACTGCTTAGCGTGCCATCGGAATCAATCGCCTTCATGATCCGATTACGTACGTTGAGATTTTTGAGGTCCCGAACCTGATCGCGCACTTCTGTCAGATCGGCTTCACGCACCATTTCATCAACGTGAGACTGAAATTCCCCCGCCAGTTTGCGTGCCTTTTTTACAGCCCCTGCCAGCCCACGAATGGCCACGGGCAAATCCTTCGGGCCGATCACGACCAGAGCCACGGCGCCAATCAGCGCGATTTCAGACCAGGCAAAATCAAACATGGGCAGTTCCGTTGCTGCACGCACCGCACGGGAAAAACAAAAATGCCCGCGCAACCAGATGCAGAGTATCTATCATGAGCCTTCTGACGCGGAAACATGCGGTTTTCTGCTTTCTTCCGCAACTTCTGGCATTTTCTCGGTCTGCATATCTGTATTTTCGGCAGCCGGGGCCAATCCAGCATCAGTTTGTAGTGCACTCTCTAACTGTGCATCCGTGCCTGATATATCGTGTGTGTGTTCTGCCTGCTCAGCAACCTCTTCTGCATCATTTGCAAATGTGATTTCTGTTTGTGGGCGCCCCATTGCCCCGGCGTTTTCCGGCACTTCCACCAACAATTCTTCCCGGCGCGGCAGATCAGCCAAAGAACGTAAGCTGAAGTGACGCAAAAAATCCTGCGTTGTGCCCCACAATACCGGCCGCCCCGGCACTTCCTTGCGCCCTTTAGGCATAATAAGCGCTGATTCTATCAGCGTATCCAGCACATTTTGCCCAAGGCTTACACCGCGTATTTCTTCTATCTGCACGCGTGTACAGGGCTGGTGGTAAGCAATAATCGCCAGTGTTTCCATAACAGCGCGTGAAAAACGACGGGGCCGCTCCAGCACGCGCGTAAGGGCTGGCGCTAAGTCTGGCGCTGTCCGAAACTGCCACCCTCCGGCTATTTCAACAGGCATCACACCCCGCCCCTCGTAACGTTGCACAAGAGCTTGCAAAACAGACGTTACAAAGGCTGCCAGATTATCCACTGCATCCGGCACAAGCTGGCGCAATTCCAGCAGCTCCGCCAACCGACGCGCACTTACAGGTTCGGTAGACGCAAAAATAAGCGCTTCAGCCAAGCGCAAAGCTTCTTCTGAAACCATAGTGTTTTCAGGCTGAACTACCTTAATGGCCTCTGCACTTTCAGAAGCAGCATTATCCGCTATGTCCGTGGTCATGAATTTTGCGCTTCTTCTGTGGCAAGTGCGTTTTCAGCACTATCTGGCTCATGCGTTTCTTCATGCGGACGTAGCATAATCTGCCCAAACACCTCTTCCTGCCGCAATTCTAGCCGTCCACTTTTTGCCAGTTCCAGACCAGCAATCAATGTGCCTGCCACGGCGGCACGCCGTTGGCGCACCGCATCCGCCCCTTCGGCTTGCTCTGGCAGAACATCGGGCAAAAACGCATCCAGACTGCTCCAGCCGGGAGGCGTTTCTCCTAACAAGCGAGTCAGCCTGCTTAAGGCATCTTGCACTGTCCAGAACCGTAACGTGCGTGGCGCATAAATACGCTTGCGGGCATTACGCCGCATGGCCGCCATATAGGCCCGCATAAGCTGCGGCATATCTAGCGCCAAACCAGAGCGGTCTATTTCCACCAGATCTTCTGCCACACCACGGGCAAACACATCGCGCCCCAATCTGGGCCTATCATCCAGCCAACGGGCCAGTTCACCCATGCAGGCAAGCTCTATCAGCCGTTCCTGCAAGAGTTCTGCGGCTTCTTCGCCCTCCACGGCAAGTTCATCATCCGGAGGGAGCAGCAGGCGCGACTTAAGCCACGCTAGCCATGCCGCCATAACCAGCCAGTCTGCGGCCAGTTCCAGCCGAACCCGACGGGCATTTTCTACAACCGCAAGATATTGTTCTACCAGTTGCAGAATGGAAATACGCGCCAGATCGACCTTTTGCGCCCGAGCCAGATCAAGCAGAAGATCCATAGGACCTTCAAACCCATCCAGACGCAACAGCGGCACACGCGGCGCCTGCTCCGCCTGTGCATCGGCATGAGCAGACAGTGCGCCAGTTGCCTCTACTGGGCCTGACGCACCTTCAATATCTGCCTGCGTGTGTCCTGCTTCCATTCTGCCAGACCAGTTGCAACTTACTGCCGCACGACCATGCATGCCATACCGCGTTCTCGCACCGCAGAGCAGAATTCACGTGCAGTTGCCACAGAAGCAAAGCCCTTTACGCGCAAGCGATAGAACGTGGCGTTATTCTGCTCCGTCCGCACAAAGGAAGGCGTGCTATCTCCGAACAAGGTGGGATAACGAGATTTCAGGCGCGACCACTCTTTACGCGCTTCATCTTCGTTCTGCACCGCAGCCAACTGCACCTGATACTTCCCGCCCTCTACACCACCATGTGGCACAGTGGATGCTTTTGTATCAGCCGGTGCCGCTTTACTTGCCACAGCAGTATCCTTGACGGGAGCTGGGGTTGCTGGCTTTGGTTTCGGGCTACTTTCGGCTGATTGTGCAGCCGCTGCGGCATCCCCTTCCTCTCCGCCGGTAGAAGCTTCGGTTTCTTCCTGCGCAGAAGTGCTTTGTGCATCTGCCGGAGGCGCTGCTGCGGGTGCCTGTTGATCTGCCGATTGCCCTGCACCTGCTCCTTCAGCACCGGTTGCCGGAGTGGGTGCCCCCTCCGGTTTACCAGAATCCTCTTCACCCTGCGCACCATATTGGGCTGCCAGAGCTTCTGGGTTAGGTTTTTCCGGGGCAGGAACAGGATGCGCCTTTGCATCACCATCTTCATCCGGCATGGCAACAGAATCAAGCTGCATCCCACCCGGATCAACCGGCTTTGTACGCATGGAAACCGGTGGCGGCCCCATAATGGGGATACCGTGCTGATGGTGCCCCACCAGCGCCCAACCACCAATACCCAACACCAGCAAACCGCCCAGACCAGCAGCCCCATAAACCAGACGCCGCGTGCCCGTATCACTGCTTAAAAAGCGGGTCAGCACGTTTTCGGTTGGGCGGCCACCTACGGCTGCTGGTCGCGTAGGTGCCGGATCTTCGTAATCCATGCTCATGCGCTCACGCGCACGGCTGATTCTGTCATCCGCTGAAAATTTGGGTCGGTCTTCATCACTCATCAGCGCATTTCCTCCACGGGTTCCACACCCATGACTGCAAGACCAGAGCGGATAACCACCGCGGTAGCTGCAACAAGGGCCAGACGCGCACGGGTGGACTCTACAGCATCAGGCTGGAGAAAGCGCAAAGAGGCATCGTCCCGGCCACGATTCCAGAGGGCATGAAAATCACCCGCCACATCAGCAAGGTAGAAGGCCACACGATGGGGCTCCCGCGCAAGCGCTGCGGCTTCCACCATACGCGGCCATTCTGCCAGACGACGGATAAGCGCCATTTCCGCATCAGATGTCAGAGATTCGAGCGATGCAGAGGCCAAAGCGGCATCATCCGTCTCACCATACGCAGCGGCTTCTACTGCGGCCCGCAACACGGAGCGGCAGCGGGCATGAGCATACTGCACATAAAAGACCGGGTTATCACGCTGCTGCGCCACAACCAGATCAAGATCGAATTCCATCTGGGCGTCGCTCTTACGGGTAAGCATGGTAAAACGCACCGCATCACGCCCGACTTCATCAATCAGATCACGCAGCGTGACAAACGTACCAGCACGTTTGGACATTTTAACAGGCTGTCCATCACGCAGAATATGGACAATCTGGCACAACACCACTTCAAGCGGCACCGTATCGCCCGTAATCGCCTTAACAGCGGCCTTCATCCGTTTGACGTAGCCACCGTGATCAGCACCCCAGACGTCAATCATCATCTGCGCGCCACGGGCTACTTTGTCTGCATGATAGCCGATATCGTTGGCAAAGTAAGTATTGGTGCCATCAGACTTGCGCAGCGGACGATCAACATCATCCCCAAACTGAGTGGAACGGAACAGAAGCTGCTCGCGCTCTTCCCAATCTTCCGGCAGCTTGCCTTTGGGGGGCTCCAGCACGCCTTCATACAACAGGCCTTGCTGTTCCAGCTTGCTGATAGCCGCATCTGTTACGCCACGGCGCAGCACTTCGGCTTCTGATGTGAACACATCATGATGCACGCCAAGGGCTGCCAAATCTTCCTTGATAGCCGTGAGCATATGCGCCACGGCAAAACCGCGCACTGTTTCCAGCCATGTGGCTTCTGGCGCAGGCAGGGGGCTTCCATCGGCGTCGGTTTCTGTCAGCTTGTTTCCGTATTCCGCAGCCAGTTCCATACCTACGGGAATAAGGTATTCCCCTTGATATTGCAGGCCACCCGGTGCCAATGCAGAAAAATCATCCTGCGTCATTTTGGTGCCAAGGGCTTGCAGGTAACGCCAGTAGGCTGCCCATGCCAGCGCCCTTACCTGCGCACCGGCATCATTAATGTAAAATTCCTTGGTAACGGCAAAGCCGGCCTTGGCCATAAGGTTGGCAAGGGCATCCCCCACCACAGCGCCACGGCAATGCCCAACATGCATTGGCCCGGTTGGGTTGGCGGAAACATATTCCACATTCACCCGTAAGCCCTTGCCTGCCTGAGATGCCCCATAGGCTTCACCCGCATTCAACACTGCGGGCAAAATGCCGCGCATGACATCGGGCTTGAGCGTGATGTTGACAAAGCCCGGCCCTGCAGCGGCTACCGAGGCAACTCCTTCTACCTTTTGCAGGGCGGTTACCAGATCAGCCGCAATATCTGCCGGTTTACGGCGTGCCGTCTTGGCCAGCAGCAGAGCGGCGTTGGTTGCCATATCTCCGTGCGAAGGATCTCGCGTTGGGGTCAGTTCCACGCGGGCCAGCGTTTCTTCCGGCACATTGGGCAGCAGTTCCTGCACAATGGCCAGAACATGTTGACGGTAACGCTGAAACACACAGTCAGACATAAAACACTTAACCCCGTAATAGTAAGAAAGCGCTGAAAGCGCGTTTATCAGCCTGCAACAGACAGGTCAGTCAACCGTCTATGTTCTTCCATGGCGTAGCGATCTGTCATGGAAGCCACATAATCCGCCACCACACGCCGTAACCCTGTGGCATCTTTTCCCTCTGCCTCACGCTGCCATTCAGCCGGCAACAGAGATGGCGACTCCGTAAGCGTATCAAAAAGCTCCGCTGTAACGTGCCGGGCTTTGTGCGTCATACGGTTTACACGCCAATGGCGATACAGATGCGCAAACAGAAACTTGCGGATACCTTTGTTGGCTTGGGCCATGGGTTCATGAAACGCCACAACCGGACCTGATGCTGCACGTATATCCTCCACATTTCGGGGTGCCAGATCCTGCAGGCGTTCACGCGTGCAGATCAACACATCTGTCACCAGCTTATGAATAACGCGGCGCACCATTTCATGCCGGATACGCTGTAAGGTCCGCTTATCCTGAGAAGGCAGATCAGCGGCGGCCTTCCGTACTTCAAACAGTTCTTCCCCCACCACTGGCACATCCACCAGATCATCCAGCGAGAGCAGGCCTGACTTCACGCCATCGTCCAGATCATGCCCGTGATAGGCAATGTCATCTGCCAGCGCTGCCACCTGTGCCTCGGCTGAGGCGTATGTGGAAAGTTCCAGCGGGAACAGTGCATCCAATTCCAATAGCCGTGCAGATGGACGTTTGACCGGCCCATTATGCTTGGCCAACCCTTCCAACGTTTCCCATGTCAGATTCAATCCATCAAACGCCAGATAGCGGCGTTCCTTCAGCATCACTTGCCGGAGGGCCTGCGTGTTATGGTCAAACCCGCCCCATTCCTGCATGTGGGCCGCCAGTGCATCTTCCCCCGCATGCCCAAAAGGTGTGTGCCCCAGATCATGCGCCAGAGCGACAGCTTCTGTCAGATCTTCATCCAGCTTTAGAAACCGAGCCATGGAGCGGGCCACCTGAGCCACTTCCAAGGAATGCGTCAGGCGCGTGCGGAAGAAATCTCCCTCATGGTTCACAAACACCTGCGTTTTATATTGCAGGCGACGAAAGCCTGACGAATGGATGACTCTATCCCGATCACGCTGCCACGGTGAACGTGTCAGAGATTCCGGCTCATCATAAAGGCGGCGCGCCCGGCCTTCTCCCGGTTGAACGGCATAGGGCATCAGATCCCTGCATTCTGTCGTGTCTGGCACTCCTGCGGTTTCCTTTGCTGCACGGTCCACCAGCGTGTTGCCGGTATCTAATCCGAATGAAGCTTATAGGAGTTTAGAATATTCCGCCAAAGTTGACTATTCTTGGCATCTTGCCCCTTCAAACCAGAAGGCACGCAAGCTATTTAAGAGAGTATGACACAGCCAACACCCTTTTCCGTTTCGGAATCTGCAGCAAACCGCATTGCCAGCGTGATTGCTAAAAAGCAGGCAACTGCCGCCCCAGAAAAACCAGCACCTGTTGCCATGCGGGTATCTGTAGAAGCCGGAGGGTGTAACGGCTTTCAGTATCTCTTCACGCTTATTCCTGAGGCTGATATTGCAGCCGATGATACACGCATAGAAAGAAACGGTGCGCTGGTGGTCGTGGACTCAGCCAGCATGGATTTGCTGGCCGGTGCAGAGCTTGATTTTGCAGACAAGCTGATGGGCGCACATTTTGCAGTAAACAACCCCAATGCAGCGTCTTCCTGCGGCTGTGGCACAAGCTTTTCTGTGGCATGAAACTCGCAACCTGGAATGTAAACTCCGTCCGGCAACGTCTGGATCTGGTTCTGGATTGGCTGAAGCGCGAACAGCCAGACGTGCTGATGATGCAGGAAATCAAGTGCGAGACGGATCAGTTCCCCAAAGCTGCATTTGAGGATGCTGGTTATGGTTGCGCCGTAGTGGGGCAGAAATCCTACAACGGGGTTGCCACTCTTGTGCGCGGAGATTTTAGCGTAACAACAGATCACCTCCCCGGTTTTTCAGACCCGGCCGCGCGGTATGTAGAAGTGCGCACCCAAGGTATGGTGCTAGGAAATCTGTATCTGCCCAATGGCAATTCGGGCGGAGAACAGGGCTATGCTACCAAGCTTGAGTTCCTGAGCGCCCTTACAGCCCGCGCACGTCTTTTGCTGGCAGAAGAAACAGATTTTGCGCTGGCAGGTGACTACAATATTTGCCCTGCCCCCATAGATTGCGCCCCGGGGGCCCTGGGCCCAGAAGATGCGCTTGTACGCCCGCAAAGCCGGGCCGCGTACCGTCGCCTGCTATGGTTGGGGCTGACAGATGCTTTGCGGGCATTACACCCAACAGGCGCAGCTTATACCTTCTGGGATTATCAGGCCCGCGCGTGGGAAAGAGATTGCGGGCTGCGGATTGACCACATGCTGCTTTCTCCACGTCTTGCAGAACGCCTGCAAACTGCTGAACCTGATAGAAATGAACGCGCAATGCTGCGCCCATCTGACCATGTGCCGTTTATTGTAACTTTAAAAGATTCAGCAAAACTGTCGGCTTAAAAAGCTTAAAAACCCCGGTACAACGCCCGATTGCACCGGGGTTAAACATGCTTGATGAAATGATCAGGCTTTGCTTACTACGCAGAATCCTCCATCAAACTGCCGGCGGAGGCGTTTGAAAATCTGCGGCTTTTCCTGCTTGAATAGCCTGTGCAATCAGCTTCCACCTTCTATACACCACGCATGGATTCTGGAAATGATAGTAAACGCTCTGCTTATTTTTAAAAACAATCTTCGACAGAAAATATAAAATGATGTTTGCATTATAAATATACTTATTTTTTACAAATTTTTTCTCAATATAAACACGGTTTCGAATAGCGAAATAAGTGCGCGAAAAATTTTCTTCTTCACGCAACCAGTGCTGTAATGCGGAATCATTAACCTGCCATGAAAGTTCCAGATCTTTCAGAACACTGTTCTGACATGCCCAAATTTGCCCTCCGTTTTCTGTAATCCGCAGGGTAAAATCATAATCATCAAAATAAAGAAAAAGCCGAGCATCCGGCAGCCCTACTTTTTGAATCCAACTTTTATGGAACCAAAAACCACCATAAGCCGACATCTGCATTTGCAAACACTTCAACCCATCTTTCTGCCAAACCTTTGCTTTTTGTTTGCGCAGCAATGTTTGCATGGAAAAGCCAAAAAATGAGTTTTTTGTAATGCCGTGAAACTTACAGGTTTTGAAAAGTTTTTTATATGTTGTTTTATCTTCTCTAAAACTGCTCAGGCATATCTGCGTATTTGCACCCATGCCTCTCCATGCTTTGGCAAGCGCCGTAAGAGAATCTGGTTCAGGCCTGTTATCATCATCCAGCACCCAGATATGCTGGGTATCTTCACGCGCTGCAGCGGCTTGAATAGCCGCATGAAAACCACCGGCAGACCCAGTGTTGGTTGCCAAACGCACAATGGTGAGACGATCTTTACCAAATACTTCTGGTAATCTGGCAATTTCTGCCGCCACACTTTTTTCCGTACCGTTATCTATAACAACAGCATGCCCGGTACCTGCGCCAAAAACACCTTCTAAAACCTGATTTAGAAATGAAACGCGGTTACCATACGTCACAATAGCTGCGCATGTTCCTTGTAGAACTGCCTGCGTATTCTGCTCAAGAGTATCGTGCATGCACATGTCTGCCTGTCGTGAAATGCCGTTATAAGTCGTCAGCCGAAACAAACTTCCCAATGGCAGAAACCATAAGCGTGGCAAACATTGCCACACGCCCCGCATATCTAATGCTGGGGTTTATCTGGCAATAAACAAAGGCAGTTTCATGATACTTGCATAACATTTTTGCATATCATCATCCCGCCGGGATGCATCTGGCTGCCATTTCAACATCTCAGCAGAAGCCTGTGGTGTTACCAAATGGATATAATTCTGCTCGGCCAAAATGTCATGCCATTTACCAAAGCATGTCCCGCTCCCCAGCCAACCACGACGCACAAGCCCGTTGCGGATATTTTGTAGCCCCCACCGATCTACACTGGCTTGCAAACGTGTCATGAAGCTGTGCTTGGGCCGTAATGGAAACAGCCATACAGGCACGCCTGTGCGGCACGCATCCGCCAACATGGACGCACTGTCTCCGGTTACAACAAACCGGTTCGCTTCCTGCAAAAACTTCTGGAACGGGTTAACGCCTTTACGGAATATATAAATCTGCATCGGAATGGTTTTGCTTATATCTTCCAACCATCCTTCAGCCTCAACAGGAGTTCTTGGGCTGGTTAGCACATGCAAAGATTCATGATGTGCTTGTGCCAGTTCGTGGCTAAAGCGTAGCAGTTTATACGTATCCTGCTTATTCAAAAAAAACTGCCGCGATGGTGCACCATACAAAACAACAGTGCCACCATGCCGCCTTGTTGAGTCTATTTGTGGGATAGATGTCTGGCTTTTATGTGCACCGTTTAAGGGAAATCTTAAGCGCAAGACGTTAGGCGCTGTCGGATAATCATCCTGCGGCAAAATAATTATCAGATCCAAATCTGCTGCAGGCACATGGCTCGGACGCCCAAGCTGCACAATAGCGGGCGTGTTTTTACAACGCGCACGCAATGCCAATGCGGCCTGCACTGCGTTACCAAAAGACAAAATCAACCGAAGGTTTTGGGTATCCGGGATCTGCTCAGGTAAGCCGAAATCAGCCTGAAGCGGAATAATCTGGCACGGTAACCCAAGCATATCTGCCAAAGCCCGGCACTGCGCCATTTCACCAGCGCGGTGGGTATCCAGTATCCATACCTCAGATGTATCAGAAACCGGAGTAGCCTCAGCCATTGCCTCTTCCAAAATCCTGCTTTCGGCTCATCAACAGGTAAGGTACCAAACGAGTCAGGAAGATCACCAACTCACCTATCAATGTAGCCAAACCTGCTCCCGTCATCCCCAACCCTGAAGTTAGGAAATACAGCAAAGGCAGTGTCACGCACATTGTAAACAACCGCCCCAGCAAAATCTGATGGGCGCGATTGAGAGAAACCAGCAAGGGCTCCAGCGGTACATCCCACAAATCCAGAATGGCGGTTAATGTCATCAGCAGCAAAAGTGTGCGGGTGCCAGACCAAGGCACAGTCAGCAGCACATGCAACAACCAAGGCCCCAGCACAAACACAATAGCCAGCACCGCAGCCGAGAACACACCGAGCACTTGCAGAATACGGTGCGTAACCTGCCGAATGGATGCCCAGTCTCGCTTATCTTTCAGGGCTACCAATTCTGGATACAAGGCCGGTGTCATCATCTGTGCCGGGCGGGCCAGACCATCAGAAATCTGCCATGTCACGTTGTAAATGGCCGCACTCTGTGGCCCAAGAACGGCACCTACAATCATCACCGTTAAGCGGGAAGAAAGCCGTGCGAGCGCCTGATTGATGCTGACAGAAAAAATAAAGCGCCAGATGCCTTTGATAGGGCTTACCCAAGGCACACCAAATATACGGAAATTCTGCAAACTATCGGAACGCAAAAGCAGATACGCGCCCATTCCGTAATTGATAAAGAATGATGCTACCGTTGAAATATACCAGATCACCAAAAAGCTGGTGAAAGACCAATGCCAGAATAGCCCGACAAGACTGCCTACCAGACGGATCAGCCCGCTTCCGCTATCTGCCAGCACAGAAAGTTCGTACCGATCTAGCAGCCGCATCACGCCCATTGCACCGCCTGCGTTCATGAACAGGATAACAGTCATGTACCAGAACGGCGTGGCAGAAGATGCATTTCCCCAGCCCAAAAGATTCCCGAACCATTCACACAGCAGCAGGGCAAGCCCCATACCTGCCACGGCCCCTATGCCATCTAGCAACATGCAATGGCGTAAGAGCATCTGGAACGGATGCCTGTCTCCATTACGGTACAGGCTGCTTCCGTATTGCAGCAATGGTTGCCAAGACTGAAACCGCAACCCTGCCGAACAGGAGAGAACAAAGGAATTGATAAGCAGCAGAACACCGTAATCCTGCAAACCCAATGCGCGTGCGGAAACAGCGGTAGTTATAAGTGACAAAACGGCGCAAAACCCGCGCCCCCCCAGAATATACCCGGTATTGCGAAAGACACGGACAAACAGCGCCTTAACCTGACTACTCATCATGCGTGTGTCTTACCCCAACCGCGTATCTGGTCACTCATCTGTTTCCTCCCCAGCATCGTTACCCCGCTGGGCTAAAGCCTTGCTTATGTGGGCTGCTTTAGAAGACTCCGCCAGCCAAGACAAATCTTGCACAGATTTTGTGCGGTTGCGGTGTATAGCCCCACTTTTATTCACAGTTGCGTGAAAATAGACCCTCTACCCGCCTGTTTGGAGGGTAAAACACTTGCGTGATAGTCATTTTTCATCACACTGCAAGGCGCAAAAGCGGCTTTTTCCTGCGGATCTTTATCTCAAGAACCTGTAGGGAACGGCCCTGTTTCAACTCAATCAAGGAGACAGGCTCATGGCTTGGACTGCACCAAAAGTAACCGAAATTCCGTTGGGCGCTGAAATCAACAGCTACGTTTGCGGCCAGAAGAAATAAGTCAGGGTTATACCCAGCTTAGCCGCCAGCCATTACCGGTGTGAACGCCGGTTTTGCACTGGCGGCTTTTTTATTTAGATGTGTTGTTATGCTTGAGATTGTTGTTCTTGGTGCAGGTGCAGGTGGCGGTTTTCCGCAATGGAATTCTAACGCCCCCGCTTGCCGCCGCGCCCGTGCGGGAGACCCCGCAGCCCCTTCCCGCACTCAGGCCTCCATTGCTGTAAGCGGAGATGGCCAGCACTGGTATGTGCTCAATGCCTCACCCGATCTGCGCACCCAGATCAACCAGACACCGGATATGTTCCCGCGTGAGGGGCTGCGCTCCACCCCCATTTCTGGCGTTGTGCTCACAAGTGGGGAAATCGATGCCATTACGGGCCTGTTAACCCTGCGGGAACGGCAGCATTTTAATCTGTATGCCACACAGCCTGTGCTCGATCAGCTCAACGCAAACCCTATTTTTAATGCATTGGATCGCACGCTTGTGCCGCGCCATGCCATGCAGCCAGAACACCCTATTCCTTTAGTGCCTGCCGGATTTAGCATCACGCCGTTTATTGTGCCGGGCAAAGTGCCCCTTTACGCAGAAAAGGCTGAAAACCCTGCTGAAATCATGAGCAATGGGGAAAACATTGGGCTGGAAATAACGGACGGCCACGCCCGCGCCCTGTTTATTCCCGGCTGCGCGATGATGACGGACGCCCTGCGCAACCGCATAAACGGCGCAGATGTTGTGTTCTTTGATGGCACGTTGTGGACGGATGATGAAATGATCCGTGCCGGGCTTGGCAGCAAAAGCGGCCACCGCATGGGCCATATGTCTATTGCAGATGAGCCAGATGGCACCATTGCCGCCTTCCGCCCCTTGCATGTGAAACGTAAAATTCTCATCCACATCAACAATTCCAACCCTATTCTGCTGGCCGATTCACCAGAACGTCATGCCGTAGAGCAAGCCGGATGGGATGTTGCATTTGATGGAATGAAAGTCTCGCTATGACCAACCAACTGCTCACCCCGGATGAACTGGAAAAAGCCCTGCGTGCCATAGGCGCAGAACGCTACCATAACCTGCACCCTTTCCACCGTGCGCTGCATGACGGCAAACTGAACAAAGGGCAGGTTCAGGCATGGGCACTGAACAGATATTACTATCAGGCCAGCATTCCCGCTAAAGATGCCTCTCTCCTTGCGCGCCTCCCCACTGCCGAACTGCGGCGTGAATGGCGGCGGCGGCTGGAAGACCATGATGGCACAGAACCAGGTTCTGGTGGTGTGGCGCGTTGGCTGAAGCTGACAGATGGGCTTGGGCTGAACCGTGCGTATGTAGAATCACTCGAAGGCCTGCTGCCCGGCTCACGGTTTGCTGTAGAAGCCTATGTGCATTTTGTGCGTGAACGCTCTGTGCTGGAAGCCATTGCATCTTCCCTGACAGAACTGTTCTCCCCCACCATTATCAGCGAACGTGTTTCGGGCATGTTGCGCAACTATGCCTTCATTACCGAAGAAACACTGGCTTACTTTAAGCCACGCCTCACTCAGGCCCCGCAAGATTCTGCCTTTGCTCTGGCTTATGTAAAGGAGCATGCCCGCACGGTTGAACAACAGCAGAGTGTGCTCAACGCGTTAAAGTTTAAATGTGGGGTGTTGTGGTCCATGCTGGATGCGTTGGATTACGCTTATGTCACGCCCGCACGTATTCCCCCAGGCGCTTTCCGCCCAGAAACTGCGGCATAAGCCCAATAGCTGATACTTCAATGATTTCTGAAAACAGTATCCTCCGCTTTGCCCGGGGCACACGCTTGCAACATGACCGCGTGCGAGATGTATGGTTCATTCAAGCGCCTGAACGCGCCTTTCATGCAGACCCTATTGCTGTTGAAGTGCTGCAACTTATAGATGGCACCCGCAATGTGGGGGGCATACTGGATCTACTTTGCCAGAAATTTGCCGCCCCACGGGACATTATCGCACAGGATGTGCTGACCCTTTTACGAGATCTGGCCACCAAACAGGTTTTGCAAGCCATATGAGTGCTCCGCCGCCCCCCATGAGCTTGCTTGCAGAGCTCACGCACCGCTGCCCTCTGCAATGCCCTTACTGCTCTAACCCCTTGCAACTGGAACCACGCCCACAAGAACTTGACACTGAAGACTGGAAGCGTGTGCTGAGTGAAGCTGCCGAAATGGGCGTATTGCAGGTTCACTTTTCTGGTGGTGAGCCTATGGCGCGGCCAGATCTGCCTGAGCTTGTGGCTCATGCAGCCAAGGCAGGATTATACAGCAATCTGATTACCTCCGGCATGCTGCTCAATGCCAAAAACCTGCAAGAACTGGCTGATGCTGGGTTAGACCACATTCAGCTTTCCTTTCAGGATGCCGAAGCTGAGAGCGCAGACCATATTGCCCACATGACGGGTGCCCACGCCAAAAAGCTTGAAGCCGCACAGCTTATTAAAACCGAAGGCCTGCCCCTTACCCTTAACTTTGTCATCCATCGGCAAAATTGTGAACGTGTGCCTGCCATGCTGGCCTTGGCTGAACAGCTAGGGGCCAGACGCGTAGAAATTGCGCATACGCAGTATTATGGCTGGGGGCTGCTCAACCGTAATGCATTATTGCCCAGCCGCGCTCAGGTAGAAGAGACGGAAAAGGTGGTTGCAGAAGCACGCGTACGCCTTTCTGGCCGCATGAGCATAGATTTTGTAACACCGGATTATTATGCTGACAGACCCAAGCCCTGCATGGGCGGGTGGGGTCAGCGCTTTCTAAACGTTTCTCCCGCAGGCAAGGTGCTGCCATGCCACGCGGCAGAAAGTATTCCGGGCGTTCAGATGCCTTCTGTTGCGGAAGAATCTCTCGCTAACATTTGGGAAAATGCACCGCTATTCCGCTTGTTCCGCGGCACAGACTGGATGCCCGAACCATGTCAGTCTTGCGCATTCAAGGAAGATGATTGGGGCGGATGCCGCTGCCAAGCTTTGGCACTGGCAGGAGATGCTACGGCAACTGACCCCGTATGCCACCGTGCCCCGGGGCATGATCTTATTACCCAAGCCATAACCGAGCGGCCAGAAACCCCGCCACCTTTCCATTACAGGCGCTATGGCAACGCCAAAGTGTAAGGCGGATGAAAAATTACCCCAACCAGCCCAGATAAAATAATCTCGCTGGTTGGGGTAATCCCTAAAAACAGATCACACTGCTGTTTTGCGATTTGCCTTGAATGCACCGCTTGCGAATTCCCAGCACCGTCCAACATCACGAATAACACGTGCAATGGCGGGCGTGGTTGTGGGGCGTAGCAGGCGCGGATCATAGCCGGAAAAGCGTCTATCATCCTCATCCAGACAAAGCTGCATGAAATCAGGCAGATTGATCTGGATGTTGGTCACTTCCTTGGTGCCAGTTACCGTAAAGTTGTTGTCCTGCGTATGTACGTGGCCTTCATCATCCACCGTACGCACCAAAGACAAACGCTCATAACCAAGGAAAGCCCAAACAGCCAGAACCTTCAGTTCAAAGTAAGGCCGACGCCACCACGGCATTACAGCCCGGTTCCATGCCAGCCAGTTGGCAAACAGAAGGATATGGCGGCATTCCTCCTGCATAATGGGTTCAAACGTATCTGTGAGTTCGGGCGGGAAATAGCCGGAACGCTTGGCCAGTTCAAACATGCCGAAAGCAAAAAAGCTGTCCGCACATTCCGAAAAGCCTGTCACCAGATAGGCCCATTCAACGTCCTTGGGCTCAACATAAGGTGGTTCCGGCGCCATAGGAATATTATAGGCTGCCACCATTTTGGACAGCACTTCCTTATGCCGGTTTTCCTCCCACGCATTGCGGGAGATGGCATCCTTCATATCCGGATCTGTAACCAGATTAGCATAAGCAGCCATGCGCAGGCGGGCCTTGCCTTCTGTCTGCACAGCGATATCCCAGATAGGCAGGGAGGTTACGCGCTTGAGCGTTTCTGGGTCCAGCTTAGGCCAGTTAATAACAGATGGCCTGTAAGGATTAAACGTCTCGCGGAACATTTGCGCCAAGGCATGTTTATGCGCCTCAGACCCCGGCTTAAGCGGCCCTTTTACGGGGCTTACCCAATGGCGGGCCCGATAATCAGCCTCTTCCACTGCTGCCTCATTGGGCGGCGGGGGCAGATCATCCATGCTTTCAGGCAGATGAGAATAGATATCGCTCAGAGAACCCATGTGAGGAACCTGTTTTCTAGGGATCTCGCCTGATACGACACCCAACCGTTTGGGCAGACATTCTGGCAGATCCAGTAACGCAAACGCGCCTGCCTCGCCCAATCCAGAGATGGAAATGCGAAGCAGGCGCGATGTGTATTAGTGCAGATCAGACAGCTTTGAAATGATCTTGGTCACTAAGCCGTAATCAATCGCTTCCTTGGCGGACATCCAGTAGTTGCGATCCGTATCTTTTGCGACTTTTTCATAGCTATGTCCGGTTTCCTTGGCGAAAATCCGGTTTAGCCGTTCGCGCATCTTGATAATTTCACGCGCTTCAATGTCGATATCCGTTGCCGGGCCACGCACACCACCCATCGGCTGATGCAGCAGGAAGCGCGTATTTGGCAGGCAGAATCGGCGATCTTTATGGCCGGCAGCAAAAATCAGCGCCCCAGCAGATGCCACCCAACCTGTCCCAATCATGTTGATTGGTGCAATCGAATCGACAAAGCGGATCATGTCATGGATCGTGTCACCACTTTCCACATGCCCGCCGGGAGAGTTGACGTAGACATCAATAGGCTGGTCAGATTCACCAGCCAGCGCCAAAAGGCGGCCCGTTACATCACGGGCGATTTTGTCATCAATCCCGCCAAAAATCAGCACTTTCCGCTGCTTGAACAACTTGTGTTCCAGTTCGCCATGCGGGGCGCCGGCTGTTTTTTCTTCTGCCTTCTCCGGGGCTGCCGGAGTTTCCGGTTCGTCATCCATCTTGATGGCGTTACGGGGGAAAATGCCCGTCATTGCTTTCTCCGCATGTTCTGTATCTGTGTACATTCCCTTATCCTGCGCTGCCTAAGCCTGCCTGCCAAGGGGCAATCATGTGCTGTCTCGCCAGCCGGGGCGGAAAAGGGTAAGGTGCGCTCCGTCTTACTGTCTGGTTTCCATTAATCGGAGTATCTGCGCTGCCATGCCGCAACCCTGCTTAGAACACAAGCGGACACTCCGCAGCGCCATAAGTCTAAAACCTGCTGTACGGCTTGGAATGCTCATGGCCTCCGGTGCGCTGCTGCTCGGCGGGTGCAGCCCTCATAAAGATGCGGTTGATGGCACACTTTCTTGGGTACAGCACATGCGCGGTGGGGTTATTGCCTCTCAACGGCCGCCGCCGCCGGGCATTTATGATCCCTACCCGCATGTTGGCCTTACCCCCACACAAGCGCCAGAAATGCCCTCTCCTCAGGACCGTGCGCTAGTAACCCAAGGGCTTATTCGTGAACGCAATCTGGCGTATCGGACAGTGGCTGCGAATGGCAGCCTTATACCCGATATTCCGCCCCCACCTTCTGCTGCAGCACAGCCTCCTGCAAAAAGTGCGGCGCCTGCATCTGGCTCGTCCACCCAGCCAAATGGCGCTGCACAGGATGGTTCTCAACAAGCCAGTCTACCGGAAGGTGTGAGCGGCGCCATTATGGATGCCGCGGATTCCTCACCAGACCAAAACGCACAAAGCTCTACTTCCCAACCTGGCAAAGCATCTTCCAAAGATAGCCCTGCCAATAAGAAGCAGGATAAAACTGCGGAAACCGAGCCAGAAGTTGGTTTGCCAGAGGTGCGCCCAAAAGCCGCACAAACAGAAATACCGGCTTCCGATATCCCGCAAATTCCAGATGGCCCGCCCACAGCACCATCATTCCCGGGTTTTGATGTGCCGTCCGATGCGCACGTACCGGATACCATTAAGCCAAACTATGATCTGGTTGATGTAAAAGGCACTTCATTCCACTTTGTGCCACAGTCAGACGTGCTCTCCAGCGGGCAGGAAAATACTCTCAGCAAACTCAAAACAGATCACCCTAATGGGCCGTTCTTTATCCGTGGGTTTGGCAATGCGCTTTCACTTAGCCCGCAGGATCAGTCTGACGCCGTAAAACTTGGGCTTTTGCGGGCTCAACGCCTGGCAGCAGCACTGGTGAAGCTTGGCGTTCCTTCCGCCAGCATTCATGTGCGGGGTGATGCCTTTGGCACGGGTGCCAAAGTAGCTACCAGCCCATAAACCCCTCTTAACAAAAAGTGTCATTCCAGCATTTTGGGCGGTATGAGGAGTTGCCTGTTCTGTTCTGACGATTACTATGCTTCTTCCCACAAACCTGCGGGGGTTCCTTACCCCCTGTTTCTTTAGAGCATCAGAAACCCATGACTGAAGAGTTCCATCGTATCCGCCGCCTGCCGCCTTATGTATTTGCTTCGGTAAACCAGGCCAAGGCAGCAGCGCGCGCACGGGGCGAGGATATTATTGACCTCGGCATGGGTAATCCGGACACGCCCACCCCGCAGCATATTGTCAACAAACTGCTGGAAACGGTGCAGGACCCACGCACCCACCGTTATTCCGTCAGCCGCGGTATTCCGGGGCTGCGCAAGGCTGTTGCCGGGTACTATGAACGCCGCTTTCACGTTGGGCTGGATCCGGACAAGGAAGTGATTGTCACACTGGGCTCCAAGGAAGGTCTGGCTAATCTGGCTTCTGCCATTACTAGCCCGGGGGACACCATTTTGGTGCCCAACCCTTCCTATCCCATTCATCAGTTCGGCTTTATTATTGCTGGAGCATCCATCCGCTCCATTCCGGCAACACCTGACGAAAACATGCTGCGTGCGCTGGAACGGGCAGTGCGCCACTCCGTGCCCAAGCCCACGGCATTGATTGTGAACTTCCCATCCAATCCCACAGCGTATCTGGCTGATCTGGATTTTTACAAGGAACTGGTTGCTTTCTGCCGCAAGGAAGAAATCTGGATCCTGTCTGATCTGGCGTATGCTGAAATCTACTTTGGTGATCTTGTGCCCCCTTCCATTCTGGCCGTGCCGGGTGCCAAGGATATTGCCGTAGAATTCACATCTCTTTCCAAAACCTATTCCATGGCTGGATGGCGCGTAGGCTTTGCCGCAGGGAATGAGCGCCTGATTGCAGCCCTTACCCGCATTAAATCTTATCTGGACTACGGCGCCTTCACACCTATTCAGGTGGCTGCCGTAACGGCCCTTAACGGCCCACAGGATTGTGTGGCTGATTTGCGCGCTCTTTATAAAGACCGGCGCGATGTGCTGATCCGCGGCCTGCACGGAGCTGGATGGGATGTTCCTTCCCCAGAAGGGTCCATGTTTGCTTGGGCACCTATTCCTGAACCATTCCGTGAAATGGGCAGCGTTGCCTTTTCCAAACTTCTTCTGGAAGAAGCTGGCGTGGCTGTGGCCCCTGGCCTTGGCTTTGGTGAATATGGTGATGACCATGTTCGCATCGGGCTGGTTGAAAACACCCAGCGCCTGCGCCAGGCCCTGCGTTCCATTCGTGGGTTCCTGTCTGCGCATGGCATCTCGCCATCTTCTCCTTCCTCTACCAAAAAGCCGGAGCCTGTTGCACCGTGACATCCTGTTCCAATTCCTCTCCTCTTCGTCTTGGTATTGCCGGTCTGGGCACGGTTGGCGCGGGCACTATTCGCCTGCTGCGTATGAATGCTGATCTGCTAAGCGCACGCGCAGGCCGCAAACTGGAAGTGGTGGCCGTAAGCGCCCGAGATCGCACACGTGACCGCGGTATAGATGTTTCCACCCTGCGTTGGCATGAAAAC
This sequence comes from Acetobacter pasteurianus subsp. pasteurianus LMG 1262 = NBRC 106471, assembly GCF_000285275.1. Lineage (GTDB taxonomy): Bacteria > Pseudomonadota > Alphaproteobacteria > Acetobacterales > Acetobacteraceae > Acetobacter > Acetobacter pasteurianus. The sequence continues at coordinate 29,957 of NZ_CADO01000008.1, forward strand.
CCGCTGGATCTGGTTTCTGACCCCGACGTGGATGTTGTTGTAGAACTGATTGGCGGAAGCGAAGGTCCGGCCCGTGCGCTGGTAGAAAAAGCGCTATCTGCTGGCAAACCTGTTGTAACCGCCAACAAAGCACTTCTTGCCGTGCATGGCTCCGCCCTTGCCAAGCTTAGTGCAGATAATAACGCACCGCTGCTATTTGAAGCAGCCGTGGCTGGTGGCATTCCGGCCATTAAAACAGTGCGGGAAGGTTTGGCCGCAGACAAGCTGCTGCATGTTGGCGGCATTCTGAACGGCACCTGCAACTACATCCTGACCGTGATGCGTGAAACGGGCAAGGACTTCGATCTGGTGCTGAAAGATGCGCAGGATCTCGGATATGCAGAAGCTGATCCTTCCACCGACATTGATGGCATTGATGCTGCACATAAGCTGACAATTCTGGCTGGTTTGGCGTTTGGCCGCCCTGTAGCCTTTGATTCCGTTCAGGTAGAAGGCATCCGCCAGATTGGCGCCATTGACTTTGCTTTTGCACGTACCCTCGGCTACCGCATCAAACTGCTGGGCCTTGCCCGCCTGACAGATGCAGGCCTTCAGGCACGTGTTGCACCGTGCCTGCTCCCCCACAATGCACCTATTGCGCAGGTAGATGGCGTATTTAACGCTGTTGTGGCTGAAGGTGAATTTGTGGGCCGTATCATGCTGGAAGGCCGCGGTGCGGGTGCTGGCCCCACGGCCTGTGCTGTAACTGCGGATCTGGTTGATATTGCCCGTGGCCACACCATTCCGGTATGGGGCGTGCAAGCCAGTGCCGAACCTGCATTGCGCGCTTGCCCGGCAGGCACCGGAGCTGGTGCTTTCTATCTGCGTCTGATGGTGGAAGACCGCCCCGGCGTTATTGCAGATATTACAGCAGTCTTGCGCGATTGCGGTGTTTCCCTGCGCAGCATGCTCCAGCATCCTGCGGAAAATGAAACAACACCGTATGTTCCGCTTGTTCTGGTTACGCATCAGACATCAGAAGCTTCCATGCAGGAAGCTATCACCAAAATAGATGCCCTGAGCGTAGTGACGGACAGCCCTGTGATGATTCGGATCGAAACAGCCTGATTCTAGCCACCTTTTCCGGTATCATAGACTTTTAAGCAAGGATCCTGTTTCTGATGTCTGATTCCATAGGCCCCTCTCCTTTTGTTGTTTCTGACCGCAATCTCGCGCTTGAATTGGTGCGCGTAACGGAAGCCGCTGCTCTGGCTTCTGCCCGATGGACGGGCCGCGGACGCAAGAACGATGCTGATGGCGCAGCTGTAGAAGCTATGCGCACGGCATTTGATACCGTCGCCATTGATGGCATGGTGGTGATTGGTGAGGGGGAAATGGATGAAGCCCCCATGCTTTATATTGGTGAGAAAGTTGGCTCTGGCGGCCCCGGCATGGATATTGCCGTGGACCCGCTGGAAGGCACCAACCTTTGCGCCAAAGATATGCCAAACGCCATTACCGTGGTGGCATTGGCTGAGCGTGGCAACTTCCTGCATGCGCCAGATATTTATATGGACAAGATTGTGGTCGGCCCCAATCTGCCCGATGGTGTTGTTGATCTGGATAACTCCATTGAAACCAACCTGAAAAATCTGGCTAAAGCCAAAGGCAAGAGCGTTCAGGATCTTCTGCTCTGCACGCTAGACCGGGAACGGCATGAAGAAATGATCACCCGTGCCCGTGCTGCAGGTGCACGTGTGCGCCTGTTGACAGATGGCGATGTGGCTGGCGGCATTGCTGCCTGTCTTGATACCAGCCAGGTTGATATTTATGTGGGTTCTGGCGGTGCACCTGAAGGTGTGCTGACTGCTGCTGCTATTCGCTGCGTAGAAGGGCAGATGCAGGGTCGCCTACTGTTTGAAGATGACAGCCAGCGCGAACGTGCTCGTAAAATGAACCCCGGCAAAGACCCAGACCGCAAGCTAGGCCTGCATGATCTGGCTGCAGGGTCTGTGCTATTTTCCGCCACAGGCGTTACCACTGGTACCTTGCTGCGTGGTGTTCGGCAGTTGCCGCATCAGGCTATTACGCATTCTCTGGTCATGCGTTCCAAATCTGGCACGGTGCGCTTTATTGAAGGCCACCATAACTTCAAAACCAAAACATGGGCTCCGCAATAAGCAGCCCTGAATTTTGATGCAAAGCAGCACCTTGCAACTTACCGAACACGCTGAAGAAGCTTCCTCCTCTGCTGTATTGGGGGTGGAAGCCAGCTTGATTGGGCGGCGTTGGGCTTGGCGTGCCGGGGCAGAAGATCCTGCTCTGATGCGTCTGGGTGCTGCTTTGGCCCAACAACTGGGTATTCCAGAAATTGTCGGCCGTCTGCTGGCCATGCGTCAGATCACACCAGATCAGGCCCCTCATTTTCTGGAGCCCAAGTTGCGGGCACTTATGCCTGACCCTTCCAGTCTCACGGATATGGATAAAGCTGCTGAGCGCATGGCAAAAGCTGTCCAGAACCGTGAAGTAATTGGTATTTTTGGTGATTATGACGTGGATGGTGCCTGCGCCTCCGCCATTCTTGCCTCTTTTTTTGAACAACTCGGCTGCACCGTTCATACCCATATCCCGGATAGAATGACCGAAGGATATGGCCCTAATGTAGCGGCACTAGATAATTTGGTGGCGCAAGGCGCTTCCATATTGATTTGTGTAGATTGCGGCACCGCTTCGGCAGATATTCTGTCTCAAGTCACAGACAAAGCCGATGTGATTGTGCTGGACCATCACAAATCGGAAGATGCCCTTCCCCCTATTCTGGCAACAGTTAACCCTAACCGGCCTGACTGTTCCTCTGGCTTGCACCATATTTGTGCCGCAGCCCTCGCCTTTCTGGCCGCAGTTGCCACTACGCGAGACCTAAGGCGTGCAGACTGGTTTACAGCAGACCAGCCTCCGCCCGATCTTATGCGCCAGCTTGATCTGGTAGCGTTGGCAACGGTTTGTGATGTTATGCCCCTGCATGGGCTTAACCGCGCCTTTGTAACGCAAGGGCTTAAAATTATGGCCCGCCGCCAACGCACTGGCCTGAATGCCCTTATGGAAATTGCTGGCGTTACCAAAGCTCCGGATGCTTTTTCCTGCGGCTTTGCATTGGGGCCGCGCATCAATGCTGGTGGGCGCATTGCAGAAGCAGCTTTGGGCCTACGCCTGCTCCGTTGCCCAGATAGCTTTGAAGCCCGCCAGATGGCCGAACGTCTGGATGCCGTAAACCGCCGCAGACAAGGTGTTGAGGCCGATATTCTGGACCGCGCCATGCAACAGGCTGAAGCCCAGAAAGAAGCTGGGCATGCTGTTATTTTGCTGGCCGGAAAAGATTGGCACCCCGGTGTTGTAGGTATTGTAGCGGGGCGTATTAAGGAACGCTTCAATCGGCCTGCCCTTGTTGGGGCCGAACAGGAAGATGGCACCATTAAAGGTTCTGGCCGTTCTGTTCCCGGTTTAGATCTTGGCACCGTGATTATTGCTGCTCGTCAAGCTGGAATGCTGAAAACCGGCGGCGGTCACGCCATGGCTGCTGGCTTCTCCCTTACCGCTGATAAGCTGGAAGATTTTCATACCTTTCTGGATACTCGGTTAGCACAGGCGGCTACACTTCCAGAAAAAGTGCCTCTTACCGTAGATGCGGTGGTATCCATTTCTGGTGCCACAGCAGAACTGGCGCAGGATATGGGTGCCCTTGCCCCATTTGGTGCCGGAAACCCGGAGCCTCTGTTAGCTATACCCCGTGTAACAGTTATACGGGCAGACCGCATTGGCCGAGACGGCAACACGCTGCGCCTGCTTTTAAAGGGTGAAAATAATGGCCGGTTGAAAGCGCTGCTGTTCCGCGCGCATGAAAACCCTTTAGCGGCCAAACTGGAAGACACAACACGCCCTGCCCTACATCTTGCCGGGTATCTGCGGGCAGAAAGCTGGAATGGCAGAACAGACGCCACCTTCTTTATTCAGGACGCCGCGGCTGCCTGATAACAAGCCTGCCTTTACATGCTAAAATAAAATAAGGGCGTATAGGCGCTTCCTGCCTGCATGATTCGCAAGTAGAAAGCGCCAAAGCCCGCTTACGTATTCTGGGCTGTTTCTTCGCGCCGGGCCTGAACTTCCTTTTTCATGGCCGCCTGCACTTTTTCAAACGCACGCACTTCAATCTGACGCACCCGCTCGCGCGAGATACCGTATTCGTGCGCCAGTTCTTCCAATGTTGAAGGATCATCTTTCAAGCGGCGTTCCGTAAAAATTCGGCGTTCGCGCTCATTAAGATTGCCCATAGCGGAAGAAAGCAGTGCCTTCCGGCCTGAAAGTTCCTCATTCTCAGCGTAAACATCTTCCTGGTTGGTGTGATCATCAACCAACCGGTCCTGCCATTCACTATCCTGATCGGCACGCATAGGCGCATTCAGGCTATGATCTGGTGCAGCCATGCGGCGGTTCATATCCACCACATCCTGTTCAGAAACGCCTAGTGTCGTGGCAATCTTGTTCACCTGTTCTGGCTTCAGATCACCATCATCAATGGCCTGCATCTGCCCTTTCAGACGGCGCAGATTGAAGAACAGCTTTTTCTGAGCCGCAGTGGTGCCCATTTTCACCAAAGACCAACTATGCAGGATGTATTCCTGAATAGCTGCACGAATCCACCACATGGCATATGTGGCCAAGCGGAACCCTTTTTCAGGGTCAAACCGCTTTACGGCCTGCATCATGCCAATATTGCCTTCGCTGATCAGTTCATTGATCGGCAGGCCATAACCACGGTAACCCATGGCAATTTTTGCAACCAGACGCAGATGGGAGGTGACGAGCTGATGCGCTGCCTTAACGTCTCCCTTATCGCGCCACAGGCGTGAAAGGCTCAGTTCCTCTTCTGGTGTAAGGAGAGGATATTTGCGGATTTCCTGAAGGTACCTTGAAAGATTGTTTTCAGGCCCAACATTGATAACGGAAGATACCATGTGTTGACTACTCCCCTGAACTGGAAACTCCCTTGAATGCTTTGGGTTCCCGTAACGCCCGCAAAACATTCATAAAAAGAGGCAAGATCCAGTCATGCGATGGACAGATGTCTTACACCTCAACCCCTCTGCCCTCCGTATGAGCGGCAGACTGAAAAGAGGCTCTCCCACCAGTTCGGCTACGGCTTCCAAGGCCTAGTGGGTGCAACAGGGTGCGCTGGAAAAAGCACATGTGTCAAGAATTCTAAGATGCATGGCAGAAGACAGCCACATTTCTGGACCTGTACAGTCCTGTTTGCTGTTTCCGAATCGAAAAACCTATTCCTGATCCGCCTTGAGGCTACGTTCCAACACCTGCATATCTTCAGGCATAGGGGTTTCGAACAGTAGTTTTTCACCCGTTCTGGGGTGTATAAACCCCAACCGCGCTGCATGCAGGGCCTGCCGCGGGAAATCCAGCGCAGCCGCACGGGCCGCAGATGGCAGAACACGAGAAGCAGCGGGAATCCGTCGCAAATACAACGGGTCACCTATCAAAGGGTGCCCATTCGCAGAAAAATGCACACGTATCTGATGGGTGCGCCCTGTTGCCAACTTGCAGGCCACAAGTGCTGCCCCCGTACCAAAAGCCTGCAACGTGCGATAATGTGTGAGCGCCCATTTCCCACCTTTGGGCGTGAGCGCCATGCGCTTGCGATCACGCTTATCGCGCCCGATAGCTCCTTCAAAATCTCCTTCTGCCGGATTAGGTAGCCCCCAGCAAAAAGCCAGATAGGCACGGTCTATCCGACGTGCAGCAAAATCCTCTGACAGAGCCTGATGCGCCATTTCTGTTTTGGCCGCGACCATCACACCAGAAGTATCTTTATCAAGCCGATGCACGATACCGGGACGGCGTTCTCCACCAATGCCTTTCAGACTTTCCCCGCAATGCGCAATCAGGCCGTTTACAAGAGTGCCTGTTTCATTCCCCGGTGCAGGATGCACAACCAGACCAGCCGGTTTATCCAGCACAATCAGATCATCATCTTCATACAAAACGGTAAAAGAAATATCCTCACCTTGGGGCACTGCGGGAGCAGCGGGAGGAATGGTGAGCACCACTTCCATACCAGCACGGGCTATGGCTGCGGGTTCCCTTATGCACACGCCATCACATGCCAAATGCCCTTCTTCAATCAGGCTTTTGATACGTGAGCGTGAAAGCGTTTCCATTGTGGCAGCCAGAAAACGGTCAATCCGTTCTCCTGCCTGCTCTGGCGTTACAGTAAAGGAGACGGCTGTTTCCTTTACTGGCAAAGATGGATCATAACCATTTTGCATTATAACCATCTGTGCCAACACCCACCCGTTTTTCAAGTTTCATGCAGAAGGAAAAGATGAAAACGCACAAAGCCTTTTCCACTGCGCACCGTCAAGCTCAGGATACCATGCCGGACTACAAGGATACGCTGCCAGATATCACTGCTGTGCAAGCTACATATCGTGCCAGCATCTACAAACGGCTATTTATCCTTGGTTGTCTGGCTGCTGGCGTTGTAATTTCACTTGGTGCCAATTTTCTGGTTGGCCCTGCTCATCTTTCCCCAAGCCTGTTTTTGCAGACACTGTTCAATTCAGTTTCTGTGCCGCAGCAAACTGCCATTATTGTGTGGCAGATTCGTATGCCCTACGCCCTCATGGCTGCCTGTATAGGGGGCGCTCTTGGCTTGGCAGGGGCAGAAATGCAGACAGTTCTGGCCAATCCATTAGCCAGCCCGTTTACACTGGGCGTTTCCGCCGCCGGAGCGTTTGGAGCTTCTCTAGCTATTGTTTTGCAATGGCACATTGCAGGCGTGCCTGATAACTGGCTGGTAGCAGGATGCGCCTTTGTGTTTTCCGTATCCTCTGTTTTTGCATTGGATATGCTGACACGCTTCCGGCAGGCGGATACAAGCACGGTGATTCTCTGTGGCGTTGCGCTTGTTTTTTCGTTTCAGGCGCTTGTTGCTCTCATGCAATTTGTTGCCAGTGAAGATACGCTGCAAGATCTGGTTTTCTGGACGCTTGGCAGCCTAAGTCGCGCCACATGGGCCACTCTGGCTTTATTGGCTGGAAGTCTGGCTCTTATCTTTCCACTTTCTCTCCGCTCTGCTGGCGAACTAACCCTATTAAGAATGGGTGAAGAACGCGCCGCCAGTCTTGGGGTGGATGTTCCGCGCCTGCGTCGCGCCGCCCTTTTACGCATCAGTTTTCTATGCGCTCTTTCCGTTGCTTTTGTGGGCGTTATTGGATTTGTGGGGTTAGTGGCCCCACACATCGCACGCCGACTGGTGGGAGAAGATCATCACTTCAGTCTGCCCGGCAGCTTACTGACTGGCGCACTTATTCTATCCGTTTCTTCTTTGGTCGCGCGTATTTTGGTGCCGGGCATTGTTGTGCCTCTTGGCATTATTACGTCACTGGTGGGCATTCCATTCTTTCTGGCCATCATTCTCAAACAGCGGCCAATGGTATGACAGCAGACAAACCTTTTTCAGGCCTGATAGCGCAAAATCTTACCGTCCATTATGGGCGCAATACGGTGCTGGATGATCTGACAACACCTTGCTTTCCACATGGGCGTATCTGCGCCCTGCTCGGGCCAAATGGTAGCGGAAAATCTACCTTATTGCGCGCCATGAGCGGCCTATTGCCTGTTAAAGGGTGTATCACACTAGATGGGCTTCAACTTGGCAGCCTGCGCTTGCCTGAACGCTCCCAACACTGCCTGTATCTCCCGCAAGCACTTCCCGCGCCCGTCAACATTACTGCACTGGAAGCCATGCTGGCTGCCAAACGTATTATGCCCAGCAGACAAGGGCAAAGTTTTGCAGATGCGCCTCATGAGGAAGATATTCAGGCTTCACTGGATCTTCTGAAGCAATTTAACATTGCCCATTTGGCATTGCGCAAATTGAACGAGCTTTCCGGAGGCCAACGCCAGCTTATTGGTCTGGCACAGGCACTTGGCCGCCAACCGCACGCCCTGTTACTGGATGAGCCACTCAGCGCACTGGATCTGCACTATCAGTACGCCGTTACAAAACTGCTTACGCAGATCACCCGTGCAAACAATCTTGTAACGTTGATGGTGCTGCATGATCTGAACATCGCATTGAACTTGTGCGATCTGGTATGCGTGCTTCACGAAGGCCAAATTATTGCCTCCGGCCCTCCGGCGGAGGTGTTAACTCCCGCACTGCTCCGCACCGTGTACCGCGTAGAGGCACGCATTGAAACAACAGACGATAACCACAGATTTATCGTGATTACCGACTGTATATAAACGGCGACACTTTAACCTTATTACGTCCCGCAGAAAGTGTATCTTACACGCTCTTCAGGCTGCGGAGGTTGTGCATACCGTGCCATATCTGCCTGCTCTGTATAGGGTAAAGCTGTAAGCTGCAGCATTTCCTCAAACAACGTGTAGTCATCATTATTTACAGCCGCGCTTATCATGGCCTCTATCAGATGATTACGCGGAATATAACATGGGTTTACGCGGCGCATGTTTTCCGCCCGTATAGCTGGAGTTTCCTCTACTTCCTGCATTAAGCGCTGCCGCCATTGGGTAAGCCACGGCTGCATGCCTTCCAATATATCGGGCACATGCTCACCTGTTATGACGCGCTCATCACTCAAACTGCGAAATGTATTGGTGAAGTCAGCGTGGTGTTCCTGCATTTGAGCAAACAAAGCATGGAAGAATGTTTCATCTCCTGCCTGCCGTGTTTTCAAACCAAGCTTTGCCCGCAATCCCGCAAAATATACGCCATGGAATAGCCCTCCAAACTGCTCAAGCGCCTGCCCCGCCAAAGCAACACTTTCTTCTTCATCTTCGGAAAGAAGTGGCAGCAATGCTTCCGCCAAGCGTGTAAGATTCCACAGGGCAATTGTTGGCTGATTGGTGAAGGCGTAACGCCCGCGTTCATCAATAAAGCTGAACACGGTATTCGGATCATACTGATCCATAAAGGCACAGGGGCCGTAATCTATGGTTTCTCCCGATACAGCCATATTATCCGTATTCATCACACCATGAATAAAGCCAACCAGCATCCATTGGGCGATAAGCTTGGCTTGAGCCTCAATAACCTGCTGGAGGAACGCCAGATACGGCGCAGGAGCTAGTGCTACCTGTGGGTAATGCCGGGCAATGGCAAAATCTGCCAAAAGCCGCAGGCCCGCCATATCCTGCCGTGATGCAAAATACTGGAATGTGCCAACCCGAATATGGCTGGATGCCACACGCGCCAGAACAGCACCGGGCAACATGGTTTCACGTAAAACAGTCATGCCCGTTTTTACGGCAGCCAATGCACGGGTTGTGGGAATACCCAAGGCCTGCATGGCCTCGCTCACCACATATTCACGCAACACAGGCCCCAACACGGCGCGACCGTCCCCTCTGCGGGAAAACGGCGTGGGACCAGACCCCTTAAGCTGCACTTCCCACACATGGCCTTGGGCATCCTGCACATCCCCCAGCAACAGGGCACGGCCATCCCCCAAATGCGGGTTAAAGCTGCCAAACTGGTGACCTGCATACGCCATAGAGAGTGGTTCCACACCTTCTGGCATGGCGCTACCAGATAACATGGCTACGCCCTCCGGGCTGGCAAGCCATTCTGAATCCAGCCCAAGCTGTTCTGCCAAAGCATGGTTCAGCCGGATCAGCTTAGGGGCTGGCGCAGGAGAAAGAGGAGCATTGGCATAAAACCGCTCTGGCAATGCTGCATAGCTTTGTCGGAAAGGAAGTGATGCCATAACTCATTTCTCCGGAATAAAGACGGAAAGTGCCAAAGTGGCTCAATAACGGCCTGTGTTGCTGAAAACAGCACCCATTCCCCCAGATGCAAACCCGCCCCACGGGGCATGCCTGTCTGGCTCTCTGGCACATAAAGCATGAACATGATAGGAAAAGCCCCATCACGCCTGCCAACTCAGACCTAGATATAAGAACGTCTGAAAGCAAAAAAAGAACCGAGGCAACGGAGCCGCCAGACTATCTGGTTCAGACCCCAGCGCCGTGGAGACAGCAGAACCCATGACCACCGAATCTGACACCGCCTTCAAGATTACCCGCAAAACAGACATCACCCCCGCAGCAGAGCGGGAAGCCATGCTGGCCAATCCGGGTTTTGGCCGCGTTTTTACCGACCACATGGCTGTTGTCACCTATACGGAAGGTAAGGGCTGGCATTCTGCTGAAATCCTGCCCCGCCAGCCGCTGATGCTGGACCCTGCTGCATCCGTGCTGCACTACGCGCAGGAAATTTTTGAAGGCATGAAGGCCTATCGCACCCCGGATGGTAGCGTGCAGCTTTTCCGCCCAGATGCAAATGCCCGCCGCTTCCGCCATTCTGCCGAACGCATGGCTATGGCGCAGGTGCCTGAAGACCTGTTTCTGGATGCCGTGACACAACTTGTGAAGCTGGATAAGGACTGGGTGCCCAAGCCAGAAGTTGGCACGCTGTATATCCGCCCCTTCATGATTGCGACGGAAGCTGCCCTTGGCGTAAAGCCGGCGTCTGAATTTAAGTTTATTGTGATTGCCTGTGCCGCTGGTGAATATTTCTCCAAAGATGCCGGCCCGGTTTCCGTATGGGTGGAAGAACGCACCGTACGCGCCTCCCGCGGGGGCACAGGCACAGCCAAATGTGGTGGTAACTACGCCGCCAGCCTAACGGCACAGATGGAAGGCAAGGAACACGGCTGCCATCAGGTTCTGTTCCTTGATGCGCAGGAACGTCGCTGGCTGGAAGAAATGGGCGGCATGAACGTGATGATGGTGTTTGAAGATGGCACCCTGCAAACACCTCCGCTGGACAGCGGCACCATCCTGCACGGCATTACGCGCGATTCCCTGCTTACCTTGGCGCGTGATCGTGGCCTGAAGGTCAAGGAAGAACGCTACGCTATTGATCAGCTTTATGGTGATGCCGATTCCGGCAAACTGAAAGAAGTGTTTGCCTGTGGCACCGCTGCTGTTGTGACACCTATTGGCACATTCAAAAGCACTGAAGGCGGCTGCACCATTGGCAACGGACAGACTGGTGAAGTTACCAGCAGCCTGCGTAAGGCTTTGTGCGATATCCAGTTTGGGCGTGCAGCAGACACGCATGGCTGGGTTAAAAAAATTGACTAAGTTGCAGGTATCGTTCCTGTAAATATACCTCCCATACCCCGGCCCAGGCCGGGGTATTTGCCTGTTACAGGCAGCATTACCCTCCAGAAAGCCGGGCGCCCAATGCTGGACATCAAAACCCAAGGGGCATATCCAAACCCTATGGCTTTCTTTCTGCCTTCCCTTCCGCTTACACGGTTTGCATTCGTATGACAGAAACACCCCATCTGGTTCTGGTAGATGGCAGCGGCTTTATTTTCCGCGCCTTTCATGCCCTCCCGCCTATGACCAGCCCGGAAGGTGTACCAGTAAATGCCGTTTACGGCTTTACCACCATGCTGGCCCGTTTGCTTAAAGACCATGTAGGCACCCATCTGGCAGTGCTGTTTGATGCCAGCCGCCAGACATTCCGCTCAGAAATCTATCCGCAATATAAGGCGCACCGGCCTGAACCGCCTGAAGATTTGCGTCCCCAGTTCAGCCTGATCAGGGAAGCCACGCAGGCCTTCAATGTGCCGGGCATCGAACTCCCCGGCTGGGAGGCAGATGACCTGATTGCATCCTATGCAACGGCCATTCGGGCACAGGGTGGCACGTGCACCATTGTTTCATCCGACAAGGATCTGATGCAACTGGTGGGAGACGGCGTTTGCATGCTGGACCCTATCAAACAGACACCAGTTGGCCCTACTGAGGTAGAAACCAAATTTGGTGTGCCCCCCACAAAAGTGGTGGATGTACAGGCCCTGATGGGAGACCCCACAGATAACGTGCCCGGCGTGCCTGGTATTGGCCCCAAAACAGCAGCAGCACTTGTGCAGGAATACGGCACACTGGAAGCTGTGCTGAACGCTGCACCGGAAATGAAAAAATCCAAGCGGCGTGACATGCTAATCGAACACGCCGATGCGGCACGTGTTTCTCTCCAGTTGGTCACCCTTGCCACTGACGTTCCACTACCTGTGCCGGTAGAAGAGCTTGGCACGCGTGAGCCAGACATGCTGGTTTTGGCAGACTGGCTGGACCGTATGGGCTTTCGCTCCATTCTCAGCCGTATGGGGCTTGGCCACCCTTCTGGTGCTCACGCACATCGTGCTGCCAGAAAAGTCGCCGCAGCATCAGTCGCCGGGGCAACCACACCCGCTGATGATGCATCGGCCCCAGATGCCACTGTGCTTTCTGCCCCATATCATGATTATGAAACTGTGCGCACAGCAGAAGCCCTGCAAAAATGGGTGAGCGCAGCGCAGGAAGCCGGTATCTGTGCTGTAGATACAGAAACGGATGGGCTGGACCCACTTGCTGCCAATATTGTCGGGTTTTCTATTGCAACGGCTCCGGGCAAAGCCTGCTATGTGCCCTTAAAACATGAAGGCACACTGGAAGCCCCTACTGGCGAACAGCTTGGAGTTGATGCTGCCCTTAAACTGCTGGCACCTCTTTTGCAGGACGATGCCGTTTTAAAGATTTTCCATAATGCCAAGTTTGATCTGCTCATTCTGGATCATGCAGGCATCCCTCTTTCCAGCATTACCGCTGTAGATGACACAATGCTGATCTCTTACAGCCAATCTGCCGGGCTACATGGGCAAGGCATGGATGAGCTTTCTGCTCTGCATTTAAGCCATACTCCCATCACGTATGACAGTGTAACAGGCACTGGTCGCAACCGCTTGCCTTTTGCACAAGTGCCTGTTGAAACAGCCACCAAATATGCGGCTGAAGATGCCGATGTTACCTTGCGCCTATGGCATGTTCTGCACCCCACGCTGCGCACCAATAAGGCACTGGTGCTTTATGAGCAGATTGAACGCCCGCTTTCGGCCATTCTGGCGGACATGGAAAAGGCAGGCATTGCAGTAGATCGCGCAGAGCTTGATCGACTTTCCAAGGACTTTGAAGCCCGCATGCAGAGCATGGAAAACGATATTTACGAAGCTGCTGGTCGGCAGTTTAATATTGGTTCCCCCAAACAGCTTGGGGAAATCCTGTTTGATGAAATGGGCCTGAAAGGCGGCAAACGCGGCAAGGCTGGGGCTTGGAGCACAGATTCCTCTGTCTTGCAGGATCTGGCCGACCAAGGACATGATCTGCCTGCGCGCATTCTGGCATGGCGGCAACTTGCCAAGCTGAAATCCACTTATACGGATGCACTGTTACGCCAAGCCGGTCGGAATGACCGCGTGCACACATCTTTCCAGATGGCTATCACCTCCACCGGGCGCTTGTCTTCTACAGACCCCAACCTGCAAAACATTCCTGTACGCACGGAAGAAGGCACACGTATCCGGCAGGCCTTTATTGCTCCTCCGGGCAAGAAGCTGATTTCTGCTGACTACTCGCAAATCGAACTGCGGCTACTGGCCGATGTTGCCAATATTCCCGCATTGCGTGAGGCTTTTCAGCTTGGGCAGGATATTCACGCCCGCACGGCATCGGAAGTTTTCAATATCCCGCTTGAGGGTATGGATGCCCTGACACGGCGGCGCGCCAAAGCCATTAACTTTGGCATTATTTACGGCATTTCGGCTTTTGGGCTTGGCAAACAGCTTGGCATTCCGGCCGGTGAAGCACGCACTTACATAGATGCGTATTTTGCCCGTTACCCCGGCATCCGTGATTACATGGAGCGTATGCGCGAAGAAGCACGCACCCATGGCTATGTGCTCACACCTTTTGGCCGACGCTGCTACGTACCGGGCATTCATGAAAAAAGTGCTGCCAGACGCCAATATGCCGAACGGCAAGCTATTAATGCCCCCTTACAGGGTGGCGCTGCAGACATTATAAAACGCGCCATGGTGCATTTGCCATTGGCCCTGCAAAAGGCAGGCTTTGGCGAAACACGCATGCTTTTGCAAGTGCATGATGAACTGTTGTTTGAAACAGATGAATCAGAAGCCGAAGCAGTAGCTGCAATTATTAAAAACGTTATGGAAGCAGCAGCAGATCTTGCTGTACCCTTGGTTGTAGAAACCGGAATAGGCCAGAATTGGGCGGAGGCACATTAAGACCATGACACCGGCTGGAAAACGTATAGCCCTCATGACCTTTGGTGTGCTAGCTCTGGCCGCCGCCGGAGGTTACACGGCCACTCATCTGGCCTTAAAACACGGCGTGCAACTCAACACTTATGGCAACGAGGTTGGTGGTTCCTTCCGCCTCATGGATTCCACAACAGGCACCATGACGGATCAGACGTTCCGTAACCGTTGGATGCTTGTTCTGTTTGGCGCCACCCATTGTGCAGAAGATGCGTGCGCCCCTGCCCTGCGCAATATGTCTGCGGCATTGGATCAGGTAGAAGGTGGCAGGCATAATGCCGTTATCATTTTTGTAAGCCTCGACCCAGATAGAGATGATGCAGAACGCCTACGCCAATATGGTGAAAGTATTGGCCCACGTGTTGTAAGCGGCACAGCGGCACCTTTTGCTTTGGCTGATCTGGCAAAGGAATATCATGCTCCTATTGAAAAGGTGCCTGACCCCGAATGGACATATACCATGCGGATGTCTCCGCAGTTTGTGGTTATGGGCCCAGAGGTGCGTTACAAGGGAATGGTTGATGCCCGTGCAGATAGTGCCCATATGGCGGAAGATCTGCGCCGTATCATGCAACCTCAGAACGGTGGGTAATCCCGGCTAAGTCTATTACCCCACACGTTTTATACGTTGTGGTGTAATGCGTGTTATGCCCACCTTTTCTTTTTGCCAGAGCTGTACTGTATTCTCATGTCGTTGTTTTCAAAATTGAGTACCAGCTTACGGTTTTATGCATCACTTGCCGTTATTGGTATTATTTTTCTGGCGCTGGATGCAGGCTCTTTTCTGCTACGCCACGCTCTGCCTGAAGGACCAAAACGCCGTAAAATAGGACAGGCATGGCTCTGTTTTATGGCGCGGCTTGCCGTGCGTTATCTTGAAGCTGCCGGTATTTTGGAATGTGACCTAGCACAGCTTAACACCCTTAAAAATATCCCTAACATTATACTGGTTGCAAACCATCCCTCACGGTTAGACAGCCTTATTCTGGCCTCCGCCCTACCGCATCTGGTTTGCGTTACCAAAGCCTCCATTTGGGAGCGTCCAACTCTAGGCAGCACATTACGCACAGCGGGATACATCCGGCATGATAGCCTTTTACGGCTGATCGGGCCTGCTTCTGAACGCCTGAAAGAAGGCAATCAGTTACTCCTGTTTCCCGAAGGCACGCGTTCGCGTGCAGGAACAGAACCCAGCCCCATGCAGCCGGGTTTTGCAGCTATTGCGCAGCGCACGCGCCTGCCCGTGCAAACTCTCCTGATCAAAACGGATTCCCCTTATCTTTCTCAGGGGTGGCCTTTTCTGAAACAGCCTCCTCTACCTATGCGGTATCAAATACAAACTGGCCCGCACTTTCCTGCCCCTGCCAGAGATGAAGCAAGCGGGCGCGCTTTGCTTGAAGCTGTTGAAAGCTGGCTGAAAGACCATTTGGCCTGAATGCAAAACAGGCTCAGCATGAGCGGTTTCATGCTGAGCCTGCATCATAGCGACAGTATTCCGTTTTATCTTATTCCTGAGGAATAGGCGGCAACGTAGAATCTACCGTGATGGGGTGATCTCCCTGAAGGATCTTTTTAACCTCAGCTTCACTCCCCACTGCTGGAGGTGACCCTCGCAGAGGCATGCAGGCTGTTTCCTTCACCGTCAGCATTGTTACAATACCAACAACACCCGCAAACATGAGATAATAAGCCGGCATAAGCAGGTTACCCGTATGCCCAACCAGCCATGCTGTTACCAATGGTGTTGTGCCACCAAACATGGAAACAGATACGTTAAACGCCATAGAAAGCGCCGTATATCTGATAGGCGTATAGAAAAGCGCTGGCAAAGTGGATGGCATGCTGCTGGTAAAGCAAACAAGAGCAAGACCAAGAAGCATCAGGCCCGCAAAAATCAGCCAATCATTCCCGCTTTGCAACAGCAGAACAGAAGGAATAGACAGCACCAGAAGAGCAATACAGGCACCGATAATCATGGGCCGACGCCCCAGTTTATCGCTTAAATACCCACCCATTACGTTCAATGGCATCATCATCAGCATGACGATGATAATCAGCAAAAGCCCTTTGCTTTCGGCGTATCCTAAAGCAACCGTCAGATAGCTGGGAATGTACGTCAGCAGCATGTAGTCGGTTACGTTAAATACCAGCACAAGGCCCATGCATTTCAGCAACTGCCGCCAATGCACACGCAGCAGTTCACCCCAACCTGGTTTTTCATCATCCCGCTGCGCGGCCTGCTCTGCATATGCCTGAAAAGCTGGCGTTTCTTCCAACCGGGAGCGCATATACACCCCCAACAACCCTAGTGGGCCGGCAATTAAAAAAGGAATACGCCATCCCCATTGCAACATGGCCGTGTGGCTCAACCCGATCTGCAAGGCCGTTACAATACCTGCACCGGCCACATAACCAGCCAGAGTACCAAACTCCAACCAGCTCCCCATAAGCCCGCGATTTTTATCGGTGGAATACTCGGCAATAAAGGTGGCAGCACCGGCATATTCCCCACCGGTTGAAAACCCTTGCACCAACCGGGCCAGCAGCAATAGCAACGGAGCCCATAAACCAATCTGGGCATAAGATGGAATCAGGCCGATAGAGAACGTGCCGATTGCCATTGCGATCATCGTAAAGGCCAGCACTTTCTGCCGCCCGTACCGATCCCCCAGCGGCCCAAAAACCATACCGCCAAGAGGCCTGACCAGAAATGCAACAGTAAACGTAGCTGTCAGGTTGTGAGACGTCATTGGCGTAATCAAGGATTTCGTCGACCTGT
>NZ_CADO01000007.1 GCF_000285275.1 Acetobacter pasteurianus subsp. pasteurianus LMG 1262 = NBRC 106471
TGGGTCAGAAAACTCTTGCATAACGGACGGTAACCACAGAAGAAATCCGCGTCATGATTGCGCCAAAGCTGGATATTCACCCTGACACGCTGTCAAAATGGACCCGTCTGCATGAGCGGGCCAATGCCCCTGCGGTAAGTGGCCCGCCTGATCGGGAGAAAATCAGGTCCAGGAACTAGTGATCAACACGACAAAAACCTGAAATCAGGCGAGTGGGAAATCAATCAACGGTTCTTCAAACCCTCCTCGTCGCCATAAAACAGAGACTTCTATTCCTGTAAAATTAGTTCTATATTGAATAATGTTAAATAGGAGTGTAACAATGCATGTAATAATAAACTGCCACCTTCAAGTTCTTGGCGCTGTAGATAATAAAAGTAACTACAAAGATATAAAATTATATAATATTAATGATGAATTCATACCAATTTTTGTAGATAAGGAAAAATTTTTCTTTTGTGGGGACGAGTATTTTTTTTCAGCTTATAATAAAAAAATTTTATTATCTGACCATCCGGGATGTTTCCCAATAGAAGTGAACTATTGCGGGAAGAATGAAATTTGTTTTTCTATCAATGGTGGGTTTGTTTCATCCAATACAACGTCTCTTTTTGTTCAACATTTTTGCGGAGAATGGGAGCGCTTTTATCTGATTGACGAAGATAATTTAAGAATAATACGCGAAGCTTTTAAAAATGGGGTTTATATTCAAGGAAAAAATACATATATCCCTCCAGAAAAATTAGAATATGACCATAAAAATATTAAATTTGATACTTATTGTTTTGATTTAAAAAGTATTATCAATGCCAAAAAAGTTGGCATGAATAAGTTGATACTGCCTAGAGAAGGTTTAGGATTGTTTATTATAGAATCTTTTAGGCCATTAGCATATTACTCATGTTTTGGGAATGAAGATATAATTTCTTGTATGGAAGAATCTATTTATTCTTTATTTAAATTTGGCAATTTCATTGGTGATATATTAGTTATAACAGATCGGGAAAAAATTACATTTTGTGAAAAACTACAGCCATATTTGAATAGAATACATTTGCAACAAGCAAATGCTTATGATTTTTTCGATTTTACGATATCTAGGTACATGGTCGACAATCTGCCGATAATGAAGAAATATTCTCCAATCATGTACATAGACTGTGATATAATTATAAACAACGACGTAAATAAAATTTTCCATAGTGCTATGGAGACAGATAAAATTTTATTTAGTATAGAATGGAATCTTAATACTGCCTCTCCTTGGTTTGGTGGTATACATTGGCACGAAGTAGGGCAAGATTACAAATTAATGGATTATGGAATAAACTCAGGTATTTTTCTGTTCAAGTCTATAGAAATAGCAAAAGAATTACTTTTTACTGTTGTTCAGTCCATGCTTCACTCTCAAAAAGTAAAAATGACTAGAGAGAAGCATGTTTTAGAAACTCTAGATCAACCCAATCTGAACTATGTTCTGATGGCTCATTTTCCTAATCTTTTTGATGTCGAAATACTCACTCAGTATGTATCGCATGCTGCTAATGAAAATTTCGCTAATATACCACTGGTGGGATTTGCCCATTTTAATGGAGGTCTCGGTAATTTTGAATCACGAGTAGAGCTAATACGTAAATATACGGAATATTTAAGCCTTGACGCGCCCACCGCAAATGCAACCATTTAAAAGTAGAGTCTGATCGAGAAAAATATGGACGAATGAAACGCAGTCGTTTTACGGAAGACCAGTTGGAGAGTTCTAAGAGCCTGTTTGTAAATTCGGCCGGATGGCCAAGATTAGCCGCAAGACGAAACGCTATACGTCCTAACATGACGGACGAAGAATGGGAGCAGATTGTTTACCGTTGATGCCAAGCCCTTGGCGTCGTGATCGTCCACGGGAGGTCAAATTCCGTGAAGAGATCAACGCGGTTCGCTATCTTGTTCATTCAGGTTGCAGTTGGCGGATATTGGGCACACTGGTGTAGTGCATCTTCAGATGCACTACACCGCGCCTCCCCTTCATCCGCAACTACCTAGATCATGGACCCGAAGATATCGGGGTTAATCTGGGCCCAGTTCACCTCACCGGCACGCAGCAGGTAGGTACGGACAGTTTACTGAGTTTCGGGCAATCCGTTGCTCCAAAGAACAGATTTCCGTTTACATACGGAAAATCCCTAGCCCAAAAATTAACCCCGCACTTTTCACGATCGTCATTGCGCGTACCCAAATCCATCGTCTGGAACAGTTCAGCCATGATATCATGCATCTGATCCGTAGCCTCTTCTGTCATGGTCTGGAGGGTTCTGGTAAACAGATTATTAATGAATTGCCCCGGGTTTTGTGGAGATAGAACGACCCGTGAGGTAGAAGTATAGTCATAAGTAACCAATCGAAGCGTTTTCCACCTGAGTTTCGTGAACGTGCAGCCCGCCTGATCGGGAGAAGATCAGGCAACTGGAGCGAGAGAACCGCGAACTGTGGCAGGGACCATGGAAAAATAAGGAAGCTGTTGAACTGACAACGCTTAAATGGGTCAACTGGTTCAATAATCGGCGGCTCCTGTTCTCCATTGGAAACATCCCGCCAGCAGAAGCTGAAGCACGCTTTTATGTGCAACAGAAATCACATGCATTAGCCGCTTAGTTCAGATAAAAAACGTCTCCACAAAACCCGGGGCAATTCAGTCCATCGCGAAAAGCCGCACAAGACATCATTTAACGGTTTTTCGATCAGTCCATCTGTCTGCCCCACACGCTATCGCGTGTTACCCAAAATGTTATTGCCGCTTGAAGCTTACATGCTCCAGACGTAAAAATAATTTATTCCGAACACGATATGTTATTGCCTGCAAGCTTTGAAAACCGCATAATTACATACCTAAAACACAAGGCCATTTCATCTTGGGATCGTCCGCCACCTATTAGGAGTGTAACGCTGCAATGATACAACATCGTTCCAAGTTTTTACGCCGCCCCCTCCTCATCTTAGGGGGCGCTGCTTTATCTTGGTCTGTGCCAATTTTATCAGCCCATGCGGCTGATAATGCACCAGCTATCGATACCGGTGATACAGCATGGATGTTGGTCAGCACCGCCCTTGTGCTGATGATGACAATCCCTGGTCTGGCCCTGTTTTATGCAGGCATGGTACGTAAGAAAAACGTGCTGGCAACGCTTATGCAGTCCTTTGCGCTGTGCTGCATTATCTCCATTGTCTGGATGGTTGCTGGATACTCCCTCGCCTTCACCACTGGGTCTCCGTGGATTGGCGGATTGGGCCGTATGTTCCTGAACGGTATTGGCGCCAACATTCACAATGGTGCGGATATCGGCTTTACCCTTGGCGCAGATTCCCCCAACGCCACGACAATGACCATTCCTGAGAGCATCTTCATGATGTTCCAGATGACATTCGCCATCATCACCCCGGCCCTAATCTCCGGTGCCTATGCTGAACGCATGAAGTTCAGCGCCATGTGCGTGTTCTCCATCATCTGGTCTCTCATTGTGTATGCCCCTATCGCCCATTGGGTCTGGAGCCCTATTGGTTGGCTGGGTGGCCTTGGCACGGCAGACTTTGCCGGTGGCACAGTCGTGCATATCAACGCGGGTGTTGCAGGTTTGGTGTGCGCTCTGGTGCTGGGCCGTCGCAAAGGTTACGGGCAGGATGATCTCTCTCCCTTCAATCTGACATATGCCGTTATCGGTGCTTCCCTGCTGTGGGTTGGCTGGTTTGGCTTCAATGCTGGTTCTGCTGTGGGTGCCAATGGGCGCGCAGGCATGGCCATGGCTGCCACCCAGATTGCTGCTGCTGGTGCTGGCGTATCCTGGATGCTGATTGAATGGCTGCGTTCGGGCAAACCAACTGTGCTAGGTGTCATTTCTGGTGCTGTTGGTGGTCTGGTTGCCATCACTCCTGCCGCTGGTTTTGTGCTGCCGGGCAGCGCGCTGATTATCGGCCTGATTACAGGCGTTGTCTGCTACTGGGGTGCCACATCCCTGAAGCACATGATGGGCTATGATGACAGCTTGGATGCCTTTGGCGTGCATGGCGTAGGCGGTATTGTTGGTGCGCTGCTGACCGGCCTGTTTGCCTATGGTCCGCTTTCTGCAACAGATTCAAATCCCTCCGGCATTACGGGGTCGGTGCATCAGCTTATTGTTCAGTCAGAAGCCGTGCTGGTGACCATTGTATGGTGTGCTGTTGTATCCTTCATTATCCTGAAAGTGGTTGATCTGGTTATCGGCCTACGCGTTACACCGGATGAAGAACTGGAAGGTCTGGATATGTCCCTGCATGGGGAACGTATTAACGACTAATCCTTCCAAACACTTTAGGCTCTACCAGTTATGCAAAGCCCTCTCCCGTCTATTCGGGAGGGGGTTTTGTTTTTCTTATAAAAATAGCATCCCCCATTCATTTCGCTGCCACAGTTTGCGATACTATTATTTATGGGAGTGAAAAACGGCATCGGGTCGTTTTTTGATTCGCCCCTTTGCATGAGGTTTTATTTTATGAACTTTTCTGCACGCACCGGCTTGGCTGCATTACTGCTTGGTTGCGCAACTGCTCTTGCCGCTCCTAGCGCCCATGCACTGACGGCCAAGGAGTGCCACGCCAAATTCAAGGAAGCCAAAGCGGAAAATACGCTTAACGGCCAGACATTTAAAGCATTTAAAGCCGCCAACTGTGATGCCACAACGGCAGAAACAGCTCCAGCCGCCGCCAGCAAACCAGCAGAAACCGCACCAGAAGCTGCCAAACCGGCTGCACCTGCTGCTGTAAGTGCTTCTGGCGCGACCTTCCCTTCTGCGGTCGATCCCCAGTATTCCAAGCTCAGCGCTGGTAAAGCCCGCATGAAAACCTGCCTGGATCAATACCACACCAACAAATCCAGCAATGCCAATGGCAACATGAAATGGATTCAGAAAGGCGGCGGTTATTACAGCGAATGCAACAAGCGCCTGAAAGGCGAATAATCTAAGAGCCAGGAGGCAGGAGAAATCATCTTCTTCTGCCTCTTGTTTTTTATATTAACGGTGCGCCTGCGGTGCTGGCATCACATACAGTGTATGTGTGCGATAAGATATCCAGACACGATGCGCGGCAAACCAGTCTGATCCCAAAAGCATATCTACGGTGTCATGCACGGGAGCAACCGTAAGAACCGGAGATTTTTCCTGTTCCTGCCCAATCTGGAACAGATGAAACTTGTGCCAGTGATAAATCTGCTGGTGCCCATCTACCCCGGTTGTCATTCCACCCGGATCAGCCGCCAAAGCTTGGCGAGAAACACCAATACGCTCAGCCGCACCTATTGAGACAATGCGGGATCGTGCCCCGCTATCCACCAGCGCCTTCAGCTTTGTGCCATCCAGCGTAACTTCCGCCACCACCCGCTGGCCTGCTGCCTGCAACGGCACCGCACGATAAATGTAACGCCACCCTTCCGGCCCATTACACTCTGCTGAATTGGCAGACCAGAAAGACAGTGTTCCTCCCGCGACATTGAATTCCACATCATAGCGGGAGAGCAGATCTCCCCCCATAAGGCCCTCTACTTCAGGCTCGGTTTGAGGCACTGCGGGCAATGTATCTACCGGAATGGAAACAGGGCCAAATTCAACATTCTGCGCACGGAAGGATCTTACGATCGCATTGGGTACAATCCGCCCAATCCCCCCGGTGCCCCGCACAACCGTGTGCACGCTTTTATCCCGCTGGGCAGCAAAAAGTGAGGCGGCCTCTGGTGAGATAAGGCTCCCCTCCGACCCTGTATCCACAATCATGCTGACAGCATGACCATTCACGCTGACAGGAATGTTCAGAAAGCCCTGATCATTCCGCAACGCCACCCGTGCTACCAGCTTATGGCATCCATCTGCGGCATAAGCTGCGGAAATACCACCAAGCGACACACTGGCCCCGCCACCTATTATAAGGGCGCACGCAATTATTTGGCGTTTCATGCCAACTCCCGCGCAAAGCGGTCTGTCGCATTCAGCAACGCCGTTAAAATACCGGGCTCAAACAACGCATGGCCTGCGGCGTCAATTAACTGGAAATCGGCTTCCGGCCATGCTTTGTGCAAATCCCACGCTGTGCGGACTGGTGTTGCCATATCGTAGCGCCCCTGCACAATCACTGTGGGGATATGGCGGATGCGCCCGACATCCCGAATAAGCTGGCCTTCTTCTAGCCAACCGCCGTGCACAAAGTAATGGTTTTCAATGCGGGAGAATGCGAGCGCGTAATCGGCTTCATCATGCTGCACTTCCATTTCCGGGCATGGCAGCAAGGTTAATGTGCGCCCTTCCCACAAGCTCCAGGCCCGGGCCGCTTCCAGACGAACAGCAGGATCATCAGATGTCAGGCGCTTGCGGTATGCCGCCATCATATCCCCACGCTCTGCGGGTGGAATCGGTGCCAGAAAGTCCTCCCACTTATCAGGGAACAGCCAGGAAGCACCTTCCTGATAATACCACAGCAGTTCCGCCCGCCGCAGGGTAAAGATACCACGAAGCATCAGCGCAGTTACGCAGTCTGGATGTGTTTCGGCATAAGCCAGCGCCAATGTAGAACCCCATGAGCCACCAAAGACGGCCCATTTCTCTACCCCGCACATTTCACGCAGGCGTTCAATATCTGCAACCAGATGCCATGTTGTGTTTGCTTCCAACGAAGCATGAGGGCGCGAACGGCCACATCCGCGCTGGTCAAACAGCACAATGCGGTAACGTGCCGGATCAAACAGCCGCCGTTGGGAGGGTGAACACCCCCCACCCGGTCCACCGTGCAGGAACACAACCGGCACACCATCCGGGTTGCCGCACTGCTCCCAATAGATCTGATGCCCTTCCCCCGTATCCAGATAACCATGGGCAGAGGGTTCGATTTCGG
Organism: Acetobacter pasteurianus subsp. pasteurianus LMG 1262 = NBRC 106471; assembly: GCF_000285275.1. Classification (GTDB taxonomy): domain Bacteria; phylum Pseudomonadota; class Alphaproteobacteria; order Acetobacterales; family Acetobacteraceae; genus Acetobacter; species Acetobacter pasteurianus. The sequence continues at coordinate 6,907 of NZ_CADO01000007.1, forward strand.
GCCACGGTGCACGCAACGCCTGTATCATGCCGGTGTGTTCCTTATTTTGCATTCTGGCCTCATTGTGCACGCGGATGCGCCCGCGTCCAGACATCCAGCAAGCGGGCCTCATCTGCCAGTGTGTAACGCTGTGTGGTGGAGAGACTGGCATGGCCCAGCAACTCCTGAATAACGCGTAAATCTGCCCCACCTTCCATCAGATGGGTTGCAAAGGAATGGCGTAGCGCGTGGGGTGTTACGTAATCTGGCAAGCCGGAAAGATGCCGCCATTCCCGCATGGCTTTCTGGGCGATAGCAGGTTGGAGGCGCTTGCCTCTTATTCCTACAAACAAAGGGGCATCCGGCGTTGGGGCTGGATGGCGTGTGCGCCACGCTTCCAGCGCCTGCTGCACAACAGGCAGCACTGGCACAAGCCGTTCCTTGCCGCCTTTGCCCAAAATACGCAGTACATTGCTGCTGCGCATGACATCCAGATCAGCAATATTCAGATTCAAAGCTTCGGAAATACGCAATCCGCACCCATATAAAAGCAGAAACAATGCGGCATCTCGCTGCTGCTCCATGGGCGTATGTGCCAGATCAGAAATATCTTCCGGAGCAGCCAGAGCCTGATCTTTGGCCAACGGGCGCGGCAGAGGCTTTTTGGTGCGCGGTGTGCTGAGTAACTGGATAGCCGGGTTTTCTACCCCCTGCCTGCGCGCCAGATACTTAAAGAACGACCGCACGGCAGAAACACGGCGTGCACGTGTGCGGGTAGCCTGATCTGATGAGGTTTTGCGGGCTGTTGGTTTGCTGGCCTCGGCTTGTTCATAAGCCAGCCATGCACGAAAATCCCGCAGGCTTATCAAGCCCAAGCCGATCATATCCGGCAGGCCATCCAGATGCGTAGTCATAAACCCCAAAAAACGGGCCAGATCGCCTTGATAGGCCTCAATTGTCAGGGGAGATGCCTGTTTTTCCACAGCCATCCACTCCAGAAATTTCTGAACAGCTTCTTCAGCAGTCATGATCTTCCTCTATCGGGCAGAAAGCTTGATGCGCTCTTTCTCCCCTGTTCTTTCCTTGTGGGCAGCATTACAACCAAATCCTGATGGCGCAGAAACCCTTCCCCAATATACCTATGCAAGATTCTGGCAACTTAACGGCCAGGGCTTGCAGCACCACACGCATTTCCGTGCTGCTGCCCATGCCTTTTGCCGGACCTTTTGATTACCGCGCCCCAGTAGATATGGATTTGCAACCCGGTGATATCGTTGTCGCCCCACTGGGGAAGCGGCAGGAAACCGGTGTGGTATGGGATGCAAGATCTTCACTTCCCGCCGATCTGGCCCCACCAGCCACAGAGAAAAAGGTGGATGCGGCACGCCTGCGCCCTGTGGTCTGCCGGCTTGATCTGCCGCCTTTATCTGCAGAACTGCGCCAGTTCATAGATTGGGTCGCTGCCTACACGCTTACCCCTCCGGGTATGGTGCTGGCCATGACCTTACGGTTGCATATGCGCGCAGCCCCTACCCCCACAATGGGATGGGCCTTGGCAGAAAACCCTGATCTGGAAGCTCTGCGCCTTACCCCTGCACGCCAAAAGGTGCTGGACCTTCTGGCAGATGGCAACCACCGCACCACCACAGATATTACCAATGCCACAAGTGTAAGTGCTGGCGTGGTAAAGGGGCTTGCCAATGCAGGCGTGCTACGCCCTGTTTCCTTGGGGCCAGAGCGCCCATTTGGCCAGCCTGATGCCCACTATAACCCACCCGTGCTGGAAGGTGAGCAGCAAACTGCCGCTGTGGCCTTACGCCAAACTGTTACGGAAAATCGTTTTTCCGTAACCCTGCTGGAAGGGGTCACCGGCTCTGGCAAAACAGAAATCTATCTGGAAGCCATTGCCGAATGTCTGGAACAAGGCAAACAAGTCCTTATTCTTCTGCCCGAAATTGCACTTTCCGCCCAATGGATGGAACGTTTTTCCCGCCGCTTTGGCGTGCAACCTGCTGTATGGCACTCCGAAATCGGGCAACGTGCCCGCAGGCTTACGTGGCTTGGAGCCGCAGATGGTTCTGCCTCTGTCATTGTGGGGGCCCGCTCCGCCCTGTTTCTGCCCTTCCATAATCTCGGCCTGATTATTGTGGATGAAGAGCACGAAGCCCTGTTCAAGCAGGAAGAAGGCGTGATCTACAATGCGCGAGATATGGCCGTGGTGCGTGGACGGCTGGCACGTTTTCCTGTTGTTGTGGTTTCCGCCACACCCAGCCTGGAAACACTGGCAAACGTAGAAGCTGGCCGGTATCGGCATCTTGTTCTGCCCACCCGGCACGGAGGGGCAGAATTGCCAGAAACCCGCGTGCTGGATTTGCGCGATCATCCCCCACCCAGAGGGCTTTTTCTCTCCCCCGAACTGGTGGAAGATATTGGCGCCACGCTGGAACGGCAGGAGCAGGTTATGCTGTTTCTCAACCGGCGCGGCTATGCACCTCTGACACTTTGCCGATCCTGCGGGCACCGTATGGAGTGCCCACATTGCACGGCGTGGCTGGTGGAACACCGTAACCGTAAGGTGCTCTCCTGCCACTATTGCGATCACACAGAACCCATGCCCCCCACCTGCCCGCAATGCGGATCAGACCACAGCCTGACCGCCATAGGCCCGGGGATTGAACGCATTACGGAAGAAGCACGGCAACTGTTCCCCGATGCCCGTTTGCTGGTGATGTCTAGCGATACACTTGGCGGCCCCGCCGCCACAGCAGAAGCCGTTGCCAAAATCTCGCGCCGGGAAGTGGACCTGATTATTGGCACACAGATTGTTGCCAAAGGGTGGCACTTTCCACATCTCACGCTTGTAGGTGTGGTGGATGCAGACCTTGGGCTTGGCGGGGCAGATTTGCGGGCTGGGGAACGTACCATCCAGCTTTTGCATCAGGTAGCAGGCCGTGCAGGCCGTGCGTCCTCCCCCGGGCGGGTTATTCTGCAAAGCTATGCGCCTGAACATCCGGTAATGCAGGCACTGCTTTCGGGGGATTTTGATGCCTTCATGCAGCAGGAGGCCGCACAGCGTAAACCGGGGTTTTGGCCCCCTTACGGGCGATTGGCCGCTTTAATTGTAAGTGCAGATACACCTGTTGCCGCAGATGAAGCCGCCGCCCAACTGGGCCACACTGCCCCTTATGGAGAGGGCATACAGGTGCTTGGCCCGGCCCCAGCACCGCTGGCCGTATTGCGTGGGCGCCACCGTAGGCGGCTGCTCTTGCGCACACACCGCAATATTGCGGTGCAACCTATCCTGCGCCGTTGGCTGGGGATGGTAAATCTGAGCAGAAACGCCAAAGTGGACGTAGATATAGACCCCGTTTCCTTTCTCTGACGTTTCTGCACATTAAGCGGGGAAAGCTTACTTTTTTGCGGTTGCTGTATCGTTTGCGGGCTTGGCGGTGCTGGTCAGCACTGTAGAAATTGTGCCGCGCAGCACCATAACACGCACGTTTGGTGCAATTTCCACTTCCACTTCTTCCGAATCTTCCTTGGCGCGCTGAACAATACCTACAACGCCACCAGCCGTTACAATACGGTCCCCACGGCGGAGGGCTTTCAGTTCTGCCTTAAGCTGCTTCTGCTGCTTTTGCTGCGGGCGGATCAGCAAAAAATACATAATCGCAAAAACAGCCACAAACGGCAGGAAGGACATCAGGCTAGAGCCCCCACCGGCACCTCCGGCACTCTGGGCGTAGGCGGCGGGAATAAGGAAATTGGACATCAAGCAGACTTTCCTGAAAGGCGTGTTGCGAAAACAGAGAAAGTGACCATAATTTTCAATCCTCGTGCGTCAAGCACCTGCGCGGATGAAAACGCCTTACGGCCCGTAATTTTATAACCAACGACCGGCGACAAACAGGATAGATACCCAGATGGATACACCGACACTCCCTGTTCTGGAACGCATTGCCTCTGCTCTGGAGCGGCTTTCTCCTCCACCAGCCACGCTGGAAGGTGTGGATACCGCCGATGCCTTTGTCTGGCTGCCAGAACGCGGGCGCTTGCTGCCTGTGCCACATGTTGCACATGTGCCGGTTGATCTGCTGCGCGGGGTGGATCTGCAACGCAAGATCCTGATTGAAAACACAGAACACTTTGCCCGTGGCCTGCCCGCCAATAACGCCATGCTCTGGGGTGCTCGTGGCATGGGCAAATCCTCATTGGTAAAAGGCGCGCATGCCTTGGCCAATCAGGTTGATGGCAAACCGTGTGCCCCCGGCAAAGGGGCAATCGCCCTGATTGAAATTCAGCGCGAAGATCTGGCAACCCTGCCACTGCTGCTCAGCCTGCTGCGGGAAAACTCGCGCCGCTTTATTCTGTTCTGCGATGATCTGTCCTTTGAAAAAGAGGACCGGGATTATAAAGCCCTGAAATCCGTTCTGGATGGCGGTATTGCCGGGCGGCCAGAAAATGTTCTGTTCTACGCCACATCCAACCGCCGCCACCTGATGCCGCGCGATATGATTGAAAATGAACGCTCAACCGCCATCAATCCCTCCGAAGCCACAGAAGAAAAAGTCTCGCTTTCAGACCGGTTTGGCATCTGGCTTGGTTTTTATGCTTGTGAACAGGATACGTTTGCAGACATGGTGCAAAGCTATGCGCGTGCACGTAACCTGCCCATTGCTGACGAGGACCTGATGGCCCGCGCCAATGAGTGGGCAATTACACGCGGAAGCCGCTCCGGACGTGTGGCTTTCCAGTTTATTGAGGACCTGACGGCAGAGCTGGCAGAACATTAATTTCTGTCAGCCATGCGCTCCTGTCTTGCTTCTTGCGTCACGATGAGTTGAGATAGCATTCGCAACAGCGGCATCAAAACGGCGCCGCACAGGTATTCTTTGTGATTTGAGGCGAAATGGATCAGACCGCTCAGACCGATTCCTCCACCCAAGAACTGGCTGTTGAAGCCAGAAAGGGTAAAATAGATCTGCGGCGCGTCAGATCCAACCCGGACTACTGGTACCCTGTTGCTTGGTCTCGGGAGCTTAAGCCTGGCAAAACCATTGGCACGCGCTATGCTGGCACACCTATTGCCTTGGTGCGCCCGGATGCAGGTCCCGTGTTTGCGCTGGAAGACCGCTGCGCTCACCGGCAGGTGCCGCTCAGCAAAGGCACGGTAGAAGGTGCCTCTGTTAAATGCTGCTATCATGGCTGGGCCTATGGCCGGTCTGGCCGATGCATTGATGTGCCCTATCTGGGCAAGGGCAAACTTCCTAACGGCGTACGCACCTTCCCCTGCCGGGAACAGGACGGCATGATCTTTGTTTTCCCCGGTGATCCGGAAAAAGCAGACACTGTGCCCCTGCCCGCACATCTGGCCCGTGCCAGCAACCCGGCCTACAAAACCCGTTACTTTGGCACCACCATTGGGTGCCATTACAGCTTCATGCATGAAAACCTGATGGATATGAATCATCAGTTCATGCACTCCAAACAGATGGGGCAGATGAAGCCGCGCTTTTTGGGCCAGAAGCGTGAGCCAAAGCTGGTAGAAGCCCGCTACAGCTTTGCCCGTACCAGCGGCAAACAGCCTTTTGGTGAAGCCCTGATTTTTGGTGAACGCCGCGATTCTTCGGAAAAGTTCCAGCATCGCGATGTCATGACCATTCGTACGGAATATCCGTATCAAACCCTGCGTATCCAGACCGGAGATGAAGACCCGGTGATGGATTTGTGGATTGTTTATGTGCCACAAAGCGCAGATGAACTGACCAACCGCACTTTTGGCCTGCTTTCCGTTAAACGGCCCAAAATTGGTAGTTTGTTGGATATCGCATGGCCTTTCCTTGTGGCCTTTACCAACCGTATTTTTGCCGAAGACCGCGAAATTGTGGAACTGGAGCAGAATGCGTGGCGCGAGCTGGGTGGTGACCACAACGTAGAAGTTTTTCCCGTTATCAACGCCCTGCGTGAGCTTCTGACCGAATGCGGCATTCCTCCAGAACCAGCGCAGACGCCTAACCCCAATGCCTGATACTGCCCCGACCGAACTGGAAGCCCCACCCTATCACCTGCGCCCTCTCTGTGCGCAGGATGCCCCTGCCCTCCACCATCTGGTGAATGACTGGGAAGTGGTGCGGATGCTCAGCCGTCTGCCTTTTCCGTACCCGCGAGAACTGGCAGATAGCTGGATAGCTTCCACACAGCAGATGCAGCAAAAAGGTGAAGGGTATCATTTTGCCATTCTGGATAAGGATGGCACTTTTATTGGCTGTATTGGCTTGGGTATTCAAACCCCAGCCAATTCTGCACGCATTGGCATGTTGGGGTATTGGATTGGCCGCCCCTACTGGGGGCAAGGCATTGCCACGCGCGCTGCCGAACGCGTTACCAGTTGGGCGCTGGCGCATCTGGAAATTTCCAGTATCCGCGCACATGTGGCGGTAGATAACATTGCCTCTGCCCGCGTGCTGGAACATGTTGGTTTTCAGCAAATCGGAACAGACAAGCAGGTTTTTGCTTCCCGCGGGAGCGAACAGCCTATGCTGGTTTTTGAAACCACGCGCCACATGCAGGATGCACGCCGCGCATCAACATCAGTTCCCACACCCTCTACCCCCAAAAAGCTGGTTCTGGTTTCCGCCGCAGCACTTATTGATACACAAGGCCGCATTTTGCTCGCCCGCCGCCCGGAAGGGAAAAGCATGGCAGGCCTATGGGAATTTCCGGGTGGCAAAATAGAAACCGGGGAAACACCAGAAGCCGCTTTGGTGCGCGAACTGCACGAAGAACTGGGGCTTGATATGTCCCGCGCCTGTTTGGCGCCGTTTACCTTTGCATCCCATTCTTACCCAACATTTAATCTGCTAATGCCACTTTATGTCTGTCGGCGCTGGCAAGGCACGCCCATCCCCAAGGAAGGGCAGAAGCTGGCATGGGTTACGCCGCAAGATCTGCGCAAATACCCCATGCCCGAAGCCGACCTGCCATTTATTCCGCTGCTTCAGGCATTGCTTTAAAAATATCCAAAACAGATTTCGCCTTTTATAAGCCGCCAGTCATGCCTACTGTCGGCTATACAAATCTTGCACACGCACAATATCGTCTTCCCCCAGATAGGGGCCAGACTGCACTTCAATAAGCGTAAGCGGGATACGGCCGGGATTTGCCAGCCGATGCAGCATACCAACGGGCAGGTAAACGCTTTCATTCTCCCGCACGAGAATTTCTTCATCTCCACGGGTTACAAGTGCGGTACCTTCCACCACCACCCAGTGCTCCGAGCGATGGAAATGCTTTTGCAAAGAAAGCTTCTGCGCCGGGTTCACCACAATGCGCTTAACCTGAAAGCGGTCTCCCTGCGTGAGGCCCTCATAAAACCCCCATGGACGATATGTGCGGGCATGATCTGTTGCTTCTGTGCGGCCTTCCGCTTTCAGGCGCTGGACAATATTTTTAACATCCTGCGCCCTATCCTTATGCGCAACCATTACGGCATCCTGAGTCACCACAATGGTCAGATTTTCAACACCCAGTGCTACGGTCAGCGTGCCATCTGTGCGAATGTAAGAATTGTGCACATCCTCCAGCATTACGTTGCCGTAAACCGCGTTGGCGTTTTCATCCTTTGCGCTGAGTTCCCATAAGGAATCCCAGCTTCCGATATCGGACCACCCAAAATCAGCAGGTACCACAGCCGCTTTATCCGTGCGTTCTGCCACTGCATAATCAACTGAAATGTCAGGGGACTTTTTAAAACTCTCTACATCCAGACGTTCAAAATCCATGTCTGTCTGACGTTTTTCTACAGCTTGACGTACGCATTCATATAATTCGGGTTCGTATTTTTGGAGTTCATGTAAAAACGTACTGGCACGCGCAACAAACATGCCCGAATTCCACAAATACTTGCCGCTTTCCAAAAACCGATGCGCTGTTTGCACATCCGGCTTTTCAACAAACCGGGCTACGCGGCATACACCAGAAAGGCCCGGCAGTAGTGCGCCTTCCTCTATATATCCGTACCCTGTTTCCGGGCGGGAGGGCTTCATACCGAATGTGACGACGTATCCGGCCTGGGCTGCCTGAACAGCACTTTCCAATGCCTTATACAAACGCTGCGCATCCGTTATGGCGGCATCTGCGGCCATAACCCACAATACGGCATCCGGGTCTTTTTCCGCTGCCACAAAAGCAGCTGCTGCAATGGCCGGGGCAGAATTACGGCCCACAGGTTCCAGCACAATGCGCGCATCCTGCACGCCTACATCGCGCAACTGTTCCGCTATAATAAAACGATGTTCTGCATTGCAGATCACAACCGGGCCGCACAGCTTGGCTGCCACGCCACGCAGGGCTGTTTCCTGCAACAGGGTTTTTTCTGTTAGCAGCGGCCAGAACTGCTTGGGGTAGCTCCCGCGTGAAACCGGCCACAGGCGGCTGCCAGAACCGCCAGAAAGAATAACGGGCACAACCTCCTGCGCATTGGCTACATGAACAGAAGTGGCTGTTTCTTTCTTGCCGGACATGCATAAATCCATCAGATTTTTGAAATATTCGTCCAAGTTAAATCACCGCAAGCCTGTTTTGTGAAGGCTGCATGCACAGAACTTGACGATAGCCAATATCCGGGCTTACCCTGCTTGCCAGCAAGGTGTTGAGCCCTGCCCTCGTGATTTGTAAGGCCGGCTTGCGGCGAGGTAAAAGAAACGCGCTAAAGAGGCTCTGACACGGCATTTGGCCGGCTGTCATGGTTTCCACGGTCAATTTAAGAGATTGAGCTGCTCTGGCAGGCACATGGGCCTGTCTGCTGCTTGGTCTGACACGCCAGAACCGGATACAAAGACCCATGAGTGACAACAAGATTGCATTTTCTGAAGCGTGGCGCCCCGCAACCCGTCAGCTCCATGCTGGTGTGGAACGCACGGAATATGGTGAAACCAGCGAAGCCGTGTTTCTGACCTCCGGCTTTGTTTATGACAACGCTGAACAAGCCGCCCGCACCTTCCGCGGTGAGGAAGAACACTATCAGTATAGCCGCTTTGGCAACCCCACAGTTGCTGCGCTGGAACGCCGGCTGGCAGATCTGGAAGGTGCAGAGGCCTGTGTGGCAACGGCTACAGGCATGGGTGCTGTTTCCTCCGCCCTGCTCAGCCACGTTAAAGCCGGAGATCGGGTTGTTGCCTCCCGCGCGCTGTTTGGCTCCTGCCACTGGATTGTTGCCAACCTTCTGCCCCGTTATGGTGTAGAAACCGTTTTTGTAGATGGCTGTAACCCGGACGAATGGGCAAAGGCACTTTCCCAACCCACAGCCGCCGTGCTGCTGGAAAGCCCATCCAACCCCATGCTTGATATTCTGGATATCAAGGCCATTTCAGACCTCGCCCACAAGGCTGGTGCAATTGTGGTGGTGGATAACGTATTTGCTTCCCCCGTGTTTCAGAAGCCTCTCCAGTTGGGTGCGGATGTTGTTGTCTATTCCTGCACCAAGCACATTGATGGCCAAGGCCGCGTGCTGGGCGGGGCCGTACTGGGCCGGAAAGACTGGATTACGGAAACACTTCAGCCCTTCACCCGTAATACAGGCAATGCGCTTTCACCTTTCAATGCATGGGTGATGCTCAAGGGGCTGGAAACACTTTCCCTGCGCGTTAACGCCATGGCAGCCAACGCTGCGGCTGTGGCCGATTATCTGGCATCTGCCCCCGGTATTGTCAGCGTGCGCTACCCGGGCCGGGCCGACCACCCGCAGTATGAACTGGCCAAACGCCAGATGAGTGGCAGCGGAAGCCTGATTGCCTTTGAAGTAAAGGGAGGCCAGAATGGCGCGTTTGCCTTCATGGACGCGCTGAAGCTGATTGCCATTTCCAACAACCTTGGGGATGCACGCTCTTTGGTGACACACCCAGCCACAACCACACATTCCAAGGTGAGCGCAGAAGACCGCGCTGTTCTGGGCATTACGGATGGCGCCATCCGCTTTTCCGTCGGGCTGGAAGACAGTGCAGATCTGATTGACGATCTGGCCCGCGGTGTTGCGGCCCTTCAGGCTATCTAAATAAACCCCTCATTGCCCCTCCTGAACCACCATTAAGGTATCGGGAGGGACAATGCTTGGCATAACAGATGGGTTCGTGATAGGTGCAAGCACCATCCCGTACCATAAACAGGATATTCCATGCCCGACTGGGCCACTTCTCCCCTTTTGCAAGATCCAGAAGAAGCCATGAACGAGCTCTTTTCTTCACTGCCTGTCTATGAGGCTGTTACGGAGAATGTGCGCGTGCAGGTGCAGGTGTTCTGGCTACCAGACCAATCCGAACCAGATGAGCATTCCTATTGCTGGGCCTATCGTATCCGCATTGGTAATGATGGCACAGAGCCTGTGCAGCTTCTGGAACGTACGTGGCACATTACGGATACAGCCGGGCATACAGAATATGTGCACGGTTCTGGCGTAGTGGGAGAACTGCCGGTTATTCAGCCCGGTGCGCTGTATGAATATACTTCCGGGGCATCCCTTGCCACGCCGGGCGGATTTATGAGCGGGCATTATCTTATGCAGGACAAAAGCAGCGGCAGACGGTTTGATGCCAGCATCCCTGCTTTCAGTCTGGACAGCCCTTTTCTGCTCCGCCAGATCCACTAATCCGCCCCATCATATCCCTATACTTTTTCTGGAGTGTGGCATGAGCGTGCCTCCGTCTGATACATCTCAACGCCCAACACAAGCCGAAGCAGAACAGGCTGTACGCACCCTGCTACGCTGGGCTGGCGATAACCCGGACCGTGAAGGCCTGCACGATACCCCTGCCCGTGTTGCCCGCGCTTACACCGAATTTTTCTGTGGGTATGAAATTGACCCCGCAGCCCTGTTACGCCGCACCTTTTCCGAAGTGGAAGGGTATGATGAAATTGTGCTGCTGCGTGATATCCGCTTTGAAAGCCATTGTGAGCACCATTTGGCCCCCATTATCGGGCGTGCGCATGTTGCCTATCTGCCGCGCCAGCGCGTTGTAGGCATTTCCAAACTGGCACGTGTGGTGGATGCCTACGCCAAGCGCCTGCAAATTCAGGAACGGCTCACGGCCCAGATCGCCAATACCATCAATGATGAACTGGAACCGCATGGGGTTGCCGTTATTATTGAATCTTCCCACGAATGCATGACAACACGCGGCGTGCACAAGCCCGGTGTTTCCATGGTCACCAGCACCATGCTCGGCGTTTTTCGGGAAAATTCAGACACACGGCGCGAACTGATGGCAATGCTCAACCGCCCTGCCGCCTGCGAATTCTAAAAGAAAAATCTCTCTCCCATCCAGTTTATGATGGGAGAGAAAAAGCCTTTGAGCCTTAGATGCTCACATTTGCACCCAGCACCTTAAGGAACTGAGCCAGCCACGCTGGATGTGCGGGCCATGCTGGAGCTGTTACCAGTTCCCCATCCGTTACGGCTTCTGTTACCGGAATATCAGCATAAGTGCCGCCAGCCAGTTCCACATCCGGGCGGCAGGCTGGGTAAGCCGAAACTTCACGCCCCTTGATAATACCGGCAGCAGCCAGAAGCTGTGCCCCGTGGCAAATGGCAGCAATTGGCCTATCGGCAAATGCTTTTACAATTTCTAGCACCCGCGCATTCAGGCGCAGATATTCGGGCGCACGCCCACCGGGAATAATCAACCCCAGATACTCATCGGTATCAATGGCATCAAAATCTGCATTCAGCACAAACGCATGGCCGGGCTTTTCACTGTATGTCTGCGCGCCTTCAAAATCATGAATGGCCGTCAGCACCTTATCGCCCGCTTTTTTGCCGGGGCAGATCACGTCCACCTTATACCCCACCATAAGCAGAGCCTGATAAGGCACCATGATTTCATAGTCTTCTACGTAATCACCTGCCAGCATTAGCAGTTTGACATCATCAGTCATGATGACCGTTTCCTTTCAAGCCTTCGCGCAAACGCGGCATCAACTCCACAAAGTTACAGGGCCGGTGGCGGCTATCAAGCTGGAAAACCAGAATATCATCCCAACCGTCCTTCACCGCACCGGTAGAACCCGGCAGTGCAAACAGATACGTACCGCCAGCCACACCTGCCAACGCACGAGACTGAATGGTGGATGTGCCGATCTTGCGATAAGACAGCATACGGAACAGTTCACCAAACCCTTCAATGCGTTTTTCCAGCACGCTTTCAAAAGCCTCTGGTGTAACGTCACGGCCGGTTACGCCTGTGCCGCCGTTTGTAATAACAACATCCACCTGTGGGTCAGCAATCCACTTGCGCAGTTGTGCGGCTATCTTGTCTGCATCGTCCGAGATAATGGCCCGCTCCGCCAGAACATGGCCCGCACCTTCCAGCCGCGCAACAAGCGCTGCACCGGAGGTATCTGTTTCCAGTGTGCGCGAATCCGAAACGGTAAGCACTGCAATACGAACAGGAAGAAACGGCAGGTTGGTATCGATTTTAGACATTGAGAGAATCTTATCTCCATAATTCTGATGCAGAACTGCACCATATGGCCGTAATAATGGCCTATTTTTATATAAAAAATCCATTAAACTGCACAACAGCGTCTACAACCGCATAAAAATTGCTTTAGAAAACGGGAACCGCAGTATCCCGAAACCCAAGGCCACACTTTTTTCTGCTGAAACATGAGGTGGCCGAAAGAAATAAAAATTAAGGGAACATGATTAAACGCCTTCACCTCCATTTTCCTTTTCGCGCCTTATGGCCAACCTGCCTGCTTGTTCTATCTCTTTTCGTTGTTTTACCTGCGCACGCACAGTTGCTGACAGGTGGAAACAGCGCAGTGGGTCTCTGGCCCAGCTTGCAGGTAGATAATGAAGCCGATCAGGTAGAAGATCCCGGCCCGCTATTTTCTGCACCGTATGGCAAGGATCACTTCTTTGGAAACTGGTGGGGCGCACAGCCCTGGCTGCTAAGCCACGGCATTCATATTCTGGCAGACGTGCATGAAGAACTTGCAGGCAACTTTCGCGGTGGCCGCAGGAAAGGCGTGGACGATGCCGGCCAGGTAGGTGTTGAACTGGATGTGGATTGGGGCAAGCTGACCAATGCCGACATCATGAAAGGGTTCTGGACCCACATGATGGTGGTAAACGGACATGGTCGTAACCTGAGCACAGATTACATTGGGGATTCACTGGGCGGCGTGCAGCAGATTTATGGCGCACGTGGTAACGTGGTGGCCCATCTTGTTTACCTGTATGGTGAACACGCTTTCCTGCACAATCATGTAGATATCAGCGCAGGCTGGATTCCGGTTGGCAGCTTTTTTGCCGCTTCCCCCCTGTTTTGTATGTACATGAACGTTGCCATGTGCGGGAATCCGGCTCCGACCAAATATACGGAAGGCGCGCGAGACTGGCCATCCGGTAACCTCGGTTTTGTTGCGCGCGTTATGCCCACAAAACAGACCTATATTATGGCTGGCCTGTTTGCTGTTTCCCCCCATGCGTATAACGGCGGCATTTCTGGCTGGGCATGGGCGCAGGATGGCTTGGGCAAGTTCTCATCTCCGGTGGAAATTGGCTGGCTTCCCTCCTTTGGACGCAACCATCTGGTGGGCCACTACAAGGCTGGGTTTGGCTACGATAACTCCAAATACAAAAACCTGCTGAACGACGTAAACGGCAATGCATGGGTGCAAACCGGTGCTCAGCCACAATACGAAGCTGGCCGCGCAAGTGCATGGTTTATGGCTGACCAGATGCTGATGCGGAATGGTGATGGCCCCACCAATGGCCTGATCGCTCTGGCGGGCTGGATGTGGTCTGACGGTAAAACAACTGCCATGTCTCACCACGTATGGGCCGGTATGACGGAAACCGGTGCTGCATGGGGCCGCCCGAATGATAGCGTGGGCGCCATGTTCCAGTGGATGACCATGAGCCGCGCCTCTGTTCTGCAACAGGAAGCTGCATTGGCTGCTGGCGTGCCCTTCCCCGATAACCAGTGGGGCAAGGTATGGGGCATTCAGACGCACGAAAACATCTACGAAGTGTTTTACAACGCACATGTTGCCAATGGCATGTCTTTGCAGCCAGACTTCCAGTATATCAACCGTCCGGGCGGTTCCACCGTGTTCCACGATGCCGCCGTGATGGCGCTTCAGTTTAACGTGGTGATGTAAAACTTTCCTGCGGGCGCAGGCTTAACATCCTGCCCCGCAATGGTGCGAACAGTTGCGCATGACACGTGAAAATAAGGATCTGGAAGCGCGTTGCGGCTTCTGCCAGCACATCAAACAAACGCTCCAGCCGCATTGGGTCTGCAAAACTGAGTGCATCATCCAGCACCAGAATGGCCGGCACACCGCGCCCATGCAGCATTTCAGCAAAACCCAGACGCACCAGAACAGCAATCTGTTCCCGCGTGCCATCAGAGAGATCTGCCACATCTTCGCGCTGATTGCGTGAAAGGGCAGCCACCCCAAAATCTGCATCCATTTCCAGTTCAGCACCGGGGAACAATGCTGAAAATGCGGGCTGCATGGTTTTTACCAGTGGCCCCATATAGCGCGCTGTTTGCTCTTGCTCTGCCTTGCTTAAAACCTGATCGAGCAAAACAAGGGCAGACCTATCCCGCGTGCAGGCTGCCACTTCCATATTCAGGCGCTGCTGTAGCCGGTCTGCCTCTGCTATACGTTCATCCAGCCCTTCACCTTCTGCACCACGCACACGGGTTTCGCGCTCACGTATATCTTCACGCAGGCGGGCTATAGTTTCTCCATCTGTTTTCTGGGCCTGTTCACGCCGCTGAATGCCGCTTTCCACCACAGCTAAAGGCCGTTCTTTTTGGCGTGCGTGTTCACAATGCTCCACCGCTGCCTGTGCAGCCTCCTGCTCCTGCTGGCATAGCTGCTTACGTTGGGCCAGTGCCACATCTGGCTCCCGGCCCTGCCAAAGAGCCAGTTCTCGCTGCACACGGGTCAACCCGACTTCGTGCTGCTGTTGGGCTGCATTGGCTTTATCCAATGCCGTTTTGGCCGTTATGAGCGCCTGTTGGGCATCACGCTCTTTTTCTCTGGCGCGATCTACTGCTAATGCAGCTTCCTGCTCCTGCTGTACGGCTTCATCTGGCTGGCAGTTGAGATCACACTCATCAGCACTACCAATCTGGCTGGCCAGATTTTGCGCCAAAGTCTGTTTTTTCTGCGCGTAAGCGGCTTCCTCCTTCGCCAGAACATGCCGCAATTCCAGCAGAACCTGATCTGGGTTTACGCCCTTTTTACTGGGCGCCGTGGCGGCAAAAACAGCCTTGGCTTCCTTGAGTTGACGTTCTGCCAGACAGTGCTTTTCATACTGTTGTTCGGCGTCTTCCACATTCAAGCATCCAGCCTGTTGCAAAAGATCGGTTAATGCAGCTTGGGCTATCTGTAACGCCTGCTGCAATTCAACCGTATCCCCCCCAACCGAAGGGGTAATAATAAACCGGCCGATACCTTCAATCTGAAGTTCTGCAGGAGCATGTAACAGGCTTTTACCCGATGCACAGGCTTGGCCATTCAACACAACACGCTGCTGCGCTTGTGGCAGCAAATCCATTTCCAGCACCGTTGCCTGCGCTTGCAAATGTTGCTCCAGCGTTGCCACTTTTTGGGCTGCCTTACGCAGGCGCTGAATTTTGGCCTCATCCATAGGCAATGCATCAAACGCTACCTGCGCCTGCTCTATTTGGGCAAAGCGTTCCTGCACATGCTTTAAGTTTTCACGCTGGCGCAAAAGCGCTGCTTCCATATGCTGCACTTCGCGCTGCTGCATAACATGATGCAAAATAGCGCGCCGAACCTGATGCTGCTGCACAGCCTTCTGGCATTCGGCCTGTGCCGCCTGATACCGCAGATTAGCCGCTTTTTCGTGCTCTGCAAGTTCTGCAAGCTCTTGCGTGCTGGCTGCAATCACCTGCTCCAGCCGCGTGCATTCGGCCCGGTATTCTTTCCGGCGTTCCTCTTCATCCCGAATATTCTGGAACTGCTGCAATGCTGCGGCTTTTCTGGCCTGCGCGGCTTTTTCTTCCGCATCCAGATTTCGCAGACGGTCGCGCTCTTCACGCAGCTTATGCAGTTCCTGTTCTTCCTGCTTTTGCCGTTCTGGATTTTCCTGCTCACGCAACGTGCGCCGGGTTTGCTCAAGCAGAACCAAGTCTTCTTCCAGCGCAGTACGCTTGGCATGTAGGCTTTTCAGATTTTCTGCCGCTTTGGCTTGATCATCCAGAAGTTGCTTATAACGCCCTGTCGGTCTGCCTGTTGCGGCTGTTTGCAACTGCCCCAACCGCGCCTTTACACGCTCCAGCAATGCCCCCGCAGCGGCAATACCAGTAACTTCCTGAACACCTTGCTCCAGACAATTCTGAATACTGGAACGGCCAGCGTTGTTTAAAACTGGTGCAACAAAACTTTCCCCCTGACGCACCAAAAGGGCATTCCACAAACCCGTTGCTTCAGTTCTGCCGTCTTTCTCCAGTTCTAACAGAGCGTTCAGACGTTCTTCTGCTGTGTCCCCATCAAAACGCTCCTGCCCCAAATCGAGGCGCGCAAAAGCACCTTTCATGAAGCGTTTTTCCAACCAGCAAGGCTTACCGCTCCATTCAAACCCCACACCAATATGGGGCGCACCTCCGCCATAAGGCTGCATCTCTTTGACAGGCTGGGCTTTGGAACCATGACGCAGGGTTAGCGCAGCGCGCAGAGCCATCAGCAAAGTGGATTTACCGGCTTCATTCGGGGCGGCCAGCACATTCAGCCCTTTGCCCAAACCTTCCAGACGCACTGGAGAGGTAAACCGACGCACACATTCAAGCTGGATATCTGTCAGAATCACGCCGCGGCACCTTCTACTTCATGCCAGAACAGGAACAGCCTTTGCAGGGCCTCCCTTGCCACAGCACCTTCCTCGCCCCCTTGCTCCACCATCTGCAACAATTCCTGTGCTGCCACCTTTACGGTTGCTGAGGCATCAAGACGTTCCAGATCCTGCGCTCCTGCAGCCAGTTGGGGAGCGCCGGTTATACGCAAGCACGCCACTGCACTTTGTAAGCGCGTGAGAATAACGCTTTCGTATTTACGCAAATCATCCACACCCAGCAGGCCAGAAACTTCCAGCCATGCCATAACAATGCTGGGGTTATCGGGGTTTATACCTCTTACGCGGGCTTCCAATGCTTCAATATCTTCACCATTGGTCAGCACAATGTCTTCCAGCTTGCGCCAGATATACTTGCCCGTGCGGTACCGGGAGATAACAGGCTGCGCACATGGGCCATCTACTGTTACCACCAGTGTTTCCCCACCGCCTGCGCCACCCGTTACAAAGCGGTCCGTTTCCGGGGTGCCGGAATAACAGGTGCGGGCATCAATCTGGCAAAACCCGTGCCAGTCCCCTAACCCCAGATAAGCAAGCCCGGCCTGTTTGGCCCGATCCAGCGCAATAGGATTATGCTTGGCTTCCTGCCCATTGCTGAACCCCACAACAGACCCATGAGCCAACCCAATGCGCAGAGCATCTGGTGGCGTTACCTCATCATTCATGTAATCCGTGAGATCAGAAAGCGTATGGCGGCGCTTGAGCACGGCAGGCAACAACCATGCATTATGGGCTTTATCTATCTCTACCGCCTGCGGGCACGTGTGCAGATGCACATTATCCGGCACAGCATCTTCTCGCCTTAAACGTGCCCACACGCCTTCTGGCGTATCTGCATCATGGTTACCGGGAATAAGGTGCCACTGCACATCGGGGAACTGCCGCATCCGCTCCATAGGCTGGTGCAATGTGCGCCTTTCTGGCGTTTCGTGTTCATAAATATCACCCGCTACCAGCACGCAGGCTGCACCTTCCTGCCGGGCCAGAGCGCCAATATTGCGCACAACATCTACACGCGCAGCCTGTAGCGCGCCCAAGGTATCATCATCTGCAAAACTGAATGTCTTGCCGATCTGCCAGTCTGATGTGTGGATAAATTTCATGAACTCTGGCGCACTCCATCATGCAGCTGGCAGAAAAATTTCACTTTCCCATGACATACCCAGATCGTGAGCTGCCATCCCTTAACCTCACTTCATCTTATCTTATCATTAGGTTAGATATAATTCATACCCTCGCCATCTGGCCTGACCCGCGTTAAGCGCAACCCCCCTCGTCACTCATGGCATCACGCCAAATATTATATTTTATTTTAAGAAGCATGCTGATACTGCGAGATTCGCTTAAACCCGCCCTGTCTGGCTGGAAGTGGCATGCCCCCTGATGTGAAGCAAAGAGGTTAAAAACAGCACAGACATGACAACAGAAACACCGGCAGCATTCCGTATGGGATCTTGGAAGACATTGTTTCTTCCCCTGCCACGCAGCATCTTCGCACATGGCTGGTTTCTGTTTTGTCTGCGCACGTGGCTGTCTGCTGTTCTAGCACTTTCCACCGCTTTCTGGCTCCAGCTTTCCTCCCCTGGTTCTGCTGCCGTTACGGTTATGATTCTGGCGCAGCCCACACGTGGGCAGGTGCTCTCCAAAGCACTTTACCGGCTGGCTGGCACAATTATTGGCGCGTTTGTCGCGCTTTTTCTAACCGCCTGCTTTAATCAGGAACGTGGGGTTTTTCTGGGCGGTGTGGCGCTATGGCTTACCCTATGCACCATTATGGGCACATTGGAGCGAGACTTCCGCGCCTATGCGGCCATGCTTTCTGGCTACACCGTAGCCATTGTGGGCATTAGCTGCATTGATAACCCGGCTTCCATCTTTGATGTGACCGTTAACCGTGTGTCCGCCATTGTGGTGGGCATTGCGGCCACGGCCGCCATTAACGATGTGTTTGGCTCCCCCACCGCGTTTGAAAAACTGGCAGCCAACCTGCGCCGCACAGGTGAAATGGTGCAGCGCATTGCGCGTGATGCCGTAGCCGGCCACGGTGTGCCTGATGACATGACATGCGCTGGCCTTGCGGGCGAAATTATTGCCCTGACATCTCAGGTCTCATTCGCCAAAACTGAGCTTGCTGATGCCAAGCTGCGCCTTGCCGGTGCGCGTTCTGCCATGGTGGCGCTACTAGAAATGCTAACCTGTAGCCGTGCCATTGCCAACGTGCTGCGCCGTGGCAACATTTCCGGCCCCATACTCAAACACATCCGCACATCATTTGGTGACGGCACTCCGGTAGAATCCCCCCTTCAGGCTGTGCATGATCTGGAAGATCTGGCCAAGGAAGCCCACGCAGAGGAAGCCTCGCTTGGGCCAACGCTAGATGAAGCATGGCTGATTGAACGCTCCATGGCGCTTCTGTCTGATGCACGATGGGCGGCAGATGGCATAGATGCGCTCCAACATGGGCAGCGGGCCCGCACACAGGCGCCGGAACTCAAGATCGATCAGCATCATGATGTTATCGCAGCCCTCCTCAACGGCCTGCGAACCCTGATTGGGTTTTCTGTTGCGGCCGGGCTTTGCATTATCTCTGATATTCCTGCCACCTATAGCGCGCTTTCTCAGGTGGCCATTATTCTCACTTTGGCGGCCACCACTTATAATGCGCGCGGTTTCGGCATGGGTGCCCTTATTGGCACACCTTTGGCTATTGCCGTGGCTGCAGTGCTGAACTTTGGCGTATTACCCCACGGCGCAGACATGCCTTTTCTGGCAATGGCCATTCTCCCGATTATCTTTGGGGGTTGCCTGCTGTTAATGAACCCCAAGACAGCCACGATCGGGTTTAACGCAGGCGTTTTCTTCTTTGTTATTCTGGGTGTAGCCAACCAGCAAAACTACGAGCCTTCTGCGTTTATAGACCGCAACGTGCTGTACCTGTTTGCAGCTATTATCATCTTTATTTCACTGGTGCTGCTGCTACCACCTTCCGCTACGGGCAGGCGCTTTAGGGTTGGTATTACCATTGGACACGATTTGCTGCTTCAGTTTGAAGGGCATGGTGAACAAGCCGGTTCTGCCCTGATCAGCCGCCATTATGATCGGCTGTGCCGCATTCTGGAATGGAACCGCTACCTCCCCAACAACAAGGCCAAGCAGCGTGTTTTCTCACGCCTCGCCAGCTTGGATGAACTGAATGTGGAACTGGCACGTGCACGCCGCCACCTGCAACGTGCCGCCACCATTCCCGCCATCCGGCTGGATGCGGAATCTGCCTACCGCGCCACCATTATCTACAACGTGGATTCAGCCCTTTACCGCATGAAGCGCAAGGCACGCGTTTTGCTGGACCATTCCATCAACCTGCCTCATGGCCAGATGGCAACTGCCCTTGCCGCCGTATCTGCCATGGTTGGCGCCATACATCTACTGGAACACAACCGTTCCGCTTTGCATCTGTACGACCTTATCCCTGTGCCAGATCAGCAATGGAAGGCCCGCTAACATGGAATTACGCCCTGTTCTGGACATAGGCGGGCTGCTTGTTTCGTCCTTTGTTGTCCATGCCGGATTGGCTATTGCCACCCTGCTGGCTCTTAACCCGGTTCTATCCAAAGTACGTGCCCGCCGCGTGGTATGGAACCTGCCTCTGGCTGAATTTGGCATTCTGATATGCCTTATCGGCCTTTACACCATTTTGTTGTGAAAGGGCTTTCCGACCGTGTTTGAGCGCGCCCGCCGCGTCCTGCAGTTTATCACAACGGGGACCATTCTTGCCATTGCAGCCGTTGTTTGCTTCGTACTGTGGGATTACTACACAGCCGCCCCCTGGACCCGAAACGGACAAGTACGTGTACAGGTTGCAGACATTGCCCCGCGTGTTTCTGGCCAGATTATTGCTGTGCGCGTGCGGGACAACCAGTTTGTGCATGCTGGAGACATTCTGTACGAAATTGATCCGTTTGACTTCAAAGTCGCGCTGGCAACGGCAACGGCTGTGGTCAATCAGCGCAAAGCGGATATGGCGCTGAAAGACACGCAGGAATTCCGGCGTGACAAGCTGACAGACGCTGCGGCCTCCCGCGAAGAAAAGCAGGTTTATCAAGCCACGGCAGATATTGCCAAAGCCGCTTATGCGCAGGCATTGGCCAATCTTTCCCAAGCCAAAATCAACCTTGATCGTACATATGTGCGCAGCACGGTAACGGGTTACGTCAACAACCTCATCATGCGTGTGGGTGATTACGCAACGGCTGGTAAATCCAATATTGAGGTCATTGATGCCTCATCTTACTGGGTGGATGGATATTTTGAGGAAACAAAAATCCGCTCCATCCATGTTGGAGACCGCGTGCGGCTAGACCTTATGGGGTATCGTGAACCCATGTGGGGCCATGTGGTAAGCCTTACGCGCGGCATTGCCACGGCCAACGCAGCTACTGCAACACAGGGCCTACCATCGGTTGATCCGGTTTATACATGGGTGCGTCTAGCGCAGCGTATTCCCGTACGTGTGCAGATAGACAGCATCCCCCCCGGCACCCAGTTGGCCGCTGGCATGACTAGCACGGTGACTGTTGTGGGCAGCAAAGGCAAACGCGCACACGATACACTTACTGAAGCACTGGACCGTATGCACGATGCCTTAATGGGTGGTACAGGTGGCAGTGGGCTACGCCATTAAAACAGGATAGACGCACCCCTCAGGCACTGGCAGAAAGAAGGCATGCTGTATTCTTTTTTTCGTTCAGAAGTTTGCGCTGCAACGGCTCTCTGCCTAGCAATTTTTCTGCCCTCCGTTGCCTGTGGGGCAGAAAAAAACCAAAGCCCAACGCTTAATATTGCAGCGCCCTGCCTGAACAGCCTGCATATCCGCGCCCAAAAAGGCGTAACGCGGCCTGAACCAGAAAATGGCCAATGGCCTACGGGCATTCAACTAACTGCCAACCCGGATGGCAGCCTATCTGTTACAGGGCAAAGCTGTCGGGCAGATACCAATCTTACGCTCACCACCGCACCTAATATGCCGCTGGTTATTACCAGCACAGGCAAAGCATCCATTCAGGTGGATGACCGTAAAGGCCCTGTTTTTCTTCAGGCTGGCAGCGGAGCCGTAACACTAGGGCGTGCTGCGGAACTGAATGTTGTGTCTGATTCCACAGGAGCCATTACCATTCCTGTATTGGCGGACTCTGCACGCTTGCGTTCCACGCTTTCTGCCCCATTCAATATCGGGAAAGTGCAAGCTCCGGCCCTGGCTGTTTATATTGGTGGCTCTGCGGCCTTTACGGCCCAGCAAGGCACACTGGAAGCATTGGAAATTACATCCAACAGCACAGCAGATGCTGTATTTCACGGCGAAACATCCGTGGCGGCCCTGCATGTTGAAAATGCAGGCAATATTTTAGTGGATAAAGCCACCGGCACCTTGGCCACAGAGCGTGACGGCAAAGGGAAAATTGTTGTGACCTCAACCCAAGGCAACCACTAGCCCGCATTCTGCGCTGTAAATGCGGATCGAGCATGGTCTTTCAATATGAAAGCCCTTAAAACGTCGGTGCACTTTTAACCGATATATCAAGGACTCTCTAAATGTCTGATACCCTGCCCGACCGCCTTTCCGTAAACCCGGAAAGCCCTTTTTATAATGAAGACCTACTGGCCCGGGGCATTGGCGTGCGCTTTAAGGGCGTAGAAAAAACAAATGTTGAAGAATACTGCATCAGCGAAGGTTGGGTGCGTGTGGCCGTAGGCAAAACGGTAGACCGGCGTGGCAACCCCCTTACCATGAAGCTGAGTGGCCCGGTTGAAGTGTGGGTCAAGGACTGACCTGCCCTCCACACATATCCCAAATACAATTAAATACTTTATTAAATTGTAGATGTTTGGGATAGTGCACCCACGTCAACGTGAGATTCAGGGAGACTTCCATGACTCAAACAGAAAACTCCACAACACCAGATCTACGCTACACTGTTGTTGTCGTGGGTGGTGGATCGGCCGGTATTGCCGTAGCAGCCCGCCTGCTGCGTGAACGCTCCACACTTGATATTGCCATTATCGACCCCGCAACCACCCATGCCTATCAGCCAGGCTGGACATTGGTTGGTGCCGGCGTAATGAAGCTGCGGAGCACGCTGGATCAGGAAGGTGGCGTTATTCCCAAAGGCTGCACATGGCTGCGTGCTGCTGCGGCATCCTTCCAGCCTGATGATAACATGGTGACGCTGGAAGATGGCCGCACCGTTGCTTACAACCGCCTGATTGTTTGCCCCGGCCTCCAACTTGATTGGAACAAGATTGAAGGCCTAACAGATACGCTGGGCCGTAACGGCGTGTGCAGTAACTATTCCAAAGATACCGTGGAATATACATGGACATGCATTCAGTCCCTTTCCGGCGGCACGGCATTGTTCACCCAGCCGCCCATGCCTATCAAATGCGCAGGCGCACCGCAGAAAATTGCCTATCTGGCATCTGATTACTGGCGCAAGCAGGGCACGCTTAACCGTACCAATGTAGATTTCTGCATGACCGGTGATGCACTGTTTGGCGTTGGTTACTATCGCCCCGGTTTGCAGGAAGCCGTGGACTATTACGGCATTAACGTGCTGTACAAACACACGCTGATTGCCGTAAACGGGCCGGAACACAAAGCAACCTTTGCCGTTACCGGGCCAGATGGCAAAGTTACAAATGTGGTGAAAGAGTTTGACATGCTGCATGTCACCCCACCACAGAGCGCTCCGGACTTTATCAAGAAAAGCCCCTTGGCAAATGAAGGTGGCTGGCTGGATGTAGACCCCAGCACGCTCCAGCACACCAAGTATCCGTTCATCTTTGGTATGGGCGATGTTATTGGCACCTCCAACGCCAAAACCATGGCCGCTGCCCGTGCGCAAACCCCGGTAGTCACAGCAAACGTTCTGGCATCTCTGGATGGCAAGCCACTGACAGGCAGCTACGATGGATACGGTGCTTGCCCGCTGACTGTTGCTTACGGCAAGGTTATTCTGGCGGAGTTCCTGTACGGCGGCAAACCTGCCCCCAGCTTCCCTTACGATCAGCGCAAGCCTAGCCGCTTTGCCTGGTTCCTGAAGACAACCGTATTCCCACGTGTTTACTGGGATATGATGTTGAAGGGGCGTGATATTGAAATGCCGCACCATCCTGAATGGGTGAAGAAGTAAGCACCTCCCTTTCTGATTTTTCTTTCAGAAAGCGGACATAAAAAAGCCTCCCGATATTTTCGGGAGGCTTTTTTGTTACCCAGTTCTTGGGGCCTGCTTTTATCAGGCCTCGTCTATAGGCCGCTTGGGCAGCAGGGCTGGCACAAACACAAGCGTGGCCAACAGCGTGCAACCCAGAGAAAGCAGCAGCAACCGCCCCATGCTCGCCGTGCCCGGATGGTGCGAAAGGGCCAGCGAGCCAAAGGCCGTGCCTGTTGTAAGGGCTGAGAACAACACAGCACGCGCGGTCGGAGAAGCCAGCGGATACTTCACACCATCCCGCCAGTTCATGACGAAATAGATGTTGAAGGAAACCCCAACCCCCAGCAGCAGAGGCAATGCGATAATGTTGGCAAAGTTTAGGGTTTCGGGCAGCAGCACAATCAGAATAACCGTCATCAAGGCGGAAAGCAGCAGCGGTGCCAGCACCAGCGCCATATCCTTAACGCGGCGCAGAGCCAGCATGAGAATAACGGCAATCATCACAATAGCTGCACCGGCTGCCTGTTCAAACGCCTTCACAATGGAACGTGCGCTTTCCACAATATCAACCGCTGTGCCAGCCATTTGCGGCTCTACTTTCTGCAAAGAAGCCACAAATTTACGCAGCGCGCCGGAATTGGACATCACACCCTTAGGATGCACTTCCACCAAAGCGCGACCATCTGGCAGCAAATAGTCATCTGCAATTTCAGCGGGCACGTCCTTAATGCTTACAGGCGTTGCCTGAAGCATGGTGCGTAGCTGATCCAGCTCTGTCGGCAGAAAGCGGACCAATGCGGTATTAGCCGCCTGCACTGTGGCATCTGGAGCTTCTGCCAATTTGGTCAGAGCAGCCTGAATACGACGTAACGGATCCTGCGCTGGCAGCTTATCCAGCACACCCGCCAAGGCAACAGATGTATCATGCGCGGATTTACGCAGATCATCCGCTGTTGGGGCTGCTTTTGGCTGTGGCACAATAAGCGTTGGCAACAGAATGGAAGCAGCGTCCTGAATAAGGGCCAGTTTCTGCTGCTGCTGGGTTGGTACAAAGGAACCCAGCCACATCACATCATTCACATCAGGCAGGCCAGAAAGACGCGTGGTTTCTTTTTCTGCATCCGCAAGAGAATGCACCAGAAGTTCTGCACTGTAAGGAGATGTCTGTGGGTTGTTGATCAGCAGTTTAAGGGCACGCATCCCTTCCGAATTCGGATTTTTGGTATGCAGCGGGTCACCATCAAACTGTAAGCTAGGCACCAGAGCCAAACCCACCAGAGCCACCAGCGTAAAGAAGCCCAGAAGCAGCTTGCGCGTATGGCGGATTTTAATATCCACCGGCTTCATGAACGCATAGCCCATGCTGGGGCAGTTAAGTGGTGGATGGCAGATTTTCAGCAACGCAGGCAAAAGCGTGGTGGTGCAGATAAAGGCCACCAGCATGCCAATACCGGCAATAAGACCAAGCTGGGCAACACCCAAAAAAGCTGTAGGCGTAAAGGCCAGAAACCCAGCAGATGTTGCCAGAGCCGCGACAAGAATCTGATGCCCTGTTTCCTCACCCGTCAGGCGCAGGGCTTCAAAAACGCCTTCTTCACCCGGCTGCGTAGGTGTTTGAGCACGGAAGCGCACAGAAAACTGGATGGCAAAATCCACCGCAATGCCAACAAACAGAATAGCAAATGCCACGGAAATCAGGTTCAGCGTACCAACAGCCACCGCAGCAAAACCGGTTGTCAGCAACAGGCCCACAACAAGCGTGACCACAATAGGCAGCACCACACGCCATGTTCTGACAGCAAGCGTCAGCCACAGGGTAACAAGTGCCAGAGAACCCAGAAGCCCTGCCACCATGCCTTCTGCCACGGTTGCAAATTCTTCATCATCCAGCTGCACCTGCCCGGTCAGATAAACCTTGGCGTGCCCATTTTTAACAAATTCCAGAGAACTCACAGCCTGCCGCATGGCATCTGCCGCGGCGCCACCCGGCTGAAAGGACCCGTAATCCAAGATCGGCTTGGTGATAACAAACTGGTAGTTACCAGCCAGATCAGAAAGCTTGCCGCCCAAAAGCTGCTGCCAGGACATAGCCTCAGCATGCCCAGCCACAGCCTGTTCCAGCGTATTGGCAAACCCAGACAAAGGTGCCTGAAAGCCAGACAGATTGGCCTGATCCTGTTTTACACCTTCTGCCATAAGGGAGAGAGCACCAAACAACCCACGTGCTGAAGGATCCTGCGCCAACGCCGCCAGGAATGGCTGCGCTGTAATGGTATCATTCAGCACCTGAGAAAGCGGTTGAGGCTCCAGAAACATCAAGCCATTGCGCAGCAGATACGGGTTGGCATCTGGCCTATGCGCAAAAGAAAAATGTGTATGGTCGGCACTTATCTTGGCAGCCAGTTCCCGCGCTGTTTCCTGCCCTTCTTCTGGCATTTTGGCCTGAATAACAGCTACCAGAAGGTTTTCCTTCTGGGGGAACAAACGCCCCATTTCATCGGAACGCTGCTTCCACTCCAAACGGGGGGAAAGCATTTTGCTGGTATCTGTCGTTACTCCCAGACGGGTCATGCCAGCGTAAACGCCTGCCCCCGAAAGCACGAGAAACAACGCCACAACAGCCCAGGCATGGCGGGCGCAGAACGTAATGAAACGACCTATGGGTGCAAACAGCATGATGAACGACAGGATCCCAAAATAATCACAGCCCAAGCAGACAGGGCTGTCATGGTTTGCCCAACCCCCCAGCCAGAAGCAAGTGATGATGTAAGCAGGGCTCTGTTTTCCTTTTTACAGACCCGTGCGGGAAAAGGGCATTTTGCGCAGGCGCTCGGCATAAGGGCGCCACGAATGCTCAAGCCATTGCCACAATATAAGGGAGGGCAAACCCCAAGCAATTTCACGCAAACGTTTGATGAGAGAAAGCGCAATGGCAACAGCAGGCGGCATACCAAAAAGGCTGCCAACCATAATGTAACCCCCTTCTGACACACCAAGGGCACCGGGCACGGCAAACCCAGCCGATTTAGCTGCTTCCCCCACACCTTCGATCACAAATCCGGTAGCAAGAGAGCACCCATGCCCCATGAAGTGCAGAATCAGCCACACCTCAACAGCCCCTAAAGCCCATGCACAAAACTGCAATATCAGGCCCGTAACCGCATTGCGGCCTGATTTATACAGCGCGAGCACTTCCTTATTAAGGCCGCGAATACCATCAACACCACTCCACCCCAGATGAGCGGCAATGCGAATAAGCAATTTTTCTATGAAAGCCACGGCCCCAAGCCATTGGCTGATAAATACGCCGCCACCTATGGCCAAAAGCACCAGTGCACTTTCCAGCAGGCGGTCTGTCACGGCAGTGCGTTTGACCAGAAACAACAACATGACCAAGCCGCCAAGGGTGAATACCACTTGGCTGAGCAGCTCGATTGTCAGATCGCAAATTGTTGCGGCTGCCGCATGCTTCAGGCCCAAACCACGACGGGCCAACAGGCGGGAGGACATAACCTCCCCGCCAACCTGCGCAACGGGAAGAAGATTATTTATGCCCTCTCGCACACAGCGGAGCATAAAATAGGCTCTTAACGGCAGAACCGGGCCAAAAGTGCGGCCTGCAATGGTGCGCCAAGCGGAAGCAGAAAGAAAAACCTGCACACTATGAAAGGCAATGGCAGCCAAAATGCCCCAACCGCCTGTCATAACCAGAGAAAAAATGGAGGACACCCCAAACTGGGCCAGCATCCATAGGGTCAACCCCAAACCGAAAATCCCGGCAATGAGAGTGACCCGCTTCATGCTTCCTCCATCCTTTTTTGGCTTGGCTTTTACACTTTCGGTTGGTGCAGCCTAACACAACTCATTTTTTCAGCCTTTGATCTGGCGCAGTAAGGCCAGGGATTCCACACACGCAGCAGCGGCTTCGCGCCCTTTGTTGTGGATATCATCAGCAGAGCGTACCTGTGCCTGCTCTTCTGTATAAGTTGTCAACACACCAAAGGCGATAGGCGTTTCCGTAGCCAAAGAGGCCTGAAGAATGCCCATTGTGGCGCCTAGGCTGATGAATTCAAAATGCGCTGTATCCCCTTTTACAACGCAACCAAGGCAGATAACGCCTTCATAGTTGCCTGTTTTGGCAAGTGTCTGTGCCAGAAGTGGCATTTCAAAGGCACCGGGAGCCGCAAATACATCACCGTCTTTCACAGTAATGTTATGTTCAGCCAGCCACGCAATAGCACCATCACGCAGGCCGCCGGTTACAACTTCGTTAAACCGGCTGACAATAATGGCCAGACGCGGTGCAGGAGAAAGTGCCTTGAGATCCGGCAAGGAAACGGGGGAACGTGTACCCATTAGTCAAACACCTTTAATCATTCACTTATTTAAAAATCAGACAACCGCATCCGGTTCGGCATCAACGGCAACAAATTGCCCAAGATGGTGCCCCATGCGCCGGCGCTTGGCTTCCAGATAGGCGCGATTATGCGGTGTAGGTGGAATTTCCAGCCCAATCCGGCGGCGCACCATAAACCCGCGTGTCTCCAGAGCGCGCACTTTATCCGGGTTGTTCGTCAGCAAATCCAGTTCGCCTACGCCAAGGCTGCGCAATATGCCCGAAGCTGCGCGCCAATCTCGGGCATCGGTTGCAAAACCCAGCCTATGGTTGGCATCCACCGTATCCAGCCCGGCATCTTGTAGTTCATAAGCGCGGATTTTGTTGACCAGCCCGATGCCGCGCCCTTCATGCCCGCGCACATAAACCAGCACGCCACATTCCGCCTTCCCTATGGCTCGAAGGGCCGCGTGCAGTTGTGAACCGCAATCGCACCGCAGGGACCCAAGGGCATCACCTGTCACACATTCAGAATGCAGGCGCACCAGCGGCACAGCACCTTTGCGGCGCACATCACCTTTTACCAAGGCCACATGCTCTACGCCGTTTTCATCCTGATACGCATGGATCACCAGATCATCCCCACCGTAAGCACTGGGTAAGGATGCCTGCGCCAGATCTGGCACGGCTGGTTCTGGCGCACCTTCTGGATTTGCTTCAGCGGCCTGCATTGCCAAGGATGACAGGCCGTGAGCTTTAATCCATGTCACCAACTCTGCAATGGAAACAATCGGCAGATCATGCTGGCGGGCAAACACCTCCAACTGTGGCCGACGCGCCATGGTGCCATCTTCATTCAGAATTTCGCAAATCACAGCGGCTGGCTTTAACCCGGCCAGACGCAGCAGATCTATCGAACCTTCCGTATGGCCAATACGCTCCAGCACCCCACCGGGGGCGGCGCGCAGCGGAAAGATATGGCCCGGTGTGGCAATATCCGCAGGTGTTGCGTTTTCTGATGCCGCTACACGCACGGTATGCGACCGATCTGGCGCAGAAATACCTGTGCTCACGCCTTCCTTGGCCTCAATGGATACCGTAAACGCCGTGCCATACTGAGCTGTATTATCGCTTTGCCGCACCATCATGGGTAGACCAAGACGATCTACCTGTTGAGGTGTGAGCGGCAGGCACACAAGGCCACGGGCATGGGTGATCATGAAGTTCATGGCTTCTGGCGTCATGAACTCCGCAGCCATAACCAGATCGCCTTCGTTTTCGCGATCTTCATCATCCACCATAATAACCATACGGCCAGAACGCACGGCTTCTACCGCCTGCAAAAGCCTTGCCGATGCCTTAGCTGCCACTGGGGCTGCTGTGTTTACTTGGTCCGGCATTGTGCCTCCACATATTTGGCAATGATATCCACTTCCACATTCACGGCATCACCAACTTTTAGCGTGCCGAGCGTGGTGTGCTCCCATGTGTGCGGAATAATCATCAGTTCGATGGGAAAGGTCTCGCCGTTTGGCTCACCCACTTCATTCAGCGTCAGGCTAATGCCCGCAAGTGCCACAGACCCTTTGGCTACCATGTAGCGACGCAGCTGGGCTGGCACTTCAAACACCACGCGCCGCGCATCACCAGACTGGGTACATTCTGTAAACCGTGCCACGGCATCCACATGACCTTGCACAATATGGCCAGAAAGACGTGTGGCAGGCGTAACGGCGCGTTCCAGATTGACCCGGCACCCAGCCTCAAGCGCGCCCAATGTGGTGCAATCCAGTGTCTCGCTGCTCACAAAAAAGCGGACAAGACCTGTTGTTGAAGGCTCTACAGCAGTCAGGCACACACCGTTTACGGCTATGCTTTCCCCCTCCGCCACATCGTGCAGCCCTGTTTCCACTTCCAGCATAAGAGACTGGGGGCTGCGCTCCGCCTTAGCCACATGGCCGAGAGATTCTATGATACCGGAAAACATACCTGCTCCTGCGCACACCGCACCCACTCGGGAAAAAGGGAAAGAGGTGTGACATCATGTTGGGTTGAAACAGCAAGATGATCCTGCCCTGAAGCACCCTGACGAATGGTCAGCCAATCATCCCACAAATTATGGGTTTTAAGGGCCTCAAGCAGAGTTGGCCCGGCTTCTACCAGCACCCACAGCGCATCGCTTTGCGCCAGAATATCTGGCAGTTGCGCAATATCGGGGCAGAAGCGCACATCAAACGTGGCGGAAACGCTGTCCAGCCACTCAGCCGGTGCATGTTTTTCCTGCCCACACACCACCAACAGGCGGCGGCGTTCAGGGTGATCTTCCACATGCCTTACGGTCAGCGTGGGCCGATCAGCCAATACGGTGCCTGTCGCTGTCACAATGCCATCTGTGACACGCCGCAAAGTATGCGCCAGCCGGAGGGATGCCGGGGTTGTAAAGGTTTTTTGCCCTTTTGGGGGCACCATGGAGCCTTTGCTATCCAACGCCTGTTTAACGGTTACCCAAGGCCGCCCGTGTGTCATGCGCATGGCAAATGGGGCCAACAACGCACGGCAGCGTGCATATGTGGCCGCAGCATTCATGCACTGCCACAAACGGTTAACCGTAATACCTTCACGTTCCAGCCGGGCAGCGCCCCCACCCTGCACATGCGGGTTAGGGTCTGCACAACCAATCCAGACGGTTTTAACAGGGGTAGAAAGCAGTGCTTCCGTACACGGTGGGGTGCGACCGGTATGATTGCAGGGCTCCAGCGTAACAACAGCGGTATCAATCCGCTCCACCACCCCAAGAGCACGCGCCTGCTCTACGGCCAGCCTTTCAGCATGTGCAGTGCCTGCCTGATGATGTGCGGCCACAACCAACACATCACCTTGCGCATCCAGCAGCACACACCCTACCGGCGGGTTGGGGGCTGTACGCCCTACAAAGCTCCACGCCTCAGCCACGGCAAGATGAAACGCCGCACCAATGCGTTCTGGCATGATCTGTCGGGAAATCTGTGAAAAGCTGTTCACCCTGTTTCTGCCCGCGTTCTCATAAACCAGACGGACTCAGGGCATAAGATAGCCTTGCACGCACGTAATTCTGGACGAATCACGATAACGCACCAGTCTTTCTGTTCTCTTCCATCCGGACTGTAACCGTCGGCCCCGGAATTGCACCGGATCTGCTGACCCCGCCATAAGCGGGCGCTCGCGGGCTTACAACGCTGTGCGCTGCTTACCGCCGGTAGGGATTTTCACCCTGCCCTGAGAACATCACACCCACAACATGCGAGTGATAACAACTATGATGGCCCTGCCTTTTGCCTTATGCAAGAGCAAATGCCTTCACAGTTTGTTAAAAACTGCACCCACCTTGCCCAAATGTTTCGGCAAAGTTATGATGCCGCCGCATCTATCTGGATCAGGTAAAAGGAACTTATTGCTTCTTAATCTTGGTCATTCTGATAGCAATCTATGGCAGGTTTTTATGGCACAACACCAAGCACGTGCGTTTTGCATCATATGTAGGCAGACGAAACGACTTTAACCTGCATGCCCTTCATATCTCATCTGAGCCATGGATTCCGCATATCGCTTTTGGGTATGCGTTGCCTTTCCTTACAGCCACAGCGGAATACGGAGCACTGTCTGCCCCTGTTTCTGCCAGCCAACATGGATTTACCATGAGCATACCCGACCAGAAGCAAACATCTGCTTCTTCCACACCACCCTATTCTGGCCTGGCTGGCTGGATTAACAGACGCCTTCCGGTCATTTCTGCCTTTCGGGCTGAATATGTTGATTTCCGTGTACCGCGCAATCTGAATGGCTGGTGGAATTTTGGGGCTATTCTGACGCTTGTTCTGGGGCTGATGCTGGCCAGTGGCGTTTTTCTTGCCATGAACTATACCCCCACAGATGCAGGGGCTTTTCTTTCTGTTGAAGCCATAGAACGCCAGCTTTCTGGCGGATGGCTTTTGCGTGCCATGCACATGACAGGCGCAAACCTGTTTCTGGCAGCTTTGTATCTGCATCTGTTTCGTGGGCTTTATTACGGATCTTACAAAGCCCCGCGTGAACTGCTGTGGCTGACCGGCCTTGTGCTGATGCTGATGGTTATGGCTACCGCTTTTGCAGGCTATCTGCTGCCGTGGGGCCAGATGTCCTATTGGGGCGCAGATGTAATTACCAAAGCCGTGGGTGCCATACCGGGTATTGGCCCAACGCTGGAACACATCATGACAGGCAGCGACCATCTGGGAGATATCTTCCTCCATCGCTTTTTTGTGCTGCACTTTGTTCTGGCATTTCTGATTGTGGGTGTTGTGGGCATGCACGTAGCGGCTGTGCACGTTTCAGGCTCCAACAACCCCACGGGTGTTGAACCACGCACCCCCAAGGATACGGTGCCTTTCTACCCTTACTATGTCAGCAAGGATCTGGTTGGGCTTATTCTGTTTGCAATGGTGTTTGCAGCCCTGATGTTCTTTTGGCCCAACATGCTGATTGAGCCAGACAACTACACCCCGGCAGACCCCATGCACACACCAGCAGACATTGAACCTGAATGGTATTTCCTGCCGTTTTATGGGCTTTTGCAATCCGTGCCATCCAAATTTGGCGGTCTTGTAGCTGCCGCTGGCTCCCTGCTGGTTCTGTTTGCCTTGCCGTGGCTTGATCGCTCCCCCGTGCGCTCCATGCGTTTTCGCCCCCTGTGCCGTATTGGGCTTCTGGGCGTTGTGTGTGCATTTATTGTGCTGGCAGATGCAGGCAAGCACCACGCACAAGGTGGCTGGCTAATTGCCGCCCGTTTGGCTGGGCTTTATTATTTTGGGTATTTCCTTGTGTTCCTTCCCCTTGTTTCCCGCACGGAAAAAACGCGCCCTCTCCCTTCCTCCATTGCTGCCTCACAGGGAGATGCCTGATGCGTAAGCATGTTTTTGCAGGCTCCTTGCTGGCAGCGTTTACCCTTGCAATGCCCGCACTGGCCAGCACGCCAGATAAAGCTCCGCCGCATCAGAAATGGAGCTTTGAGGGTGCAACCGGCACCTATGATAAAGCCAGCCTGCAGCGCGGCTTTTTGGTGTATGATCATGTATGCGCCAGCTGCCACGGCATGCGCAGCCTGACATATCGGGATCTGGAAGGCATTGGGCTAAGTGATCAGGCGATTACAGATCTTGCCCATAGCAAGCAGATTGCTGGCCCGGTTGGCATCTCCGGCATGCCCACAATGCGCCCCGGCTTGCCGGATGATCACTTCCGCTCTCCCTTCCCCAATGATGCCGCAGCGGCTGCGGTTATGGGTGGGGTTGCGCCACCAGATCAATCTCGCTTGGCGGCTGTGCACCCCGGTGGAGCAGATTGGCTTTATGCCTTTCTAACAGGTTACCGCATGCCCCCACCGGCTGATGCCCCTGTTGTGCCGGGCAAATTCTATAATGATTGGGCAGAAGGCCATATGATTGGTATGCCCCCGCCGTTAATGAACGGTGCCATTCAATACCCAGATGGCACACCGGCAACTGTGGAGCAGCAGGCCAAGGATATTACCACATTCCTGGTCTGGGCTGCAGATCCACACCGTAATGAGCGCCACCATATTGGCAAAGGGGTTCTGGCTTATCTGGCTGTTCTGCTTGTTCTGGCTATCGCATGGAAGCGGAAAATCTGGAAAAACCTGAAATCGCACGGATAAACGGAAAGCACGAACAGCATGACACGCGAAACCGAAGAAACCGCAGCAACAGAACAAGCCCCCGGACGCCGTGACTTTTTGGGAATTGTAACCACGGCTGGCACAGTTACAGGCTTGGCGGCCTGTGCTGTTCCGTTTGTGCAAAGCCTGAAGCCGCAGGACAGTGCATCCGCCCATCTGCCAGTGGATGTTGATATTTCCAAGCTCACCCCCGGCCAGCAGATGACGGTTGTCTGGCAGGGCAAGCCTGTCTTTATCATGCGCCGCACGCCGGAAGAAATTGCTCTGCTGCAAGACCACGCTCTGGCCGAAAAACTGCGGGATGCAGAATCCACTGCAAACCAGCAGCCCGCTTATGCCCGCAACTGGCATCGCTCCCTTGTGCCGGAATATGGCGTTTACGTGGGTATTTGCACGCATTTGGGCTGCGTGCCGGGCCTTAACCAACCTACGGGCAACACGGCCGATACATGTGGTGGCTATGGCTGCCCGTGCCACGGATCAAAGTTTGATCTGGCAGGCCGCGTTTATAAAGGCGCACCGGCTCCGTATAATCTGCCTGTGCCGCCTTATTCCATGCCCTCGCCTACCAGCATCAGGCTGGGAGAAAACCCCAAGGGGCAAAACTTCGATTTCTCAACAATCGAACAGATTTAATCTTCTCTACAAACGCCGCATTCACCCTGCGGCGTTTTTTATATCTGCATAGCAGACCGCCTCATCTCACTCTGAGAGTGTGAGATGAATTGTCAAAATTCACCCTTATCGAGGGAATGGAAAACCGCCAATCTGTGTTGTGGTTGCTTTTTCTAACCAGCTTGATTGCAAGGGTGTAAAATAGATGTCTGATATTGTGGTGGTTTATCATTCTGGGTTTGGTCATACCCGCCGGGTCGCAGAATACGTTGTCAAAGGCGCCAACGCTACACTGCTGGAAATTGATCAAAATGGTGATCTGCCAGAAAGCAGTTGGGAAGCTTTGGACAAAGCCAAAACCATTGTGTTTGGCACCCCCACCTATATGGGCAATGCCAGTTGGCAGTTTAAAAAGTTTGCAGATGCCACATCCCGCATCTGGTTCAATCGTGGGTGGCAGAACAAGCTGTTTGCCGGCTTTACAAACAGCGCCAGCCCGGTAGGGGATAAAGGTTGCACCATGGCATGGCTTCAGGTTCTGGCGGCGCAGCATGGTGGAATCTGGATCAGCCTTGACCTGCTACCCTCCAACACCAAAGCCGCTACAAAAGCAGATCTCAACGTGCTGGGGGGAGCCGCTGGCCTGCTGGTGCAAAGCCCATCTGATGCCAGCGTAGATGAAATTCCCAGCGGGGATCTGGATACAGCAACGGCTTATGGCGCACGTATTGCCGACATAACTTCTCGCTTTAAATAACAGACACTTAGCCAGCATGTTTCCTGCTGCCGAATAGCAGACATGCTGGCTATACCTTTTTCAGCCAGCCCCTCAAACGCTAAAACATCCCCAGTATCTACCGCAAACGGGGACGTAATGGCTGTTTCTTGGGGGGATTTTCAGGCTATCATCCAGCTTTCCGCTGGCTTGAATGTTGCTATTCTCAGCTTTGTGGATATCAGCATCCCCGCCATCAAGGAACGCCGCCGTGTGTTTTCCAAAGCGCGGCAGGAGCTGGAAATCTACCGCAAAAACCCACACAAAGTGACAACAGAAGATAAAGCAGCCCATGCCGGCGCGGTGGGAGAAATAGACCGCCAGCTTTTTGACCTGTGGCGTGAGACATCAGAGTTTGAAACCGTGGAAGATTCCATGATTAAAACAACAGGTGTTTTTGGCTTTATTGGTGCAATCGTAAGCATAAGTTTGTTGTGGTATTCTGGCCTGCATTACGATGATCCAATTAGAACATCTGGCGAGTTGCTTACGTTACTTTCGTTCCTCTCCTTGGCCGCAGCATTTTTCATTAACTTTATTACCGCGTTTAAAGCCGCGCATTATACAAAACGCTGCAATGACCTGCGCCAGCAAATGCGGCAAAAATTATAGCCGATAGTTCGGCACCGCAGATGAATAACATTCATCATTTCTTTTTTATTTCTTTATCGGAATGTTTATGCCTAGACTGCCAAACGCTCTGGCCATGTAACAGCCGCACTGAAGGGGAATAACCCTCCATGACGACGCTCCAAAAAAAACAGAAAGTTCTGCTGCTTCTTTCCGCTTCTTCGTTGCTGCTTCCTGCCTTGCATAAAACGGCACATGCGCAGGTTCTGCCCTTTACAAGCCTGAAAACAAGTAGTTCCAGCTTGGGCCGCTGGCTGTCTGACATTACCCTTACGGGGCAGATTGAAGGCGGTATCATGGCCAATCCGGCACGCCCCAACCCCGGCTATAACTATGGGGACTTCCTGGCTGATCATGCCAACCAGGTGCAGCTCAACCAAGCTGAATTCACCATTTCCAAAGCCATCGACTCCAGCCTGAACGAATACCAAATCGGCTTCACGCTGGAGGGACTGTATGGTTCCGATGCCAGATACTACCATGTGCTGGGTATTTCGGATCAGGAATGGAAAGCGCGTTACCAGCTTATTCCCGCCCAAGCGCATGTAGATGTGCACCTGCCGTGGCTGACAAAAGGTGGGCTGGATATGCAGGTTGGTATTCTGCAGGCCCCTATGGGTGTTGAAGGGTTGGACCCAACATCCCGCGCTTTTTATACGCTTGCCTATACATCTGAATATTCTGTACCGTTTGAGCATATCGGCGCCATGTTTAACTGGCACGTAACGCCTATGGTGGATGTAACTTTCGGGATTGATACCGGCAACCAGACATCCTTTGGTAGTTCCGATAACAACCACATGCCTGCGGCCTATTTTGGTTTTAACCTCAACAACCTCGCACATGGCAAACTACGCATTGTAGAGCTCAGCCGTGTTGGACCAGAAAACTCTTGGCGCGCAATCGGACATTATGAAGCAGACCATGCGCAACGCTTCTGGAACGATATCAACGCCACCTATGAGATAAATGACAAGCTCTCTGTGACCGCCGAATTCAACTATCTGCATGATGAAGGCGTGCGCGGTATTGGCGCGCGGGGGCAATTTGCTGGCGCTGATGCAGAAAGTTTTGTCAGCTTCCTCAGCTATAAGATCAACAAGGAATTCACCTTCAATTACCGTGGGGAAATCTACCGCGATAATAACAACATGATGGTGGCCACCTTCCGCGGCAACAATTCCTATATGGAAGCTCTGGCTGGCACAGGGGGAGAAACTGTTGCTGGCCCCTCTGGCCACGGCACCACGTATGGGGACCTCTCCTTAAACGTCGTGTATCATCCAGATTTGGGGCACCATGTGCGCGTATTCCAGCTTCGGCCGGAAATACGGTTTGATCGCTCCCTTAATGGCACTACACCTTTTAATGGTGGCCGAAACAACGGCATGTTCACCTTTGGTGGCGATGCTGTTATCGGGTTCTGATACACTTAGGCACAGGCTGCCATATCCGTGGCAGCCTGCTTTACCTTTTTAGCTACCCAATCTGGATGAGAGCACCAGATACAAAATAAACACACAATCCAACCCACATAGCATCAGGGTAAGTTCTGCCCATTTGCGGGTTGTCAGCACAAAAGCTGTATGCAGCAGCAAACCAAACGCCAGACTGACCATAAAATCACCTGTCAGCACGGTAACAAGCAGCATAAACAGCGGAATAACCCGCTCCTGCACAGCCAAAGCTTTCAGGTCTGGCAGGCTGCCAAGCATACCCAAACCTACCAGAATAAGAGCCGGTGCCGTTGCCACAGCAGGCACGCAGATAATAAGTGGCCACAAGATGGAGGACACCGCAAACAGGCAGGCCACCACCAGTGTTGTCAGTCCGGTGCGTCCCCCCTCTTCTACCCCCACCAAAGATTCCAGATACGCTGAAACAGTGGATGTGCCCAAAGCAGACCCAATAACACTGGCCGTTGCATCTGCCACAAAAGCCGACTTTGCCAGCAAAGGCTGCCCCTGCTTATCCTTCAGACCAGAACGCTGCATCACAGCCATCATGGTGCCCGTGGCATCAAAAAAATCACCCAAAAAGAAATAAAGAGTTATGGGCAAAACCAGAAACAAATTGGCAAACAGACCGTGAAAATCATACGGGAATAACATGAACCACGGGTAAGAAGGCCAATCCACCCAATGCGCAGGCAGTTGCGTCACCTTGCTGCCATCTGGATGCGCAACCCACAGCCCGGCAATGGTTACTGCAATAACAGACAGCAAAATAGCGGCTGGCACGCGCGCCCATTTTAACATCATGGCCAGAAAAACCCCGGCCAGCGCCAACAGCACAACAGGGTTGGACAGTTGCCCGAATACCAACCCCTCCCCGCCCTTGGTTACCAAACCACCATTTACGATGCCGATATGAGCCACAAAGGCCCCAATAGCAAAATGAATGCCCTGTTTGACTGAGAGCGGGAATGTTTCAACAATTCTGCGTCGCCACGGCGTGAGGGAGAGAAACAGAAAAGCCAGCCCACCCAACAGCACCATGGTAAAGGCCTGAGCCGGTGGCACCCCCATGCGCACAACAACAATCTGGGCAAACACCACGTTGCTGCTCATAACAGGTGCCAGTGCTATAGGCAGATTGGCCCCCACAGCCATAATGAAAGACCCCACAACAGCAGAGGCTATTGTGGTGATAACCATGGCATGCTGGTCTAACCCGGCTGAGGCCAAGATATTGGGGTTAACGGCCATAATATAGGCCATAGCCCCAAAGGTGGTGATACCCGCCACAACTTCCTTGGGGATGCTGGACCCGCGGCCAGAAATATCAAAAGCACGATCCAGACATGCACGCATGCCTGACCATAAATATCTCATCCATTCCTCGGCAGTGCTGCTAGGGCCAGTTTCTGCTTTATCTTACGGATGTACGACCAAAAATAACACCAGCGAAATAAAAGTTTTCCTGCACTCACGGATGTAATCTGCGCAGCACATAGCAGCCATCCGGCCTGCCCCTGTAGCCGAATGCTGGGGGCATCCCCATTTCGTAAAATGAACAAATGCTTAGGTTTAAGCATCAAAGCAAAAAGGATATTTTTTATGACTGATAAAGCACCGCACGAAACCAGCTCCCTTTTCCATCTGGCAGAACGCGCCCTTAAGCAGCCCAAACTGGCAACCAAGGAAGAAGTGCGTGAACTGGCAAACTATGTGCTTAAAGGCGGCGTAAAGGCTGGTGAAGCCGAACGCGAAGTGGCTAAAAAAGCAGAGCGCAACCCAGAGGGCGTAGAAGCCTCTGAAATTGAATCTCTGGCAAAAACCGTTATTGCCGCACATTCCTGAGAATTGCGCAGGCAGGTGGCCCAAAACCACCTGCCACCAAAATGTAAACCGGGACTCCCTCTTCTTCTCTCCGAAGATATAATTGCGGACAAAGAAGGGAGATGAATTTGAAAAAGTTACTTCTGGTTGCCATGCTGATATGGGCAACGCCAGTTATGGCATCTTCTGCGCCGCAAACTGTTGATGATGCCTACCCTTATGTTGATGCCGCATCCATTTTACTCACCAATGATATCAAAACATTTCTGAGCGGCGGCAAAAGCCTTATAAATTGGGCACCAGTTTTTCCGCACCCAACTATGGTAACGGCTCAAGCTTATTGGGCACAATGGAAATCCAGTTCCTCTACTGCCGCAAAAGATTTTCCCATGGATAAGCCTATCTATATTACTGGACAGGCTCTCTCTGTTTCTCAAACAGGGGAAGATTTTTATGTTGATTACGCCTCATCCCCATCAGGCATAGATGATGTACAAGCCTATCTTTCCAATAATGGAGTGAATGCAGCTTCATCTTATTCTGCCGGAAAAAAAGTTTCTCTGCTTTGTTTTCGCGCAAAAAACATGTTCCAGCCAACAGATTTAGGCGGCTGTGAAGATATTGGCAGTGTTGCACAAAGTATTTTTGTAGATGCGTATAAAGATCTCGCTCTTGTTGCTGCGGGCAAAAGTGGGGGCAGACTACCCTTTTCTGCCAGCGCGCAAAGAATGATTATTTCTGCGCAAAGTTGTGCCTTGCAACTTCGCAAGGCTGCATCGGAAGCGGTTTCTACCAGAGAAATGGCTTCATGCAGAGGTGGTGGCTAAGTCCAACACCATAGCCTGACAGGCTAAATACCCTGTCAGACACTATTGGTATTACAAATTTAATGTGCGTTTCAGAGCTGCACAGTAGGCATCCATAAACCTGCGGGAAAGTTCGGCATCTGGCACATACATATCAAACACATGATACGCCCCCGGCACCACCATAACTTCCGTTGGTACGGCCGCAGCCATCAGGCGGGTTGCGTAATCAAGGTCTTCTTTCAAAAACAGATCCATTGATCCCACACCAATAAAGGTGGGAGGCAAACCTGCCAGATCTGTTGCACGGCCAGCAGCTGCATATGGTGGCGTTTGTGGGCCGCCCGCTTTATCGCCCAAATAAGCCTGCCATGCGTATTTGTTGGCAGAACGTGTCCAGACAAATTCGCCAAAATTGGCGCCCGGATCGCTGTTGATTGCCGTGCGATCATCCAACATGGGGTAG
The DNA here is from genome assembly GCF_000285275.1 of Acetobacter pasteurianus subsp. pasteurianus LMG 1262 = NBRC 106471. GTDB lineage: Bacteria > Pseudomonadota > Alphaproteobacteria > Acetobacterales > Acetobacteraceae > Acetobacter > Acetobacter pasteurianus. The sequence goes on from NZ_CADO01000007.1 coordinate 47,604, forward strand.
ATAAGCAGTTGGAAAGCCAGCTTGTATTCTTTTTTGTCACGCGCCATCAGGCTCAGTGCAGCACTTAAACCACCACCCGCACTTTCACCCGCAACAACAACCTTATCGCGCGAAATACCAAGCTTACTGGCGTTTTCATGCACCCATTTCAGCACGGCATAACAGTCTTCAATCGCACCGGGGTATTTGACCTCTGGCGCCAGACGATAATCAACTGAAAAAATCTGAAAGCCTAGATCACTGGCCAGCTTTTGGCATTTAGGGTCATCCACTTCTGGGTGGCCAGAAACGAGACCGCCACCATGAATGTAAACCATAGCAGGCGCATTGGGCTGCACTTCACGCGGCGTATAAACGACCACGCGCACATCTGGGGCGTTATTCAACCCCGGCACATATTCTTCCCGCGTGATAACATCTGGCAGAGGCCGACCTTCTATAAGGCGCACAGATGTTAGAAAAACTTCTCGCACTTCTGGAAGTGAAAGCGATGAAAGACCATCAAAAGATGGCATTTTCTCAAGAATGGGAAGAAATTCGGGATTAACTACTGATTTTGGCATAGTAACTCGCCTCCTATTTTGCGGCTGGCATCACAGACCGCGCCGCAAGACAAGTGTATATACCTACATACCTTAGAATTTATTGATTGGTATCAATATAAAAATACAATACTCAGATATTTTATATGTAATTTTTACATAATATATTATGTTTATACACGTTATAAGTTTAATTTATTAAAAGATATGCTATTTAAGAGTGATTGAAATTCATAATATATTTTATTTTTTCTATATGAATATAAAATTCACCCAACAACAGGCATTCTAAAATACCCACCAACCTGTTGCTCAGATAGATTCATGGCCAGCCTGATTAGCACCAGACTGACCATGAAAATACCTTCTCTAATTAAGCAAAATTCTTTTCGCTATCAGCTTGTTTCTCAGTGTTTGCAATGTAAGGCCCTGCTGCACGGATTGTGAGGGAGAGCAGCCCCATTTCGTGGTCGATGAGATGGTCTTCCAATGGCAACAAGGCATTGCCATTTGTCCATGCACAATCTGCCCAATCCGTTTCATGCCAGCCTTCGGGCTTGTCCTGCTTGAGATGCGCGATGATGTCATGCTGCTTTCCGACTGCTGCAAGATGCACATCCGCTACAGCAACACCCATAACCCGACGATCATCCACAAAAGGCCCAATGACATCGGCAGGCCGTGCAGCGCGGGAAACAACACGCACAAAGCGTGTGCCTGCACGCAGCATAAAGCTATACCGCTGGCCGTTACGCCGCACAGCACGCACAATGGCACCTTTATCGGTCACCAAGTGCAAATCAGGTTCCTCTGTAAGAGCCTGCGATGCTTCAGCCACCAGATGCCCTGCAATACCTGCTGAGCGGTCTGCCAATTTGCGGAACAACGGTTCCACAAAAGCCCGATCCACACACAGATCTACTGCAGCGTCTTCTTCCCAGCTTTTGACTTTTCCACCCATGCTCATGACAGATCCTGCCTGACGGAACGCCCGGCGGTTACCGGTATCCAGGTAGCTTTCTGTCAGCATACCATCTGCCGTGATCACAGAATGTTCTTCTGTTTCCACATGATAGTAATCGTAAGAAGTGATGGATTTATCATAAAAGATGGAAGATCCATTCACCAGCATGCGCACAGGCACAAACTTGCCATCAAAGAACAGGCAATGCTCTGATGTAATCAGCATATCCTTGTAAGGTACGCCATCTGCAATGGCATTCTTGAGGATACGTACTGGATAACCTGCCTCATCATCCGGCAGACCAGCTCGCACATTTGCATGTGCCTTACCTGCCCATGTCACTTTGCGAACACTGCTTTGGCCATCTGCAAATGTGAGAACTTCATCCCCCAGTTGCAATGTTTCAACCGCAACATCACCGGACGGTGTGCGGATCATGGAGCCTGCAAGGAAACACACTTCATAAACGGCATTACCATCCGCATCAGAAGAAAGCTCGTACCCATACGTGCTGACATCATCAATGTGCAGCGTAACAGATCCGCCCTCGTTAAAGGACAAAGTGACATAGTTGCCATCTGCTGAATAGCTGGTGGAGGTAATATCGGCTGCCTTAACCCCGGAAAGCACAATACCGTCCGAGTTTCCGGCAGCACTTCCGTCAAAACCGGTTACTTCTGTCGTAACGGTTGTGGCAGAAGATGTATCAATACCATCCAAGGTCAGCCCCGTATTAGTGCTACCTTCCAAATCAACAACGCCACCGGCTGCAGCCCATATGGTGGCCTTGGCCCCATTTTGCAGAACTTCTGTACCACTCAGCACACCACCGCTTTGCACATTCAGCTTGCTGCCGCTTTCTACAGTAACATTATTTGCCGTGCCACCTGCATCAACAGTCAACTGCGCACCATCCGTAACCATGGCGCCACTTTCAACACCACCGTTATAGACTTCCTCTGTCGCCCCTTTAAGGGTGGTCCCA
>NZ_CADO01000006.1 GCF_000285275.1 Acetobacter pasteurianus subsp. pasteurianus LMG 1262 = NBRC 106471
GCCGTGCAGTTCGCCTCAATCATCATCCTGCTTAACTGACGACACGCTGTAACAAAGGCTAGCTTACGCCCAAAAAACATTTGAGAAATTTATGTTCTCCGCAGTTTGTTGTTGACCCCATGCACCAGCATTACCGTTGCTTCATCATTCCTGGCCATCGTGATTACTTCTGGAAACAGTCTTTTTCCGTTACTCCTATCCATGCATCTGTCCGTATTCCGCCACAAATTGAGCATTTGCCTGCATTTTCCTAGCAAACGCATATGCACCTTAAAGAATCTTCTTGTGCTCAAGATGTTTTTCTCGTAGGAAGCCGCATCAGCCTCTTGTCCCGTTCGTCTAGAGGCCTAGGACACCGCCCTTTCACGGCGGCAACACGGGTTCGAATCCCGTACGGGACGCCACTTTTGCTCAAAACTAAAAACCTTCAGGTTTCGTTTCGGGTGGCTTAAGATAAGCAGGTTCAGAAATCTGCCTTTCCTTTCAAAAATACAGGCACTCCGTTCTTTACAGGCTCGATTCCTCTATCGAGCTTGCGTCACAAATGCCGAGAGCAAGAACGGCTCCTCGACGATCCGAGGTACGGTCACGCACGGGATCGTTCTGCTGCAGGCATTGCTACACCTAACGGAACTCACTGCGGAAAATAATAACGGAAGCATCCATCATGATCACCTCATTCGGTGATGTCTTCCATCCGATAGTTTTGACTTTGAGCACATTGAACACATGCATGCCCGTATTAAGTCTGATAGATCAGAAGATCATGATGTGCCCTAGGTTTTATAAAACAGAAAAATGACGCTTCTAAACGAAAAGTACGCGTTTTAGAGCAGCAAAATAGGAGTGTCTGAACTGTATGCTCAATGGTGCATCAGGAATGAATACATCAAACACGTGATAAGCACCGGGAACGACACAGACTTCTGTTGGCACACCTGCTGCCATCAAGCGCCGTGCATATTCGAGATCCTCATCCAGAAACAAGTCTAGCGACCCAACCCCGATATAAGCTGGCGGCAGCCCTGCCAGATCTTTCGCGCGAAACGCCGCTGCATATTCAGAAACGTCTGCGCTTCCAGGCGCTTTGCCCAGATAAGCATTCCATGCGTAGTGATTGGCGGAACGGGTCCATATATACTGCCCCAGTTCCGAAGACGGCATGACAGTGGTGCCCGTTCGATCATCCAACATGGGGTAGATGAGCAACTGGAAAAGAACTTTCACTTCTGCTCTGTCTCGTGCCAGCAAGGCAAGACAGGCAGTTAAACCACCTCCAGCACTATCCCCACCAATGACAAGACGATCACGATCAATTCCCAAATGAGCGGATTGCTCATGAACCCACTTCAGAACAGCATAACAATCCTCTATCGCCGCTGGGTATGGAGCCTCGGGCGCCAGGCGGTAATCAACTGAAAAGATCACCAAGCCCAGTTCGTTCACAAGCTGTCGGCATCTCGCATCATCCACTTCTGGCGTACCGCTGACAATGCCGCCGCTATGAATGTAAACCAGTGCTGGTGCATGCGGATGTTTATCTTTGGGCCGGTAAATCACGACCGGAACATCCGGAGCGCCAGAAGGCCCGGGCACATGGCACTCTTCGAGAGTGACATCTGGATATTCGGTAACCGGCACATTGCGAATAGCCGCGATAAACGCCTTACGGGTTGCTGCAAGGTTTTGATCTGAAAGACCATCAAAGGATGGCAGGACTTTCAGAGCTTCCCTGAATTCTGGGGCAACAGAATTTTGAATCATGAAGATTTCTCCGCGTTGTTTCTCCTCACGATAGATCGGATTATGCAGATACGGGCATCACGTATAACTGATTGAACAGAAAGTGTTTTTACCGTGTCTTATTCTGGCCAGTCGTCAGATTTCAAAATAAGAAACACGTAACCTCTCTGTCAGCAGCATCTGGCCGTGCAAATTCTGCCGAAGCACTTTTGTGTCGTATTAAACAGTTCGCAACACAATATCCGCAAACGACATTTGGCTAATAATATTCCGAAGCAGACCTGAAGAGGAAGAGGCCATGAAGCCCAAGGCGGGCAATCTGTTCCATGTCAAACCCGGCCATTCCCCCATATTGGGAAGGGCTGGAAGGGCATGTCTCCATTGAAGCGGGGATTTCAGGCAACCCCTGGACACGCTCTGGCCGCAACTTTGCGCAGTATTATTCAGATCGCGCCAATACGGTCACGCTGAACCAGATCATTGGTTCCCTGTCCCATCCGGTAACGTCCGTAGGCAGTGGGTATGGCATCGGCTTTGTGCTCGAAGCCATGTATGGTTCCGATGCACGGTTTGATCCCACAATCGGCATGGGTTCTGGCTCCCTGCACGGTCTGTATCAGTGAGCACCCACGCAGGCGCATATGGAATTTCATAACTACGTCCGGCTTTGAAATATTATAGATCTACATTCAAATAATATAATGAAATCCCATATTATGCTGTTAATTCAAGAATCTAAAGCACAGCCCACTGCCGTAACAAATTATGATATGTAGCCGTCAAACCAAGAACAGCGGCGTGATCATCCGATAGCTGCTTCCTGATATCCATAATTGATTGGTCAAATTGGTATAAAAGCGTGCGCTGTGTATCGTCCGCTACCATGGATTGAGACCAGAAAAAAGAAGCCCAACGGCTACCACGTGTTACCTTTGCCACACTATGCAAACTGGTAGAGGGATAGATAACCATATCCCCTGCGGGGCAGCGGACTTTTTGATTGCCATATGTATCCTGTATAACAAGTTCGCCACCGTCATACTCTTCCAGATCACTTAAAAATAATGTGGAGGAAACATCTGTACGAATACGAAAACCTGTTCCCGGCAAATGACGAATGGCATTATCCACATGGGCATGAAAACACATTCCCGCATCATACCGGTTAAACAATGGTGGAAAAACGCGTAACGGCAGCGCTGCGCTGTTAAACGTCGGATTGCGCCCCAACGCTTGCAGAATAATCTCTCCCAACTCTTGGCTTTCTGCACTTTCCTGGGGGATCTGAAGATTAAACTTTGCTTTTGCAGATTGATCCCCTGCTGTAACCTTACCGTCAACCCATTGCGATTTTTCCAGTGTTTTACGGCAATAGGAAATTTCTTCGGCAGTTAGCACATTAGGAATATGAACAAGCATAACTGTTCTTACCGTTCAGCTAGGTTTTGCGTGAGAATGTTTGTGATCATTGCCAGAATGCTGAGGCAAAATTTTCAGTAGCTCATCTGAAGCAGACTGGCTTGATCGTGAAGCAATTTGCTCCAATGTTTCTGATGTAGAATGCACGGTATAACCATCCTGCGTTAAGCGTGCGCCTAACTCATCTGGCGAGACGTGCAGTAAAGGTGCCAAATCTGTAAGCGGAGCATGCGTTAAAACCGGAAAAACCCGAGCAGCCGGGTTACCTCCCTTATGGCCAGTTGTTAGCATAAAGGCCCCAGCCGCTACTAAAGATGCCGTACACGCAACTATCATGGTTTTATTACGAAAGTAGAGCAGGAACTGAGACCAGTTACGCCACATATGCATAAAAAAGGGCAGCAATAATACCATGCTAAGCCATGTATGCATGGAATGGAACATGCCTGGCATCCAATGGAAAAATAGGGCTGTTCCAGAAACAGCTGAAACAATAAACAAACCGGTGATCAACGGAGTGGAGTATTTCTTTATAACGATATTCATTGAAAACATACCCTGTTCAAACAGAAATATTAATAAAACGTAGTGTTTATCCTAAACATTCTCACAAGAATGAAAAAAGCGTTCTTTTGCTCTTTCTACGATTTTGCAAAAGCGTGCGTCTGTCACTCCACAGAGAAATTGTTCTATGGCCAAAAAAACATCCCTAAACCCAAGATCAAGCGCTCCTTCGAAGCACTTTAAAGCCGCTTCTTTTTCTCCGTACAACAGGTGGTAACGGGCCATATTGAGATATCCCCAGCAATCTCCAGAATTTATGGCAGCTCTAAAAAAAGCAATGGATTTTCTCTGGTCAATTTCAGGAATAAGCCCATCCTCAATAATAAGACCAAGCATATTAAATGCTTTAGAAACACCATGCTGCGCAGACATAACATACAAATTATATGCCTTTTGCGGATCTTTTTTTACGCCTTTCCCAACCAAATAAAGATCTGCCAGATTAAACATGGCACACCCCTCTCCCATGCTCGCAGCATGAGAAAAATACATTGCTGCAACAGATGCATTGCGCGCAACGCCCCAGCCGCGCTCATACGCACGCCCAAGCATGTTTAATGCACGAGGATCTCCAGAGCGTGCTGCAACTTCAAACATACTAAAAGCATCTGAAAATTTACCGTTATTCAGATAAATCTGCCCGAGCATGAGCTGCACATTCACTGTGGATACAGAATGACATGCCTTGTCTTCCGGGGAATCTTCATCAAGCTTACCAACACCTATAGCAGGCTTCATAATTCGCACCATAACAACAAGGCATGTACCATGATTTTCTTATATCTTCTGATATATTATTAGAATGTCACGCCAATGTTTCCGATAAAGTACCGACCTGATGCAGGAACAGCGCGTGAACCAGAGAAAGAAGAAGCATAATTCAGCTTATTGGTGATATTGTTGGCATTAAACGACACACGATAATGCTTGTAATCCCAAGATAACATGCCATTCAGCAGAAACGTATTGGGAATGCGTGCCGTATTAGCCGTATCCGGGCCTGCCCAATATCCGGATGAGTATTGTACGCCACCACCAATTTTTAGCGTACCCCATTCTGGGTTCAGCAGTTGCCTGGAAAGATCATACGAGCTCCAGACAGACATTGTATTATGTGGCACCTGTGGAGCAGTTTTCCCGTTATCTCCGGTGCTGCTATGGGTTACACGCCCATCCATATAGGAATAGGATGCAAAAATCTGCCAATCCCGTGTAAGCTTACCATTGGCGCTTAGTTCTACGCCACGGATACGTCGGCCACTTCCAGAATCTGCAAACCCTGTTTCCATATCACCGTTTACATCATAGTAACGGGAATTATTTTCACTGATCTGGAAGAAAGCAACTGTTGTTCCCAAGCGTTTGTGTAGAAAATCTGCCTTACTGCCAAACTCAAACAAATCACTCCGCTGCGGTGAAAGATTCACGCCTTTTTGCGCAACATCACCTGCTTGTGGCTTGATTGTAACCAGAGAGGATACATCAGTTCCTACTGGCTTATAGGAACGTGCAAACGTAAAGTAGAAAGAAGCATTCTTCAAAGGAGAATACATAATGCTGGCAGATGGACTCCAGCGATCAGATTTCTGCTCTGCACGGCCCTGCGCAGCCTTGGAGCGCGCATAATATGTGCTGCTGAAGGAATCCCAACGCCCAGTTCCAAAAAGAGAAAGCTGCTTAGTTAACTGTATACGATCAGAAAAGAACAATCCAACATCTCTGGCATTTGCATTTCCGTAACCAGAAGATGGAAAACTAACTGACGTGCCAGAATAAGAATATTGTGGATTACGAATGGTCTGGTTATTCACCCGGTTGGTAAAACTACCGGGCCAACGGGAATCACTTGCGTAGTTTACATCTACACCAGCTTTAATATCGTGATGTACAAATCCTGTTTTAAATTGTGATCGTCCCATCAGGATGTTTTGCACACCCCATCCTTCTTGACGGTAAGCAGCACCACCACCGGCACCATAAGGTAATGCGTAGTTACCACCAGCCAGAAAAGCTGTTGCACAAGCACCAGAACATGCCGCAGGCGTTGTAGCTGTATAATCACGATTATACATACTTAAACGCGTATCATTCGTGAGCGTAAACCAGCGTGAAATCTCGGATTTAAGAGAGGATGTCAAAGAATGAATGTTGGAACGATCGAAGTCGAAATTACGTGTATAGCTGGTGTTTCGAGACAGACCATATTCCGTAATGGGGCGGTAAATTCCATTCACCTGGATCATACTCACACCATAATCGGGCTTGCTATCACTGTTGAGCCACTGCCACGTTAAATGCCAGGATGTTTTGCTACGCAAACCAACGCCAAAATCTACAGCAGCACCGTACCTATTTGAGGTGACATTATTACGGTCAACAACATCCTGTTTATTGAACATTCCGTTGACACGAATGGCCATATCATCATTGATCTGATAATTGATATCACCCACACCGCGGAAGAGCGGGCCACTTCCAAAGGACTGATCATAACTGTAGCTGTTGCCTGCATGTGCATGCTTTTGGCTTTGGTTGATAACCCCACCAACATTGCCTGCACCAAAGTATTCGCCTGATGGCCCTTTAATAACTTCAACGCTTTCCGTATTGAAAACATCTCGCGTATATGTGCCAAAATCACGCAGCCCATCGGTGTAAATATCCTGTCTGGCCTGCAAGCCGCGGATACGAAACTGGTCACCATTCAGACCCCCAGCTCCTTCCCCCGTTGAAAGTGTAATGCCCGGAACATTGCTCAGCGCCTGATCCAGCGTGAAAGCACGCTGTTGCTTCATGAGTTCCTGTGGCACAACGTTAATGGTTTGAGGAGTATCACGCACGGAAGCGGGCATACGTGAAATGTTCAGTATTTTACTGTTTGTATTCCCTGCCTCATAAGATTCATTTTTAGATTCAGCATGTCCTCCCACCCTTACTGCGGAAAGTTTAATAGAGGTATCGGAAGAGGAAGGCTGAAGCGGTTGCGCCGCATCTTCTGCCTGCGCTTTGCTTTCTGTAACACCCAACCCAACAGACACCCCCAAGGCAACAGCCACACGCAGGCCCTTGCCTTGTGAACTCGGGTGAGACAACTCTGATCGACTCATTTGCCGCACTCCTGATGAACCCCAGTTTCTGGTTCACCTTAACTAAATAATAGGGACGAAACGGCTACCTGATAATCATTCTCATCTTATGAGGCAAATGATTATCAATATCATATATTATCAAATCGCATGAGGTGTGGTTTTGCCGCAACATGTTGTTGATGGCCAGAGATTACCTACAAACTATATGCGATAAAATAAATTTTAATTTTTCAATATGTTAGAAAGACATTCCTATCTACAAACGATCTTTGACCAACCAGACCATACGGGGTGTTTGCAAAATATTAAGACATTCACGCTTAGATGATAGTGATTCGCACTTGCGTATTGGTGAACGCTTTGTTATCTGCTGCTTGAGATATGCCTCGCGTGAGAAAGCATAAGGCACCTGTTTTCCAATTACGCCATCGGTTGTTCCTTACAGGTTCTCCTGCGTATCGCTTCATTATATGTATTGCGAAAGTACTTGGTTTCTTATGCCCTCATCAGAATCATCTCTTCAGATCCCTCTTTCTTTTTCTCCATGGGAAATGTTCCTGAATGCGGGTTCTGTTGTGCAATGCGTCATGGCACTTCTCGCATTGGCCTCGCTTCTGACATGGACCATCTTTATCGCCAAATCTGTTGAGTTTTTGAGTGTTCGTAGAAAGCTGAGAACAGCAGAAAAAACTTTGGAAGAAGCTGGCACATTAGCCTTGGGTGAAAAAGGCACACGCCAAAACAGTATTGCCCACACACTGGTGATGGCAGCAGAAACTGAAAAAGCTGTTTCGCACGATATTCCCAATGACAACGAAGGCCTTAAGGAACGTATTGTTTTACACCTTGAACGTCTGGAAGCCGCAGAGGGGCGCCGCTTAATGCGCGGCACAGGCCTGCTGGCCACCATTGGTGCAACATCACCTTTTATTGGGCTGTTCGGTACTGTGTGGGGGATTATGACATCCTTCACAGGTATTGCCGCCAGCAAAGCCACCAGCCTTGCTGTGGTGGCTCCGGGCATTGCGGAAGCCCTGTTAGCCACCGCGCTCGGGCTTGTAGCTGCCATTCCCGCGGTGGTCATCTATAATCATCTTGCACGCCAATCTGCATCTTGCAGAGCACAAGTGGCGGATCTGACATCCCTTGTCATGCGACTGGTTTCTCGTGATCTGGGCCGAGCGCATGTACTGGCAACCAGTGCTCAGATCACCCCTTTTGATATCAACCGAATGGCTGGGGAATAAGCCATATGCGCCGCATCCAGCATGCAGATGAAAATCCACACGAAGCAAGTGAGATCAACGTAACGCCATTCATTGATGTTATGTTGGTGCTTTTGATAATCTTTATGGTTACGGCCCCCCTCACCACAGTCAACGTGCCTGTAGATCTGCCTTCATCAACAGAAAAACCAACACCACGACCAGAAAATCCTGTTTTTCTAACAGTGAAAGCTGATCACGCACTAGCCCTTGGTGAAGACAGTATATCGGCTGAAAACCTACCCCAAGCGTTAGAAGCAGCAACCAAGGGAAACAAAGATGAACGTATTTTCCTGCGTGCTGATAAAACGGTAGATTACGGAACACTCATGGGGGTGATGGATAAACTTCGCTCTGCCGGTTATCTCAAGGTTGCTCTTGTTAATTTGCAAGGACAAGAAGAGGGCTCTGCTCCAGCGGCAAAGACCGAGCCATGAGCGCAACAACATATAAAAATATAGCAGGAAAAGTGCATTCAACAGCTTTTTCTGATTGGAAAATTCAACAAATACGGAAAGCCCGGCAAGAAGATACCTTCCGTTGGGGCATATCTTTTTTAATTGTCGTAGCCACAACGGGTGCGGCTACTTTATCTTTCCTGCACATGCCGCATACAGCTCCCGCCATACCGGAGCCTCCACCAGCAGCCATTGCCATTGATATGGCACCAGAACCTGTTGCCACTCCTTCTCCACCTACAGATGCACCTCCCGGCCCTCAGCAAACAATTTCAGAATCAGATCCTTCTCCCGTTGATCCCGCCAAACTGGAAGCCCCTCCTGCGCCAGTTCCGCATCCACCTATTCCTGTTCCCCAACCTGAAAAACTACATAAAATTGTGAAAAAGAATAAACCTACAGTAAATCTTAAAAAACCAGTTCCTGACAAAACACCACCGGCAGAAAAAACAACGGCTCCTCCCACATCCAAAGCACCACCGGCTCAAACACAAGCCGCACCTATTGAAGGGTCATCTTCCTCTCATGCTTCCCAAAGCCCCAACACATGGCAGGGAGCTTTGCTTGCTCGTTTAGAGAAATATAAACGTTACCCGGCAGAAGCCATGTCTGCTCATCAGGAAGGTACGCCAAATCTGCATTTTACCATGGACCGGAAAGGGCGTGTGCTTTCTGCCCATATTGAAAAAAGCTCAGGCCATTCATTGTTGGATAGTGAAGCTTTGGCACTGGTGCGGCGTGCTGAGCCATTGCCTAGCCCACCCGATAGTGTGGCAGGTGATTCTATTACACTCACCGTGCCCATCGAATTTTATATGGAACACGCACAGGATTAGAAATCCTGCCTAGGCCAATAATATTTTCACAGAGCATAAGGAAATATTTTTCCTTCATACCATTTTTTGACGCAAGAGCGCCCATTCTGCCTCTACGTTATCTGCAACGCGCCGTGCCACAGCAGATAAAGGCCGCGCACGATCATGCGCAAGCGCCAGTCGGAAAGGAGGAATATGCGCTCCTGCCAAAGGGGTAAAAGCCATGTCTCCATTCTGAACCTCATCCATCACGTCCAGATAACTGAGAATGGTAATACCCAAACCAGCCTTCACCAATGACTTTATCATCTGCACATTATTGGCTCCAGAAATCACATTTGGATTTACCAGAGTATCCGCTTCCAGTTTTGCAAAAACAGATGCAAGTGCCAATGGCTTTTCTGGCACAATAACAGGATATTCAGCACATACCGAAAACCGAGCAGAAGAATGCTGCGTAACTGGATGCTTCGGAAGGCTCACTACTCCTAGCGGGAAAGAAAGCATTGAACGCACTTGCAAATCTCGCAAATCTGCAGGGTCTAACAGAAATGCCAGATCTCCCTCTCCCGCAAAAAGACGTTCTCCCAGCTCTGCATTATCGTGGATATGCATATTCAAAACAATTCCGGGATATTGTTCTTTAAGGCGCGCAGCAATGCTGGGTAAAAATACACGCGCCAAAGCCTCTGGCGCCAAAATATCTATGCGTCCACGGCGCATACCTTTTAGATCATCAATCTGACGGTTCAGGCTTTCAAAATCCTTCGCCCACCTGTTGGCATGTGCATAAAATAACTCGCCCACCGCAGTTAAACGCATGCCGGAAGAAAGACGCTCAAATAGTGGTGTCTCAAGCGCCTGCTCACCCAGAAGAATGTGTCTATCAATTGCCGAAGCCGCAATATGCAGGTCTTCCGACGCTTTGCGGATGGAGCCATGCCGTGCCACAGCCAAAAAATAGATCAGAAAGCGCGAAAATGGGTTCATTTGCCTGTTCTCAATTTGAGAATGCATACTGCATGAAATAGATATATCCGATAATATACGCTTGATGAAACACTACCTCCTAAAGGAACGGGAAACCTTTCCCATTTAGGAGATGAAGCTGTGACGCCCCCAACCTGTGCCCGCCCCACCGAGAGCAGATTGCCCCGCGAGCTCAGTTTTGACGCTGATGACTGGCTTATTCTCGCCTCATACTGGCATCCCATTGCCCTTGTGCGTGAGCTGGAAGACAAACCTTTAGGCGTTACGTTACTTGATGCACCATTGGTTATTTATCGGGCAGGTGAAGAAATTGTTGTGGCAGATGATCTGTGCCCGCACCGTGGCGTGCCACTCAGCATGGGCAAGGGTAACGGCCAGACAGTTGCCTGCGCCTATCACGGTTTCCAGTTTGGCCATCAAGGCCAGTGTGTACGTATTCCCGCCCACCCGGATAGCGCCATTCCTTCCCGACTGAATCTGCGCACTTATCCTGTGGTAGAAAGATATGGCTTGATCTGGACGTGCCTACGCCCACAGGACAATGAAGATATCTCCATTCCTTCCATGCCACATTGGGATGAAGCTGGCTTTCAACAGATCAACTGCCCATGGATAGACATTGCCGGTTTTGCTGGCAGGCAGGTTGAGGGCTTTATAGATGTTGCCCATTTTGCATTTGTGCATACAGAAACTTTTGCAGACCCAGACAACCCTGTTGTGCCAGCTTATATGCCCAAAATGACACCCTATGGGTTTGAGGCAGAATACCGCAGCAATGTAGGCAATTACCCTATTGGGCAATCAGAACGCGGGCGGCCGGATTTTGAATGGCTGCGCCATTTTCGGGTGCATGTTCCCTTTACTGCCACACTGGAAATTCATTTCCCCGACAACGGGAGGCTGGTCATCATGAATGCAGCTTCTCCTGTTTCCGCAAAAAAAACACGCATGTTTGCACCCATGTGCCGCAACTTTGATACCGATCTGCCTTTGCAGGATGTTTATGATTTCAACCAGAAAGTCTTTGAAGAAGACCGTGCCTTGGTAGAAGCCCAAAAGCCTGAAAACCTGCCGCTTGACCCTTCCCTGGAAGTGCATGTGGTGGCAGACCGCAGCTCCATTGCCTATCGGCGTGCCTTACGCAACATTGGCTTAAGCCAGTTCTTTACCGCCTGAAAAGATACAATCATAACTGCCCTTCTTCCACGAAAGCCGCGCCCGTTTAACCAGCGCCGCTTTCATGTGAACAAAGAAGCAAGCTTACCCACCCTGAATTGCTAGCATTCAAAATAAAAATATGGTCAAACCCCACTTCATTACATTCATGTAATTATATCGCTGTAATCTAGAGTCTTCGCGCTGAATATTCACCTTACACACTGCTTGACCCCGGAAAACTCAAGAAAAAGAGATATACCCTCTCTTCCCAAACGATATAAACACGCGTTACCTTACGTGAGTCTGCGCGTATATTCTTGATATAACACTATATATTTCATCAGAATGCACCACAGGCACAAAAACAAGAACAGAAAGTTTTAGGCGTGCTTCCATCATCTGCTCCCCTTTCCAGTTCACACCAACGCTTCCTTTACCTTCAGGTTCTGGTGGCTGTGGGTGCAGGCATTGCCGTAGGTGCAATGTTTCCCTCTGTTGCTACGGCACTTAAACCGCTGGGAGATGGGTTTGTTAAACTTATCAAAATGGTCATTGCACCTGTTATTTTTCTAACTGTGTGCACAGGCATTGCTGGCATGGCGGACCTTAAGCAAACAGGCCGCGTAGCAGGTAAAGCCATGCTATATTTTTTGTGCTTTTCCACTTTGGCGCTGGCTATTGGCATGCTTGTGGCCAACGTTCTGCAACCCGGTGCTGGCCTACACATTCGGCCAGAAAGCCTTGATACAAGTTCTGTTACACAGTTTGTAAATGCTGCTGCGCAACATCATTCCTTTTCAGATTTTTTGCTACAAATCATTCCCTCCACAACCGCTGGTGCGTTTACATCTGGTGAAATTTTACAGGTTCTGCTGGTTGCCATCTTGTTTGGCATAAGTCTGGCCAAAATGGGCAAAGCGGGTGAAACCGTTCTCAACCTGTTTTACAGCCTGACAGAACTTGTTTTTGGGGTTGTGCGTTTGGTGATGTATCTGGCCCCTATTGGGGCTTTTGGTGCCATGGCCTTTACCGTTGGTAAGTTTGGCCTGCATTCCATTCTACACCTTCTTGCCTTGGTACTGACATTTTACCTCACTGCCATTCTGTTTGTAGGCGTTGTTCTGGGTATTGTGGCGAGATTGGCTGGCTTTAGCATTCTGCGGCTATTGGTCTTTTTAAAAGAAGAGCTGCTGATTGTATTGGGCACCAGTTCTTCCGAATCTGCCCTGCCCGGTCTGATTGCCAAATTGGAACGGGCAGGCTGTTCCCAAGGGATTGTAGGGCTGGTTGTACCCATGGGCTATTCCTTTAATCTGGATGGCACCAATATTTACATGACACTTGCCGCACTGTTTATTGCACAGGCAACTGATGTGCACCTTAGCTTTCAGGAACAGCTTGCCCTGCTTCTGGTGGCTATGGTGAGTTCTAAAGGTGCTGCTGGTGTGACGGGAGCGGGCTTTATTACTCTGGCTGCAACACTTTCTGTTGTGCCCAGTGTACCTGTTGGGGGCATGGCCCTGATTCTGGGTATTGACCGTTTTATGTCTGAATGTCGTTCCCTCACCAATCTGGTTGGAAACGCTGTTGCTGCTATTGTTGTCTCGCGCTGGGAGAATGCGCTGGATGACACGCAACTTCATGATGCCCTGCACGCGCAACCACAGATTACAAAAACACCTTCGGCCTGATTATTATTTTCCGTAGGAAGTTCTCCTAGCTTCTTACGGATTTCTTGCATACGTGTTTTGACACAAAACTTGTTGTAACATTGTAACTTCGTAAACTTTTTCTTGAATATTCGTTATAACAGAAAAAAATCCTTGAATCTTTCTATTCGTAATTTAATTTCCATAATTCGTAATAATAAAAACAAAAACAAACGCGGAAACGAGAAAATGTTTGCAGAAATTACAAAACCTGTTTTTTAAAGAGAAAGTTGCCAGCCACCTTTCACTTTAATCTCTGTATTTCTTTCCCCTTGCTTCAGAAATACGCCGTTGCTTCATGCTAACCGCAGGCAATGGCCATTCTTGCGCCATGAGGATCGGGCGATGCCCTTAACTGATATCATTTCAAATTCAGAACAAAAAAGATCATGCTATCGGCAGGATTTTTTATCCATTGCCCGTTTACTCTACGCCGGAACAGTTCTTTTCACATTGGATATTGCTCTTAAAGCTTCCACTGCATACGCCCAGCAGAATGAACCCGCCAAATCTCTTGAGAAACCCGAACTGTCTTCAAAACCTATTATCAACGCTGAAACACCGAAAAAACACAAGCGTCCAATAGCAGAAGAACGTCTGGAAGCTTTGTTTGATACAGAAAGTCTTTCCTACCTGCTAAACCACAATAATACAGCGTTACGTAGGCAGGATATCAGCGCTGGCTATTTTGTTGCTGAACAGGCTTTTGGCAATCTAGCTCCCGGCCTTAAACCCTGGCGTGACAGGTTAAGTGAGCACGGCTTTACCTTTGAGTTAACCTATAAAGGTGAAGGCATGGCCAATCTTGCCGGCGGCCTTTCAAAAGGTATGGATTACACGCACGAAATACGTGCCAGCATGCTGTTTGATCTGGGCAAGTTAACCGGTTGGAATCCGCTACAGGGCTGGTACCTGCATGGCATTGTGATGAACCGTGAAGGCCGGCAGGTTGGTTGGGATCATGTTGGGGAAAGAAATGTACTTCTCACAGAAGTATGGAGCATCCATGGTCCGGCAGCGGCTCGTCTGGCAGATCTGTATCTGGAAAAATCTTTCCTCAATAACCGCATCAATATCAATGTAGGGCGCATTTCACTTACGCACACATATTCTACTTCTATTTTGCTGTGTACGTTCATGACCATGTGTTCTGCGCCTATGGCTATAAGAGAACCGGCGGGTTGGAGCGTTTACCCCAAAACATCATGGGGTGGCACAGTACGCTTTCGGCCAACGCATGATCTTATCCTGCGCACTGGTATTTATCGCATCGGCCCTAAAGCACGCGATAACACAGGTTGGGCATGGGGCGATGAGCCTTATACGGGCATCCAAACGCCTATTGAATTAACGTGGGAACCATTTTTTGGCAGGCGCAAGCTTCCCGGTCATTACAAAATCGGCTTTGGCCACGATACTTCACCTTACCCTGACATGGTTGGCACCATTCCCGCCGCTTTTGCGGGGTCTGTGCATCCACATAAGCTCAAACCGCGTGATACATTTTATATAGAGGCAGATCAGATGGTGTATCGCAGCCATGGCGAACACCAAATGGCTGGTGGATATGTATTGGCCGGGTTCATTCATAACACGCCAAGTAACTCTACATTCTCAAACGAATTTTATGCTGGAGCTTCCCTTCTGGGCATTATCCCTCACCGGCCATTGGATCGTCTGGGCGTAATGTATTCCTATTACCAGCTCAGCCCCCGTTTGTCCTACGGGCAACGCATGCAGGAAGCCGCTGGCGTTCCGCTTGGTCCTTATATCAATGGGCCACAAACGCATTCCGCGATTCTGGAAGCATATTACGGCATTCCCGTCACACCGGGCCTGGTTGTGACACCGGAGTTTGAATATATGATGCGCCCCGGAGAAACCTCGGTTATTCCCAATGCGATTCTGGCTGGGCTTAAAGTTATTGCTGCCCTGTAAGGCAAATTGAGGCGCAAAAACATCTCACCTGCTCTGCTTTTCCCATACTGGCACCAAGCCCTCTTATTGCTAGAATAAACGCTTGAACAGATGGATGGTGCTGCGCAAGCAGCTTGAAAGGGAATGCCGTGCACGGGTTTCTGCCTCATATTGAAGCAGAAACTTATAGTCGGCAGCTGCTCCCGCAACTGTAAGGGGAGGTTAGGCCTGCTGCCGGTTACGGCTAGCCACTGGCCGGTCATACGGCTGGGAAGGCAAAAGGTCTGATAACATCATATCCCCAAGCCAGGAGACCTGCCTCCATCAGGCACATAACACCGGGCGGGATGAACCGGTAGCGGCAGGACAAGGCAGTAAAATGTACAAACATGCCTTTAGCTCATTTATAACAGCACTGCTTTTTGCATGGGGCAGCATACCTTCTCATGCTTATGCACAAAGCGCCTCCATACCAACTATAACAGGACAATGGATTACAGAAGACGGCAAAGGCGTGTTCGATATCCATACATGTGACGATAAGATGTGCGGGAATCTTGTCGGGTTAAACCTAACACAGGATGAAGAGGCTTCTGGCCGCAGAAAAACAGAATGTAACCTTCAAATGCTCAAAGGCTTCCACCCCATGGAAGACCGGCATGACCATTGGAAAGGCCATATTTTTGACCCTCAAAGCAAAAATACTTACGATGCCATTATATGGGTGGCGGAAGACGGCTCCCTGAAACTGCATGGTTTTTTAGGTTTGGAACTTTTTGGCAGAACAGATACGTGGCAACCATTTCATGGCCATATAGGTAATAACTGCCGCATTAACCCCTGAGCATACCTGCCTCAACAGGCCATGAAATAGGTATTATGCCGTTATAACAGGTTGCAAGCTCAGGTCTTCTCTATAAAACCATTCAGAATTTGGAATTCAATATTTCTCCGCAATGTTTCATTCCAACAGGGCGGAGCCCGGCTTTGTAGGGAGAACCCGAAGAATGAGACAAACGCACAAGGGGCAGCCTGTAGCGGAATGGTGTGCATCCCCTAACGCCATGCGCCTGAACAAGCTTTTACGCATGTCCCGGCGAGATGTGCTTTTAGGCGGCATTGGTCTTTCTGTTGCAAGCACAACGGGGGCAGTCCTTGCAGCGGATACCGCTCCTGCCACCCCAAACAATGAAGACCTGTCCGGTTTTATGCAGGTATCCCAGCGCCTGACAGATAGAGATACGCTGAACCCCCAGATTGGCGCGGCCCTGTATGCCAACATCGTGCATGCCAATGCAGATCGAAAAGACAAACTCAATGCTCTGCATGCCTTGCTGGAGCGGGAAAAATTTACAACAGCATCAGCCTTTGCGCATGCAGCAGAGAAATCTGATCCAAAGCTTAAAGATGTCATCCACGAAATTCTAACCGGCTGGTACCGAGGCATTGCGGATGGCAAGGTGGTTGTTTACCGCTCTGCCCTGATGTTCGACATCACCAAAGATGCCGTTTACCCCAAAACCTACGCAACGGGCGGCCCATTCTACTGGACAAGCAAGCCACCAGAAGTTGCACGCCCCAAAGGGCACCCTGCACTTTCTGCTTCCGCCCTTGTTATCGAACCGACCTGATCTTACGGGATACCCCGCCTTATGCCCTCCGAAGAAAATCTTTCAGCCGACGTTGTGATCGTAGGATCAGGCGTTGCAGGTAGTTCTATTGCTAATGAGCTGGCGCGTGCCGGTATTTCCGTCATTGTGCTAGAAGCTGGCCCGCGCGTTGACCGCCAGCATTTTGTAGAAAACTTCCGCAATCTAGAAAACAAGCCTTCCTATCAGGGGCCATTTCCGGCTGTCCCTTGGGCACGGCATCCGCCTGATCAGCAAACCCCGAACGATTACCTGCACACCACCGGCCCGAATGCCGAAGCCTATCAGCAGGTTTACCTGCGCATGATGGGTGGCACTACATGGCACTGGGCTGGTTGTGCCTGGCGCTACCTGCCATCAGACTTTGAACTGAAAACACGTTACGGTCAGGGCCGCGATTGGGCTTTGACATATGATGATCTGGAACCCTTTTACTATCAGGCAGAAGTCATGATGGGGGTTTGCGGGCCAGATCCTGCGGTGGAAGACCTTGGCTCCCCCCGCAAGCAGCCTTATCCTATGGATGCACTGCCCATTTCCTACGCTGCGCAGCAGTTCCGCAAGCTGATTCAGGAAAAAACACCGTGGCGCGTGGTGCACGAACCACAGGCGCGCAACACGCGCCCGTATGATAGCCGCCCAACATGTGAAGGGCATAATAACTGCATGCCAATCTGCCCTATTGGGGCCATGTATAACGGCAGTTACTCCGTTTACCATGCAGAAGCCGCCGGGGCTAAATTTATCCCCAATGCTGTGGTGTATAAGATTGAGCGAGACAGCGCGAACAAGCGCGTAACCGCCGTGCAATACTTTGACCCGGACAAAGGGTCTCACCGCGTTACGGGCAAATATTTTGTTATTGCCGCGCACTGCATTGAAACAGCCAAACTGCTGCTGCTTTCTGCCGATGAACAAAGTCCCGATGGCGTTGCCAACAGTTCCGGCCATGTTGGCCGCAACATGATGGACCATACAGGTGTGCAGGTAACCTTCATTAGTGGTGACCAAGCTCTGTGGCCGGGCCGTGGACCGCTGGAAACGAACGTGATTGACAATTTCCGTGATGGAAACTGGCGTACGGATCGTGGTGCCTACCTTGTGCACATGGTGGATGATAACCAGGTGGATCTGGCCACGCAGTTGGCAATTTCCAAAGGTTACGTTGGCCGGGAACTGGAAGAACAGATCCGCTATCTGGCTTCGCACACGGTGCGCCTGTTCAGCCATAACGAAGCCCTGCCAGACCCCAATAACCGCCTTACACTCAGCAAGGATCATAAGGATATTCTGGGGATCCCGCACCCGGAAGTGTACTACAAACTGCCCGAATACACCGTGCGCAGTTGTGAACATACACGCTATGTTTTCCGTGACCTTATCAAGCTGATGCACGGCACAGATGAACAGTGGACCCCAGGCTACTTCCCGCAGGATCATCCCGCAGGCAGCACCATTATGGGCACAGACCCCAAGGATTCCGTAGTGGATGGCCATTGCCGGACGCATGACCATGACAACCTGTTTATTGCCAGTTCCTCGGTTTTCTCAACCGTTGGCACCGGCAACATCACCCTGACTGTAGCCGCCTTGGCGCTACGTGTTGCCGATACGCTGAAAAAAGAACTTGCTCATGCCTGATTTTTCCAAAACCTTGCGCGTCCTTCTTTCAGCAAGCACGGTAATTGGTGTCTGTGCCCTGAGCCAGACACCTGTGCATGCAGAAGATGCAGCTCTAGATCAGGCAGTGTTGGATCGTGGTGCCTATATTGCCACTGCGTCAGATTGTATTGCCTGCCACACCAAACCCGGTTCGCAGCCTTTTGCTGGTGGCCTGAAAATTGCAACACCTATGGGTGATGTGATTTCCACCAACATTACGCCAGACCCAGACCACGGTATTGGCAAATACACAGAGCAGGACTTTGAGCAGGCTGTCCGCCACGGTGTGCGCAAAGACGGGGCTTACCTGTACCCTGTTATGCCTTATGTTTCTTACGCAGGTATGACGGACCAGGATGTGCATGCACTTTATGTGTGGTTCATGCACAGCGTAAAACCGGTAGCCAGCGCCCCAGCAGAAACAACACTGGTGTTCCCTGCAAATATGCGTAGCGCAATGGCGGCATGGAACTTTGTAACCACCAAGGAAGAACCAGAAAGCGGGGATTCCAGCACATATGATCCGCTACGCCGGGGTAAGTATCTTACCAATGCGCTGGAACATTGCGGCACCTGCCATACACCCCGTAACTTCATGCTAAGTGAAAAGCAGGACAGGTATCTGGCTGGCACTTCGCTGGATGGATGGTACGCTCCCAACATCACCTCCAGCAAAACCGGCGGTATCGGCAACTGGAGCGAAGACGATATTGTTGCCTACCTGAAAACCGGCCACGCCAATGGCCACGCGCAGGCAGCAGGCCCTATGGCAGAAGCCGTGGAACATAGCACCAGCCACCTGACAGATCAGGACCTGCACGCCATAGCCACTTATATTCATCAAGTGCCAGCTATGGATGATGATATGGAACATCAGGCACGAGATAGCTTTGGCAAAGCCATCGAAGCGCAGGACATCCGCCAAAGCGCCCCTACCCGAATTGATGATCTGACCGAGATGGACGGGCAACATGCGTATGATGCCAACTGCGCAGCCTGCCATGGCCAGACTGGTATGGGCACAAAGGATCAATACGCGCCTTCATTGTTCCACAACTCCACTGTGGGTAGCGCACGGCCAGACAACCTTATCATGACCATTCTGCACGGGGTACAGCGTAAAACCGAAGCAGGCGATGTATCCATGCCGGACTTTAGCGGGCATTCAGACGTGCAGCGTTTAAGCGATGCTGAAATTTCCAAGATCGTGAATTATGTGATGGCAACCTTTGGTAGTGGAGACCCACACGTAACAGCAGATCAGGTTGCGCAGTTCCATAAGGACAAATAACAGCCACCCACATACAAGGTGGTTGAACCACACAACAAAAAGGGCGGAGGGATTTAAACCCCTCCGCCCTTTTTTACATGATCTTCAGAACGAAGACTGAAACCTTAGAAAGAAGGCTTTTCGTGAAAAGCAGATACCAGACGTGTAATGGTATGTGCCTTTAGGGCTTCTGGCCCACCTTCCGTGCCATAACCGGAATCTTTCATGCCACCAAAGGGCACTTCCGGCACGCCAATACCGTGGTGATTAACAGCAACCATGCCGGCTTCCAGCTTTTCACCCAGCAAGCGTTCCGTACGTTCACAACGTGTGTAAACATAAGCTGCCAAGCCATATGGCAGACGGTTGGCTTCCGTTACCGCGTCAGCCAGATCAGAATACTCATCCATAATGGCAATCGGGCCAAAAGGTTCTTCCTGCATCACCCGCATTTCCAGCGTTGGCTTCAGCACCAATGTGGGTGGGAAGAAGCACCCATCATTCGGCATGGAAATATCAGGCTGCCACAGTTCCGCACCTTTCTGACGGGCATCATCCACCAGTTCGGTCAAGGCTTTTACGCGGCGCTCATTCACCAATGGCCCCATGGTAACGCCTTCATCCAGACCATTGCCGATCTTGAGCGCACTCATCTGGGCTTTGAATTTTTCAATAAATGGCGCTGCAATTTCCTTGTGTAAAAGGAAACGTGTGGGAGCAATGCACACCTGCCCGGCATTACGGAACTTAGCTGCTGCCAGACGTTCGGCAGCGGCATCCAGATCTGCATCTGGGCACACAATAACCGGACCGTGGCCACCGAGCTCCATGGTTACTGGCTTCATCTGCGCACCAGCCAACGCTGCCAGATGCTTGCCTACAGGCGTAGAACCCGTGAAGGAAATTTTACGCACAACTGGATGAGCGATCAGATACTCAGAAATTTCTGCCGGCACACCATACACCAGAGAAACTGCACCCGCCGGAATGCCGGCATCACAGAAACACCGGATCAGCTCTGCCGGAGAAGCAGGCGTATCTTCCGGAGCCTTTACGATAACCCCACACCCTGCGCCCAAAGCGGCACCCAGCTTGCGAGCAATCTGGTTGATGGGGAAGTTCCACGGCGTAAAGGCAGCCACAACACCTACAGGGCGGTGCAACACGCGCTGTTCTACATAAGGCGCACGCGGTGGCACGAGCTCATCGTTCAGGCGGCGGCCTTCTTCACCAAAATATTCAATAACACCGGCAGCGCCCTGAATTTCAATAATTGCCTGAGCAAGGGGTTTACCCTGCTCCTCACTCATAATACGGCCGATCTGCTCTGCCCGTTCACGCAGAAGATCTGCCGCCTTGCGCATAATCACAAAGCGATCCCACGCCGTAAGGTTACGCCATGCCTGGTAACCTGCCTGCGCACCCGCAACCACTTTTTCCAGATCAGCCTTGGAAGCATGAGCCACCTGCCCAATAACCTGACCCGTAGCCGGATTGGTTACTGGAATGGTACGACCATCTGCCGCATCTTGCCATTTCCCGGCCACCAATAGCTGCGTGCGTATTTCTTTTTCTGACATCTACATCTCTCAAGCAGAACGGGCAGACATCCACCATGGAGCCTTTGTCCGGATTTTTTTTGCTGACACCATTTTATGTACTGCCATGCAAGAAAAAAGAGGTCTATACACCCCAGCGCATAATGGCTTCCTGCCCGGTTCAGTTCCATCCGGCAGGGCTATTATCCTTCAAACCCTCAGTTGTATCAGTAGAAAGCCCATGCTTTTCAAAACCCTGTCCGGTCAGACAATCATCGGGCTGTGCGCCTTGTTTGCTGCCACTTTTACGGCCATTACCAGCGAAGTTGCCCCCGTAGGGTTGCTGATAGATATGGCAAACTCCTTCCACATTACGGAAGGTAAGGCTGGTCTGGCAGTCAGTGCATATGCGCTGGTTGTGGCGCTGGCGGCGGTGCCGCTCACCATTCTTACAGCTAAAATCAACCGCAAGACACTCATGCTGTGGGCTCTGATAGGCTATATCGCCTCTAACCTCATTGCCGCTTTGGCCCCCACCTTTGCCATTTTGTGCTTAGGCCGTGCCGTGGGCGGGGCTGCCCACGCGCTCATGATGTCCATTGTTTCTGCCTATGCCGCGCATCTGGTGCCCCCTCGTATGACAGGACGCGCCATTTCCTTTGTATTTGGCGGTACATCTTTGGGATCTGTTCTGGGGGTGCCCGGCACTGCTGCCATTGGACAACTGGCAGGCTGGCGCGTTTCCATGATGGTGGTAACTGGGCTGGCCGCTATTCTGACCGTATGCATCGCATTTTTTCTGCCCAAGGTGGAAGCATCTTCCAGTTCCGTGCATCTACCTTCATTCCGCACACCCGGTGTTGCGCGCGTATTTGCGGTGGTGATTGCCGTAAACACATTGTTCTTTCTGGGGCATAACCTTCTCTACACCTATGTTTCACCATTGCTGATGTCTCATGGGCTGCCGGAAAGCGCGCTGAGTATCGCCCTGTTGATTACAGGTGGCGTGAGTATTCTTGGATTATGGGCTGCAGGGCAGATGGTGGATTCCAAGCCAGCACTCGGGTTGCTGGTAGCTGGCCTGATTACCGCATGCGGTATGGGTTCACTCTGCGGTTCCCTCCTCAGTGGGTGGAGCGCAGTTGCTGCTGTTGGCCTGTGGTGTGCTGGGTATGCCGCACTTATTCCGGTTATTATGTCTGGGGCTATTCGCAGCCGTGCCACCACGGCTGATATTGCCGGTGCAGCCGTAAACGCCAGCAGCAATGTGGGTATACTGTTTGGGTCTGCCGCAGGGGGTATGATTTTAAATACCGCTGGGCTTTCCGTCCTGCCGCCCATGGCCGTTGGTATTGTTATAATGGCCACTGCATTAGGGCTATGCAGCCCCGTTGCCTTCCCACGTGTGCTGCATGATCACTCAGAATCCGAAAGTTGATATAGGGCTGATAGCTATAAGGCTTTCCCCTTAAGCACTAATGGCAGCCCTGCTGCCACAAAAACAACCTGCCCTGCCTGCGCCGCTATTCGCTGGTGCAGGCGCCCGGCTTCATCCCTAAAGCGGCGGGCCAAAGCATTTTCTGGCACAATCCCCAGCCCTACTTCATTGCCCACAAGAATGGTGGGGGCCAAGCGCTCTGGCAACACTTCCAACAGGCGGTATGTTGCTTCCTCAATGTTTTGGTCATCCAGCAACATATTGGTCACCCACAAGGTCAGGCAATCTACCAACACAGGCAGATGCGCATAGGTTTTTAACACCCATGCAATGTCAAATGGCTCTTCAACCGTTTGCCACCCCTGTTCTGTTCGACTGGCCTTGTGGTGTTCAATCCGTTCCTGCATTTCTGCATCAAATGCCCGACCAGTGGCCAGATAGATCCAGGGCGATGGCAGGGCTGTCAGCATTGCTTCGGCCAGACCACTCTTTCCTGAACGTGCGCCCCCCAAAATAAGAACAGTACCCTGCGCCCCTGTTTCTGTTGGATTGAGAGATAGGACACTCATGGTATATGCGCCTCACTATTTTTGTTTGCTTACATCCTTATAACAGCACAAAATCAACAACATGCCATCATCTCCTTCTTTTTCTAACGCGCTACTCTGCCTTGGTTCCATGCGGGAACTGAGAAGCCTGTGTAGTAATTTGCCGCAAGCAGACAAGGCTGCCCAAAACGCCATTGCACAGCGTGAGCAGCAACTTACCAAGCCAGAAGGTAGCCTTGGCCGGCTTGAAGAACTCACAAGCTGGCTCGGCGGTTGGCAACAACGTGCCACACCAAAGCTGGAAAATGTGCAGGTTTTGGTTTTTGCCGGAAACCACGGGGTAACACAGCAGGGTATCTCCCCATGGCCTTCTGACGTTACGGCACAAATGGTCAGCAATTTTCGTAACGGAGGGGCTGCCATCAACCAGATAGCCAGAACGGTTGACGCATCCTTACACGTTATTCCTGTGCATGATCTGCAACCAACGGCAGATTTTACACATGCGCTTGCCATGACAGAGCAAGATTTTTTGCAAGCTGTCACGCTTGGCTACAATGCCGTTTCATCTGACTGCGATCTACTGTGCCTGGGTGAAATGGGTATTGGGAACACCACAGCCGCCGCAGCTTTAGCCGCAGCCTTGTTTAAGGAAAGCGGTAATATCTGGGCTGGGCGCGGAACTGGTGCAGATGATGCAGGATTAAAGCGTAAGGCAACTGTTATTGACGAAGCACTTACCCTGCATCAGCAAGTATGTTCTGACCCCTTGGAAGCTGCTCGTTGTGTTGGCGGATACGAACTGGCAGCCACATTGGGCGCCACATTAGCTGCCAGACACAAGAATGTACCTGTGCTGCTAGATGGCTTTGTTTGTACGGCAGCCGCTGCACCTCTTGCACGGTTACACCCCGATGGGTTGGCCCATACCTGCCTGTCACATTGCGCTACCACAACAGGGCAAACGCATCGCCTTGCTTCCTATCTTGGTCTGGAACCTCTGTTAGGGTTAGGGCTCAGGTTAGGTGAAGGCTCTGGTGCCGCCCTTGCAGTTGCTATCTTACGCGCTGCACTTGCCTGTCACATAGGTATGGCTACTTTTGCAGAAGCCGCTGTAAGCCAGAAAGTATGAGCTCTTCTGGCTCCCTCTCCATATTAGATAGATTACGGCTGCATCTGGCCTGTGGGGTTGGGCTTCTTACCCGCATACCTGTGAGCTGGCTGTTACCTGCTGCTTACAAAAATAGTTCCGCTTCCTGGCCCCTGGCACAATCCATCTGGTGCTGGCCACTTATTGGCGCTGGCATTGGAGTATTTACCGGGGGACTGTCCGCAACATTACAGTTTAGCCATATTCCACCCCTTGCAGCAGCAGGCATAGCTTTAGCGGCACAAATTCTTGTAACAGGCGGCCTACATGAAGATGGATTGGCCGATACCGCCGATAGTTCTGGTGGCATCACCCCTGAACGCAAGCTGGAGATCATGCGTGACAGCCGCATTGGCAGTTACGGTGTACTGGCTTTGTGTTCGGCAATTTTGATACGCGCGGGCGTGCTTTTATCCATACATTCCATCGCGTTGGCTTGCCTGATATGTGGGCTTGCAGGATGCTTGTCACGTGGCGCATTTTTGGTTGTTACAAAAACAGTTCCACCAGCCCGGCCTGATGGTCTGGCGCGATCGCTTTACCCTTTGCCACAGCAAAATTTAACAATCGCTTTAATAGGCGCAATCTGTCTTGGCACTTTGCTGACAGTATTTTTAATACCCGCACCACTTACAACGGCATGTTTACTAACACTTATAGCGCTTCCTCTTTTGCTAGCTTTGGCTATTGCCTTAATAATAGCCCAATACGCAAAACGTAAACTTGGTGGCTATACAGGTGATATTCTAGGAGCCTGTGCCGTTATTACAGAATGTGTAATTATGACGGTATTATCAGCACTTTTTTATTAAAGTGCACACCAATCCAGCAAAGCTTCTTCCAACCTGTGCCATTGCTGTTCGGAGGCAGGCAAGCCCATACGCAGCCAATGAGCATTGTACGGAAAAATCCGGGTTACAATACCTTGCCGGCAAAGATGCTGCCATAAATCTGCGGCCCGTTCGCATTCCACCAGCTCAAACAAAACAGCTTGGCCTTTGTGGTTTAATCCTGATTTAGTCAGCAATTTTTTTAAACGAGAATTTGCAGCACACAGTTTGGTTGAAGCCTGCCTTAACCATTCCCTATCCAGCAAGGCTTGGCATCCAACTGACAACCCAATGGTGCTGACGGGCCATGAGCCCAACAGGTCCCGCGCATATGCGGCCATACTAGGTTGAGCCAACAAAAACCCCAGCCTTATTCCGGGTAATCCATATGTTTTGCCAAAAGAACGTAAAACAAGCAAAGCAGGATGTGGCAAGGCAGGTGCAACACTCTGGCCAGTTATATCTGCAAAGGCCTCATCCACCACCAACCAGCTTCCCGCAGCCTGACAGGTATTGGCCAGATCAAGCAGATGCGAAGCGTATATTAAACGCCCATCAGGATTATTGGGGTTACACACAATGCAGACCGTATTTTTTTGCTGTGCTGCCAATTGTAGATCAGCAAAAGTAGATACTTCTGAAACTGAAATGCCATTCTGTTTCCATGCCTGCACATGCCCGGAATACGTTGGCCCCAGTATGCACGCCCGTTCGGCCTTTAACACCCTTGGCAACAAAGCAATCAGGCTCTGGCTTCCTCCGCCTGCAACCACCATGCTGGCATCAGAAATTCCATATGCCACAGCAGCGGCATGCTGTAACGCCGCTTCTTCTGCTTCTTCGGGCAATGTGTGCAAAGCAGATAAATCAGGCAATTTTGCTGGATAAGCAAAGGGACTGATACCTGTAGAAAGGTCTACAAACGGTTGCGGTGCATCTGCAAACATCTGCATAATTTTTTGCACCTGTCCGCCATGTGCCGGAATGTAGTGTGGTGTTGATGAGGTTTTTGAAGGCAACACAGAAACTGCAGGTGCCTGTTGCAGCGGATACCCCTTGCCTTCTTGCCGCTTTTCCCGCACGCCTGCATCTGCCATGCTGCTTTATCCTTTTTCTATAACCCTACCCGTTGCCGCTATGGCTGCGGGGCTGGAAGCCTTATGCGGATATCCTGCACCGCTGTTTGCTGCAATAAGCCACCCTGTTGTGTGGATTGGCTTCTTGATAAACAGGCTGGAGCAGACGTTCAACCGGCCTGAATGGTCAGATACCGCACGCCGGATATCCGGTTTTTTCACGCTGTTGCTGCTTATCGGTATTCCGGTCGGGCTTACGGTATTTATACTCCATATTGGTTCTGTGTTTCTGCCTCCGGCCATCATGCTTTGTATGCAGGCTGTAGCCGCCTGTACGTTGGTGGCGCAGAAGTCCTTATGGGTGCATGTCAAAGCCGTAGCCACAGCGCTTCAACAGTCTGGATTAGAAGGTGGACGCAAAGCTGTAAGCCAAATTGTGGGGCGAGATACATCTGTGCTGGATGAAACCGGCATTGTACGTGCAGCCTTGGAAAGTCTGGCAGAAAACTTCTCCGATGGCATTGTTGCCCCTTTATTCTGGACGGCATTACTCGGTTTGCCCGGAACTGTCTTTTATAAAGCCGTCAACACGGCAGACAGCATGATCGGTCATCTTAACCCGCGTTATGCAGCATTCGGCATGGCGGCTGCTAAAATGGATGACCTGATTAACCTGCCGGCTTCCCGCCTGGCCGCTGTGTGTATTCTGCTATCTACCCCTCCCTCACTGTGGCGCATGATTTGGTCTACCATCTGGCGAGATGCCAAACGTCACCGTTCCCCCAATGCGGGGTGGCCAGAAACAGCTCTGGCCACCGCTCTTGGCGTAAAGTTTGGTGGCCCCCGTAATTATGCAGGAACTGTGGTTGATGATGGGTGGATTGGAGAAGGCACCACAACTGCCACCCTGCATGATCTGGATCGCGGCCTAACCCTTTACCGCAGGGCCTGTGGTATTCTGATAGGTGGGTTGCTGCTGGCCGCTATTGGCTGCATGATAAAGGCATGACAGCACCTTTTTTCTCACCTTCTTTTCAGAACCAATTAGAGCAACTGTTGATATGGCGGCGGGATGTGCGACATTTTCGTACAACACCGGTGCCAACATCTGTGTTGGATGAACTGCTGGAAACGGCTTGCTTGGCCCCTTCAGTCGGATTGAGCGAACCTTGGCGCTTTGTGCTGGTAAATGATGCGAACCGCCGTGATGCCATCCGCCAGAACTTTATGCGCAGCAATACGCAGGAACTAGAAGGACGAGAAGGAAAAGACGCGCAGCGTTATGCACGCCTAAAACTTGCCGGGCTGGATGATGCCCCCCACCATATTGCCGTATTTTGTGAAACCAACCCCCAACAGGGGCGCGGGCTTGGCCGAGCTACCATGCCACAAACCACAACATGGTCTGCTGTTATGGCCATTCACACTTTTTGGCTGGCAGCCACGGCACGGGGCGTTGGGGTGGGATGGGTTTCCATCCTTAACCCACAGGAAGCACACGCCGCTTTAAGTGTAGAACCCAACTGGCAGTTTCTGGCCTATTTATGTGTTGGCTTTCCTGAACAGCAAGCCAACACGCCAGAGCTTGAACGCCGTGGGTGGGAAAAGCGTAATCCTGCCAGAAGGCGCTGGATTCAACGTTAAAGTATACGCTGCTTTAAATACCCGCTGGCACAGCAGCCAACTGCAACAAAGCATCTAAATCAATATGCTGTTCCAGATGGTTAGCCAGCGTATCCAGTGCGTATTCTACGCTCTGATCATGGCACACAGGTAACTCTGCTCCGGCTGTATCCCATACGCCATCTGGCTGAAATGCAGTTCCACCTACACGTGCAAGCAACGCCATGCGCGCAGCCCGGTGGTTAAAAATTCCGTGCAAATAGGTGCCCCATACACGCCCATTTGCAGAAACGGCACCTTCAGGGGTATTATCCAGATAAATCAATGGGTTTTGACAATCTGATCCTATGGTCTGCCCCACATGCATTTCGTATCCAGCGACCTTACTGCCTTCTGCCGCCAGTTTTCCTTCTTTGTGCTCCAGGCTTTTATTCCGGCTTAAAACTGTATCAATTTTTAACAGCCCTAACCCTACGGTCTGTCCTGCTGCACCTTCTGTTCCATAAGGATCTGCCACAGTAGCCCCCAGCATCTGGTAGCCACCACAAATACCCATCACATAGCCACCATTGGCAACATGTTCTGCAATCTGTTTGTCCCATTCCTGCTCTTTCAAACAAGCAAGATCAGATAACGTTGCTTTTGATCCGGGCAATATAATCAGATCACATTCTGGCAAAGGCTGACCACGCTTAACCAGCATAAGATGCACACCGGGTTCTGCATAAAGGGGGTCCAGATCATCAAAATTCGCGATCATCGGCAAAAGAGGCACCACAATACGCAACGGAGTATTCTGATCTAATTTTGCTTTTGAATGCTTTACTGCATACGTAAGTTTTTCATCCAGATCAGCTGTATCTTCTGCTGGCAGGCTTCTCACCTCTGGCAAATCCGGCACAAGCCCTAACGGTTGCCAACCTGTACGTTCTGCAACAAACTGCATGCCATCAGTAAACAGCGTTGGATCACCCCGCATACGGTTTACAATAAAACCTTTAATACGCTGGGCATCTTTCTCGCTTACAACAACCTGTGTGCCCACAAGGCTGGCAATAACTCCACCTCTATCTATATCTCCCACAAGCACAACCGGAGCGTTTACAGCTTCTGCAAACCCCATATTGGCAATATCATGTGCTCGTAAATTGACTTCCGAAGCAGATCCCGCACCTTCTACCAAAACCAAGTCTGCCTGTGCGGCAAGTTTGGAAAAGCTTTGCAAAACAGACGGCATTAAAAGTGCTTTTCGGCCCTGATAATCTCGCGCTTGCACTGTTTCTTCAATGCGACCTTGCACAACAAGCTGTGCACCTGTTTCTCCTTGTGGTTTGAGCAAGACAGGGTTCATATCCACGCTAGCAGGCACACCACAGGCACGCGCCTGCAAAGCCTGAGCACGGCCAATTTCACCACCATCCCATGTTACGGCAGCATTATTGGACATATTCTGAGGCTTAAATGGCAAAACCCGTAACCCACGCCGCGTAAAAGCCCGCGCAAGACCTGCAACAAGTGTTGATTTTCCTACGCTGGACCCTGTACCCTGCACCATCAGAACGCGGGCACTCAAAACTCTATACCTTCCTGCGCTTTGACACCTGCTTTGAAATGATGTTTCACCAATGTCATTTCTGTTACCAAATCTGCTGCTTCCAGCATGGCTTCCTTGGCATTGCGCCCTGTTACCGCAACATGCTGGCTTTCTGGGCGAGCAGCAATATCGGCCAGAACCTGTTCCATAGGCAGGTAATCATACCTTAGTGCAATGTTTAGCTCATCCAGAATAACCAGCCCAATATCCGGGTTTGCCAGTGCTTGCTGTGCAACGCGCCATGCACGCTGGCACGCAGCAATATCTCGCGCTTTATCCTGCGTTTCCCACGTAAAACCTTCACCCAGAGCGTGCCATTCCACCAGATCTTCAAAGCGCTCTAGCGCCCTGCGCTCCCCCGTATGCCAAGCCCCCTTGATAAACTGGATTACAACAACACGCCGCCCATACCCGAGCATTCGCAAAGCCAGACCAAACGCTGCGGTAGATTTTCCTTTTCCGGCACCTGTATTTACAATCAACAGGCCCTTTTCCACTGTTTTGCTGGCAACTTCTTTATCTTGCACAGCTTTGCGTTTTTGCATTTTGGTACGATGATGCTCTGCATCCTGTGCTGATGCTGGCTTTTGCGAATCTATCATACCTGACACGGTTCTTCCTTTTTATGATGCTTTGAAAAATCTGTTTCTGTTGAAACGCATTCGTTCTTTTCTCCCACCATAAACAGGCGTGCAAAACCCTGTGGCATGGAAGGCGCAAGAAGCTGTGGTTGGTACCCACCGGCAAAAGCGCTCAGCAGCCTTAGTGGTCCGCCATGCGACAAGACACACACATTTTCTTCGCGCTGCCGCACTTCATGCCAGAAGCTCTGAATTCTCTGATACAGATCTTGCCCACTTTCACCTTCTGGCGGAGCAAAACCTGCTGGATTTTGGGCCCATTCATCCAGCAATGTGCGGTCTATATCCTGCCAGCGCACCCCTTCCCACTTACCAAAATTCAATTCTGCCAACCGGTGATCCACACGCAGTTCCATACCCGCGCTTTGCGCCAAACGTTGCGCCATCTGCCAGCATCTTTGCGCGGGAGAGCTATATAACACTTGGCAGACTGCCCCTTTTGCAAGGACGGAAAGCCCAGAAACAATACTCTCCCACCCTGGGCTAAGGGCAACATCCTGCCTGCCGTAACAAATGCCCTGCGCAACCTGAACAGGAGCATGCCTTACCAGCAACACGGGAAAAGATCGCATTTCAATATCTCCTTCTCACCGCCTGCCCCGGCTTTATCAGGACGGCAGAACACTTTGTGCATACCTTGTTATCACACAAGTTTCCGCGTTCGTTTTTGCATATGCTCTTTTCATAAAGAGGAAGAGTTCAAAATATTCTGATTGGAACACCGTGCCAGAACATGAAAAAATGAACCAGATACCAACCCACGCTGGCCACCACATGTCCCAAGCGGTGCACCATCCCCCGCTGCCAGATCAGCCAGTGGTGCATCATCACCAGTTCCCGTGACTGTGGCATAATGAAATTCGTGCCCGCGCAAGCGCGTACCTGCACAGCCCAGCACATTGTCTGCCAGTAATGTGGCTTCACGGTAGCCCAGATGCAGCTTTCGACGCGCGAAGGACGTAACGTGCCCCAACAAGCCTGCCATGGAATGTGTCTGCCCCTGCGCATCTTCTAACGCACGCCCCAAAACCATGTAGCCCCCGCATTCTCCATGCACTGGGTGGTTTAGCGCGAAATCCTGCAGGCCTTTTTTAAAACGGTCTGCTTGCGCAATCTGGCCTGCGTAAAGTTCCGGATACCCGCCGGGTAACCAACAGGCATCGCAAGAAGCATCTGGCGCCTGATTGGCCAAGGGAGAAAATGGAACCAATTCCGCCCCCGCTTGCCGCCAGAATAAAGAAAGATGCCCATATAAAAACGAAAAAGCGGCATCATCCGCCACGGCAATACGTTGACCCGGAGGAGGAATACACGCCTTTGCCATAGATACCGGATCCACTTTCCGCTCAGCCAAAGGCGCTGCCGCTTCTAAAATGGCATCCAAATCCAGTTCACGTTCTGCCTTATCTACAAGGTCAGATAACCACCCAGCCAGATTACCGTGTTCACGTGCCTGCACCAGCCCCAAGTGCCGTTCTGGCAATACCTCACCCTTTTGGCGCATGAGGGCACCACAAACAGGCAGGTCTGCCATATCCACAGCAGAACGTGCCAAGCGCTCATGCCGTTCAGATGCAACGCGGTTTAGTACAACACCATGCACCTGCACAGCATCCGACCACCGAGCAAAACCCTGTGCAATTGGCCCGACAGATTGCCCCTGCCCAGAAACATCCAGCACCAGCAAAACCGGAATACCAAATAAAGCTGCAATATCAGAAGGCGCACCGCGTGCACCCTCTGGGGCCATTAATCCATCAAACAACCCCATTGCAGATTCCACCACAACCACATCTACATCTTTGGCAGCGGCATCCATAATCCCAGCCAGCAAATCTGCGGGCATGCACCAGCTATCTAAGTTAAGAGGTGGCCGATGGGTGATAGCTGCATGAAAAGCGGGATCTATATAATCGGGGCC
The DNA here is from genome assembly GCF_000285275.1 of Acetobacter pasteurianus subsp. pasteurianus LMG 1262 = NBRC 106471. GTDB lineage: Bacteria > Pseudomonadota > Alphaproteobacteria > Acetobacterales > Acetobacteraceae > Acetobacter > Acetobacter pasteurianus. The sequence continues at coordinate 32,068 of NZ_CADO01000006.1, forward strand.
AGTTTTAACGGCCCCAACCCGTAACCCACGGCGCTGGAACGCAGCCAGCAATGCGAGTGTAACCGTTGTTTTGCCCCCCCCAGAGCGAGGGGCCGCAACCATAATAACACGAGGCGCTTTCATGCCTTGTTTTCCTCATCCAAAACACAGGCTACGCTATTTCCCCGTGGATGCCACAAGCCTCTCCGCCATGCATCGGCAAAACGCATGCGCATTGCTTCCCGTGCTGCCGGGTTTTCCTGTTTCAAGAATTCATCACACACGGCATTACCCAAGGTTTGGTCAAAAACCAGATCAAATTGTCTATCAAAGCGTTGGGGTAACGTGGCCGCAAATCCGTGCAACGCATCCAGCCCGCGCGCCATTTCTGCGGCCCCCGCGTATCCATGCTGCTGCATCCCTTTGATCCATTGTGGATTAGCCAACCGTCCGCGCACAATACGCGCCACTTCCTGCTCTGCTGTACGCAAGCGTGGCATATCAGGCCGAGATGTATCACCATGCAATACAGTTGGCGTTGCACCTAGCGTAGCCGCAGCAGCGGAAAGGCCACCTTCATGCGCAGCGATATCCGAACTTTCTAAAATATCGGTTTCTGCATTGTCCTGCACATGCAGCACAGCTTCTGCCTGACCAACCAAATTGGAAAGTGCCTGCATATCCTGCTGGCCATCTCTCCCGCCACCATATGTCCAGGATGAACCTTCCAGCCAAGCTGTTCCGAGCTCCTGCTTGTTATCCCAAGCCCCTGTATTCAGGCGTTCCTCAACACCTGTGCCGTAATTACCAGCCGCAGCCCCAAAAATACGAGCTGTTGCACGCTTTCGGGCTTCTCCTTCCAGCCCTTTGACAGAAGCTGCTAGAGGGTTCCATTCAATCGGTTCGTTCCGTTCCGCTACAGCAGTTACGGCTTGATCAAACAGGGCAATCTGGTCTACAAAAGCATCACGAAACAGACCAGATACGCGCAGAGTTACATCCACTCTTGGCCTGTCTAGCAATGGCAAGGGAATAATCTCAAACCCACAAACATGCCCAGTGCCTGCTGTGCGCTGCACTTCTACCCCCATAAGGCGCAAGGCAAGCGCCATATCCTCGCCGCCCGTACGTAAACTGGCAGAACCCCACATATCCATGACGATATGTGTCAGATGTTCACCCTGTTCCTGCAGATGCCTTGTCAGCAACAGTTTTTCCATCTTCTCAGCCAGCACCATGGCAGAAGGTGTGGGCAATGCACGTGGGTCCACCGTAAACAGATTGCGCCCAGTTGGCAGTACATCCACTCGCCCGCGGGTTGGTGCACCTGCTGGACCAGGTGTTACAAAACGCCCGTTCAATGCAGCTAGGAGCGCCTGAGCCTCCGCTTGCCCGCTTTGCATGATTTTACGGGCTATATCAGCAACAAATGCTGCATCTTCCTGACGCCCACATGCCTGCGCAATAATCTGCACCAGTTTTTTGGAATGTGTGGCTGGTTTACCAAAAACATGTAGACCATCACGAATTTGCAGATCTTTTACATCGCACAAATATGCATCAAGCCGTGCGAGTGCTTCTGCCTCATCCAGTTCTCCGGGACGCACGCCACTTTCGGCCAACATCCCTGTGCTTACGGCTTTATCCAGAATATCAGCACGTAGCAAAGCACCCCGGCGAGGGTCCAGACCATCTGCTTCAGCATATTCATCAATCAGGCGTTCGAGTTCCTGCGCCTCTGCCGAAAGTTCAGCCTGCATAACAGGTGGTGTCATATGGCCGATAATAACAGCACCCAAACGCCGCCGTGCTGCCGCGGCTTCGCCCGGATTATTGACAATAAACGGGTAAATAACTGGTAAATCACCCATCAGCACAGCTGGCCCGCAAGATGGAGATAACGCCACAGTCTTACCGGGCAGCCATTCCAACGTGCCATGCGTGCCTAAATGCACCATGGCATCCAGCTTTTTCACATGCTGCAACCACAGGTAAAACGCAACATACGCATGGCATGGCGGTGTATCCGGATCATGATACAAGGCTTTACGGTCAGCCACGGCCCCTCTGTCTGGTTGTACAGCCAGAGAAATATTGCCCAACTGGATGTAACGCAGACAAAAAATGCCATCTTTTACAGTGGCATCTTGTTCGGGTTCACCCCACGCTGCAAAAACAGATTGTACAAAAACCGGATCTAAATTTGTTAAAAGCTGATGATATAGCTTTATATCAAGAACAGGCTTTAAACTGCCCCCAACAAGTGTTGCAGCAAGAGCCTTGGCATCAGGAATATCTTCTGCACCTGTATTATAGCCTGCATTCTGCAAGAGGGTGAGAATGGAAGATGTGGATGCAAAACCATCCAACCCCACAGCATGCGCTATATGCGCTCCAGATTTTTCTAGTCCTGCTCCCGGATAATCAGACAGAACAATAGATATTTTTTTGTTTTCTTGCGGAATTTTCCGCAATTTGGCCCATGCGATTGCACGGCCCGCCACCAGTTTTATGCCCGGTTTATAGGGTTCTCTAAACGCAGGCTGTCCGGGCTGAGCATCCTTTCTGAAAGAAATTGGAAAAGTTGCAATTGTGCCATCAAGTTCTGGCAACACCACTTGCATGGCCATATCTGCCCGCGCCAGACCGCGTGGGCTTTCTGCCCACAAAGCCTGTGTGCATCCCGGCTGCAAAAGTTGCAGAATGGGTGCATTAGCCACATCCAATGGTGAAAAACCATTCTGGCTTCGTGCAGAAAAGCACGTAGCATCTAGAACCACATCAGGTTTTGCAGATTGCAGATAAAGGCTTATATCTTTAGAAACAGATGGATCTTTTAAAGATGTAACGTACACAATATCTACGGCACAGCCACGTTGCACCAATTCTTGTGCCAAACATTCTGGCCCAGCCACATCTCCTACCAGCAAATGCGCACGATAAAGGAGTATCACTGCCTTTATCTGTATTTGGGCTAAGGCGGCAGCAGGAGAATAAGAACGATATACACCCCATGCTGGCAATGCTTTAGGGCGCGTTCCCTTATCTTCCTGCATGCCCGCAAGTACAGACATGAGCGCCAATGCAGCGCAAATGTTATCCGGCCCACCTTGCTGAAAAAAACCGTTTAACCGGGCATAATGTTCTGCGGAAACAGTGGAAAGTTCTGCTAGCCGCACATCATCCCCAGTATGTGCTGCTTGTTGCTGCACATCAGAGCTATGGCTTTGTAACGTATCGCCAGGCAACAAAACCAGCGGCACGCCTGTTTCACGGCTCCATGCCGCTAGTTCTTCTGCTCCATAACGCCAGTAATCCAAACCACCCAATAGCCGCACTACAACGCAGCGTGCTTTTTGCAATGTGGTCTCAATATACAGATCAATCGACATAGGGTGGCGTAACCGTGCAAGGTTTATAACCTGCAAGGTAGGAAGCAATACGCTTCCTTCAGTTTGAGCGCGCAGCAAGGCTTCTGCATGGCGCAGGGCCAGAAGATCGCTTTCCGTAAAAGAAAGAACAACAAGATCGGCAGATGGAAGATTGAGATCCTCTGCTACTTCCTGTTCATCAAGCGTCCGGTTTTCCCGCACCAAAAGATGCATAAGCTTACTCCGCCCCTAATCAGGCCGTTACCAATGTGCCGCCAAGAGCCTTGGCTATGGCCGAAGCCTCCAGTCCTTTTTGCCCGATCACGACAATGCGGCCTTCCCGCCCATCGTTGGCAGAAAGAGGACGGTCAAATTCGTGCCGAAAACGCGTTCCTACACCCTGCACAGCCAAACGCATGGCCTTACCTGCCACTGCGGCAAAACCTTTCATGCGCAGCACATCATAACGGCGTGCTGTATCCTGCAAGAGCGTTAAAAACTGTTCCACACTCTGCTGCTCGGGCACACGCACCACAAAGCTTTCGAAGTCATCATGTTCGTGTTCGCCATCTTCTGCATCATGATGAGAAGGACGAGCAGCCAGGTCTGCTTCTGCCGCAGCGCCAATACCAAGCAATATGGCGGGGTCCACCTTGCCTTCCGTGGCACGTACAATCTGCACAGGCCGCGGTGCTGTACGGCGGATTTCATCTTCAACGCGTGCGAGTGCATCTGCATCCAGCAGATCTGTCTTGTTCAACACCACAAGATCTGCGGCGTTGATCTGATCTTCAAAAACCTCCGCCAATGGATTGTCATGATCCAGAGAAGGATCTGCCGCACGTTGCTGGGCAATAGCTTCCGGGTCATCTGCAAAACGGCCAGTGGATACTGCAGGTGCATCCACTACGGTTATCACGCCATCCACAGTCATGCGGTTACGCACCGTTGGCCAGCCAAAAGCCTTGAGCAATGGCTTGGGTAACGCCAAACCGGATGTTTCAATAACCACATGCTCAGGCGGGTCGGCCCGATCTAACAGGGCTTCCATAGTTGGCAGAAAATCATCTGCTACCGTGCAGCACAGGCAGCCATTGGTCAGTTCGACAATATCATCTTCCTTGCAGCCTTCCACGCCACACCCGCGCAGGATTTCTCCATCAATGCCGAGAGAACCAAATTCGTTCACCACTACGGCAATGCGGTGCCCTGCTGCACGTTGAAGAAGATTGCGCAAAAGGGTTGTTTTACCTGCCCCTAAAAAACCAGTGATAATGGTTACAGGCACGCGAGATGCGATTGTCATGAAGGCTCCTGTTCATCATAAAGTTGTGCGGGAACACGCCCCAGCACCATATTGGAAAGAGATGCCGGACGGCGCGAAGGCATAACTGTTCCCCGCGCGGACTTTGCATAGAGCTGGGCATACGCCAGAAGATCTTCTGCTTTTTCGGCACCCAGATGCCCTAATAACCATGTCCAACGCTCTGGCATGGCAATGGCTGCCGTGCATCCGCGATCACAGGCGGCCAGACACTGAACCTGACGCAACAGAACCGGAGCTTCCTGCCCATTAACTTCTGCTTCCTGCACCAAAGCCTGCAAGCGTGCATACAACTGAGCACCCGGCGGCTGATCCATAGCAGGTCCACCACGCCGACACGTAACGCACACATGCAAAACAGGACGATTCTGAGGTGATTTTTGAGAAGAATCGGATGCTTCGGCCATGCTGTATCCCTGAAAGAACTGCCATTCTAAAAGAACAGCTACTTGAAGGGGTGCAGTAACCCGGCGCCCCTACCTCAGAGATAGCAGAGGAAATATACCTTAACGGCACATCTATGCCTGCCGGGCACCCCGCCAGCAGCAACGCCAGAACTTAATAAATAAGGCCTACCTGCGCGCTTACGCATACAGGCACCAATGGCAGGTTTCCTGGCTTGTACCCGTATATGCTCCACCTTACAGGCCAGAACATAAATCAGCGCTCCCTACCTTCCCAGCCTGCACGAAGGCCAGTGGCATATTGGGCCCTAAAGCCCATACGGAACACCATGGGTAACTTACAGTTGCGGGGGCAGCGACGGCCTTGCACCGTTCTTCCCTTTTCATCCCGTAAAGGACACCATTAGCCCGCGCACAATGCGCATAAGCTGCCTTTGCTTTCAACCCGCAGTTTTAGTCCTGCAACTTTAAAGCCTGCTGATCTGAAACAGGATTGAGGCTTCACACTAATGTTCCTGTGCTTTGCAGCCCTATTTCCATTATTGACGCGCAAAACAGCTATGTTATATTCGTATGAATATACTTTATATGTCAAATATTCTTTCGCTAACTAATGAGGATTCCATGATCTCCCCACGCGTTCTGCCCACGCTGGATGAAACGCGTTTTTCAGACATGGCACTTACTTTCCGCATCATGCGGTTAGCCACAGTCTGGCGCACGCAACTGGACCGGGCCTTACGCCCGCATGGCATGACATTGGCCAGCATGCGCCCCATGGCTTATTTGATGATGATGCCCGACGGGGCCACACAAAGTGACCTTGCCGCCGCCATGAATGTGGATTGCTCTGCACTGGTGCGTATTCTTGATTTATTAGAAAAACAAAAGCTGATCACACGCCTGCAGGATACGCGGGACCGACGTGCCAAAAAACTTGTGCTCACTTCTGCTGGGCAGGAAAGATGTGCGCTGTTCCATACCATTGCAGCACAACTTGAACAGAACGTTCGCCAGAACCTTAATGAAGATCAGGTGCGTAGCTTAATTCATGATCTTTCCTGCATGCTGGAAACACATCATGAGCGCTAGATCTGAGCAAAGCAGTCATACGCTCTTTTCCTTTAGCGCTGTGCTGTCTCGCTGCTTACCGGGCTTTTTTTCTGATGAAGCCCAATGGAATACCTTTAAGGCCACCGCAGGCTATTCTGCCCGCGTGTTCTTATGTATTGGTATCGCCGTTTTTCTGGCGTTTATGTTCCAGCTCCACTCTCCCCTCAGTGCAGCCACAACTGTTCTTATTGTGGCAAACCCAACTGTAGGGGCCATGGTTTCCAAAAGTGTCTGGCGTGTTATTGGCACAGTTATTGGGGCCGTTATCAGCATTGGCATTATGGCTGTATTTGTGCAGTCTCCCGTTCTGTATTTTGCGGCTCTTTCTGTTTTTGTAGGCATAGCCTGCATGGTTGCCACGTTTCTGCGCTTCTTTCGTGCCTATGCTGCTGTGCTGACCGGTTATACAATTGTTATTATTGCTGCACCCGCTTTTGCAGACCCAGACAATATTTTCCTGTCTGCAATGGGGCGCCTGTCTGCCGTGGTAACAGGCGTGGTAGTAACGGCCTGTGTGTTTATGGTAACAAGCCCACGCAAGCCCAGCGCCGTTTTGGAAAAACTGGGGAATGCTTTTCGTGATACCATTCTCCACGCAAAAAACTTTCATGCGCAGGAAGGCCTTTCTTCTGCACCGGAAGAACATGCCGCAGAAGAAAACAACCCTTCCGAAATAACAGATACCACAACCACGGGCACAGCATTCCGTAGTTTGCCACAGCCCCTTTATGATAGCCGCAGCCGCCTTCTGGCTGGCATGGCAGGCTTAACTCCTGCCATAGAATTTGCCGCCGCAGATGACCCCGATATGCAGGCCCGTATTTCTAACCTGCGTCTGACACTTAATCGTTTAACCGGGCTAATTGTCAGTTATCATCCTTATTGGTTAAATCTCTCTTTAGTGGATGCACAATCACGCCCTGTGCATCAATATGTTGCCGAAGCCTTAGAGCAAATTCTGCATCTTACAGAGCAACCTGGCTGGTTAGAAAACCCCACACCAGTATCTGCCTGCCTGCATGACTGCCTGAAAAACCTGGAGCAACTTTCACGCAACAACCCGGCACCCAGCTTGCTGGCAACGCTGGATAATACGCGTGATATTCTGGTACAAATAGATCTGGCCCTATACGATCTGACAAGCCTGCGCCGCGATCGTGAATCCTCCTACACGCGCCAGTATCTGGAATGGCCCGTTGCCTTGCGCAATGGCGTGCGTGGCATGTTTATTGCGCTTCTGGCTGGCATGTTATGGTATGTGTTCCATTGGAGCGCAGGCCCTATGCTGATCCTGTATGTGGTGGCAGCTTCAAGCCTGCTTTCAACAGCTCCCTCCGCCGGCAAAGCTAGCCCCATGATGGCAACAGGCACTATGTTGGCAGTGCCTATGGGGTTTTTATGCCATTCCCTTTTCTTGCCCCGCATAGATGGCTACCCGCTTTTATGGCTGACTCTCTGCCTGTTTCTGCTACCCGGTGTATGGCTGCAGTTTCACCCACGCTACAGCATTGGCGCATTTGGGTATGCGGTGTTTTTCACCATGCTGCTCTCTATCAACAACCCCATTATTTATAATGACCTGGCACTCACCAATAATTGGCTGACTATGGTGGCGGCCTGCGTGCTGTTAGTACTGGTTTTCCGGGTTATTTTACCACCAGATCATCGGTTAGATGCTGCACGGCTGGTTTCTTCCCTTACGCGCAGTTTGCAACAACTGGCTCTTTCCCATAGCCGCAAGCCAGTGCAATGGATTGCGTGGGAAGGCCTCCAGCTTCAAAAGATCACACGGTTGATGATGCGCCTTTCCTTTATTCCTTCCGGCATAGACCGGCAGGGATATACCGATGCAGCTTTTGCAACACTTTCTCTGGGACGGCTTATCTTACGCTTACGCTGGAATGCAGAACACGTTCAACTCAATGCGCAGGCCCGCACTGCTCTTGAAAGTGCCTTAAAAGCCTTCTCTATGTTGCGTCATGCACCGTTATCTACTGCGGAGGCTTTGGAACAGGCTGCAGCAGTTATTCATGCCACCACCACAGATCAGGAAGGGGCCAACCTTATGCGGGGCAGAACCATCTCCTGCCTGATGCAAGCCGCGGGCATTATCCGGGCTATTCCAGGGTTTTATGATAAATACGGCCCCATCCATCGCTCTGTAGATGAGGTAGGTGCAACTGCGCCGGTTTCTACGTTGGTCAGTGCGGGTTCTGCAGGATAAAATAAAGAAGAAAGTTTCCTAAAATAAAAGCCACGATGATGAATTTAATTTTATCAGAATTTTTCTATTTATAGAGAACTTCTCCCCATCCAGATGCTTAGTGTTTAAGTCATCACTCATAAAAAGAAGTATCTGGCATGGCATACTCCGAAACATCGCCTCCGGTGACATACCGCAGAGCCAACCCAGCCCCGTTAGGCTTAATGGGGTTTGGGCTCACAACCGTTCTTCTCAATTTACATAATGCAGACCTGGTGCCTATGGGGTCTGCCATTCTGGCCATGGGGCTAACATTTGGAGGTGTAGCCCAAATTCTGGCAGGAATGCTGGAATATGGTAATGGCAACACCTTTGGCATGACAGCTTTTACCGCTTACGGTGCTTTCTGGCTTTCATTCGTGGCACTTATTGGATTGCCGCATACTGGTATTGTAGATGCTAGCAGCCCCAACCTTGTAGGAAGCTACCTGCTTGCGTGGGGATTGTTCACATTTATTATGTTTATTGCCACACTACGTGCTACGCGGGCACATCAGGTTATCTTCCTGAGCCTGACTATTCTTTTCGGCCTGCTTGCTACAGGTGATATGCTGGCTATGCCGGTTGTTACCCAGTTCGCTGGCTATGAAGGGTTGTTCTGCGGTTCTTCCGCCATCTATCTGGCTGCAGCTGAAATTCTGGAAGAAGCCTATGGATATGCAGTGCTGCCAATTGGCAAACCTGCTCCAACCTCCGTATCTTTCCGAACCGCAGCCGCTTAACTACCCAACGCACATCATGCCCCGCAGCACAAAATGCTCCGGGGCGACATGTTTAATTACTTATCAAAACAATTTTGAACTTCCTGCTCATTCACTTCCGCCAAAGCAGGAGGCACCCACGCAGGACTATTATCTTTATCAATCAAACGGGCTCGAATACCTTCTGCAAAATCGGGCCGGGCTACCATATGGCGCACCATGTTTTCCTCAAGTGTAAAAGCCTCATGTAAGGAGGAAGCTGCACGCGCCCGGTGCCATCCAGACCATGCTACCTGCACAGAAAACGGACAGGCACGTGATAACGCTTCAAGATCCTCTTGCGCATCTTCTGATCCTTCCGCTTTCAGCTTTTCAATAACCTGCAAGATATCTGGCGCATCGTAACAGGAATCCAGATTTTGCACGTCCAGGCTTTCGGGCTGGGAATGGAGGCGTGCAAATACATGTTCTGCACTTTCAATACTCAACGTCTCTCTTAAATCTGCAAGAGAAGCCGATGGAACCAAAACATCTGCAAACCCCATGGCCACAGCCTCTGCCCCGTTCATGCGCCCACCAGTAACGGCACGCCGTAAGCCAGAAAAACCAGGAGCGCGGGCTAACAGCCAGCTTCCCCCAGCGTCCGGGGCCAGACCAATAGCAGTTTCAGGCATAGCCAGCACAGATGTTTCCGTAACTACTCGATATCGTACATGACCACCCAAGCCGATACCGCCGCCCATAGCTACGCCATCTAAAAAGGAAACAATGGGTTTTTTGTAATCTGCCAACAGCAGCATAACATCATATACGCGCTTCATAAGTTCATATGCTGCCAATGCCCCTTGAGCTTTTAGGCAATCATGAATGGCGCGTAGATCTCCCCCGGCGCAAAAGGCACGAGTGCTGCTGCTTTCCAGAAGAATAGTGTGAATAGACGGATCATTCCGCCATGTCTGTAAAGCGGCCTTTATGCCACTGGCCATACTAATATCCACAGCATTCAACCGTTTGGGACGGTCTAAAATAATACGCCCCAAATGCCCTTCTTGCTGCATTCTTACGCCAGATACGGTGGAAAGAGTTTGCTCTGTCATTGCTTTCCTCTTTATTTCATGCACAAACACGCACAGACCATTTTTGATTGATTAAAGGAGAGCAGATGTTGGCTCCGGAGACCAGCGCCTACCGCGATGCCATGGCCCGACTTGGCGCAGCTGTGAACATTGTTACAACAGGAACGCTGGAAAACCCCGTTGGTTTTACCGCATCCGCTGTGTGTTCCGTAACAGATACCCCGCCTACGCTGCTGGTCTGCCTGAACCGTGGAAGCCGTGCACGACAAGCTTTTCATGAAGGTAGCGCATTATGCGTAAACGTACTGGCATCTAGCCAGCAGCATCTTTCTAACCATTTTGCCAGCCCCAACTCCATGCAGGAACGGTTTGCCACCGGGCACTGGACAACCTTGGCAACTGGCGCACCTGTGCTGGAAGAGGCTGTGGCCTCGTTTGACTGCAAGATCAGCCAGATTGTAGAAGTGGGCACGCACAGCGTGATGTTTGGTATTGTGCAGGCGTTACGCACGCATGCAACGGCACATGGGCTTGTTTATTTCAACAGAATGTACCACGCTCTGCCCCATACACCCCCGTTAAAGCCCTAAGGGCTTTAACCATAACACCAAGGCGCTGAATCATGTCGCAGAACCATCATGATGATTACCCGGTAAAAGGGGATGATGATTACGTCCCTTTTCTTACGATGAGAGGGCTTATCATCATACACGTTGCGCTTTTAATAGCCGTAGCTTTATGGTCTTGGTTGGATTGGTCCTTGCCTCAGTAAAGGACTGAACCGCAATTTTTTAACTTCCTCGCACACGGCAAAACAGGCTCGCGGCTATAAACACACTGCCCCCCAAGGCAGCAATCCAAAATGCTGTAGGGCAATTGGTGTACCACGCCAACACCAAACCCAGCCAAGCCTCCAGCAACGCAAGTAATGTTGCAACGCCCATTCCCAACAAGGGCGAAAAGCCCATCCGCAAACTTGCTGCCGCAGGCGCGATCATAAGCGTAAACACCAGCAAGACACCCGTAATCTGGGCGCATTGCGCTGTGGCTACAGCAACAATCATGAGAAAAAGAATATCAAGTAGACGCATATTCACGCCCCGTGCCTCTGCCTGCTCTGGCTGCAATGATGCAAAAAGAAGCGGTCTGGCCACAAACGCCAATGCCATCAAACAGGTTACAGAAAGAGCACCCAGCCAACCCAGCATAGAAGACCCAATACCCAGAATATCCCCAAAAAGCAGCGCGGTAGCCGAACTGGCAGAGTGGGTTAAAAAATGCAGGCACAATGCCCCAAAACCCATGGCAACAGAAAGTACCAACCCGATTGTTACATCCCGGCCTACAAGCCTGTCTCCCGCCAGCCCTATGGCAACACCACCGCCAACAGCGCCAAGCCCAAGCCCAAGCAAAGCGGGCTGCCCCAAAAGAAGAGCTGCAGCGGCTCCTGCAAATCCCACATGTGAAAGCGCATGGCTCGCAAAGCTCTGACCACGCAGAACAAGAAACCAACCCACGGGCCCACACACCAAAGCCGCTAAAAACGCTGCCAGAAAGGCAGTGCGCATAAATTCATACTCAAGCATCAAGCACCATGTCCCATGCACATACAGGACTGGAGTGATGCCCCACCGCCTTCTGCCACAACAAACAATCTGTTTCCCGCCTTAATCACCTCAACCGGTGCCCCGTAAAGTGCGCTGAGCGTTTGGGTTGTCATCACATCTTCCACGCGCCCCAGCACCGCCTTGCCATGTGCCATGTAAAGAACATGGTCCATCAACCCCATAAGCGGATTGATATCATGGGTAGACATCAGCACCGTCATATTCCTATCGCGTGCCAAGGTATGAATGCGCTCTGCTGTTTCACGCATACGGGCGGGATCCAGGCTGACCAAAGGCTCATCAAGCAGCAAAATATGCGGGTTATCCAACAATGCCTGCGCCAGCATCAGCCGCTGCCTTTCTCCCCCTGAAAGGGAGCCGACCGGCCGCTGCGCCAGCGCCTGCGCATCTACTGCGGCCAAAGCTGCATCAATATCCGCTCTAGCCTGTTTGCCGTAAAATGGCAGGCCCCATTTCCAGCCCTGCTGTGCTGCGGCAACGGTGCTCCAACCGCTAATTTGTGCGGCCACCATAGCGCGTACCTGCGGCATATACCCTATGGGCATGCGGCCCTTTTGCACTGGCTGGCCTTCTATCCATATCTGGCCAGCCGAGGGCTTTTCCAGCCCCAAAAGAGTTCTAAACAGGGTTGTTTTTCCAGCCCCGTTTCCACCCAGAACAGCCACAAAACTGCCTGCGGGAACTGTAAAACTGATATTATCCAGAACTGCTTTTTTCTGGCGCAACAGAGTTACGCCAGCCACTTGCACAGCAGAAGATGGCATTATTGCGCTACACCTAGTAGGTGCGCCACTTGCGTAAGAGTTGAGCCGATCCATATCTGCCAATGTGTATTCTGCGGCATAATTTCCGCCAATGGCAGAATGGGTATACCTGCGTTATGTGCCAGATCAAGCAGGTGTTTGCTGGCTGGTTCTTCTACCTGCACATTATAGGCAAGTAGCCGCAACTTTTTTTGCTTAAGATCCTGTTCAAACGTGGCAACCGCAACAGGTGGTGGCTCAACATCATTCATGATAGCAATCTGGAAAGCATTTTCCTTCATGTCCAAACCAAGATAGTTGGCCAAAGGCGTAAACAATGGTTCTGTTGCTGCCACAGCCATACCTTGCACATGTGGGCGCAATGCTGCGGCCTGCGCCTGCACTCTAGCAATATCAGCCTGCAACTTCTGACCCCGTGCAGCATATGCTGATGCATGTGCCGGATCTGCCTGTTCACACGCTTTTTCAAACCTTTGCGCAAAATCTGCTACCGCGTTGAGGTCATACCATAAATGGGCATTCCCGCCTTCGTGCCAGCCTGACCATGTATCTGCACGCACATACCGCGCCTGTGGCAAAGCAGAAGCCTGCACCAAATGGTCCATCCATGCATCGTATCCCGCACCATTGCCCACAACCAACGTGGCATCTGCGACACGACGCGCATCATCCGGTGTAGGAGCATATAAATGCGGATCCACCGCTGGTGATACAAGTATGGATGTAACGTGCATGTCTGGCTCAGCAATCTGCGCAGCCAGATCCCCCCATGTGTTTTCTGCCGCCACAACAGACAAAGGGCGCGCAGCCGCAGAACCCGTGTCCATGGTTGCAACACCAAGCACAGCCACCATACCAAACAACATCCGGCGTGAAGTGCCTTTTGTTTTTCTCAATTCCATACCCATTATCCTGCCATGCCTGAATGCAATGTAATACTATTACATTTTCTCAGCTGCACGTCACCATCTCACACGCGCAAATTTGGCCTTCACCTCTCAGATCAGTTACGCTAAGAAATACAGAGAACGGATGATGAACATGCCCTACCCTACGTCTTCTTCCACAGCAACACCGACCCATACCTTTCCCGCGCATATTGAGCACCAGCTGGATAAGGCGACTGCACTATGCACCCAACAAGGCGCACGAATGACGGCCCAACGCCGTGACGTGCTTGGGCTTATTCTTATGCATGCACGTCCGGTTGGAGCATATGATCTGCTGGAAGAACTTAAAACAGCAGAACGGCGCCCTGCTCCCCCTACAGTATATCGGGCACTGGATTTTCTGCTTGAACATGGCCTGATCCACCGTATTGAACGTCTGTCCGCTTTTATTCCCTGCACCAATCTGCGCCACTGCTCCCATACGCATGAACATTCAGAAGCATGCCTACATACTGCACAGTTTCTGATCTGCCGTGACTGCAAAACCGTAACGGAAATAGCCGATACAACCGTTCTGGAAACCCTGAAACACATTTGCAAAAATGAGAATTTTGTAATTCAGAGCACTTCGGTTGAGGTAGAAGGGCTATGTGCAGATTGTGCATCCAAACACCCCACAAAAGAGCTTCCGCACCAAGGTGTATGATGGGTAATCGTCATCTTTCTTCTTTACAAAATGCGCTTCCCGGATTGTCACTTCCCCTAGCGCAAAAAAGACGATGCACACCCCATTTAAAACAACATCATGCCTCACAGAAGCGCCCAACCTGTGCAGAAGACATACAAACGGACTTATTCTCGCTTCCGCTTCTTCCTCCGTTACGGACACACTTTTTGCCAGAGGAAATCCGTTTGACACGCATACCTTCCTTGGCGGCCACACATACTGGGAAGGAAGGCAATTTTTTGTATCATATTACCGATGCCCCCGTGGCTTCTGCGTTGTTACAAAAAGGGCTTCCCCTCAATAAACATCATCCCCTTATGCTGACAGAGCAGAATGGCATTAGTGCCTGGCTAGCAAAAATATCAGAATACATTCAGGGCAATGCTTCCGAAAAAGCCGTTATCCTACGGTTACGCCGTGCAATGGTAGAAGATGCACTTGAGCCTGACCCCGATCATACGGCAGAATTTGCAAGTAACTGCTATCTGTTAAGCGGCAACTTTAATTGCACGATGACCTAAAAAGACAGCTCTATTTTCGCACACTATCTGCATGGGCAACCTGAATCTCTTTACATACAAATCAAGAATACTCTGCTAACAGAATTTATCTGTCAGAAAATTCAAGAAATCCCGAAAAACACAATAGCAACTAAGATATTTAATTAAAAAAGCCCATCCCGTGTTACCGGAATGGGCTCGTTTTAAAACAGCATTATTTTACTGATAAATATCTAAACCAGATAAAATACCGTTATATTTAGGATGCGCGGGTGCGGCGGGTTGTTTTAGCCTTTGTTTTCCGTGCTGCTGGTGCCTTTGCAGCAGTTTTTTCAGCTTCTGCAGCGGCTGCCAAACGTTCATACCGCTTACGGCGGCGCTCTTCCTGCACAATACGCAGCTTTTCCACAGCTGAAAGTTTCTTTTTAGCCGCTGGTTCTACGGCACGCACAGTCCGCTTACGGGTTGCCGGTGCTGCTGGCTTTGCAACCTTGCTGGCAGTGGTTGCCTTTGTTGCACGTGTGGCACGTACCGGTTTTGCTGCTTCAACTTTGGCTGGTTTTGCAGTTTTACGTGCTGTTGCAACAACCGGGGCTTTGGCTGCACGTGTTGCTTTGGTTGCGCGCACTGGCTTTTCTACAACATCTTCTGCTTTAGCTTTAGCACGCCGCGTTACCTTGGGAGCAGCTTTGGTCTCGGCCTTGGCGGCTACTGTTTTTTTACGTGCTGTTGTTTTAGGTGCTACGGTTTTTTCTTCAGCCGGTTTACGAGGAGCTGCCTTACGCACATAAGCCCGACGCGGCTTAGGGGTCTCTGGCTCTGCTTCAAAATCAAAAAGCTCTTCTACTTCGACAACTTTTGCGCGAGATGCACGCTTTTTGGGGGCTACAGCAGCAACCTTGCGCTTAGAAACCGTTTTACCCGCAGCAGGTTTTCGGCGGGTTCTTGTCTCACTCATTTTAACTCCTTCTCAACCCCCTTTAAAAATAAGGAGATATAGAAACAAAATTTTTAAACTTCAAAACTTCTTCAACTGAAGCATATACCTACAAGAACAGGTATAGCCTTAGATTTTCATTCTACATAACAAATGCTATAGAAAATGCAAAAAAATACTTCCGCATTTAAAGATATATTTCATTCTTCTGATCTATTTACCTTAAAAATGTTCTAAATACGTTCTCAAAAATTTCATGTGCTTGTGGCATATTGCTCAAAACAGGCAATCATCCTTATATCCTCAATGCAGACCTCTCCTTCTCACGGAACATGCTTCATGAAAATCAATGGTACCTCTTTCCGCAGTGTATGGATTGATGAAAAAGACCAATGGTCTATTCATATTTTCGATCAGACACGCCTTCCTTTTTCATTGGACATCCTGCGGCTTACAACTGTTCAAGATGTCGCTCATGCCATTACCAGCATGCAGGTACGCGGCGCTCCGCTTATTGGGGCTGTTGCTGCCTATGGTCTGGCACTAGCATTACGCACAGACAACAGTGATACCAGCCTTGAACAAAACGCAGCAATGCTTGCTGCAACCCGCCCCACCGCTATAAATTTGCGTTGGGCGCTTGAAAGAATGCTAAATACCCTCCGGCCCATTCCGCCAGAAAATCGGGTATCCGCTGCTTATGCAGAAGCCCTGCATATCTGCGATGAAGACGCCGCCCAAAATGAAGCTATTGGCAAGCATGGCCTTAAACTTTTGCAGGACCTCGCTGCCAAAAAAGAACAAGGCCAGCGCCTGAATATTCTAACCCACTGCAACGCCGGATGGATTGCCACGGTAGATTGGGGCACAGCATTGGCCCCTATCTACATGGCGCATGATCTGGGCCTGAACGTACATGTATGGGTGGATGAAACACGCCCACGCAACCAAGGAGCCGCCCTTACTGCATGGGAGCTGGGCAGTCACGGCGTTCCTCATACTGTTATTACAGACAATGCAGGTGGCCATATGATGCAGCATGGCCAAGTTGATATTGTTATTGTTGGCACAGATCGCGTCACACGCAACGGAGACGTGGCAAACAAAATTGGCACTTATCTGAAAGCTTTAGCTGCACAGGACAATAAAATACCATTCTGGGTTGCATTGCCTTCTACAACCATAGATTGGCGCATTGCAGATGGTATCCGTGATATTCCTATTGAAGAACGCGCAGCATCCGAAGTCACACATGTTCAGGGGCGTATGTCAGACGGAAAAATAGGCTCCGTGCAAATTACTCCGGATCATAGCCCAGCAGCTAACCCAGCTTTTGATGTGACACCGTCCAGACTCGTAACGGGGTTGATTACAGAAAAAGGCTGCTGCCCAGCCACAGAAAGCGGCCTCCTCAGCCTTTTTCCCAACCATACATAAAGGCCTTTCTGCATACCGCCATGCTGCATGGCGGTATGCAGCCTTCATGTCTTGACGCTAAGAGTAACTATTGAATAAGCGAAACCATGTACACGCCTTGCAAAAGGCCCCATGCTTCATGGATTTTCCAGAAAGGGCTACCATGTCAGAAACCATTGAAACACCAACAACGCAGTTTCTGACTGCCCATGGTATTGCCTTTACCCTGCAGGATTATGACTATGTGTCTGATCCCGGCAAAATTGGCTTACATGCTGCTGCTGGTATTGGTATCGACCAAAATAAGGTTTTCAAAACCCTGATGGTTGAAATTGATAAAAAGCAGATTGTTTGTGTAGCCATTCCTGTTCATAAAAAAATGGACCTGAAAAAAGTTGCAGCCCTGTTTGGTGGACGCAATGCACGTATGCTGGGAGCAGAAAAAGCTGAAGCCCTGACCGGTTTTAAGGTGGGAGGTATCAGCCCCTTTGGCGCTCGCACGCAAGTGCCGGTGGTGTTAGACGAAAGCGTTCTCAAACTGGATACACTTTATATTAACGGCGGCGGCAGAGGCTTGGTGGTGGCCCTTAAACCGGCAGATGCCATCCAGTGCGTGAATGCCCGCACGGCAGATGTGACCGTTCCTGACGCCTGATAATACAGACACAAAAAAGAAACAGACGCAGCACAAAAACACAAACCCTCTTCCACCCAGAACAACAGGCGCTTATTGCTATAGCATTCAGACTTCCGACCAATGGTTGTCTCGCGCTCCGGATCTGCCGGAGAGTTGTTCTGGTATGGAGACGAGATTGTCACGCAAGCTTACCGTTGCCCTGCTGGCCCCTTTGTGTCTGGCAGCGTGCGCCACACAGCAACCACAGCCAGGTGCGCGCCCCACCCCTAGTGCTTCCAGCACGAATACGTGGAACACAGCCAGTGGTGGCTACGGCTATGGTGGCCATGTGCCAGATTTTGCCACCCGCAATTTTGAGCCTTTTAACCGGCAGGATGTTGTGGGCATTGCCATGCGTGAATGGCGCCTGTTTGGAAGCCCGGTGAATGATGATGACCCGGAGCAGCGCCCCGAACCAGAAGTTGCCTCTGTTAAGCCAGAACGCGCCCCCGGCCTGTGGGAACGTGTAGGAGAATACTGGTGGATTGGTATGGACCCGGACATGACCGAAACATCATGGACCGGCAAACACGATGCCAACGGGCGGCTAACCGACTTTGTGCATGATGGATCTTATGCGTGGTCTGCTGCCTTTATTTCCTACGTTATGCGCGTAGCTGGGGCTAACAGCCGCTTCCCCTATTCTCCCAATCATTCCACTTACATCAACGCTGCCGCTTCTGGGCAGTCTCCCATTCTGCGGGCGCAGGATCCGGCAAACTACACCCCCAAACCGGGTGACCTGATCTGTGTTGCACGTGGCCGTAGCAAAGACACGATCCGATTCTCCAGCCTACCCACCTCTTATGGGTTTCCTGCGCATTGTGGCTTTGTTGTTGCTGTTGGCCAGAATGGACAGCCTTTTGGCCGACAAATCAGCATTATCGGCGGCAATATTGATGATGCCGTTGCTCTGACACACGTGCCAACAGACACGCAGGGGCGCCTCGCCTCGCCCGATGGCCAAAGCTATGATTCACGCTATCCGTGGGCGGCAATTCTGGAAGTACTGTACGATGCAGAACAAGAACCCACAGCAGGCCAGTAAAGAAGCCGCATAAGCTGCCATGTTTTATCTGTTTGCCCTTGGGGCAGAATTTTCGGATGGAGCATGGTAGTCTGACCAACGCATTATAACGTGACAGCATAAGGTGTAACCAAATGACTGAAAACGCCGTTTCCACCCCTCATCCCGGCTGGACCACGCTTTCTGCCGACATGCCGGGCGCGGTGGGCGGAACCCCTCTGGTACGCCTGCGCAAAGCGTCTGAAGCCACAGGGTGCGATATTTACGGCAAGGCCGAGTTTATGAATCCGGGCGGTTCCGTCAAGGATCGTGCGGCACTGGCTATTATTGAAGATGCAGAACGCCGTGGCGTGCTTAAGCCCGGCGGCACCATTGTTGAAGGCACGGCCGGCAACACCGGCATTGGGCTTACACTGGTTGCCAATGCGCGTGGGTATAAATGCGTTATTGTCATGCCCGAAACCCAGAGCCAGGAAAAAATCGGCTTCCTGCGCATGATTGGGGCAGACCTTCGCCTTGTGCCAGCCAAGCCTTACCGTGATCCGGGCAATTACGTGCACGTTTCACGCCGTCTTTCCGAAGAAAACGGATGGGTATGGGCCAACCAGTTTGACAATGTTGCCAACCGTGAAGGCCACCGTGCCACCACCGCACCAGAAATCTGGCAGCAAATGGGCGGTAAGGTAGATGCCTTTACCTGCGCCTGCGGCACAGGCGGCACGTTAGCGGGCGTAGCCTTGGGGCTGCATGATGCAGCCAAGCGCGATGGCGTAACAGCCCCACGTATTGTGCTGGCAGACCCAGAAGGCTCTGGACTATATGGCTGGGTAAAAAACAATGATCTGTCTGTTTCTGGATCTTCCATTACAGAAGGCATTGGCCAGTCCCGCGTAACAGGCAACCTGGAAGGCGCACCTATTGATGACGCTGAGCGGATTCCAGACCCAGAAGCGCTAGAAATTATTTATAGCCTGCTAGGTGAAGAAGGCCTTTCCGTCGGTGGATCTTCTGGCATCAACGTGGCTTCTGCAATCCGTACTGCGCGCAAACTCGGCCCGGGGCATCGGATTGTTACCATTCTTTGCGATGGCGGTGCCCGTTATGAATCCAAACTGTTCAACCCTGAATTCCTGCGGGCAAAAAATCTGCCAATCGCACCTTGGCTGAACAAGTAAGACCTTTGGCAAGAAGCCAATAAAAAAGGCCGGGGGCTTTACAGCCACCCGGCCTTTTTTATGACGGGAAACTTATTCCCACTCAATCGTGCCCGGTGGCTTGGACGTGATGTCATACGTTACGCGGTTAATCCCACGCACTTCGTTCACGATACGCCCAGCAACACGGGTCAGGAAGCCCATGTCAAACGGGTAAACATCGGCTGTCATGCCATCTGTGCTGGTGACAGCACGCAGGGCGCAGGCCTGATCATACGTGCGGCCATCACCCATCACACCAACGGTGCGCACTGGCAGCAACACGGCAAAGGCCTGCCAGATGGCATCATACAGCCCGGCAGCCCGAATTTCTTCCAGGAACACGGAATCCACCTTACGAAGCAGATCCAGTTTTTCCCGCGTGATGTTGCCCGGGATACGAATAGCCAGCCCCGGACCCGGGAACGGATGACGCCCAACAATAATTTCGGGAATCCCCAGCTCACGCCCCAGATCGCGGACTTCATCCTTAAAGAGCTCGCGCAGCGGTTCGACCAGCTTCATGTTCATCCGGTCCGGCAAGCCACCCACATTGTGGTGAGACTTGATAGTAACGGAAGGGCCGCCCGTAAAGCTGACACTCTCGATCACATCTGGATAAAGCGTGCCCTGCGCAAGGAACTGCGCCCCACCCAGTTTTGTGGCTTCTTCTTCAAACACTTCCACAAACAAACGGCCAATAGTTTTCCGCTTGATTTCCGGATCTGTGACCCCTTCCAATTCTTTCAGGAAGATGTCTGAAGCATCGCGATGCACGAGCTGGATGTTAAACTGGCCGCGGAATGTTTTGATCACATCATCGGCTTCACCAGCACGCAGCATACCGTGATCAACAAAAATACAGGTAAGCTGATCGCCAATGGCTTCATGAATCAGAACCGCAGCCACGGAAGAATCTACACCACCGGACAGGCCGCAGATAACCTTGCCATCACCCACCTGTTCACGAATCCGGGCAATTTCCATTTCACGGAAACCAGCCATCGTCCATGTGCCGGAGCAGCCTGCAACATTATGGGTAAAGTTCTTAAGCAGTGCGGCCCCATGCGGCGTGTGCACCACTTCCGGGTGGAACTGCACACCATACAGGCGGCGGCCTTCATCTGCGATAACAGCAAACGGTGCACCTTCACTCACGGCAACGGTACGGAAACCGGGGGGAAGCTCCACTACGCGGTCACCGTGGCTCATCCATACCTGTTCACGGCCACCACGTGCCCATGCACCACGGAACAGCGCGCAATCTTCTACAATATCAACAAAAGCGCGGCCAAATTCACGGTGATCCCCGCTTTCAACCTGCCCGCCCAACTGCTTGCACATGGCCTGCTGACCATAGCAGATACCCAGCACAGGCACGGCCATTTCAAACACCACATCCGGCACGCGCGGGGCATCCGGGTTGTTTACGCTGGCAGGGCCACCAGAAAGAATAATACCACGGGGTGAAAACTGACGAATTCGTTCAGAATCTGCCGTAAACGGCCAGATTTCACAATACACACCACTTTCGCGCACACGGCGGGCAATAAGCTGCGTAACCTGACTTCCGAAATCCAGAATCAGAATACGGTCATGGTGCAAGGATTCATCCAGCTTGGAAGGCGAAACAGGCGGGGTGGCATCAACAGACATGAACTGCAGGTCTTTCTGATTTCAGTGCCAGAACTGGCTTTTCCTAAGGATGTGCAGCCACATATAAGACTGCACGGGCTCTCTTACAGGCGGATATAAAGCCATGCTGTCATGGCGTCACCCTAAAAACCAGAAAGGTGCACACCTATTCCGCCTGATACCTGCCTTGCCTGTGCCATACACAAGGTACAGATTGCCAACGAAATCAGGAGTTTTTGCATGAAGCACACACGTTTTTCCTGTTGGCTGAAATATGGCGCACTGGCGTTAGGCGGCCTTGGCTTTTTTTGCACATCCGCCCACGCCGCCACGCAACCAGCATCTGCTGCAGATGACCCGTATGGCGAATGGATTGGCACCCTTGTGCAAGACAAAGGTGAAAATTGCCCCGTTAACGGCACATCACTCATGCAGATTGAACCCAAACGCATGATCTTTGTGCCTGAAATGGGCACGCTTATTCTGCGCGGCACGCCTGATAAGAGTAAGCAGCATTATCATGCTCAGCTCGTTTTAAAGGACGCCAAAAACCAGCCGCTTCCCATGGTATTTGAAGCCCATCCGGCAGGTGACACGTTTGAAGGTGTATACGGAACCCCCGAATGTCGGGCGCATGTTACGCTCCATCGCCCAGAAAACCGCAGTTGGAAAAACTTCCTGGGCAATGACTGACAAAAAAATTTCACTTTTTTGCATTTTAGGGGTTGCCGACCCCACCGTGCTCGGCTAAACACCTGCTCACGGCGCACCCGTAGCTCAACTGGATAGAGCACCAGACTACGAATCTGGGGGTTAGGAGTTCGAGTCTCTTCGGGTGCACCACATTTTCCCAAGAAAATTTAAAATACTTTATATGCATGATTTTGCATATAAATTTGTGTTTTTTGTATTCTGAATGGGCGCAGTCAATCTGCGCCCGTTCCTATGCCTTTGCTCAAGAAATTCCGATATCCCGTAGTTTTTTGCCAGACATCAGATTCCGCTCAATCTGCTCCAAACTGATGCCTTTGGTTTCTGGCACAAACAAATATGTCAGCCCTAAAAAGCAGGCATTCAATGCGGCAATCATTCCAAAGGTAGCAGAACCCCCTAACCATGCCAGCACACTTAAAAAAGAAGCACCAACAATCATGTTGGCAATCCAGTTTGTAAGGGTGGAAAGCATAATGCCCAGATCCCTGCCCTGCATTGGCTGAATTTCCGAACACAGAACCCACACAATCGGCCCGGCAGACATGGCATGAGCTACAATAAAAACCATAACCATAAAGACGCATGCCATGCGGGATGCCTGATCCACCATGCTGCCATGGAGCAGCAAGGATAGGCTCGCCATGCTCAGCACCATAATGGCAAAGCCACAATACAGAACCGGCCTGCGCCCCCATTTATCCACCAAGCTGATGGCCAGGAATGTTGCCATCACATTTACCAGCCCGATCATGGCAGTGCACCACATCTGTGCAGTGCCTACAAAACCTGCCAGCTGGAAAATACGCGGGGCGTAATACATCACCACATTAATGCCCGCGAACTGTTGCATAACTTGCAACAACATGCCCAAGCCAACCGAACGGCGGAAATTGCCGTTTGCGCGCAATAAGCTCCAGCCATTCTGCCGGGCCTGTAACTGGTTATGAATAGCCTTTATTTCGGCCCGGGCTTCCTGCGGGGTTGCACGCAGGCTTGTCAGCACTTCCAGCGCCTCGGCCCTCCGGCCACGCATCATGAGCCAGCGCGGGCTATAGGGTAGAAACAAAACCCCAATAACGTAAACAATCCCGGGAACGGCAATAATGCCGAACATCCAGCGCCACTGCCCGTGGTAGCTAAAAAACGTATCGCTTAAAAACGCTAGAAAAATACCTATCGTAATCATAAGCTGATAGGTGGAAATCATGGCGCCGCGGCTGGATTGATCTGATACCTCAGAAAGATACAGGGGAGCGGCAAAAGCAGCCACACCAATGGCCAGCCCCATCAGCACGCGCCCGGCTATAAGCACAGACACAGACCATGCTAGAGCACACAGTAAGGAGCCGGCAATAAAAACGCCGCCCCCAAAAACCAAAGACCATTTGCGTCCGGTATGCCGGGTAATCCACCCAGCACCTACAGCCCCAACGGCCGCCCCTGCCATCATGGCGCTGACAATCCATTCCTGCGCCAGAGTAGATGCGTTGAAATCCCGCGCCAGAAAATCCAGCGCCCCGGAAATAACGCCAATATCCAACCCGGACATGAGTCCAGCCGTTGCAGCCAGAACACCAACAACCACAACCTTTATGGGGACAGTACTTTCTGCTCCCTTCTCAGGCATTGCTGCGTTTTCCATTTATTGTTCCACTTTGTTTTTCTGGAAGACGCAGAGGCTTTACAGGTAATTGGCTCAAAAGGGAAAAGACTTTCTCCTCTTATCCTCCACGCACCTGAATACAGGGGAGCGCGCGTGCCCGCAGCACCTGACAAACATCAGCCGGGCCAGTATTCTGAGCCGTAATAAACTGCGCCCGATAATAAGACCGACCAGCTACAGAAGCCTGCGTAACAGTAGGACGCACAGATAAGGCATGTGCTGTTAGCAGACGATTTACAGATTCCAGCGTATGCTGTGCCTCGGCATAAGATGCAAAAGCCCCTACCTGTACCGCTCCTGATGATCTTGCTGACAAAGATGATGAAAGCAGCGCGAGAACATGCGCCGGGCTGGAACGCGCATATCGTCTTTGTTCTGAAGGAACATTATACGCTGCGGTTTGCACTGGTAGGCTGTTGGATCCTACCGGTGCCACTGCAAGCGGTGTCGCCGTTACCGCCTGATCTGAAATACCGGCTGGTTGCGCCTGTGCAACTTCTATAGGAGCGGCTTCTTCAACCGGTTGCGGGTCTGGATGAGGTGTATCTCTATCCATCAAGCAAGGGGTTGAGGGATCATATGCTGCATCAGGGTCACGCAAACAGCCATCGGCCGTGCGCGAAAGATCTGCCCGTGCGTATTCTGCTACAGGAGCTGCCGCTACGGATGAACCAGCACTGGCAACCATTACAGAGGAAGGTGCCGGGGCAAAACTGCCCGCTGGTGCGGATTCTGTACCCAGATGAGGCGTAATGGATGCAACGTAATTCACCGTTTCATCCGGCAAAGGCCGCCCAGACGTTAAATAGTCATCTACGCGTTGTGGGCCTGCATTATAAGCTGCCAAAAATCCGGGCGCACCGTAATGATCATACATCTGGCGGATATATCCTGCTCCCGCCATAATATTATCATGTGGGTTATATGGGTCTCCCCCCAAATTGAACTGGCTTTGCATATCTGCATAGGTAGCGGGCATAAGCTGCATCAGCCCCATTGCACCGGCGGATGACGTTGTAAGTTGACCATCCAGATACTGATGCCCACCCGATTCCTGCTGCATCACGGCACGTATCCAGCTTTCCGGTATGGAAAAACGCTGCGCTGCTTCCTTGATATATGGCCCCCACGGATCTTCTGCCGGACCTACAGGCCTATAGGCTGCCGGGTTAGCTTCTGATCTTTCATATGCCGCCTGATAATACGCCTGGGAGGATGCATACCCTCCGGGCCTGACAGCAGGCGTAGCGCACCCCGCCAACCCCAACAGTAGCGCGGCACATACCGTTTGCCGTTGCTGAATCCGAAAAGACACCTGCCGTCCCCTTCCGCATGCACTTTTGCCAATAAGGCTTGTCCCATAAACTTGCGACAAAAAGCACGGATTACGGGGCTTCCCCACATCTATTACCAATATGTCATTTTCATGAAAGATGGCTGTTTAGCTGCCTTTCTAAAAGTTCCCCCATCACAACATATTGTTATAACGACATTTTTTCTTGCATCGGGCCGCAACCGTTCCCTTAAGATTGTTTTTATCCCCCACGTAAGAAGGGGAATTAACGCCTATTCAGGAACTGCCATGTTCATACAGCCACTTGTTCCGGCGGGACACAGCCTTGTGCTGTCATTTCTGCTCGCGGCCTCACCTATTATTGTTACACTCTTTGTTATGGGTATTCTGCGTCGCCCGGCATGGCAGGCCACTCTGGGCGGCTTGATTGTAGGGTTGCTGGTAGCCACCACAATTTGGGGGCTGCCTGCCAAATTGGCTGTTGCCAGCATTAGCAACGGTGTTGTGTTTTCCCTTCTGCCAGTGATGTGGATTGCTCTTTCGGCACTCTTTCTGTTCAACGTGGCTGTGCAGAACGGACGATTTGATGCTTTCCGAGACTGGATTATCCAGCACGTTCCCAATGACAGGCGCATCATGCTTGTTGTTCTGGGCTTCTGCTTTAGTGCTGCACTAGAAGGCGTGGCTGGGTTTGGCACACCTGTAGCCATTACCAGTGCGTTGCTGATCATGCTCGGTTTTCCGGCATTGGATGCCCTTACCTATGTGCTGATCTTTAACTCCGCACCGGTAGCATTTGGTGGCTTGGGTATTCCCGTTACCGTTCTGGGCTCTATTACAGGGCTACCGGCAGATGTGCTGGGGGCAACCATTGGGCGGCAGCTTACCCCGTTTGCACTGCTTATTCCTTTTTATGTTATGGCGCTTTACGGCGGGTGGCGCTCTGTCCGGCAGACATGGCCTGTGCTGCTAGTGGCTGGTGGCAGCTTTGCCCTGACATTGCTGATTATCTCTGGTGCCGGGCTTTACAGCCTGAGCAACGTACTTTCTTCTAGCGTGGCACTTGTAGCGACCATTGGGTTCCTACGCTTTTGGAAACCCGCATCAGATCCACAATACGCTATTGATCTCACCCATCTAAACAACCAGCAAGCAAGTGCAGTTCCTGTCCCCCGCTGGCAAGGGTGGATTCCGTGGATTACGGTTATTGCTGTGGTGATTGCATGGGATGCGCTGCATATTGCCAAAATTGGCACCCTGCCCATTCATTGGCCGGGGCTGGATAATGCGGTGTTTATCTCTTTGTATAAAACGCCTTATGCCGCCGTGTGGAAGTTTGAACCCTTGGGCACCGGCACGGCCATTCTGGTTGCCACCATTCTGACAGCCCTGTTCACCCGCACAAAACTACAGCAGTTTGGTGCGGCAGCCCGTACCACGCTCAAACAGGGGTGGCTGGCCGTTGTGACTGTTGCACTCACAATCGGACTGGCATTTTTGATGAACTATTCCGGCATGAC
The DNA here is from genome assembly GCF_000285275.1 of Acetobacter pasteurianus subsp. pasteurianus LMG 1262 = NBRC 106471. Lineage (GTDB taxonomy): Bacteria > Pseudomonadota > Alphaproteobacteria > Acetobacterales > Acetobacteraceae > Acetobacter > Acetobacter pasteurianus. Next base: position 58,883 of record NZ_CADO01000006.1, read on the forward strand.
CTATACTTTGGGATATGCGGTTTCTTCCGCTGGCATGGTCTTCCCGCTGGTTTCTGTTTTCCTTGGCTGGATTGCCGTGTTCCTAACGGGGAGTGACACCTCAGGCAACGCTCTTTTCGGTAACCTGCAGGTGGCTGCAGCGCATCAGCTTTCACTAGACCCGGTGCTGTTTGCATCTGCAAACTCATCAGGGGGCGTGATGGGTAAGATGATCTCGCCCCAGAACATCACCACTGGCGTATCTGTAACATCCCTCAAAGGACAGGAAGGCACAGTGCTGGCGCGCACCTTCAAGCACAGCCTGTTTTTAACATTCTGTATCGGGTTGGTAGTTGTCTTTCAGCAATTTGTGCTGCGATAGCCGGTTTATTGCCAGCAGGTTACGGAAAACAAAAACGGCCCCATTGAGGTAGGGCCGTTTTTTTATGCAGTTTTCACTACGTGCGCTTAGGCACCGGGGAGAGGCTGCAGGATATGAAGCTGAATAGGCGCTTCCAGCAGCGTGTTCAGTTCTGCTGCAAGTGTTTTGAAATGCGGTGTTTCCATATGATCCTGCAATGCCTTGCGGCTTGCCCAACGTTCTACAAAAACAAATGTCTGCGGATCATCCAGATCACGATTGGGCACATACTGGCTGTTGGTGCTTTCTGCACGAGATGGCTTGATGCACGCCACCATGGCCTGTGCCACTTTTTCCTCTGCGCCCGGCTTTGCCTTCAAAAGAGCAACAACTGTAATTTCTTCGCTCATGCTAGCGCCTCTTTCCTGCTAAATTGCGATCACGCGTGAATAGTAGGCAATATGTTTCCCCCTGACTACGGGATGAAACCCCACTTCTGAGCACATCAGGCATTTGACAGCTTGGAGTGCGCGATGCCGCCCTTTATACTCCCGCACCATGATAGTAATTACAGGGGGAGCCGGTTTTATCGGCTCATGCCTACAGGCTGCATTGGCCGCCAGAGGGCTGGAAACAATAATTGTTGATTGGCTTGGGCAGGAAGGCAAATGGCGCAATGTGTCCCAACATGCACCCACGCGCCTGATTGCCCCAGAAAATCTGGAAGCCTTTTTGGCCACAACCCCAAAAATAGACACCATCTTCCATATGGGCGCTATTAGTGAAACCACCGCAACAGATGGTGATCTGGTATGGCGCACCAATGTGGAACTCTCACAAACATTATGGGACTGGTGCACACGCAACCGTGCAAGATTTATCTATGCATCTTCAGCCGCCACATATGGCGCGGCTGACAGACCAGAACTGTTCAATGATGATCCGGGCAATCTTTCACAACTGAGACCACTTAATTTGTACGGCTGGTCCAAACACGTGTTTGATCAGCACGTTACCACCACACTTGATCAGCACACACCACGGCCGCCTCAATGGGCCGGGCTAAAGTTTTTTAACGTGTACGGGCCAAACGAATACCACAAAGGCAAGATGATCTCTGTGGTTAAGGTAAAATATGATGAGGTAAAATCCGGCCAGCCTGCACGTCTGTTCCGATCTGACAGGCCAGATATTGCAGATGGCATGCAGGCCCGTGACTTCATATGGGTGGGTGATGTCGTAAACGTTATGCTCTGGCTGTATGACAACCCGGAGGTATCAGATCTGTTTAATTGTGGCACAGGTACCGCACGCACCTATCTGGATATGGTCCATGCCGTGTGTGATGCCATTGGCTGCGAACGCCGGGTAGAATTTATTGATATGCCCCAAAGCTTGCATGGGCAGTATCAATCCTACACACAGGCAGATCTTTCCCGCCTGCGGGCTGCTGGTTACACTGGCCAGTTCACACCGCTGGAAGAGGGCGTTAAACGCTACGTGCAAGATTATCTTGCCACGAATAATGCCTATCTCTGACCCAGCCATACCGGATCACCCATCATGCTTCCTGTTCTGATGTTTCCTCAGTTTAACCCGGTGCTGGTGCATGTCGGGCCATTTGCCATACGGTGGTATGCGCTCTCCTACATCATCGGCATTGTGCTGGGCATTACGCTGTTGCGGCGATTGGTTAACCTTCCTCCGCGTGCAGGCACGCCAGAACTGGCAGATGACTTTCTGGCTTGGGTCACCCTTGGCATTCTGATGGGTGGCCGGCTGGGATACGTGCTGTTTTACCAGCCCGGCTATTACATTACGCACCCTCTGGCCATGCTGGAAGTATGGCACGGGGGCATGTCCTTCCACGGTGGCGCACTTGGCGTAATTATCGCCATGATGCTGTTTACATGGCGGCACAAGCTAAACTTTCTGGCCTTTGCAGACCGCGTCACCATTGCCGTGCCTATTGGTTTGGGGCTGGGCCGCGTGGCCAACTTTATCAATGGTGAACTCTGGGGGCGTGAGGCTCCGGCCTCTCTGCCATGGGCAATGATCTTTCCCGATGGTGGGCCAATCCCGCGCCATCCCTCTCAGATTTACGAGGCACTTACAGAAGGGCTCCTGCTCTTTTTGGTTATGTTTGCGGCCTCTCGTAAACTCTCTATCCGTCAACATCCCGGTTTTCTTGCTGGCCTGTTTCTTGCCGGATATGCCTGCGCCCGCAGCTTTTGCGAATTCTTTCGTGAACCGGATTCATTCCTTGGGTTTCTGCCCGGTGGCATCACAATGGGGCAACTGTTGTGCTGCCCCATGCTGGCAGCGGGTATTGCGCTTATGGTGTATGCCAACCGCCACCCTGTTTACGAAGGCATTCCCCCAGAAGCAGAAGCCAAGCCATAAGCACGCGCATGCCTTCCCCCTTGCCTCCAAAAGCTGAAAGGCTGGATGCATTTATAGCGCGCGCCAATGCGCGTTATTATGCATCCAAACCTTTGCTTTCAGATTTTATTACCGCCCCCGAAATCTCTCAGGTTTTTGGAGAACTGCTCGGGGCTTGGGCTGCCACGGTCTGGCAGAATATGGGCTGCCCTGCGCAGGTTATTCTCGCTGAAGCAGGGCCAGGCCGCGGCACACTTATGGCAGATGCCCTGCGCCTGATTACACGTTGCGCTCCAGATTTTGCACATGTGCTGAATGTGCATCTGGTAGAAACATCCCCACTTATGCGGCAGGCACAAAAGCAGGCCCTTGCGTCTTATGCGCACCCCACATGGCATGATCGGATAGAAGATCTTCCTTCTGGCCCGCTCATTCTATTGGGCAATGAATTTCTGGATGCCCTTCCCATCCGCCAGTTCGTGCAAACACCTTCGGGCTGGCACGAACGCTACGTTATGGATGAGGCATTTCACCTTGTTCCATGTGATGCTCCGGTAATGCCAGATGGCAGAAAACTGGAACCAGACACTATTGTAGAACTATGCGAGCCCGCGCTGGAAGTTGCGCGCTATCTGGGGCAACGTTTTGCAGCACAGCCGGGCGTAGCACTGTTTATTGATTACGGTCACCATTCCACCCTAACGGGTGATTCCCTGCAGGCCTTACGTCATGCTCGTCCAGCACACCCGTTGGAAGCTGCCGGAGAGGCCGATCTGACAGCACATGTTGATTTTACCGCCTTTGGAGCTACTGCCCAACAGGCTGGTGGCCATATTTATGGCGCAGAAACGCAAGGTGCTTTTTTGCGCACATTAGGCCTTATGGAACGTACCGAACAACTCGCCACACGTGCGACTACAGAAGAGGCTGCCATATTGCGCAGTGCCGCACATCGGCTAGCAGCCCCTGAAAAAATGGGGCATCTGTTCCGTGTTATGGCCCTTGCCTCTCCCGGCCTGCCCTCACCTCCCGGCTTCATGAAAGGAGCGGACGTATGACCACAACGCTCTCACCTCTCACCAGCCCTTTGCTCGGGCACACACGCCACGGATTTTTTACGCGGGAAGGTGGTGTTTCCACCGGCCCCTATGCCAGCCTCAACTGCTCGACAAAATCTGGCGATAACCCACAGAATCTGGCTGAAAACCGCAGGCGGGTTGCAGCCCACCTGGGCGTTCAGGCAGACCACTTGTTAGGCGTTACACAAGTGCATGGCCGTGGGGTGGTTACCGCCACAGCACCTTGGCCGCCCGGCTCCGGCGCACCCGCCGATGCACTTGTTACCAATCAGCCAGATATCGCCATTGGCGTTATTACCGCAGACTGCGCACCTGTACTGTTTGCCAACGCAGAAGGCACCGTTGTTGGCGCTGCCCATGCTGGCTGGCGCGGAGCCTTGGCCGGTGTTTTGGAATCTACCTTGGAAGCCATGAAGGCCCTTGGCGCTAACGCAGAAAGTATTAGCGCTGTTGTTGGCCCCTGCATTGCTCAGGAAAGCTACGAAACGGCTGAAGATATGCACTCAGCCATTACTACCGCAGACAAACAGGCCGCACGCTTTTTTGCACCGGGCATACGCCCCGGCCATTATCAGTTTGATCTGGCAGGGTGGTGTGTTTTTAGGTTGCAGCAAGCTGGTGTGCGCAATGCTGCCGCATTAGGCGTTGATACACTCTCTGACGAAAAGCGCTTTTTTAGCCATCGCCGCCGCACTCTGGCGGGTGGTGGACAAATTGGACACCAGATTTCAGCGATTGCTACAGGACCTCGGAACGGATGAACCGCCTTTTACGCCATACTGCCCTGCCACTTTCCACTCTACTGCTTTTGGCAGGGTGCTTGGATGTGCCGCATCCGTTTTCCAACCCCGGCAAAGGGGCTTCAAAACTGGCGGCCAATGCGCCCCCCTCCCGCCTAGATATCCCCACCCCTACGGATTCCTTGCTGCCTGATGCGTCTGCCCAGATATGGGCCAAGGATGTTGCATCGGAACTGCTTCAGCAAACCATTCCGGCCATTGCCCAACCCACACGGCCCGGAGATTGGTGGCTGAAAATGCGGGCAGAATTGAGAGGGGATCAGGTTGTGCCAATTTACACAATCATGACGCCCAAAAACCAGATTCGCGCTACACAGGAAGGGCAAGCCGTGCCAGCTGCACAGTGGTCTGCCGGAGACGCCCCTTTCTTCACGCTGGTTGCGCAAGATGCAGCGCCACGCATTTCCTCTGTGCTGACGGGTATTCAGGCAGATGATATGGAAAAAGACCCACATAGCCTGAAGCATCGTGCTGCACGGGTTTACTTTACCGGTGTAACCGGTGCGCCGGGTGATGGTAATATATCTTTGGCCCGTGCTTTCACCGCCTCTTTCCGGGACAGTGAAGATACAATCCAGAATTCAAAGGAAAATGCTGATTTCACAGTCAGCTCCACCGTCAAAATCACACCCGGCCCCGTAGGGACACTTGGGCACCCTCAGCAACATATCGAAATTGTCTGGCGCGTTGTGGACAAGGACGGCAAGGAAGCCGGAGCAGCAACACAGCTGCATGATATTGATGCACATTCCCTAGATAATTATTGGGGGGATGTTGCCGTTGCTGCTGCGCAGGAAGCCGCCGCTGCCGTTAAACAGATTATCGGCCGCTATTCTGGACGGGATAACGCACCATTAGCGGAAGCTGGCACAAAACAGCCGCAGCCGACACAGGCTGCTAACAGCACAAGCAGTGCTGCGCCCCCAGCCCAGCCTAATCAACCGGCACCTTCTGCATTACCATAAGAAAAATGAATCTATTTCTCTACTTGTCCCTCAAGATAGGCAGAGAAATAGAAACCTTATGAGCGCGAACCGGGGGAAATAACCACACAACCGCTAAGCTTGCGGCAGGCATCCAATGCTTCCTCATGCGAAAGATTTGTCAGCCGGGCCCGATACAATTTGCCCGTTTTGGCCTGAACGCTTGCAATTTGCGCACGGGCCCCAGAAAGAGCTGCCCGATTACGGGCCTGCCCGGTTGCGCTCTGCGCCATGGACTGCGTGCCAAAAGCCCCCACCTGAATAGCCCATGTTTTTGATTCATCGCCGCGTGTGCGGTGCGTCAATAACGGTGCTGGCTCTGCATGTGCGGCAGGAAACATCTGCATGCGCCGTTGGGAAGATGTATTCCCCAACACAAGGCGAGCAGGTGCCGTAGGTTGTTCTGGCGGGTTTGGAATGGGGTCAGACGCATCCGCCACCTGCACCGGCGCAGTTGAAGCTGCTGTTTCAGAAGATCCCAACCGCTGCGCCCAAGCTGCACGCACATCTGCCGGGCTTTCTGTCAGCCCGTTAATGCGTCCCTTACGGGCAACCGGCTGCCATTCTGGCGTGTAAGAAGTGGTTGCAGAATCTCCATCACTGCCCACAACTTCAGCCAATTGCACGGGCTGTGCACCACTATTTCCGCTCCGCTGCGCCCATGCGGACTTAACGGAGTTCACTTCCCCTACAGACTGAATGGGCTGGTAAGATTGAGCCATGCTATCATGACTGGCTACCAGCAGATCTGCCTGAGAGCGGTTGGTGGGTGAAATGCCAACAATTCTGCGCCCAATAGAGGCAACATAGTTACGGGTTTCACGCGGGAGAGTGCGGTTGCGCGTTAGAAAATCTTCTAGCCTTCCGGGCCCTGCATTGTAGGCCGCCAAAAATCCCGGAGAACCATACACATCATACAACTGGCGAATATAGCCCGTGCCCGCCATGATATTATCATGCGGATCAAACGCATCGTCACCCAGATTATAGGCTTGGCGCATTTCATCATATGTAGGTGGCATCAACTGCATCAGGCCCATAGCGCCCGGCCCGGATGTAACAAGCTGGCCATTATGGAAAAGCCGCCCACCCGATTCCTGCTGGATAACTGCACGTATCCATTCATCCGGCACATCAAAGCGCTTTGAGGCTTCCTGAATATAGGGGCCCCAAGGATCTTCCGCCGTGCCCGGAGGTGCGTAATAGGAACGCGCGTGTGCCCGATACCGTGCAGCTTCTTCTGCCACAGGCATGGTAATATCATCCCCACTGGGCTGATTTGCACAGGCAGAAAGCAAAGCCAGAAGCCCCAGAATAACTGAACCTTTGGCAGCATGGGCCAGCCTTTTGCCTCGCCATGCCACAGAACACCGCTTATGCTGGCTGATCTGTCTGGATGTCATGCTATCTGGTCATCCCATTCATGGAAGGCAAGGCACCGGCTTGTCGGGAAGTTTTCCTGACGATCTGGCATAAAACTCATGCTGGTATTTATACCTCGGATGTTTCTCATGCAAGAAATCGCTGCTGTTGTTCTCTCCCCATTATACTGCCTGTTGCAGAGACCGAATTGATCGGATAGGCCATAAAGCATGACGGCCACATCCGGTTCTTCCGCGCAGTTTTCAGGGTCTGGGTTACCCACACAACCAGGCCGGGCTTCGCGCTCTCGCCTTGTTTCTGCCTGCAATGATATTGCGGGCGGGCTGCGCCTGTGGCGGTTGGCCCTTTCATTGGGCTGGCTAGATATCCGGCTACAATTCAATGGGTCACGCATCGGCCCCTTCTGGCTTACACTCACTACAGGTGTCATGGTTGGCTCCATGGGGCTGATCTATTCTCAGCTCTTCCATCTGGTTCTGCACGATTACCTACCATACTTGGCAATTTCGCTTATTCTATGGCAGGCGGGGCTCTCCTCTCTTATTCAGGAAAGCTGCTCCACCTTCACCCGCGCGGCAGAAACTCTGCGCTCAGTTAATATGCCGTATTCCGTGCAAGCGTTCCGCACTATGGTGCGGTGCGGGATTATGTTTGGTTACAACATAATCGTGCCTATTGTGGTGTTTCTGGTATTGGGCGTATGGCCGGGCCTTACAATGCTTTTGGCCATACCGGCCATTGCAATATGGCTCGCCAACAACGTAGCCCTTTGCCTGTTACTGGGCAGTGCCTGCGCCCGTTTTAGAGACATCCCCCCCATTGTGGGCAGTATTCTCCAGATTATGTTTTACATTACCCCAGTTATCTGGGAGCCCAAACAGCTCGGGAACACCACTTTCTGGCTATACTTCAACCCATTTTACGCGTTGCTGGAAATTGTACGCCGTCCGTTTTTGGGGCAGGCTCCAGAACCAACGCTATGGATGATTGCCGGAGGCTTCAGCCTCACTTTATGGATTCTGGCGCTCTTCACCTTCTCCCGCTCCCGTAGCAGACTGGCGTTCTGGATATGACAAGTTCTTCTGCGCCTACGAGCACAAAAACTACGGCTGAACCCGCTTCCATCAGCATCACAGACCTTTCGCTCAGCTTTCCCATTTTTCATGGGGGCGCACGCTCACTTAAGAAAATGCTGCTCAAACGCGGCAAATCGCTGCTGGCCAGCGCACGCGGGCTTCAGACAGGCGGCTCCGTCACCCTCGGGCAAGGTGAAACAGGCACTGTTTATGTAGAAGCCCTCCGAGATGTTTCTCTCAGCATCAAAGCTGGGGAACGTGTAGGGCTTATCGGGCATAATGGTGCCGGCAAATCTACTTTATTGCGTGTCATGGCGGGTATTTACATGCCGGAAGCGCCAAACGTACAGATTCATGGCAAAGTAGCCCCGTTGCTGGACCTACTTTCTGGTATGAATCCACAGCTTACAGGCCGAGAAAACATAAGTCTGTTTGGCCACCAAAAAGGCTTTAACTCTGCACAAATCAACCAGCTTGAAAAAGACGTGGAAGCTTTTGCGCAGTTGGATGACTTTTTGGATTTGCCCGTAAGGCTTTACTCCACAGGCATGACCATACGTCTGGGTTTTGGCCTTGCCACCTCCATTACCCCACAAATCCTTCTGATGGATGAATGGTTTATGGCAGGAGACTTTCACTTTCAGGAACGCGCTGAAAAGCGCTTGGCCTCTGTAGTGGATTCCACAGATATTCTGGTTATTACCTCACATGCCTTGGGTGTGCTGGAAAAATGGTGCACCCGGCTGATCTGGATGGAACATGGCCAAATACGGATGGATGGACCTGTAAAATCTGTGATGGATGCATACCGGACAGAATCTGAACAAAACGCCTAGAAAGACCGGTCCTGAATGATGAATACCCTTATTTTTCTGCTGCGTTCTTTCGGGATCTATCTTCTTGCCGGTTTTGCCGAAATTGCAGGTTGCTTTGCTGTCTGGCTCTGGATCAAGGAAGGCCGCTCAGGCTGGCTGACTATTCCCGGTCTTATCAGCTTATGTGTGTTTGCCCTTTTGCTCACGCGTATAGATGAAGAAAGCGCAAGCCGCGCCTATGCCGCTTATGGCGGTATTTATATTACGGCATCACTTATATGGATGCGCTGTGTAGAAGGCCGGACACCAGATAAATGGGAAATCACCGGAGCCCTTATCTGCCTGCTAGGTGCTGGCGTTATTCTGTTGGCCCCACGGCACGGATAATTTTTAAAGCAGCTTTGTCAGCTTCAGCACAAACCATGTGCCAAGCATAATGCCAAAGCACAGAATGCCGGCAATAACCGTGTCCCACGCACCGCCTGATAGAAACATGCCGCCCGTGTTCATACCAAAAAACCCGGTTACAAACGTGGCAGGCAGCATCAAGGTTGTGCCAACAGAAACGATATACAGACGCCGGTTGGTTTCTTCCGCCTGATTGGATGTGAGTTCATCCTGCAAAGAACGCGCGCGGTCCTGCAAGGCCAAAAGGTCATCCAGTGCTGCATGAACCTGACGTTGTGAACGATCTCGCAAATCATCCTCAGCCCATTCAGGCAGTTCCAGTTCTTCATCACGGAAAATACGATCTACCGGAGCCAGAACACGCCGCAATTCCGTAGAGCGACGGCGGGCAACACCTAACAGACCGCTCATACGGCCCAGATCTGTATCGCGGTCCAGCATGAGCAGCACATCTTCTGCACGATCCAGTTGATCATCCAGCCGGGCAAAATCACGCCGCAATGTATCTGCAAATTCCAGAAGAGCTCTATCCACCACCTTGGCAGGAGAACGGGGTACAAGTCCGCGTTGCAGTTCGTGATACACCACACCCAATGCTGGAATGGGGTGCCTGCGTGTGGTCAGCAGTAAATCAGGTTCCAGCGCAAACCGCCACGTGCTGACATTTCTTTCATCATCGGTCGATGTGTCATCAAACGCTGGTAGCGCACCAAAAACAATATCGCCTTCACTTTCCAGGCGGGTGCTGCGTTCCAGGTTGGTCAGAACCTGACGCACTTCTTCAGGTAACGAAGGTATGCTTTCAATCTGCGCGCGAGAAAGGGTATGGACGATATCAAAATGGAACCAGGCCCACCCATCCTCTTGCATCAGTTCCGGGGGGAAGCTGCCGGTTGTCAGGCGCTGCGTAACAACATCACGCCCCAGTTCTACCGGTTCCTTACCCGGGCGGCAGAAAATGGCCCATACCAAGCCATCCCGCAAAAGGGTGCCTCCTTCAGAAAGAAGATCAGGCAGGGCTCCGGCTGATGGTGGGTTGGGCATCACTGGTCTCCCTGCTTTCTTACGGGCATATCCCCAAGCGGGCTGCGTAATAAAACCTGTTCTTGGCGCCAGCGCCAGTCAGGTTGCATAACATGGGCCAGAAATTGGCAAAAGGCAGGTAAACCACCTTTTGCCAATGCTTAACTTATGATCGCGTCTGCAAACTGCCAGAACGACGGCTCGCACCCCCACCAGCCGGGCGCGCAGAGCGCGTGCCATCCTGCTGCTTACGTGCAGCTTTAAGAACGGGTGCTGCTGTAAGCTCGGCTTCTAGCTGAGCAATACGTTTACGTATGCTTTCCTTAAGTGCCGGAGAGGTATGAGCCTTCATTGCCCCCAGCGTTTCCTTCAGATCGCGCAGCTGCTTCTGTTTTTCTGGCAGAGAACGACGAATAGGCTGGTTGTCAGACATCTGGCCACGATAAGCACGCATGAGCTGAACCTCATTACAACAAAATAAGGCGCGGCCAACGTTATGGCCGCGCTGCCTGCACAGTGCAGAAATGACCCGTTAAAAACCTGCGCCAAACGCACATAGACGTTCACCCACCGCAAAAAGCGGCAGGCAAGCCCTTTATACGCGTAAGAAAAGCAGACTTTTAAGGTCTGGTTAAAGCGAATTGCTGCACAGAATATCCCGCAGTGCTGAAAGCAAATTTTCACACTGCTGATCTGTGCCGACCGTAATGCGCAACCACGCAGCTGTGCGCTCACCCCTTAAGTGCCTGACAATAATGGCACGCTCTCTGAGTTGGGTGGCCAGTTCTGCTGCGTTCCGGTTCGGGTGCCGAGTGTAAACAAAATTGGCTTTGGACGGCAAGACATCAAAACCGAGTTTTTGTAGCCCTTCTGACAACGCCGTTCTGCTGGCAACAACCTTCTGCACGCTGGAGGCAAACCATGCCTCATCTTCCACCGCAGCCGTTGCCCCTACCTGCGCCAGACGATCCAGCGGATAGGAATTAAAACTATCCTTTATGCGCACCAAACCTTCAATGAGTTCAGGTTGCCCAAATGCAAAACCAACCCGCAAGCCAGCAAGTGCGCGTGATTTAGAGAAAGTCTGCACAACCAGGAGGTTAGGATAATCTTTAATTAAGGAAACGGCGCTTTCTGCACCAAAATCCACATAGGCTTCATCAATCAGCACAACACGGTCTGGGTGGAGTTCCAGAAGCTGGCGCACCTCTGCCAAGCTCAGGGCAATGCCTGTGGGAGCATTCGGGTTGGCCACCACAACCCCACTGCATGGGCCTGCGTAATCTGCAATATTTACCTGCATATCATCCGTAAGCGGAACCGTACGGAACGGCAGGGAATAAAGGCCGCAATATACGTGGTAAAAGCTGTAAGTTACATCCGGGAACAGCAACGGTTCACCGTGTGCAAAAAATGCCTGAAACGCATGGGCCAGAACCTCGTCCGAACCATTGCCTACAAACACATATTCCGGCCCCAGACCAACACGCGCCCCCAAAGCTGTGCGCAAAGCCAAGGCTTCCGGGTCTGGATACAGACGTAATGTGTCATTATCCGCAGCACGAATAGCCTCCAACGCACGCGGAGATGGACCATAAGGCGATTCGTTGGTGTTCAACTTGATCAGATCGGTCATTTTGGGCTGCTCACCGGGAACATACGGTGTCAGCTTATGAACAAGCGGGCTCCAGAAACGACTCATGCTATCTATATCCAAAAAAACAAAAGCAGCCTGATGTCAGGCCGCTTTATCCCTTCTTATCTGAAGGTGTAAAACCAAAATATTCCGCCGCTCCTTTTTCAGGAGAGGCTGGCGGCCACTGCTTTCAGTGCTTCTTCAAGTACGGGTTTGCCCTGCCTACGGGCCAGATCTATGGCGTTTAGGCCTTCACCGTCTCGCACTGTGGGGTTAGCACCGGCTTTCAGCAACAACAGCGCCATGTCATCCCGCCCGAACATCACGGCAAAAATGAGAGGTGTGCGCCCAACCGCGTTGGGAATATCCACCTCTGCTCCAGCTTCCAGCAACATGGTGGCAATAGGCATATCACCTTTAAATGCCACACCGGCCAGCGCCGTTGCCCCTTTTTCATCTTGCAAATCGGGCTTGGCTCCATGAGACAACAGTACGCTCACGGCGTCCTTATGCCCATTGTAAGAAGCCAAGATAAGCGGCGTATAGCCTTTTTCAGCCCGCAGATTCGGGTCCATACCCGCCTGCAAAAAGCGGGCCAGCATATCTGCATCCCCTTCCCGCGCAGCGTTCAGGAAAAGTGCTTCAATCTGTTCACGCGTAAAGCCCTGTGCGCCACCACCGGTTGCCGGGGCGGCTGTTCCCTGCTCGGACGGAGTCCGGGAAGAAACTTCTGTCATGACTGACCTCCGGAAAAGAATGGTTTTGCAACAACGGTTATCTTACGCTGCCGCGTTATTAAGAAAAAGAACCATATCAGCCCCTTTGTCCATACCGCAAACGCACAAGTGGCACGCCTGCTCCCTGCTCAGGCAAAAAGAGCATTTCAGGCATAAAATCACAGAGTTATGACAGCAGGCTTGTTGAACATAAAAAGCTGCCCAAGCGTCATCATCTCTTGCCGAAAAACGCCTAACCGTGGAATTGTGCGGAACTCTTACAAGGCACACCACTTAGGGGTGCTCATAACTTTCCGGCCATAATTCGTAATTACGGCCCAGTCTGGAGGATAGGTCTGCATGCGCGTTTCTCTTCCCACTCCTGTTCGCGCACCTGCACAAACGCAGGGCAGTGGCGCATCCAGCCTTGATACGCTGTGCATCAACACCATTCGCGCACTTGTCATGGACACTGTGCAGAAGGCCAATTCTGGCCATCCGGGGGCGGCCATGTCCATGGCGCCGCTGACCTATACTCTATGGCAAAACCTCTTAAACTATGACCCGACCAACCCGTTGTGGCCCAATCGGGATCGGTTTGTACTTTCTATTGGGCACGCATCTGCCCTGCTGTATTCCATGATTCATCTGTCTGGTATCCGGCAGGTGACTAACGGCAAGGTTACGAATGCTCCGGCCCTTACAACGGCTGATTTAGAGCAGTTCCGCCAGCTTGGCTCCAAAACCCCAGGCCATCCAGAACATGGGCACACAACCGGCGTAGAAACCACAACCGGCCCGCTGGGTGCTGGCTGTGGTAACTCCGTTGGCATGGCCATGGCAGAAAAATGGTTGGCTGCACGCTTCAACCAACCAGGTTTCGAGCTGTTTAACCATCATGTTTACACCCTGTGTGGTGATGGTGACATGATGGAAGGCGTCAGCAGCGAGGCAGCCTCCCTTGCCGGTCATCTTCAGCTTGGCAACCTGATCTGGATTTACGATTCCAACCGTATCTCCATTGAGGGCGGCACCAACATTGCATTTACAGAAAATGTAGCAGAACGCTTTGCCGCCTATGGCTGGCAGGTTCTGGAATTGAATGATGCCAATGATACCGCAGCCTTCACTCAGCTAATCGCTCAAGCCAAGGCTGAAACCAGCCGCCCCAGCATTATTATTGCACATTCGGTTATTGCATGGGGTGCACCCAATAAAGCTGGCATGGCCTCCGCCCACGGGGAACCTTTGGGCGCAGAAGAAGTGCGTGAAACCAAAAAGTTTTTCGGCTGGCCGGAAGACAGTAGCTTCCTTGTTCCAGCAGAAGCACTGCAACATATGCAGGATGGTTTAGGGGCCCGTGGGGCCGCCGCCAGTGCTGCATGGAACAAACTGTTTGCCAGTTACCATTCCTCGCACCCCGCTTTGGCTGCAGAACTGGATGCAATTTTCAACGGCACTCTGCCAGAAGGCTGGGATGCGGATATTCCGGTTTATGAAACCAGCGCAAAAGGTGAGGCCTCCCGCGCCAGCTCTGGTGCAGTGCTTAACGCTGTAGCTGGCCGTCTGCCTTGGCTGCTGGGCGGATCTGCGGATCTGGCACCATCCACCAAAACGCTGCTAAAAGGTGAAAAAAGCTTCCAGCCTGCTCAATGGGGTGGGAGCTATGCTGGACGCAATTTCCACTTTGGGGTGCGTGAGCATGCCATGGGGGCCATTGTAAATGGTATGGCCCTGTATGGCCTGCGCCCCTATGCGGCAGGCTTTCTGATTTTTTCAGATTACATGAAGGCCCCTATCCGCCTTTCCTCCATTATGGGCCTGCCTGTCACTTATATCTTCACCCATGACTCCATTGGGGTGGGCGAAGATGGCCCCACACATCAGCCCATCGAACAACTGGTGCAGCTGCGTGCTACGCCGGGCTTGGTAACGCTGCGCCCAGCCGATGCCAATGAAGTGGCCGAAGCATGGCGTTTTCTGATCCAGCATCGCAATGGCCCGACCGCTCTTGCTCTAAGCCGCCAGAATCTGCCTACGCTTGATCGTACCCGTTACGCGCCGGCTTCTGGCCTCACAAAAGGGGCTTATGTTCTTGCAAGCAGTGAGCAGACACCAAAGGTTATCCTGATTGCATCGGGCAGCGAAGTTTCTCTGGCTGTAGGGGCGTATGAAGCCCTGAGCGCAGAAGGTGTTCCGGCCCGCGTTGTTTCCATGCCCAGTTGGGAACTTTTTGAAGCGCAGCCACAATCTTACCGTGAGAGCGTGCTACCCGCCGCTGTAACAGGACGTGTGGTTATAGAAGCAGGCTCCGCCATTGGCTGGGATCGCTATGCCGGACCGAAGGGTGAAATCATTGCCATGCACGGCTTTGGTGCCTCGGCTCCAGCGGGCAAACTGCTTGAAAAATTTGGTTTCACGCCAGAAGCCGTGTTGGCAGCTGCCAAGCGGCAGGCAGGCTAAACAAACCTGATCTTTCACCGCGCGTTATATGACATCGGCCTGCCCGGTTTTTGATCGGGCAGGATGGAGAAAGGATAACCACCAATGACATCCTCCGCCTCGCCAAGCGCCAATCCGCTACGGGCACTTGCAAAAGCCCACCAGTCCCCTTGGCTGGACTTTATCCGTCGTTCCTTTGTGGAAGATGGTTCACTGGCGCGCCTCGTGCAGGATGATGACATTCGTGGTGTCACCTCCAACCCGGCCATCTTCCAAAAAGCAATGGGAGAAGGCACGGAATATGATGCCCAAATGCGTGATATTCTGGCGCATGAAATTGTTGCCCCGGGCGTGCTTTACGAAAAGCTGGCAGTTGCCGATATTAAGGCAGCGGCCCATGTGCTGGCCCCTGTTTATGAACAGGCTCATGGCAAGGATGGCTTTGTAAGCCTGGAAGTTTCTCCGTATCTGGCGCGGGATATGGAAGGCACAGCACATGAAGCTGCCCGCCTGTGGGCAGATGTGGCCGAGCCCAACCTGATGGTTAAAATTCCCGCAACGCCAGAAAGCATTCCGGCTATTCGGGCCAGCATTGCTGCGGGCATTAACGTCAACGTCACGCTTATTTTCTCTCTGAATGCTTATAAAGACGTGGTGGACGCATGGCTCAGCGGTCTGGAAGACCTGAAAGCCAAAGGCGGAGATCTGTCTCGCGTTGCATCCGTTGCTTCCTTCTTTGTCAGCCGGATTGACAGCAAAATTGATGCAGAAATTGATCGGCGCGTTGCTGCGGGGGATAAAGACGCCGCAGCCCTAAAGGCCCTGCGCGGTAAAGTTGCCATTGCCAATGCCAAGATGGCCTATGTGTACTGGCAGGAAATTATGCAGACACCGCGCTGGAAAGCGCTGGAAGATGCAGGAGCTCAAACCCAGCGCCTTCTGTGGGCCTCTACCGGCACCAAAGATAAAGCCTATAGCGATGTGCTGTATGTTGAGAGCCTGATCGGCCCGCAGACCGTTAACACCCTGCCGCCCGCCACCATGGATGCCTTCCGTGACCACGGCGCCGTGGCAGAAACACTGGGCACAGATATCGCCAACGCCCGACAGGTGATGGAAGATATACAGCGCCTTGGATTGGATCTGGAAGGTATTACCAAAACCCTTGTAGATGAAGGTGTGCAGTCCTTTGCAGATGCCTTTGATGGGCTGCTGGGTTCTGTTGCCGCCAAACAGGCAACCCTTCTGGGAGATAAGCTCACCACCCTGAAAACAAGCCTGCCAGCTGATTTTCAGGAAGCCGTAAATAAAGGCTTAAACGCTTGGCGTAAGGATGGCTCCATTCGCCGTCTATGGGCCAAGGATGCCTCTGTCTGGACCAATGGCCCAGAAGCCAAATGGCTGAACTGGCTGAACACGGTAGATGACCGCCTGAACCATATTGGGGATCTGGAAGCCTTTCAGGCTGAAGTAAAAGCCCGCGGCTTCCATCAGGTTCTGCTGATGGGCATGGGTGGTTCCAGTCTTGGGCCAGAAGTGCTGGCCATGACCTTTGGCAAGCACGAAGGCTTTGGCCATCTTTACGTGCTGGACAGCACAGATCCGCAGCAGGTTGCCGCTTTTGAGAAAAAGATAGATCCGCACCACACGCTGTTTATTGTGGCCTCCAAATCCGGCAGCACGCTGGAGCCCAATATCATGCTGGCCTATTTTCAGGATCTGGCCAAACGGGCGCTGAAAGAAAAAGCGGGCTCTCATTTTGTAGCCATCACAGACCCCGGATCCAAGCTGGAGGCCTATGCCAAGGCTGAGGGATTCTGGAAGATTTTTGCTGGTGACCCGCAAATTGGTGGCCGTTACTCCGTGCTTTCCAACTTTGGTATGGTGCCTGCAGCCGCAGCCGGTGTGCCGCTACGCCTGTTCCTTGAAGACGCGCTACGTGGCGTACGCATGTGCGATGGTAGCGTACCGCCCGTATCCAACCCCGGCGTGCTGCTCGGCACTATTATGGGTGTTGCCGCCACACAGTTCGGGCGGAATAAGCTCACAATTATTGCTACCCCACAGATCATGGACTTTGGCGCTTGGATGGAACAGCTTATTGCTGAATCCACCGGCAAGCATGGCAAAGGCATCATCCCCATTGATGATGAAACGCTGGGCGGCCCCAAGCGCTACGGCAAGGATAGATTGTTTGTTTATCTGCGCCTTGCAACAGAACATCGGCATGAGCAGGACGAAGCCATTTCAACCCTGATTGATGCCGGGCAGCCTGTTATCACCATCAATTTCCATAACAAGCGTCAGATTGCGCAGGAATTCTTCCGTTGGGAGATTGCCACCGCTGTTGCTGGTGCTTTCCTGAACATTGATCCGTTCGATCAGCCGGATGTTGAATCCACCAAGATCGAAACGCGCAAGCTGATGGAAGCTTACGAAAAAACTGGCAAACTGCCCGCAGAAGAACCCTTTGCGCAGCACGGCCCGCTGGTGTTTTTTGCAGATCAGGCAAATGCGGCCGCCCTTAAGGGAGATACGGCCACAGCTATCCTGAAAGCACATTTTGACCGCGTAAAAGCTGGGGATTACGTGGGGCTTCTGGCTTATATTGAACGCAACCGTGAAACACTGGAATGGATCCAGCATGCGCGCCTGCATGTGCGTGATGCCAAAACCATTGCCACGGCAGCAGAGTTCGGTCCGCGCTTCCTGCACTCCACCGGTCAGGCTTACAAAGGTGGGCCCAACACAGGGGTGTTCCTGCAAATTACGGCAGATGATGCGCGAGACCTGCCCGTGCCCGGCACTGGCTATTCCTTTGGCGTTGTAAAAGCCGCTCAGGCCCGTGGTGATTTTGATGTGCTGGCCGAACGCAAGCGCCGTGCCCTGCGGGTGCATATTAAAGGAAATCTCAAAGAAGGCCTTGCAGCGCTTGCTTCTGCCCTGCATGACGCCCTGTAAAATATTAAACAGGAGAACATGATGCAGATTGGCATTGTTGGACTGGGCAGAATGGGCGGCAACATTGCCGTCCGCCTGACACGGCACGGGCACGACGTTGTCGTTTATGACCGCGATACCGCAATGGTGGAAAAAACCGTTGCCCGCGCAGAAGCCGGTCGTGCTGTTGCCGCCAGCAACCTTGCCGATGTGGTAGAAAAGCTGAACGGACCCAAAAAGATTGTGTGGTCCATGCTTCCGGCTGGTGCCATTACGGAAGAAACCGTGATGGCCTTGGCTGGCCTGATGCAAAAAGGTGATATCGTTATTGATGGTGGCAACACCTACTACAAGGACGATATCCGCCGCGCCAAAGTGCTGGCTGAAAAAGGCATTGATTACATTGATGTTGGTACATCTGGCGGTGTGTGGGGTTTGGACCGCGGCTACTGCATGATGTATGGCGGCCCGCGTGAAGCCGCTGATTATATTGACCCCATTCTGACCTCTCTGGCGCCGGGCATTGGTGATATCCCGCGCACGCCGGGCCGTGACCGTGCAGATCTCGACCCCCGTGCGGAACAGGGCTACCTCTATTGCGGCCCAGCCGGGTCAGGCCATTTTGTTAAAATGGTTCATAACGGCATTGAATACGGCATGATGCAGGCCTTTGCTGAAGGCTTTGACGTGATGTACCGCAAGGATTCCCCACTGCTGGCAGAAGATGAACGCTTCTCCCTCAACATGGCGGACATTGCCGAAGTTTGGCGCCGTGGCAGCGTGGTATCTTCCTGGTTGCTGGATCTTACCGCTCAGGCTCTGGCCAAAAATGGTGAGCTTTCTGAATTCAGCGGTGAAGTCAGTGATTCTGGTGAAGGCCGCTGGACAATTGAAGCCGCTATTGAAGAATCCGTGCCTGTGCCGGTGATGACAGCCGCACTGTTCACGCGCTTCCGTTCACGCAGCGGCAACACATTTGCAGAAAAAGTGCTATCTGCCATGCGCTTTGGCTTTGGTGGCCACGTAGAAAACAAGAACTAAAATAACATTTTAGACACAAGGTAGGAGTCGGGAAGTATGACAGATAACGGACAGAACGGACTCAACCCGGGCCGTCCGCCTGCCTCCCGCATCCGCCTTGTTGTGTCTGATATGGATGGCACGCTGCTTACGCCTGAAAAACAGGTCACGCGCCATAGCATTGCCGCTATCCAAACTCTCAAACAGGCCGGTGTGCCTGTCTGTCTTGTTAGCAGCCGCCCTCCGGGTGGCATGGAAATGTATTTTGACGTGCTGGGCCTGCACACGCCTTATGGCGCGTTAAACGGTGGCACCATTTTTAATGCAGACCGCACAATTCGCTCTCGCCTTTCATTAGACCCGGAAGCTGTTCAGGAAACACTGGATATGCTCAAGGTGCACGACATTGATGCTTGGCTGTTCCGTGGGCACGAATGGTTGGTAACCAATGCAACCGGCGCTTACGTAGAACCCGAAGCAAAAGCCGTGCGCATGACACCTACCGCCGTGCCATTCTTTGATGATTACCGGCAGGATGTTGGCAAGGTGACCGGATCTTCCGCCGATTATGAAGCCCTGATGCGTCAGGAACTGGAGATCGGGCAGTTGCTTGAAGGCCGCGCCAGCGTAGCCCGCTCTTGCCAGTGCTTTTTGGATATCACCCCCAAAGATGCCAACAAGGGCTATGCCCTGCGCCAATTGGCCAGCTTTTATAATATTTCCATAGAAGAAGTGGCCTGCATTGGGGACATGAACAACGATGTGCCCATGCTCTCCATTGGTGGGCTTTCTATCGCCATGGGGCAATCAAAACCGGAAGTGGCAGAAACGGCGCATTTCGTAACCGCCCCTAATTCGGAAGATGGCTGGGCCAAAGCTATGGAACAGTTTGTATTGCCCCGCGTGGCTCCTCTTTCAGACACGGCAGGAAAGACAGTATCGTGACAGAACAGAATACCGCCAACGGTGCCCTGCACATTTCTGCAACACGAGACAGCCTGATGCATGATCTGGCTGATTGGCTTGTAAAACAGACACTCCAGCGCCCGGAAGCACCCTTCCGCATCGCACTTAGCGGAGGCAGCACACCGCAGCACCTTTACCGCCTGATGACAGAAGAACCCTATGTCAGCCGCTTTCCGTGGCAGCGCATGCAGTTTTTCTTGGGTGATGACAGATTTGTGCCGCACGATCATGCAGACAGCAATTATGGCATGATGCGCCGCCTGCTGTTTTCCCGCGTGCCTGTACCTGCAGAAAACATTTTTCCCATGCCAGACAAAGGCACGGCAGAACAGGCTGCCAAGGAATATGAAGCAACCCTGAAACAGATCTATCAGGGAGATGCGCTACAGGCAGACAAACCACTTTTTGACGTGAACCTGCTGGGCTTGGGCACTGATGGCCATACAGCCTCACTTTTCCCCGGTCAGCCGGTATTGCAGGAACGTACTGCATGGGTTGCCCCTTGCGTGCCTCCCGTTGCCCCTCACACACGCCTGACGCTGACATACCCGGCCATTCATGCCAGCCGGCATGTTATTTTTCTGGTAGAAGGGGCGGATAAAAAAGAAGCCGTTGCCCGCGTGAGAGCGCAGGACCCCGCCTGCCCCGCCAGTGCCATTACCAGTGCAGGAGATCTGATCTGGTTTTTAGATCAACCAGCCGCTCCAGCACCGCAGAACTAACAGGATACAAACAGGCATGACCGCAACACCGCCCGATCCCGCTGCCGCCTTTAAACAGCAGGCTGCCATCAAGGCCGCATCCCTTGTGCAGGATGGTATGGCCGTTGGCCTTGGCACGGGTTCTACCGCCAAATTTGTTGTTGCTGAACTCGGCCGCCGTGTGCGGGAAGAAGGGCTGCGTATCCGTGCCATTCCCACATCCAGTGTTACGGAAAAGCAGGCCAAAGAAGAAGGGATTCCCCTCACCACTTTTGGGGAACAGCCTGAGCTGGATATCGCCATAGATGGGGCAGATGAAATTGAACCCCGCACCCTCAACCTGATTAAAGGTCTGGGGGGCGCTCTGTTGTGGGAAAAAATTGTTGCCTCTGCCGCAAAGCAGTTTGTTGTGGTGGCCGACGCCAGCAAATACGTGGATCATCTGGGTGCAAAATGCCCCCTGCCCGTAGAGGTTATTCCTTTTGGTTGGGAAAACGTTGCACGCCAGTTGGGTGAATTGGGCGCACACGTCACACCACGGCGTAACCGTGATGGATCTTTCTATCTGACCGATGAAAAGAACCTGATCATGGATTGCGTATTTGGCCCCATGATGGAACCTGAAAAACTGGGCCGCTCCATTCTGGAAATTGTTGGCGTGGTTGAACACGGGCTGTTCCTGCATATGGCGTGCCAAACCATTACCGCTGGGCCAGAAGGCATACGCATCCTCACCCCGCAACAGGATTAAAATATCACTCATGCCACAGAATGCTTCTGCCTACCCCACAGACAGCACACTCCCTACCCAACCGGCAGCTCAGGGTATTACCCGGCATCTGTTGGTTGTTATGGGCGTATGCGGATCTGGCAAAAGCACTGTGGCCGAAGGCCTGCATAATGAGTTGGGATGGCCGTGGCTGGATGCAGACAGCCTGCATGCTCCTTCCAGCATTGAAAAAATGGCTCACGGCATCCCACTTACAGATGAAGATCGCCAAGGCTGGCTAACGCGCTGCCATGCTTGGTTGGCAGAAAAACAAAAAGCCGGAACAGGCGGTATTCTTGCCTGTTCTGCCCTCCGCCGCATTTACCGTGATCAACTTCGGCAAGATGGCGTAAAACCCTTATTTATCTATTTAAGCGCAGATACATCTGTTCTGGCACAAAGGCTAAAAACGCGGCCCGACCATTTTATGCCAGCCTCCTTACTACCCAGCCAGATACAAACGTTGGAGCCACCACAGGCAGATGAACAGGCTCTCACTTTTTCCGTGCTGCCTGAACCTGCCGAGGTGATTGCTGAAATTCTAACGCGCTTGAGAACTCTTCCCTCCAATATGTAAACGCTACGGGAGAAGATAGTGGGACATAATTACGCTAAACCGCTTACATCCGGGCAGAAAATGGAGCGCTTGCTCACACGTATTCCACCGGGCTGGCATATTGCTTTGGAACGTCAGACTGGTGAAGCCACATGGCGTGCACTTACACACGCACCGGACAAAGAAGGAAGCTGGAGTGCCCCTCATGCAGACCCGGCAGATGCGCTGGAAGAGGCATGGCGCAACAACCGCTCGGTGCTTGTATAATTTTTGCCCGGAGCGCAGCAGTTAACGCTCTGCTTTTTCCGATGTCACCTTGCGATACGGTTTACCGGTGAGGCTATTGATTCTCACCTTACGGGGTAGTTTAGGCGTTTCATCTGGCACAACGTGGCATGGCACACCTTCGGCCTGCCGTGCCTTTGCAAAGCGTTGAGCATGTGAAAGCTGAGATGCCTGATAAAGCAGTTTACCCCCCAGCATAACCTTGTGCTTCCGCACGCTCTTTCCTCCAATGCTTCACCATATCCGCGTCAACATGGTGCTTGTGGTGCATTTATCTGTATCCTATCGTATATAAAAATAGGATACATTCCATGGCTTCATTGCTGACACGTCTTTGCTGCTCCACCCTGCTGATTACGGGGTTAGGCTCTTTTATTGCCCCTGCCGCCATGGCACGCAGCGTTACGGATATGAGTGGTCATACCGTTGAGATCAAGGATGACCACCCACCCATTGCAGACCTATGGTTTGCCCATAACGAAATTTCCGTCATGCTGGGGGCAGCAGACCGCATCCGGGTTTCTGCTGAAAACCCGGTAGATAGCCCTTGGCTGTTCAAGGTCGCACCTGTCATGAAAAACGCCCATACGGGTGTGCGGCCTGATACCGCCAGTGCAGAAAATCTGCTGGCTCTCAACATCGGTCTGGCCTTTGTGCCAACAGCCACAAAGGCCGAAGAACTGCGTAGAATGGGCGTGCCCACTTTATGTGCGGAATATACAACTCTGCCGCAAATGCTAAAATCCATGGACATGACAGCCCAAGCACTGGATACGCCAGAAGCCTCCAGGGCGGCTCAGTCCTACAGACAGGATATGGAAGCAACGCTTAAGCAATTAAGCACCCGTTTAGCCAATGCACCCGCCAAAGAGAGCCCGCGCGTTTTGCATATTGCGCGCCTGAACCCGTTGCAGATTGATGGCACAGACACGCTGATAGATGCGTGGATACAAACCGCTGGTGGGCAAAATGCCGCTACGGTCAGCGGTAACCATCGCCCTGTTTCTTTTGAGCAGATTGCTGTGTGGAACCCGGATGTCATTATTATCGGAGCCTCCGCAGGCATGCCAGATGCGGCTTCTCCCCTAAGATCTCTGGCTGCTTTCAAAAACGGGCGGGCATGGATAAACCCACGAGGCGTATTTGCGTGGGACAGATACGGAGCAGAAGAGCTGCTGCAACTCCAATGGGTTGCACAAAAACTGCACCCAGATCTTTTTGCAGATACGGATATGCACAAGGCCACACAGGCCTTCTATCGCAAGTTCTTTCATTATCCGTTAACAGATCAGGAAGCTGATCTTATTTTGGCAGGAAAACCGCCTGCTCCATAACCTACATGCATCATATGTCATAAAAGTGCATGACACTTATGTGATGTGTTGGACGTTGCTCAGCCGTCCTGTTATGTCCGATCCATGACAGGATTGCTGGACCACCTGCGCACTCATAAAACACCTGCGCGCCTTTTGCTGACCTTACGTGCCTTGGTACGTACGGACTCTTTATGGCTTGTTGTGCTGGCTGTTCTTATCGGTCTGCTGGCTGGTGGTGCCGTCAGCCTTATGACCAAAGCAACCTTTCTGGTTCATCAGATTCTGGCTCCCGGTCATTCCCGACTCTCTGGCCTGCAACACATTACGCCCTTGCACGCCCTGCTGGTTCCCATCTTTGGGGGATTGCTACTTGGGTTATGGAATCTCGCCCTTACCCGCCAACGCCATCGGCCTGTAGACCCTATTGAGGCCAATGCCCTGCATGGCGGCCGCATGAACCTGAAAGACAGCCTGATTGTTGCCGGGCAAACTGTTCTTTCAAACGGTTGTGGTGCGTCTATTGGGTTAGAGGCCGGTTTCAGCCAGATTGGTGCCGCGTTTGGCTCTCGCATTGGGCGAAACCTCCGCATGCACCGTGCAGATATACGCCTGTTGGTAGGGTGTGGTGCAGCAGGCGCTATTGGCGCTGCGTTTGATGCCCCTCTAGCAGGAGCTTTTTACGCATTTGAACTGGTTATTGGCTCTTACGCCTTTCCCCTACTTGCACCTGTCGCATGCGCATCTCTCTGCGCTTTGGCTGTTGTGCATCTTGCCGGAGCCAATCTGCCAGAACTTTCTCTTATACTGCCACAAACCATTCCACCGCTGGCATACCCGTTCCTCATACTGCTGGGCATTGCCACAGCTTTTATCGGCGTTGGGCTGATGAAAAGTGTGACACTGACGGAATCCCTTTTCCGTCGTATTCTGCCCCCTCTTTGGTTGCGTCCGGCAGTAGGTGGATTACTGGTTGGGTTACTGGCTCTGATTTCCCCATCTGTGTTGTCTTCTGGGCACATGGCCATGCGGGAAGGGCTGATTATGCCGCCCACATTATGGCTAGCCATAGGTCTACTTCTGCTGAAAGCTCTGGCCTCCACCATTTCCATTGGCAGTGGCTTTCGTGGTGGTCTCTTTTTTGCGTCGCTTTACCTAGGCGTTCTAACGGGAGCAGCCTTTACGGGGCTTACAACACCTCTTCTTTCTCTGCCCATTACGCTTTGCACCGTTGCTGGCATGTGTGCGCTGGCAACAACCATTATTGGTGGCCCCTTCACCATGATTCTGTTGGCGCTGGAAACAACTCACAGCGCCAACATGACAGCAGCAGTAGCGCTGGCAGCCATTACATCCTCCCTCACCACACGGCGTATTTTTGGTTACTCCTTCACCACATGGCGCTTTCACCTACGTGGAGAAAACATTCGCTCTGGCGTAGATGTTGGCTGGATGCGCACGCTCACCGTGGGGCAAATGATGCGCACGCAAGTCGATACCCTACTGGCTGAAACCCCCGTGGCCCAAGCGCGCACTGCGTTTACGGGCCGCGCACCCCGTTACATTGTTGTGCTGGATAGACAGCACCATTGCATGGGGTTGGTTGAGTATGCGCAAGTCCAGTCCATGATAACACCAGCCAATCAGCCCTTACAAAACCTGCTACCGCCAGACAGCATGGTTCTGGCGCCGGAAGACAGTCTCTCCCGCGCTTTGGCTGCATTTGAACGCACAGGCTTGCCCGCTTTGGCTGTGACAGACACAGACCACAATGTGCTTGGCATACTGAGTGAACGCTATGTTTTGCGCCGCTATGCAGAAGAACTGGAACGCACCCGCCGAGAGCTCGCCGGAGAAAAACACCGGCGCTAGCACATCACAAACCAGAGAAAACTGTTAATTATAGCGTGGACGTGAAGTCGCATACGTTATCCATACGGTATGCAGCCACGTTAAATGCTTTTGGTTAACCACTACAGACGGCGGAATTATCTATGCCTGCTCCCACCCTTCTGCCTTCCACCATGAAAGCCATCTGCTTTACGCAGGCAGGCGCACCCGATGTCCTGCACCTGGAAACCATTCAGGTTCCGCAACCCGGCCGAGGAGAAGTGCTGGTACGCGTGATGGCTGCTGGCGTAAACCGGCCGGATATCATGCAGCGCAAAGGGCTTTATCCACCTCCGCCCGGAGCCAGCCCAAGGTTGGGGCTGGAAATAGCTGGAGAAGTTATTGCACACGGTCTGCCGCAAGAAGGCGTTACAATGCCCGCTATAGGGAGCCGCATATGCGCTTTGGCCAATGGGGGCGGATATGCAGAATATTGCCTTGTGCCTGCCGGGCAGTGTCTACCTTGGCCAGAGGGCTTTAACGCCATAGAGGCCGCGGCCCTGCCGGAAACCTTTTTTACCGTGTGGTCCAATCTTTTCATGCCCACCATGCTGCCTAAAAATGCACGGGTATTGATCCATGGTGGCAGTAGCGGCATTGGCACAACTGCTATTCAGCTTGTTAAAGCTTTTGGTGGCACGCCTTTTGCAACGGCCGGAACGGATGAAAAATGCGCTCTGTGCGAACAACTGGGTGCGCAGGCCATTAACTACAAGACGGAAGATTTTGCCGAACGCATTGCGGAGCACACCAAAGGCGAAGGCGTAAACGTTATTCTTGATATGGTGGGTGGCCCTTATTTTGAGCGAAATCTCAAAAGCCTTGCCTTCGATGGCAAGCTCATCATTATCGCACTGCAAGGTGGCGCAAAGGCCGAACAGGCCAATCTGGTGCGGATTATGACGCACCGGCTTATTGTAACAGGCAGCACGTTGCGCCCACGTGACAGCGCCAGCAAAGCCCGCATTGCACAAGACCTGAAAGCAAAAGTCTGGCCTTTGCTGACCAACCGCACAATACGCCCACTTATCCATCAAACTTTCCCATTGGCACAGGCTGCGGCTGCGCATCAGGCCATGGAAGATGGGCACCATTTGGGTAAAATTATCTTAACAGTCGATTCTCTTGCAGTATAAAATTGCTTTTATACTAGGCATTCTTCAGGCGCTTTAGACCAAGACCTTCTAGACGCCTGAAAAGACTATCTTCCCACCTCAACATAGGTATGCGGCGTTTGCGGCACTTGACCAAGTGCGCATCTTCAAGAATTTTGACGCCTCATGGAAACACCATCCACCCTTCCCTCATCTGTTCTGGCGGACCGGCTTGCTGCCGTTCGCCAGAATATTGACGCATCAGCACACGCAGCAGGCCGGGATCCCGCCTCTGTTACGCTGGTTGCCGTTTCCAAATTCCATCCGCTTGAAAGCGTGCAGGAAGCCCTTGCCGCAGGCCAGCGTGTGTTTGGAGAAAACCGGGTGCAGGAAGCCGCCAGCAAGTTTCCCGCCCTGCGGGCAACTTATCCTGACCTCCGATTGCACCTAATTGGCGGCCTGCAAACAAACAAAGCGCGTGATGCGGTGCGCATTGCAGACGTGATAGAAAGCTTGGATCGGCCAGAACTGGCAGAAGCCCTGCTCAAAGCAGCGGATAAAGAAGGCCGCCTGCCTAAGCTGTTGATTGAGGTCAACACAGGTGATGAACCCCAGAAATTTGGTGTCCCGCGTGAAAAAGCAGATAGCTTTATCCGCACCTGCCGCCAACAGTTTGGGGACAAACTGCAAGGCCTGATGTGCATTCCGCCCGCCATGCAAGACCCTGTGCCGCATTTCAGGCTTTTGCGCAGCATGGCGCAGGAACATGGGCTTCCTGTTATTTCCATGGGAATGTCTGCCGATTACCCGCAGGCCATTGCCGAAGGGGCAACTCTTGTGCGTGTTGGCACCGCAATTTTTGGTCCGCGGCCACCTTCTCCCTGATTTTCATTTTGTGGGTGGAGGCCAGTATGCCTTGCTTCCACCTATCTGCGCCCTTTATGCAGGGCGAACGGGGCAACGTGCCCCTGCAAGACTGACGTGGAGCCAGAGACACCATGACTGACCCCGCCAACAAATCGGCTGGTTCTCCCCCTACAGGAGATCAGCCGCATGTGGCTTCAGCGCCGGAACCGCGGCGCATTACGGAATTTGACGCCGACCAACCGCAGCACGCTGCCGCCCCTGTTGGCTTTGCCGCTCTGCTGGGTGTGTTGGGCGTTGTATATGGTGATATCGGCACCAGCCCACTTTATGCCTTCCGCTCTACGGTCGAGGTTATTTCGGGACATCATCAGGTAGCCCCGTGGGAAATTCTGGGCGTTGCCAGCCTGATTTTCTGGACGCTGATCCTGATTGTCACGGTTAAATACGTCATCCTGATCATGCGGGCGGACCATAATGGTGAGGGCGGTATCCTTGCCATTATGTCCCTCGCCCAACGCGTGGTTATCAACCAAAGAACCCGATGGATATTAGGGCTGGTTGGTATTGTTGGGGCCTGTCTGTTTTTTGGTGATGGCATTATTACCCCTGCCATTTCCGTGCTTTCCGCCATTGAAGGCGTGGAAGTGAGCGTGCCTGCGGCGCATGATTTTGTGATACCCGTAGCCATATTGGTGATCATCAGCCTGTTCAGCGTGCAGTGGATTGGCACAGGCAAGGTGGGCACCATATTTGGGCCAATCATGCTGTTGTGGTTTGGCACATTGGGTGTGCTGGGGCTGATGGAAATTCTGCACCACCCAGCTATTCTCATGGCGCTTTCACCCACCTATGCGCTGGAATTCATCTTCTACCACGGCAAGCTTTCCTTCCTGGCTCTCGGCTCTGTCGTATTGTGCGTTACCGGGGCGGAAGCTCTGTATGCTGATATGGGCCATTTTGGCCGTGCCCCTATCCGCTATGCGTGGCTTTTCTTTGTGCTGCCCATGTTGGTGCTCAACTATTTTGGGCAGGCCGCACTGGTTATTGCTGACCCCAAAGCCTTGGCAAACCCCTTCTTCCTGCTGTGTCCACATTGGATGCAGGGGCCAATGGTGGTGCTTTCTACCTTTGCCACTGTTATTGCCAGTCAGGCCGGTATTTCCGGCGGCTTTTCCATCTGTCGCCAGTTAATCCAGCTAGGCTATATGCCCCGGCTGCGCATTACCCACACAAATGCAGAAGAAGAAGGCCAGATTTATCTACCAGACTTCAACCGCTTCCTTGCTGTTGGGGCCGTGCTGCTGGTGGTGGCTTTCCGTAGCTCAGATGCGTTGGCCTCCGCCTATGGTATTGCGGTTACGGGCACGTTCATCTGCACCTCTATTCTGGCCATTGTCGTTTTCCATCGCCACTTCAACTGGCCTGCATGGAAAGTGGGAGCCATATTTGGTGGCTTCCTGCTGCTGGACAGCACCTTCTTCGCTGCCAACGCCCTTAAAATTCCTGATGGCGGTTGGGTGCCAGTACTGCTTGGCTGTGTGCTGACCCTGATGATGACCACATGGAAAAAAGGCCGCAGCCTTATTATTGCACGCCAGCGGCAAGATAGTCTGCCTATGGGGTCCTTTATTGCCCGGCTTCCGCAGTCCCGCATCATCCGTGTGCCCGGCATGGCTGTGTTCATGACCAGCACACCAGACTTTGTGCCTCCGTGCCTGCTGCATAATCTACGCCATAACAAGATCCTGCATGATCATGTGCTGTTCGTAACCGTGCAGAACCTTGATCAACCAGAAGCAGAACGTGGACACCGCGTGGCTGTGGAAGAACTGGCCCCAGATATCTACCGCATTGTGCTGCGCTACGGGTTTATGGAAATGCCCAACATCCCCCGCGCGCTGGAAGAACTGAAAGCCAACGGTGTGGATTTTGATGCCCTTCAGGCATCCTATTTCACATCCCGCGAACTGATTACCCGGTCTTCTGTGCCGCGCATGTCGCGCTGGAGAATGTCCATCTTCCTGTTCATGCTCCGCAACTCTACCTCCAGCATGGAATTCTTCCGTATTCCGCCGGATCGTGTTGTGGAACTGGGCGTGAAAGTGGCTATCTAACACTGTGGAACAGGACGCACTCGCCCTTTACATCCACTGGCCATTCTGTTTGGCCAAATGCCCGTACTGTGACTTCAACTCACACGTACGGGCAGAAATTCCACAGGCGCGCTTTGCGCAAGCCCTCCGCACAGAGCTTGCGCACGAGGCAAACCGTTTGGGCCGCCGCCGCCTGACATCCATCTTTTTTGGGGGCGGTACACCTTCTCTCATGGCCCCGCAAACGGTCGCGAACCTGATAGATGATGCCACATCTCTATTCGATGCGGCTCCCAACCTTGAAATTACGCTGGAAGCTAACCCAACCAGCGTAGAAGCTGAAAGGTTGAAAGATTTCAGGCAGGCCGGAATCAACCGTGTTTCCCTCGGTATTCAGGCCCTGAATGATGAGACTTTGCATTTTTTGGGCCGTCAGCACTCCGCCACACAGGCACTGGCTGCGCTGGAACTTGCACGTTCATTGTTCCCCCGCATTACGTTTGACCTGATTTACGCCCGCCCCAACCAGAGCGTGGCAGCATGGAAAACGGAGCTAGAGACAGCGCTACAACTGGTGGCAGATCATGTCTCGCTCTATCAGTTAACCATTGAACCCGGCACCAAGTTTGAAGCCCTTTACCGGCAAGGCAGTTTCAGCCTACCGGATGAGGAAACAGCCGCCGCACTTTATGAAACAACAACGGCCATTACGCATGCACATGGGCTGAATGCGTATGAGGTTTCCAACTACGCCAAACCGGGCAGTGAAAGCCGCCATAACCTGACATACTGGCATTATGGTGATTATCTAGGCCTTGGCCCGGGTGCGCATGGGCGCATTACGCTAGATGGCCAGCTTTATGCCACACGCAGGCACCGTGCACCCGAACCGTGGGCCGAGCTTGTAGAACGCACGGGTTCTGGCCAGACATCTCAGGAGCCGCTTGTACCGCAGGAACGTGCGCGAGAAATGTTGCTCATGGGCCTGCGTTTACAGGAAGGCATTGCTCTTAGCCACTTCCAGGCCCGCACAGGCCTGCAACTAACCGAAACCCTAGACCCGGTTATTCTGGCGGCTGCGGTGGAAGAAGGCTACCTTGTGCATACTCCTACCCATTTATACGCGACAGAAGAAGGCCGATTGCGGCTAGAAGCCCTATTGCACGCGTTGGTGCTTTAAAAATAGAGCCTTGTCTGGCGTAAGGAGCACACTACATTGAAAAAATGCTTAATCTGATCAAGCTGGCTGTCGGCGTTGAATCACTCGAAGATCTGAGTGAACGGTTAAAACAGCCATTCAATACGCGCAGCCACCCTGATTATGATACGCCCCTACCTGTGGTGCATACGCGTTCTTTTCCCAAGCAGAAAGATGCCCTTCTGGATGGTGGTTCGCTTTATCGCGTTATCAACGGGCTTATTTTGTGCCGACAACCTATTCTG
Source organism: Acetobacter pasteurianus subsp. pasteurianus LMG 1262 = NBRC 106471 (assembly GCF_000285275.1). Classification (GTDB taxonomy): domain Bacteria; phylum Pseudomonadota; class Alphaproteobacteria; order Acetobacterales; family Acetobacteraceae; genus Acetobacter; species Acetobacter pasteurianus. The sequence continues at coordinate 89,903 of NZ_CADO01000006.1, forward strand.
GATATTCAAACCACAACACGGGCTGATGGTACACAGGGCACACTTATCTTGCTTTCCCCCAAGATTATTCCCGTAGAACCCCGCGCCATGCGGCCATTTCAAGGATGGCGGTACCTACAAAGCCAAGATGCACCCACTGATTTACAGGGAACCGAAACGCAACCAACAGGCTTGCCCCTTTCTCTGCAGAAAAAATTGTTAGAACTTGGCCTGTAAAACCTTCCCTACCATGCGGGAATAACAGCGCGGCCGGTATAAGGAAGATTACAAAACTTTACCTGTCCAAGCTCAATCAAACATGATGCATACACACCATTGAGCTGCTGAATGACCGTCCTACCTGTATAAGGTGCAGCGCAGAATGTGATATTTCCTGCTGTAATTGAACATGTATAATATGCATCGCTTCCCAATGGTAACGGCATTACGGCCTTTCCCGTAAAAGGCTTACTGCAAAATACAGGATGCCCAGCCGTAAGCTGACAGACTGCAATATTATGCAAGCTGCTTTGCGCAGATGCTGCTACCGTAACTGCGCAGACAAAGTAACAAACCGTTAGGCCTTTTATGAAATGCTTGATTGGCATGTGCGTTTGCTGGCCTTAATCAGGATTCATCATGCCATTTTAACCAGAACAATCAGTTGGCATATTCTGGAAATTATTTTTTCAAAAACCTCCACAAAAGTCCATTTCCAGCCTTGACGCCCCCCAGCATTATCTCTACAAAGCGCCTCAACACAGCCTCTTGTCCCGTTCGTCTAGAGGCCTAGGACACCGCCCTTTCACGGCGGCAACACGGGTTCGAATCCCGTACGGGACGCCAATATTGCGTTAAATGTAGCTTTACATAACCTGCCTCGCTCAGCCCCTAGGTTTGTAACTACTCTTGCTAAACAGCGCAAATAAGAGATGTGTCTATCTAGTCAGAAATATAAATTAATTCGCAAACTTCCAGTCAGGTTATACTTATTTTAAGCACCAAAGCTCACTCTCCTTTCTATTTCCCCGAAATCCTTCTTGAAAACCTTTGATGTATTTATAACAATATAAGTAAAAATTGAATAACTCAACCATCATTTATGAAAAGTCAAATAATTTTTTATTTGTAAAAATACTATATAAAATCTACAATGATAACTATCCCATTAAGATTTCCTTGAGGCTTATACTAGGCTCCATTTCCCAACCAATCCGGCAAGCCTGGACCTGCTGTAGCACTTGGAACAACAGCTCAGTCCCGCCTGCGCCCTAAGATGCTCACCTTTACCAACACAAAAGCTAAGTGGCACGCGGCTTAGAAGTAGAAGAGATATGCCGGGCCACCTATATCGACACTAAACTCAACTACGATCAACACATAGAAAATGTCGTTACACAGAAAAGAAGCCAAACACCACCACAGAGGAACCATCAGGGGGATAGCAAGCGGAACAGTCCACCTCTGCCGCTCCGGAATAAACCAAGAAGATCTAGAGCAATTTAGAGATTATTCAGAAACATTATCGACTATTCCAATCACACAGCAAACACAGGAGTGATACACACCTCCGTGAAAAAGCCCGGCAGTGCTCCATGAGGCTATTACGGATATACTTTGTCGCAAATGGTCTCAGCGGCGCGAGCTATAATCCCATTCTCCTCATCTATTGGAATGAAATCATGATGCTACGGATACTCTCCCCTCGTAGCCGATGATCGCTCGGCATTACCAGGCATGCCCCCTCTACATGATGAAGAATTGCTTACCGATGAAATAAATTGAAACATGAAAAATATATTCTCCTAATTTATTTAAATTTTATAAATAAATATTATAAAAAGAAGATGTATAAATTCCTCATCTTAAAAAAACACTCTATTTTCTTACAATATCCAAAAAAACATAAATTTAACAACAACCTCCTAACGAAAATCAAAATTTTATAAAATTTTCGAATTATTTATGTAAATAAAAAAATAAAATGAATTAATATTGGTAGCAGAAGGTCAATTTTACACTATGTATCAGATGATGTATTGACAAGATACTTATTATGAAACTTTATCGAGATGAAAGGAAGGATAATAAATTGACAATTAATTCGTCTACAGCAGCATGGATACGCTTCCTACGGAATTACGGTCCTATTCCCACAAATGACAACATGTATGACGAATCCATCCAGCGCGCACTGAAACGCCACGCAATTACGCCTATTAAACTTCCTGCACCGCTCATTGATAAATTAGTCGATAATTTCAAAAGCCCTGCCCCCATATCACAAATTGTCACAGGAACAGCAGGAGATGGTAAAACCTATCACTGTCGCGAAGTTTGGATGTCTCTTGGTGGTGATCCCGCATTATGGGATAAAGGGGGCAAGATTCAGACATTGCCGATTGGTGTTCGATCTTTAGTGATCGTCAAAGATCTTAGTGAACTACAGCAAGAGGAAAGTGCTTCTTTAATTGCGCGCTTCGCCCACGATGTAATGAACCCATCCGCAACAACTAATTATCTACTTGCCGCGAATCACGGACAATTATTAGAAAAACTAAAGTCGGCTAAGCAGACAGAAGAAGTCATAGAGGTCAGTAAAGCAATTGAAGAAATGCTCGTCACAGGTATTAACCCAAACCGCGATGTGCATGTAAAGCTGACTGATCTTGGACGTTCACCTGCTGCAAAGCTACTAAATCAAATTATTGATACAATTACACATCATGATGGATGGCAAGGTTGCAAAGATTGTAGCGCCAATAATGATACTGATCCCTGCCCTATATTGGAAAACCGGCGAAGACTCATGGCCAATGGACCGGAACATCCTTTTCGTAGCCGCTTAACCGCTCTCATTGAACTAAGTGAATACAATAGCAATCATTTTCCCGTACGCCAGCTATTAGCGCTAGTCGCCAACAGCATTCTCGGACATCCAGATGTTCGTGATCGCCTTATGACCTGCGATGATGTTCCAGATATACAGAAAAATTATAAAACCTATCTAGCTAGTATATATCGCAATATTTTTGGTGATAATTTAAGTCGCAGGAAAGTGGAAAAAACGGAACTCTTCAGAAAACTCAATGCTTTTGGAATTGGATTTGAAACAAGTAATCAGGTAGATAATCTTCTTGTCTATGGTGCCGATGACCCAGGTTATCACACGGATTACGAAACCCTTCTATTATCTGACAAAATCTATGGTGCGACCCCAGCCTATGTTTCTGCTCAGCATGCTTACCTAGAAGGAACCAGCAACACAAATCAGAATAATTTCCTGTCGGAACTACGTGCACAACGGCAGCGCTTGTTCTTTACCATGCCAAACGACATGGAGAAAAAATACAGTCTATGGCATCTGACAGTTTTTCATTATGCGGGTATTTATCTAGATGTTGTAGAAAAGATCATACAGGGGCAAGCTGTCCCTCGCCGAGCGTTAAATATGATTGTGCGTGGTCTCAATCGTATTTTTACCGGCATGCTCGTACAAAATCACGATAAACTTGTCCTTGCTTCATCTGGTAGTTACTCACAGTCCACCCGCAGTCCATTGCTTGATGAACTGATCTCCGTTCCCCGTCATGGAGGAGAAAGCGTAAGTCTCGGCGCAGATGAAACTCATGGTGTTAATATAGTTGTCCGCCTTATGTATGGCGACCAGATCCCTCCTATTACTCTTGAGCTAACTCCAACACGATTTGAATTCCTTGGCCGCGTTTCTGAAGGTGCACTTCCCAGCAGTTTTTCACTTGAATGCCACGAGGATTTTCTGGCGTTCAAGGCTCGCCTTTTAGGCGAAACACAAAAACGGCGGGAGATTGATGGAGAGGACCAGATGATAGATGGAGAACTAGTCTTGCGTTTTATAGATCTCAATAACGACGGACTAGCGGTTGAACGCCGTGTTGTGGTGCGGGTGTGACAATGGAAATTCTAGACCGCCCCCACCATATACAGGAACGTAATGGCCCCGCTTTCTGGGTTGATGAAGCGATATGGGGACACCGTTTGCATGACGAGCAATCTCCCTGGCTTATTGTTCTTGAATTCCTCAATGTATTGCTAGCAGAAAATAACGCTGGCCGGTTGTTGTCTGAAAACGGGTTTAATACCCTTTCCTATAAACCACAGATCCAACTACGTTTACGTAATCTGGTTTTTAATAACCCTTATATCGTCACTAAACTTGCACAAAAAACAGGAGATGAAACTGCCTGGAACGATTGGCTTGTATGTATGAACGAAACAGCAGGCGGCCTAACGAAACCGGACTTTTCTTATCTTCGCCAGAATTTTGATAGTTTCAAGGATTTCGCTTCAGTCATAAATTTTTTGCAAAAATCAGCAATCGAAGGCACAAGCAATAAACGATGGAGTTCAAAATTCGTTTTCCCTTTTGGTCCGCATGCATTGTATGAAGATCTGAATATCAAACAGAATGGTACACTAACCAATGATCGTCGGTTCTTTGCCCGTACAGGCGAAATTCTTTATCTTATGCTCTGCCGAAGTCGACAAGTAGATAAACTGCGTACATTATTAGACGAACACTTTATACAAGCATCTTCACCTTATGACAGCATGGCCCATGCCCTGCAAGGAGAGACACAATACGCAAATTCTGAACATGGTGGCGCGTTTCTACCTTGCTCATCTCATCCAGTTTTTGATAAAATAGCTGAAGACTGGATTTCTATTCTTTCTTGTCCTGTACCGACATATGACAAGATCCCACATCTAGTCACGATGACGGGTCTTAATCTTCTGCTCTATCTACTGTATCGCGCACAGGAAGTTCTGGGCGTCGATCGGGTTCGTTTGATATGCGAAATCGTGTCCCCAAGAAAAACTGTTATCCGCGACCTATCAGGAGATTCCTATCAACATAATAATCTGTTGCCGCAACAAGCTATTCGTCATTTTATCAATCAAATTACACATACACCCGCCTGGGTAACAGCCATGGCGGCACCAGACCCTAGACTAAGCGTTGCAGATCTTCTGCATAAAACCTTTGATTGGGCGGAAGATAATGAAGAAGATCATATAACTTCTCCCCATAGACTAGTTTTACAACTGGAAGAACGTGCAATCATCCGACACCGGCAGCATGTGGGTAAAATTCATGCTGCATGGTCCCGAGCTATTGGTCTGTCATCACGTCGTTCAAGCCGCCGTACACGCTATGCACCAAATGATCGTCTACTTAAGACACTCGTGGTCTGTTGTGTAAAAAAACGTATGGAGTTCAGAGAATTTCTCGCTTACCTCCATATGCGTTATGGCCTGGTAATCGGAGATGCGCAGGCACATGATATCATTGCAAAAGGCGATGCGGATCAGGAAGATTTCTCGAACAATGCCCAGAGGCTGGAAGATCGGCTGGCCAGTCTTGGATTGCTCAAGCGGTTATCTGATTCGTGCGCCTATGTCGAAAACCCTTTTCAGCGAGATCAAGACGCGTGACCCCTACTGATTTGATCGGCGCCGCAGGTGCCGCTTTCTTACGCATGCACCTCAACAAACTGATCAAAGGCGATGGAGTTGCGCGATATCTGCTCGACCGGTTAACGGGTGAACAGGTGGTGGCAATCGCTCGCGCACTGTTAAAGGATCCTCATACAGCAAATCAGCTAAAAATTGCGTTGCCACGTTCACTGGTAGCGGGCCATGGGTTACCTGAAAGTGTCGTAACTGATGAGCGTACTGTAGCCGTTCGCCATGCCGAATGTGACCGGCCTGCGTTACTTCTGGCTAATACCGATGAGGATCAGGGCGCATCTCTCAGTGATGTAACCTTGATTGGGGCAAAGCAGTTAACGCAAACATCTGCCCCGTGGGTTGAAGCCGCATCAGCAGGTCTTGGCCTACCAGAAAACCAACTCAAGGCATGGAACGCTGCTTTGAAAGGTTTAAATGAGGCTGATGGATGGACATTATATCAGATTGCGAATTATGTAGCTCTGACCCGTACATTGATCGCAGAGAAATCCGTTCCTGTGCCTCTTGCATTAGGATGGGCGTTACCAGCGCTGCATTTGCCCCGCGATAGCGGATATTTTTGCTGTGTCCGTGAAAAGGATATGGGTCATGCATCGCGCTGGCGCAAATTGTTTGAAAAGCTTATTACCGAGCGTAAGCCGTTATTGCATAAATATCGCCCCAATCGACAAATAATTGAAAGTGCGGAATTACAAACGCATTTTGAATCTGTAAAAGATGATATAGATTCCGCCGTTTACCCAACGATTGAAGCCTTCATAAACGCGCCATCAGGATGGAATGAGGCCGCATCCGCACTATCGCAATTTGAGTGGGAAAAAGATGGTGTATTACAGTTATTCTCAAACATCCGGCGCCAGAAACAGACTTTAGCTCAAGACACCTTAAACTTCTTTGAATTTACATTACCCGGACAACTTACTGAATCCGATATCGACTATTTACAGACATTGGAAAGGCGTAAGCCCCGAGAAGCGCAAGATGAAGATCGTGATTTTTTTGAATCCCATCGTGATAATCTAAGTCAGGATAAAAAACTGCGGGTTCAGTGGGAACGCTTTATTTTTGGGCGCCCTATTGATTGCACTGATTTCCTCGAAGGATTGCTATCCGCGATCGAACGTCTATTCGGACAGGTTAATCTAACAATTGGTCCGCGTAAGCTTACAATCAAACCAATAAACAGGACTCCTTCAAAATGGTTGTCACTGAATGCCGATATTGGCCTAGCCTTTGCTCAGCGTTATCGTGGACTACCCGCGTTAATGGGACCAAATGTCATATGGGATAAAAGTATAGATTATATTTTTGAATATGAAAAACTTCTTGAAAAAGCAAAGAAATCAAAAAAATATCGTACGAATGTTTCTACTGCTAGAGCTGCCTTACAGATCAAATTCGATGTTACTTTATCTGCTGGATCAGAACAGGAAACTGTTCAGCTGATCTGGATCGGGCAACCTAATGCTATTGGCTCCGAATTACCAGAAGATATATCACGCCTGATTGAACGGCCCTTCGTACGTTGCAAAGTGGCTCGCCTGCCCGTCAGCCGCAAAGGGGCACTTCAATCCGTTTCATTGGCAGATGTCGGTACACTTCAGCCAGCTTTTGGACAAAATTCGGGTACATTAGTTTCCCGTGTCAGTAACAGCAGCAACATTGAAGCCCAGTTCAAAAAAAATCTCAAGAAAAGTATAGATACGGGACGCCTTACCCAAGCAAACTACAGGGCGATTACAGAAACGTGGGGCGAATTTTCAAATCTTTATACGCAAGCTCTACAAGCATGGCAAAAAACTGGATATGCATCACCTAAAATAATCAAGCAGGCTGAAGCCTATGGTCGATTGCTTAAGGTAATGAGTCAGCATGCAACAGGCGATATCAACCGCCGCGATCTGTGGTTTCCCCTACTTGAACTAGGGATTGTAAGTATATCAGGTGGAGCTCCATCCGCTATTGTAGCGCCATGGCAGCCACTACGGCTTGCTGCATCGGCCGCCAAGATGCGTTCCTTAGCAGGTCTAACCAATTATCTTCTGTCTGATGTAGACATAAACTTTGGTGACTCGCGACTATTTTTCTCTGATTTGCGCGATGAACTAGCTCATCCGCTTTATCCCGAAATCGCAGTTGGCTACAATAAAGATGAACCCGTCCTTTTAACTGAAACTGGAACATTAAACGAATACAGCCTGTTTGAACGTCCTGTGCTTACTCCACTTGACACTACAACAGATGTTGATCCGACCGAAGCCGCACGTCAGATCCGCGGCCTTCTAGATAGATACCTTGAGTTGCAACCGCATGAATGTTCCAATCTCAGTATCATGCTATATAATTGCGACACAGCTGGTCTCCCATTAGCGACCGTCAATGCCTTAAATTCAGTACAAGACGAACAAGAAGAGGTTCAGTGTAATATTCTAGTTTGTCATCGTTCACGTGATGCTTTGTCTGACGTTTATTCTGATCTCCTCGAACGTTCCGGCAACGATGGAGATGCGGTCGTTATTAGTGAAACATCGCGCAACTTTATGTCTAAACTACGTATCAGCATGATGTTGGAAGGTGAATCCACAATCCCTGCGGGAACCGCGCGTGAAGTCGATATTGCATTTTTGCATGATGTTGTTTCCCACCAGGCACGCGAACAATGGTTCCGTGTGCCAGCTATGGCAGATAATCCGACCCTGCTAGATCATGTACCTGCACGATGGTCCTATCGACGCGTCACTGCGGAAGACGAACTGCAGGCAAGTAGTTATTTAACTTGTCCGCGTCAACCTGATGCATGCTGGGCTTACATTGACGCAGCAGCACAGATCATTCGCCAGCAGACACATAGCGCAGAAGAACATTATCTGCCTGCACGTCAGATATCCTTTCAGAACAGCGGACTGAAAACGATGTTTGATGAAGTGCATAAACTGGCTGAATGGGTTGCGACCTATGATGACCTGTTGGACAAACGGCAACTTGAGGCCATGGGCATTAAAGTCATCCGCTATCGCCGCCAGCATACGAATGGCCGCAATATGGTCATCTCATCAACTTCTGAACTGCGTACTCTTCATGTCCTGGTTAAGCGTCGTCTAAGTGAACTGTCTCTGGGTCTTGATGATGAACGCTTGTCCGCGCTGGCAAAACGTATGATCGATGACGCCAATACAATTTCGGGCGATATCAGTCTACGTGCAGCCAAACGCGGCATTTCAGCCGGAGAGTTGATCGGACTGGTTCTAAGCCGTGCACTGGTTGCAGAAGAATTGCATAATGCGCCCGCTACAGCCTGGTTCCTGCTGGATGATTATGCAACATGGCTAGGGCAACGTGAAGAAGGGATTGCTGACATCCTAGCTCTCAGCGTAGTACAGAACAATATTGACGAAACACCTAAACTGCGTGCAATTGTAACCGAAGCCAAGTATGTTGATGTATCTGGTGTTGCAGATGCAACCCGTAAATCCCGTCAGCAGTTACGTCAAACTGTTATCCGGATAAAGGACGCGCTATTCGGCGCTCCTGGACGACTTGATCGAGACCTGTGGTTATCACGGATTGCGGATATGCTATTGGATGGCGATACAACCTTAGGTCACACCAATCTTCTGGAAAATGTACGCAATAGTATCCGGCAAGGTCAGATTGCTATTGACCTACGGGGATATTCACATGTTTTCACGTCTACTGATCCCTCCAATGACCAGTCACCTGGAAACCAGGAACTCATTCTCGAAATCCCAGACAGCTTGCAGGAAACCTTTACACGAAGCGGGCTGCGCCAACTTATCACAGCTTATGAAGCCGGGACCCCTTTAAGCACGGTTAGAAAAACACTGGGGGAACATCATGTATGGGAAAAGACGGTTTATCATAAACCTGCCAGTCGAGTTGAATGGATAAGTACGGTCGGCCTTGAAGACCTAACCGCTCCGACAATGAAGACGGTTGATACATCCGACATGCCGACTAAAGCCTCTTCTACCGTTGAACCGATACCTACACTTGATGCATTGCTGCGGAAAGATGATGCACATTCCTTATTGCATGAAGCAGCAACATCTGTGGTACCGGCAACGCAGCATATTGAACAGATATTAACGACTACTACTCCTACAGCAGATAATGCGCTGAATGTTCTCATCTGTTCTCATACCGAACACATGCATAGCAATTCGGCAGAAGAACAGTTGTGGCTAGAAACAACTGCGCAACAACTACGCACCGCATTACTAGGATATAATCTACAGGCTAATATTATTGGCACGCGCCTGACACCCAACGCTGCACTCATCCGCTTTCGTGGCAGTGACCGGCTTCATGTCAGTGATATTGAAGCTAAACAGTCTGCTCTGCTGACCACACACGGATTACGTCTTATAGCGGTTTCCCCAATGCCAGGAGAAATTGTAGTTAGCGTCGCGCGGCCAGAACGACAGATCGTATCATTGTGGGATATATGGGCCAGACGGCAATTGAACCGAAATGAAACAGGCATGAATACGTCGTTTGTTCTTGGTTTAAAAGAACTAGATGGAGATATCCTGTACCTCAACCTTGGCAGCGCATTTGCTGGCGAACAACGCCATGACCCGCATACCCTTATTGCGGGCGCCACGGGATCAGGCAAGTCTGTGCTGATTCAGACATTGCTTCTGGATATTGCTGCAACAAACACAAGTAACCTAGCTCATATTTATCTGATCGACCCCAAAAATGGGGTAGATTATGCAGCCATTACGCAACTGCCTCATCTTCAAGGAGGTATTGTAACGGATCAGACAGAGGCCATTAAAGTCATGGAAGAGCTGATTGCGGAAATGGAACGGCGCTATAAACTATTCCAGACTCATCGTGCTCGTGACATCCAGACATTTAACGTCAAGGCTCCTGTCGCGGAACGACTGCCCTGTATTTTTTTGGTGCATGATGAATTTGCTGAGTGGATGTTAATAGATGAATATAAGACTGCCGTGACCACAAGTGTTTCGCGGCTTGGTGTTAAAGCTCGCGCAGCAGGTATTCATCTAATTTTTGCGGCGCAACGCCCCGATAAAGATGTCATGCCGGTGCAGTTACGCGATAATCTCGGCAACCGCCTCATCCTGAAGGTGGCTAGTGCTGGAACGTCCGAAATCGCATTGGGAATAAAAGGGGCAGAACAATTACTGGGTCATGGACACCTTGCCGCACGCTTAAGCGGTGAACCATGCATTATTTATGCTCAAGCACCTTTTCTCTCAGATCAAGATATGGAAGCCGCTGCCCAAGCTATCAGCACAGCAGAATAAACATAATAGATGCCCGATTTTACGTTAGAAAATCGGGCATCTTATTCCAAAAAGATAATTTATTTATGACAGATAACACAGCCACCTTCTGCTTCTTCTATGCCATAAACATCATCAACCGATTCATCTAGTGTACGCGCAGAAAGTGGATTGCGTCGCCTACGCTGTCTTAGACGTTCCATCCGTTTGGCATAATCTGCTTTGATTGCAGCCACACGTTCTGGCTGGATAAGTTCCGTCAGGCTTTCACCTTGGCTCCAGGTAAAGGGGCTACCATCCTCTAATGCGGTTTTTTCATAACGGATAGCTTCTTCAAATGCTGCGGGATGACGTTCGGCAAGACGCACCCATTCTATCTTTTGTTGAAAAAAGCAAAATGTACATCCCGAACGTGACCGCCATTCATAATAACCTGGCTCTCCCACATCCGCCTGTTGTAATATATCAATTACCCCTGCCCGATCAATTCCAGCATCCCGCAAGGGTAAATGAACGCGCATATTCTGATGCGTTGCTTGGTACCCTTCCCGCGTCGGTTCATCAGCACGAATTGCAACATAGGAATGAATGATCGTTCCTTCCTTCAATGCGGGACGTATCCACTGTTCAAGTGGTCGTAGCTTAAGCTGTCGCGTACACCAACGCGTTCGCGGCGAAGGCAGAAAATTTCCATATTCTTCCAGCCAAAAATCGAAACCGCGGTCTGGATTAAGACGCAAAATCGGCTTACCTAAAAAACCTTCTAGTCGGTCCAAAAATGTATAGACCTCGGGCAATTCCTTACCTGTATCAGTAAAAAAATACTCGATTGGAAGATTAGGATGGTTCGCGCGCATATAGATGGCCAGCGCTGCACTGTCTCGTCCTCCCGACAGTCCCAGGATGTGTCGTTCAGTCATCAGGGCACCTCATCTTCATGCATATCAATCAGCCCCGCAACGACACGCGCTAAAGCTGCCAAACGCACACGTTCATGTCCTATATTAGAGCCTAAAGTTTCGCGGAGCCGATCCGCTAATGCGCTTGCTGCCTGTTTTTCCGTGTCAGTCAATGTAAAGGATGCGCGCATCGGCGGTGTATTGGGGTCAACACCAACAACCAAGGCAAGAGCTTCGGTATTCGATTGCCTGTTCCTTACTGTTGCCAGGGCCTCTAGTTCACGAAAATACTGACCATATCGCGCCATCTGCACTAATGCCTGTTCCTGATCTCTATCGGACCAGTTCCGGGATGGTTTATGCAACAAAACACTCGCCACCCCTTCAATATCACCGGCCCCTCCGTCAAAAGCAGCCGCACGCATGGCAAACCCTTCAAAGGAAAAATCATTCGTCAGGCCCGTAATTGTGGCTGTCCGTTCCTGTAAACCGTGAAATGTATCTGAATCAACGGCCAGCCCCTGCGCCAGTGCAAGACGGAGAGTTTCTAGCAATGCTGGATAAGTATTTTCGACTTCTGTAACCGCATCGGCAATCGCTCGCACATCGAGGTTACCATTCAATGCCGCAGGCAGTTGCTCAAACAATAGCGCTTCTGGATCATTTGCTTTCAGTACAATGTTTCTGATAACGCGAGCTTGATCACTCAGGTGGTTCGTGCGCTGCGCATAAGGTGGCAAGGCTTCAAAACGCTGAAAAATGGCTTGCGCAACTGAAAGCGATGTAATCTCACTTTCCACGCCGAATTGATGCCCAAGTTCCAGTAGAAAAGCTTTTTGCTGCACGTCACGCGTAACCCGTTTAATACGGATTTTCGCCGGATGCTTAAGAAGTTTATCAACAAAAATATCATCAAGGGCAGTCTGAAATACCCCATCCAAATAAACTGCAAAATGACCGCGCTGTGCCAGAATAATGGCTAATGCCAGTACTGGCATAATTCCGCCTTTGATCCCGAAGGGCGGCCTAGCCCAGCAGGTATAGATGTCGGCCAATTGTGCTTCGCTAATATCCCCTAATACCGCCCAACTTGCCATTAGGCTACAACCGACTTCAGTTTTTACATCAGGAGGATGAAAACCAAATGTACCATCATCATTGGCACCATGCAGGCCCGCTGTCGCCAAAATGGTAATATATAGCCCCATCTCTGCTGGATAATCGATAAACCCCAAATTTTCCTGCGATCCATTACGAACCATGGCGTAACATAACTCGCGCATTGCGGCCATCGCACTCGAAGATGGACGTTCACGCTGAAGTAGTTCACTTTTCAGGATAGGTGCATAAGGATAAGCAGTATCCGACAGCGTGCTAGCGATAACGGTCGGAGACGACGCTGTGATTGATGATAGGGGAACTGCAGTCATCCACCAACAAGCATTGTCAAGCGCCGTCCGGAGTTCGTGATAGACAGCATTAATATTTCTGGCCTGTCGAGCAGCAAGCTCACGACGAGCGATCCGGTCTCCTTCGAGTTGTGGATATTCACGCAATATTCGCTCGATGGCGAACATTTCCATAGCGTCGTTACGAAGTGTAAAGCTATCTTTTACGGCGCCAATTGCAGCAACGACATCTGTATCTTTCAGAATCCGCGCAATCTGCTGACAATAAACGTCTAGTTCTTCAGAAGTGATTGTACCATCGCTGATAGTCAGTACTAATAGGCCCGCACCCTTTGTCTTATATGATGTCAAACGTGAAACTATGTTGTTCACATCATCTTCCGCACCAATTGCCTGCAGAAGTATTTCGAATGTGCGCAGCGTACCTGTGCGAAAATAATGTCGCTTTGCCGTGACAAACCCTAATCCAACACGTTGAGGTAAAATCGTTAATTCATCAGAAGAAAGCGTATTAAACGCCCGGCTAATCGCATCTTCCAGATCAAAATCGCTGCCAGCGAATAGCGCGTAACTGCCTAGACGAGGTTGATGGATCAGAACCGCCCAATCAACCAAATCAGCAATAGCGTTGGTGATTGCCTTGGAACTTTCTTCAGGAATAGCCGCGATCAAGAAATCATCTGTTATGGCTAAACCAGAGGTATTGCGAAAAAATTCGATAATTGCAGCTATTTTTGTCAGACGTACATGTAAGTCGTCTCCCTTTACTCCTGCACGTTCAATCGCCTCAAACGCCAGACTGAAGCGACCTCCGTCATTATCTGCCACCAATGCCATACCAAAATTAGCAACTAAGTAATCCCATAATCTATCCGGTCCATAGGTCTGGTCACCTTTAGAGTGCCTAAGAAACTCCTGGAAACCGCCGGGCTCAGCTGAACTCAAAAATCCAAAAACCGAACGTTCATTCTGTGCAAAACGTTGACGCGATATGGGGCCAAGTAAAAGTGATGTTACTGGATTAAGTGGCCATGTACGAGCCAGCGCACGTGCCAGCACAACTTTGTCCGTAGGCTTACGTTTTGCAACAGCAGCCGCAACAACATTAGCTTGTTGACTTGCCGAACGGGGACGATGTTCACAATTGATAGCTTGCCCAAGCAGGGTGACCGTCTCATCCGCACCCGCAAGAAAAGGAATATCCTGGAAACGACCCTGAACTTTTGCCCATTCCTGTCGTCCATCACGCGACATGCGCGCGGCATATTGTTCAAATGCCTGATGCAAAATCCCGATAACTACCAGACGGCCTTTACTGCGCGCACAGCATTCCGCCAGATCTTGTAGCAGATGAATATCTCCACCCGAAGCAGCTTCATGTTCCAGAAGTTTGCCTAATTCATCCAGTATCAGGACAATGCCGCTCTGTTCTTCCTCCGCCGAGCTCATAAGACATGCAAGCAGCTCATCATCACTCTGGCGTGCACGCTTACGAGTGGACTGGTTCCAGTTCAGTGTCGATGCAGCTGCATCGATAATTGCTTCACGTAATCCAGTTCGGTTGCCTGTAACGGCAATAACGGACCATGGACCTTTAATGGTAGGGAACGCCAGATCATATAAATCTTGTAATTCCTTCCCAACAATCTGACTCGCTTGTTTTCGATTCTTGGCATTGCCACTAATTAGGCTAGCAACAAGTAAAGCTGCACTAGATTTGCCACCACCATATGGGCCGGTCCAGGTAAATGCACCCTGCGTAGTTTCAGCCTGACTACGTGCCATGGTAGCCAGAGCATAGGCGACCCCTGCCTGTAAGACGTAACCCTTGAGAGAATCCGTCTCATGTAGGTCTGTATCAATCCGAGCGGAACGGGCAAAACGACGATGAATCGTAACCTGTTTCTTCAATAGACTCATGCCTCCACCCCTTTTATTGCTTGATGCGTGCCATACCCCGCATCAAGCAGGGCCATAGGGTCAACAGCCCGGATTTTCTGCAACTGTCGCAACCCCGCCGTATCTGTCCAGCGCCAGCAACCTTTTGTAAGACCTTCCATTTGCATGAGCCGAGTAACAACACTACCCTCATCAAGCTTAAAAACACGCCCAGGCGAACCAGGGGCATAACAGGCCTGTTCAACCGTAACTATTGTTGCTGCCCCCATACGTTCCCAATATTCGTTCAGGGCATAAGCAAAAATGCCATTAGGCAGATCGGATTTCGGACCACGCACAAATTCATACCATCCGCCTAGACGAGCCTCTCGCACCAAATGCAGCTCCGCCAACAAGGGTTCTGCTGCGTCGTCACTAGCCATTCCGTCACGGCGCACATAACTGCGCAAAAACACTTCGATATCGCGTTTGAGTGTATTGGCGGATACGCGCCAGCCGCGTTCACGCACTAGTTCCATAATATCCTGTCCCAGCATGGCAGGATCAAATTCTATGGAATTCAGAATATTGAAAGCAAAGTAGGCCGTACTAGTCCACTGCGGAGTACTAGCAATACCCCAATGAGCCAGCCAGATCGTTGCCGCATGCTCCAAAAATGGATCGAAACCATCGTCCGCTAAAATAGCCTCGCCAAGAGGAGTGGGAGCAAGCATGCGTTCCGCTTCGGATATAAATCCTGTTGCCAGCCCCCAATATCTCATGGAAACTGCCATATTACGACCGACACCAAAACGTGCAATAGCCGATTGTTCCGTAAATATTCCTGCCGGCGCAGAAGGTGCGACTGCATCGTAAACCTTCTTTAGCCACAACAAGCGTAAAGGAAAGGTCTCGTGTCCGGCAAACTGACCACGCACCTCAGGATTATTAAACGCATGCTTCATGCAACACAGATTAACGCTTACTGGTAAAGGCGTCCAGTCACGATCTAAGCGCCGAAATGGCTTCTATAAGGATCAAAGACGCCTGTTCAGCCTCTTCTAAAGTATTAAATCTTGAAAAACTGAACCGCACAATACTACGTGCTTCTTCATCTGAAAATCCCATTGATTTAAAAACATAAGATGGCACTACTGCGCCTTTATTACATGCAGATCCGGAAGAAATGCATAGCGTTTTTGATACCTTACTGATAATTTCATCTGCAGATATATTGGGAAAGATCAATGCAAATCCCCCCGGTATTGTAGGAGCATCCCCTGAAATACGCCTATATTCAACTTGAGCTGCATCAAGCTTAGCGAGGAAATGCGCCGATAAACGCGCGCTATGCACAGCATCATCTACCAATTTCCCGGCAGCTTCTTGCGCCGCCGCCCCAAATCCAACAATAAGGGGCACAGGTTCAGTACCAGATCGCAGGCCGCGCTCCTGTCCGCCGCCAACATTCTGAGCTAACGGCTTAGGTGCATCAGCTGCAATATATAATGCCCCGATCCCCATTGGTCCGTAACATTTATGCGCCGATAAACTTAAATAATCGACCTCGAGCTCAAGCACGTCAATCGACAATTTTCCAAGTGCCTGAGCAGCATCACAATGGAAGAGTGCACCATGCTGGTGTGTCATCCTCACCGCATCCCAGACAGGTTGGATAACTCCAGTTTCATTGTTAACGTACATGAGCGAAACGAGTAATGTCTGATCATTAATGAGCTCATTAAGTTGAACAAGATCAATCGTGCCGTCATGTAGAACTGGCGCTTTTACTACATCAAAACCTATATCAGTCAAAGAAAGCGCAGTTTCAATAACAGATTTATGTTCAATATCACTGATAATTATACGATTACGTTCTTTTGCGTTCAATATTCCCCACTGCCCAATACCTCGCAATGCGAGATTATTTGCTTCTGTCGCACCTGATGTAAAAAAAATTTCAGAAGAAAGCGCACCGATTAAATTCGAGATATTTTCCCGCGCCTCATTGATACGGAATAAAGCTTGGGCACCCGCGATATGTGGAGATGCCGCATTTCCCGTTAAAGAGAACGCGTCCTTCATTTGCGACAACGCATATGGCGACAACGGTGTCGTTGAAAAATTATCAATATAAATATAATTTGCCATATTAAAACCTAAAAATAAAGAAAGTTTCAGGCTATATCAGCGTAATCTCATCGTAAAGATCTAGGTGTATTAATCTGAAAATAATTAAGAACTCATCTATCCATATGCCTGCTAAAAAATTTCCTCAAGCTTTACAGCGTGTCGTCAGTTAAGCAGGATGATGATTGAGGCGAACTGCACGGCT
>NZ_CADO01000005.1 GCF_000285275.1 Acetobacter pasteurianus subsp. pasteurianus LMG 1262 = NBRC 106471
TGAAACAGGTCGACGAAATCCTTGATTACGCCAATGACGTCTCACAACCTGACACTTATTCCTACCATTGCGGTGCCCGTTGTGCTGCTGGGTACGTTCGGGCTACTGAATCTTTTGGGTTATTCCATCAACACTCTTACCATGCTGGCCATGGTGCTGGCTGTTGGCCTGCTGGTGGATGATGCCATTGTGGTGGTGGAAAACGTTGAACGTGTGATGACGGAAAAGCAGCTTTCCCCGCGTGAGGCTGCCCGTGTTTCCATGGATGAAATTTCTGGCGCACTCGTGGGTATCGTGCTGGTTCTGTCCGCTGTGTTTTTGCCTATGGCAGCATTTTCTGGGTCTGTTGGGGTTATTTACCGGCAGTTCTCTATCACCATTGTTTCGGCCATGTGGCTTTCTGTGCTGGTGGCTATGGTGCTTACGCCCGCTTTGTGCGCTACAATGCTCAAACCGGGGCAGCATGAAAAAACCAAAGGTCTGGCTGGGTGGTTTAATCGTAACTTTACAAAGCTAACCAACGGGTACCTTGGCGGTGTAAACTATCTTCTGCGGCATTTCGTGCTGGCAATGGGGGCCTTTGTTCTTATTACAGCCGTTGTGGTTGTTTTGTTCCTGCGGGTTCCGGGTGGCTTTTTGCCAGATGAAGATCAGGGGCTGATTTTTGGGCAGATCACCATGCCGCCCAATGCCCCAATGGAAAAGACAGCCGAGATTAACCACGCTGTTGCAGACTATATTCTCAAGACAGAAGCTGATTCTGTTGAATCCGTTTATTCTGTAAATGGGTTTAACTTTGCAGGGCAGGGCCAAAACTCTGGCGCATTCTTTATCCGTTTGAAGGATTGGTCTGTCCGCCCCAAAGCGTCACAATCTTCTGCTGCCATTGCCATGCGGATTATGATGCATTTCTGGGGGAGCCCAAAAGCACAGATTTTGGCCTTTAACCCGCCAGCCGTTCTGGAACTGGGTAACGCAACGGGCTTTGACCTTGAGTTGGAAGACCGTGCGCATCTGGGGCATGAAAAACTTCTGGAAGCCCGCAACATGGTGCTGGGTATGGCGGCACAAGACCCAAGCCTGCTGGCTGTGCGCCCGAACGGTATGGAAGATGCTGGGCAGTACCATCTGGATATTGACCGGGAAAAAGCAAACGCCCTTGGTGTCACAATTGATGATATTAATACCACCATTGAAGGGGCTCTGGGGTCTATTTACGTCAACCAGTTTACGCGTAATGACCGTGTGAAGCAGGTATATATCCAAGGTGTTGCCAGTTCCCGCATGCAACCGCAGGATCTGGATAAATGGTATATCCGGAACTTTACGAATACATTGGTGCCGCTGAATACCTTTGTGAGCGCCCACTGGATTTCTGGCCCGCAGAAGGTTGAAAACTATAACAGCTTCAACGCCTTTGAAATTCTGGGGCAACCGGCGGAGGGCTATAGTTCCGGGCAGGCATTGGCGACAATTACCAATATCCTGAAAAAACTACCTGCTGGTATTGGGTATGAATGGACAGGCCTGTCTTTCGAGCAGAATGCGTCTGGTTCCTCTACTGGGCCGCTTTATGCTTTGGCCATGATTGTTATTTTGCTGTGTCTGGCAGCGTTGTACGAAAGTTGGGCTATTCCGCTGGCAGTTCTGCTGGTTATTCCGCTGGGGGTTGTTGGTGCAATTATTGCAACGTTGATGCGTGGCTTGGCGAACGATGTCTATTTCCAGGTCGGGCTGCTTACAACAGTTGGGCTGGCGGTTAAGAACGCCATTCTGATTGTTGAATTTGCCAAAATGGGTTTTGAACAAGGCAAATCTTTGGAAGAGTCCGTTCTAACAGCCGCGCGTGAACGTCTGCGCCCAATTTTGATGACATCTATTGCCTTTGTGGTGGGGGTATTTCCGCTCGCTATTGCATCTGGTGCTGGGTCTGCCGCGCGTGTTGCCATCGGCACGGCTGTGGTGGGTGGTATGGCATCAGCAACGTTGCTGGCTGTCTATTTTGTGCCTGTGTTCTTTGTGGTTGTTCTTCGCCTTTTCAAGGTGAAGCGCATAAGCGAACGCACAGACCCGCATGCCCAGATTATGAATTCTGACGGACACGAGTAAAATAATGACGCATTTTTCCGCATCACGTCAGTCGCGCTTGTATCGTCAGGTTGCATGTTTCGCAGTGTCTGTCGGGCTTTTGGGTGGCTGTACCATGATACCCAAATACAAGCGGCCACAACCACCACTTGCACAAACATGGGCAGATTATCAGCACACAGATAATGCCATGCTGCAAAAGGCAGCATCCGATATCGGTTGGCGGGACTTCTTTATAGATCCGCGTTTGCAGCAGCTGATTACCATTGCCCTGCGTGAAAATAGAGATATCCGGCAAGCTGCGGCCAGCATTGTAGAAGCCCAGGGGCGGTATGATATTCAGCATGCGGGTTTGTTCCCCAGTATTGGGGCGACAGGTGGGCCAATGTACCAGGCCCCATCCGATGCTGCGGGGTTAAGCTTTGCACCGGGTTTGGATAGCGCTCAAACAGGTACGGGTATGGCGCGTAATCCGTTCCGTTTCTATCAGGGTGGGATTGGATTTTCGGCTTACGAAATTGATATTTTTGGCCGTATCCGTTCCCTTAGCCGAGAAGCAGCAGAAGAAACACTGGCCCAGCAGGAAAACTTTAGGGGGGTGACCATCAGCATTATTGCGCAGGTTGCCAACGCCTATATTGCATGGCTGGGTGATAGGCAGGCTGTTGTGCTTGCGCAGAATACGTTAAGCAGCCAGCAAAGCACTTTGCAGCTCATCCAAGATAAATATAACCACGGGGAAGCTGATCTGCTAACTGTTCGGCAGGCAGAAACGCAGGTTGCGCAAAGTGCTGGTTTGCTGGCTGATTCTCAAAGAAGAGTGGAGCAGGATGAAAACCTTATCAGCCTGCTGATAGGCGCACCCATTCCAGCAAACTTGCCGCCTCCTGCTAATCTGGGGCAGCAAACTGTTCTGGCGGATGTGCCTGCAGGCTTGCCATCGGATCTGCTTAATCGTCGGCCAGATATTGTGCAGGCTGAACATGATCTGTTGTCTGCGCAGGCAGATATTGGTGCCGCGCGTGCCGCGTTTTTCCCGCGTATTACCCTTACGGCCAGCGATGGTATTTCCAGCTTGCAGTTTCATAAGCTGTTTACATCTGCGGCCACTACATGGGGTGTTAACCCGAACATTCAGATCCCTTTGTGGACATGGGGGCAAAATTCAGGAAACCTGAAAGCCTCCAAGGCGCGCCGGGATAGCAAAATCACGACTTACGAAAAAACAGTGCAGACAGCATTCCGGGAAGTTGCAGATGCACTGGCGGGCAGAAAGGCGTATCTGGATGAGCAGAAAGAAGTGGATGCTTTGGTAAACGCTTCTGGAGATGCTTATCGTCTTGCAAAGATGCGTTATGAAGCGGGGATAGATTCCTATCTAACAACATTGGAATCACAGCGTGCCTATTTGCAGGCACAGCAAAATCAAATTTCGGTAGATGTATCCAGATATCAGAATCTGGTCACGCTTTATCGTTCATTGGGCGGTGGCTGGAAAGAAAAAGGGTAAGTGGATATTTGAAAAAACGGCAAATAAAAAGCCGCCCCAAAGGGCGGCTTTTTACAGCATTATATGCAGCTTAAAGCAATTAGATTGCTTTAATGCTTACTGCAGATGTCTTGCCGTTACGGCCAGCTTCGAGCTCGTAAGAGACCTGCTGACCTTCGGTAAGGGTATGCATACCGGCGCGCTCAAGCTCAGAGATATGAACGAACGCGTCCTGTCCCCCATTATCCGGCTGAATGAAACCAAAACCCTTTGTAGGGTTAAACCATTTTACGGTGCCTGTTGCCATAACAAGGCTCCTTTTTTACAACAGCGGTCGTGTACAAAATACACACGAAATCATAACTTTTAAGGAGAAAAACTGACGCAACATGCGCCGATGACTCAGATAAAAGCACCCGCTTGCGCTATCAATGTGCGCAAAACAAAAGGAATGCAAGGATAAACTGAAGGCTGCCTAAAATTAAATCATTATTTCCAGGCCAACGGGCTGTATAATAACGTTTTTTAGTATTTTTATTTTTGAATTTATAAATTTAAATAAAGCACCCACATAAAAATTAATCTGATATTATTTATGTGTCAGGATGGTGAGTGGGGCAGACGGTCATTCCTGATATAGACGGAAGATCCCGCAGGCATTTGCGTATAATCTGTGTGCAGAATATCCACCACGCAAGACATGAACTTTTTTGGGTCATGCACACCCCAGATAACCCAGCTATCAAAATAAATGGCTGGAGGTTTATCTTTGGGTAAATCAACGCATAAATCTCGATCATACCCATGCCACGGGTGGGCTGCGTAATCGGCTTCCCATGGAAGATAAGCATGATATTTTTTAATGGGTAAACGGTGGGCCAGAAGATACACATCAGGGCTATACGGAACAGCCAAGATCCGTTCATTCGGTTGTGTATAGGTGCGTATGGTTCTGGCAAAATCGACAGAGTCATCTTCTGTCAGATGCCATCCTGCGGCACGTCTTTGCGCCAGTGTCTGCGCCCAAGGGGAGGAGAGGGCATGTTGGGAGAACAGAAATACTCCCCCAACGCTACCGAATGCTAAGAGCGCTAAAATATTTGGGAAATTTTTCAAACAGGTTGTAGCCATCAAGCTTGCCAGCGCAAAAGCGGCCATAAGGAAAGCCCCGTTTTGAAAGCCATCCATGCCCCGTATCTGAAGTGTCATCAGGCCGCAAATAGCCAGCAGGGCAGAGAGTTTAAAGGTGCTTTTCCAAACAAGAAGAAAACTACCCAACCCGCAGGCGATAACAGCCAGTGTCTCTATAATGCGATCAGGCGTAAAGGAAAGCGCCATGCCGTGCAGAAAGGCATCTATGCCGAAGGGAATATAATGCGCATACCATTTTTGGTTGGCAATGATATGGAAGGCAATCATGCCACCAATATCACCATAGAGAGCCAGCCATAATGTCATAACCAAACAGGCGCAGAAGCACCCCAGCGTAATCTCTTTTATGGTTCCTCTGTAAGTCGCGCGACGAAACAACCAAATCAGGCAAGGAATGGCGTAAAAGAAAACAGCGAGTGGACCAAACGCATAGGCCGCGAAAGGTAAAAGCGCTGTGGCAAAACCTCCATAAAACGCCCGAGGCATAGATACAGGTTTATTAAGGCACATTGGCACTACAAAAGTGGCCAAGCTGATAACCGTTAATGCACCGCCGATGGGCCAATAACTATCTAGATTAAGGCCTTGTACAGTCCAGACAGACGCAATACTTTCCAGCCATATGGCAATGGCCAGATAACGCTGCCAATTAAAAGTAAAAAGAGATGTATAAAAAATGGCCAGCCCGGCAAGGCTGGCCATAAGGGTAGAAACAAACCGAAAAACCCAGAGGTGTGAAGCACCTGCAATAGGGCCAAGTATCCATGAGAGCATGAAAACAAGAGGCCCATGCGCATCAATATAGTCCCGATAAAGCCGATCACCATGCTGCATGGCGAGAACACCTAAAAAGTGCCCGGATTCATCGCTGAAAGGCAGGCCGCCAAAGCCTTCTATATTTCTGAATATGAAAAAACTTGTGCATACGGAAAATAGAACCAGCGGAGTTATCAACCTATTGGTAACGCGCATGTTGGCTCTATTTTCCGTGCGTTTGATTATGCGGAAAAGAGTATCAGAACTCCGCAGAGAAAGTGAAGTGATAAACACGTGGCAAACCAGCATACAGGCTGGATGCAGCGCCAGATGTGCCACTTGGTGCGCCTGTGTAAACAGAGGCCCAGTAGCGTTCATTCGTAGCGTTGCTCACCCCAAAACGCACAACCCACGGAAACTGTGCCACATGGAAGGCATAGCGCGTGCCCAGATCCAGCGTGGTGTAGGACCCGGTATGGAGTGTGTTGGTAACGTTAGCTGCACGGTTGCCCATGTAATGCACATTGGCATTAAAAGCCCAGCCAGATGCAAAAGACCCCATGGAAGCAGGCAGGCGATAATCCAGCAGCATGTTGGCCTGCAAAGGTGCCGCGCCAACAATTTCCTTATTGTTGAGGGAAGAAGATGCTGCATGCACCAGTTCTGCATCCAGCCAGGTCATGCCAGCAAGCACGGAAAGGTTAGGCAGCACTTCGCCTGAAATCTGGGCTTCTACACCGTAGTTGCGCTGCGTGCCGCCATATTGATAGGTCTGGCAATTGGTCATGGCTGCGCAGCCTGCATCCGGGTTCTTTGCGGCCACATACATTGCGTAAGGTGATGTCATACGGAAACCGGCAACATTAAACTGCATTGTTTTGTAACGCAGTTTATAACCCACTTCGTATTCTTCAGAATGTGCGATGGGCAGCGCCATGTTTGTATTGGTGTAGCTTGCGCTGTTAGGGGTAACAGGCCCAGCTTCAACAGAGCGACCATAGGTGAAATAGATGGTCTGGTTATCTGTCGGTTTGTACATCACGCTAGCCGTTGGGCTGAAAGCGGCTGATGTATCAAAGGTTTTTCTGAGTGGGCTTTTGGAGTTAAGCGCACTTTCCTGATTGATCCAGCTCCAGGCAAGGGTGCCCATAACAGACCAATGCTTGTTGATGCGCATGGTGTCACCCACAATAAAAGACTGGCTGGTGACACTGCTGGATTTATAACGCCCGTGATAATAAGGCTGTGTGCCGCTGGAAGGGGAGGCACCGGAAAGGTTATATACCCCCAAGTTCTGTGCGCTTGTTACAGCCCCTGTGGGGTTATAATTGCCCATCATGTAGCCGTTGGTGCCAATTACCAGATCATGCTGCAAGGGGCCGGTGTGAACACGCCCGTTAAAATAGGCCATGTTACTACCTACACGGAAATCATTTGCCGTGGTTGTGGCTGTTGCTTTGGAACTAAACCAGCCATCGCTACCAGTTAGGCCGCCACAGGTTTTGCTGCCATCGCACAACGTATCAGCTACGCCAAAGGATTGTCTGGCGGCATCCTGATATAGGCCGCCAAGTGTGAAGCTCCAATCTTTGTTGATCTGGTGCTTGATTTTGGCAAGAAATGTATTGGTTTCCATATTGTAGCCGCTCCATTCAGGAGCGAGCCGCTTGCTCAGATCCGGTGCTTCAGGCAGTTTATCTCCACCTACGCCTGTTGCCAGAATGCCAAAGCCGGGTGCAGTGCCGCGCTGGTCAAAAGTATAGTGGCTGGCATCAATTTCAATAACCGTCTTGTCATCAAGGTGGATATCAAAATCACCGCTAACCATTTCACGGCGGACCATACTGCCTTGCGTATATGCTGTGCCGTTGGCGTGCAGCATGTTCAGGCGGTAACCAAACCAGCCATTACGACCTACACGCCCAGAAATATCGCCATTAACAGTTGGTGTGCCGATGGAGTCGACACCAACGGAAAGGCGCTCAGTGCGTCGATCTGTCGGGCGTTTGAGGGTATATTCAAAAACACCAGCCGGGTTTTCTGGCCCATACATTGCGCCTGCCAAGCCGTTCAGAACCTGCAGGTTGTCTACCCATTCTGCCGCATAAGGCGTGGTGGCAACAACGTTCAGGCCATCAAGGCGAGAGTTGGAGATCACATCAGCTTCAAACCCGCGGGACTGTGGGCGAGATGTGTTTGGGTCACCACGTACTTCCAGCTGCACGGAAGGGAGATATTGCGCCATATCATTGAGGTTGCGGATCTGCTGGTTTACCATAACATCGTGCGGAACCCCCATGACGGAATAGGGCGTATCCAGAGTATCCCGGTTACCCAATGGGCCCAGGTAAACAATTTTGTTCATATATTTGGCAGCCGTGCCATCGGCTGCATGGTGGCCGTGAACATTCACAGTTTCACCATTGGAGCCATCGAGTATCCCTGCAATAGGGGCTGCGGTGGCTTGTTTCTTAGGGGCAGATGTTTTGATAGCGGCTGGTTTAGTGCCCGTATGCGGCTTTGTAGAAACAGGCGTTGCAGCCAGTGCTGAGGTAGTCAGCAAAAGGGCGCCAAACGTTCCGGCGGCGCAAAAAGTATGGAAACGATCGTGCATAGATCTGGCAGGTCCGGGTTTAAAGTAAAGAATAAGGGGTGAGCCTCTTTTGCCGGGCCTGATGTCAGTTTGTCTATATATATTGGTACATAAATCTGTATATGCATAAATATGGATGGAGAATGATGCCAAAATAATACAGTTATGATGAAGGGGCCGCGCAGAGATAAGAGGCGCTGTTGTTTATTGGAGATTTTGCTTTTGCATGCTGCCTCAGATTTTTTGAGCAGTATGAATGTGCACACGATGGTTATGAAGTAATAAAAAACAGGCTCTACATATTAGAGTAGAGCCTGCATGAAAGATAATGATGACTTCAGTTTATCAGGCAGACTGTTTGGCATCAGTCTTGTTCTGATGATTGACCAGAAAAGGCCCTGCTGCGCGAAGAGTTATGGATAGAATGCCTATGTTAGCGCAGGAGAGATGCTCTTCCAAAGGCAGCAAAGCGTTACCATTGGTCCAGGCGCAATCAGTCCACTCCGTATTATGCCAACCGTCTGGTTTTTCGGCCTGAAGGTGAGACGTGATCTGATACTGCTGTTTGGCAGAAAGAAGCCGTATATCTCCCACAGCAACACCCATCAGGCGACGGTCATCTACAAATGGTCCGATGACGTCTGTTGGACGGTTGGCGCGGGAAATAATGCGCACATATTTGGTGTTGGTTGGCAGCATGAAGCTATAGTGCTGTCCATCCTGCCGTAAGGGGCGAAGTGTGATCCCGCTTTCTGTGATGAGGTGCAGATCAGGATCATGTATGAGTGCAGCAGATATTGCTTTGCTGGTAGAACAGCTATTTCGTGCTGCCAGCTTGTGGAACAGGGGTTCAACAAAAGCACGATCTACACACAATGGCGCTCCAGCATCATCTTCCCAATTGTGGCGGGCATTACGTAGCCGAATAACGGCACCTTCCTGATGGAAAGCGCGGCGGTTGCCTGTATCCAGGTAGCTTTCGGTGAGCATACCATCGGCGGTAATAACGGAATGCCGATCTGTTTCTACATGATAGTAATCATAGGAAGTGATGGATTTATCGTAAAAAATCGAAATCCCGTTTACCAGCATACGCACGGGTACAAATTTGCCATCAAAGAACAGACAGTGCTCAGCGGTAATCAGCATATCCTTGTAAGGCACGCCATCTGCAATGGCATTTTTGCACACACGTACAGGATACCCGGCTTCGGCATCTGGTAGATATGGGCGAATGTTGCACCGAGCTTTGCCTATCCATACAACTGGCCGTGTGATTTCCTGTTTGGTATGCCAGTCATAGGTAATAACGTCATCACCAGTAACAAGGTTTTCGACAGCAACATCTCCGTCAGGCGTGCGGATCATACTTCCGCGCAAGAAGCAGACCTCGTAAATCAGGTTGCCATCATCTCCAACAACCAAGGCATTACCGTGCTTCGAAACACCATCAATAGTTAAACCTATGGAGTGGCCATTTTTCAGGTTAATCCATACTTTATTAGTATCATTGGCATCATAGGATACGTCTTGGACATCTCCCTCTTTTATTCCGTCCAGCACAATGCCATCTGAATCTCCACCAGATGTGCCGTTAAAACCAGAAATAACAGTGCTGACAATGCCGCCTTCTGTCAGTCCGGAAATAACCAGACCGATATTTGTAGTATCACCATCCATAACAATGGTGCCGCCAGCATCGGAATAAATGGCTACTGTGCCACCATCTTGCAAAGTTACGCTACCGCTTAGCTGCCCGCCGCTTTCAATGCTTAATGATGCGCCGTTCTGAATGGTCGCGTTACTTAAAACACCTTGGCTGTGAATGGTAATTGTTCCGCCGCTTTTAGCGGTCGGATTGATAATTGTTGCACCAGTATTGGCATATTCATTACCACTATCACTTATAATGGCGCTAATAGAGCTTCCACCCGCAGAAACAGCTTCAAAGGCGTTTGTGCCGCTTACAACAGTGTTGTTTGTTGTGGCGCCATCATAAACAACCAAATTGCCATTTGCGTTAATTGTCGTGCTTGTTAAAGTTGCATTAGAAGCAAAACCATAACCATTGCTATTAAACGTAACGTTTTGAATTGTGCCACCAGTGGCGCTTAAAGTGCTTCCATCCTGAAAAGATGCGCCTGTAAGTGTGCCACCAAAAACATTTACACCACCATTACCATCGGAAAGATTGCTTCCGATTCCCGTAATGTCAGTAGCAGAACCACCATTATAAAGATTAATGAAGCTGCCTGTGTTGATATGCAGGGCAGAAACATTGCCGCCAGAAACATCAAAACCGCCGCCATTATCAGCATTTATATTGGCAACACGTCCACCAGAAACGGTTATGATTCCACTTTGTATGGAGCCATTAACCATTGTCCCATTATCATAAACTGTTGCATAACCACTGATAATTTTAGCATCGGTGGCAAAACCACCGCTTGATACAATGATATTGGCGTTTGAAGTTAAAATTTGGGCAGAAATACTGCTACCGCCGTTGTCTACATACTCTGTGCCGCTGCTTGAAACGATATCAGAAGTTGCAGTGCCGCCAGCAGAGATATGCACATATCCTCCGCTTGCTAACATTGCAGAGGTTAAACGGCCACCCTCATTAACAATAATGCCACCACTACCATGAGTGGCGTTTACAATAGTGGCACTGCCGCCAGATAGATTGATAATGCCACTTTGAACAGTTGTATTGGTGAGTGTACCACTTGTATAAACATTTACAGCACCAGCAGAAAGAAGTGTGTCTGATGCGTTGCCACCGGAAATATTAAGTGTGGCATCAGGTTCTTTCAGGGTGGCAGATATGCTGGTGCCACCACTGTAAACATCCATATTGCCGTTTGAGCCAATAAAGCTTTGTTGCGCTGTGCCACCACCAGAAACTTGAATACTTCCGCCAGATATGGCGCTGGTAACAGAAACTGTTACACCGCTTTCAATCTGAAGAATCCCGCCATTTGTGGCTGTGGCGCTGGTGACTTGCCCGCCCAGAACATCAACGAAAGTACCTGAATCCGTGACTTCAGCGCCAGTTAATGTGGCACCATCATATATGCCGACCCAGCCACCATCTTCATTGGTCCAATTTGTACCGCTTCCGCCTGAACTTAGATAAGCGTGAGCACCACTTCCTGAAAGGGTAAGATTATTAGCTGTTCCCCAAACAGTTTCCTGCCCATTTACACCAATGATATCATTATCACTTATGCCTCCAGAGGAAACGAGGATATTCCCGCCTGCGGTTGCTGATGTAAATGAAATCTCTCCAACAGTTTCAAGTGTACCGCCAGATATTAATGAACTGATGGCAGACCCGTTATCATAAACATGTATGTATCCCCCAGCCTCAGCAGTTACACCGCTGGCTGTGCCGCCTGAGCTCACAAAAAGCCCAACGTTATTTATAACGGTTCCGCCATTTTGTTCGGTGCTGCTACTGTCACCACCGATGGTGGTATTTTTAGAAATATCCGGCATATTCGTTATCTTTTATGAACAAGAGGTTTTATTGTTGCAATGACTTGCTGAGCCGTAATAAGGCGCGTGCATTCAAACTGGCGCGGTGTATTGGCATGCCGTGGGCACCACAGAAAATCATGGTGGTCAAACCGTTCTTTCGGATCATTCCAGCAGGAGTTACAGGTATGCCAGTTAATGATACGGAAAGGTGTTTCAAATTCGGTTGTCGGGTGGCTAAAGCCCGCAATCATCACCACAGGGGTTCCGGTGGACCATGCCAGCCAGGACAGGCCAGAGCCAAGCCCGATGAAAAACGCAGCATGCTTTAACCAGCGTGCTCGTTCTGTCAGAGGGCGGCTGCCTGTTTGGTCTTCTGCGCCATATGGAATGTGATTCCAGACAATACCAGTGCCATGCACAGTTTTCTGGTCGATACAGATTACTCGGTATCCTTGGGCTTTCAGCCATTTAATGACTTCATCCCAGCCTGTTGGATTGTTCCAGTATTTGCACTGGGACGAGGCCTGGGCCGCAATGCAGACATAAGGCTCCTCAATAGGGCGTCCTTCGTCTGGAAAACTGATTTTTGCAGGTTCTTCCTTTGTGCTGACACCTAAAATATATGCTGCTGTCTTATGCAATCCTACCAAGCGGAAGTCGGAAGGTTGCCAGTCACAAGCGGCATCATCAAAAAAGAGGCCAAGGTAATAGGTTGCGTAAGCTTGTTCGGTGAGTTTGTTTGTTCGCACATCATCATGAGTGACAAAATTGATGTGTGGGTAGGCGTTCTGAAATAATGGAATCAGAAGTTCAGACATGGCGCATGTTACCTGTGCTTGTCGCACTTCTGCAAAACGTGCCGCATAGGGCACCCATGCTAAGGTATCCCCTAATGTTCCGACGGGGAATATAATGAGAACCTGCTTATCTTTTGAATCATAAGCATGGGAAAAAACCTGTGTACTGGTAACTTTTCCGTCTTCTGCTGTATGATCCTGCCAGACTGTAATGCCAAAGCGCACGTACCAGCGTTTGGATGAGCGAACGAGTGCTTGGCTCAGCCCTGCCTGAGCAAACAAGATATTTCCGGTATCCAAATCTGTGAGCTCAATACGCCAGGTCCCTTCAGTTTCTTCCAGTAAGGGTAGGTGAACCCGGCACCCTTCGTTAAAATCAAACCGAATATTCTTGGGGGCTTGCTGCGTGGGCAGTGCTGCCGCTGTGGGATATGGGGGCGTTTGTGCTGGCTTGGACTGATTGGCTTGAGTGTTTGTTGCTGTTGTCTGCTCAGTCATGCTTTATACCACCACATAGAGAATTTTTGACTATCTTTGGCTTGGAAATACACGCGCGTTGCCATTTTCTTAACGGATAAATTGCGCAAGGATAAATCTCTGCCTGATGAGTTGTTAACTAATTACAGCAGAGACTTACAACATTTAATGATGTTAGTGCAATTGAAACATAAATATTCATAAAAATTTGCGCAATTGAAGCACGCTAACTAGAGAATCCTCATGTATGATTGGTGTCTAGGTTTATTGGAAATTAGGTTGCCTGTAACGGATTCAACTTTGAATATTTAAGTGCATTTTAGCCATATTGTACAAATTTAAGCAGGCGGTTTCTGATGATACAGCCTGCTTAGAAACAGATTTTTATATCGTTTTTTTGCATATTTTATCGTTTAGATCGCAGAACTGAGATGACACGACAAATGTGTCATAGTGTATTTTTATTTACTCAGTTCCTCGCACTTGATCATCAAGGATTGTGGTGCGTTTTTGAAAAGAAGTTCCTACTTCTGGGCATACCTTACGCTGCTCTACGCTGCGGATGGACGAGAGACGTGTTTGTAAAGCATCTAACCCCATCTCCGTGGAATCTTCTCGTAGAGGCTTTCCTGCTGGGGTAAGGATCATACCTTTCGTCACACCTATGCCTGGTATTGGGTCAAGTTTTACAAAAAACCCTTTATTTTCTTCTGCTTTTCCAGCCTCTATATCAGAAGATTCTTTTCGCTGTAGAGTTTCGATTTTATCAGAAATTTCTACGTCTTCTACAAAAAGATGTCGGCAATCAAGGTTCTCCAGTGGTGTTTTTTCTGCCCATGCAGTGTTTCCAACCACGCTGCAGGCTAGAATGGCAACAGCACCTACCATGCGTTGCTTTAAGGTTAGCATCTTCTGTCTCCCAGCGGCCGTTTCTGAGCCGTCTATTACATAGTTGGATTCATCAGTACTGAAATTGCATACCCAGCAAGAAGGCATTGGCAGCTTTTGTACCCGTTGGTTTGTACCTTACATAATCAAAGGTAAACCGCAGGTTATGGCCGTCCAATACATAGTTTGCACCAGCGTCAAACTGGGTGGTTTTAGGGTGCCCAGGGCCATAGAGGTCTTTTTTGTAACGAAACTGCTGGTAACGTACTAAAGGCTGAAGTCGCCCCCATCCTAGTGTGTAAGGGATCAGATATGCCGTGCTCGCCAAAAAGGCTGTACCGTTGTTAATGCCACCAACATTTCCATAATCTGCTGAACGTTGATGATAGCCGGCTGCAATATCTTTTACGCCATCGGTGTAATACTGGTAGTAAGCACCTTCCAAAGTATAAACGCCATAGCGTGCTCCGGGTCCAATCCGTTTTTCAAAAAGACCATCAATATTCCAGGCTTTGTAATCACCCTTTTGTTGTGCTGTGCCTACGCCATCTGTTTCGTACTGGCCTGCAAGACCAATTGCCAGAATATCTGCTTTTCCATAATAAGTGCTGGCCGTATAATAGGCAGGTGAGGGTTCGGGATCGAGAAAATTGTATTCCAAGCGGCCAGCAAACAAAGGATGCTCCCCTGTATTGGAAGCCCCCCTCTGCCAGTTATGGCCACGATAGACGCCAGCTACATAGCGGAAATGATCTTTCAGTAGTCTCCCCCAGACAGCAAGCCCATCATCACGTCCAGACCACGCCCCAGGGTATTGAGCTACAATGGGGAACGCATATGTACTCAGGAAATATGGACCATCAAGGTTTGAGCGATCACTTGGGGTCAGCATGCGGCCGCCCCAAACATTAAAAGCTTTCCATGGTTCAATTTGCAAAATGCCATCAAGGACATTCCAGTTTCCATCACGCAAACGTTCAAGATTCAATGTGGTCTTAACGTATTTATGAAACTGTGCTCCCATATAAATACGCAAATTACTTGCGCTGGCAGCACTTGAGTTACTAGGCGTTGCCGCTGGATCTTTTGAAAGGTATTGGGCTTTAACCCCAACACCAATTGTAAAAAACTGATCTTTTCCAAAATTCACTGTCACGGCTGCGCGCGCATATTCTGAAGTTATTGTTCCCAAAATGAAGCAGGTAGAAAGGATGCGGCTATAGCGAGAAAGATGTGTTGTGAGTTTTCCCGAAAATCTTGGACTGACCGGAATCATATGTTCCCTCCTGTATCCGAGGTTCATTGTTGGGTGGCAGTCATAACATTACGATATCGAATCTAAATGTGCGCATGCGTGAAATGACTTATTTCAAGGAAATAAAAAGTTGTTTGGATATTCTTCTATATATTGAAACATATATAATAAACAAAAACTCATTTTTTAGACAACAAAAAACAAATTTACATAGTATAATGTGTGGGGTGGATCGGGATTTTGCATAAAAGTTATATTCTTATTATCTGTAAAGAATAAATGTCATTTTCCGTACGTCAAACAACGTATGGGCATTTCACCATATTATGTCGGACGATCATGTAGCGGGTTTAAGAAATATATATTTCTAAACCACATATTAACGAACCAGAAATAGGTTCTCGACATGAGATATGGGAGAGATTCATGGGAAGCACCGGCAGTGTAAGTGCGTGGGAAGAAGCCCTTCTTGTTGCATTGATTCAGTACCCCGTCCCGGTCATTAAAGGGCCTGAAGATATTCAGACACAGGTTGACCAAATCTGTCGTGCGGTTGATTCTACCAAAGCCGGATATCCGGATCTCGATCTTATTGTTTTTCCGGAATATTCAACGCAAGGTCTGAATACAGCAATCTGGACTTATGACGAGATGCTATTGACTCTCGAAAGTGAGGAGATTTCGCGTTTTAAGGAGGCTTGCCGCAGGAATGCAGTTTGGGGTGTGTTTTCTCTAATGGAGAAGAACGAAGATCCCTCATTACCTCCTTTTAACACAGCTATTATTATTAATGCAGATGGCGAAATTGCCTTGCACTATCGGAAATTACAGCCTTGGGTGCCAATTGAGCCTTGGTCTCCGGGTAATTTGGGTATGCCAGTTTGTGAGGGACCCAAAGGGTCACGTCTGGCTGTGTGTATTTGTCATGATGGTATGTTCCCGGAACTGGCGCGTGAGGCGGCCTATAAAGGGGCTAATGTTTATATACGGATTTCTGGATATTCAACACAGGTTAATGACCAGTGGATTTGGACGAACAAGACAAATGCCTGGCAGAATCTAATGTATACAATGTCTGTTAACCTAGCTGGTTATGACAATGTATTTTACTACTTTGGCGAAGGAACAATCTGCAATTATGATGGAAATGTGATCCAACAGGGCCATCGTAATCCATGGGAAATTGTTACAGCGGAATTGTTCCCTCGTTTGGTTGATAAGGCACGTGAAAACTGGGCTTTGGAAAACAATATATTTAATCTTGGCTGTCGTGCTTATGTTGGAAAACCTGGTGGCGAAAAAGAAAACTACCTTACATGGGTAAAAGATCTTGCCGCTGGAGAATATAAGCTCCCTTGGGATAATAAAGTGAGAATTCGAGATGGTTGGAAATATTATCCATATGGCGTAAAACTGGGGCCAATGCCAAAGTAATTTTTGCAAAAACCATCAATCTTAAATGATTGATGGTTTTTTTATTTTAAATAAACAAGGCCTGGAGAACACGTGCAGTTGCAGCGGCACGGTTTTCAACACCTATTTTTATGTAAGATTGCTCAAGGTGTTTGTTGACCGTTCTATGGCTTATGGAAAGTATTTCAGCAATATCACGATTGGTTTTGCCTTTTGCAATCCAGAATAAAACCTCTGCTTCCCGTGCTGTGAGATTAAGGCGTTTTTGTAAGGAAATAATTTTATCATCGTCTTTTTCAATGGTCAGACGAAGAAGAAATTCTCCAGCATCAGGTTGTCCCATATAGGCCAAATTCACATTAAAATTCTGATTTTCATTCGTGTATTTGTAATATGGTTCAACTGTTATGGGTTCTGTTACACAACGCTGATACCAGCGTACAATATCTTCTGGAAGAGATGAACTTCCAACAGCAAGTGTGTAATCAAGCATGCAGGGAACTTGTGGTGTAAACCACAGAATTTTTCCATGTTCATCCATGGCAAGAAAATGACGTCCTGAAAAATCAATTGCTCTATATACAGCGCGTGTGGTGCGAGCATTCTTAAGGTGTGTTTGAACACGAGCTAGAAGTTCGGCCGGTTGTATAGGTTTGATGATATAATCAACGCTACCCACGTTAAAAGCTTGCACAATATCTTTTTGTTCAGAAAGTCCAGTCATGAATATAACTGGGATATCATGATATTTGGGTATTTTCTTCATTTCTCTGCACATTTGAAAGCCATCTATTTCTGGCATAAGTGCATCTAGAAGAACTAAATCAACATCTACTTCTAAAAGTATGGAAAGAGCATGCTCAGCTGATTGAGAAAGTAATGTAGTAAACCCACCATTTTCTAATATATTCATTACAAGAGAAAGGTTTTCAGGGCTGTCATCTACAACAAGAACGATACCATTCATGATCTTTCCTCATAACTATCCAGAAAATTTTGTAGTTTGTGTATTTGGGATTGGTTCGCCATGTCACGGATAAATTGTATATCTTCTGAATCAGAGTCATCTATTTTATCAAGCAGGCGCACTATACCAGCAACATGTCCAATCCTAGATAAACGACGTAATTCAGAAAGATCTTTTCCATGTAAAGTTTTATGTAAAATATGTGATTCTTTAGAAGAATTTTGAGTAAGCGTTAGGTTGTTAAGTGTTTGACCTATTAGAAGAAGAAGGTCAGGTATGGAAACAGGTTTAGATAGAATGCTATTACATAATCCCTCACGGTTATTTCCTAAAGAGGTTTGTTCATCAGCAGAAATTACAAGTATAGTGGAATGATGATTTATGCTTTTACGTAGATGACGTGCCAGTTCCCATCCGTTCATACCCGGCATATTGATATCTATAAGAAAAATATCGATCTGCATATGTTGTGCAATTTCAAGGCATTCCTGGCCACTTCCTGCAGAATATATAAGGAAGCCAAAAGGTTCTAGAATATCATTTATCATTCCGCGATGGACACTGTCATCATCAACTACAAATACAGTTGGGCGCCTGCTTCCTTCATGTACAAGAATATTGCATGTAGACGGCGGATTTTCTTTTGATTCTGTTTGTGAAAGCATAAGACGTACACGACAGGTTGTGCCTTGTCCGACTGTACTTTTGATGGTGAATTCACCCCCCAATATCTGAACAAGAAGGCGTGTTATTGTCAGACCTAGGCCGGTTCCTTGAATTCGATGGGAGTCTGGGTGTGAACTTCTTTGAAAAGGCTCTTGAATCCGTTCTATATCGGAATCTGGTATTCCTATTCCTGTATCCCTAATTTCAAAAGTTGCAATTTCCATGTTCCATCGAACAGAAAATGATACGGATCCACTAGGGGTAAATTTTATGGCGTTTGACAAAAGATTAATGAGAATTTGTCGTAGTCTCCTTTGGTCTGTCATAACGTATTCTGGAAGATTTTCTGGTATATCTTCAATAAAAACAAGTTTTTTATTATTTACCTGGAACCGTAGCATTCCGGTTAGATGTTTTAAAAATTCTTGAAAATTTATTTTTTCGTGTAGAATATCGAGACGACCAGCTTCTATTTTAGAAATATCAAATAAACCTTCAATCAGGCCGCTTAAGTGTTCTGCACTTCGTTGAATAACTTTTAAACCTTCATTCTGCTTTTCTGTAGCAAGCATTTTATTTTCTAAAAGGTAAGCATATCCCATAATAGAATTAAGAGGTGTACGAATTTCGTGACTAACACCTACCATAAAACGACTTTTTGAGAGATTAGCTGCTTCTGCACGTTCTTTAGCTTTTTTCAGTTCTTGGTCTGTGCGTTTATGCGCCAGTATTTCTTTCATAAGAAGCCGGGTCTGAAACCTGTTTTCATTTTCTGCCGCACGATAACTGCGTTGGCTGAGGACTAAAAACCATGCAATTACAGTTAAAGGTGCACTGAGAAGAAAGAATGTTTTCCAGAAAATAATTGAAAGCTGGTAGGATGAAATATACGGAAAATTTACAATATTCTGGTAAAGAGCATATAAAATAATACCTGTACAAAAAAGAAGTGCAGAAAAAATAAGAAAATAACGGCCGATAACACCAGATATATGGAAAGCGAGAGATCGCGGTAGAAAGCTGTATGCTACTTTTTTGATTTGTCCTGTTAGCCGTGTTGTTTCCGGTTTGCAGGCATCATGGCAACGAGAGTCTAGTGTACAGCATAATGAGCAAATAAAACCTGTATAGACAGGGCAGAAAGCGATATCTTCTTGTTCGAAGGTATTTTGACAGACTACGCAAACACAATGTTTTTTTTCGTTTTGAAGGGAAAGTGGAGAGCGAGCTAGATAATAACGTCCTTCAGTAAGCCAGCCGATCAGAGGTACCAGCAAAAAGGATGTTGTTAAGCCCATAAAAGGTGAAAATGCGGATAATGTGTTACCAAATACCCCTGTGTAACTTGCTGCGGCTATAAGAAGGCCGCCTGTCATGCTGCCCATGCCTACGGGGTTAATATCGTAAAGATAGGCGCGGCGAAATTCGATGCCTTTTGGGCTGAACCCAAGCGGTTTATTAATAATCAGATCAGATGTAAGCGCTCCTATCCATGAAGCAGCAATTGTTGAGTGTAGAAAAAGCATGTGTACTATCGTGCTATAAACATCCATCTCCATTAAAAGCAAACCGAGCCCAACATTGAATATAACCCATACAATGCGCCCAGGGTGACTGTGTGTCATGCGGGAGAAAAAATTGGACCATGCAATAGATCCTGCATAAGCATTTGTTATATTGATTTTTAACTGCGACAGCACGATGAAAATGATCGCGAGTGCAAAAGCAAAACCATGAATAGATGTTACCTGCTGGAAGGCGAGGAGATACATGGTTGTGGGTTGCTGTGCTTCTGTGGGTGGCACACCGTGAATGATGGCTATCCATGCTAAAAACATGCCTGCAAGAATTTTTAACCCACCGGGAAAAATCCAGCCGGCCCCACATACAAGCAGAACGGCCCACCATGTCCATTTTTGTCGTGGTTGTTGAGGTAACGGAAGAAAGCGAAGAAAATCTGCCTGTTCCCCAATTTGGGTAATAACAGAAAAGATAATTGAGAGAGCCCCGCCAATTCCAGCTAACTCCAGAACAGGAAGTTCATGATAGCCAGCGTAATGCATCCAGTTGGTTACAGGGGCAGGGTGTTTCCATGCAATAACCAGAAAAGGAAGTAACTGCAGGATAAGCCATGGTGCAACCGTCCATCTCTGAAAACGGCTTATTAAAGTAAAACCTTTGGCAACAATAGGAATGATAACAAGCGCAGAAAATATATAGCCGAGCCAGAGAGGAATACCCAGACACATCTTGAGTATATCGGAAAGAATCGCACCTTCTATGGCAAAGAATATGAAGGTGAATGATGCATAGATGAGAGAGGTGAGGGTTGAGCCAATGTAACCAAAGCCAGCACCACGTGTAAGCAGATCCAGATCTATACCAAAACGTGAAGAATAATAGCTGATGGGAAGGCTCAACAGAAAGATGAGCACAACACCTAATAGCAACGCCAAGCAGGCATTGGGGAAACCATATTTTAAAAAGACGATGCCGCCAATCATTTCAAGAGCGAGAAAGGACACGCCCCCGAAAGCCGTATTCGCAACGCTGAGGGGAGACCATCGCCGAGCAGCTGCGGGTGTAAAGCGCAGGGCATAGTCTTCCATTGTTTCATCTGCGACCCACCGATTATAAGTGCGGCGCGATCTGATAATTCGTTGATGTGGGAACATGCGTCTCCCCACGACACTATGAACGCTTCCAGCTCAGCTTGGACCAGAAATGGGTTGGATGTATAGTAAATAACGATTTCGAAATGAAAAGAGTTTTTTCAAGACACCATTGTACGTCAATCGACGTATGGTGAACACATGCCTACTTTCCGACAGTCACGCTATTGCCATGGAGTGTATCGGCACTCGCAGCCAAAGGTAGTAGCTCTTATGCCTGACAAAAAAACTCATCTTTTAAAATTGCAAGCTAGCCGTCGTCAGATGCTTACTGGCCTTTCGGCGCTTTCTCTCAGTCCTTTCCTGTCTCGTGTTGCATATGCAGATGCTCCATCGACCGCTGCGGTCAATACGACGGGACTGGCAGTTACAGATGATACTGTTACCGTTGGAATCCTGCATTCCATTACAGGCACTATGGCGCTGAGCGAGATCGGATCGGTTGAAGCAGAGAAGTTGGCCATTGCGCAGATTAATGAAAGTGGTGGCGTTCTGGGTCGGAAAATCAAGTTTATTCAGGAAGATGGTGCAAGCGACTGGCCAACTTTTGCAGAGAAGGCGCGCAAGCTTCTTGAAAATGACAAATGCGCATCTGTTTTTGGTTGTTGGACTTCTGCATCTCGCAAAGCTGTTTTGCCCGTATTCGAGCAGTATAATGGATTGCTTTACTACCCGACTTTTTATGAGGGGCTCGAACAGTCACGTAACGTGATCTACACCGGGCAGGAAGCTACGCAGCAAATTCTTGCTGGTCTTGACTGGATCAGCAAGGAAAAGAACGCAAAAACATATTACCTTTTGGGATCTGATTATATCTGGCCTCGAACAGCCAACAAGATCGCTCGGAAACATATTGAGAATCACCTTAAGGGATCCCGTGTTGTAGGTGAAGAATATTTCCCACTAGGAGATTCTCAATTCAATTCCGTCATCAATAAAATCAAACTCATGAAGCCCGATGTGATTTATGCGATCATTGTAGGTGGATCGAATGTAGCTTTTTACAAGCAGCTCAAGGCCGCTGGGTTGGATTTATCAAAGCACAATCTAATGACCATTTCTGTTACTGAAGACGAAATTCTCGGTATCGGCGGTGAAAATATTGCGGGAGCCTATGCATGTATGAAGTATTTTCAAAGCATTGATACGCCTGATAACAAAAAATTTGTTGCGGCTTTCAAGAAAATGTGGGGCGAAAAAAGTGTGATTGGGGATGTCACACAGGCGGCTTATTTAGGGCCATGGTTATGGAAACTTGCTGTTGAAAAAGCGGGAACTTTCGATATCAGCAAGGTTATTGATGCTTCTCCTGGGGTGGAGTTCAAAAACGCTCCAGAAGGTTACGTACGTATTCATAAAAATCATCATCTATGGAGTAAAACACTGGTTGGGCGTGCACGTACAGATGGCCAGTTTGATGTGATTTATGAAACGCCAGAGCTGATGGAGCCTAATCCGTTCCCTGTTGGGTATCAGTAAGCTGCAGCGGACATTGTTTGTTCATTTTCTCCCCTCATCAGGAGATTCTTGATTATGCTTTCGGGATACTCATTTAATGATCTGGCATCTATCTTTGTTATGCAAAGTTTTGCTGGACTCATATTATTTTCAGTTTTTCTCCTGATGGCATTGGGTCTGGCCATCGTTTTTGGCCAGATGGGTGTGATCAATATGGCCCATGGGGAGTTTATGATCCTTGGTGCTTATACCACGTATGTCTGTTCCTATATTTTTGCGCAGTGGATGCCAGCTCTGTTTGGCCTGTATTTTTTTATTGCAGTTATTTTGTCCTTTATCGTTGCAGGTGCTGTAGGCATGTTTCTGGAATGGTCATTAATACGTTTTCTCTATAAAAGGCCATTGGATACACTTCTTGCAACGTGGGGAGTGAGTTTAATCTTGCAGCAGATTTTTCGTTCAACTTTTGGGGCACGCGAAGTCGGGGTAACGCTTCCTGATTGGATGATGGGATCATGGAACCTTAGTGAGACTATTCAGATTCCTATCAATGGCATGATTGTGATTGCTATTACATTGCTAATTACCATTGTAATTTACGGTCTTCTTTACAAATCTGGATGGGGTAAGCAGGTGCGGGCTGTCATGCAGAACCGAACCATGGCTGGTGATGTGGGAATCAATACGGAGCGGGTTGATCGTTTTACATTTGGCTTAGGTTGCGGTGTGGCGGGCGTAGCTGGCGCGGCTTTCACCATGATTGGTTCCACAAGCCCTACGGCTGGTCAGCAATATATTGTGGATACATTTCTTGTAGTTGCATTTGGTGGCACAGAAAGTCTGGGTGGCACAATTGCATCTGCATTCAGTATCTCTCAAGCACGCTCTATACTCGAATTTTTCCTAAGTGGCTCCATGGCGCAAGTTCTGGTTTTGCTCACTGTCATCGGTATTCTCATGCTGCGCCCACAGGGTTTGTTTGCCCTCAAAGTTCGTCGTTAGGAGAAGGAAACATGCTCTCGCTTCAGAACCGCAAGGATATTCTTTTTCTTTCAATTCTGGCTGCCATTCTCCTAATTGTATTGCCAATGGGGTTGGATGCGTTCCGCCTTAATCTTATTGGCAAATATCTTACTTATGCTTTTGTCACGATAGGTTTGGTTGCATGCTGGGGTGATTCAGGAATTCTTAGTCTTGGTCAGGGAATATTCTTTGGGCTTGGTGGGTACTGTATGGCCATGTTCCTGAAGCTTCAGGCTTCTACGTTGGAGGCTACGAAGAACCAGTCTACACCGGGTATTCCAGACTTTATGGATTGGAACCAGATTACGGCGTTGCCGTGGTTCTGGAAGCCATTTCATAGTCTATCTTTTTCGCTTATTGCAATGATGGTAATTCCAGCAGTTCTTGCTGTTGTTATTGGCGCAGCAATGTTCAAACGTCGTGTTGGTGGAACATATTTTGCAATTATTACGCAAGCAATTGCATCTGTTTTGACTATCCTTATTGTTGGGCAGCAAGGATATATTGGCGGTGTAAATGGTATTACGGACCTTCGTACGCTTGATGGATGGGATATTCGCACAGACCATGCAAAATATATTCTATACTATGCAGGTGTTGTTTTGCTTTTAGCTTGCCTGCTTTTGTTACGTTTTGTACGCAAAAGTAAACTTGGCCGTATTCTGCGTGCAATGCGAGATCAGGAGGATCGTGTAAGATTTTCTGGTTATAATGTTGCAAATTTTAAAATATTTATTTTTGCATTGGCCGCCGCTATGGCTGGGATTGGTGGAGCTCTCTTCACGCTGGAAGTAGGGTTTATGTCCCCAACATTTGTTGGCATTGTGCCTTCTATTGAAATGGTTATTTACTGTGCTGTGGGTGGTCGCAATTCATTGGTTGGCGCCGTGTATGGTACGCTTTTAGTAAACTGGGCGCGGACAAGTTTTTCAGAGTCATTTCCTGAAATATGGACATTTGCAATGGGAGGTTTGTTTATTGCAATTGTTCTTTTTTTGCCTGGCGGGTTAGCTAGCCTTTATCAGAATTATATTGATCCATATGTCTGCCGTATTCTAAAGGGGAATGGTAGGCAAACCTCTCATACTGTAGATAAAGCAATATAAGGGGATGTGCGATGACTATACAGAATGATCCTCTACTTTCTGTTGAAAACCTCAGTGTATCTTTTGATGGTTTTAAAGCCGTTGATGACCTCTCTTTTCAGCTAGAAAAAGGAGAAATTCGGGTCATAATCGGCCCAAATGGTGCAGGAAAGACAACAGTTCTGGATTTGATTTGTGGGCGGACGAAAGCTACATCAGGATCAATCCAGTTCGAAGGGCGTGAACTCACCAGGTTGAAAGAATACGATATTGTTCGGGCCGGGGTGGGGCGTAAATTTCAAACGCCATCTGTCTATGAAGATCTTACAGTTTTTGAAAATCTTGAAATATCCTATCCATCAGGGCGAAGTGTTTTTGAGGCACTGTTTTTTAGACGAAATAAGGAAATAATCGATAGAATAAAAGAAATTTCTGAAATGATTTTTCTTGATAACCAGTTGGATAGAAAAGCTGCGGATCTGAGTCATGGTCAGAAGCAGTGGCTAGAAATAGGAATGTTATTGATTCAAGATCCTGCACTCTTGATGTTGGATGAGCCTGTTGCAGGTATGACCGTAAGCGAACGTGTGCGCACGGCAGAACTTCTTCAGCGTATTATTCAATCGCGGTCAGTTCTTGTCATTGAACATGATATGGGGTTTGTCGAAAAAATAGCCCATCGTGTTACGGTTCTTCATCAGGGACGTATTATTTCAGATGGCTCCATGGAGCATGTAAAAAATGACCCAAAAGTTGTGGAGGTGTATCTTGGACACTAAATCAGACAATGATGTCATGAATATACCAGCGCTAGGTACTCCACTTTTGGATGTACGGGGTTTACATGTGGCTTATGGGGCCAGTGAAGTTTTACATGGCGTTGATCTAAAGATTGGGCATGGTGAGATTGTGGTTCTTATGGGGCGTAATGGCATGGGAAAAACAACTCTCATGAAATCGCTTATTGGCAATCTTCCTATTCGTGAAGGTAGTATTTTTCTTGATGGTAAGCAGATTACCTACCTACCTGCTTATAAGCGTGTTGAAGTCGGCTTGGCCTATGTTCCTCAAGGGCGCATGATATTCCCTACCATGACGGTAAAGGAAAATATTGAAACAGGATTATTTGTTCGTGGGGAAAAGTCTGTTCCTGAAAATTTGTATGATATTTTCCCAGTTTTGAGAGAAATGGGATCACGAAGAGGGGGTAATCTTTCAGGTGGGCAACAACAGCAACTTGCAATTGCCCGTGCTTTAGCAACTCGCCCCAAGGTTCTTTTGCTGGATGAACCAACAGAAGGCGTACAACCTTCTATCATTCAGGAGATGGCGCATACTTTGAAAAAAATTCGTGATAATAGTGGGCTGAGTATTATGGTGTCAGAGCAAGTTCTAAGTTTTGCCCTTGATATTGCAGATCGTATTTTGGTTATTGAAGGTGGAAATATTGTACATCAGACAACAAAAGCGAATGTTGATGTTGATTTGCTTACTCGGTTTTTGTCTGTTTAGAAAATTTTTAATATTTTTCCGTACAGTAAACCAAGATGAAACGTCTGCCTTTATTTAGGCAGAGGTTTGTTTTGTATCTTCTTAGTTGTGTCATAGACAAGAACATAATCGGTACCGATGAGGTGTCTTTTCAGCGTAATGTTGTTTGAGGGAGAAAACTATTGAATATTCTTATTGTTTTTTCCATGATGTGCAGAAATTTATTTTTCTATATTTGAATTTTGAGGTGTTCCATAATTTTTTCGGTAATTCCATGCTGAATAAGCCGCATCCACGGGTAGAGAGAGTCGTCTAGAGTGATTCACCATGCTCTTGCAAGTAAGTGTCGGCCAGTAAAAGATTTTCTTCTGAGTTGTGAAGGTCATGTCGGTGGAACAGCTGCCGATAACCGTCTGTTTGTGGGAGCGGTTTTGTATCGTTACCATGCCAGCATTCCTTGGCGTAACCTGCCTGTCCATTTTGGTGACAAGAAAAACGTCCACTGGCGACTGTGTCTCTGGTGCGAAAGTGCCGTAATCGAACGGATTTTTCGGCATCTGAGGACGAACATGAAAGCAGGGAACTCCTTCTATCACTTCTATGTCCTGATGTCTGAGGTTGCAGATTTCGCCTAACCGCAGGCCCGTGAACATGCCTATTGTGATAATGTCAGCCCAAGTCCGATGTGAGACCGCAGCACCTGAATACTGTGTGCTTGCAAGTCAAAGCCAATTCTCTGTTAGTCCATCCTTTGCGTATGATCTTTTTGGTAACGTTGAAGTCCCAGTCTGTCGATAGGTTCTTATCTACAAGATCACGCTGAACAAGATGGCTTCAAAGTGAGGACATGCGCGAGAAATGGTTCTTCACTGTTTTGCCACTGACAGTTTCCTGCCCCTGCTCTTTGGCCTGAGCAATCACCACACGCAGAGGGAGAACAGTTTTTCCTTTGCCATGTGTGGCGGGCAGAGATGCCAGAAGGTCAAAAAGCTCGCCGGCCACCGTGCCTGTGATTTGTCGAATGGGTTTATCGCCGAAGGCTTCAATGAACAGATCACTGGTTTTACGGGTGGCCTTGAGTGTGTCGGGGTTTTTGGGGATGTCAGCATAGATGAATTTTTTCGCCATCACCGACAGGGGAGGACGGTTTAACAGGAATAGGCTTTTCTTCTGCGCTCACCTCTTCAAGAGGAGCGGAAGACGATGCCGGAAGGTTTCCGGCCTGCTGGGCCAGTGTCTGATTGCTGCGAATATCCACAATCATGGCCGCCGACCGGTTTGCCTCTCCTCGAAGCCTCTCTTTATTCTTTTGCACTTACGGCTGAGCCTATTTTGAGGTCCTGGGGGATGGTGCGGCGAAAATGGTAGTAAGAGCCAATGAGGCGGAGCATCTGCGTTTCCCATTCTGGGAAGACAAACGGAAAAATCCTGCAGACCCGGCAAATTCTAATTTCACTGTTATATTTCAATTGGTTAGTGGTGCGAACTGCGGGACTCGAACCCGATCGCTTTGGTCGCAACCAACTAGACAACCCATTGAAAAAGAACGATAATTTCAGACGAAATCATCCTTCGTATGGTGACTGCGGGTTCACTCTGCGGGCAAACCCGTGGAGCAGTCAAGGCAGTGGCGCGGAGTTCAATTCAGCGGACTGGAGTTGCTGAGTAATCTTTCTGAGAGTGAATGGGGTGTGTATGCAGGTTCATGCACCA
Source organism: Acetobacter pasteurianus subsp. pasteurianus LMG 1262 = NBRC 106471 (assembly GCF_000285275.1). Taxonomy (GTDB): domain Bacteria; phylum Pseudomonadota; class Alphaproteobacteria; order Acetobacterales; family Acetobacteraceae; genus Acetobacter; species Acetobacter pasteurianus. The sequence goes on from NZ_CADO01000005.1 coordinate 27,467, forward strand.
GAGGCGGTCGAGATTATGGTGACACTTGCTTCAACTGGTATGGAAGAGGAAGCATTTGCTGTCTGGTCATGGCAGCATACCATTTGTCATTAAAGTTTTCTCTCCACGTTGGGGCCGCAATATTTAGGAAGCCAGCCGTGCAAACCAGCGGACACGTTGTGTCGCGAAGGTTTGCAAACTGGTCAGGGGTAAAGCAATGCTTTCCCCCCGTGAATTCACTTTTGATGCCAGTATAGGGGGAGTATAAAGTCCGATTTCAAGGAACATAAAAAAAACAGGACATTCATCCGCTTCGTGCATCAACACAGAAACTTATAAAACCATAATCAAAATAGTTGGAAATCCTGAATGTCAATTGGGCCTAATTTTCAAGGCTACTGGTTGACTTTGCGTTGGGCCAATATGGAAATAATTGCGGGCTTCGATGCGCCCCCCATGGAGAAATTAGAATTAGAAGTTCGGACATACATGAATGAACTGGCCTCATGGTTCCAATCGAGAACCTGAACATCGGTCACAGAAAATCCAGTATCTTTAAACATGTAACTTTCATACTCTTTCTTATTGCCCTCTATGATTTCGGTTTCACTGAGACCGCACGGAATGTGAGCTCTAAAAGCAGTATGAATCCACTCTACCGATGGTGCGCATAAAGGCACAGCAACCAATTTATCCTCAACATTCTCCCGATATTCTTTTGGTTTTTGATCGGGAGTGAGGTTAGAGGAAGTTCGCATGTCGTTATCGTCGGGATGGGAACCGATGAACCATCCAACGACGACTTTAGGCTCAAATGTTTGAATTGCGCTGAGTAGCTGAGGCGACGGTTCGAATAAGTCAGACTGGAAGACCTCTACATTGGCCTCATAATTTTGTAAACGGGCTTGAGCAAGGCGAATTAGATCAGGATTATTGTCGAAGGCCAAGAGTGGTCTGGTTCTCGAAAGAGCTAATGTGCCCCAGCCTGTTCCAGATCCTATTTCTAGGGTAGGTAAATCAGGAACTATTTCGCTAAGGCGTTCGTAAATTTTATCATTCTGGAATTGGAGTGATTCACGATCCCAAAATTCTGAATACTCTTTGGGGGTCATTCGCTTTAGCATTACACTTCTCCATCGAAATCCTATACTCAGAATCAAGCATAGATGATTAAAATTACGTTTTTTGTTGTTATGAATCTTGTTTCTTGAAATAATTTTTCAAAGATTCAAAAGTTTTCAACGAAACAACGAAGTGACCGATACCATCTTCGTCTTCACTCCAATCGTCAAACGTGAATAAGCAAGCATCGTCATCTCCTGTAATTTTTCTTAGGCGGCGATGAATACCGGATTGAAAAGATCCGTAGCTAGAAACACCCGTCCCATTCAATTCTCTAGCATCAACAGCAGGACCTTTATGTGCAATCACCTTCAATCCATTACGTGATGATTCTCCAAGACCAGCTACTAGTCTTTCAATCTGGTGCTCCGTCAGATCATAGACGTTATCCCAGTCATAACTTTCGTAACCTTCAGGCTTCCCTGCACCTTTAGGAAACAGAAGTTCCTGAATTTCTTGTCGCGCCGTGTCAGAAAGTGCGTTAAGGTCGTTAAGTGTGAGCGTTACTTGCATAAATAAGTTCCTCAGTTTTCAGCAGAATAGATTCCAGCTAACCTGCTTTGATTGCATTTGCCACTCCTCACCTCTCAAGCGAGGAGTGGATAGATGCGATCAATCATACCTTAGATATGATGTAAAGGTATTTTGATGGATTTTATGGATATCTAGATTTAATCTATCTATCACAGTAGGCAGATCTGACGAATAACAACAGGATAACCAGCTCTTCAATGGCTGTTTTACCCGATAAGGTAATACTCATTGAATATCTGATATGAAAGTGAAAGTCGCCCTGTATCTCTGTTTCCTTCGGTGAACAGAACGGGCGTGTCTGCCGTCGGGTTCGGCTGAGGATATTGCAACACTCATGCTCGCTTGGCAGATGTTCTTTGAAAAATATGGATGTCTGGCATTAGGCGACTACAGCCTGTCCGCTGCCATTCGTTGAGCAGACAGACTGTTTAGGGGGGGAAGCGGACCGGCATGTTTGGCCATCGTGTCGGTTGCAACAGACTGTGCGATCCCGCTGATAACGCTTCTGCTGCCGACCAAACCCTATTGTTCGGAGGCGCGTCTCGAGAATGATCGTTTTCTCCGAAGGCGGTCGCCGGAATAATGTCCATCTACTGGGCTGCTAAACAGCCTTATCTCGCGGTCTTTCGTTCATTTACACCTAAGGATCAATGGGCTGCGCGCTGGGTAGAACAGCAGAAACGTCCGAAGCATCAAAGTAATACAGGAGCGCCTTCACCGTGGGGTCGTTCCGGATGAAAGCTGCGGCGAGGCGGTGATTGCCGTTGTCAATGTGGATTGGTGATTGGTCCATAGCGTCAACGCCAAGCCGTATCCGGTAATTATCATCCGGAAGCCCGTTCTTCACGAAGAAGGCGATCCGACCGATGTGGAAGTTGCGACTGTCGGGACCGTGAAGATCGTCTTTCACGCCGTCCCAGTGCTGCGTTTCGAGATCACCTTGCGTGACAGCGCGTTTTACTTCGTCCTCTTGGATTGTCCCGCATCCCCACAACTCACCATTGAGCGGATCAACCTGTGCGCGCAACTCGGGAACAGAGATTTCAAATAGCTCAATTTTCACGCGCTGACTCCTGTGATGACGCTTTTACTTGGTAGAAACTATTAGTCTCTTGTGTTGGTAATGCCTTCTCGGTCCCCGGATTTATTGCGCACTTCAGCCGCCGACGTCCAGCAGGAACGAGTATATGAGCCATAGCTGACGACTTCCAAAAAGGTGCCAATACGGCGCGAATGACCGAAATGTAGGCGAAAAGCGCATGGCTGGATGTGTTCGTATCTTTGATTCCAGAGAGCTGACAAATGGACAGAGTGTCAGCGTATCTTTAAATAACGACCCATCGTTCACGACGTGCTGAGTCAAGGTTATCCGTATATTCATGACTTATAAAAAATTTAAATGCTATGCTATGATTGGTCGTAGCTTGCTGCACTATCGCCTTTCTGATTTTTTTGCGTTCACTCTTGAAGTCGAGAATACTACTCACATGTTTAAAATGAACCGTTCTCACTTCTATAAAGTAATAGATGAAAAAGGATTTCAAAGTGCCTAAAATCACGAAAGACGATCTAATATACGATGATTACAGTTGGAAAGCCGTGCCAGGCGACGATCCCACCAAAAAAAAGAAGATGCTAATCGCTTCAGCCGAAATGAGGGATACGAGATAATCACCTTGTTGAATTCCCTCACGGGTAAAAATCAAGCGGATCTCTCAGTTCGCACTCGACAGATCTGCGAGTGGATGATTCATGAGAAGCTCCCATCTAATATTCAAGGGCGCTCCAACGTAATTATTTGGATCGCGAACAATTACCCGGATCTTTCTCGTGAATACCCTAATTAACACTATCTTGAGATACACTGCTTAGCATTCGGAACACGACTTTAGCGGCCGAAAGCGGACAGTCAGTTTTCGGCCCAACCCGGTCGTGAGAGTTCATGCTACTTATGTCCGCTATGGGAACAGCTATTCAAGCTTACGTATGATCGAGATGTAGGCGTAAACGGTCATTAAATGAAATCTTATTTTTCTGCTTTTTAGGGGGTCAACGGGGGAAGTCTTCCCCCTTGCCAGATGTCGAATGGGTAGCCATTCGACACTGCTGGCTCCCTTTTAAATAGTCAGGTTTGCAAAGGCTGTTTCCGGGTAGCTGATTGCCTCTATGGTTTGCTTGAGGTTGGCTGTTGAAATGCCAGTCAGATAGGTTGTGGTCCCTTGCCTCTTGTGGCTGGCTTCATGTCCCAACAGGCAATCAATCCATATCTCCCGAATATCAGTATGGGCGTTTCTGAGTTGGGTCGATACCGTGTGCCGAAACGAGTGAAAGGTGATTTCAGCAGGCAGGCCGATACGGGTCTTGAGTAAAGAAAACGCTCGTCCCAGTGCTGCACCCCTGACACCCTGTTTCGAAGTTTCCAGACCGGGAATGAGGTAAGGGCCATCAGTGGTATCCTTAAGGGCCAGAACTCCTACGTCAATCAGTTTTGAATGGACAGGCACAATGCGGGTGCCAGCTTCCGTCTTAGGTGCCCAGCCGGTTTCGGTATGTGGTCTGACAAGAAAGCACGGAACTCCGTCAACGGTCTGGAGGTCTTTTTTCCGCAGGGTACAGATTTCGCCCAGCCTCATACCAGAATAGGCTGCAATAAGGGTGACCAGTCGGAAGGTCTGTTCTGGCACAGATGCGCTGTGCCATGTGGCAGCGGCCAGCAAATCCAGTTCTCTGGCAATCCAACTTCTTCTTATGGTTTTCTGTCCATTCTCAAAATTCCAGCCCGTCCACGGGTTGCGTGTGACCAGTTCCCGCTGGTGTAACTGGTTCCAAAGCGCAGAGAGGCGCATCATATGGTTTTTGACACTCTTACCGCTCAGGGTTGGTAAACCTTCTTCTCTGGCTCTCTGAGCCTCTTCCTCAAGGGTAAGAGTGCTCTTGCGTTTGCCTAGTGATGCTGGGAGCGAAAACAGGAGGTCTCGAAACGCTCCGGCCTTTTCGCCGCCTATGATAGACGCGGGAGCATCGCCAAAGGCCTGTAAAAACAAGCCTACTGCCCGCTGGGTGGCTTTTTTGGTGTCAGCGCTGGCATGGGGATTATTCAGCACGAAGCGTTTCAGCGCACCGGAAAGCATCATGGGTTGGGCTTTGGGTGTCTTGGCTGGTTTCTTTATTGTCCGGGGTCTTGGCCTTGGTGCTGAAACTGGCGCGGACCCCGTTTCCTGAGCAGATGAAGGCAGGTTCACGCTCTGCAAATCCCGCAGTGAACCCCGCAGACCCTCAAGCCTGCTTAAAGCATCCGGTTCCGCCAGTGCAGAATGGGCCTGCATGAACAGTTCAGTAGTTCTGGCGTGAAGCAGAGAAGCGCGTTTGCGGGCTTCGTTCTGGTAGCCGGTTTTCAGGGAAACCCAGATTTCCCGCCGATTTAAGGCTGCTCGCAGGGCAGGGGGAACGATACGGCGGAAGTGGTAAGTAGTGCCTCGGACACGGAGCATAAAATCTTCCCTCGGTGGGGAAGGACGATGGAGCAAAGACAGCCTTTGCCCCTCATTCAGCCGAAAAATCGTGCTATTTCAGGTGTCTGTGGTGCGAACTGCGGGACTCGAACCCGCACGCCCTTTACGGACTGGAGATTTTAAGTCTCCTGCGTCTACCATTCCGCCAAGTTCGCGCAGATGCCATGGTGCATCTATGGTGGTTGAAAGCGTTTTAGCATGGTCGGAGATAACTGCAACAGCATGTTTATCGAACAGCTTGTAAAACAGGTCCAAAATGTTGCAGCCAGTTTTCTGCTTGCTGTCTGTGAGGAGTTAATGTGTCGACCATTTTCCAGAATTGGATACTATGGTTCATATGCTGCAGATGGCTTAATTCATGGGCAATCAAATAATGGCGTACAAAAAATGGTGCCATTATTAGGCGCCAAGACAACATTATACGCCCCGAAGATGAACAACTGCCCCAGCGGCTGGATGTATCGCGCACATCTAAACGTTTAGGGGTAAGCCCAACAGTGTGGGCGAGATGGTGCATTTCTTGAGCAAGAACTCTCGCTGCATGTTGTTTGAGAAAGTCTTCTACGCGGCGCGCAAGAAAAGAGGGATCTCCACTTACAAAAAGGCACTCATTTTCTAGCCATGCACCTCCTCTGCGGTCTGGTGCATGACAAATTGTATAGTTCTTATCTTGAATAGGGATATTGGAGCCGATAGCAAAGCGCGGTGTTTGTACTAATTTTTCAAGGCGCGTTGTAATCCATTGCGTCTGTTTTTGCACAAATGCCAAGGCCTGTGTGTAGGGAAAACCTTTGGGTAAAGTAACAAGAATAGCCTGTTCTTTTGCAGAAATCCGTATGATGCAGCTTTTGGCTTTGGTTGAAATGCGCCAGATTATTTTGGCAGCACCATACCCTTCCAACATAATCGTATCTGGCCAAGAGGGATTTTCTTTACAATTCAAGAAAACATCTTTCTGGGCAAAGATTTTTAATGAGATTCCTCAGCAGGAAGGCCAGGCCAACTGACGATGTAATCTTCCAGTGCACCTGCGCGTCTTTCACTTATGCAACGTCCGGCAGCAGATTCACCAGAAGAAATAACAGATTCCGCTGTATGCGTTAGCAATGGGTGCCACTGTGGCAGACCGCGCCCTTCTGAAAGGCGGCGATATGCACAGTCTGGTGGCAACCAATCAAGTTCAGGAATCATCTTTGGTGTCAGAGTAATGCAATCTTGCACTTTGCGGTGGCGTTGTGCGTAATCTGTGCACTGGCAGGTTTTAACATCCAGCAGACGGCACGCAACAGATGTGTAATGTAGTTCTTCTGTGTCATCATCACGCAGTTTGTGCAAACAGCAGCGTCCGCATCCATCGCACAGACTTTCCCATTGCTCTGTAGTCATTTCTGTAAGTGGGGTTGTTTCCCAAAAAGGTGCTGTCATTGTGCGATGCCAAAAAAGAGGGAAAGAAAGCAGCTTGCTATTAAAGGTTTTTTAAGAAGGGGCCAGATAATAAGCTGTAGGCATGTGCTTCTGTTGGCTCCCAATTCACGTGCTGTTGCGCCCCATGCTTCTGGTAGGGTTTCGAGTTTGGCCAGCGGCCAAAGGGCAAGCAGGGGCAGGCTTAAAGCACCCTGTAAAAAAGGAGTATAAGGTGCGTTAAGAACAACAGGCAGAAAAATACCAAGAACTGTTGTGGGAATAAACAACATAAAGAATGAAATATAAAAAATGCGCCCTGCATGTGTGGCAAATGCCAGCATGAGCAGAACAAACATAAGAAACATGCTGGTCATGCTTATGCAGGTAAATCCCCATATAAAGGAATAGGGTAATGGGATATGCATCAGAGAAGGGATCACTTGCGGAGCGCCCATTGTTCAAAATGTTCTGCAATGATGTTTAAGTGATTTATCCAGAAGATATCATCAACAACAAGTGGCGCAGCCAGATGGCGTAAATTGTTATCCACCGCCATATCTTTCATGGATGGTAAAGACGGCCACGCGTTAGAAAACGCTTGCTGCTGCTGTGCCTGATCAAGCCATGATACAAAACTAAGTGCGGCAGCCGTGGAGGCAGAACTATGCGGCACACCCCATCCGTAACGTATCTGCAGGCGTTGCTGCCAACAAATGCCAAACCGTTTGGTATCACCCGCGGTTGTGTTCAGCATTTCCCCTGTAGGAGCAAGCCCCATAAGAGCGCCGCCGCTTTTTAAAATCTGTGCGGCTTCTTCCGGAGTGGACCACCACACAATATAAGGCCGTAACTGGTCCAGTTTGCGGAAGGCGCGCATTAGCCCGTCTTGGGTGTTGAGGGTACGGTACACCATTTCAGATGGTACGCCATCAGCCAGCAGAGCGATTTCCAGCGTGGTGCGGGGGTCGCGTCGCAGGCTGCGCCGTCCCGGGTGGCGAGCCACATCCCAAAAATCAGCCCAGTTGGGGGGCGTATCAAAACGCGAGCTATCCCACGCAATGGCGTAATCAATGCTGGTTGAATAATTGGGTTGTGCTGCATCTTCAGGCAAAGGGGCAAGCAAGCCTGCGCTGCCACCTAGCGCCAGACTGCTGTTTTCCATCATGACCGCAGCCCAATGTTTGGGGTTGGTTTTTTCCTGCTGTTGAAGGGCGGTCAGAGAACCGTCCCATCCAGAGGTGATGATGCGGTGATGTGTCTGGCGCGTATATCCGGCAAAAAGGATTTTTTTCTGTATCTCACAAATCCTGCCTGAAAATGTCAGCACCCTTAAACCGGTGTCTGTATGTGCAACCGTATGTCTGCGCACAGAGCGCGCCTGAACTATTTGAGGGGCAAGAGAGATTACGCCGCCGCCCAACCCAGCCAGAAGGGCTTTCCGTCGGGAGATGGTCCCGGCAGAAGGCTCTTGTTTCCGAGAGTGGGGTGACGGTGTCCCGCTGGAGCGACCGTGCAGGAAAGAAAAAGAAAACAGGGTAACCTCGCGCATAAAGTGCAGCCAGATAAAGGCAGATGAGTTTAGCCTTATTTTGCATCCATCGGAAAGGCGATAGCGTTCTGTGGTTGCCAGGCCAATATGGCCTTGTTGCCGGGGCGGAGTTCACGCGGCAAATGGACTAATGGCCGATGCGCTATAATTTCTGTTCCATCCAAGGTGCGAAAGCGCATGGCAATAGCGTGGCCAATGTGGTGAGCCGAAACAAGGGTGCAGACAATATCTGTTTTATCTTCGATTTCCATAACGCCAGAACGAGGAAATAGAACAGAAAGACGGTCAGGTAGGATGCAAATGCTGGCAAGGTCATTTTCTTCCAGATTGTAATCGGCCACGGCTTCCACTGTTTCGCCCGATGGTAGACGCAATTCGGCAATGTCATTTTCTATAAGAAGTACCTTGCCGCTGATAACATTGGCATCGCCAAACTGTTCCGCCACGCTCAGGCAAGCCGGACGGTTTAGAAGGGTGGCAACATCTCCTATCTGTAACAGGGTGCCGTTTTGCATAACGCCAATCTGGTCTGCCGCCATCATGCAATCCTGCTTCTGCCGTGAAAGCAGTAGAATACTCAAGCCTATGGCGTGGCGTAACCGGTCCAAAAACGTGATTGCACGCCGGATGGTGGGCTGATCCATTTTTTCGAAAGGCTGGTTCAGAACCACAACCTCAGGCTGTGTAATCAGGGCACGGGCAAGCTGAGTGCGAAATATCTGTTCCGCATTGAGTGTGCGTGCCGGTTGGGCACGCAGGGCTTCCAACCCTGTTAGGGCCAGTATTTCAGCCCCGCGATGTGAGACCTCAGCTTTATGGAGTGTGCCACTGGCGCGGAGGGGCAGGAGAATGTTGTCCAAAACGGAAATATGCGGAAACAAGGGCGCATGCGGGCCTATTGTTGCCAGTTTTTTATGGCCTGATGTGTCGAAGTTATATGGTGTGCCGTTAATTTCTATCTGCTCAACCGTACAGGGGCGTCTGCCAGCCAATGTTTCTGCCAGACAGGTCAGATCCTCATTGTCCTGCCCGATTCCCAGTATGGCTGTGCAGCTTCCCGCCGGTAGAGAAAGCGTGAGCGGTTGTGCGTTATGAAAGAACGCCAGATTGTGAACCGCCAGTGCTGTGGATGAGCCATGCGTGGTATGCATGCAACTATGTCCCTTTCCGTGGGTTAGAAGTAAAGTGCACTATATTTCAGGCAGGTAAACGGAGGTTTCTTTCATGTCTTCAGATAAAATCAAAGAAGTAAAAGCAGCAGGCGAAGCCGCAGCCGACACGGCACGGGACGAATTGGAAGCCGTAAAAGCACATCTTGAACGCCTTGTGACCCAGCATCTGGTGCCAGCACTGGGCCGTGCAGGGGATAAAGCCGGCACGCTGAAGGAGCAGGCGGTTGCCAATGCGCGCGAACTGGCCGATCATGCACAAAGCGATCTTGCTAAGCGTAATCGTGGTCAGTCTTCCTGGTTGTCCATTGCCATTTCCGGCGTGGTGGGCTTTATCCTTGGGCGTCTGTCACGCTGACGCTTGTGCGTCATCTGAACAAAGGTAGCCTCGGAGCCCATGCGTATCTTTGATCTTGGTAAATCCGCCCTGAATGCTCAGTCCAACCTGATGCAACAGATGGCCATACGATACGGCAAGCAGGCCGTATTGTTGGCAATGGCGGCAGTATTTGGACTATTTGCCCTGATTACAGGGCATGGGCTCCTTTGGGTGCTTTTGGTTTTTGTAGGCCATTTTGGCCCAGTGGGTGCGGCCTTTACAGTATTCGGTCTGGATCTCTTTGTAGCTCTGGTTTGCGTACTGTTTGGCCGCCGCTCTTATCTGACAGTTCAGGAAGTGGAAGCCCGCATTGCCCGTGACCGCAACATCACCATGATGCGCGACTCCATGACCATGGCAGCTGTAACGGCAACCGTTGCAACAGCTATGGGCCGCGGCGGATCTCGCAAAGTGTGGGACGTTGTACGGCGGAAAAAGGACTGAAATCGTCCACTCTGGACGAAACCATAGGTTCCATTCCAAATTTGCATTGGCGCGCAGGATTTTTTCTGTAAATGATGGCGCTGTCTTTCGTGAGTGTGCAAATTGTTTGCACGCTCACTAGTGTGGGTAGGGAATGGAACCGAATCATCATCCCGTTATGGCCAATGAGCCCCGCCGTTTCTTTGGATACCGGCTGGCGCGTCTTGCTGCTGTGTGGCGGCGGGAGATTGATGCCGATCTGCGGGCCTTTGGCCTGACAGACGCCACATGGCGGCCCATTTATTATCTTAACTTCTCCAAAACACCCATGCGCCAGACAGATCTGGCCCGCTCCTTGTCCTTGGAAGCCCCTTCACTGGTGCGGCTTCTAGATGTGCTGGAAAAGCGCGGCTACGTAGTGCGTGAAACGGATGAAGAAGATCGCCGCTCCAAACTGGTAAGTATTACGGAAGAAGGGCGCAGTGTTGCGGCTCTTGTCAGCCGTGTGGCTGATGAAGTGACAGCCCGCCTGACTGAAGATGTTTCCACCGAAGAGCTGGAAGAATGCTGCGGCGTTCTTGACCGGGTTGAGCAAGCCGCCCAAAACCACCGGGACACCGTTGGTGGTGATAAAAGAGGCATGCGGTAATGCCAGTTTCCAGAACAGTGCCATGCTAGCTGAATTCAATATTTTTGGTGTTTTTATTGCACCTATTGTCGTGTACGCCCTAGCGGCGCTGCCGATTACAATGTTTGTTCGCTTCGTGTTGTGGTGGAGCGGCCTTCTGGGCTGGTTCTGGCATATCGCGTTGTTTGAAGTATCGTTATACGTCAGTATCCTTTGCCTGCTGATCCTCTACGTCTGACCCGAAAAGGCTTTTGAGTCTCCGCAATGCCCCTTCTGCGCACCCTGATACGAGTTGTTCTGACCCTTGCGGTCGTCTCACTGGCCATCGTTCTGGGGATTACCCTGTGGAACGTGTATATGATTGCACCCTGGACCCGAGATGGCCGTGTGCGTGTGTACGTTGTAGACGTGGCGCCTGAAGTTTCCGGCACCGTGGTGCAGATTCCCATCGTGGATAACCAGTTCGTGCATAAGGGCGACCCCCTGTTTGTGCTCGATCCGGTGCGTTTCCGTCTTGCTATCCGTGAGGCACAGGCCCGGCTTGATGGCGCATTGGAAGATTTGAAGCTGAAACGCAACGATGCCCGCCGCCGTATGGGCTTGGGTGGCATTGTGTCGGCCGAAGAACAGGAAGTCTTTAACTCTAATGTGGCAACGCAGATTGCATCTGTTGATGCCGCACGTGCTGCCTTGGATGTGGCTAAACTGAACCTGCAGCGTTCGGTTCTGTATTCTCCGGTAAATGGTTACATCACTAACCTGAACTTGCGAGTGGGTGATTACGCGTCTGCCGGGCAGGCCCGTATGGCTGTTATCGATTCCGACTCCTACTGGGTTTACGGGTATTTCGAAGAAACAAAGATGTGGGGCGTACACGTGGGTGATGAAGCCCGCGTTAAGCTGATGGGCTATAAGCCGATCCTTACAGGCCACGTTGTCAGCATCGCACGTGGTATTAACGATACCAACGGCACACCGGATAAGCTTGGGCTACAGGATGTAAATCCGATCTTCACCTGGGTACGTCTGGCACAGCGTATTCCCGTACGTATTCACATTGACCACGTGCCCGATAGTGTCACGCTGGCAGCAGGTATGACGGCAACTGTGAGCGTAGGCCCTGAACCCAGAGGCCGCCGCGGAAAGTTGACGACCTGGCTTCAAGATCATCTGTAAGCGCAGGACATGAGACAGAACATGAAGGGTCGTCGTCGCCTTGGGCTGTTTCTGGCAACATCCATGTTGTTGTCAGCCTGTACCGTAGGGCCAAATTATCAGCCAGACCGCATGAAGGTTCCGGCAGCGTTCAAGGAGACGGAGGAAGAAGAGCATCCGGCTACACCTGAAGAGATCGAACGCACCAATAAGGAAATGACGGAATGGTGGTCTTTGTTCAAAGACCCCATTCTGACCCGGTTGGTAGAGGATGCCATTAAGGGCAACTACGATCTGCAGATTGCCGGGCAGCGTATTCTGGCCGAACGGGCTATTCGTGATCGGTCTGCCGCGCAGTGGTATCCGCAAATGGATGCCAATATGGGCGGTGGTGATGTGCGCTATTCCATCAACATCGATAACTGGCCACTTCGCCCTGGCAATGCAGCTAACAGGCCAGAAGCCTCCATGCTCACCTATGGTGTCATGGCATCGTGGGAGCTGGATATGTTCGGGCGTATCCGCCGAGATGTGGAAGCGCATGAACATCAGGTTGAAGCCAATATTGAAGGCCGCCGCGCACTGCTGATGGGGCTGCTGTCCGAGCTTGCGTCCGACTATATGTTGCTGCGCGTAACACAGCTTCAGATCAAAATTGCCACAGATAACATTCGCGTTGCCAAGGATGCGCTGGACCTGACCAACAAGCTGTATCTGGAAGGTGTGGGCAACACCTTGCAGATTGCACAGGCTCAGGCAGAAATGGATGCGCAGATTGCTGCGCGTGAGCCGCTTAAAACACGTGTTTCACAAGTAACGCATGCCATTGCCGTGTTGTTGGGCAAAATGCCGGGTGAGCTGGAAGAGGAGCTGAAGATACCGCGGCCTCTGCCAATTGTGCCGGAATTTCCTGCCACACTGCCATCCATTGTTATTGCCAACCGCCCGGATATTCGTATGGCAGAGCGGCAATATGCTGTAGCCACCGCTCAGATTGGTGTGGCTGTTGCCAACCTGTATCCACACTTTGTGGTGCCGCTCACCTTTAACCCCAATGCATCCGCCATGTATCAGGCGTTTCAGGCAAATGCCATGAGCTGGCAGTTCCTGCTGATGGCCAGCATGCCATTGATGCACGGCGGCAAGATGACGGCAGAAGTTCGTGCAGCACAGGCTGCGGCAGAAGCCGCACGTCTGACATATCGCCAGACAGTGCTGCAGGGCTTTAAGGAAGTAGAAGATGCCATGGCTGCATGGCATGATGACATTGAATATGCCGAACAACTGCATAAAGCCGCAGAAGATAGTGCAACTGCCAGTGAGCGCGCGCGTAAACTCTATGGTGCTGGTCTGGTAGGATTTTTGGAAGTGCTGACAACCGAACGCACAACCTTGAACGCGCAAAACATGGAGGCGCTTGCCAAGCTGGAACGTCTGCGTGATGCGGTAAATCTGTACACGGCTCTTGGGGCTGGGTGGAAAGGTGTCGCCCTTACCAACACCACTTTGCCCGTATCACTTGAAACGCAGAACTTCCTTGCCCGTGCCTTCAAACAGTAATCCAAATCAGAAAAGCGCCTTGGCGTCACCTTACGTCAGGCGCATTCTGCTCATTGCTTTGTTAGTGGGCGGTGGCTTTACGCTGATGTGCTTTACCGGCTGGATGGCGGTAGCATATAGCCATCCGCAAGATAGCTGGGCCATGCTGGCTTTCCGATGGGTGTTCCCTGTTTCAGGCGCTATCATGGTAGCGGCCGGGTTTGTGTTTCTCAATCGCCCGGTCCCACAGAATGTCTGGGAAAGTTTTGAAGCGTCCTCCGATGATGAGGACGCAGATGAAATTGTATCCAATATGGACGGACGCTAAGCGAATTAGCTGCCAGCAAGCCGTTTGAAAGCTGGCATTTGTGCCTGTGCCGTTAGAAACGAGATCATGGCCTTACGTGCCAAAGCGGCATCCTGCCCAAGGCGGATAAGCCCACCAATCTGTGTTGGGTGGCGCACGACATCACATATCAATTTGCCGATTTGCAGCCCCCCTTCAGGAGAAAGAACAGATCCTGCAATGGGAGGTAGGGAGCGGTCTGCCGGATCGCACACAACCCGCAGTACCGCAAAAGGCAGACCAGCCTCTTCTGCTGCCTTGGCGAGGAAACCACTTTCCATATCCAATGCTGGGCAGTGAGACTGCGCAAAAAGCTGTGCCTTATGGGCCGCATCCATCACAACAGTATCACTATGCAGCAGCGTACCACCCTGTACACCAGCCTGATCTCCTCCCAGAATATGGCGTAAGGTAGCATCACACACGGTATCTGTGCCCCAGCAGGAAACCTTTTCAGGAATAACAATGGTGCCAGCAGATAACGCTGGGTTTAGCCCCGCTGCCAAGCCAAAGGAGAGCAGGCAATCAGCCCCGCTGGCTACTAATCTGGCTGCTTCCCGCTTTGCCCCTGCATGTGTGGCACCACTGGCAGCAATGGCAGCATGGGGGAAAATAGTGCGGATAAGGCGTGCTTCCGCTTTTAACCCCACCAGAATACCGGGGCGAGATGGGGAAGGCTGGGCGGAAGCTGATGTCATTGATTTAGAATCCAAAGGAAACGCGGCGCGTATTGCTGCTTTCAAGGTTGCGATAGCGCGCTAACGCCATAAGCGGGAAGAACTGCTTATAGCCGTGGTAACGCAGGTAAAACACTTTGGGGAAGCCAACAGCATTATAGGGGTCTTCATGCCATTCCCCGTTCGCATCCTGTTGGTCTGCCAACCATGCAATACCGCGTGTTACGGCTGGATCATCCCGCCGTCCTGCGGCCATCAGCCCCAGCACAGCCCATGCAGTTTGCGAGGGCAGGCTTTCGCCATATGTGCCGTGCGGGCCGCCTTCATAAGATTCGCAACCTTCACCCCAGCCACCATCTGCACGCTGGACGGAGCGTAGCCATTCCACAGCTTTCACCACGGCAGGGTCATCGTGGGAAACGCCAGCAGCATTCAGGGCGCACAGGGCAGACCATGTGCCGTAAATGTAGTTTGTGCCCCAGCGCCCAAACCAGGAGCCATCTTTTTCCTGCTCTTTGCGCAGATACTCCAGCCCGCGTTGAATAACGGGTTCATCTTCCGGGTTCCGCAATTGGGCCAGAAAGGAGATGCAGCGGGCGGTAACATCGGCAGTAGGTGGGTCTAGTAAGGCGCCGTGATCGGCAAAGGGAATGTGGTTGAGCACATCCTTGTTGTTGTCGATATCAAAAGCACCCCAGCCACCATCTGTGCTTTGCATGCCCACAATCCATGTGCGTGCGCGCTCAATGGCTTCAGCATTTGCGGGGTCGCCTTCACGGTGCAGCAACATGCCTACTACGGCTGTATCATCCACATCCGGGTAATAGTCGTTTCCGTATTGGAAAGCCCACCCACCGGGAGCCAGATTGGGGTTACGAACAGCCCAATCTCCCTTCACGTTCAGGATCTGCTTGCTGCGGAGCCATGCAGAGGCTTTTTTCAGCTCAGCAACAGTTTTTTCTGGTGCGATTCCATTGGGGCCGGAGGCTGCCTCAATCATGGCATGGCCAGAAAGTCCGGTGTCCCAAATGGGGGAAACACAGGGCTGGCAGTAAGCTTCGTCGTCTTTTTCAACGATGAGGGCCTGCACGGCTTCCCATGCCGTTTTTGCACGTGGGTCTTCATCCGGCACGCCCATGGCCCGATACATCATCACCACATTGGCCATGGCGGGGTAAATAGCCCCCAATCCATCTTTGCCGTTCAGGCGAGGCTCGATAAAATCAAGGGCGGCTTGAATAGCCTTTTTATGTGTTTTTTCGGGAACAAACGGCACGACCGGCCGTAAAACGCTATCCAGCCCTTTAAAAACATACCCCCATGCAGAGCGATAAGGGCCGCGGATCCAGTCCTGTACTTTTTCTGGTGGCGTTACAAACAGCTCGCGTACATGAACTTGCCGCGGATTTGCCGCCACAGGGCGCAGGGCTGCCAGCACCAGAAGCGGGGCAATAACGGTGCGAGACCAGTAAGACATATTCCACACGGAAAAGAATGCCTTGGCTGGTAGAAGCATTAACTCTACCGGCATAACCGGGGTTGCGCGCCACGGCACTTCCCCAAACAGAGCAAGCTGGGAGCGTGTGAATACGTTTGAGCGTTCTGCGCCGCCATGATCTAGAATGGCTTCTCGCGCACGTTGCATATGGGGGGCGTTAATATCATCCCCCACAGCTTTCAGCGCGAAATAGGCTTTTACAGTGGCTGAAAGGTCAAACTTGCCATTGTGGTAAAGAGGCCAGCCGCCGTGTTCTTCGCTTTGGATGCGGCGCAGGTAGATGGCAATTTTCTGCTCCAGCGCATCATCAATCCTGTCCATGAAATGTTCGAGCAGGATATATTCAGCAGGAATGGTGGCATCGGCTTCCAGTTCATAAACCCAATGCCCATCATCTTGCTGGGCCTGACTGAGCGCCGTATGCGCACTAAGGACCGCACGATCCAGAGCCTCTGAAGAAAGGCGTGATTCGGAAAGAGCACTCCCATCGGCGGCCATGTCAGAAAATCCTTTCTGCTTGCAAGCGTAAAGCTGTTTAGAGCGGAGTGTGTTTTAAAGGGTCATTACTGTGGGTGTTTGATGCCCAAAGTATGAACAGCCTGCACGCCAGACCGCATGGCCCCTTCAAGGGTTGCGGGCAGGCCGGTGTTTGTCCAGTCTCCGGCCAGAGCCAGATTTACCAAAGGTGTGGCTGGGCCGCAGCGCAGGCGGTTTTGTTCTGGCGTGGCGGCAAAGGTTGCGCGTTTTTCCCACACAACTCGTTGGGCTGCCGGTGCGGGCGGCAGAGGTTGCTCCAGCACGGCATCACAAGCGCGGCAAACTTCCTGCCAGATGGTGCGGGCCAGATCATCCTGATTCTGGTCTGCATAGCGGTTGGCAGCGCTTACAGTAACGGACAGGATGTTTTCACGCAGGAAAACCCATTCCGTTACACCGCCAATAACGCCCATAAATCCACATTGCGCAAAAGAGCCTTGTGGAATGGGGCGTTCATCCAGCCGGAAATGCAGGTTCAGAATGCTTTCAAATTCTGTTGGAACGGTTATGCCTGCAATCTTGTTGGCCAGCAGTGTGTGCGCCACAGGGGCGGGCACAGCCATGATGATGGAATCATCAGGCCCCAAGGCAATGTCTTCTTCGGGCGTATGCAGGGTTGTAATGCGTCCGCGCGCTTCTTCCACACCGGTAATGCGGCTTTGAGTGCGCACTTCTACATTCATATCCTGTAGGTGCTTGAGGGCCGGATCTACCAAGGTTTCGGAAAGACCGTCCTTGGCAAACCACGGAATACAGGCAGTACCACCCAAGGAAAGGGATTCACGAATAACAGCGCCCAGCAATGCGGCACTTCCGGTATCGGTAAGTGTATTGAGGGCAGAAATAGCAAACGGTTCTAACAGCCGCCGTGCCAAGGCACCGGGTAGCAGGCAATCAGCAACGGTTTCGTTTTCGCCAGCATTCATCAGACGGTACAGGCTGCGCAAATCTGGCAGACGCATATCCGGCACACGCCGATGCGGCTGAAACACCCACCACGGCATACGCCCGCGAGAGAGGTTTAATGTCCAGCGGGCATCTTCGGCTAGATCCACAAAGGGGAAAAGCGGCGCGTGGGGGCCTGTTAAGGTATCCAGCGCGCCAGTAAGCCCCAGATAACGGAAAACGGTTTTGTTGGCAGAAAGCAGCAGGTGGTTGCCGTTATCAATCCGGCAACCAAGCTGACGGTCCATATAAGAGCGCGCACGCCCACCGCAGGCGCGGCCAGCTTCGTGCACGATAATACGTGGGCCGGAGCCTGCGGCTTCCACCGCAGCAGCCAAACCGGCCATGCCCGCGCCAATAATATGCAGAGTGCCTGTCATCACCGTTTCCTTATCGTGCGATCAGGGGAGATAAGAGCAGGCGAGCGCGTAAACCTTGCCCACGGTGGAGCTTTCAGGCAGCTGACGCAGCACATCAGGGCCCCAGCCACGTTTGCGCAGGTTTTTCAGCACCGTTTCATAGCTGGCGCCCATAATGCGAGCTGGCAGCATGGTGCGCGGGCGGCAGAGCTTCATGGTGGCAAAAGCCGTGGTGAAGTGATCCTGCGCACGGGCGGCAATGATTTTGGTAACTTCCTGCAAGCCGGGTGCCGTAAGCGCCTTTACCGGATCATGCGGCACATTAAACCGGTCCAGTAGATCAGAAGGCAGATACAGGCGGCCGCGTGCGGCATCTTCGGGCAGATCACGCAGGATGTTGGTCAACTGCAGGGCGCGGCCCAGATGATAGGCTACTTTATTGCCTTCATCAGAGCATTCACCAAAGATACGCACAGACAAACGGCCTACGGCAGCGGCAACGCGGTCACAGTAAAGGTCCAGCGTTTTTTCATCCGGCGCCACAATCGGGCTGGCCGTATCCATCAGCATGCCATCAATAATGGCATCAAAATCTGCCTGTTGCAGGGCAAAGAACGGAATGGCAGCCAGTAGAACGCGCTCCAGCGGCTCATGTGGGGTTTCAAGCCGGTCCTGATACAGGTGGGCAATCTTTTTGTGCCATTCTTCCAACGCCTGCGTGCGTTCTGCCAGCGGGGCAAGCCCATCGGCAATATCGTCCACCACACGGCAGAAAGCGTAAATGGCATACATGCCGTAACGGCGCATGGGGGGCAGGATGCGCATGCCAGCGGCAAAGGAAGTTCCTGCCTGTTTGACCGTGCTTTCCACCCAGGCAAGATCAGCAGGATCACACCCAAGGGGGGTCGGCTCGTCATGCATCTGGATGTCTGGGGTTGTCACGCGCTTCTCACTTGTTGTTCGATTGTCAAAGTTATTTGGTCAGGCTCTTTTTACAGAAGTTCTGCCATTCGGAAAGGTCATGCCCATGCCCGCAGGGCCGCAATGGCTGCATGCATGCCGTCTGCCCGGCGCAAAGCCACACGTCCTGCCAGAGGGTCTTCACGCCGCAAACGGCGGGTGAGGCAGTGTGCCAAGTCTACAATGGCAGCACATTCCATACGGAACCGGCGGTCACGAATATGGGCGGCCAAGGCGGATGCCTGTTGGTTCAGGGCATCCACGCCATCCAGCATGGTGTTGAAAACGCGCCGCATGGCAGGAGAGGTGCTGCCTGCCAGCAGATCATCTTGCGATGTGCCGCAGCGTTGCATCAGGTCTGCCGGAATATAGCAGCGTTTCAGGCGTTTGAGGTCTCCCGCGCAATCCTGAAGGTGGTTCAGGATTTGCAGTGATGTGCAAAGTGCATCGGAAGGGGCAAAAGCCGCGGAAGATTCTTCATGCAGGCCGATCAGGTAACGGCCCACGGGGTTGGCGGAATATCGGCAGTATTGCAGCAGATCATTCCATGTTTGATAGACATGCCCGCGCGAATCGTCACGGAAAGCGATCAGCAGATCGGTTGCTGTTTCAAACGGCACATGTGTTTGCAGCAAAGACTGGCGCAGCGTGGCCGCACTTTGGGCATCGGGCCGGTTGATAGGTTCGCGCTTGCCCAGCAGAACCTCTTCCATTGCATTCAGGCGTGTAATCTTGTCATCTGGGGCAAGCGTTTCGCTGTCTGCAATGTCATCAATAACACGCGCGTAATCATAATAGGCATGCACGTGCGGGCGCAGCCTTTTGCTGATTAGCAGGGAACCGACGGGAAAGTTTTCATCCGAAGCTCCCTTGCCGGATGAAACGTCTGCTGTTCCCCATACGCTGGTTGTGTTGGTCATGCCTGGCTCAATATGATTGCGCGGTAAGGGCAGCCTCGTGATTTACATGAGGCTGCTGGGAATGCCTATCCCTTAACTGCGGCCCTGCCCAGAGGGAGGCCTTAAGATATATTTTAGGCGCGCCGGCTTTTTTGCTCTAGTGCGCGCCCATCATTAGGGATGGCTTCGGTGTAGGCGCGGTCTTTCCAGACCACACCTTTGCCCCGGTGATGGTTAAGGGCAGACCCGATTGTGGCGGCTGTATAAAACAGCGCGATAAACGGCAATGCCAATGCCCATAAGGGCGAAAGGCGAAAGCGCCGTAACGTGGGGATAAAGGAGCAAAGAGAGGCCACCAATGTGGCCGCTCCTACCCATTGTGCGGGCCCGTGTGCCAGAAAAGCAAGTGCTGCAGGGGCAAGCCATACGATCATCATGGCTAATACTGTCAGCACCAGTAGCGTAGGGGAAAAGCGCAACTGCACATAAGCTGTACGTGCAATCATACGCCAGATATCACCAGCCGTTGGATAGGGACGTACAGATTTTGCCAGGCAGGAATGCCCCAGATACAAGTGGCCGCCTGCCTGTTTAACGCAGCTTGCCAATGTGCAGTCATCTATCAAGGCGCCACGCAGGGCTTCAATGCCACCAATCTGGCGGAGCATATCACGCCGCAGTAAAATGGTGCCACCTGCGGCCCCGGCTGTTTTATCCTTGGGGTTGTTCACTTTGGCAAACGGGTAAAGCAGGGCAAAAAAGAACACGAAAGCTGGCACCAAGGCGCGCTCGGCAAGGCTTTCGCACTGGAGTTCCACCATTTCGGAAACCATGTGCAGGCGGTCTGTTTGTGCCTTGGCCACCAAGGTAGAAACATGCGCAGGTGCATGAAGAATATCTGCATCTGTAAACAGCATGTAACCGCTGCCATCTGCACATTGGCGTTCGGCTTCTGCCACACCTTGGGCAACGGCCCATAGTTTGCCACTCCACCCGGCAGAAGGATCTGCCCCATCTACAACTGTCAGCCGGTTATGGGGGTCTGGCAGAGCACGGGCCAATGCGCCGGTATTATCCGTGCTGCGATCATTTACCAAAATAACGGAAAGGCGGCCCACGTAATCCTGCGCCAGCAGAGAGGAAAGGGCGGGCTGGATGGAATCAGCTTCATCTCGGGCAGGCACAACCACCGTAACATCCGGCGCAATGTCCATATGCGTTCGGCCTGCCTCTGCAGGGCGCAGAATGGGGCCAGCTTGCCAGAACTTTCCATGAAAAAATATCAGCCCGATCCAGATAATGGCGCATAAAATAGCCAGAGCCAGTATCACCGCTGCGCTCCTATTTCAGCATGCCGTTATTGCGGAACCAGGTAATGGCATCTTCTACTGCCTTGCGGGCTGGGCGCGGGTTATACCCCAGTTCACGCTTGGCTTTATCGGACGAGAAGAACATTTTCTTGCGCGACATGGCCAGCATCTCACGCGTAACGCGTGGGTTGATGCCAAAGGAGCGGGAAAGCCATTCGGATACAATAGCTACAGGCCAGATCACTTCCTGTGGCAGCCGGATTTTTGGTGGCGGCACGTGGGCAATTTCTGAAACCATGGCGAACAGATCGCCCAGCAGGTAATTTTCTCCACCCAGAATATATTTTTCGCCAATTGTGCCGCGTTCCAGCGCCAGCGCATGGCCTTCTGCCACGTCATCTACATGCACAATGTTCACGCCTGTATCCACATAGGCAGGCATGCGGCCAGCGGCGCAATCCAGAATCATCTGCCCGGTGGGGGTAGGCTTGATGTCTCGCGGGCCAACAGGGGTGGAGGGGTTAACGATAACAGCCGGTAGCCCTTGATCACGCACCAGTTGCAGCACTTCCTGCTCGGCCCGGTATTTGGAGCGCTTGTAAATGCCAATAACGGCATGTTCCTGCACAGGCGTGTTTTCATCGGCAATGGAGCCATCACCAATCAGGCCCAATGCTGCGACAGAGGAACAATACACAATTTTTTCAACACCAGCCGCTTTTGCCGCAAGCATAAGCTGGCGCGTGCCCTCTACGTTTGCCGTCATCATGGGGCCGGGGTCTGGCACCCACAGGCGGTAATCAGCCGCAACGTGAAACACGTAGCGGCAGCCTTCTACCGCACGGGCAAAGGTTTCGGGGCGAGAAAGGTCACCGTCCACCAGATCGGCAGGAATATCGGCAATATTGCGTTTGTCGCTGCCATCGCGCACCATTAGCCGCAGGGAATGCCCCCGTTCCAGCAAAGTGCGGGCTACGGCGGAACCAACAAAGCCTGTTGCGCCGGTTACGAGGGTATGGGCAGTCATGAGAATATACGCTCCCCCAGAGGTACGATACGTAAATAAAAAGTGGTAAGGACGTTAATCCCGAACGGCAGGTCTGTTTCTTTATCCTGCTGTCCGAGGTGGCGCCAGACCCCGTGGTGGTGTAAGGGGACGGACCAATCACACACACACACTGATGCGTTTTTTGCTTTTTACCACATGGCAAAGGGCCTTGGGTGTGCTGGACAGACAGAGCTGGGGCCTTGAAGAAGCTTACGGTTTTTCTTACTTTTCTCGGGCTTGTGGCCGTTACGGCAGCAATGGCATGGAGCGGTTTCGATTCCGTTTTGCATGCTGTTATGCGTATAGGTCTGGGCGGCTTTCTTGTAATGGTATGCTGCCAGTTGCTGGTAGATGGCGTTCTGGGGCTGGCCTGGCATGCGGCTTTTCCCGAACTGGGCTATTTCAGGCTGTTGTCTGCCCGTATGGTGCGTGACGCCGCAGCAACATGTCTGCCTTTTTCTCAGCTTGGTGGCATTGTTATCGGCATTCGGGCCACGTGCTCATCGCATGGGTTTTATAAAGGCGATAAGCGGGAAGTAGCGTTGCCAGAGGCCGCTTGCGCCAATCTGGTAGATATCACCACGGAAGTGATGGGGCAGGTGGCGTTTGTGCTGCTGGCTGTTGCTTTTCTGGTGGCGCATCAGCGTTCCAGCCCGTTTGTTGTGCCCGTGGTGTGTGGCGCGGTGTTCCTGATTGCAGGTACCGCCGGGTTTATCTGGACCCAGCGGCATGGTGGTAATCTGTTCCGTAAATTTGGTGGCACATTTACCCGCAGCCTTGCCTCCCAATGGCATGAAAATCTCACGCAAGGCGCGGATGATCTGCAAGAGCAGATGGAAGCTGCATGGAGCCGCCCGTGGCATATCTGCCGTTCTGCGCTGTACCATTTTGTGGGATGGCTGGGCAGCGCGGCCATGCTTTGGCTGACGGCACGTTTTTTGGGGGCGCATCTTTCCTTCCCCAATGCCGTTGCCGTGGAAGGTGTCACCTGCGCCATCATGTCTTTGGGCTTTCTGGTGCCCGGTAGTCTGGGTGTGCAGGAAGGGGCCTATATGGCGCTGGGCCATGCTTTTGGTATTGATCCTTCTGTCTCGCTGGGGCTTTCCCTGCTGCGCCGCGGGCGTGAGATCATTATTGGCATTCCCGTTCTATTGGCGTGGCAGTTCATGGAAATGCACGGTTTGCGGGGTAATGATAAAACGGATGAGGACAAGGCTGCTTATCCCCCACCTTCTTCAGTGGTGAAGGATTCCCACCTTGGCTGAGAACACTGTGCCTGTTTTTGATACGCTGGCTGTTATTGGGCCGGGGCTTATCGGGTCTTCCGTACTGCGGCGCGCACAGGCGGAGGGAAATCTGGCCCGCAAGCTTATAGCGGTGGATCAGAGCCCAAATGTATGTGCCCGTGTGGCGGAACTGGGTATTGCGGATGAAGTGACAACAGATGCCGCAGCCGCAGCCGCACAGGCGGATTGCGTGATGTTATGCGTGCCTGTTGGCGCTATGGGGCCAGTGGCCGCACAAGTTGTTCCGGCCATGAAGCCCGGCGCGATATTGACTGATGTTGGCTCTACCAAAGTATCGGTGATTGAGGCTATTAGCCCTTCACTTCGGGCAGATGTGTCTTACGTGCCTACGCACCCCATGGCAGGCACAGAATTTTCTGGCCCAGATGCCGGGCTGGCAGATTTGTTTGAGAATCGTTGGTGCCTGATTACGCCGTTAGACTGCACCACCGCAGAGGCGCTGCAAAAAGTACGCACCTTGTGGGAGCGTTGCGGTGCCCGTTTGCGTGAAATGACACCCGCACATCATGATCGTGTTTGCGCCATTGTAAGCCATCTGCCGCATTTGCTGGCTTTCACCATTTGTGGCACAGCAGATGATCTGGCGAGCGAAACGCGCTCCGAAGTGTTGGATTTTGCTGCATCCGGGTTTCGGGATTTTACGCGTATTGCAGCATCAGATCCCATCATGTGGCGGGATATCTTCCTGTCTAATCGCGAAGCACTGCTGGAAATGCTGGGCCGGTTTATGGAAGATGCGCAGGCCATGGCGCGCGCCATCCGGTGGGAAGATTCTGATTATATTGTGGATCGGATTGAGCGGGGCCGTAAAATTCGCAAAAGCCTGATAGAGAACAAGCAGGCCTAAAGGCCCGATTCCCTATCAGGTAGGTTGCCCGTAGGCTTTGATGTGCAGTGCATCCAGCCGCTTGTGGTTGCGGTCTGTCATGGGGCTGAGTTCCAGCACCTTCTGCCATGCTTTCAGGGCAGCTTTGCCATCGTTGCGATGTTCTTCAACACTGGCCAGAAGGCTCCAGCTTTCCACATCCAGCGGATCACGCTGCAAAGCCTCACCAATGTCGGTGATGGCTCCTTTTAGGTCTCCAGCCACAAGGCGCATTTGGGCGCGTGTGCGCCATAGAATGGCTTGGTCGGGTTGCAGGGCTAGGGCATCGCCTATGTCTTCTACCGCATCATCTGGCTTATCAGTTGTCAGGTCTTTTTCAGCCCGACGGACCAAAAGCTGTGTGGTGGGGGAGAGTTTGGCGGAGCGGAGGGCTTCCAGCTTTTCTTGCAGACCATGAGCTTCTTCTGGCGTTTTGGCATGAGCCAATGCCGTAGAGAGCTGTTTTATCTGCTCAGCAACGCTGCTGGGATGTTGCGTAGCCGTATTTGCCTGTAAAGGCGCGGAGGGGGCTGTCGGCGCATTGGCTTGTGCCCACACCGTGGCAGGAAGGCCAGCATATATTGCGCAGAGGCCGACAAACAAAAACCCGTTTCTCCGGCAAGCGGAAAAACGGGTTTTACGCATGGCATGCGTGTTCAGCCAGCCAAAGAGGGCCGGATGAGGCATGAAATTAGCCCTGACGAGCTTTCATGCGAGGGTTCTTCTTGTTGATAACATAAACCCGGCCGCGACGACGCACTACACGGCAGTCTTTATCGCGCACTTTGGCCGACTTCAGGCTGTTTCTGATTTTCATGGCCCGTTTTCTCCGCCGATGCTGATGGACGTACAAAATAAGTTGGCTCGGCACATACCGGGTGCGTGCGTTAGAGTCAATATTTCTCGCAGTTTCGGGCGCATTTTCTTATAATTTAACGGCTTTATTTGTTTTGCGAGAGGTGGATACAGGTGGGGCCAGAGCCGAAAAGGTTGTGGCAAGTGTCTGAAAATCGGCTGCGCGGGGAGATCTCGGCCGCCATGCCAACCCAATGGTGCGCCGCGCCAGATCACTGGTGAGGGGGCGGGCAATAAGGTTGCGCCCATGCAGAATGCCCGCATGGATGGCCAGTTCCGGCATGATAGCAATGCCCAACCCTAGTTCCACCATTTCGGCCATGGAGTGAAGAGACATGGCGGTAAAGGTGGAGTCGCTTTCGCCTTCAGATCCGCTGCGGCTTGGGCTTTGGCGGCAGATGGCCAGAGTTTGATCGCGCAGGCAGTGGCCATCTTCCATCATGATCATGCTGTGTTCGGATAACTGAGAAGCCGGCACGGCAGGTAAGGCAGAAAATGGATGGTCGGGCGGCATAATCACCCGGAAGGGGTCTTGCCATAATGGGTGCGTTTCAGTGCCATCACACAGGCAGGGCATGGCCAGCACCAGTATATCCAATTGGCCGAGTGAGAGCTTTTCAAGCAGATGTTCGGTGGTGTCTTCCGTAATGGAGAGCAAAAGGCGCGGGAAATGTTCACGCAGATTACGCACAAGCTGCGGAATCAGAAATGGCCCGATGGTTGGAATAATGCCGACTCGTAATGGCCCTGTCAGTGGTGTGCGGGCTGCGGCTGCCAGTTGTGGCACGGCTTCCAGCGCGGCTAGTGCCTGCCGGGCCTTGAGCGCAATTTCGTGCCCCAAAGGGGTGAACACCACTTTTTTGCTCACGGTGCGGTCCAGCAAAGGGGCATCAAGCTGGCGTTCCAGCGCCATAATGCCAGCGGAAAGGGTGGATTGCGTTACAGCGCAAGCGGCGGCGGCCCGCCCGAAATGGCGCAGTTCTGAAAGGGTGATCAGATAGCGTAATTGCTGGGCAGAAGGCAGCGGCAGCACGGCGTGATTTCCTGATGCAATGTATCTGAGAGGCAAATGTTCGGCATTTCATCGAATACTTCAATGATTTTGATATAAAATATTCATTGGCTTAAATGAAAAAGCCGCGCCATACAGGACAACACAGCCGGTGGCATGTTGGTGCTGCATGGCGTGTGCCAAGCTATAAGGAGCAAGATTATGCTGACAGTTGGCGATAAATTTCCAAGCTTTGATCTGACCGCCGTTCCTGGTGGCCCGGAAGGCCTGAAGGGCGACTTCGTTCAGATTTCTGACAAGAGCGATGCCGGTAAGTGGAAGATCGTATTCTTCTGGCCGATGGACTTCACGTTCGTCTGCCCGACAGAAATCGTTGCTTTCGGTAAGCTGGCCAAAGACTTCGCTGATCGTGATGCCGTTGTGTACGGTGTGTCCATCGACAGCCAGTTCGTGCACCTTAACTGGCGCCTGCATCATGATGACCTGAAGGATCTGCCGATCCCGATGCTGGCTGACATCAAGCGTGAGCTGACAGAAGGCACAGGCGTTCTGGCTAAAGAAGCCGGCGTTGCCCTGCGCGCTACCTTTGTTGTGGACCCGCATGGCGTGATTCGCCACGTGTCCGTCAACGATCTGTCCGTTGGTCGTAACCCACAGGAAATCCTGCGTATTCTGGATGGCCTGCAGAGCGACGAACTGTGCCCATGTAACTGGAAGAAGGGTGACGACTTTATTAAAGTCTGAGCCTGAAAATTTCATCCGGCCTGCGGGGCGGATGAGGCGGTGCGGGTGGCATATGCCACCCGTTGCCTTCTTCCATGAAGGGGGAGGCGGTGGCCCTGATGTGGTTACCAACTGCGCCAGATAATGGTGCAGCTTACGCGGCAAAAACCGTGCTGGCGCTATGCGTCTGATTTTTCCCGAATAACCTGAAAACTGGAAAACGCTATGTCCATTGATGCAATCAAGGATCGTATTCCCGATTATGCCAAGGATCTGCGGCTTAATCTCAGCTCCTTGGCCAATGATGTTACGCTGACACCGCAGCAGCTTGCAGGCACATTTGTGGCATCTGCATTGGCAGCCCGGAATGATGAAGTAACATCAGCCATTGTGGCGCAGTTTGCTTCAACACTGTCACCGGAAGCACTGACGGCAGCTAAATCAGCCAACGCCATTATGGCCATGAACAATATTTACTATCGCTTTGTGCACATGGCAGGTGGTGAATATTCCAAAATGCCTGCACAGCTGCGCATGAGCGTGATTGCGAAGCCCGGCGTAGAAAAAGCTGATTTTGAACTGTGGTGTCTGGCTGTTTCTGTGATCAACGGGTGTGATCTGTGCGTGACCAGCCATGAAAAGATCGTGCGTGAAGCATTGGGGGCATCTGCCGTGCAAACAGCTGCGCGTATTGCTGCCACAGTGCATGCCGTTGCAGTTATTCTGCAGGGTGCCAGCGCTTTAGGTGATTGAAGCTGAAAAGCCTTACTTCCGGCTGCTTAGCAGCCGGACAAAAGCAGGCCGCACCACTTTTGTGTTCCTAAAGAAAATAAATTTTTAAGGAAATAAAGTGGCGCGAGTGACGGGGCTCGAACCCGCGACCTCCGGCGTGACAGGCCGGCGCTCTAACCAACTGAGCTACACCCGCAGTTTCAACGCGCTTTCGTGCGTTGGTATGTCGCGCTTTATAGCGATGTTTTCGCGTTTGGCAACAGGGTTTTCATAAAAAAATTCATTTCAGGAAAATTTTCTCTCGCTACACCCAGAAAAACGGCAATTTCTTTTGAATGGAATGGCTTATTTTGCCTTTTCAAACGCACCAGCAATGGAAAGCTCCACTTTGTCTGCCACCATAGGCACATAGGTTTTTATGCCATAGGCACTGCGTTTGAGCTCCCCCGTGGCCTGAAAGCCCACAGTATAGGTTTTGTTCATGGGGTTTTGCCCCGCACCTATAAAGCGTGCATGCAGGATGAGTGGCTGTGTAATGCCATGTAGCGTGAATTGCCCTTCAATATCGGCGGTGTCTGTGCCGGTTTGTGTGATTTTGGAGGAAACAAATTCAGCCTTGGGGTAGTGGGCCACATCAAACCACTCAGATGTTTTCAGCTCTTCGGTCAGCTTGGTGCTGGGTGTCAGAATGCTGCCAACAGGGATGGAAACGCTCAGCCGGGATTCTGCTGGCTGGGCAGGATCAAGTGCAAGCGTGCCCGATGCGTTTGAGAAAAAGCCGGTATAATTGGTAAAGCCCAGATGGAGCACAGAAAACACCACCTGTGTGTGGTTGGGATCTACGGCGTAATTTCCCTGTTCAACAGCGGAAAAGGCTGGAGCAGCTTGAGCTGTTGAGAGAACAAAGGTTAATCCCACAAGTGTCAGGAAAGGGCGCGGGAAAAGAGTGCTCATAAGCTGTTCCTTCAAAAACGAGAGCTTTGAGAGGGATAGCTCCTGAGCAAACAGAAAGTTTCCGGTAAGTTTTTTCCGCCTCTAACCGAAGCGGAATCCAGATAGCGCTTTACCTAAAACTGTATCGCTATACGTGCGTATGCCTTCATCCTGCCCAGCGGCACCTGCGGCCACCATAAGTGGCAGTAAATGTTCCTCGCGCGGGTGGCAGACACGTGCGCCGGGTGCAGAGGCCCAGTGTAAAAGCTGGATATTGCGCTCAACTGGTGGGGCAGTCACCGCTTTTGCCAACCATGTATCAAATTCTTGTGCAGCCTGATTGGTCGCGGGGGAGCCGTTCATAAAGTGGCGTAGGTTATGATAGGTCATGCCCGTGCCAACAATTAGCACATTCTGGGCGCGCAGAGGCTCCAGAGCAGCCCCAAGGGCAATATGGGCTGCGGGCTCCATGCTTTTCAGCAGGGATAGCTCTACAATCGGAATATCGGCGTTTTCAAACGCCAGCATGAAAGGGATGAAAACGCCGTGGTCGAACCCGCGCTCTTCGTCTGTGGCACATGGCATGCCAGCTTCATGCAAAAGGTTACAAACAGTGCTCGCCAGCGCCGGGCTGCCCGGTGCCGGGTATTGTAGCTGATAGGTATGTGGCGGAAAGCCATAGTAATCATAAATGAGCGGTGGATTGGGGGCAGCCGTAACGGTGGGGATGTCTTCCTCCCAATGGCCGGAAACCACCAGAATGGCATCAGGTTTGCGGGGCAGGGTGCTTTGTGTGCTGCGGAGATATTCCGCCATCCGGTCCCACGTATCGGGCCAGTCCATAAAAAAGCAGGGGCCACCCCCATGAGGGAGAAAGAGAACGGGCTGGCGTGAGGGAAGGGGAGACCCCGGAATGGGCATGCTGGTTTTCTCCAATATCCGCGTGCTTCATATTGGAGGGCAAGGGCGCGCTTGATAAGTCGTTTTCTGGGAGAACTCTTTTTGCGCAGGGTATGAGGCAAGAAAAAAGCTGCGGAGCAGAAGCTGCCGCAGCTTTTTGTAAGCAGAGTGCAAAGGCGGCTTATTTGCCTTTTGCAGCTTCCAGAGCTTTTACAATGAACTCGCCTGCTTCTTCCTTCGTGCCCCAACCGGTCACTTTCACCCATTTGCCTTTTTCGAGGTCTTTATAGCGGGTGAAGAAGTGCTCGATGGCCTGCACGGTAATTTCCGGCAGATCGCTCACGCTTTCCACTTTGGTGAACTGCGGGTGCACTTTGTCGTGCGGTACGCAGATGATTTTTTCGTCCTGACCGGATTCGTCTTCCATCTTCAGAACGCCAATCGGGCGGGCGCGAATCACGCAGCCGGGCACAACATTGTGCGGGGTCAGCACCAGGGCGTCCGTCGGGTCACCGTCAGCGGCCAGCGTGTTGGGGATAAAGCCGTAAGCGGTGGGGTAAGCCATGGGCGTAAACAGGAAACGGTCCACAACAAGGGCGCCGCTTTCTTTGTCGATTTCGTATTTGACAGAAGAACCCTGCGGAATTTCGATCACGACGTTAATATCAAACGGCACATCTTTGCCGGGGGAAAGTTTTGAAACGTCCATTGAAGACTGCTCCAGAGCTGAAAAATTAAAGGCGGCAAACCCTATCTGGCAGATGCCCGCTTGCCAAGAGTAATGCGTTTTTCATGCCAGGTGGCAGTTTTCAGCACAGAAACCCTTGCCAAATCGCTCAGGTTGCGTAATCAGGAACCCGCCTGCGCGCCCGTAGCTCAATTGGTTAGAGCGGGCCGCTCATAACGGCTTGGTTGCGGGTTCAAGTCCTGCCGGGCGCAGGCGATAACAGCTTGCTGCGCCGATGTGGTCGCACCCGCCCTTTTATCTTACCCATCCGCATTACGGGAGTTCATTATCATGGCATCCTATCAATACGTTTATGTCATGAAGGATCTGACAAAGTCCTATCCCGGCGGGCGTGAAGTGTTCAAAGGCATCACGCTGTCCTTCATGCCGGGTGCCAAAATCGGCATTCTGGGTGTGAACGGTGCTGGTAAGTCTACCCTGCTGAAAATCATGGCCGGCATCGATAAGGAATTCGGTGGTGAGGCATGGGCCGCAGAAGGTGTGCGTGTTGGCTATCTGGAGCAGGAACCGCAGCTAGACCCCAAGCTGACCGTGGGCGAAAACGTGGCTCTGGGCTTTGGTGATCTCAAAAAGGCCGTAGATCGGTTTAACGAGATTTCCGCCCGCTTTGCCGAGCCCATGGAAGATGAAGAAATGAACGCCCTGCTGGCCGAACAGGCCGAATTGCAGGAAAAGATTGATGCCGGTGATGGCTGGGAGCTGGACCGCAAGCTGGATATTGCGCTGGATGCCCTGCGCTGCCCGCCCGCAGATAGCCCGGTAGATAAACTTTCTGGTGGTGAGCGCCGCCGCGTGGCCCTGTGCCGCCTGTTGCTGGAAAAGCCCGACCTGCTGCTGCTGGACGAACCAACCAACCATTTGGATGCTGAAAGCGTTGCGTGGCTTGAACGCACACTGAAGGATTACGATGGCACTGTGATGGTCATTACCCATGACCGTTACTTCCTGGACAACGTGACCAACTGGATTCTGGAAATCGAGCGTGGCCGCGGCATTCCGTTTGAAGGCAACTATTCCTCCTGGCTGGAACAGAAGCGCAAGCGCCTGGCACAGGAAGAAAAGGAAGAAAGTTCCCGCCAGCGTGCATTGGCTGCGGAACAGGAATGGATTAACGCCAGCCCCAAAGCTCGGCAGACCAAAAGCAAGGCTCGTATTACCAAATATGAGGAAATGCTGGCTGCCAGTGCTGAAAAAGTTAGCGGCGTTGCAGACATTGTTATTCCGCCCGGC
The DNA here is from genome assembly GCF_000285275.1 of Acetobacter pasteurianus subsp. pasteurianus LMG 1262 = NBRC 106471. GTDB lineage: Bacteria > Pseudomonadota > Alphaproteobacteria > Acetobacterales > Acetobacteraceae > Acetobacter > Acetobacter pasteurianus. The sequence goes on from NZ_CADO01000005.1 coordinate 58,744, forward strand.
CCCCGCCTTGGCGGCACTGTTATTGAAGCCGAAAACCTGACCAAGGGTTTTGGTGAACGTCTGCTGATTGATAACCTCAATTTCAAGCTGCCACCGGGTGGTATTGTGGGGGTTATCGGCCCGAACGGTGCTGGTAAATCCACCCTGTTCAAAATGATTATCGGGCAGGAAAAGCCAGATGCGGGTGATCTGAAGATCGGTGAAACCGTAAAGCTTGGCTACGTTGATCAGTCTCGTGATGATCTCGATGCAGACAAAACCGTGTGGGAAGAAATTTCCGGCGGCACGGATGTCATCTATCTGGGTAAGCGGGCTGTGCCTTCACGCGCCTATGTTGGGGCCTTTAACTTTAAAGGGTCTGACCAGCAGAAGAAGGTAGGCGTGCTTTCTGGTGGTGAGCGCAACCGCGTGCATCTGGCCAAGATGCTGCGGCAGGAAAGCAACGTGATCCTGTTGGACGAACCGACCAACGATTTGGATGTGGATACCCTGCGTGCGTTGGAAGATGCGCTGGCAGAATTCCCCGGTTGCGCTGTGGTGATCTCGCATGATCGCTGGTTCCTGGACCGTCTGGCAACGCATATTCTGGCCTTTGAAGGCGATTCCCATGTGGAATGGTTTGAAGGGAACTTCCAGGCATATGAAGAAGACAAGCGCCGCCGTTTGGGGCCAGAGGCTACAGAACCTGGCCGCATCCAGTACAAACCTCTTGCTCGTTAAGTAAGGTTCATAGGAGCCCATGTTTATTGGGCTCCTATCTTGATGAAGACACCATGTATTACCGGCAGCAAGTGCAATTAAAGGAAGGGTATCTGCCTTTTCTTTGCTGCAAGGCGTGAATTGTGGATTCGCGTTCGGTCAGAACTCCGCGCCTGCTGCTTAAGCCCGTAACCTGGCGGGATATGGAAGATATGGTGCGCCTGAAAGCCGATGGCGGTGCCTTTGGCCGTATGCTTGGTGGTGTGCGCAGCCGCCAGCAGGCGGAACTGGAAATGGCGGATGATATCGCTTTCTGGGCCTGCCACCGGGTAGGTATTTTTACCATTCATGAACAAGGCCGTTTTGTAGGCATGACCGGTATTCATGACCGGCCAGATGGGCGTGGCTTTGCCTTGCGCTTTGCGCTTTTTCCGTGGGCTAGTGGCCGCGGTATTGCACGAGAGGCTGCAAGCGCAGCCCTTAACTTTGCGCATGATGCCGGGATTAATAAAGTGATAGCCGTTGCGGCAGAAAGCAATGTGGCATCCCGCACTATTCTGGGCGGTATTGGGATGCGGGTGGAAGAAACGTTTGAGAGAGATGGCCAGACAATGCTGGTTTATGAAAGCGTTTGGCCCAAGCCATAAAAAAGGGGGTGTTCCATATGGAACACCCCCTTTTTAAATTGGAATATGTTTGCGTTAGTTAGCCGGTGCGTTGTGGTGGCTCAACTGGCGCTGCAAGGCATCTAGCAGGGCACCTACGTTACCGCCATTGCGTGCGATGTAGGAGGAATAGTCATTCCGCTGTGTCAGGCGCAGACTGGCACCTTCACCAATAACATCCACCACTTTTGGGCTGCCAGAGGCTTCGCTTACAATCCACTGCATGGCAGCAGCAGGCTGCTGTGGGCGCACCAGCGTGCTATCCACGGCGTATTCATCTGCGCCAGTGCTGGTGACATTACCCAGCGTAAAGTTTACGCCACGGTATTCACCCAGCTTGTCCGTAATGGCGTTAACCAGAACCTGATGAAACAGGCCCAGATAACGCTGCTGCTGGTCTGGAGAAGCAGTTTTCCAGTAACGCCCCAGGCAGTAACGGCCGATTCCATCAATATCGACGTTTTTCTGCACCAAAGGCAGAACTTTTTCTTTCTTTTCAGCCAACGGAATTGGGCTGTTGACGATGGCAACAAGCTGGTTGCCAAACACCTGAATAAACTGTTTTGCGTTTTCCGCAGCGCGCGCAGGAGCGGAAAAAAGGCCACCAGCGCAAAGCAGGGCAAAGGCACCCAGAACAACACGGCGGCTTGAAAGAAATTTCATGTCTGTGTACCCTTTTGGCTGTTTTTCTTAATGGTACCAGTCTGGCACGGTCGCACGGTTATCATTCTTGATGGCTTCGGCCTGCGCCCGGCGCTGTTGCTGATAGGCACTGCGGATGGTGGCATAGGGATCCAGCGCATCACGTTCCAGCGCATCAAGCTCATCCAGATGCTCAGAACGGGCATGAACCACCCCAAACAGGTTATACGCCCAGTTGAAGCTGACCAACCCGTATCCGCGGGGGACATAGTCCCATGGAGAAAGGCCTTGGTCAATGGCGTAGCCAATACCATCACGGATAGAAGATGGACCCATGGGCAGGAACAGATAAGGCCCTGCGGGAATACCCCAGTTGGCCAATGTCATGCCTGCATCGTTATCGTGGTGTGGGAATCCAGCCATTTTGGCCACGTCAATCAAGCCGCCCAAGCCTACCGTCATGTTCACGCACCAGCGCACAAACATATCGCCTGCGCGGCGTGGTTTGCCGGCCCCTACATCGTTAAAGAACACGGACGGTTCGTTCATGGTTCTGACAAGGTTACCCAGAGAATTACGCACCGGGCGCGGTACGGCCCATACGTAAGCCTTAGCCATGGGGCGAAGGGCCCATTTATCGAACTTCATGGTCATGTTGAACATCTTGCGGTTCAACGGTTCGTAGGGATCGTTCGCGGCCTTGTATTCAGCCAGAGCATCCGGGTCTTTGGGCACGGGGGCCTTAATGGCGCTGCATCCTGCCGTGCTCAGCAAAGTGGCGGCCAGGCAGAATGTGCCCAGACGAAAACGGCGCTGTGCCGAGGAACCTTCCCGCGTCTGACTTTTTTTTGCCTGCGCGCGAGGGCGGAGCCTTGAGCCGTTCCGTCCTGAAATCATTGCCACCTTTACCTTTGCTCTGTGACGACCGTCTGGCCCATGCTGTATGCAGGCCAATTGCTGTCGCTTTCTCTACCACGAGAAACCAGCGGCGCAATGGCAGGGCTTACTTGCATAACAAACAGGGGCGTAAAATAGACCTGTGGGCGCGATCTTTGACAGCAGTGTGAAAGATTTTTGTACAACCTGTTGCCAGAAAGTCGCACTTCCTATCTTGCTTCAAAAAGAAAAGAGAATCCTGAAGTTAAAGACCACGATCCCGCTTGATGATATCCCATGCAGCATTAATGCGTGAAATCTTGACGGATGCGGCTTCAATTTCAACGGCGCTGGCATTTCGGGCCAGAAGGATATCCGGGTGATATTGCCGCACCAGCTTTTTCCATAGGGCACGCAGTTCTTCATTTGAAAGATCTGGCGAGGCGCCCATAACAGCATAGGCATCATCTTCAGCCATCGCTGGGGTGGATCGCCCATGGGCTGCACGTTCCCAAGCGCCACGGCTCAGGCCAAACAAGGCATGCACGCGTTTAAGAAAGCGCTCTTCCTCTGGGGCTAGCGGCTCATCCGCTGCCAGATCAGCCCGCGCAATCGTAAATAGAATCCCCATCAGGTCTTCCAATGGGCGTTTGTCTGTTGCGTAAACCTGCCCCAGTTCGCGCGCAAAAGCTTCGTAGTCATCCGTGCGCTGGCGCGCCATATCAAACAGACGGCCAACTTCACGCATGTTTTCATCAGGCACGCGAAAACGAGATTTAAAGGCGTTGATTTCACGCCGGTTAACCGGCGCATCGCACTTGGCCAGTTTGGCGCTCAGAATAACGCAGGAGAGCCCATAAAGCTGTTCCTTCTTGCCAAGGGCGGCAGCCAGCTTGGCGGCCACAAAGGTAGCTGCTCCATTAGGATCTGGCCTTGCGCGCGCAGCCCATTTATCGCTCCAACCGCCTGTTGGGGGCTGAAGAATCGCACCTGTATCTGCTGCGTGGCCCAGTGCTGTGCCAACCGCTGCGCCAACCGGGCCGCCTACGGCAAAACCGGCTACGCCACCAAAAATTTTACCCCAGATCGCCATAAAAGCAGTTTATCACGTTCTGGCAGCCTGCCCAAACAACCTGATGCTTTAAGCTGGCACAGCAGTTCTGCGTTGTTCTCAGGTGCAGGGAGTCGCGCTGGTGGAAAGCTGTTGTTTCAGCCATTCCAGCGCATAAACTCGCAAAGCAGAGGCCAGTGATTGCTCGGGGGAACGTGCGGCATCCACTTTTGTAACCAGTTGCGGCAGCGTTTGCTTTTGCTGGTTTGCTATATCTTCCAGCGCGTTCCAGAAGGCCGATTCTAGCGCTACGCTGGTATCATGGCCTGCCAGAATCAGGCTGCGTTTGCGTAAATGGCGGCTCAAGCTGCGTCTCCCGTCAGGCACTGCATGGCCCAATCTGCCGCTTCCGCCACCATAGAATCCGGGTCTTGCCGCAAGGCATGTGCGTAAGGCAGCAGCTCCGGGTGGCCAGAGTTGCCAATAGCTATCAGCACATTGCGTATAAACCGGTTGCGCCCAATGCGTTTGATGGGAGAGCCAGAAAACATGGTGCGGAAAGCGGCATCGTCTAATTGGCTGAGTGCTGCCAGTTCTGGCGCTATCAAATCTGGTCGCGGTTGTAGCTTGATGTGGCGGGATGTTTGGGCAAAGCGGTTCCACGGACATACAGCCAGACAATCATCGCAACCATAAATATGTGTGCCAATGGCTTTACGCAGTGGGTGCGGAATAGGCCCTGCATGTTCAATAGTCAGGTAAGAAATGCACTTGCGTGCATCCATTTGATAAGGTGCAGGAAAAGCCTGCGTGGGGCATGCGTTCAGGCAGCGGGTACAGCTGCCGCAACTGCCTCCAGACACGGCAGATGCTGGCAGCTCCAGCGTGGTGTAGATTTCACCCAGAAAGAGCCAGCTTCCATGTTGGCGGGAAACCAGATTGGTGTGTTTACCTTGCCAGCCTAACCCGGCCTGCGCGGCCAAAGGCTTTTCTGCCACGGGAGCTGTATCAACAAATACTTTTACATCAGGCGCTGTGGCCAGCATCATACGGGCTTCACGCACGACAAACTGGGCTAGATGCTTGAGCATGCCCTTAACAACATCGTGATAATCACGGTGGCGCGCATAAACGGAAATATTGCCGCATGTGCGATTCTGGAGTGTGCTTAACGGATTCTCTGCCGGTGCGTAGTTCAGGCCCAACGCAATAACACTGCGGGCTTCTGGCCATAGGGCAGTAGGCTGGCTGCGTTGTTCGGTGCGGTCTGCCAACCAGCCCATTTCACCATGATACCCTTCAGCCAGAAAATCTTTCAGCCGCGTACGCACCTCCGGGCCTAGATGGGCGGGGCAGAAGCCAATGGCATCAAACCCCAGTTCCAGCGCCTTTATGCGTATTTTTTCCGCCAGTTTTGCCGCTGGTGCGGCAGGTTGAGGCGGATGCGCGGAAGGTGCAGTCATGGAAGCACTTGGTCAGGGAACGGGCGGAATGGTGGGTTGTGGCATTTCATCTTCCGTCCAATCCTCTGCTGCCCATTCTGCACGCAAAGTGGTGGCCAACGCATCCAGCCGTTTTTCAACAATAGCCTGCCGAATCTGACGCATCAGGCGCTGGTAGTAGGCAATATTATGCCATGTCAGCAGCATGGGGCCGAGAATTTCATTGGCGCGGAACAAATGGTGCAGATAGGCGCGGCTATGGCGTGAACAGGCCAGACAGTCACAGTGCGGAGAAATGGGGCGTGCATCTGTGGCGTGGCGTGCATTACGCAGGTTGAGCGTGCCGCGTTCGGTATAGGCGCGGGCAGTGCGGCCTGCGCGTGTGGGCATCACGCAGTCAAACATATCCACACCGCGTTGCACGCTGCCCAGTAGATCATCTGGCGTGCCCACACCCATAAGATAGCGCGGCTTGTCCTGCGGCATAATAGGGGTGGTGGTATCTAGCGTGGCGAACATCAGTTCCTGCCCTTCGCCTACCGCCAGGCCGCCAATGGCGTAGCCTTCAAACCCGATATCGGTGAGCGCCTTTACACTTTCGGCTCGCAGTTCAGGTTCCGTGCCGCCTTGCACAATACCAAACTGACCATACCCTTCGCGCTGTACATAGGCTTGGCGAGAACGTGCCGCCCAGCGCATGGAAAGCCGCATGGAAGCCGCAATGGCTTCTGGCGGTGCGGGTAGGGCCGGGCATTCATCAAAACACATGGTGATGGTAGCATCCAGCGCGTGCTGGATATCTGTTGAACTTTCAGGCGTAAGCCGATGTTCAGAGCCATCAATATGGGAGCGGAAGGTCACGCCGTCCTGATCCAGCCGCCGCAGCGCACCAAGGGACATCACCTGAAAGCCGCCGGAATCTGTCAGAATCGGGCCAGACCAATCCATAAATTTATGGAGGCCACCCAGCGCACGTATGCGTTCTGCCCCTGGCCGCAGCATGAGGTGATAGGTATTGCCCAGAACAATGCCCGCGCCGGTGGAGCGCACGGCATCCATGGTCATGGCCTTTACCGTGCCAACTGTGCCAACCGGCATAAAGGTTGGGGTGGCCACAGGGCCGTGGGCTGTGTGTAGCATGCCAGCGCGTGCTGCGCCATCTGTGCTTTCACACGTCCAGTTAAAGCGAGTCATTCTACTGTTCCGAGGTGGTGGGCATGGATGGAGTGGGCGCAGCGCAGCAGGCAGGCATCGCCGTAGGAATAAAAGCGGTAACCGCTGGCAACAGCATGGGCATAAATCTGCCGGGCACGTTCTACGCCAGCAAAGGCGGAAACCAGCATGAACAGCGTAGAGCGTGGCAGGTGGAAATTGGTAAGCAGCATATCTACAGCGCGGAATTGATAGCCGGGCCGAATGAAAATGGAGGTTGTGCCATCAAACGGATGCACAATGCCGTTTTCATCGGTTGCAGTTTCCAAAAGGCGCAGGCTTGTGGTGCCAATGGCAATAATGCGTCCGCCAGCCTTACGGGTGGCGTTGATGCGCTCTGCTGTTTCCGGGGTGATGATGCCGCGTTCTGAATGCATTTTGTGTTCAGAAATTTCGGCTTCCCGCACAGGCAAAAAGGTACCGGCCCCCACATGCAAGGTGAGCGTGCAGCGCTGGGCGCCTGTGGCATCTATGGCTTTCAGCAGTGCTGGCGTAAAATGTAACCCGGCAGTGGGTGCGGCCACAGCCCCTTTGTTACGCTCAAAAATGGTGGCGTAATCACTGGTATCCTGCGCCGTTGGACCTTCCGGGCGATGAATATAGGGCGGTAGTGCCAATGCGCCTGCTTTTTGCAAAAACGCATCAAAACTATCCCCTTCCGCGCTGAACTGAAGCACCGCACCCCCGCCGGGTTCCAACGCCTGTACGCGGGCTGTGTCCTGCACACCGGGGAACGCAATAGTATCGCCCACCTTGAGCCTGCGCGCATTGCGCACCAACACATGCCAACTGCCATCTGGTTGAATCTGGTCCAGCGTAATGCCAATTTTGGCTTCTCCACGCAGGCCATGAAGCTGGGCACGAATAACGGCCGTATTGTTTGCAACCAGCAAATCTCCCCGCTTCAGAAGCGAGGGCAGATCACGGATATGCCTATCAGCAAACATGTCGGGCTGTGTGGCATCCAGAAGGCGCGCGGCTTCTCGCGGGCGGGCGGGTTCCTGCGCGATCAGGCTTTCTGGGAGGTGAAAATCAAAATCTTCGGTGCGGTCACTGCTCATGATGGCACCGTTTACGCAATAGGCTGGGCCAAGGCCAGAGGCAAAGGCGCAGTTCTGCAGGTGGCATGCAGCCTGTAGGGGTTGAAGAGAGGGCGCTTAGGGGCCAGATTTCTCTTTCAGTAACGCCGGAAGGTATTCCGGTGCATAGATATTTTAAAGGATGACACTTTATGTCTTACGCTCTTCTGGATGCAGCACGTGTTGCCAAAGCCGCTGAAGTTTCTTTGGGTGTGCTGAAAACCAGCGATGAAACCACAGAAGCGCATCAGCGTAAGGTTATTATGATTGAACGGATTGAGGCTCTGGCCAAAGCAGCAGCAGAATCCAAAGCAGGCGTTACGCTGACATCCGAAGAATTCTGGTTGATCAGCCGCAACTGGTAACAGTACGGGAACCGCTCTTATGGCATTTGTTCTTACAAGCCCTGCCTTTGTAAATGGTGATACACTGCCACAGGCACAGGTTTACAATGGTATGGGCCAGCATGGGCAGAATCTTTCCCCCGCGTTGGAATGGAAAGATGCTCCCGCAGGCACCAAAAGCTTTGTGGTAACGGTGTATGACCCGGATGCCCCAACCGGTTCGGGTTGGTGGCATTGGGTGGTGGTAAACATTCCCGCCACTATTACAGCACTGCCAGAAGGTGCCGGTTCGGCCGGGGACAAGCTGCCAAAAGGTGCCATGCAGGTGCGCACAGATTTCGGCGTGCCGGGTTATGGTGGGGCTGCACCTCCGCCGGGGCGCGTGCACCGTTATGTCTTTACGGTTTACGCGTTGGATGTGCCCACGTTGGATGTGCAGGAAGATTCCAGCCCCGCATTGGTGGGTTTCATGGTCAACCACCACAAGTTGGCTTCTGCCAGCCTGACAGCCCTATACGGTAGCGGCTCCCGCGATTGAGCTTTGATTTCCCCTGAACCTTATAAAAAGGTTCAGGGGAATAGCCGTAGCGATGGCTGAAATGGCCTTAACGTGTATAGGCTTTAAGATCGTTTAAAACATCATCTGGTGTCACAAGCCCTGTTTGCCCATGTTGCGGCATAACCAACAGGGGCGGACCATCATTTAAAAACCGGATGGAAAGTTGCGCCCAGCGAGACCTTACAAAGCGACGAAAGACCTGCGCCAATGCGCAGCGGTCCATATCTGTATGATACGGATTGCCGGGTGAGCAGACTGTATTCAAATAATCGCTCATAAAGGCGGCAATGGCGGGCACAAGTTCAGCTTCGCCAAAATAGGCCAAAGCCGTATTCATGCTCCACGGTGTGCCATATTGCTGCTGCCCGTTGTCATCAAACTGGGTCAGATCAAAGCCATATGTTGCATGGGCTTTCATATCCCGCAGCAGGCTTACAAAATTGGCAGGGAAATAACCTGCGCAATCTCCTATCAACACAGGCACCCTAAACTGGGCGGCAATATCGGGCAGGATCAGATAGCGTAATGCGGGTTCCAGCATGGCGGCATCTGATCTGGTTTCTCCGTGCCCAAAGCTGAGCCGCAATGTGATGGCATGGTTTTCCAACCACTCTGAAACAGTGGAGAGAAAGGTAAGCTGATCCACTGTTGGGTTAGCAACACCAAGGCAAAGCTGGATTTTGCCAGCAGAACGATCTTCCCGGCACGCATGAATAAGGGAAAGCACAAGCCCTGGAACCAGATCAAAATGTTGCCCCGTGCAGGCAAAAGCCAAGCAGGTGGAAGGTTGTTCTTCTGGCATGCTAAAGTGCCATTGCCAGTTTGCTACACCCGTTACATCCGGTATGGCGCGGCTGGCCAGGCGCCCACATTCCTGCGTGCTGAGCCATGAAAACACCCCTTGATCATACGGGGCTGGAGCCATGTTTTCCTGCACTGCCAGTTTGCGGGCAATAGCATAATGTTCATCCGCTTCGGCCTGTAGGTCAGCGAGCCAACTTGTATGGCCCAAGCCCAGTTCTTCCCACCAGCTCAGGCCATTTAACCGGGCTTCTGCCGTTAACAGGCGCAGGCGGTTTTCTGTATCCAGTTTCTGGAAGGCCTGCTCAAACAGAGAGCTATAGATGCGGCGGATATCCGGGCCGTTTTTGGGTGCAAGGCGCATAGGCACCAGCAGCGTATCAAATGGTGTTTCAAAAGCCGGAAGGCCGACGCTGCTTAAAGCACTAGGTACCAGCAAAAGAGCACTTTCGCCCGCCTTTTGCCGCGCTACCAATGGGGCAAGCAGTGTGCCTATATCCCGATCAGGATAACGGGTGGTAAGGGCCTGCTCCATTAATGTGGCAGCGGTATCGTAATTTTTGGTGCGCAAGGCCAGAATGGCGGCCATCCATTGTAGTTCGGGCCGCGTATCGTGTTGGCGGGCTGTGGTTAAAAAACCATTTGCCAGTTCCCATTGCCCAAAAAGAGCACATAGACGTGCCAGTTGCACGCATGTGCCTGTATCACGCGGGGTAACACTTAAGCGCAGAATCTGTTCGCGCAGATCATCTAATGTGGCCCACGGCGTTGTGGCTGGGCGCAATGTGTTTGTTTGTAAAAGATGCAGCACATCTTCCATCAGCCCAGACAGAACGCGGGAAGGGCACACAGTAAAGGTGACCTTTTCTGGTGCGGCTTCACTCCACAGTGTTATGGTGTCTTTTGTGCGCTCGGCTTGCAGTTGTTCTGCTGGCCATTTGTGCCCACCAAGTTGCAGATGATGTTCTGCACAGGTGGCACGGCCAACAAAGCGCGTGCCCTGATACCATTCCTGTTCTGTAAGATCGCGCAGGATAGAAAGCAGCTCTGGCGGCAGAAGCAGAAAACGCTCCCACGTGGCGCAAAGCGGCACAACATCGAACACATTCTGGTCTCGGCTGGAAAGATAGCCTTTACCTGCCCGGATAGATACAAGCGGGCGGCCTGCAAAGTTTTCGACGGCTTCTGCTTTGGCAAATGCCCCACCGGGGGTTAATGCCCTAGATTGCTCATCCAGTGTGGCGGGGGTTGTGCCACGCATAAAGGACTGCGCAAAGGAAACCGGATGCAAACGTAGTCCCGTGTAACCTGCCAGTGCACCATGCCAGGAGAGAAGATAGAACGGCATGGGCTGATCCTATAAAACGATCGGACAGGTGGGAATTATACAGGCAGATTGCACGGCTTGTTATGCCACGGCATCCAGCAGAGCGGGAAGATATTGCTCCAGCTTGATGCGCACCGGCATCAGGTAGGCTTTGCCTTTTTCTTGCGCCAGTTCTTTAAGCACCGTTTGCGCAAACTGGATATTGGCATCCAGCGTAGGAGAAAAATCACGCGGGAAAACAATGTGGTTTGTTGTTTCCCAATAAGAGCGTGATTTGGGGCCAATAACGGGGGAGAGGCCCCAGAACACGCATTCGCCCTGCATCCATTCCCGGCACAGGTCAAACAGCTTCAGATCAAAGACGGGCTGCGTGAAAAAACCAATGGCTCCAGCTTCTTTCTTGCGGGCCACATCTTCCAGTTCTTTCCACGGGGCGCGGCGGTAGGGGTCAAACGCTGCATAGACTTTAAGATGCGGCGCTTCACGCCGATAGCGGCGGATAATGCTTTCCGTGCTGTTGGGGTATGTGCGGTGGCTAAGATCTGCTGGCGGATCACCATGCACTACCAGAATCTCTTCCAACCCCGGTTGGTCTGCCCCGGGCAGAGGGGCATCGGGCGCAATATCTATGGCCCGGATATGCGGAATAACATTTCCGAACTGAGGGCGCACAAGTGCTGCGGCATCCCAACTGCGGAGGGGAAAGCGCATCAGGTCCGGAATATTCAGCGTATCTGCGGCAGGGAATGCGGCTTTAACCGTAGCTACATCTGCGGCCAGAGCCTCAGCAGAACGCGGAATTAGCTCAACCGAAAGGCGAGAAAGGCTCATTCCGCACTCCCCTCAAGCTGTAATTTGGCTGCGGTTAGTGTGTTTTTCAGCAGGCAGGCAATGGTCATTGGGCCAACGCCACCGGGAACTGGCGTAATGCGGCCTGCCACTTTAACAGCTTCATCAAACGCAACGTCACCTACAAGGCGGGTTTTGCCATCATCGGTTTTGATACGGGTGATGCCAACGTCAATCACGGTCGCACCGGGTTTAATCCAGTCCCCACGCACCAGTTCACGGCAACCGGTGGCCACCACCAGAATATCGGCTTGCCGCGCAAGTGCTGCCGTATCGCGCGTGTGAATATGTGCAATAGAAACCGTGCAACCTTCTGCCAGCAGCAGCAGGGCCATAGGTTTGCCCACAAGGTTGGAAGCCCCGATAACTACGGCGTGCTGGCCTTTCATATCCCCCAACTGGTCACGCAGCAGCAGCAGGCAGCCCAGCGGCGTGCAGGGGATGAGCGAAGGCAGGCCTACAGCCAGACGGCCAGCGTTAATTTCGCCCAGACCATCCACATCCTTTTCAGGCAGAATGGCGTTGGTTACGCGGCGTCCATCCAGCCCGTTGGGCAGGGGAAGCTGCACCAGAATGCCATGAATTTCGGGGTCTTTGTTCAGGCGTTCTATCAGCGCCAGCAGTTCAGCTTCCGATGTGTTTTCGGGCAGCATATGCATGAAGGAGCGCATGCCAGCATGATGGGTCTGCACAGCCTTGTTGCGCACATACACTTCGCTGGCCGGATCATTCCCAACCAGAATAACGGCCAGACCGGGCGTTACGCCATGTTTCTCGTGAAACGCCAGAACATCCTCACGGATATGCTGGCGCATTTTGGCGGCAAAGCCTTTGCCATCAATCAGAGAAGCCTGATGATCGGAGGGAAGGGAGGATGAAGATGCGTTGGTCATGGAGCTGCCAGTTGATCATGCAGAAGCGTGTGGAGTTTCAAGCTGGGGCATACGCAAAAAAACGCCAAACGACAACGTTTTCACCCGTATATGCCCGGTATGCATAAGAAATTTCAGGTCATGTTTCACCCTGCCGATAGGGCGAAAGCACGTTAAGAGCCTCGGCTTCCGCCAATATAGCGGGGCGTTCTGCCTGAAGGAAAGCCCCAACACCATTGCGGAGTGAAGGGTTTTCCAGCCAATGGGCAGAATGTGTAAGAGCAGGCAAATAGCCGCGCTGGATTTTATGTTCACCCTGCGCTCCGGCTTCTACCCGCTTGAGGCCGTGGGCAATGGCAAAATCTATGGCGCGATAATAGCACAGCTCAAAATGCAAAAACGGCCAGTTGCCAACACAGCCCCAGTTGCGGCCATACAATGTATCGCTTCCCAAAAGGTTCAGTGCTGCGGCAACGGGTGCGCCCTCATGCCGTGCTATCATCAGCACAACACGGTCTTGCAAGCGTTCGGAAAGCAGCGGGAAGAAATCTGGCGTCAGGTAGGCGTTGCCCCATTTCTTATCAATTGTGTTCTGGTAAAACGTATAAAACGCTTGCCAGTCTTCCGGCGTAATGTCTGATCCGCGCAGGGTATGAAAGCTCAGGCCAGCGGCATTGGCATCACGCCGCTCTCGCCGGATGGCTTTGCGCTTGCGTGATGAAAGTGTTTCCAGAAAATCATCAAAACAGGCGTAATTCTGATTGTGCCAGTGATACTGTAAGCCAAGGCGCGGGAGCCATCCGCGCTCTGCCAACACATGACTTTCCTGCTCGGTGCAGAATGTTACATGGGCGGAGGAAAGCCCCGTATCATGGCAGATCTGGCGGAGGGCATCCGCCATAACTTGTTGGGTTTCTGCCGGGGCATCTGGGTGCGTTAAAAGGCGCGGGCCGGGTGCCGGGGTAAAGGGAACGGCAATTTGCAGTTTGGGGTAATAACGCCCACCAGCGGCTTCAAACGCACGTGCCCAACCTTGGTCGAACACATACTCACCCCATGAATGGCCTTTAAGATAGGCAGGGCAAGTGGCGGCCAATTGCCCATCTGGCCCGTGCAGGCTGACATGCTGTGGCAGCCAGCCTGTTTCTTTGCGTACGGAACCGCTGTCTTCCAATACAGAAAGAAAAGCATGGCTGACAAATGGGTTGTCCGCCCCAGCACAGGCATCCCACTCCGTTGCCGGAAAGGCGTGGATACTGTTGTGCAGAGATACGGACCAGTCAGCCATGTCTGTCTTTCCTGCAAGCTCAGCCGATTTCGAACAGCCCTTCTACTTCAACCGGGGCATCCAGCGGCAGGGAAGGTACGCCAACGGTGGAGCGGGCATGGCGTCCAGCATCACCAAATACGGCAACGGCCAGATCAGATGCACCATTCATGGCAGCCGCGTGTGAGGTGAACTCTGGCGTGCAGGCAATAAAGCCACCCAGCCGCACCACGCGTTTTACGCGGGAAAGATCGCCCACAGCAGCGCGCACCTGTGCAATTACATTGATCATGCTGTAACGCGCAGCTTCAACCGCTGTTTCAACAGAAACGGCATCACCCAGCTTGCCGGTAGCAAACAGCTTACCATCTTTAAGAGGCAACTGGCCGGAAACCACCAGAAGAGAGCCTGTTTGAACGCAGGCTACATAGTTGGCAACAGGTGCGGCAGGTGTAGGAAGTTCGATACCAAGTTCAGCCAGACGGGATTCAGGAGTGCTCATCACGCTGTATTCCTTGTGTTAAAAAGCTGGGCAAGAAGCAGAAACTTGCCTCTTGCCCAGCAGAATGGACCGTATGCCTTTAGCAGACAAGCCGCAGATTACGGCGCTTGCGCCCGGTGGGGGGCGTATCATCTGCTTCTGGCAGATCTAGCGGCAGAAGTGGGTCCGGGTCAGATTGCGCATCCTGATGCGGGCCATCTGGCAGCCGCACACCCAGATACGTGTCTGATAAGGCGCGGAAGGCATAGTCCAACATGGATGTGGCGTAGGAGGCAACCGGGTCTCCCTCCACCGTGCCAGCCGGGCCAAAACAGGTGTAGGCAAAGTTTTCCACAAAGGCTTCCAGCGGGGCACCGTATTGCAGGCCAATGCTCACGGCTTCACCCAGGCTTTCCATCAGCCCGCGCACCATGCCGCTTTCCCGCGTGGGGGTAAGGGCGAGCTCACCCAGCGTGCCATCTTCATATTCCCCTGTGCGCAGGAACAGGCGGTGGCCGCCAATGGTGGTTTTTTGCGTAAAGCCACCATGCCGTGGGGGCAAAGTGCGGCGTATGCCACGTTCCAGCTTGTTGCGGATTGGCTGATTCTGCACTTCTGGCCGTGCGGGCATGCGGTCCACAAAACCAGTCAGGGCACGATACATGGCCAAATGTGCGTTGGGGCCGGGTTGAGGTAAAACAGTTTCACCCGCCAGTGCGGCAGCCAAAGCTGTTTCAACCGTAAAGCCACGTGCCTCCAGCCGCAGTAAGGCGCTTCTGGAAAGTTTGCCATCTGGCCGCAACATAGAAAAAGCCGGAGCCAGCCCACAGGCTTCCACACCCAAAAGCCCGTCTATCGGGTTGGAGGAAGAAAAGCCGGTTTCAATCGGGGCTAGGGGCGTTTCTGTTTCCACTGCCGCTTCGTTCCAGACAGCACGCAGGGTTTCTCCCAATCCGGGCAGAACGGTGCGCACCGGTGGCAGCGGGAGAGATTCTGGCCCCCGACCAGCATGGGCAGTGAGTGTGGCCAGCGCAGCTATGGCGCACGCGGCGGCGCGGCCATCTTCGCTATCATAATCCAGCCCAACGCCCGCAAGGCATGCGTCCAGATTGGTCAGCAGAATATCACCAGCCAAGGGGGTAGGGGCAAGTGTATCTGCTGGCGCCGTGGGGGCTGCTTCTGTTTGTTCTGGTGCAAATAAATCTGGCAGCGGCAGTTCCCCATTGCGCTGGCTGGCCAGTGTGCTGGCAGCATGGCGCAATACGGAACAGATCAGCCGCAGAGCCGCAACGAACGTGCGCGCAGCAAACCCTTCACCGGGGGAAACAAAGGCCGCCAGATTAACAATAAAGCCCGGCGGGCGGTCAAAACGGCAATGCCATACGGCTTCCGTTGGGGCGGCCTGCCGCGTAAGCAGCATCCACACCAAAGATCGGGCCGTGGCATCATCTGGTGCCAGCGCATCAATCCAGCGGGAGGCAAGGCTGGGCAGATCCAGCGCTTCATCTCCTGGTACAAGCTGGGCCAATGCCGTTGCGGCATCTGTATCCCATTCTGCAGGCAGCGTAACGGAGCGAAGGGGAGCGTCCGGGTCTGCTGCGGCCTCTAGCGTGCTCATCAGCACGCCATTCCAGTGGCGTCTGGCTGTTGCGTTCATGCGGGCAGTTTATCGTTTCCGCCTATCGCGTCGGAACCCGGAATCGTGCCGCCAAAAGGCAGTTAACACTCTGCATAATGAGGATATGGGGGATAACTTTTTGTGAAGTTGCGTTTCCTGCCCAAATACCGCTTGCTCGAGCGCAGTTGATCGAAAGCGCGTGCATATTTCATGGACCGGGCATGGCGCGGAGTCCTATCATCCACAACATGGCAAACTTTGGAACATGGCTGCATACGCGCCGGAAGGGGCGGCTGGTTGGCAAGGATGCCGATGGCCGCTGCTATTACGAATCAACAGGCCCGGCCCGTCAGGGTGGCGGGATGGAACGTCCCGAACGCTGGGTGATCTACCTGAAAGGGGAGGACCCTTCTGCCGTGCCGCCAGAATGGTGGGGGTGGCTGCACCACACGCTGGATGCGCCTATTCCGGCAGAAGAACGCAAGCCGTGGCAGCTTCCGCATAAGCCAAATATGACAGGCACGGCACAAGCTTACAGGCCAGCGGGAAGCCTGTATTCTACCGGCCAGCACCCTCCCGCAACGGGAGATTACGAAGCATGGACACCTGATGCGTGATCTGCTGCGCATTTCCTGCTAAACCGAACAGGCAATACAGGGAGTGCGATGCGGCTTATGGCTTCAGCAATGGCAGAAAAATCTCGGCGTAGTCTTACAGAACTGCTTACAGGCACTTTTGTGTTGGTGGCTATTGGCGGCATGCTGGTGGCTGCCGTGGTGGGCGAAGGCCGCAAGACAGACACAACCGGTTACCAGCTTAATGCTGATTTCACGCACATAGATGGGCTGGATATTGGCTCTGACGTGCGGCTGGCAGGCGTGACAGTCGGGCAGGTGGTGCGTGAAACGGTAGACCCACACACCTTTAAGGCGCATGTCACTTTCACTGTGCGCCCCGATATTCATCTTTCAGATGATACGGCAGCCATTATCACCAGTGATAGCCTGCTGGGCGGCAAGTATATTGCCCTCTCCCCCGGAGGGGATGACAAAACCCTCAAACCCGGTGAGACAGTTGGGCAGACACAGGGCTCCATCAGTCTGGAGCAGTTGCTCAGCAAATTCATTTTCTCGGTTACGGATACCCTCACACGTGCCAACAAGGCAGCACCGGCAAATGGTGGTGGCACGGGCGGGAATGATCTGCCCTGAAACAGACATAAAAATCCGTTAATTCAAGATTGAAGCCGGGAAACAACAGCATGGAAAAGCCACGCGTCTGGCCGCAGGATGATGGAGACCCCATAACCTGCCATGAAAAACTGCGTGTTTTGGAAGAAAACTGGCAGGAAGTGCTGGATATTATGCGCGATGCATTTGAGGATGCCATGCTGATGGGGGTGAGTGAACAGTTTATGCGGGCGCGTTTGAAAGATATGGTTGATAGCCTTGCTTCTCCTAAAAACGGAGGGCAAGTGGCATGAAGCGCGCAACTTCTAAAGCTGTAGCCTGCGGGGCCATTCTGGCCGCAATGCCTTTGCTGGCACATGCTGCGGGTACCGCTCTGGCACCTCCGGCAGTGTATGCGCCAGATACGTGGCAAGGTAAAAATACGGCTGTAGTGCGTGTGCTGGACAAGCTGGATGCCCATGTAGAGGTTCTTTCTGTGCCAGTCGGCACAACGGCACATTATAAAAGTTTGGACATTACCCCCTCACGTTGTTTGCAACGTCCGCCAACACTTTCTCCCGATGCGGCTGCATGGCTGGCTTTGCAGGATAAACACCCCAACGGAGCCACCTTTCAGGGCTGGATGCTGGCGGCAGAACCTACATTGGGCGTATTTGAAAGCCCGGTTTACGACGTGCGTATGGTGCGGTGTGAGGGCGAGGACACACAGCCTATGTTGCCCCCATTGCCTAAACCTATTGCACCTGCTGCGCCGCCCACATCTGGTTCGGATGCAACTCCGGCCCCTGTGGAGGATAATTCATCTTCCAACCATGCAGGCAATCCCGATATTCCCGATGCCATACCAGACAAGCAAGAAACCGGTGGCGTTTATTAGCGTTGGGTAAGGAACCGTTTCAGTTTTGTGCCGGTTCCGCGCGGCAGGTCTGTAAGATCGGTGGTTGTCGAAGCAGGGGGTGTTCGGCAACGTGTTAAAATATCGTGGTCTGGCTGCAAGTGCCTAGCAGTCTTGTCATCAGGGCCAGCCATCACAACAAGAATTGAGGTGCAAACGTGCTAGGTTCTCTCGGTGCGCAGGATTTCCGTTTTCATCTACCCCCGTTGAATGAAACTGCCTTTCTGCTCGATTTTGACGGTACTCTGGTTGATATTGCTCCCACACCAGAATCTGTTGTGGTGCCAAATGGGCTTCTTGATAGCCTGCGCCGCCTGCGTGAAGCATGTGGGGATGCTTTGGCCGTTGTTTCTGGCCGCCCGATTGATCAGATCGATCATTTTCTGGGTGATGTGCCTTTTGCCGTTGCGGGTGAGCACGGGGTGGCTATCCGGCATCGCCCCGGTGGCCCTATTGAACGCGCAGCATTGCCTACCCTCCCGCCTGAATGGCTGGCTCAAGCGCGGGATCTGCTGGCAACACTGCCGGGCACACGCTTAGAGCATAAAGAAGGCGGTTTTGTTCTGCATTATCGTGCCGCACCAGAAGCTGCGGAAACGTTGCGTCAGGCAGCGGATGAATGGGTTAAGCAATCTCAAGGCGCATTCTTGCTTTTGCCAGCCAAAATGGCGTGGGAAATTCGCCCGGCCGGAATTGATAAAGGCTATGCGGTCTCCCTGTTAATGGAAAGCCCTCCCTTTACGGGCAGAAAGCCTGTGTTTGTAGGGGATGACGTAACGGATGAAGATGCCATAGCTGCCGTACGCAGAATGGGTGGCGTGGGGTTGCGTATTCCAACTGATTTTCCAACCCCTTCCATTTTTCGGGCCTGGCTGGCCTCTCTTACAGGCGGGAGCCGGTAAGGGATGGGGCGTCTTGTTATTGTTTCCAATCGCGTTCCGGCTGTGCGCGATCGTGCTCAACCTGCTGGAGGGTTGGCTGTTGCCCTGCGTGATGCCGTGCAAGGGCAGGAATGTTTGTGGTTTGGATGGTCTGGGCAACAAATTCCAGATGATGAAGGGGAAGATCGGCGCGTTAGCATAGACACGGTGGATAATGTAACCTACGCCACCGTGGATCTGACTAAATCCGAGTATAATGGATTTTACGAAGGATATTCCAACGGAATCCTCTGGCCTCTTTGCCATTATCGTGCCGGGTTAATGAATTATAGTCGGCAGGATAGACACACATACCATGCCGTAAACACCATGTTTGCGCAGAAACTTGCCCCCTTATTGAAATCTGATGATTTGGTATGGGTGCATGATTACCATCTATTCCCACTTGGGCTTGCGCTGCGTGAATTAGGCATAAAATGCCGTATCGGCTTTTTCCTGCACATTCCGTTCCCACCATGGAGCCTGATGCGGGCTTTGCCGGGGGCAGAAAAACTCATGCGGTCTTTGCGTGCCTATGATGTGATGGGTGTGCAGACAGAAGATGATGCTCGCAACGTCAACGAAGGTTTCTCCGTTGTAGGTGTGCCTGCGCAGGCACGTGTGTTCCCTATTGGAATAGATCCCGAAAGTTTTCAGCAACAGGCCTCTTCCGGATTAGATAACCCGGAGGTGCAGAAGCTTGAAAAAAGCTTGCGTGGCCTGCCGTTGATTATTGGCGTGGACCGTATGGATTATTCCAAGGGACTGCCGGAGCGTTTTCGGGCTTACGAAGTGTTCTTGCGTAAATATCCGGAATATCGCGGTAAGGTTATTTATCTGCAAATTACTCCGGTTTCTCGCGGCAGTGTGCCAGAATACAAGGTGCTGCGCGAGGAACTGGATGGCGTGGTTGGCCATATTAACGGCACGTATGGAGATTTTGACTGGGTTCCTATCCGTTACCTTACGCACCCTGTCCCGCGTGAACTGCTGGCTCCGTTTTTCCGCCTTTCTCGCGCAGCGTTGGTGACCCCCTTGCGGGATGGGATGAATCTGGTTGCTAAGGAATACGTGGCAGCCCAGGATAAAGAAGACCCCGGCGTGCTTATTCTTTCCCGTTTTGCTGGTGCTGCGCCAGAAATGGAAGATGCGCTTTTGGTAAACCCGCATGATGCAGATGAAGTGGCGGATGCCTTGCATAAATCACTCAGCATGTCTCTTTCAGAAAGACAGGTAAGGTGGAAGCGGCTGCAGCCAGATGTCTGGCGCGTTACGGCTGGCAGTTGGGCGCGTTCCTTTATTACGGCATTGGCAGAGGTACGGTCTGAATGAAGGGGAGCCACCCATCTCGGCCGTTGGCGCTATTTTTGGTAGGTGCAGCGTTATTGGCGCTGGGCGTGGTGTGGTACACCCAGCATGTTTTGCAAATTATGCCGTGCGAATTGTGCCTGTGGGAGCGGTGGCCGTGGCGCTTGCTGCTGGGTACAGCCATTGTGGCTGCTGTGCTGCCAGATAAGGTGGCACGCCAGCTTTTGTGGTTAACGGTGCCTTTTATGGTGGCAGATATCGGGCTTGCCATCTGCCATGTAGGGGTGGAGTGGCAATGGTGGCCAAGTCCGCTGCCAGCGTGCCATGCGCCCCATATATCCGGGCATACCATGGCAGAGCGTCTGGCCTCCATGCCGCTGCTGCCTTCTAAACCCTGTGATGCGGGCACGTATCTGGTGCCGGGGGTTCCGCTTTCCATGGCGGCAATGGGCGGTCTGTATGCGGCTGCTGTGTTATGGGTGTTTATGGTTTGGCGTAAAAAGTTGGAACGTGTAACGCGCCGTATTTTTCATTAAATATTATATTTCAAATGTTAGGTTTTTATTGTTGAAGGCGTAGTCACTTCGTTGCCGTATTGTAGCGGTTGAAGCACTGCGTATAAATCTTATACTGTGTGCCTGAATGAAATGTCAGGATATCTCTATGTCTTTAAGCGGTCATATTAAAAAAATCGATTGGAGCGTATTTGACGCAACATGGTACGCAGAAAAATATGGGGATGTTCTGAATTTTCTGGGTATTGCGGGCACAGAAGCATTAGAAGAATTTTATAGGGAAAAGGGGCCAGCGCTCCGTCATTCGCCCAACCCATATTTTGATGAGGATTGGTATCTGCGGCGTTACCCTGCGGTTGCCAATGCTGTGGAAAAAGGCGAATGGAAATCTGGGTTTGACCATTATTGCCAAACGGGATTTTCTTCTCACAATCCGCATTGGCTTTTTGATCGTGAATTTTATTTCAAGCAGCATCCAAATCTTCAGCCTAATGTATTGGAAGAAGCAGGATTCCGGAATTTCTATGATCATTACCTCAATGTAGGTGATGAGCAGTTTTTAACGGGATCATGGTTTTTCAACCCAACAGCGTATCTTAAAAGTGGCCATGCACGGATTGAAGGTTTGGGCGCATTTGCGCAATGCGTAAGTAACGTGCAGCCTGAGCAGGGATATGGTCAGCGCCTGTCTTGGTATTTTGATCCTGAATGGTACCTGCAAACCTATCCGCATGTCAGGAAGGAGCTGGATTCAGGGCGCTGGCTCTCGGCTTTGCACCATTATCTGTGTAATGCCACTCCAACCGATTACAACCCGAACGCATATTTCTCGGAAGAGTTTTACGGCAGCGTGAATCATGACGTAAGTGGTGCGGTTGAAAGCGGAAACTTCCGTAATTTTTATGAACATTTTTTGCGCTATGGTGTGCATGAACTGCGCAAACCGAGTGCCAATGTTGATCTTGAATCCTATTATCGTAATGCGGTTGTGCAAAAGGAAGTTACCCGTGGTGATTTCCCGGATGCATTCGCGCATTATCTTGCGCATGGCGGCAGGTTGGAAGATGATGTGGAAGGGCTTAAGGAAAGTGAAGCTCTTTCCAAAAAACTCTACCATGAAATGTGTCAGATCCGGTTGCCGGTTCTTTTGAACCAGACACTGGATTTTACATATGATGTGCCAGATTTAAGCGTTATTATTGTAGCACATAATCTGTTTGCGATGACCATGAGCGCATTGGCATCGTTACGTGCCAATTATAATGGCCAAATGCAGGTTATTGTGGTGGATTCCGGCTCTACCGATAGTGTGCGCCATATTGAACGTTATGTGCGCGGGTTGGATGTTGTGCGTTTTCCCGGCAATGTTGGGTTCCTGCTGGGCTGTAATGCTGCATTGGAAAAAGTGCGTGGGCCGTTCACGCTTTATCTGAACAATGATACAGAACTGATGCCCGAAGCCGTTGGTAATGCTTTGGCACGGTTACGGCATGAAATAAAAATAGGAGCCGTGGGTGGCAAGCTTGTGCGCACCAATGGCCTCTTGCAAGAAGCGGGTAGCATTGTCTGGCGTGATGGATCGGTATGCGGTTATCTGCGCGATCAGCGCCCGGATGTGCCAGAAGCCAATTTTGTAAGATCTGTAGATTATTGTGCCGGTGCATTCCTGATGGTGCGCACATCTTTGCTCCGCAAGTTGGGCGGATTTGATACAGATTATGCTCCAGCGTATTTTGAAGAAACAGATCTGTGCGTGCGTATTCATGAAGCCGGGTTTGATGTGGTGTATGATCCCGCGGTGGTGGTCGTGCATTATGAGTATGGGACATCCAGCTTCATGAGTGGTGGCTCCATGATAGCGCGCAATCAGGATGTGTTCCGCCGCAAGCACACGGCATATTTGCGCCAGAAAAGCCTGAACAACCCAAGAATGCTGACAAAGGCGCGTTTTAGTAAGCAGGATCAGAAACGCATTTTATTTATTGAAGACAGATTGCCTTATCGGTTTTTGGGGTCTGGCTTTACACGTTCGAACGATATCGTGCGCAGCATGATTGCTGCTGGATGCCAGGTAACGGTGTATCCGGTATTCAGGCCAACAGAATCTCAGGAAGATATCTGCATGGCTTTTCCCGATCGGGCAGAGGTGATTTGGGATCGGGAACTGCCAGAACTGGAAGATTTTATTAAGTCCCGCGCTGGGTATTATGATGCTATCTGGATTGCACG
The DNA here is from genome assembly GCF_000285275.1 of Acetobacter pasteurianus subsp. pasteurianus LMG 1262 = NBRC 106471. Classification (GTDB taxonomy): domain Bacteria; phylum Pseudomonadota; class Alphaproteobacteria; order Acetobacterales; family Acetobacteraceae; genus Acetobacter; species Acetobacter pasteurianus. The sequence continues at coordinate 81,585 of NZ_CADO01000005.1, forward strand.
TACGCATAATGCAGACCGTCTGGCCCCGGTGCTGATGGATTGTGCGGATGCCCTAACAGGCACAATGGTGATTATAGATACCGAAGCTGTATCAGCGCCGCGTGAGCACCGTAAAATGGAATTGCGTGGGCAGACGCCAGAAAAAACGGTGGATGATCTTCTGAAGCATGAATTCAGACATCTGTTTATGGCTGAAAAAATCATTGCAGTGAACAGCAAGGATTCCAAAGTTCTTAATGCGCATGGTTTTTCGAATGTTCATGTTCTTGGCCATTTGCAAAATGTCTCAACGTGGTCTCCCGGGTGGGAAGAGCGTCGGAATATTCTCTTTTTAGGGGCCATGCATGATCAGGATTCACCTAATGTGGATTCCCTTGCATGGTTTAGTGGAGAAGTGCTGCCATTACTGGATGGCCGTTTGCCAGAAGACGTTAAATTTACAGTATGTGGTTATGTAAACCCGCGTGTTGATCTGACACCCCTCATTAATAACCCACGTATTGTGGTAACGGGGCGGGTAGAGGATGTAACGCCTGTTTATAACAGCCACCGGGTATTTGTGGCACCAACCCGGTATGCGGGGGGGATACCCTACAAACTGCACGAAGCCGCAGCACATGGCATTCCCATTGTGGCAACGGATATCTTGTGCGAGCAGGTTGGATGGGTGCCGGGTGAAGATATGCTGTGCGCCAGTGTCTCAGACGCACAAGGTTTTGCAGATGCCATTGTCCGTTTGTATGAGGGCAAGGAACTGTGGGAAAAAGTGCACGTGCGTGAACTCAAGCGAATTTCTACAGAAAATACGCAAGAGAATTATGTGAAGACAATAAAGGAAATTTTAGAAATTTCCTAAAATACTCTCTGCACGTCAGATAAGGTGAGTGGGATCTTCCATTTTCAGAATCTGACGTGCCAGACTATGCAGCCGTGCGCTGGCACGCGCCCCCAATGTGCTGATTTCCTGATAGGAAAACCAGCATGCCTCCAAGGCATCATCACCAGCCTGTACCGGGTTCTGGGTGTGTTCGTGCTCTTCACATCTTACAGCAAGGATAATGTAATGGAACGCCAGCTTTCCATTGGTGTCATAATGCAAGCTGTCAAATGCATCTATTACAGAAGTTGCTTTTGCAGGTAAGGATGTTTCTTCTAACAGTTCACGTTCTGCAGCATGGAAAATTGTTTCTCCCGGTTCAATCCGTCCTCCCGGAAAACCCCATAGCCCGGCATCTGGCGCATTGGCACGGCGGACAAGCAAAAAATTATTTTGCCTGCGTACAATAGCAAGAACACCGGAGCGGGGGAGGCAGGAATGGCATGATGTTTTCATGATCGGGAAGTGTAGAAGGTCATGAATACTGGTCAACCCTTATCTGCGTAAAAGGGATTTGGTTGTTTTTTCCCTTTGCCCCAATGCAGAAAATGCGTGTTAAATAAAGCCATAACCGTGTGGATGTTGCGCACGGAAAATACAAACCAGCTATCAAGGAGCGCATCTTATGTCGGCAGATACAATTGCCATTCCGGGTATAGCCAAACCTGCTTCCCGCATTGCGCTAGGCACGTGGGCCATTGGTGGTTCCATGTGGGGCGGCGCAGATGATGTAAACGCCAGCAAGACGATAGATGAAGCTCTGGAGCTTGGTATCAACATGATTGATACAGCACCAGTCTATGGATTTGGGCATTCTGAAGAAGTTATCGGCAAGGCGTTGGAAGGCCGGCGTGGCCGCGTTATTCTGGCTACCAAGGTTGGGCTGAACTGGCAGGATGGCAAGGTTTTCAGAGATAGTCGGCCCGCACGGATTGAAGAAGAAGTTGAAAAGTCTTTAAGCCGTCTGCGCACAGATTATATTGATCTGTATCAAGTACATTGGCCCGATACGCGTACGCCGTTTGAAGAAACAGCTCGTGCTCTGGAAAATCTGGTAAAAAGCGGCAAGGTTAAAGCCTTGGGGTTGAGCAACTTCTCACCCGCACAGATGGATGAATTCCGCAAGTTTGCTCCTGTTTCTGCCGTGCAGCCGCCATACAACCTGTTTGAGCGTGAAATTGAGCGCGATGTGCTGCCATATGCAGAAAAGAACAATCTGGTTGTGCTGGCTTATGGCCCGCTGTGCCGTGGCCTGCTTTCTGGCCGTATGACGGCAGACCGGAAGTTTGAAGGGGATGATCTGCGCAAAACAGACCCCAAATTTCAGCAACCGCGTTTTGGTCAGTATTTGCAGGCGGTGGAAGATCTTAAAGCCATTGCCAACAAGTATGGCAAAAGCATGCTGGCATTGGCTATTCGCTGGGTGCTGGACCGTGGACCGACAATTGCGTTGTGGGGTGCGCGTAAGCCAGAACAGATTGCAGGCGTGGATGATGCTTTTGGCTGGAAGCTGGATGCAGAAGACATGAAAGCTATTGATGCCATCTTGGCCAAGGATATCAAAGATCCGGTAGGGCCAGAGTTTATGGCACCGCCATTGCGGGCTTAATCTGGCGTAACAGGCGCAGGGCTGGCTTTTCTAGCCCTGTTCTTGCCGCAAGGCTGGCGGTGGCCCATACGCATTGACTCAGATGCGGCTTTTTTCGCACTCTGTTACGTTATGAAAGAGCCGCATCCTCCTTATCAGGTTGAACCTGAGCAGGCGACAGTCTGTATGTTTCCGCTCCAACAGTTGTTGGGGCGTGCAGAGGCTGCGGAATATTTGGGTATTCCGGCCCGAAGGCTCAGATTTCTCGAAATATTTGGGGGTGGGCCTAAAAAGGTTTCCCATCGGGGTGGAGCTATCCAGTTTCGTAAAGAAGATCTGGATCAGTACAGTGCCCAGCAGTTTAGCCGTGCCGGGTTAGGGGTAGATGCGCTCTCCCGTTATCGCAGCATGCGGGCATTGGCTGATTATAAAGGGCTTGATCCGTTTATGGATATGGCCAGCCGGGATGAGCTTTCTCAGGCATGCACCTATATTGGCGGGCGTGTTGGCATCGGGCTAGGGCTGGTGGTGATTGTGCTTTCCCATACCCCGCTATCCCGTATCCTGTTTCATGTGGTACGTTAGGTCTGTTTTGTCGGGGTCTGTACGCTTTCATATCTTGCGCAAGGGGCTGCGGCAGCCCATGTTTGGGCAATGGCTTCCAAAACTTCTTCTTCTGCGGCACGTGGCAAAAAGCGCCCTTCATTAAGCGAGCGTGCAGCCAGTCTCCCCCCAGTTCTGTTCGAGCCGGAAAAGCAGGCTCCGCGCCCACGCCTTAAGCGTATGGAAGTGGTGTCCGAATACGAACCGGCAGGTGATCAGCCGCAAGCTATTAGTGAACTGGTGGCAGGCGTGGAAGCTGGAGAGCGTGATCAGGTTCTGCTGGGTGTTACGGGTTCTGGTAAAACCTTTTCCATGGCTAAGATTATTGAGGCCACGCAAAAGCCAACACTTATTTTAGCACCCAACAAAACATTGGCAGCCCAGCTTTATGGGGAAATGAAGCAGTTTTTCCCCAATAACGCTGTGGAATACTTTGTCAGTTATTACGATTACTATCAGCCAGAAGCCTATGTGCCACGTTCTGATACGTATATTGAAAAAGACAGCCAGATAAACGAACAAATCGACCGTATGCGCCATGCCGCCACACAGGCGCTGCTGGAACGGAACGATGTGATTATCGTGGCTTCTGTGTCCTGCATTTACGGTATCGGGTCTGTAGAAACCTATTCCCGCATGGTGGTGAAGCTGGAACTGGGCGGAGAGATTGACCGGGACAAGCTGATAAAAAGCCTTGTTGAACTCCAGTACCGTCGGAACGATGCTGCGTTTGCGCGTGGCACCTTCCGTGTCCGGGGTGAAACAATAGATATTTTTCCTGTGCAGAATGAGGACAGAGCCTGGCGTGTTTCCCTGTTTGGGGATGAAGTTGACGGGCTTATAGAGTTTGACCCGCTAACGGGTGAAAAAACGGCTGATCTGCAGGAAATTACCGTTTACGCAAACAGCCATTACGTGACCCCACGCCCTACGTTGAATCAGGCCATCAAAGGCATCAAGCAGGAGCTGCGCGAACAGCTTGATGTGTTTACAAAGGCTGGCAAGCTGCTGGAAGCAGAACGGCTGGACCAACGCACCACCTTTGATCTGGAAATGCTGGAAACAACAGGTGTGTGTAAGGGGATTGAAAACTATTCCCGCTATCTCTCTGGCCGCAAACCGGGTGACCCACCGCCAACCCTGTTTGAATATCTGCCAGAAGATGCGCTGTTGATTGTAGATGAAAGCCACGTAACCGTGCCGCAGATTGGTGGTATGGAACGAGGAGACCACGCGCGTAAATCTGTGTTGGCGGAGTTTGGCTTTCGGCTTCCTTCCTGTCTGGATAACCGGCCTTTGAATTTTGCGGAGTGGGATAAGTTTCGCCCTCAAAGCCTTTTTGTAAGTGCTACGCCCGGCCCGTGGGAAATGGAACGCACAGGCGGTGTGTTTGCTGAACAGGTTATTCGCCCAACCGGGTTGGTGGACCCGATCACCATTATTCGGCCTGTTGAGCATCAGGTAGATGACCTGCTGGCAGAATGCCGCGCCACCATTGGCAAGGGTGGACGTGTGTTGGTGACAACGCTGACCAAACGCATGGCGGAAGATTTAACCGATTACATGAACGAAGCCGGTATTCGGGTAAGATATCTGCATTCCGATGTAGATACACTGGAACGCATAGAAATTATCCGAGACCTGCGCATGGGCGCGTTTGATGTGCTCATTGGTATTAACCTGTTGCGAGAAGGTTTGGATATTCCAGAATGTTCGCTGGTAGCTATTCTGGATGCAGATAAGGAAGGCTTCCTGCGTTCACGCACATCTCTTATCCAGACTATTGGCCGTGCGGCCCGAAATGTAGAGGGTCGGGTTCTGCTTTACGCAGATAAAATGACGGATTCTCTGACATACGCCGTAGAGGAAACAGCTCGCAGGCGTGAAAAACAGATAGCGTGGAACACAGAGCACGGTATTACGCCGCAAAGCGTGCGCAAGAATATCAGCGATATTGTATCTTCTGTGTTCGAGCAGGATTACGTTACCATCGCGCCGGATGAAGATACCGGTGTTGCTGAGTTTGTGGGGCAGGATCTGGGTACCGCTATTGCCGGGTTGGAAAAGCGCATGCGTTCTGCCGCAGCGGAGCTGGAGTTTGAAACGGCGGCTCGTCTACGAGATGAAATTCAGCGGCTGGAAGCCTTGCAGCTTGGGTTGGAACCGCCACCGGTAGCGGCTTCAACCGCAGGAAAGGCGCAAACAAGTGGGCGTAAACCCAAAAAGGATAAGGTGCCACGGCCATTAGGCCCAGGTGGCGGTGGATATGATCCGGCTGCCAGACGGAAAAAGAGGTAACCTGAAGGCAATACGGTAGGTATCGGCCAAAAATATAGCGAAAAAGCAGAGAAACACGGTGTGCGTTCTGGCAGGCCTTGTTTCTGCCGCTTATCCCTTCTACCGTCCGCATAGCAAACCCTCATTTGTGCGGACACTACGGCATGACAACGTCAGATACTTTTATCCAGCCGGATTATACAGCACTGGAGCAGGCGTCTGTTATGCCTGATCCTTTCCCGCATGTGGTGGTGCCGCATTTTATCCGTTCAGAAGATCTGGGGCGTTTGTTTGCGCATCGGCCGCATATTGTGTCTGGGGGGTCTTTCCCGCCAGAGTCCTTGCAGCTTTCTCCCCTTATGGAACATCTGGTGGAAGAACTGGAAGGGCCACGGCTAAAGGCGATTGTAGCGGAAAAATTTCATCTCAATCTTGAACACGCGCCGTCCATGCTTACCATTCGTGGGCGCACGCGTGAAAAAGATGGGCGTATCCATACAGATTCATTAGCCAAACGCGTAACCATTTTGTTGTACCTCAATCCATCAGGGGTGGGTGAAGCATGGGAGCGGCAGGAAGGGTGTTTGCGCCTTTTGCGCGGCCCGCATGATATTGAGGATTACGCCAAGGAAGTGCCGCCTGTAGATGGCACTTTGCTGATTTTCCCCAACGGCCCAACCACATGGCATGGGCATAAACAGTTTGTGGGGCAGCGCTACACCATCCAGTTAAATTACATGACAGAAGATGCACGTGCCCGGTCTGAACTCCGGCGGCATAAACTTTCTGCCTTGGTTAAAAAGTTGCCTTTGCCTGCTTTGGGGCAGTAACTTCCCTTTTTTGATCTGTTTCTGCATGAACAGGAAGCCTGAATGATTTTCCGCAAGCCTTCTGCTGCCCGTACACGCTTTTCACTGCTGGCCATAACGCTGGCCCTGTTGGGGGGAACGGCTCTTTCCCCCACATTGGCGCATGCTCAGGATGCTGCGCCGGGTATGCCATCTGCGCTTGTGCCCCCCAGCCTGAGCAGTGCGCAGGTTGTGCGTGCAACGCTTCCGAATGGCCTCAAGGTTGTAATTGTCCCTAACAGGTTGGCACCGGTTGTCACCACGGAAATCAACTATCTGGTTGGCTCGGCAGAAGTGCCAGAAGGCTTTCCCGGCACGGCACATGCGCTGGAACATATGATGTTCCGTGGCAGCAAGGGGTTGGATAAGGATCAGCTTGCAGCTATCGGCACGCGCTTGGGCGGCAGTTATAATGCAGATACAACAGAAGATGTAACGCAGTATTTCTATACAGCACAGGCGCAGGATTTGCCTGTTTTGCTGAAAATTGAAGCCCTACGCATGAACGGCTTAACCCTGTCTGAAGCAGATTGGGAAAAAGAGCGCGGCGCGATTGAGCAGGAAGTTGCACGTGATCTTTCCAGCCCGGCTTATCGCTATCTGGAACAACTGCAGGGTATTCTGTTTGCAGGCACGCCTTACGAACACGATGCACTGGGCACGCGGCCTTCCTTTGATAAAACCACCGCCGCTGATCTGAGAGATTTTTATCAGAAGTGGTATGGCCCCAACAATGCCGTGCTGGTTATTGTGGGTGACATTAACCCGGTTTCTACCTTGCAGTTGGTGCAGGATACGTTTGCCGATATCCCGCGGAAGGATCTGCCGCAGCGCCACAAGGTAACTCCGGTGGCACCGCCTGCCAAAACGCTTACGCTTTCCACAGATTATCCGGTTGGGTTTGCAACGCTTGCATTCCCTATGGCGGGCAGCTCTTCATCAGATTTCGCAACGGCGGATATTCTGTCAGATGTGCTCTCCAGCCAGCGTGGTGCTCTGTATGATCTGGTGCCACAGGGCAAGGCATTGTACGCAGGGTTTGAATACGCTCCCAAAAAAGAAGCTGGTTTTGGCTTGGCGCTTGCTGCTTTTCCCAAAGGAGCAGATGCTTCTGGCCCCATGAACGCCATGAAGGCTGTGCTGGAAAAAATCCGCAAGGAAGGCGTGCCAGCAGAATTGGTTGAAGCCGCAAAGCAGAAAGAAATTGCTCAGCTTCAGTTTTCTGCCAACTCTGTAAGTGGTCTGGCATCTATCTGGTCTAATGCACTGGCATTCCAGAATCTGGATAGCCCGGGAGATCTGGTCGCTGCTTATCAGGCTGTTACACCAAAGGCAGTGAATGATCTGGCTGCAAAGCTGCTTGATCCGACACATGCCGTATCTGCCATTCTTACCCCAGAAGCATCTGGCAAGGCTGTTTCTGGCAAAGGCTTTGGCGGGGCGGAATCTTTTGCAACAGCTCCGGATAAGCCGGTAAAACTGCCGCAATGGGCAGAAAAAGCTCTGGCCAAACTGGAAGAACCCAAACCTACACCGCAACCTGCGGTTAGCACTTTGTCTAACGGTATCAAGCTGATTGTCTGGCCATCTCATGTCAGCCACACCATTCAGCTTTCTGGCCAAATCCGTCAGACGCCAGAATTGCAGGAACCCAAGGGCAAGGAAGGTGTGCATAGCTTAACAGAGGCTCTGTTCTCCTACGGCACAACGCAGCATGATCGTCTGGCTTTCCAGAAAGCCCTGGATGATGTGCCTGCATGGGAAGATGCAGGGGGCAACTTCTCCCTACAGGTTCTTACACCTGATTTTGAAAAAGGCGTGAACCTGCTGTCAGAAAATGAATTGCATCCAGCATTCCCGGAAAAAGATTTTACGGTTGTACGCACACAATTGGCGCAGGCACAGGCTGGGGAACTGGTATCTCCCGGACATCTGTTTGATAAAGCGATTAAGGCCGCCATTCTGCCGGAAACAGATCCGACACAGCGTGATGCCACGCCTGAATCTATTATGAGCATAACCCGTGATGATGTTCTGCATTATTACCAAAGTGCATGGCGCCCGGATCTGACAACTATTGTTGTAACAGGCGATATCACACCAGAAAAAGCACAGGCTGTATTAGAAAAAGCATTTGGTAGCTGGAAAGCTGAAGGACCGGCACCTGATGTTAACCTGCCTACCGTACCGCTGAGCAAAACATCCCGTGCAACAGTGCCGGACAAAAGCAGCGTGCAGAATGATGTGGTGCTGGCAGAAACATTGGGCCTGACGGCACAAAACCCTGATCACTTCCTGCTGCAGTTGGGTAATGAAGTGCTTGGGGGCGGGCTGTTCTCCTCACGTCTGTATAGAGATATGCGGGTGAAGACAGGTTATGTTTATTCTGTAAGCAGTTCCTTTGATTGGGGGCGTACGCGCGGGGCCTATACGGTCAACTATGGTGCTGATCCGGATAAAGTTGGTAAAGCGCAGAGTGTTGTCATGAAAGACCTGAAGGCCATGCAGTCTGCACCGCCCACAGCAGAAGAACTTTCTTTGGCCAAAGCCTCACTCTTGCGGAGCTTGCCTCTTGCCAGAGCCAGCTTGAGCCGGATTGCCGCGCAGTATCTTTATTTGGAAGATCTGGATTTGCCGCTTGATAATGCAGATCGTGGGGCAAAAGCTTATTACAAGGCAACGGGAGCAGAAGTGCAGGCTGCATTCAAAAAATGGATCAGGCCGGATGATCTTGCTGTTGTTGTAAAAGGGCCTACGCCTACTTGGTAAGAAATGACATGTATTCGTAAAATTTTCATGAAGGGATTCTTCAAGTGCATTTTACGGATACATTGTAAATCATGTTTTTTGCTCGTATTTAGAAATTAAAAAGATTACGGGTGGGTTTGGTGTCAGTATTTTCTGGACAGAAAAATAATTATGCTTGTATTACGGCGTGTCGTCAGTTAAGCCCTGAGAGTGGCACGTGAGGGTTGTAGTTT
>NZ_CADO01000004.1 GCF_000285275.1 Acetobacter pasteurianus subsp. pasteurianus LMG 1262 = NBRC 106471
ACAAAACTCGGAATCGTCGGACAGGAACAGTTCGCTGACGGTAAGTTATAAGGGGAGGAGTTTGACCTGCTGGTGTGTCCGAGTATCTGATACGTAGTATTATCTTATTCCCATTCATGAAAAGCGGTTGTTTGTCATGCAGCATACATTCCAGTCGGGACGCGGGATGGTGACATCACCGCATCATCTGGCCAGCCAGAGCGGCCTTTCCATACTGAAACAGGGCGGCACAGCCTTGGAGGCTGTTGTGGCAATGGCCTCTACCTTATGTGCTGTTTACCCACATATGACCGGTATTGGAGGCGATGCTTTCTGGCTGGTTTCCTACCCAGATGGCCGGGTAGAAGTTATAGAAGCCTGTGGTGCCGGTGCTTTACAAAGTTCCATAGAGGCATACCGGAACGCGGGCCACACCACTGTGCCATGGCGTGGGGGCTGGGCCGCCAACACAATGGCTGGCACAGTATCTGGCTGGCAGCTTGCTTTGCAGCAGAGTGCATCTATTAAAAATTCCCTTCCAATAAATGCGCTTTTGGAAGATGCCATTTGGTATGCAGAAAATGGCTATGTTGTTTCAGAAAGTGAAGCAGCACTTCTGGCTTCCAAGCAAAATGAGCTTTTGCAAAATAAGGATTTTGCGCAGTCTTATGCGCCAGATGGCAAATTGTTTCAGCATGGCATGGTGCGTAAGAACCCGGCATTAGGGCATACGCTACGCCAACTGGTCCAATATGGACTGCAAAGCTTTTATACAGGTGCTACCGCGCAAGACCTTTTGCAGGATCTACAACGAATAGACAGCCCCTTAAGCTCTGAAGATTTTTCATCACATGAAGCTATCTTCAAAAAACCGCTTTCTGCAAAGCTAAAGCATGCTCAGGTTTACAATGCGCCACCTCCAACGCAGGGTGTAGCGTCTTTGGCTATTCTACAGCTATTTGAAAAACTGGGCGTGCAGGAAGGCGAGGGGTTTGCCCACATACATGGGCTGGTAGAAGCGACAAAACAGGCTTTTCTGTTCCGCAATGCGCATGTGGGTGACCCGCGATGGATGACAGAAGATGCTCAGACTTTTCTAGACAATGAAAAACTTTGTTCCGAACTGGCGCACAAAATTGACATGAGGCATGCTGCTCCATGGCCTCAGCCCTCACAGGCTGGAGATACAACATGGATGGGGGCTATTGATTCCTCTGGCGTTGCCGTCAGCATGATACAGAGCCTGTATTTTGAGTTTGGATCTGGCGTTTTTCTGCCGCAAACGGGTATTCTGTGGCAAAATCGCGGGGCTTCCTTCCAACTGGAGGAAGGCGCATGGAATGCCTTTGTGCCGGGGCGCAAGCCTTTCCATACCCTTAACCCAGCTCTCGCGCATTTTGATGATGGCCGGGTAATGGTTTACGGCACAATGGGGGGCGAGGGCCAACCCCAAACACAAGCCGCAATTTTTACAAGATATGCACAATTTGGCACCCCCTTGCAGCAGGCTGTTACCGCTCCGCGTTGGCTTTTGGGCCGCACATGGGGTAGTGAAAGCCAATCCTTAAAAGTGGAAAGCAATATGGATGCGGGCGTGGTCGCCAAACTGGAAAAAGCAGGTCACCCAGTAGAACGTGTTGCACCTTTTTCCGATATGATGGGGCATGCCGGCGCCATTGTGCAGCATGCCAATGGTGTTCTGGAAGGTGCGGCTGACCCACGTAGTGATGGATGTGTGGCGGCTTTTTAAGGCCGCTTGTATACAGCTTTTCCATTCACCCATGTTGCTTTTACGCTGCGGTCATCCCCCAAGATCATCAACGGGAACAGCATGTCTTGCGCTGTCTGGCAGTGGGCAGTTCTTTGCGCAAGCAGAGGTGTGGCAGCCGGATCCAATATACAAAGATCCGCCTCCATACCGGATGCAATGCGGCCGATTTTTGTATCCAGTTTAAGAGCTTCTGCCGCCCCAGCCGTTGCAAGCCAGAAAGCCTGAATGGCTTGCAACCGTTCTGCTCCAGCCATGAGAGAAACTTTATAGGCTTCTCCCATTGTGCCGAGCATAGACAGAGTTGTGCCAGCACCAACATCTGTCCCCAGCCCGACATGAACGGGTCGATCTGACCGAACAGCATCAAACAGCTTAAATAAGCCGCTACCCAGGAACAGATTGGATGTGGGACAATGCGCAAGCGTGCATCCGGCATGATGGCAGTGCTGAAAATCTGTTTCCTGCAAATAAATGCCATGTCCAAAAATGGAACGCGCACCAACCAGACCAGCTTGTGCATACACATCCAGATACGAAGCAGAGTCCGGAAACAAGCTGGAAACGGCTTTCATTTCATCCATATTTTCCGCCAGATGTGTTTGCATAAACACATCGGGGTGGCGCGTAAGCAGATCCCCCGCCATTTCCAGCTGTTCTGGCGTGCTGGTAATGGCAAAGCGCGGTGTTACCGCATAAAGTTGGCGGCCTTTATTGTGCCAGCGCTGAATTAAAGCGGTTGAATCATCATACCCAGTTTTGGCGGTATCACGCAGGTTGTCTGGTGCATTGCGATCCATAAGCATCTTGCCTGCAATCATACGGGTTCCACGTTTTTCTGATTGTCTGAAAAACGCATCTACCGATTGTGCATGCACAGTGCAGTATACAGCAGCCGTAGTTGTTCCATTCCGCAAAAGCTCGTCCAGAAATGCGCTGGCAACAGCTTCTGCGTAGGCGGAATTGTCAAACTTGGCTTCTGTTGGAAAAATGTACTGCTCCAACCACGGCAAAAGCTGCTGCCCCCACGAAGCGATAGCTGGCATTTGCGGATAATGGACGTGCGTATCAATAAACCCGGCGGAAATAATGCTATCCGGGTAATGCGTAACCGGAACAGTTTTATCCAGCTTGGGAGCAAGGGCCGCATAAGGCCCACAGTCCGTTATGCGGCCAGCTTCCATTATAATCAGGCCGTCTTGTTCAATGCTCAAACTTTCTTCTGGAGCCACCATAAAAGGGTTGCCCTTGAAAGTGATATAGCAACCCCGAATAGCCGTTTTTGCTGAAGAGACTGGCATGATTTTATAGCTGTTCCAGAAAGAAATTTTCAATTTCGCTAATAATAAACCGTGCTGCCGTAGAAAGCTGGCGAGAACGATCTACACACAAAGCCAAGGACAGTGGCGTAAGTTTTTTATGGACAATAGGGGTGAAAGCAAGCTGCTTTTTTTGCACCTCATCATAAGCATCCAGATAACTTAAAATCCCTATTCCCGTACCTTCCAGCACCAGAGATTTGATCATCTGGATATTATCTGCGCGTGCAACAGCGGCTATTTCTATCCCTGTTTCTGCTTCCAAAAGCCCGATGGGCCGCCAAAGCGCAAGAGGAGGCGAGGGCACAATAACCGGGTATTCCGCTGCCACACTAAAGCGTGCCTCGCTCAACGCCGCAACAGGATGAGAGGGCAGAGAAATAAACCCTAACGGGATTTCCTTATGTGCCCGCACGGTCAATTCCCGCATGTGGCTTGGGTTGAACATTAGGGCAAAATCTGCGTGCCCCTTTACCAGAAGCTCTCCCATATTCTGGCTTTTGCGCACATGCACACTCACCAGAATACCTGGATGACTTTCACGCAACCGCCCCAGAAGAACCGGCAGAAAACCTTTAGTGAGCGCATCCGGGATAAGAATATCCGCTGTGCCCTGCCGCAGGCCTTTAAGGTTATCAAGCTGGATTTTAAGCGTATTTAAATCGCGCGACCAATGGCGGCAGGATGTTAGCAATAACTCTCCGGCGGTTGTCAGACGCAGGCCTGTTGGCAGGCGCTCAAACAACAGCGTGCCCAGCAATTTTTCACCCTGAAGGATCTGCCTATCAATAGCAGAAGCGGCAATATGCAGTTCGTCCGAAGCCTTACGGATTGAGCCATGCTGAGCAACAGCCATGAAGTAACGAAGAAAACGGGAAAAAACTGGCATTTGCTTTTGCTCTCATTTTGCGAACGCACCATGCTGAATTATGTCATATACAAGAACGATGCGAATGTGAAACATTATGCTTGATTTTATCGTCGTTGTCAGGGGCATGAATCAGATTGTTTTCGGGCAACGCATATTTCGGACTGATATGCAGGCATGGAACAGCTTAATAAACGTGTGCGTGATGATCTCGCAAAAATTCAGTATGCAACAGGCAATTGGTGCATTCCCCACAAGCATGATGGCGAAGATGTTCTGGATGTTGCTATTATTGGCGGCGGGCAGGGTGGCCTGGCCACCTGCTTTGGGCTGAAGCGGCGCGGCATTACAAACACCTGTATTTTTGATACCGCCCCCAAAGGGGGAGAAGGCCCGTGGATTACGTTTGCACGTATGCTCACACTGCGTACGCCCAAATATGTTACCGGCCCGGACCTGGGCATCCCCAGCCTGACACCTCAATCCTGGTACGAAGCCCGCTACGGCGCCGCAGCATGGCACACGCTGGATAAAATCTCCCGTCAGGATTGGCAGACTTATCTGGATTGGGTGCGTGATGTACTGGAGCTGCCCGTAAAAAATGAACACGAACTGATAGATATTGATTGGCAGGACAACCTGCTGAAACTGACTTTTTCATGCGCCGGCGGCGTGAAAAAACAGGTTTGGGCACGCAAAATTGTGCTGGCAACAGGTATTGAAGGCGGTGGCGCATGGCATGTGCCAGACTTCATTACCAAAGCGCTGCCAAAAACACGTTATGCCCATACGTGCGAGCAGATTGATTTTGAAAAGCTGCGTGGCAAACGCATTGGCGTTCTTGGTGCCGGAGCCTCGGCTTTTGATAACGCTGCAACAGCTTTGGAACATGGCGCCAAGCAGGTTGACCTATGCTTGCGCCGCAAAAAAATTCCATCTGTAAATCCCTATCGCTGGATGGAAAATGCAGGGTTCCTCAGCTATTTTTCAGAACTGGATGATCTGGTGCGCTGGCGCTTCATGCGGCGGATTTATGATCTCAACCAGCCGCCCCCGCAGGATACGTTCTGGCGCTGCCGGAGCCATAAAAACTTTGCCTTCCACACGGGCACTCCGTGGCTTTCTGTGAAGGAAGAAGGGAAGGAAGTGGTTGTAACCACACCTCATGGTGAAATGCGGTTTGACTTCCTGATTATTGGCACCGGTTTTGTAATTGATCTGGCCCAGCGGCCGGAAATGGCCAAACTGGCACCGCATATTGCCCTCTGGCGGGATTGCTTTGCCCCACCGGAAGATGAGCAGAGCACACTTCTGGGCAGCCACCCTTATCTGGGTGAACGCTTCCAGTTTCTGCCGCGCAATGCGTCTGATCCGCTGGCTCCCATGCTTGCGGCTATCCATAACTTTACATTTTCCGCCACACCCAGCATGGGGCTTTCCGGCTCCTCTATCAGTGCCATGCGCTTTGGGGTGGAAAAACTAACCTTTGGCATTGGGCGTGATCTGTTTGTGCAGGACGGTGAAAAACATCTGCAAAGCCTGCTGGATTACAACGTAGATGAATTGGTTAGTCTGGAACCTCCTCAGTGTGTTTGATGATGTGTTCTGGAAGGTAGGAAAATAATGCAGAATTACCCGCGCGATATGGTAGGATACGGCGCTTGCCCGCCGGATCCTCACTGGCCAAATGCGGCCCGTATAGCCGTGCAGTTTGTGGTGAATTACGAAGAAGGTGCCGAAAACTCTATCCTGCACGGAGACAAAGGATCCGAGGCCTTTCTTTCGGAAATGATCGGCACAACATCTATCGTAGGCGAACGCTGCATGCAGATGGAAAGTCTGTATGAATATGGCAGCCGCGCGGGGTTCTGGCGCTTACACAGGTTGTTTGAAAAAGCAGGCATAAAGCCCACCGTATTTGGTGTGGCAACAGCCATGGCGCGTAACCCCGCAGCCGTTGCCGCCATGCAGAAAAGCGGGTGGGAAATTGCCTCCCATGGCCTGCGCTGGATTGATTATCAGCATATTCCCGAAGATGTTGAGCGCGAGCATATTCGGCAGGCCATAGCGCTGCATACGCAGGTTACGGGGGAACGCCCCTTAGGCTGGTATCAAGGGCGCACAAGCCCCAACACAGCACGCCTTGTGGCTGAAGAAGGCGGCTTTGTTTACGATGCAGATTCCTACGCAGATGACCTTCCGTATTATGATAGAACACACGGCAAGCTGCAGCTGATTGTGCCTTACACGCTGGACGTAAACGATATGAAGTTTGCGGCCCTGAACGGCTTTACGGAAGGTGAGCAGTTTTTCCGCTATCTGAGAGACTGCTTTGACATGCTGTATCAGGAAGGCGGACGCATGATGTCCGTTGGCCTGCATTGCCGTCTGGCAGGCAAACCTGCGCGGGCATTGGCCGTTGCCAAGTTCATACAGCACATCCAGCAATATGAAGATGTGTGGACACCAACCCGCCTGGAAATTGCCCGGCATTGGCAAAAGGTGCACCCAGCATGATGCGCTTGCAGGATGTAAACACGCTTTCTCCCCAACAGTTTGTTGAAACATTTGGGGGCATTTACGAGCATTCTCCATGGGTGGCAGAAGTGGCTGCAAAACAGCGCCCCTTTGCCTCCATGCAGCAGATGAAGCAGGCTTTTTCTCAAGCTGTGCAGCAGGCTCCAGAAAGCCAGAAACTGGCTTTGGTGCGCGCTCACCCGGAACTCGGCCACCGCATGGGCGTAGACCCGGACCTAAGCGCTGAATCAACGCAGGAGCAGGGAAGTGCCGGGTTAGATCGGCTCTCTCCCGCAGAATACAAGCAACTGCGTGATCTGAATGATGCGTACCAAAAAAAGTTTGGCATGCCGTTTGTTATTTGTGTTCGGCAAGCTACCAAAGCCGTTATTCTGGAAGCCATGGAACAACGTCTGAAAAGCTCTTTTACGGAAGAGCTTGCAGAAGCACTAAAGCAGATTGATGCAATAGCGGCCCTGAGATTGCAGGATAAGGTGCAGGCATGAGCTCTCTTTCCACACATGTGCTCAATACAGTTTCCGGTCGCCCGGCCAGCGCTGTGCAGATCCGCCTTTTTGCGGGCGATACCCTTATGTTTACAGGGCTAACAAATGCCGATGGCCGTTGCGCGGAGCTCAGAAGTCTTGAACTCAAACCCGGAAAGTATCGGCTGGAATTTGAAATAGGCGCCTATTTCCAGCAACAGGGCATGAACCTGCCAGAACCTCTTTTTCTGGATGTTGTGCCAATTGTTTTTGGGTTGGGTGAGGCCATGCACGCCCATGTGCCGCTGCTTGCCGCGCCTTATGGTTATTCCACTTACAGGGGAAGCTGAAAGATGAAAGCTGCCAGAAATGTTCCGCAAGCGGTTCATCCTGTAGATGAATTCCTGCCTTTCTGGCAGTTGGGTGTTTATGGGTTGCAGCATGTGCTCACATTCTATGCTGCATCCGTTATTGTGCCCATTCTGCTTGCCAGTGCTCTTGGGCTTTCGCACGACGCCTTGGAACACCTTATTGAAGCCGATCTTTTTACCTGCGGCATTGCCTCCCTTATTCAGGCCGTAGGTATTGGCCCGCTTGGGGTCAAACTGCCGCTTTTGCAGGGGGTTACGTTTGTTTCCGTTACCCCCATGATCGCCATTGGCACGGCTGCCGGGGGCGGGATTGATGGGCTGCATCAGATTTTTGGTGCAGTTATTGTGGCGGGAATTTTTTCCTACTTTGTGGCACCATTTTTCTCGCGCCTGATCCGCTTTTTCCCACCTGTTGTAACTGGGTCTGTCATTCTGGTTATCGGGCTGGCTCTCCTGCCAGTTGCGGCCAATGATATTGTTAATGGCCAAGGCACGGGCGCCATGCAAAACCCTGTCAGCCTGCGTAATGTTGCGTATGGCTTGGGCACGCTGCTGTGCATTCTGGCTGTTCAGCGTTTCTTCAAAGGTTTTATTGGCACCATTGCTGTGCTGGTTGGGCTGATTATGGGCACACTGGTGGCATGGATTTTGGGAGACGCGCATTTTGGAGATGTATCGTCCGCGCCATTACTAACTATTGTGCGCCCGCTTTATTTTGGCATGCCAAGCTTTCATATCGTGCCCATTCTCTCACTGATCATCGTGATGATGATTTCCATGCTGGAAACAACGGGCGATGTGTTTGCCACCGGCGCGATTGTGGAAAAAAAGATCACTCCGCGTGATATCACCCGTGCCATTCGGGCAGATGGGGCCGCTACAATGCTGGGGGGTATTTTTAACTCCTTTCCCTATACCTGTTTTGCTGAAAACGTGGGCCTTGTGCGGCTTACGGGCGTAAAAAGCCGGTGGGTTGTGGCCGCCGCAGCTCTTATCATGATGGTTATGGGCTGCCTGCCCAAACTGGCTGTGCTTATGGCCTGTGTGCCTCTGCCTGTTCTGGGTGGGGCAGCTTTGGCCATGTTTGCCGCCGTAGCCGTAGTGGGCATTCAAACTTTGGCGCAGGTCGATTTTGATAACCAGAATAACGGCATTATTGTTGGCACCAGTGTTGGCTTGGGCATGCTTGCTACGGCGCAGCCCCATATTGCAGACCACTTTCCGGCATGGGCCCAGATCATCTTTGGCAGCGGCATCACGCTAGGGGCCATGTCCGCCATTATCCTGCATCTTATCTTCAACCACGGCACGCATGATGCGGTTGTGGAAGACATAGAAGCCGCCCCACAGCCAGCAACCACTCACCCGGAAATGTGGAAGAATGTTGTTGTGATCTCGGAAGACAAACTGGGCTCTCGGCCTCCCAAATCCCTCTCCAGATAAATCCTGACCACATAATTCTTCTACAGAGACCAAAAAATGCGACACCATATAAGGTTTTATCTGGGTCAGACTTTGCACGAAGTGTCTGATCTTTCTCCCACTCACACGGTATTGGACTGGCTGCGTGACCAGAAAGGGCTAACCGGCACCAAGGAAGGCTGCAATGAAGGAGACTGCGGGGCCTGCACCGTTATGGTTGTGCGCCTTGAAAATGGCCAACTGACATGGCGCAGCGTAAACGCCTGTATCCAGTTTTTGTGGATGCTGGACGGTGCACAGCTTTTTACCGTTGAGCATTTACAAAACCCCGATAGCTCCCTGCACCCGGTGCAGCAGGCCATGGTGGATCTGCACGGCTCTCAATGCGGGTTTTGTACGCCGGGTTTTGTCATGTCCATGGTGGCTTATGTGCAAAATGGCGGGGGGGATGACCCTAAAGCCATCAATACGGCTCTGGCTGGCAATTTGTGCCGCTGCACAGGATATGCCCCCATTATACGCGCCATGCAGCAGGCGCGCCGCATTATGGTGCAGCAGGGCAACCGTTTTGATGTAGAAAAACAGGACATAATCCTGCGCCTTTCTGCCTTACAGGACGGCAGCAGTGTAGATATTCAAAACACCCATGGCCGCATCACTCTGCCTGCCAATTCCGATGTGCTTGCCGCCGTTTATCAGGAAAACCCCAAGGCCACACTTGTTGCAGGCGCTACAGATGTTGGCCTGTGGGTTACCAAGCATTTGCGAGATCTGCCACATGTTATTGCCGTAAGATCCGCCAAGGATCTGCATAAACTGGAACAACGTGATGGCGGTTTGTGGATAGGCGCAGCCGTAACATACACACAGGCTCTGCCTGCCTTGGCAACACATCTGCCAGATGCGCTGGAAACCATAAAACGCATTGGTTCTACGCAGGTAAGAAACGCAGCTACTGTTTGCGGCAACATTGGCAATGCCTCACCCATTGGGGATGGGCCACCCTTGTTTATAGCCGCCGGTGCCGTGCTGCATTTGCGCCAAGGCGATACACGGCGGCAGCTTCCGCTGGAACACTACTTTGTAGAATACGGAAAACAGGACCGGCAGCCTGCTGAATTTATAGAAGGTATTTTTATACCGAACCAATCTGCGCAAACAGTTATGCGGGCTTACAAGGTTTCCAAACGGTTTGATCAGGATATTTCCGCCATTATGGCGGCGTTTGCAGTTTCCATAAATGCTGATGGAGAGATAACAGAAGCGCGTCTGGTTTTTGGCGGAATGGCGGGCATTCCCTGCCGCGCCAAAATGGCAGAAAAGGCTTTAGTTGGCCAAAAGTGGGATATGGCGGCGTTAGAAGCCGCACGTAAAGCCATACAGGATGACTTTACGCCCCTAACGGATATGCGCGGCAGTGCGTGGTATCGCTCCACAGTATCCGCCAACCTGTTAACGCGCTTTTTTGAAGAAACAGCTCCTCAAGGAAGCGCTCAACCTATCTGTCTGGAAGGTTGGAGGGAGATTTCCCATGCTTAAAAAGCATATCAACGCACCCACAACAGTTCCCGGTGGCGCAACACAAAGCCTGAAGCACGAAAGTGGGCGTCTGCACGTTTCCGGCAAGGCAACGTATATTGATGATATTCCCACACCCGCAAATGTTGTGCATGTGGTGCCCGGGTTAAGCACCAAGGCCCATGCTCGTATAGTTTCTATGGATCTGGAGCCCGTTAAGAATTTTCCCGGCGTTTTGTGCGTGCTTACTGCCCAAGATGTGCTGGGAGAAAACCAGATCAGCCCCGTAGGCGCGGGGGATGAACCTCTTTTAGCTACAGATGAGGTTTTTTATTACGGCCAACCCATTTTTGCCGTTGTGGCTGAAACACGTCTGGCAGCCCGCAAAGCCGCACGCCAAGCCAAGATTGTTTATGAAGACCTGCCAACAGTTCTTTGTGTTGAAGAAGCCCGCCAAAAAGGCGGAGACATGGTGTGCCGTCCGCTCGAAATGGTACGCGGCAACGCTGAAAATGCCCTAGAAAACGCTCCCAAACGGCTTTCCGGGCGTATTACGGTTGGAGGGCAGGAACAGTTTTATCTGGAAGGGCAAGCCGCACTCGCTACGCCGGGTGAAGAAGGGGAGATGCGTATATGCTCCTCCACACAGCACCCTACAGAAACCCAGCACATGGTGGCGCATATTCTTGACCGCCCCAGCAACCTGGTAACAGTGGAAGTACGCCGTATGGGCGGCGGCTTTGGGGGCAAGGAAACACAGGCAAATGCTCCCGCCTGCCTGGCAGCCTTGGCCGCAGAAATAACCCAGCGCCCAGCAAAATGTCGCCTTGATCGTGATGACGATATGATCATGACAGGCAAGCGGCATGACTTTGTGATTGATTATGATGTTGGCTTTGATGCGCAAGGGCATATTCAGGGTGTAGATATGCTGCTGGCCGCACGGTGCGGATGGTCTGCTGATTTATCTGGCCCGGTAACGGATAGAGCGCTGTTTCATGCAGATAACGCCTATTACTACCCGGATGTGCGGCTGCGCTCAGAACCCTTTCGCACCAATACGCAGTCCAACACAGCTTTCCGGGGGTTTGGTGGCCCCCAAGGCATTGCTGCTGCCGAACGGGTTATAGAAGAAATTGCCTTTGCCACAGGGATGGACCCGCTGGATGTGCGTTTGCGCAACACTTACGGCAGGCAAGACAAAAACATCACACCGTATTTCATGACCGTGGAAGATTCCATTTCCCGGGAAATCATGGAACAGCTTGCTGAGGAATGCGATTACCGTAAACGCCGTGAGGAACTCCGTGCCTTTAACCGCAGCAGTAAATACATCCGCCGTGGCATAGCCCTTACGCCCGTTAAATTTGGTATTTCCTTTACTGCCACGCATTTCAACCAGGCAGGCGCTCTGGTGCATGTCTATACGGATGGTTCCGTGCAGGTGAACCACGGCGGCACGGAAATGGGGCAGGGGCTGCATACCAAAATGGTGCAAATTGCCATGCGGGAATTTGGCCTACCCGAAAACCGCGTGCGCATTACCGCTACAACCACAGGCAAGGTGCCCAACACATCTGCTACAGCGGCATCCAGCGGGGCAGATCTAAACGGCATGGCTGTGCTGGATGCCATCAGCAAAATTAAGGAACGGCTCATCAGCTTTGCCGCCACACATTGGCAGGTACCAGAAAGCACCGTGCATTTTGGAGCCAATGGCGTGCAGGTGGGGGACAACTGTATTCCGTTCGTGGATGTGGTGAAGGCCGCCTATATGGCCCGTGTTTCGCTTTCCTCATCCGGTTTTTACAAAACACCCAAAATTTCGTGGGATCCAAAAACCGGTCGCGGTCGCCCATTTTATTATTTTGCCTATGGGGCCGCCTGCGCAGAAGTTGCGGTTGACCTACTGACTGGTGAAAACCGTATGGAGCGCGTGGATATCCTGCACGATGCCGGGCAATCTCTAAACCCAATTCTGGATATTGGCCAAATTGAAGGGGGCTTCATACAAGGGGCAGGGTGGCTGACAATGGAAGAGCTGGTGTGGGACCAAACAGGCCGGCTGCGCACACATGCCCCCAGCACCTATAAGATTCCAGCCTGCTCGGACCGGCCACCGATTTTTAATGTGAAGCTGCTTGAGAACTCCCCCAACCAGGAAGAAACCATCTTTCGTTCCAAAGCTGTGGGGGAACCACCTTTTGTGCACGGGCTGGCGGTATTGCATGCTATCTCGGACGCCATAGCGAGCATTGCGGACTACCGCATCTGCCCTCAGCTAGATGCGCCTGCCACACCAGAGCAGATTTTACGCACAGTGGAACGGCTTAAAAAACAAAAGGACATGCCTCACTAATACGGAGCTGATCATGCGAGAGGTTGCAAGGGTTCTTCAACACTGGCACCGTCACCCAGAACAGCTCATTCTTGTGCGTGTTACGGAAGCCAAAGGCTCCACCCCGCGCGAAACAGGTGCCTTCATGCTGGTGGGCACCTCTTTGCTGGCCGGAACAGTGGGTGGAGGCGCATTGGAGCATGAATGCGTAGCACAGGCACGCCAGATGCTGTGCCAGCATGAAAAGCTGCGTGAACATGAATTTATTCTGGGTGGGCAAAATACCAACCAATGCTGTGGAGGCTGGGCACGTGTGCGGCTGGAGCGTATAACACCAGACATTGTGCGCGAACTGGAAAACAACATACGGCAAGAACTGGAAGCACGCCCGGTGCTACTTATGTTTGGGGCTGGCCATGTTGGCCGTGCCTTGGCTTATGCGTTGGCACCGTTACCCCTAAGGTTGATCTGGATAGACCCCAGAAAACAGGAATTTGGCGCTGTTCCTGCAGGCGTAGAAACACGCATAACAGACCAATGGGAACCAATATTGCACGCCGCACCAGCCAAAGCTGGCGTGCTGGTGCTTACACCCAGCCATACGTTGGATGCGTTAATTATAGAATCTGCTCTTTTGCGGGATGATCTCTCTTACGTGGGGCTTATTGGCTCTGCCACCAAACGCAGGCGGTTTGAACACAGTTTCCGCCAGCTTGGTATGGAAGAACAGCGCTTACAGTCCCTCATCTGCCCCATAGGAGAGCGCGGAATCAGGGATAAAAGGCCAGAAGTTATTGCTGCTCTGGTTGCGGCGGAAGTGGTGGAGCATGTGCTCCACCCATCCCTATAACTTTTTAAGCCATTTCCTTTTCTGGCAGGGGCACGCACCCTGCCAAGCCGCTTTTCTTCAGCGCCCGCGCAACACTAAACAGCGCGGCTTCCTGCCCCGGAGCAGCAACAAGCTGTAAACCAAGCGGCAAAGAGCCTGTATTTTTCAACGGCAAGCACAATACAGGCAAACCCGGCAGGCTAAGCGGTTGCGTAAACAGGCCCAGATTAGCTCTGGCAGATACAGGTTTACCGTCTACCATAATGGTTGGCGCATCCAGCAGAGGTGCTTCCCCCATAACAGCAGGCGCTATGAGAACATCTGTTTTCTGGAAAAGTTCGTGGATTTTCGTACGGAACCAGTTTCTAAAACGCTGAGCCTGCAAATAGGTGGATGATGGCAACAAGGCTCCGGCAATCAGGCGGTCCCGCGTGGCAGGGTCATACTCTTCTGCCTGTTTGCGCAGGCGGGGCAAGTGCAGGTTTCCGCCTTCTGCCGCAGTTATCAAGAAAGATGCCGCACGTGCGCTTGCCACTTCTGGCAACTCAACCGTGCTGGTGGTTTGCAGGCTGGCACAAACACGGTCCAGCGCAGCCACAAGCTCAGGCGCCAGATTGGATGCAAACCATCCCCCTAATCTGGAAACCCGCAGCGTATCGGTTGCCGGTTCTGGCGCTGGTGTGCTGCCATCCATCACGTAAAATGTTGTAATCAGATCATCCAGAGAGGATGCAAAACTGCCCACCACATCCAAACTGGCAGAAAACGGATAGGCACCGGCGCGGGGCAGGCGGCCAAAAGTGGGCTTTATTCCCCACACACCGCATAATGATGCCGGAATGCGAATAGACCCATTGGTATCGGACCCAAGGGCAAAAGGCAGAAAACCCGCAGCAACCGCCGCAGCAGACCCACCGGAAGACCCACCAGCCATACGGGCCAGATCATGCGGGTTATGGGTGGTGCCATAATGCGCATTTACGGTTGCAAACCCGTAAGCAAATTCATCCATGTTCAATGTTGCTACGGGAATGGCCCCGGCAGCTTTAAGCCGCTGTACAATGGCGGCATCTTTTTGCGCAGGTGGCATATTGCGCAGGACAATAGAGCCAGCCGTGGTCACATGGCCTGCAATATCAAACAGGTCCTTCACACCAAACGGCACACCCGCCAAAGGGGGCAAAGTTTGGCCCGCCTGCCGCATGGCATCTATTTTTTGTGCCTGCAGCAAAGCCTCATCTGCAAAAAGATGCGTAACACTCTGGATGCCATGATCCTGTGTACGCAACGTATTTAATGTTTCCTGAATGGTGGAAACTGCACTTTTTTTACCAGAGCGAATAGCCTCCGCAATGGCATGCGCGCTGGAAAAACGGGTCATGGAATATACTCGTATGCTGGTTCACACGTATCGGGCAGGGTGTGCTGTTCAACCAGTTTGGCATAGTGCGTCAAAAGGGCGGAATTGCTGATAACCCCCGGCAGACATGTGGGAGAAAGATCAAGCCCTATGGTTGTAGCGCGTGCGCGCACAAGATTTTCCTGATCAGAGGAAGGGGCGGTCATGGGCCTATTTCCTTATAAAGCAGGTCTTTCGGTTTCTGGACGTGCCGCCATAAGCGACACATGGGCTGCCAGAATTTTCCATCCATTGTCAGTCCGGATCCATGTCTGCATCTGGCGGCCTATGCGGTCCGAGCCTTCACGCTGGAATTCCAGACTGACAACAGCACTTTCATTACCAATGGCGGTAATGGTGCGCCGCAGGTTACGGCGTGGGGGGCTTCCTCCTTTTCTGGAGCGGCGAAACGCAGCTATTTCTTCCGCCCCATACAGGTTTTCCCCCACGCCGTAGCGCACCACTTCCGGGCCACTCCAGAACAGATCATCCAGAACTTGCACATCATTTTCGGCCAGAGCGCGTTCATAAAGGTCTGAACATGCCTCAACCTGCCGAAGTGTTTCTGGATTATTCAGTTCCATTATGCTTCTCCCAACGGTTACGGCCAGGATGCCATAGCGGCATCTACAGCAGCGCCACGCGGGGGCTTAAACCCTTCAGCAGCCAAAGCTGCTTCCAATGCGCCCAATGTCAGCAACACTTTGTGTTTAACGGCATTGTAGCCCATGGTGCCAATGCGCCAGATTTTGCCCGTAAGCGGGCCAAAAGCCGTGCCAATTTCAATGCCAAAATCATCACGCATACGCATGCGCACTTTGTCTCCATCCACACTGGCTGGAATCCATACGCCGGTTACGTTCGCCATACGGTGTGCATCATCACCAAAAATGGTCAGCCCCATTGCGCGTAGGCCCGCAATAAGCGCCGTGCTGGCCGTTTTGTGGCGGGCAAAGCGGTTTTCCAGCCCTTCTTCCAGCACAATACAGGCGGCCTCTCTGGCGCCGTACAGCATGGTTGTTGCTTCGGTATGGTGGTTCAGCCGCTTTTCAGACCAGTAATCCATCACCATAGCCAGATCGAAGTAGTTGGATGGAATACGCGGGCGCTGCCCATCTGTAAGGCTTGCACTGCGGATACCGGCTTCTACATGACGGCGGGCCATAATGTGCTCGGCAGCCCGATCCGAAATGGTAATGGGGGCAGAACCCGGCGGCCCGCCCATGCATTTCTGCAAACCACCGGAGATCACATCAATGCCCCATTGGTCTGTGCAAACCGGCACGCCACCCAATGTGGCCGTAACATCTACATAGGAAAGAACATCGTATTTTTTACACAATGCCCCCACGCCATCCAAAGGCTGCGCCATTGTGGTGGAGGTATCTCCATGAATACAGGCCAGAACCTGCGGCTTATGTTCCTGCAATGCCGCTTCTATCTGCTCTAATGAGGCCACTTCACCCCACGGCAGATCAAGCGTGCAGATTTCTGCCCCTATGCGCTCGGCAATTTCTGAAAGCAGCAAACCAAAGCGGCCAGCACGCACAATAAGCATTTTTGCGCCCGGTTCCACCAAGGAAACAAGAGCCGCTTCAATACCGGCCCGGGCCGTGCCATCTACCAGAAATGTCCACTGGTTCTCTGTCATGAATACCTGACGGTACAGCGCCATGGTTTCATTCATATATTCCGTCATTTCCGGGTCAAACTGCCCCAGCATATCGGCAGACATGGCGCGCAAAACACGTGGGTGAGCGTTAATGGGGCCGGGGCCCATCAGAAACCGTTGGGGCGGATCAATCTGTTTGAACATTGGTGAAATCATACGGGTTTGCTCCATGATTAAGCGGCTTTTTCTGATGGAATATTCTGGATGAAATCGCACATGACACGTAAAGCCGTTTCTACATCCTCATCCTGCACAGCTTCGGCAGGGTTGTGGCTTATGCCTTTTTCACAGCGCATAAACAGCATGCATACAGGGGTAAGGGCAGCCATGATCATGGCATCATGCCCAGCCCCACTTACCAGCTTATAAGCCGGTTGCCCCGTGACGGCTTGAATGGATGCAGCCAGAACGTTGCTAAGTTGCGGGTTACACGGTGTGGCGGAAAGATCGTGCTGAAGTGCAAGTTCCATTTCCACGCCGCGTTTTTGGCTGATCTCGTGCAGGGCTTGGGTTATTGTTTCTGCTGCTTTGTTGCGCACATTTTCCGTGCCAGCACGCACATCAATACTAAACTCTACCCAGCCCGGCACGATATTGGGCGCACCGGGCTTTACGCTCATTTGCCCAACGGTTGCCACCAGATCATCCGGGCCTGACTGCGCAATTTTTTCTATGCAGGAAATGGCTTCTGCCGCGGCGGCCAGGGCATCCTGGCGCAAATGCATGGGCAATGTGCCCGCATGCCCGGCCATGCCTTTCATTGTCACCTTAAACCGATATTGCGCGGCAATGGATGTGACCAAGCCTACTGCATGATCCTTACTTTCCAGAACAGGGCCTTGCTCTATATGCGCTTCAAAATACGCCAGAACCTGAGAGGGCTTATAGCTGGCCTCCAGATAGTGTGCAGGGTCTAGCCCACTTTCTAGGAGTGCCTGCCGGATGCTAGTGCCTTGGGCATCCAGCACGTTTGGCAACGTATCCAAAGAACCAGCCACAGCGCGGGATGTCAGCATGGAAACTGGAAAGCGGGACCCTTCTTCATCCCCAAACCCAATTACCTCTATGGCAAAGGGAAAACGCTTTTGCTGTGCATGAAAGCTGGCAACAGCCTCTATGCCCAGAATAACGCCTAATGTGCCATCGTACCTGCCAGCATTTTTCACACTATCAAGATGAGAGCCAATGAGCAGGGCAGGGGCGTTGGGGGTAAGACCTTCATATCGGCCAATCAGATTACCTGCGGCGTCTATCCGGCAGTGCATGCCGGCTTCTTCCATCCATTCACGCACCTGCTTTACTGTCGCGGTATAGGCGGGGGAAAGATAGGAGCGGAACAGACCATCCGGTGTGTCTGAAAAAGGAGGGTACGCTAAAAAGTCACACCGTTGCACTGCCCTTTTCCCGGACGCATCAACAACACACAAAACATTGGGCTGGGTTTGCATACGGGCCTCTAGGGTTAGGAGGTCAATCAAAAACGCTACATCTCGCACCATATCAAGGGCGAAACAAACTATACGCAGGTTTTTTCCGTTCTCTCAAAAGCAAAAAAAGCAATGTTGCATTGCCAAATTCAGATCAGGCGGTGCTCTTAAAACGGCAACAAGAAAATGCCTTTTTTGTTTTTGTGCGTTCACTTATAAGCCTATATATATCGATATCGTATCGTTTTATCGCCCGCTGCCCGGAGCCTTAATCTCATGTCGGAAGCTTACTCAAAGATCTCTGCCGATTTCCAAATTACGGCTCTTACACAGGCCAATTTGAAGAAAAAGGCCTTCTGTTCCTGCATCGTTGTTAAGCTTCCCTGCTGAGGAATTTTCTCATGTCCTTTCGGATTATTGCGCCAGCCCGCCCGGTTCTGTCCCGACTGACATACCGGCAACACCTTGCAACGTTGTCCTGCCTTGTCAGTGCTGTTGGGTTTTGCGCCAGCCTTTCTACGGCGGAAGCGCAAACGGCCACGGCAGCCAAAAAATCATCCCAGCTCACTCGGGCATCTGCAACATCGCCCGCTGCACATGTGCGCCCGCGCTCCACAAAAGCGATTGAGGCACACGGGACAGAAGAAGTTTCGGTGGGCTCCACACGCCGCAAACGCAATGGCGGCGGCGGCATGATGCGGCTTGAAACAGCCCCCCATGCGGTGCAGACGGTCACCAAAGAATACATTGATATGCGCAGCCCCGTTTCCACATCTCTGGATCTGGTTAAAAACCTGCCGAGTGTGAACGTGACCACCCCGGATACATCGGGCATGCAGGGCGGGCAGGTGCAGACACGCGGCCTGACAGACCGTGACATGGCCATTATGGTGGATGGCATTTCTGCCGGGCAGGCAAAATATCTGGCTGAAATTATTGATTCAGAAAACGTGGATGAAGTCAGCATCACACCCGGCAGTGCGGCGCGTGATATGCCCGTTATGTCTGCTGCTGGCGGGGTGATGAACTCCAAAACCCATATCGCGTCCCACAAGTTTGGCGGTATGACAGATTTTTCCTACGGCACCAACAATCTCTCGCGCGAATTTATTCGCCTTGATTCTGGTGACATCGGCAATAGCGGTATCCGGGGCTACTTCTCCTTTTCAAACACGCATGCACGCAGCTGGATGGGGTCTGGCATTAACGAGCGTAAGCATATTGATTTTGGCGCACGCAAGGATTGGGAAAACGGGTCTAACGCCAACCTGTTTATCTCATGGAACTCTGCTGACTGGACAATTGATAACTACCCTACAGAAGACCAGTTCATGCTGTACAAGCACACGGAGCAAGGTTGGGATCGCTCATCCCATCCGGGTAACGCAAACTACTGGAAGAACAACGCTGACCACTGGAACCAGATCTTCCTGAGTGCGCCTATCCACACCGTTATTACAGACAAGCTGTCCTTCGATCTGCACCCATACCTCACCTATGGGCAGGGCTGGAGCGCCAAGCCTAATGGTGCGGAAGCCAACTCTGCGGGTGATATGCAGAACACAATCGGCTACTTTCAGG
Source organism: Acetobacter pasteurianus subsp. pasteurianus LMG 1262 = NBRC 106471 (assembly GCF_000285275.1). GTDB lineage: Bacteria > Pseudomonadota > Alphaproteobacteria > Acetobacterales > Acetobacteraceae > Acetobacter > Acetobacter pasteurianus. The sequence continues at coordinate 19,494 of NZ_CADO01000004.1, forward strand.
AACATGGTGACCGCGTAGTGGGTGCCACGGCATCACTCGGCTACGATATTGACAAACACAACCATCTGACCTTCGGTTACTGGTACAACAACAGCCAATCAGACCGCAGCTACCCCACCAGCTTTGCCATGCCCGCAGGCGGTGCACCCAGCCCGAACTGGTCTCAGTATCGCATTGATAAAGGTGATCGGCAGGTTGCGGGGTATGAAATCCACTCGCTGTTTATTCAGGACACAGCCAAGTATCTGCATGACAAACTGCTGATTAACGGTGGCTTTAAGTTTGTTATGTCCAACGCATGGAACAAGGATTACTACGGCAGGCAGGGGCGCAACAGCACGGCACCATTGCCGCAGCTTTCCATCAGCTACAACATCAATGATCAGAACCAGATCTATGTAAACGCGGAAGGGGATTACCGTCAGCCAACAGAAAACGATATGGGCTGGCTGTACACGGATGTGCCGATCCTGAAGAACCAGTATTCCATCAAGGAAGAACTGGGGTACCGTTACCACAACCGCTACATGATGATGGATCTGTCATTCTTCAACTACAACGTCACCAACCGTGTGGTTGACCAGTATTTGGGCATGAACAACTACCGTCCATTCTCCATCGGCAGCCAGACCATGCGCGGGCTGGACTTCATGATCGCCGGGCGTGAGATCCACGGTTTCAGCCCTTATGCTTCTGTGGAGTATCTGCACGCCACGCAGGACAGCAACGTGTTCGACCCGTACCAGAACATCATGCTGCATTCCAAGGGTACGCAGGCCATTATGGCACCACGGGTTATGGCCAACTTTGGTCTGACCTATAAGTATAAAGGCTTCTTTGCCAACGGCTCCGTGCATTACACCGGCCCGCAATCCGTCAGTGTGGCTGGGGATCAGAGAATACCGGGTTACGTGACCAACAGCCTGACGGTTGGGTATCACTTCAAGCCATTTGGCTTTGTAAAGTCCCCCACTTTCCGGTTGAACTTCACCAACCTTACGGGTTCCATTGTGCGCACGGGTGCCATGGGCGCTGTTTACAGCAAGCATGATGCCGGCACGGTTTATAGCGGTAGCTCCGCAGCTTACACAGGTTACGGCAATACCTTCATGGTGGAACCGCGCTTCTCCATGACAGGCACAATCTCTACCTCTTTCTAATACCGTCCTGAACCAACTTAACGCCCCTCTCTTTGATACAAAGGGAGGGGCTAGGTGTTTTTATGATGTCACGTAGATACTTGCTGAAAAATGCCCTGTGCCTCGTCACGATGGATGATGCCAGGCAAGAGCTGAAAAACGGGTGGATCGTGACAGAAGGGCGGCAGATTGTCGCCCTTGGTGGTATGGAGGACCCGCATCCTCCTGCGGATGAAGTGCTGGATATGTCCGGCCATGTGGTTATGCCCGGTATGGTGAATACTCACCACCACATGTACCAGTCCTTAACACGGGTTATTCCGCAGGCTCAGGACGCCTCCCTGTTTCAATGGCTGCAAACACTTTACCCCATTTGGGCACGCCTTACGCCAGAAATGATAAAGGCCTCCACGCACACGGCCATGGCGGAACTGCTGATGTCTGGTTGCACCACAACCAGTGATCATCTTTACCTTTTCCCCAACGGCTGCCGCCTTGATGATGAAATTGAGGCTGGGCTTGAAATGGGTATGCGCTTTCATGCCTGCCGCGGCAGCATGAGTGTTGGAGAAAGCGCAGGGGGGCTGCCGCCGGATAGTTTGGTAGAAAAAGAACCCGACATCCTACGTGATACGCTGCGCGTGATTGAAACGTATCATGACCCGGAACCTCTGGCGATGCTAACCGTAGGCGGCGCACCGTGTTCTCCTTTTTCTGTCAGCCCTGAGCTTATGCGTGATATGGCAGAGTTGGCGCGCAATACGGGCACCCGGCTGCATACACATCTGGCCGAAAACCAGCATGACGTGGCTTACAGCAAGGAACGCTTTGGCCAGACACCCGCAGAATATGCAGAAGATGTTGGCTGGGTTGGTGCCGATGTATGGCATGCCCATTGCGTTAAACTAGACACCGCAGGCATGGCCCGCTTTGGCCAAACGGGCACGGGAATAGCCCATTGCCCCTGTTCCAACATGCGCTTGGCCTCTGGCATTGCTCCTGTTGGGGCCATGCAGCAGCACGGTATTCCTGTTGGGCTAGGGGTTGATGGCTCTGCCTCTAATGATGGTGCAAGCATTCTGGCAGAAGCACGGCAAGCCATGCTGGTTTCCCGCCTGTTATCTGCGCAGGATGAACAAGCCATGATGCTCAAAGCGCGTGATGTATTGGCTTTAGCTACGCGCGGAGGAGCCAGAGTTCTGGGCCGCACAGATATTGGCCAGTTAACGGTAGGAAAAGCGGCCGATATTATTGCGTTTGATATGCGCAAGCTGGAATATACTGGCGCATTAAGTGATCCGGTAGCGGCCTTGGTGTTTTGTACCCCATCTTCCGTTGCCTTTAATATGGTGAACGGCAAGGTGCTGATATAGGACGGCCATTTTACAAAGCTGGATGTGGGTATGGTTATAGAACAGCATAACCGTCTGGCACAAAAACTGTATGAGGGAAGTTAACCTTCCCCCATACGCACCCATTACTTGTGCTTTTGCACAAAGTTGGCATGTAGGCGCTGGTAGATGTAGTCTTCCGCTGTAATTGGCGGGTATTTACCTTCTGGCCCTTCAATAACAGCCTCCCGGTTTGCCTGACAGAAAAAGGGAACAGACAAACGCGGGCCAAGATATTCGCCCGGTTGCGGCATACGCACACGGTGGAGGGTGGATTTTAGCTTATCATCGCTCCAACGCATCAGCATATCACCAATATTGCAGGTGACAGCACCGGCCACAGGGGTGACTTCTGTCCATGCATTGGATGAAATTTCGTTACCTGGGCAAAGCTGTAGGCCACCTTCACCTTCACGCAGATGCAGGAGTGTCAGACAATCAAAGTCTGAATGTGCACCAGCACGCCATTGCTTGAAATCTTCCGGTTTGGCGTTTTCCATGCTCATGTAATGGATAAGACGCAAGGTGCACTGATACCCCGGAGAAGATCTTTTACAGCACTCTGCAAAGAAATCTTTTTCAAACCCAAGTTTTTCTGCAAAACAGGAAAGTATTTTCATGGCAAGCTGCCAGTTATCTTCCTCAAATTGCAAAAGCTTTGCCTGAAAGCCGGGAAGAACCTGCTCATCCGGCCACAGATTATCCATTTCCGGCAAAGTAATCTGGTAAGATTCCTTGTTATCCGGCGTGCCGGTGGAAGGTCTTACTTGAGAGCAATATTCCCAGCCTGCATTCACGGTGGGCTTCTTTTTAAAAACTTCCTTTTCAGACATAGGAAGAGCAAAAAACCTTTTTGCTTCCGCAAAAGCGTTATCAATATCTTCTAACGAAATTCCGTGATTGATAACCTGAAAAAACCCATCCTGAGTTGCGGCATTCCACAGATCATCTGCAATCTGGGCACGCCTGTTCTCATAGTCTGAAAAATCAATAACAGGGATAGAACGGACAGAGGTTGTACCCATGCTGCCTATAGTGGCCTCACGCTTGAGCTCTTCCATAGGGTAATCTGGGGTGGTTTTGGTATTCAGGGTCATGGCGTTTCTCACACAAATTGCAAACTGGCCCATAGGGCGTAGCAGTTGGTGCAAACCAGCATGTGGGAAAGCATGTTTTTTAGCGGCCAAAGCTTCCCCCATGCTGAATCAGACCAACATGGTGGAGCAATGCCCAGAATATTTCTATTCCGACCGCTTCTACTCACTTGTTGTAGTATAGATCTTGATGTTTCGATAAGTCAACAAAATGATGTTGGCAAATACTCTATTTTTAGTGCTCAACACGGTTATGCAAAACAAGCTTTCTAATACTACTTGTGGCCATATAAAGGGCAAGGCCGGTAAGGGTGATCATGAACAGCGCAGCAAACATGCGTGGAATATCCATCTGGAATCCAGCCTGCAAAATCTCGTAGGCCAAACCGGCGCTATTGCCACCTGTGCCAGCCACAAACTCGGCCACCACAGCACCGACAAGAGCCAAACCGCTGGAAATTTGCAAGCCTGCCATAAACATGGGCAAAGCGCTGGGTATTTGCAGGCGCAAAAGCGTTTTGAGGCGCGAGGCTTTATGCATACGGAAAAACGCCTCCAGCCCCGGATCAACACTTTTAAGGCCTTGTAAAGTGTTGGAAATAATAGGAAAAATAGCAATCAGCGTGGCGCAGATAACAAGTGCCAGCAGCGTTGTTTTCACTAAAATGATAATCAATGGAGCAAGTGCCACCACAGGCGTGACCTGCATGAGCACCACATAGGGCATCAGGCTGCGTTCAATAAGCGGATGTTGCACCAGCACAAAAGCAACCAGAACACCCAGAACTACAGATACACATAACGCCGCTAATGTAACGGTAAGCGTACTGTACAACGCATGCCCCAGTGTATCGATATTGCTGAACAGAGAACGTGCAATATCAGAAGGGGCAGGCATAAGATAAGGCGGAATGTGCCAAAAATAACAAATACCCTGCCACAACAGCAAAAACAGAATGCCTACAGCAAGGGGGGCAAAAATGGATATCAGGCGGGCAGGCATAAGTTAGGCCACCTCTGCAAGAAGGGAAGACTGAGATGCCTGAATAAGCAGTTTGCTTAAATCCTGGCATATCGTGGCAAATGTATCGCTGAGGCGAAATTCCTCATTTCTGGGGATACTTGGGTCTATTTCATATTCGGCAAATATCCGGCCCGGATGCGCTGCCATAACCATCACACGGGTAGAAAGAAAAGCGGCCTCGTACAAAGAATGTGTTACAAACAACAGGGTAAGATCATCCTTGGCGCATAAGGTGGCTATATCTTCATCCAGCCGGTTGCGCGTTAATTCATCCAAAGCGCCAAAGGGTTCATCCATTAAAAGCAGGTTAGGGCGCGTGACCAATGCCCGCGCAATGGAAACACGCATCTTCATCCCGCCCGAAAGCTGGGCAGGAAAGCGATCTGCCGCATGGGCCAAGCTTACAATTTCCAGCGCCTGCTGCACGCGTGGCGCTGACACATCAGGAGAAATACCCTCCAGATCTAACGGCAAACGCACATTTTTGCGTACGGTGCTCCACGGCATAAGTGTGGGTTCCTGAAACACAAAGGACAGGCGACGATTTTCCTTGCCGACTTCTGCAAAACCTTTGTTCCACCAGGTCAAATACCCGGAGGAAGGTTGATGTAAGTTGGCAATCAGCTTCAGCAGCGTGCTTTTGCCGCACCCAGAAGGGCCAATCAGGCCAATACGTTCCTTGGGGTGAATATCCAAGGTAATAGGCGCCAGCCCCTGAACACCGTTTGGAAAGGTTTTTTCAGCAGACTGAATGCTGATAACGGTTTCTTGCATGATCCATCCAAACTTTGCAGAAGAAGAGGCAGGAGATTATTCGGGCTGCTGCACGTAAATGCACACAGCCAGCATGGTCAGAAAAAAGCGGAATGCAGGTTGCTGGCCGTTCCATGCCTGTGATTGCCACATTAGAAACCATTCGGCCCCCACCACAGAAAAACCAAAAAACCAGATCAGAAACCCCAAAGCCGTAGCTGCGGGCACAAACTTTTTTGCGGTTTTAAAGGCATCTTCCGGAGCCCAAAGGCGCGCACTCATCTGGTAAGCTGCAATGGCAAAAAGCAGACCGGTTAAGGCTTCCCCCAGAATAATCAGGCCGTAAAACAGGTGCCACAGAACAGGTTGGGGTATGGCCCGCCACATCAGGCTGTTGCCGCGGAATGTTGTATCCATGCTGAGAACATGGCGCACAAACTGAAAGTTTGAGTTGTAATCAGTTACGTTATTCAGCGCGACAATCAGGCCAAACGTACCCAATGCTCCCACCATGACGGTTTTAGCCAACCGAGAAATAGCAACTGGGGAAGAAAAAGCAGAGAGACGCGGCATATAACATTCCTGCATAGAAATGATTTATGCAGTTTAGGCCATTCAATCCTGCGAAGATCAAGGGGTAAATCGTTACAAAAAAAGCAATGAAGCGTGCTCTATTTTACAGCTTCCCAAATGCGCACGTTCTGTATGAACATACCGAATACGAAATAAACAGATCATGCCAGTGCAGGAATTCGGGATGTCTCTTACACGTCGAACATTGCTTTCAGCTGCTGCGGCATCGTCTGTTGCAGCATTTACGCCGTTTAAACGTGCACAGGCGGCAACACCGGTCAGGCTGTTGCTGTCATGGTTTGCGCAGGCAGAAGTAGGCGGGTTTTATCAGGCTCTGGCTAAAGGGTTTTATGCGCAGGAAGGGCTGGATGTACACATAGATATGGGCGGCCCGCAGGTAAACACCATGCAGATACTGGCGGCTAGCCGCGCAGATTTTGTAACAGGTTACGATTTTCAAACCCTGCGCGGCATACAGGGCGGCATGCCGCTGCTTACCGTCATGTCTTCTTTCCAGCATGATCTGCAAGGGTTGATGACGCACGATAACATTACAGATCTGACCCAGTTACGTAATCATCCCATTCTCATTTCCAGCCCGGCCCATGCGTCCTATTGGGGGTGGTTGTGCAAGAAGTTTGGTTACAGCCCAGCGCAAGCAAAACCCTATACCTTTAATCTGCAACCGTTTTTTCTGGACCCCGAAATGGCGGTACAGGCTTATGCATCCTCTGAACCCTACGAGGCCCAACAGCGCAATGTGCCTGTAAAGTTCTTTCCATTTGCAGATCTGGGCTACCCACCATACGGCACTCCAGTGCTGACCACGCATGAATTTGCAGACAAAAATGATGCCACCACGCAAGCCTTCGTGCGCGCTTCCCTATTAGGCTGGCAGGATTACATGCGTGATCCAGAACCCGGTAACGCCCTGATACGCAAAGCCAACCCACGCATGACAGAAGGGCAGATTATGTTTGGTCATAGTGCCATGGCCAAAGCCAACGTGGTGGAAGGCGGAGATACAAAAACACTAGGGTTAGGCTGTATGACAGAAGCCCGCTGGCAGGCAACCTATCAGTTCATGGTGGATAATGATCTGCTGGATAAAACCGTAAACTGGCAATCCGCCTTTACAACCAAATTTACAGACCGCGCCAAGGTGATGCCCGCATGAACGATCTGGTTATTCGCAATGCATCTGGCATTCTCACCGGTCTGAAAAGGCTGCAGGAACGGCGTACAGGAGATATCCGCATACGGGCAGGGCGTATTGTCAGCATTGGGCACATTCCCGAACAGGCGGGGGATACTGTGCTGGATGCAAAAGGCGGGGTGATTACACCGGGTTTGGTTTCTACCCATCACCATCTTTTTCAGAGCATGCTCAAGGGGATTCCATCAGCCATTAACGCGCCGCTTGAAAAATGGCTACGCCTGGTGCCCAATACATACTGGCGCTATCTGGATGAAGATACGCTGCAAACTGCCGCCCAGGTTGGCATGGTGGAGCTTTTGCTATCTGGCTGCACAACGGTGGTGGATCATCACTATCTGTTCGCCCGCAGCTATCAGTATGATCCTGCCGCTGTGCTGTTTGAAACCGCAGAAAAGCTGGGGATGCGGCTGGTGCTTGCCCGTGGCGGCACTACGCGAACCCGTAAGTTCGATACGGACGAAATTGTTCCAGCCCCTACAGAAACGCTGGATGAAATGCTCAAGCGTGTGAGCGATCTGGTCAGCCGCTATCATGATCCGGCACCAGACAGCAGCAGACGCATTGCCATAGCGCCCAACACCCCAACATGGGGCGTAACGCCGGATGAACTGCGCGCCCTTGCGGAAGGCGCACGTAGCATGGGCATTGGCCTGCACACACATCTTTCAGAAACAGAAAATTACGTCAAATACTGCAACGAAGTGTACGGCATGCGCCCAGTTCAGTTCGTGGGGGAGCATGGCTGGCTGGGGCCGGATGTCTGGTTTGCCCATTTGGTACACCTTGATGCCAGCGAAATAGCACTTCTGGCCCAAACCCAAACAGGCATGGCCCATTGCCCGCAAAGCAACGGGCGGCTGGGTTCTGGCATAGCGCCTGCACCGGCGTTGGAACAGGCTGGGGGGCGTGTTTCTCTGGCGGTAGATGGTGCGGCCTCAAACGAGGCTTGCGATATGGGCGCAGAAATGCACACCGCATGGCTGTTGCACCGCTTTGTGCATGGCGCAGATGCCGTACGTTGCGAGGATATTGTACGCTGGAGTTCGCACGAAGGAGCGCGCATTCTGGGGCTACCAGACATAGGATCCGTTGCAGAGGGCATGGTGGCAGATCTGGTTGTGCATGATATCAACCATCCGCGTCATGCCGGGTTGGCAGATCCGCTGATAGCCCCAGTCGCCTCTGGCGCTGCATGCGTTCGGCACGTGCTCAAAGCAGGTAAGCCTGTTGTGTATGATGGCGTGGTAAAAGGTATTGATGTGCCAGAACTCATGCAGCATTCGCGCCAAGTTGTAAAACGTCTGGCGCAAGCTGTATCTGCGTAAATAGAAAGGTGTTTTAAAAACTGCTGCTATTAGGTTTTTAAAACGCCACCCACTGCCGTTACACATTGGCCGCCAATGGTTATTTGCCCATCGCCTGCGTGAATATGCACCGCAATGCGGCCAGCCCGCCCAAGGCAATGCCCTTGTGTAGCCGTGTAATCACTGCGCCCTTTGGGAAGAAGGCCAAGTTTCTGGCGGAATACGGCCACACTGGCATTTCCGCTGCCACAAACAGGATCTTCCTGCACACCTTGAGAGCAAGCAAAAGAGCGCACTTCTATTTGCGCATCATCTGTTTCATGCGGCCCAAAAACTGTAATGCCGGTTGCACCAAGGCTGTGCTCAAATGCCGCAGAGCGCCCGAAATCCGGGCGCAGGGCCAGCACCTTGGGCGCGCTGGAAAGCTGCGCAACAATCCAGACAACCCCCATATCTACAATCATGGGGGTAATTTTACGCTCAACTGTTGCGCCCAGAATACCTTCCAGCCTTTCAATCTGGGCTGGGTTTAACGGGGTAAGCTTTGCTGGTGGCACGGCAAAAGAAAGCGTTCTGTTTGCGCCATCTCCCTCTACAGCCAGTTCTACAAGCCCAACGCCACATTCCTGCACCAGCACACCATTGCGAGGCACAGCGCGCCCGGCTTCCAGAGCGGCATGCGCGCTGCCAAGGGTAGGGTGCCCCGCAAACGGAAGCTCGTGCTTAGGGGTAAATATACGTAACCTGTAATCGGCCTGCGGGTTTGTGGGGGGCAGCAGAAATGTGGTTTCAGACAGATTTGTCCAGCTCGCAATGGCCTGCATGGTTTTGGTATCCAGCCCATCCGCATCCAGCACAACAGCTACCGGGTTACCCAGCAGAGGCGTTTTTGTAAAAACATCTACAACTTTGTACGCACGTTTCATGATGCTGTTATGCCTTTCCGAAATCTGCGGGGTGGATAGAAGATAACAGAGATAAAATCAGATAGTTCAGTGGAACATCAATCCCATGTTTTTCTGCCGCTTTTACAACGTAACCGGTTAAAGCTTCATATTCCAACTCTCGCCCGGCTTGGCGATCCTGCAACATGGATGTGGCACTCTCTGCCGGTATGGTTTGCAGCCATAAAAGAATATCCTCTACATGCTGCGCAGTCAGTTTTGCACCTTCGGCTTGCCCAACCTTTACGGCTTCGGCCATAATCTGCCGTGCGACGGCCTGAATGGTGCCATTCTGCATCACACCCGTACGACGGCCTGTAAGCGTGGTAATGGGGTTGGCCGTAATGTTTGCCAGCAATTTCAACCACAGCGCAGTGGTGATATCTGCTGTTGTCTGAACCCGCATATTTCCTTTTTGCAGAACATCCGCAAAATATTGAGCTGCCGCACCATCTGGCAGGCATAAATCCTGCGCGCCAATACGCTTTAACGTAACCTTGCCGGGGGCAACGCGTTGCGCGTTGAAGTAAACAATAGCTGGCAGAATATTGGCCTGTAGCGCGTAAGCTACCACACGCTCTTTTTGCCCAAGCCCGTTTTGCGCAATCAGAAGAGTGACGCTAGCCCGGTTAAACGCCCGCAACCAAACGGATACATCTTGGGTTTGATGAGATTTCACTGCCAGAATAGCGGCATCACAAGGGCCAATATCTGCCGGTGTGGCTGCATGCCGAATGGGGTATGTATTCGTATCTGTTCCTTCGGTTTCTTCAATTTGAGGAAACTGGGTCCGCGCTCCACACACCACAACCTGCCATCCGGCACCTGCAAAAGCTGCCCCCAGGCAAAGCCCAACGGAACCCGCCCCGATAAGAGCAATAGTTTTGGTATTTGAAAAAAGCTGTGTGCTCATTTTTATAAAAACTATGCTGCTTGGAGTGATGCCTAAAAATGCTCCATAACATACGTGGCGCTAAAATTAAGCGTATCTGCTGTAAGCAGATCGAACTTGGAAAAAATATATTAACTATTTTAATTCGTTAAATTATCGGATTACATAATTTTTGTTGTTTTATAGGTTCTCTCAATCTACTCGTTCTATAAATGAGATCACCTAGATGTACGGAAACAAATATTTATGCAGCCCCCAGATACGCGCACATTAAACGCCGGAACCGATACGCTTTCTCCCCAACAATGGAAAGAAGCCACCCGGTTTGATGGCACAGATATCGGCTGGATTGTCATGAGCATTGGCATGGCCATTGGTGCGGGCATTGTGTTTCTGCCCGTTCAGGTAGGGCTGATGGGCGTATGGGTTTTTCTGCTGTCCGCTGTTGTTGGCTACCCGGGTATGTATCTGTTTCAGCGGTTGTTTATCAACACATTGGCCTCTGCGCGCGTAAGCCAGACTTACCCGGATATGATCTCCAGCTATCTGGGCCGGGGCTGGGGCACTTTGCTGGGTGCGCTGTATTTTGTCATGCTGGTTATATGGATGTTTGTATATGCCACCGCCATTACGCGAGATAGCGCATCTTACCTGCACAGCTTTGGCATAACGCAACATCTGCTTTCCAATTATGCGTGGTATCCTCTTATTCTACTAACCGTTCTGGTAGCTTTGGCATCTCGCGGGGAAAAGCTGCTGTTCCGCATGTCTTCCTTCATGGTCATTACCAAGCTGCTGATTGTGGCGGCCATGGGTGTTTTCATGATCCCACGCTGGAACACCGCTAATCTTGGCGCATTACCGCCTGTTGGCACACTGATAACAAAAGCGGTTATCACGCTGCCTTTTACGCTTACGTCCATTTTGTTTATTCAAACCCTTAGCCCTATGGTCATTTCCTACCGGGCGCGGGAAAAATCCCCAGAAGTGGCGCGTTTCAAGGCCTTGCGCGCCATGAACATTGCTTTTGCAATTCTGTTTGTAACGGTCTTTTTCTACGCCATTTCCTTTACCCTGGCCATGAAGCCGAGTGACGCCATTGCCGCGTATCAGCAGAACATTTCTGCTTTGGCCATTATCGCGCAGGTGTTTCCGGCAAGTTCCATTAGCCTGATTGGCGTTATTCTGAACCTTTTTGCCGTTATGACAGCATTTTTTGGGGTGTACCTTGGCTTTAGAGAAGCCAGCGTAGGTATTTTCAGTTCCATGCTTGGGCATTGGGTTAAACCCGGACATTTGCACCGCAACTGGGTTCAATACGGCGTTATGGTGTTTGCCATTCTGCTTTCATGGGGCGCGGTGGTTGCCAACTTGCCGGTGTTGTCTTTTACAACATTCAGCAGCCCGATTTTTGGTATTATTGGCTGCCTGTTACCTGTTTGGTTGGTAATTAAAACGCCAGATCTGCGCAAATATCGCAAACCCAGCCTAATATTTATTACCCTGATAGGCATTCTGTTGTGCATCTCACCCTTTTTGGCGTGGATGTAAAAAACACAGCCTAACAAACCAGAGGGCGCATGTTTGAAAATACGCCCTCTGTGTAAGGGATCAGGATTTTTTCACAAATTCCGATTTCAGGTTCATCGCACCAAAACCAGCGATCTTACAGGCAATGTTGTGGCCATCGCCCGCATCCACCAGCCGAATGTTCTTGACCTTGGTGCCGCCTTTAACAGCCTGTGAAGAGCCTTTAATTTTCAGGTCTTTCAGCACCGTTACCGTATCACCATCAGCAAGCTGGTTTCCGTTGGCATCCCGCACAACAGATGAATCTTCCGCTCCGGCAGTATCCGCTTGGGTTTCTTCATTCCATTCATGGGCACATTCCGGGCAAACCCATAAATTTCCATCATGATAGGGATACTCGGAACCACAAGAAGGGCACTTCATTTTCTCATCCTTTAATTTCTCCGTCTGAAATCCTGAACCTGAAGGGCAGGGCAGAAGGCGTTTTTGATAAATACCATTTATGATGGAGAACGCGAAATACCATGATGTTTATGTTTGAGGGAAATTGTGATGCCTTAACCCCGAACTCTCAATATCAACCGGCAAGCGGATATGGCAGATTATTGCCAGCCTTGAGGAACAGGAGAAGGTTTTCATGAAATCACGCGCCGCAGTTGCATTCAAACCGGGCCAGCCTCTGGAAATTGTTGAAATTGATGTAGCCCCCCCACAGGCCGGGGAAGTTCTAGTTAAAATTCTGAACACTGGCGTTTGCCATACAGATGCCTTCACTCTTTCTGGCCAAGACCCGGAAGGGCTTTTTCCCGTTGTGCTGGGGCATGAAGGCGCGGGCATTGTGATGGAAGTGGGCGAAGGCGTTACCAGCGTTAAGCCGGGAGACCACGTTATTCCGCTATACACGGCAGAATGCGGTAAGTGCGAATTCTGCACCTCTGGCAAAACCAACCTGTGCATTGCCGTACGTGCCACACAGGGCAAAGGCGTGATGCCCGATGGCACCAGCCGCTTTTCCTACAAAAGCCAGCCGCTTTACCACTACATGGGGTGCTCCACCTTTAGTGAATACACTGTGGTTGCCGAGGTTTCTCTGGCCAAAATCAACCCCCAATCCAACCCAGAGCATGTTTGCCTGCTGGGCTGTGGGGTTACCACTGGTATTGGGGCCGTACACAACACGGCCAAAGTGCAGGAAGGAGATTCCGTAGCTGTTTTTGGCTTGGGCGGTATCGGGCTGGCCGTTATTCAAGGAGCCCGACAAGCCAAGGCCGGGCGTATTTTTGCCATTGATACCAACCCGGACAAGTTTGAACTGGCCAAGGCTTTTGGAGCCACAGATTTTATCAACCCCAAGGATTACGAGGCCCCAATTCAGCAGGTCATTATTGAAATGACAGGCTGGGGTGTGGACCACAGCTTTGAATGTATCGGCAACGTAGAAGTTATGCGCGCAGCCTTGGAGTGTGCACACCGTGGCTGGGGGCAGTCCGTTATTATTGGCGTGGCTGGCGCAGGAAAGGAAATTTCCACCCGTCCGTTCCAATTGGTAACGGGGCGTACATGGAAAGGCACGGCGTTTGGCGGCGTTAAGGGCCGTACTCAGCTGCCCGGCATGGTGGAAGATGCCATGGCAGGCAAAATTGAGCTGGCCCCGTTTGTAACGCACACCATGCCGCTAGAAGATATCAACACAGCGTTTGATCTGATGCACGAAGGCAAATCTATCCGGAGCGTTATTCACTACACTCCGTAATGTGTCGGCCTGCGCTTACTGATTGTCTGGTTTTTCTGGCTGATCAGTATGTTGAGCCGGCTTTTCTGATGATGGCGCGCTGTGCGGGGCATCCTGCGCAGGCGCATCGTCATCATCGCCATCATCATCCTTGTTGAATTGCTCCATATTGAGGGAGGACAGCGGCACACCCCGCAAAGGAGAACGCTCTTCCACCGGAATTTCCGGGCCTTTGGCATCCCACGCATCAATCGGTGGCAAGGGCTGCTGAGAAGGCTGATCCGCCAGCGGGTTGTTATCCAGGACCTGCCGCGTATTTTGCGGGTAGCGGTTCATAAAGCCCACCAAGGTGCCATTCGTCCAACCAAAGCCAATCTGCATGGGGTATTCCCCACCACCTTTACCACCTGTAGGGCTGATCTCGGTGGCGGAAACATCGTATTTTTCCAGCAACACACCGCTGCGTTCAAAGGTGCCAATCACACGGGCCATCCATCGGCGTGCAATATCGGCCGCAAATTCATGATGCCCGTATTGTTCCAGCCCTTTAACGGCCATCCATTCCAACGGCGCCCAGCCATTTGGGGCATCCCACTGCTGGCCTGTTGGGTGCTCGGTTGCCGTTAGGCCACCTATATGCAGCAAGCGTGTTTTAAGCGTTTCGGCCACTGCATCAGCCTGATTAACACTGGCCTGATGCAGAAACAGCGGCATGGACGTAGCAATGGAAAGAATGTCCGTCTGCCGCCCGGTGCGCCAGTTGTAATCAAAATAGGCGCCCTGTTTTTCGTTCCACAAAAACCGGTTGATGCCAGAACGCAAAATTTCTGCCTGCTGCGCGTAGTAGGCCGCCTTATCTTCCTGACCATTTAGCGCGTAAGCATGAGAGAGTGTCTGATCCAAGTGTACCATCAGACAGTTCAGCTCAATGGTCAGCAGCGAGGTGGTCTGGATTGTTGTCAGCGTTTTGCCATCAGCCAGCCAGCGGGATGAAAAATCCCACCCGCTTTCTGCTGCGGCGCGCAAGTCACGCCAGACTTCACCAGAGGGGCGGCTTGTTTCCTGCGCTGTGGCCATATCCTGCGGCCAGCTTTCATCACGCGGGGCGCTGCGTGTATCCCAATGGCGGAACATCAGGGTGCCATCTTGTAGGCGCACCACATGGTGCCGTGCCATACCCGGCGGCAGATTGGCTGCACCTAATGTCCAGTAATCATATTCCTTCTGCAGTTCAGGCAGGAAGGAGGTATAGGCAATCTGCCCATCGTGGCTGGCGAGCAAATCCAGCATAAGGGAAAAGAACGGCAGCCCAGAACGGCTGAGGTAATAGGTGCGGTTGCCGTTGGGCATATGCCCGTACGTGTTGATAAGCGATGCAATATCGCGCACCATATCACGCATGAGGTCCACATGATCATCCTCATACAGGCCGATCATGGTGAAGTAGCTGTCCCAGTAATATATCTCTGCAAACCGCCCACCGGGAACAATATATTTATAGGGCAGGGGCAGCAGGGTAGACCATGACATAGCCACGTCCGGGTCTCGCGTAAGCACATCCCACATGCCGGAAATATAATCCCGCACGCTTTCATCGGGCTTGCGCGTATAGGCGGCAGACCGCAGGGCCGGGATGGTAAAATGGTCTGTTACAAAGTCTTTGAGGTTAAAGCCCGGCTTGTCTTTTTCCTGCTTCCAGAGCGCCACCAGATCTGTAGGAGAGCGATCGGGCACAATGTCTGAAACCACTTTGGGGTCTGTAAACATGCGTGTTTGATGGATGGCCGCAAAAAGCCCATCAAACGCAATGGAAGGGGGACGGATATCCTGTTCCACCACTGCTGGCGTGTCACTCTTGCTTTTGGCCATAACTTCTGGCGCTTTCGGCCCCTCCGGCTTTGGGGCTTCTGGCTGCACGCTCCCCGGCGGTAAAGGCACCAGACTGAGCAATGGTTGCGCGCCTTCGGCATCCGCAGCGGCAGGTGTATCCTGCGCATACGCCACTGGCGCTGCGGTGAGGAGGGCAAGAAGCGCCACACTACATACAGGAAGAGTGCGCTTATAAAGAGAACCAGTAAAACAGGGCATACCAAAACATAGGCACTGCCACTGCCTGCCTGCAAGTCGAAGATGGTTGAAAAATACGCCAGCCCTTAGTCTGCCTGCAGGGCCTCGCGCTTCATTTCCAGTTCCAACCAGCGTTCTTCAGATTCAGCCAGCTTGGTTTCCACCTTTTGCAAATCGGCCGAAATTTTTTCAAACTGCGCCGGATTTTTTCCGTACAGATCTGGGTCTGCCAGTTTTTCACGCAGGGTTGTGGCCTGCGCTTCCAGCTTTTCCATTTCCTTGGGCAGATTATCCAGCGCGAACTGGTCCTTATAACTCAGCTTTTTGGATGGACCGCGTGCTGGAGCTGCATCCTTGGGTTTGGCAGGTTCATTTTCCACCACGGCAGCAGTTGTAAGGGGTTTCTGGTTCCGTTGGGCCAGCATATCACTGTAGCCACCGGCATATTCTATCCAGTTGCCATCTCCCTCCGTTGCCAGAACAGATGTGGCCACCCGATCCAGAAAATCACGATCATGGCTTACAAGCAGCACTGTGCCTTCATAACTGGCCAGCATATCCTGCAAGATATCCAGTGTTTCCAAGTCCAGATCGTTCGTCGGTTCGTCCAGCACCAGCAGGTTGGAGGGTTTGGCCAAAGCGCAGGCCAACATCAAACGCCCGCGTTCCCCGCCAGAAAGGGCACTTACCGGGGTGCGCGCCTGTTCGGGCCGAAAGAGAAAGTCTTTCATATACCCAATAACGTGGCGCTTTTCCGTGCCAACCTGCACCATGTCGCCGCCGCCTTCGGTCAGGGTATCAGCCAAGGTACGTTCCGGGTTCAGGCTCCGGCGCTGCTGGTCCAGCGTAACCATGTTGAGGGAAGGGCCGAGTGAGATTGTGCCACTATCGGGTTGATCCAGCCCTGTAAGCATACGCAGCAATGTGGTTTTGCCTGCACCGTTGGCACCCACAATACCCAGCCGGTCTCCACGCAGGATACGCAGGTCCAGATGGCGGACCACCTGTTTTTCACCCCAAGCCTTGCTGATATCTTCGGCCACAGCCACCAGCTTGCTGGATGTTGCGGCAGCCTGCGTGTTTAGGGTGAGGGTGCCGGGGGCGCGAATGGCCTCCTTACGGGCTGTGCGCAAATCTGCCAGTTCTCGCACACGGCGCACGTTACGTTTACGGCGTGCCGTAACACCATAACGCATCCAGTCTTCTTCCCGCGCAATCTGCCGGTCCAGCTTGTGCGCATCGCGCTCTTCCTGTTCCAGAACCTCTTCACGCCAGACTTCAAACCGTCCAAAGCCTTCATCAAGCCTGCGGGTTACGCCCCGATCCAGCCACACGACAGACCGTGAAAGAGTGGAAAGCAGCCGTCTATCATGGCTGATAATCACCATGGCACAGCCAAGGCTCAGCAGTTCGCGCTCCAGCCATTCAATGGTGGGCATGTCCAGATGGTTTGTAGGTTCATCCAGCAGCAGCACATCTGGGGCAGCCGCCAACACCCCGGCAATGGCGCAGCGCCGGCCTTCACCACCGGATAGGTTTTGCGTGTTTTCCTTGCCTGTCAGCCCCAGCGCATCCAGCAATGGCGCAGCACGCCATGCCATATCCGGGTCTCCAATCTGGTCCACCACGTAATCTGCCGTTGTGGCATAGGCCGTTAAATCCGGCTCCTGCGGCAGATAGCGCAGGGAGGCACCGGGCTGCACAAAAACAGAACCTGAATCCGGCTGAATAACGCCAGCCGCAATTTTAAGGAGAGTGGACTTACCCGATCCGTTTCTGCCCACAAGGCACAGGCGTTCACCCCGCCCAACGGCAAAGCCCGCGCCATCCAGAAGTGGGTTCCCCCCCAGTGTAAGAGTGATGTCCTGAAGGTGGAGTAAAGGAGGATGCGCCATGCTTAGAAAAGATAATCCGAGTTATGAAAGAGCAATGAAGGCCCGTTAGTTACACAGCCTGTGTACGTGCGCTACTAACGGCCTGATACGTGGCTACGGCAAGCGTGAGGGGGTCAAACGGCTTGGTAATTACAAAACTGGGTTCCATGGTTTCCCCAGTCAGCAACCGTTCGGGGTACGCTGTTACGTAAATAACCGGCACATTGAAGGAGGAGGTAATTTCTGCCACCGCCTGTATGCCATCTCCGCCCGGCCCAAGGTTAATATCTGCCAGAATAAGCCCCGGCTTGGTTTCTCTGGCCAATTTTACTGCATCGGCCTGTGTATGGGCTATGCCTGCAACCTGATGCCCGCATTGCAGCACAAGCTGTTCGATATCCATGGCAATAATGGGTTCATCTTCAATAATCAGCACGGATGTCTGCACATTCTTGTGCAGGCGGCCCTGTGCGTCTTCCAGTTCCTGCTCTGCCTGTTTGGTGGATACGCCTGTAATGCGTGCGGCCATTTCAACCGGCACTTCCTCCAGCGTGATCAGCAGCAAAAGCTGGCGCTGTGTTACAGAAAGCCCTGCAACATCATATTCCGCAGCAAACCCTGCAACATCATATTCCGCAGCAAACCCTTTACGAGAAAATAGCCCTGAAATTGCCTCATAGAGCTGATAAAGGGGTGTAAAGCCTTCCTTCAGCCGTTGCGCAGAAAGGCCGCGCAGGCTTTCGGCCACCAGCAGATCACCTTCTGGTTGGCTGCCTGTCAGCGCCCGCGCGTAACGTCTGCCATAAGGGAGGGCCCGGATCAGGCCGTCACGCAGCGACTCTGACATGGCAAGTCTCCTTCATAATGGGTCATGACAAAAACATGCGAGAACGCGATGATGCACGCGCACCGGCTTTCCGGAAAGGGGATTTATCCTGACTCGCACTCCACATTCCACCCATGTTGCCACGCGGCGCACGTTTCGCACAGAACTTCTTGCAATTATCCCTGCATTACGTGGGTTTGCACGCTTTCTGGCGCGTGATTCCGCCATTGCCGATGATCTGGTGCAGGATACAATTGTGCGTGCTCTGGACAAGGCAGATGACTTTACACCCGGCACAAACCTACGGGCGTGGTGCTTTGCCATTTTGCGCAATCTTTTTTTGGAGCAGCACCGCCGCGGGCGCAGAGAGCGCATTGCGCTGGAAGATTACGGCCACCAGCCTGCCTCCACAGCCGAATCGTCTCCGCACACGCAAACCGAAATGCAGGAGCTTGAAAGCCTGTTGTGGCAGATATCTCCACTTCTGCGGGAGGCTCTGGTGCTTGTTGGCGCGCAGGAGCTGACATACGCAGAAGCCGCGGAAATATGTGAGGTGGAAGTGGGCACCATGAAGGCCCGTGTTTCGCGCGCACGGGCCGCGCTCAAGAAAGTCATGGCCACGCAGGATAAACAAAACGGCCCGGAAGGCTCGTAAATCTGGCGCTCTCGTTTTCGTGAACACTCGCTTGTTTTTGAATGTAACCTTTCCACTCCGCCGAACATTGAAGGGGTAAGAGATCCACAAGGCGGAGAACACAAAAATGACAGCCTCTTTCCATGATCAGGTTATCGCTATCCTCCCCAAACTGCGCGTGCAGGCATTAGCGCTCACCCGCAATCGTTCTGTGGCCGAAGATCTTGTGCAGGATACTGTGTGCAATGCTCTGGCGGCGCAGGACAGTTTTGTCATGGGCACCAATTTTGCCGCATGGATGCACCGTATTCTGCGTAACCGTTTTATCTCTGACCTCCGCAAAAAGCGCGAAGTCGGGAACATTGATGATACGCCTCAATCCCTGTTGTCAGTGAGTGGACGACATGAGGACAGGCTGGCCCTGAAAGAACTGGATGCAGCGCTTGCACGGCTGCCAGACGACCAGCGGGAAGCTCTGGTGTTGGGGGTTCTGGAGGGGATGAGCTATCAAGAGTTAGCAGACGTTGCCGGATGCGCTGTGGGTACAGCAAAAAGCCGGGTCTTTCGGGCACGCCGACAGCTGGAAGTCTGGCTGATGGGGGAAGAAGAAGGCGGTGTTTCTGGCAAAGCAGGCGCAGAAACCACCACCAGAGCTTCTTCCACTCGACGGAAAACCCGCACGGCCCGTAACACAACGCGTAACGCACAGCAGACGGCATAAACGCAATGGCGTACGATACTGATGTTAGGGACCCAAAGCCCGCAGAGTCGTGCAAACACAGCACTCAACAGGCCATGCCCGGATGGATGGCATGGCAGAAACCGGAGTTCAGGATGGGAAAAAGGAGAGACGACGCCCACTCCCGAAAGCCGAAAAAAAAGCGGGATAAAGCTTTTGACCTATGGCTGAAGCGTGGCCTGCACCAGATGTTCGATAACGTTGTGAATGAACCCGTGCCTGAAGAACTGCTTAAGCTTATTCAGGAAGATCGAGAAAAACAGGATTAAGCACTTTGCATATTAGTGGGCGAGGGGAAGGCCCTGCAAACCGGGTAGCGGCCTCCCTTCTGTCTGGTTTGGGGCGCATTTTCAGCACGACAAGCGCACGCATGCGGCTGCTGATCTGCCTTTCGGCTGTTCCTGTTATTGCTATTGGTGCCGTACTGGCTCTGCACAATTACCGCGAGGTTACCCTTGGCAGCGCACAGCGTGCTGGCAACGCCATTATGCGGCTGGACCTGCAATTCCGCCACGATACAGACAGATTACGGAGCGCCCTAGAAACCATAGGCCATATGGATCTGACGCCCGATCAGATCGTGCACGCCCTCCGGCTTATGGAAACCATTAGTGGGCAGCGCTACTGCTTTCTTTCTGTGCTGGATGATGAAGGCAAACCCATACAATCCGTTTCCCCCCAAGGGCGGGGATGTGCGGAGGTAGGGGCGCTTTCTACACCAACGGATGTGCATTCCACATTACTCGAAGCTGTGCAGACCAGCGGCGGACCGGGGGAAGGTGGTGCTTTTTTGCGCATTACCGTGCCCGCAGGTTTTTTGGCTCTTCCTGAAGCACATGGCTATCTGATGGGTATTCTCCAGATATCCCGGCAAAGGGCGTACTTGGTAGCGCCTCCGGCTGGCAGGTTTTTGCAGAAGATGACAACCCCATACAGGCATGGCTGCTCATGCATAATGGACAGTTGTTGCCTGTATGTTCAGATTGCGGGTGGCAATCTCCACCACCTTCCATCGTGCATGAACTCAAGAACGCGCTGGAAAACAGCGAGCGCAGCATTATCACACTCCCCACCGGGCTGGGGGGCTATGCTTTGGGCGCCATTGCGGGGGGAGCAGATATTCTGGTGTCCACCCAGCGCACATCCATGGAATCTGACGCCCTGCATACCATGATCCTGCAAATTGTAGGGCTGGTGTTGCTGCTGGTTATCGGGCTGGTTGCCGTTACCTTGGCGGCCAATATTGTGTTGATAGGCCCATTACGCCGCCTCACATACTCTGTACAGAAATGGCAAATGGAAGGGATTTTTGATGCACGCATCACCCGTTCCATGCCGCTTGAACTCCAGCGCCTTGGGCAGGCTTTTACGCGTGCAACACGCCGCCTTTCCCGCCATGAAGCGCGGCTTAAAAAAGCAATGGCACATCAGCAACTGTTGATGAAGGAAGTGCACCACCGCGTTAAGAACAATCTCCAGATTGTAGCCTCCTTGCTCAACTTGCAGGCTAACCAGATTGAACACCCGGAGGTGCGGGCAGAATTTGCCCTCGCGCGTGATAGAATTCGCGCACTAGCAACACTGCATCGGACACTTTACGCAGAAGATGCCCTGAACAGCCTGAACATGGCTGTCTTTCTGCAAGAGCTTTGTGAGCAAACGCTTCACATCGCCGGAGAATCTGAATTCGGGCGTATGACGTTGGATGTGGTTTCAGACAGTTTTTGGATGGACCCCGATCAGGCTGTGCCTCTCGCCCTTATTGTTACAGAAATTATCACCAACTCCATTAAATATGCTTTCCCTGATGGGCAGAAAGGCACCATTTTTGTGCGCCTGCATCGTAGCCACGGGCAGCTTACCCTTCAGGTTGGAGATAACGGGGTGGGGTGTGCGTGGGAAGATCCGCCTGTACATCAAGGCATTGGCCTTAAACTCATTCACGCATTTGCGCGCCAGCTTAAAGCAACGCTTACGTATAAAGGGGAAGGCGGCGTGCAATATACGTTGGTAATGCGCCTGCCAGAAACCCCGCCAGAACCCAGAAAATAAGGCAAAAAATGTACGCTATGCCCAGATTGCAGCAGGGGATGGCTTTCTAAACTGTTTGCGTCTTGCGCCTGTCGGTATAAACGCCTTGTGTTATGAGCAACGAGAAAGCAGCAATCCGCAACTGGACACGGACACAATCGCGTCTGGGGCGTCAGGCAGCGCGATCAGTGGTTGGAGCCGGGCTGCTCTCCAGTCTTGTCGGTATAGGGCAAGTCTGGTGTGTGGCCGTTGTGCTGGGGCATGCCCTGGTAAACTGGAAAATGGCAGAAGCCGCAGGCCCTATGCCTGTATGGCCTTTTCTGGCTTTTCCTGTTCTGGCCATTCTACGCGCTTTGGTTATGGTTCAGGCCGATACAGGTGCCGCACGTGCAGGCATTGCCGCACGCCGCCGGTTGCGTGGTGAGGTTCTGGCCTCCGTTCTTACAGGTGGGCCAGCACTGTTGCGCCGCGTGCATAGTGGCGTGCTGGCTTCCACCATAGTGGATAGGGTGGAAGCGCTGGACGGCTTTTTTGGCCGCTGGATCCCGGCCTCTATTCTGTGGATTGCCGCACCTGTTGCCATTCTTATTCCCATAGCCTTTGTGCAGCCTCATGCTGCATTGGTTCTGGGCCTATGCGGTATAGCCGTGCCTTTCGGGCAAGCGCTGTTCGGCATTGGGGCGGCTGTAGCCTCCCGCAATCAGTTTCTGGCCATGACACGCCTGCAGGCCCGTTTTCTTGATCGCGTTAAAGGCATTGCCACCATTGTGCTGGCAGGCCGTGCGGAAGATGAAACACGCAAGCTGGGCGATGCTGCAGAAGAACTGCGCCAGCGCACCATGAAAGTGCTGCGGGTTGCGTTCCTGTCTTCCGCTTCCATCGACTGCGCCATGGTTGTTGCTCTTATTGCCATTGCCATTATGGATGGCAGGCAGGCTCTGGCCTTACAGGCGGAGGGGAGTGCACCGGCATTGGTGCATGCCGTTACAGCGGGGCTGTTTGTTCTGCTGGCTGTGCCCGAATTTTTTGCGCCTCTGCGTGGCTTGGCTCTTGCTTATCAGGACAGGGCACACGCCCAAGGGGCCGCAACGGCTGTTCTGGAACTGCCTGAAGCTCAGGAACGCCCTGCGCCGGAGGGGGCGCGCACCGTCAACGCCAATGGTGTGATGGTATCCTTTGATGATGTCAGCTTTTCGTGGGATCCAGCACGTGGTCTGGCGCTAGACCATGTCAGTTTTACCGTGCCCGCAGGTGAAACCCTGATTCTGGCAGGGGCATCTGGCTCTGGCAAATCCACTATCATGGAATTGCTGCTGGGCTTCATTCAGCCCGATACAGGACGCGTGCTGTTTAACGGCGCACCGCTGGATAGCATTGTGCCAGACGCACTGGCCCGCATGGTTTCATGGATTGGGCAAAAGCCCGTTCTGTTTGCTGGCACGCTGCGCGAGAACATTCTGTTTGCAAAGCCCGATGCCAGTGATACCGAACTTCAGGCTGCGCTAAAATCTGCTGCGGTTGACCAGTTTTTGCCCAGCCTGCCCGAAGGGTTGGAAACCCGGATTGGGGAAGGTGGATTTGGCCTTTCCGGCGGGCAGGCACAGCGTATTGCCATTGCGCGCGCTTACCTGAAAAATGCCCCGGTGCTGCTGTTGGATGAACCCACAGCGCATCTGGACCCGGCAACAGAAAAAAGCGTGTTTGAAAGCCTGCAACGCTTGGCCGTAGGGCGCACCGTTATTCTGGCAACCCATTCTGCCGCCGTGCACATGTTTAAAGGCCGCCGCATAGATCTGGCCGGTGGCCGCGTTATCAGCCGACAGGGAGCCGCCTGAGCATGACCTCTCTGCCTAACCCACGCCCCACAGGGGAACTGACAGACTGGCAAGCCATCCGCACCGTTTTTGCGCTCTGGCGCAAACAGGGTGTGCGCCTTGCGGGCGGCATTGTTCTGGCTCTGCTGGCCTTGGCTTTTGGGCTGGCGCTCATGCAAACATCCGGGCTGCGTCTGGCCGGTTGCGTTATGGGTGAAATTGTTATTGCCACAGCCGCCTTGCGCTGGATTGGTGCAGGCCGCGTGATCCTGCGGTATGCAGAACGCCTGTTTGCGCATGATGCCATGTTCCGCGCGCTGGCTGATTTGCGTGTGTGGTTTTTCCGCTCCCTCGCGCAGGGTGCTGCTGCCGGGCTGGGCTTCCGTCGGGCTGGGGATATGCTTTCCCGTCTTGTATCAGACATTGGCACGCTGGATGGCCTGTACCTGCGCATTGTGATGCCGCTTATCTGCGCCTGTGTCACATTCCCTGCACTCGTTATTATTGCGGGCCATGCCAGTGTGATATTGGGCCTTGTAGTAGGCCTGCTGTTTGCCTGCTCTGCCTTTGTGGTGCCGTGGATGATTGCACGCTCCAGCCGCGCATCAGCCAGCCAGATCGTGCATCATCTGGCGCATCTGCGCATTACTGTGCTGGATCTGGTAGGTGGCCTGCGTGAAATCCGCGCTTTTGGTGCAGAAGGCCGTATGCTGGCACGTGTGCAGGCAGCAGATGCTGCTCTCCTGCAAGATCAGCTTCGTCTGGCACGCCGGGCGGCTCTTGCAAACGCCATGGCCTTTCTGGCCGGGCAGATTGCCGTATTTGCCGTGCTGCTAAGCATTGGCGGGCTGTTTGCAGAACACATTCCTGCGCTTGAAGGTGTGGGCATTCTGTTCCTGACCGTTGCCGCTTTTGAAAGTGCCGCAGCACTTACCCGTGCCGGGCTACAGGCTGGCGCAATGGGGGCCGCAGCACGCCGCGTGGTGGAAGTGGCTGAACAACCATCCGCCATCACCGTTCCTGCGTCTGAACAGACAGATGCACCGCTAGACACGCATATTCATGTAGAAGGCGTAAAATTCCGCTGGGCTGCAAATCGCCCATGGGTGTTTGATGGCCTTACTCTGGACATTCCCGCAGGTGCCCGTGTGGCTATTCTGGGGCCATCTGGCGTGGGCAAATCCAGCCTTGCGGCTCTGCTGCTCAAAGCCGCCACGCCAGAAGCAGGCACCATTACACTGGGCGGAGAAGATATTTCCCGCATCAAGGCGGACTCTTTGCGCCAGCGTATTGCGTGGCTTTCCCAAGCCACTCATCTGTTTGATGATACCATCCGCGCCAACCTTCTATTGGGCCGCCCGGACGCCACGGAAGAAGACCTGTGGCAGGCGTTGGAAGAAGCCGCCATTGCAGATGTTGTGCGTACCCTGCCCGAAGGGCTGGATACGTGGCTGGGTGAAGGTGGCGTGCGGCTATCTGGCGGGCAGGGGCGGCGTATTGCACTGGCCCGCACATTGCTCACGCAAGCGCCTATCATGATTTTGGATGAACCTGCCACCGGGTTGGATGCCCAGACCGAGCAAGACTTCCTACGCACGCTCAACACCGTTACAGAAGGGCGCACAGTTATCCTTATTGCACACCGCCTGACTGGTGTGGAAAAGCTGGACCGCATCTGGCGGCTTTCTGCCGGTGTTGCCAAAGCCGCCGTTGCGTAAGCAAATCTATGTTGACGTAACGGCCCCGGCAGGGCACCAGTTAGGAAATAATTACATATCTTGATTAGGACATTTTATATGCGCCGCTTGCTTCCTGTTGCTGGTCTCTGCCTTTTGGCTGCCTGTGCTGGCAATGCACCACGCAAATACGTGGTTTTCTTCTCCGCTGGCTCAACAGAGCTGGATGACAATGCTCGCAATGTTCTGTTGCAGGTAGCAGAAAAATCCAAAAGACATCCTTCCCGCATTGTCAAAGTGGAAGGTTACGCACATGCAGGGCAGGACCTTTCTGCCGATGCGCTTCTGGCCATCCAGCGCGCCAAAGCCGTAGCCCAGCAGCTGAGTGAAGATGGCGTGGCGGGTGATCATATCGTCCAGACCCCACGCGCACCTTCCAGCAGCGAAGGCATGCAGGTTGGCTCCCGCCGCGTGGAGATCGAACTGGCCAACCCCTGATAGAATGATAGAAACCGGCTCCATATCCACGCCCTCTCAGTTTTCACATAGCAGGCTGGAACGGGATCGGTTTGCTGGAAAGCCGCCTCAGGAAGTCCTGCAGGCGGTTTTTGGCTTTCCCGGTTTCCGCAGTCTTCAGGCGCAAGCTGTTGAATGCGTTATGGAAGGCAGAGATACACTGGTGCTTATGCCAACCGGCGGCGGCAAAAGTGTATGCTACCAAATACCCGCCCTGTGCCGCGAAGGCATGGGGCTGGTTATTTCCCCCCTTATTGCCCTTATGGATGATCAGGTTGCGGGCCTGCGCCAACTTGGCATCAATGCCGCGGCCCTCCATTCTGAACTAGAAGGGGATGAAGCGGCCAAAATCCGCTCAGATCTAGCAAATGGGCGCATAGATCTGCTGTATATCTCTCCCGAACGCCTGCTTTCATCCGGCACGCTGGATCGGCTGGTGCGCATACCGCTTTCGGTTATTGCTATTGATGAAGCCCATTGTATTTCGGCATGGGGGCATGAGTTCCGGCCAGAATACCGCGCGCTTACGGCATTGCCACGCCATTTTCCGCATGTGCCACGCATTGCCCTTACTGCCACAGCAGATGAACGCACGCGGGAAGATATTCTGGCGGCACTGGATATGCCGCATGCCGAAGTGCTGGTTTCCAGCTTTCATCGGCCTAATCTCAACATTTCTGTACAGCCCAAAGCGTCTGAAACGCGCCAGCTTATTACAGCGCTGGAGCGGCATAAGGATGCCGCCAGTATTGTATATTGCGGCAGCCGTGCCCGTACGGAGCGCATGGCCGCTTCTCTGCGTGAACGTGGGTGGCCTGCTTTGGCTTACCATGCAGGGCTTTCCCCTATAGAAAAACGTGCTGCATTGCTGCGTTTTCGTTCTGGTGAGCCCCTTGTTATTGTGGCCACAATTGCCTTTGGCATGGGCATAGACAGGCCAGACGTACGCGCCGTTGTGCATTTGGATATGCCAGCCTCGCCCGAAGCCTATTACCAGCAAATTGGCCGGGCCGGGCGCGATGGCCTGCCGTCTGACACACTCCTGCTTTACGGCGGGGAGGACATGGCCCGCGCCCGCTACTGGCTAGATCAATCTGCCGCACCAGAAAGCGAAAAGCGGATTATGCGCAGCCGGTTGGAAGCCATGATAGCGCTGACCGAAACCACTGGCTGCCGCACCCGCGCCTTACTGCATTGTTTTGGTGAGGAACTGGCCGAACCCTGTGGCCATTGTGATAACTGCCTGCACCCTGTGCTGACATTCAATGGCACCGAAGCAGCCCGTAAGCTGCTTTCTGCCGTGTATCGCACAGGGCAATGTTTTGGCGCACTGCATGTTATCGGTGTACTGCGCGGAAAAACCACAGAAGCCATTACCCGTAATGGCCATGACAAACTGACCGTATGGGGCATTGGCAAGGATAAAAGCGAGCAATTCTGGCGCGGCGTGGTGCGCCAGCTTATAGCCCGTGGCGCCTTGCGCACAGAAGGCCAGTACGGTGGCCTGATTTTAAACCAGAATGTAGCCCGGCCCATTTTACGTGGTGAGGAAGAAGTTCACTTACGGGCAGACCCTGTAGTGGAAACAAACAGCCGGTTATCAGACCGCAGCAGCCAAAGCGCAGGCATTGCCCTTACAGAAGACAGCAAAGCCCTGTTTGATGCGCTGCGCCAATGGCGCCGGGAAGAAGCGCAGGAGCAGGAGATTCCGCCTTACGTTATCTTCCATGATTCCGTGCTGCGCGATATCGCCATGGAAAAACCCTCAGACCTGGATGAACTGGGCGATATCAAAGGGGTAGGGCGCTCCAAGCTGGAACGGTACGGAGAAGCCGTGCTGGAGGTTCTTGAAACAGCGCAGGCATGACACAGGCAGTGCAACAACGTCGGTTTCGTATTCTCAAGCTGGTGCAGCAACATGGCTACGCCACCAGTGAAGATCTGGCGCGTGAGCTCAATGTTACGGTGCAAACCGTGCGGCGAGACGTCAACACCATGGCTGCACAGGGGCTTCTTGCCCGCCATCATGGTGGAGCCAGCTCTCTTTCACCCTCAGAAAACATTTCCTATTCCGATCGGCAAATTCTGAACCTGCGCGAAAAGGAAGCCATTGGGCGCAATGCCGCACAGGCTATTCCCAACGGTGCTTCGCTTTTCATCAACATTGGCACAACGACAGAGGCCTTTGCCCAGTCTCTCCGCACCCACAAGGCGCTGCGGGTTATTACCAACAATATCCATGTGGCCACGCTTTTGGCTCCTGCGCCGGAATGCAGCCTGATTATTACGGGTGGGCATGTGCGCCTGCGTGATGGCGGCATAGTCGGCCCCACAGCCGCCGCCATGATTGAGCAATACCGGGCAGATTTTGGCGTAATCGGCATTAGCGGCATAGATGAAGACGGCACATTACTGGATTTTGATGCCGATGAAATTAACGCGGCACAAGCTATCCTACGTAATGCGCGCACTGTTTTTTTGTTGGCAGACCATACCAAATTCCGCCGCAGACCCATGGCACGGGTAGGGCATATTACGCAGGTTAACGCGTTTTATACCGATCAACCACCACCAGCGAACATTCGCGCCCTGCTGAAAGAGCACGATGTAAAGCTGCATATTGCCCAGCCATGATCGTTCTTTTTCGTAAAGGAAAGCAGGAAAGGCCGTTAAAAACCGCCATCTGGCCATATTGACGCCATTCTTCTTGCGTTTTCTTTTCGAATACGAATAAAAGACAGAAGTTTGCGTTCTGACCGAAACCGGAAGAAACCATGACCACACCTACTGCATCTCCCGCCCGCATTTATGATCTGCTCATTGTTGGAGGAGGGGTAAACGGCGCAGGCATCGCACGAGATGCTGTTGGCCGTGGCGCCTCTGTTCTGCTGGTGGAGCAGGATGACCTTGCCAGCTACACATCATCTTCCAGCACAAAGCTGATCCACGGCGGGCTGCGTTATCTGGAATATTACGAATTCCGCCTGGTGCGCGAAGCCCTGATGGAACGCGAACGCCTGTTGAAGATGGCCCCGCATATCATGTGGCCGCTCCGGTTCGTGCTGCCACACTCCAAGCTGGTCCGTCCGGCATGGATGCTCAAGGCTGGTCTGTTCCTTTACGATCACCTTGCTTCCAACATGACACTGCCGAAGTCTCGCGGCATTGATTTCCGTACGCATTCATCCGGTGCGGCGCTGAAGCCCGAATACACCAAAGGCTTTGTGTATTCCGATGGTTGGGTGCAAGACAGCCGCCTTGTGGTGCTGAACGCCATGGATGCCGCCGAACGCGGTGCAGATGTGCGCACACGCACACGCCTGATTGCCGCCAGCCGCGCCAACGGCGTATGGGAAGCCACGCTGGAAGACCGCGCAACTGGCAAAACCACAACCGTACGCGCCAAGGCGCTGGTAAACGCTGCTGGCCCATGGGTTGCACGCCTGCTGGCCGATACGCTGAAGATCCCGAACTCCAAATCCGTTCGTTTGGTTAAGGGTAGCCACATTATTGTGCCGCGCGTATATGAAGGCCCGCAGGCTTACATCTTCCAGAACCCGGATAAGCGTATTGTGTTCGCCATTCCGTATGAACAGAAGTTCACACTGATCGGCACCACCGATATTCCGTGGAAGCAGGAACCGGGCAAAGTGGAAATTGCGCCCGATGAAGTGAGCTACCTGTGTGAAAGCGTAAACCGCTATCTGAACGTGCAGGTCAAAGAAAGCGATGTGGTGTGGAGCTACGCTGGCCTGCGTCCGCTGTATGATGATGCCTCTGCCAATGCTTCTGCCGTAACGCGTGATTACGTGCTGGATCTGGATACGCAGGATGGTGCGCCGCTGCTTTCCATCTTTGGTGGCAAGATCACCACTTACCGTAAGCTTGCCGAACACGCGCTGGAAAAACTGGCACCTGTTCTGCCCGCAGTAGGTGGCCAGAGCTGGACTGCACAGGAAGTTCTGCCCGGTGGTGATTTGGGTGACGGTGGGTTTGATCAGGCTCTGGCACGCCTGCGCCGCACAGCACCGTGGCTACCGGAAGGTCTTGCATGGCGCCTGATGCGCAATTATGGCAGCCGGACCTACGAAATTATTGGTGAAGCCAATAGCATGCAGGATATGGGTGAAGTGCTGGGCGGTGACCTGACATCGCGTGAAGTGGATTATCTGATTTCTCGTGAATGGGCACGCACGGCAGAAGATGTTCTGTGGCGCCGCAGCAAGCTGGGTCTGCATCTGAATGATGCAGAAAAAGCCAATGTTGAAGCATATGTCGGGAAGAAACTTGCCTGATATCTGAGAACCATAGATACGTCCTTTCCAACAACAAAAATAATAATGAGGAAGGTCATGGAAAAAACAGGAAAAGCCCTGCTTGGGGAAATGATAGCCGAATGTCTGGCTGTTATGATTATTGTGACTATTGGGGATTCAGTGGCAGCAATGTTCTCGCTGTATGATCCCAGCCCCTACAAGCAGGCTTACTGGGGTGTTGCCATTACATGGGGGCTGGCCGTTACGCTGGCCATCTATGTAACTGGCTCTGTATCTGGCACGCATGCCAACCCGGCCGTTACGCTGGCCTTGGCATGCTACCGTGGATTTTCCTGGAAAAAAGTTGTGCCTTACTGGGTAGCACAAATTGGCGGCGGCTTTTTAGGTGCCTCGCTTGTGTACGCCCTGTATGGCTCTGTTATCCAGCATTACGCGCTCGCCCATCATCTGGACTGGGTGAATGATAGCGCAGCTTCTGGCGTTTTCTTTACCCATCCCGGTGATTTTGTAACCCCACTTCATGCCATGATGAATGAGGTTATCCTGACCGCCATTTTGGTGCTGGGTATTTTTGCCATTACCTGTGAATACAATACCGTGGCCCCACAAGCCAATTCTGGCGCGCTGATTATTGGCCTGCTGGTGGCTATTCTGGGCGCATCTTCCGGCTTTTTGGAAGGCTGGGCCCTTAACCCTGCGCGTGATCTTGGGCCGCGCATTTTCTGTTTTGTTGCAGGATGGGGACGTGCCGCGTTTCCTTCCCCCGGCAATTATTGGTGGATGCCTATTGCTGGCCCCATGGTGGGCGGTTTAGTGGGTGCCACACTTTACCAGACACTTCTCCGCCCATTTATGCCCGCACGGGCACGGGTGACCACGACGGCGGCAGACTGACCGCAACACGCAGAAGGATACTCCTTAATGAGTAAGCAAGACTGTGTCCTGGCTATTGATCAGGGAACGACATCAACACGCAGCATTGTCTTTGATCGTGATGCGCAGGAACTCGCTGCCGCCAGAGAGGAGTTTGCACAGCATTACCCCAAGGCCGGCTGGGTAGAACACTGCCCGGAAGATATCTGGAAAGATGTTGTAAGCACCGCGCGCGCAGCGCTGGAAAAATCTGGCGCAGCAGACCGGGTTGCAGGCATTGGCATTACCAACCAGCGCGAAACCATTGTGGTGTGGGAACGCGCTACCGGCAAGCCTATCCATCGCGCTATTGTCTGGCAGGATCGGCGCACGGCCAATGTGTGTCAGAAACTGCGGGATGAAGGCGCAGAAACACTGGTGCGCGAACGCACCGGCCTTTTGATTGACCCATATTTTTCTGCCACCAAGCTTGCATGGCTGCTGGATAACGTTCCTCAGGCCCGCGAACGTGCTGAAAAGGGTGAACTTGCTTTTGGCACCATTGATTCCTTCATTCTGTGGCGACTGACAGGCGGCAAGGTGCACGCAACGGATGTAACCAACGCATCCCGCACCATGCTGTTTGATATCCACCGCCAACAGTGGGATGAAGACCTTCTGCGTCTTTTCCGCGTACCTGCAGCACTTCTGCCAGAAGTGAAGGATAGTAGCTGCATTTATGGTGAAACCGTGCCGGAACTGTTTGGTCGGCCTATCCCTATTGCAGGTATAGCGGGGGACCAGCAGGCCGCTGTGGTGGGGCAGGCATGTTTTACGCCCGGCATGGCCAAGGCCACCTACGGCACAGGCTGCTTTTTGCTGCTGAATACAGGGGATAAACCCGTAACATCACGCAACCGCATGCTCACCACTATTGCCTATCGTATCAATGGCAAAACCACCTATGCGCTGGAAGGCTCCATTTTTGTGGCCGGTGCGGCCATCAAATGGCTGCGCGATGGGCTGCATCTGATTACCCATGCCTCTCAAACCGATGATATGGCTACGCGCGTACCAGACAGCCACGGTGTTTACATGGTACCTGGCTTTGTAGGCCTTGGCGCCCCACATTGGGACCCGGATGCACGTGGGCTTATCTGCGGCCTTACGCTGGATTCAAGTGCTGCGCATATTGCCCGCGCTGCTCTGGAATCCGTGGCATATCAGACGCTCGATCTGGTAACCGCCATGATGCAGGATGGCGGTGGCACCACAGATAGCATTCGCGTAGATGGCGGCATGTCTGCCAATGACTGGTACTGCCAGTTTCTTGCAGACATGCTGCAGGCCAAGGTGGAACGCCCGCGCAACGTGGAAACCACTGCTCTGGGCGCAGGCTTTCTGGCAGGCATTGCAACAGGTGTGTGGGATAGTGAGCAGACTGTAGCTTCCGAATGGGCTCGGGGCTCTCTGTTTGAACCGAAAATGGAAAATGAACAGCGCCGCACCATGATTGCCGGATGGCATCAGGCTGTTAAGCGCACCCTCAGCACCTATACGGGCGGCTGAAACCACAATTTCTGGCAGGAAGCACTTTCCTGCCAGAATGGCGCTTTACTAAATCAGACGTGATCAGTCTGGCTTATGGTCACTTTCTGCATCTGTGCCTGCATCCTGCACAGGGATAGAAACAGTTTTTGAAGACCCACCCATAAATGTGAATGTAAACGGCACGTTCTGATTGGCATGCACGTTATTGGAAAGGCCAAAGCAAAGCAGGTGATACCCACCCGGTGGAAACACCAGTGTAGAATTGCCGGGTAGGGCAAGGTGGGTAAACAGCACTCGGGTGCCGCCTGTGCTTTCCTGATCGGCATGATGGCCCACCAGCTTCTGGCAAACGGGAGACGTTACGCCCGTGAGCAGATGCGCTGTTTCACTGGAATTGGACAGGGCAAAATAAACCGTTGCCGGCTCTCCTTCCGATGCCAGATGCAGGGATGTATCAAATATGGTAATATCTTTTTGAGCATCCGCCTGCTCGGGCAGAACGGGCAGAGGAGGCTGATTATCGGCCCAAGCCTGCGGTGCGGCGTAGGCTGAGCAAGAAAGAGCTGCACAGAACAGAACAGCAAAATGGCTGCGTTTCATAGTTTCTCCATCCAGATGGACCGCCACATGGTATGGACGAAACGGCCCAAAAGAAATAAGTGGTGCCTTTACATACGCGCTCTTTTAACAACAGAAAACGCCAGCCAGAAATGCGCCTGAGGGAAGGTTGATACCACCATGCGTTGCCCTTTTTGCGGGAACCCAGATAGTCAGGTCAAGGACAGTCGCCCCAATGAGGAAGGACTGGCCATTCGGCGGCGGCGTGCATGCCTGTCCTGCGGGCAGCGTTTTACCACGGTAGAACGCGTGCAACTGCGCGAACTGGTTGTGGTGAAAAATGATGGCCGGCGCGCGCCCTTTGACCGGGAAAAAATTGCACGCTCCATCCGCATTGCCCTGCGCAAACGCCCTGTTTCCGAAGAACAGATCGAGCAGATTGTAACCGGCATTGTGCGCCAGCTTGAGGGAAATGGGGAAACCGAGGTGACATCCACCCGCATAGGTGAATTGGCAATGGATGCCCTTAAGGAAGTGGATGGCGTTGGATATGTGCGGTTTGCAAGCGTGTACCGCGATTTTACAGAAGCCAAGGATTTTTCGGAAATCCTGAACCTTATGGAAACAGGTGGCGCCCCAGCCCCCGGAAAAGACTAGACCTTAGAACAGAAAAACGCCATGAAACCCGGCTTTGCAACAGACTGGCCGGGCAGGAGGGATGGATGACAGAACTACAGGATGAACCCCGTTTGAAAGGGGCACAACGGCCCCGCACGGCTGCACGCGTTGCCGCTGTGCAGGCCCTGTTCCAGATTGACCAGAATGGAGACCGCCCAGAAAACGTTATTGAGCAGTTTCTGGTCCATCGGTTTGGTACAACATTGGATGGCGCAAGCTATGAAGATGGCTGCATTCCAGAAGCCGATACACAGCTTTTCAGCCATATCGTGCGGCTGGTCACCTCCATGCGCACGCAGGTTACGCAGGAAGTTGAAAAAACACTTCCGGAAACATGGCCCATTGCGCGGCTGGACCCCGTATTGCGCGCATTGCTTCTGGCTGCCGCAGCAGAAGCCACAGAAGGCGATGCGCCTGCTCCCGTGCTGATCAATGAATACATGGACGTAGCCCATGCATTCTTCTCTGGTGACGAACCGCGCCTTGTGAACGGCGTTCTGGATACGCTCTTCAAACGTCTGGCGGCTGAACGGAACCATGATACAGAACAAACCCAGCAGCCAGACTGATCTGCCGCAGGAATTTGCGTTTATCCGGCAACATTTTTCTGCTCTGGCTGGCGCCGCTGCCCTTGAATTGAGGGATGATGCCGCTGTTTTCACACCGCCAGAAGGGCGGGAGTTGGTGATTGCAGCGGATGGCATGGTGGAAAATGTTCATTTTCTGCCAGATGATCCACCAGAAACCATTGGCCGCAAGCTGCTCCGCTGCAATCTGTCTGATCTGGCAGCCATGGGCAGCCGCCCGGAAGGTTGGCTACTAACGTTTGCGCGGCCGCCCCATATTACCGAACAATGGGTGGCGCAGTTCTGCAAGGGGCTGAAAGCGGATCAGGAGCAATTCGGGCTTCAGTTGCTGGGGGGCGATACAACCTCCACCCGTGGCCCGCTGGTGTTGTCCCTGACCATTCTTGGCTCTGTATTGCCGGGGCAGGCCATCCGCCGACAAGGCGCACAGGCTGGTGATGGATTATGGGTTACGGGCACCATTGGTGATGGCGCGCTGGGCTTACGCGCTCTTCAGGGTGAAATAGCTGATCCATCCGGATATCTGGCGCAGCGTTACCGTCTGCCGCACCCCCGCATTGGCTTGCCCTTATACGGCCTTGCCTCTGCTGCCATGGATATTTCAGACGGCTTACTACAGGATGCTGGGCATCTTGCACGGGAAAATGCGTTGCATGTGACCATCCATGCAGATGCTGTGCCTCTATCAGACGCAGCCCGCCAAACCGGCCCCAAATGGCTGGAAACCTGCCTAACCGGCGGCGATGATTATGAGATCTTATTTGCCGTTCCCGCTCAGCACGAAGCCGCGCTGCTCAGCAAAGGCACGTTAGATACTGTCTGTGGCCCTGTAAAAGTCACCCGTATAGGGGGATTTACGCAGGCATCTACAGGCGTAACGGTTCTGGATAGTGCAGGCAAAAACCTGCAATTCCGTTCCCACGGGTGGAGCCACCTTTAGGCGCTCCACCCGCCAGAGAGCGGTTTAGTCCGTTAAAAGTTTTTCGTACATCCGGTGCCGTTTGTACGGCGTGGGAGAAATGCGCTCAATCAGCTTGCGCAGGCCTTCATGCGTTTCCAGCACCCAACCAAGCTCAATGCTGCGATAAGGCAGCACGTGGCCGCGCTTCATCAGCTCATCAATAATCAGGGCTGGCAGCATGGCGCGCAGGGCGGTGCCAAGATATTTCCTGCGCACACCCAGCAGCACCACACGTGCAGACCGGAAATCATGACTGACCACGCGTGAGGCCAGCTTGAGCCAGCCAAGCGGAGAGGGTGCACCACCCAGATCACCACTGATATCAAACATGTTGGGAATAACCAGCGCAATGGCTGCGGGTTCTCCGGCCACTTCAGCCAGCACGTACTGTTCTGGCCGCAAGATAGGCTTAAGCGCCTTGAGCAGGCTTTTCACCTCATCCTGCGTAAGGGGAATATTCCCCCATGTATCAGACCATGCATCATTATAGATCTCACGCAGGATTTCGGCGTCTTCATTCACCTTGTCCTTACGCAGCCCGCGCATGGTAATAGCCCCCAGACGCTGCCGGATATTGGCCGGTATCTGGTTTGCGCGTTCGGCAGAAGGACTGGTTTCCATCCGGTAGGACAATAGGTCCACAGCACGCTTAAACCCGGCGGCCTCAACTGCGGGGCCAAGAATTTTGGGGTGCCACGGTATGCCTATCATGGGGGGCTCATCCTGCCCTTCCACCATAATCCCGGATTCACCATTGCTATTCAGTGTCCACGGGCCACGTATGCGCTTAACTTTGCGCAGCTTCAGCCATTGTGTGGCGGCCTCAAGCAATGGGGCCACACACTCCGGCTCCAGCGTATCCAGCGCGCCAAAAAAACCCGTACGTGGGCCTGGCTGCTTAAGAGCCAAGGCATCTATCTGGGCAGATATACGCCCAATGGGCTTTCCATTCCGCCACGCCAGAAAATAACAAGCAAAGCCGTGCTCAAAAAATGGTGCATGCGTGGGTGAAAAAATATCCCGCTGCTCCATATCTAAAGGAGGCACATAACTCGGCAAGCCATCGTAAAGAAGGCGTGGAAGTTTTATAAAGAGAGAAAGCTGGCGTGAACCCGAAACAGGTGTAACCGTAATCTGAGTGGGGGAAGACATTGCCACTCCGTTGTGTGAAAGCCAAAAGCCAGTGGGTGATGCCTTATTACGCAGCATTGGGAAAGGGAAAAGTGTGAAAGTTGTTGCGAACGGAAAACACACCGCACGCTCTGTTCTGCTTACTGGGGCCACCGGCGGAATTGGAATGGAACTGGCCAAACGTTATGCACGGCCGGGCCGGACCCTGATATTATGGGGCAGAAACCCCGAACGCCTGACAGAAATTGCCACCACGTGTTGTGCACGCGGTTCTGCTGTTTTTACCCGCCAGATTGATCTGTGTGATGGTGAGGCCGCTCTGGCAGCGTTTGAGGCCGATTATGCTGACCATAAGCCTGATCTGGTGATTCTGGGGGCTGGGCTATCTGACATACAGCCATTGGACAGCATGACAGAAGACCCGCAAAAGGTATTACAGCTTGCGCAGGTGAACTATGCCACGCCCGTAGCCTTGGCCACAGCCGCTGCCCAGAATATGATCCCCAATGGAGGCGGCCATATTGCCCTTATCGGCTCCGTTGCAGGGTTTTACGAACTACCGTGCTCTCCGGCCTATAGCAGCTCTAAATGTGGGTTGGATTTCTTCGCGCGCGCGGCAGGTCTGGCGTGGGAAGATAAAGGTGTGGGCCTCACGCTGATTGTGCCGGGCTTTATAGACACCCCCATGAGCCGCAGACTGGAAGGGCCGCGTCCATTTTTGGTTTCAGCCAAAAGTGCTGCGCGCCGCATTATCCGGGCCATTACAAAAAAAAGAAAAGTTTATATTTTCCCGTGGCCGTTTCGGGTGCTTCGGGTTCTTGAGCGGCTGCTGCCTCAATGCCTGCGTGAACGCATTTTACGCAGCCTGATTGTCGGCCAGAAAGAGCGACAATAAGTTTTTTCCTGAGAGCTTGTGCTGCTTTAAATAAAGTGACGCACAAGCTTGATGGGGCAGAAAAAGCCTAATTATCTCCACCCGGAAGCCTGCCTTTTCCAACCCATAGGATGAGGGGAGGCAGGAAAAAATAAAATGCCATGATGAAAATAAGATCTCGCACCAGATAAGCCAGATCAATATGCAGGCCGAAATGGCAAATCAGGTTGGCCAACCCTAGCATAAAACAGACACATAAAAACGCACCCGCGCTGGCATAAATGGTCCGGCCAGCGTTTATCTGCTCTACTTTTTCCAGAAAAACATCGGCAAATTTTTTCTGCACAAGCCAAGCCCTTTCTTGCGAAATGTTTATACCCGGCACGGCAAACCGGAGCCCTAGATATGTGGGCAGCAGCACCTTTTACAGATTCGCTGCCCGCAGTATCTTTTATTCCGCAAAATTTGGAAGCGTGATGTTCTGATCTTTTGCCACCTTCTGAATGGCAACCTTGGTCAGGCCCAGCAGATTGGCTGTATCAACAAAGGCAGCATCGGCACTTGCACCTGGCGTTGGGGGCAGGGTGACCGTTACAGAAAATTCAATATTCTGGTCCTGCTTTGTAAAGCACAGCTTTGCCTTGGTGCTTCCGTCTTTCTGCACCTTAACGGAACGCAGAACACCATTCTGTGCTGTTGTGTCATTACTCACGAGAGTATTCCTTTGCAAAATTATGACAGCGGGAATGTGAACGCAGCAGCCGCAAGAGGCAACGCTTCTGCCTGCACCCCAGACCACCCAAAATATGCAGACTACCCAAGGATTTCCGAACAAAGATCATGACTCTAACCATGTCAGCTTATGGCCAGTTCTGGTACCAATACCGCCGTAGGAAGGCTGTACATCCATTATGGATGAGTAGAGACTTTGATCTGAGCGGCCTCTCACTCAGACAAACGGGCAGAGAACGTTTTTTCCGAATCTGCCAGCTTGTAGAGCTGATTATAGGAATTTGCACAATGAATTGCTGCGTTTGTTAACACCAATACCCAAAACCCAGCACGACACTCA
The DNA here is from genome assembly GCF_000285275.1 of Acetobacter pasteurianus subsp. pasteurianus LMG 1262 = NBRC 106471. Lineage (GTDB taxonomy): Bacteria > Pseudomonadota > Alphaproteobacteria > Acetobacterales > Acetobacteraceae > Acetobacter > Acetobacter pasteurianus. The sequence continues at coordinate 57,807 of NZ_CADO01000004.1, forward strand.
CCAAACTTTTTGCTTTGATAAGGGCTACACGGGGCATACGAACAAGAGCTGACAACCGCAGTTTTCTGCGGAAAATGTCAAGCATTCTCTTTTAGATTCGTAGGGAGATGGAGGTCTGGGCGGGAATCGAACCCACATTCGCGGATTTGCAGTCCGCTGCATCACCATTCTGCCACCAGACCATCGGGTGATGGGGTGCCTTATCTCCTGTTCTGGCGCATTGGTCAAGCCGTTGTGTTGTGCGAATTTTAAATCAGTGTGTCACAAAATGTTTTGCCCTTGATCTGGCAGGAACCGCAAAGGGCATAAACCTTAACCGCAAGGGATGGGAAAACGTGACATTTCAGGCCGCAAGACAGCAGAATTCCTACCCGATGCCGTATCCAAAAGATAAAGATATGGAAACAGCACGTAACCTAATGGTGGACGATCAGCTTCGCCCTTCAGAAATTACAAACCTCTCATTACTGTCGGTCATGCGGGAATTGCCCCGTGAATGTTGTGTTATGCCCGACCAGCACTCTGTTGCTTATGCAGATATCACGCTCCCTCTGGGGCAGGGGCGTGTTTTGCCACAACCGTTGCTTACAGCACGCCTCGTGCAGGCCGTTATGCCGGCAGAAAAGGCGCGGGTTCTTGTTGTGGGGGCAGCCACCGGATACACGGCTGCACTTTTTGCTGCTCTTGGCGCCAATGTTACTGCGCTTGAATCAAATACACGTCTGGCCGAACAGGGGCAGCTCTTTTGCCAGCAAGAAGCCCTTAGCGTTTCATGGGTCATCGCCCCTCTCAACGAGGGAGCAGCAGGCAATGCACCTTATGATGTTATTTATTTTGATGGTGCCATTCTGCGTTTCCCTGCCTTTTGTGCCGCACAACTTGCTGCGTCCGGCACTATGGCTGGCGTAATGGCCTCTCCCAACAAATTGGCAAAAGCCTTTATCGCCATGAGAGAGCCTAAAAGTGCATCCAGTTTTATTGTCACTAACCTTTTTGAAACACAGCTTCCCTTACTGCCAGATCTTGCCGCACCCATTACTTTTGAATTTTAGAAATAAACTTTTAGAAAGATATTCTGCCGCACCTGATTACAAATTTGTAGAAATAGGTTCAGTATCGTGGCATGAGCAGTGCCTTAAGCGGCAATACGGTAACTGAATCAGGAGTATCAGATGCGGCGTATTTGCGGAGCAGGGGTAGGTATGGCTGTTTTGCTATGCAGTTCCACTGCATGGGGACAGAAATACGATGGCAGCGGTTCGCCAACCTTTGTGCCACATACGTTGCAGGAAGCGCTTGCCGCAGCCTATCTGACAAACCCAACCCTTCAGGAAGCGCGCGCCACCTTACGTGCTACAGATGAGCAGGTGCCAACCGCCTTGGCAGGCTGGCGGCCCACTGTAACTGGCACGGTAGGACTTTCTTATTATAAGGGCTCAAACGATTATCAAGGGGAAGCAGATCAACCATCTTCTGGATATCTCCGCAAATATAATACTCCAGGTTATGCGGCTGGCGTAAGCGTTAACCAGCCTTTGTATACGGGTGGCAAAACAACAGCCTCCACACATCAGGCTGTCAACAAGGTTATGGCAGCCCGTGCACATCTGATTTCCGCTGAACAGCAAGTGTTCAAGCAGGTTGTGAATGCATATGTGTCGGTTATCGAAGATGAACAGCTTTTACAGTTGAACATCAACAACGAACGCGTGCTTCAACAACAGCTTCGCGCAACGAATGAACGCTTCCGTGTAGGGGAAATTACCCGCACAGACGTTGCGCAGGCTGAATCTGCCTATGCAACAGCCAAGGCTACCCGCCAGCAATCTGAAGGCACACTTCAAACTGCGCAGGCCACATATATGCAAATTGTGGGCATGGCACCGCCACCTAATCTGGTGCCGCCGCAGCCGCTGGTATTGCCTGTTAAAAATGAACAGATGGCAGCAGCATTAGCCGTTAAAAACAACCCGGATGTTATCAACGCACTTTTTACTGAATCTTCTCAAAAAGATGCCGTAGCTGTGGCAATGGCAGCCATTATGCCCAAAGTTTCCGCCACTTTGGCCTATCAGCGCTCTGTTAACCAAAGCCTGAACAACCAGATTGACGAAAACAAATACGCCATCATCAACTTCAATATCCCGGTTTATCAGGGTGGCTCAGAATATTCAGCCGTGCGGCAAGCCAAGCAGCAGGCGCAAGCAGCACACCGTGAAGTTGATGTGCAGCGCAGAACAGCCGCGCAGGATGCTGTTTCAAACTGGCAGAAACTGGTCGCCTATCAGGCCGCAATCAACAGTAACCGCGCCGCTATTCAGGCAGGCACCGTGGCCTTGGATGGGGTGGAACGGCAAGCTATTGTCGGCACCAGCACAACGCTAGAAGTCTTGCAGCAACAGCAAACTCTGTTACAGGCACAGGTGGCCCTTGTACAAAGCCTGAGCAATATGGTGCTGACTTCGTACAACGTTGCAGCCGCCATTGGCCGCCTGACGGCAGCCGATCTCAAGTTGAATGTTCCTCTTTATGATGACAAAGCTTACTATAACGCTGTAAAAGACCGTCTATGGGGGCTGAACGATTATGCGGTCAGCCAGCCAGGACGCTAAAAGCTGAACAGCAAGGGTAAGGGCAGGGGTTATTGTATGGCATCGTCACAGGATCCATCTGAAGGTACAGGTAAATCAGTAGCAGATGTGCTGTCTTCTATCCGGCAGACCCTGCATGATGAGCATCTGGCAGCCATGGCTCCCCCTTCTTCAGACACAGACTCCGCTGAGGGTGATGAAGACGATGATATGCTGGTTCTTTCACCTTCCATGATGGAAGGACTTGTGCAGGAAACACAGCCGGATCATCACGCCAGCCAGCCCGACAATTCGGCTCATCATCCAGTCAATATGGGAGAAGACGCGGCTCTTGTGCAGTCATCACCTATCGCTCATGATGACGGTATCCTATCCGTAACTGATCTGAGACAGATCCCGCTAACTGAAAAGGCAGAACACGATATGTCTGGTCCTCTCCCAATCCCCCTGAATGACGAAACCATGTCAGATACATCAAATTCATTCGCTGTTCTGCAGAAAACCCTGCAGGATAAGTATCTAAGAGAGCATGAGGAGAGAAAAGTGGCTATTTCACATGAAGGGTCTCTGACTGTTGAAGATATCGTGCGCCAGGAAGTGCGCGTGTTCCTTAAAAAGTGGCTGGATGCACATCTTGCAGGCATCGTGCAGGCTGCTGTCCGTAAGGAAGTGGAACGTCTGACGCAGCGCGGTCTGTAATACCGGAAAACAGACACGCCGTTACTGGGTGAACGCACACATTTCAGTAACGGGTGCGCTGCTTAAAACCGGATGATTGCTCTGCAAAGGCGGAGGCAGTACATGCCTGCCGCCTTTTTTACGTTGTGTGGTGGAATACATATGCTGAACAAGTCTTTTGAGCCGGCCCAGATAGAAACACGCCTGTACGAATTATGGGAAAGCAGAAAGGCATTTTCTGCACAGCCCAACAGCGGCAAAAAGCCGTTCACCATTATGATTCCACCGCCGAATGTTACCGGCACCCTGCACATGGGCCATGCCCTGACCATGACATTGCAGGACACTCTTATCCGCTGGAAGCGCATGCAGGGGTTTGATACCCTGTGGCAGCCCGGTACAGACCACGCAGGCATTGCCACCCAGATGGTGGTGGAACGCACCTTGGCCACCGAAGGCAAAACCCGTCAGGAAATGGGCCGCGATGCGTTTATCGAACGCGTGTGGGAATGGAAAGAGCAGTCCGGCGGCGGCATTACCAAACAGCTGCGCCGCCTTGGGGCGTCGCTCGATTGGCCGCGTGAACGCTTCACGATGGATGAAGGCCTTTCCCGCGCGGTGCGGGAAGTATTTGTAACTCTTTACAACGAAGGGCTGATTTATCGTGACCGCCGGTTGGTGAACTGGGACCCGGTTTTCCGCTCCGCCATTTCCGATCTGGAAGTGGAAAGCAAGGATGTTGCCGGTAACCTGTGGTATATCCGCTACCCAGTTGAAGGTGCCGGGGATGCAACAATTACGGTTGCCACCACGCGACCAGAAACCATGCTGGGTGATACTGCGGTAGCTGTTCACCCAGAAGATGAACGCTATAAAAACCTGATTGGCAAATCCGTTCGCCTGCCACTCACCGGCCGTCTGATCCCGATTGTTGCGGATGAACATTCGGACCCGGAAAAAGGCACGGGTGCGGTTAAAATTACCCCTGCGCACGATTTTAACGACTTCGAAGTCGGCCGCCGCCACAACCTGCCCATGATCTCTGTTCTGGACGATCAGGCCCGTGTTGTGCTGGACGAAATTGAGCAGGACCTGAGCGCTGTTGAAGGGTTGGCCGACCCAGCCTTTGTGCGCAGCCTGTCTGGCCTTTCCCGCGAGGAAGCACGCAAAACCATTGTTGCCCGTCTGGAAGAAGATGGCTGGCTGGAAAAAATCGAACCCCATCGCCACCAGGTACCACATGCTGAACGTGGCGGTGCGGTTATTGAACCACGCCTGACCACACAGTGGTATTGCGATGCCGGTAAGCTTTCTGGCCCAGCAGTGGAGGCCATTACATCTGGCCGCGCCAGCTTTATTCCCAAACAGTGGGAAAACACCTTCTTTGCATGGATGCGTGATATCCAGCCTTGGTGCATTTCGCGCCAGCTTTGGTGGGGCCACCGTATTCCGGCATGGTACGGGCCGGATGAACACGTGTTTGTGGCGCATGATGACGCCGATGCACAGGCACAGGCCAACGCCCATTACGGCAAGCCCGTAGAACTGCGGCGTGATGAAGACGTGCTGGATACGTGGTTTTCTTCCGCTCTGTGGCCGTTTTCCACACTTGGCTGGCCAGATAAAACACCAGAACTCGCCCGCTATTACCCCACTGATGTGCTGGTAACAGGCTTTGATATTATCTTCTTCTGGGTTGCCCGGATGATGATGATGGGCCAGCACTTCATGCACGATGTGCCGTTCCGCAACATCTTCATTCATGGCCTTGTGCGCGATGAGCACGGGCAGAAGATGTCTAAAAGCAAAGGCAACGGTATTGATCCGCTGGAACTGATTGATCAGTACGGTGCAGACGCCATGCGCTTTACCATTTGCGCGCTTACCGGCATTGGCCGAGATGTCAAACTGGGCCGCAAACGGGTGGAAGACTACCGCGCGTTCATCACCAAGCTCTGGAACGCTGCACGCTTCTGCGAAATGAACGGCGTTAAACCTGTAGAAGGGTTTGACCCAGCAACCGTGAAATCTCCGCTAGGGCGGTGGATTATCGCGGAAGCTGCTGCTGCCATTACGGAAGCAACACGGGCGCTGGATTCCTACCGTTTTGATGAATACGCGCTCAGCTGCTACCGCTTTGTATGGAACCGCTTCTGTGACTGGTTCCTGGAATTTGCAAAGCCCGTATTCAACTCCACAGATGAAGCCGAAGCAGCCGAAATTCGCGCGGTAGCAGCTTATGTTCTGGGTGTTATCCTGCGTCTGCTGCAACCTGTTATTCCGTTTGTAACGGATACGCTGTGGCATTCCTTTGGATATGGGGAAGAAGGCAGCCTTATTTCTGCAAGCTGGCCAGAACCTGTTGTACCTGCCGGAGCAGAAGCCGCTCAGGCAGAGTGCGATCAGATTATCCGCCTGATTACGGAAATCCGCACGGTGCGCGCTGAAATGAACGTGCCGCCAGCACAGAAGGCCCCGGTCTTTTTGAAAGACGCCTTGCCGCAAACATTGGAGCACGCGCAGCGTTGGCAGGAAGCCATTGGCCGTATGGCGCGCGTTTCGGAAGTTGCACCGTTGCAGGGGGATATTCCGCATGGTTCTGCGCAGGCTGTGGTGGATGAGGCAACCCTTATTATCCCGCTGGCAGGGCTGATTGATCTGGATGCCGAACGTGCGCGCCTGAAAAAGGAACTGGGCAAGGCGGAAGATGAAGTTGCCAAAACCGAAAAGAAACTTGGCAACGAAAACTTCGTCACGCGCGCCAAACCAGAAGTGGTGCAGGAAATGCGGGAGCGCCTGGAAGCACAGCAGGGTGAATGTGTGCGCCTGAAGGCCGCTCTGTCTCGTATCGGGTAACAACCGCGCGAGACGATATAGCCTGCTGGCTTAATTGCTGGCAGGCTATTTTGCCCACATAGGAAAGGAGAACAGAAGCATGGAAACAGCAATATTAGGCGGTGGATGCTTCTGGTGCCTAGAAGCCGTTTACCGCGGCATGAAGGGTATTCTCTCCATTGCGCCGGGTTATGCTGGCGGCACGGTGCAGCATCCTACCTATCAGCAGGTGTGCACCGGGCAGACAGGCCATGCCGAAGTGATCCGGCTGGAGTTTGACCCGGCCATTATCAGTTACGCTGAAATTCTGCGCATCTTCTTTGTTATGCACGACCCCACCACCCTGAACCGGCAGGGGAATGACAAGGGCACGCAGTATCGCTCCGTCATTTTCTATGAAAACGACCAGCAAAAGCAGCTTGCAGAACGTGCAAAGCAAGACATCGCGCAGGAAAAAATCTGGGGCGATCAGCCTGTGGTGACGCAAATTCAGCCTCTCACCACTTTCTGGCCTGCGGAAGAAGCGCATTTTGATTATTACGCCCGCAACCCCATGGCGGGGTACTGTCAGGTGATTATCAGCCCCAAAGTGGCTAAAGCCCGCAAGGAATTTGCGCGTTACTTTAGCCCCGCATAAAGAGCAGACTGCTTATTCGGAAGTTTCATCTTCCAGAAAGAAGCGGTCTCCTTCTTCATCATAGTCAAACAGTTCCGCAAACCGGCCCCAGCCAATAATGGTCTGGAGTGTCTGGCGTGCGTAATCGGCAGACATGCTGTCTTCCAGCTCACTGCGGAAGCGTTCTGCCTTAATGCTGTGTGTAGGCCGTTCATCCAGTAGGGTGCAGATCATCCGCACCAATGGCACATTATGCAGCAGCGCGTGGCCCATAATGGCCTTGCGCTCATCCAGATCACTCAGAACAAAATGCACGCCCTCATTGGTGAGAAGAATATCCCCATCTTCCAGCTCTGCCAGACGCAGAAGCTCCAGAGATTCTCCCAACGGGAACAGATCATCCAGCTCAAGCTGAAGCTTTTCTGCCAATACCGGCAAATCTGCCCGACCATTCAACGGGGGTGCGGCCAAGGCTTCCATCATCCCAATCATCATAGTGATGGAAACAGGCACCAAAGCCCGGAAGGAACGGGTGAGGGCAGCCCCCTGCGGCGCGCCGCGGCGTGCCAGATCCGCTTCGGAAACAATAGGGGCACGTTGCGTCATCAACGCATAAATGTGGTCCACCAGTTGGCGGAACTCTGCATCTTCGCGGTTGCGTGGGTGCGCAAACGGCACATGCAACACATGCGCAATGCGTCCGGGGTTGGAAGATGCAATCACGATGCGATCACACATCAGCACGGCTTCTTCAATATTGTGCGTCACAATCAGCATAGATTGAACCGGCAGCTTTTCTTCCGACCAAAGCTCAATCAGGTCTGTCCGCAGATTTTCTGCTGTCAGCACATCTAGAGCAGAAAAGGGCTCATCCATCAGCAGCAGATCAGGATGCACCACTAAGGCGCGTGCCAGCCCCACACGCTGCTGCATGCCGCCAGAAAGTTCCTTGGGCCATGCGTTTTCATAGCCGCCAAGCCCAATCAGATCTATGGCATCATCAACCAGCTTATCACGCTCTGCCGCAGGCACACCGCGCGCATCCAAACCCAGTGCTACGTTTTCCTCCACCGTCATCCACGGAAACAGAGCGAAAGACTGAAACACCACAGCAATTTCCTGCGTGGGTTTATGTAGGGGTTGCCCTTTCCACAATACCTCTCCAGATGAAGGCGGCAACAAACCTGCCAGAATACGCAGCAGGGTGGACTTGCCAGAACCAGACCGCCCAAGCAGCCCCACTATTTCTCCGGCATGCAGGGTCAGGCTGATATTATCCAGCACCTGCACATCGGCGGCGCTGTCCTTATGGTAAAAACGGCTGACATTGCGTGCTTCTGCCAAAACAGAGCCGGATGGAAATGTTTTTTTCTCTGGGCCAGATGCCATTGCTATCTATCCGGTTCAGTTCAGTTTCAGGCGGCGCGCCACAAAATCAGACAAAGGGCGCCATACCAAAGCGTTGGTGAACATGACAAATACACACATCACCACCGTACCCAACCCAACATTGCTAATGTTTCCAAGCTGAGTGCTTTGCGCAACATAAGCGCCCAGACCATGAGCCGTTAGGGTTGTTTCTCCCCATTGCGCCACTTCAGATGCAATGGCTGCGTTCCATGCGCCACCTGCTGCTGCCATAACGCCAACAAGGTAATAAGGCGCAATGCCCGGCAGGATGATGCGCCGCCACCAGAACCAGCCCTTTACTTCAAGATTCCGGCCAACTTCCAACAGATTGGATGGGAAGGAGGAGGCCCCGGCAATAACATTGAACAGGATGTACCACTGCGCCCCCAAAATCATCAGGGGAGTGAGCCAGATATCTGGGGTTAAGCGGAAATGCACAATCACCACCACAAATACCGGAAAGAACAGGTTGGCCGGAAAAGCTGCCCCATACTGCGCCAATATCTGTGCCCGCCGGGCGCGAGTTGGGTCCAGCCCGCACCAGATACCTACAGGCACCCAGATTAACGAAGCCAGCACCAACATGCTGACCACACGCACCAATGTTATGCCGCCCAACCCAAACACATAGGCAATCTGGCCAAGTGTGTAATGCGTATGGGCATAGTCCCACACCTGCCATGAAGCCCCGATGCAGACGAGCAGAAGCAAGCCCCACCACAGCCAATCCGGGCCACCAGTGCTCTCATCCGCATCGACCCGCATGGTATCGGGACGAGACCCAAGAGGCAGGTAGCTAATACGCCGGCCAACAGAGAGCAGGGCGTTCCCGCACATCCGCAACAAACGTGTGCGGCGCACCAGCCGCAAAAACCACGGTTCCACAACTTGGGTTGCGTTAACGCTTTCCAGCCTAAAGCGTGTAGCCCATGCCGCCAAAGGCCGGAACAGCACCTGATCGTACACCAAAATAACAACCATCATGGCCACAATGGCTGCGGCTACAGCACCAATATTCTGCTGGTCTATGGCCATACCCACATAGGAGCCTATGCCCGGCAGGGTGATATCCGTGCTGCCAACAGTAATGCTTTCAGAATACACCACCATGAACCAGCCACCGGCCATGGACATCATGGCGTTCCACACCAAGGATGGAATGGTGCAGGGCACTTCCAGCCGCCAGAACTTTTGCCAGCTTGTCAGACCAAAGCAGCGGGCGGTTTCTTCCAGCTCAGGCGGCACAGACCGCAAGCCCTGATACATGCCCAACGCCATGTTCCATGCCTGACTGGTAAAAATGGTGAAAATGGCCGCACATTCTGCGCCCAGTATGCGGCCCGGAAACAACCCCAGAAAAAACGTGATGGTAAAAGACAGAAACCCAAGGATGGGAACAGATTGCAGCACATCCAGCAGCGGCACCAAAATCTGTCCTGCACGCCTGCTTTTTGCGGCCAGCGTTGCATACACAAACGTAAACACCAATGAGCACGCCAAAGCCGCAAACATGCGTATGGTTGTACGCAACGCGTAACCGGGCAGGTACCACATATCCAGATGTATGGGCATGCTGGCGGGTGCCACCAATGGCCCCAGCATGTGCCTTACCGCCGCCCCAAGCGCTATTGCCGCTGCAGCCAGACACAAAAGCAGCAGGGCATCTGCGCTGTTCAGATAACGTAAAGGCAGAGAAGACGAACCTTGTGGCCTAGGTACAAGGTTCATCCAGCTTCTGTTCATGGCACTCCGGTTCCCGTGCTGCCAAACCCACCTGCGCCGCGCTGTGTTTCATCCAACTCATCACATTCGGCCCATACCACCCGCGTTACGGGTGCCACAACGGCCTGCGCAATACGCATGCCGCGTTCAATGGTAAATGGAGCCTGCCCGGCATTCAGCACAATAACGCCCAGTTCTCCGCGATAATCTTCATCCACTGTGCCGGGAGAGTTGGGGAGAATGATGCCGTGCTTAAGAGCCAGACCAGAGCGAGGGCGCACCTGAAGTTCGTACCCACGGGGCAGAGCAATACGCAGCCCTGTTGGCACCAGCACCCGTGCGCCAGGCAGCAACACCACGGGTTCTGCTACTGCGGCCAGCAGGTCCATCCCCGCGGCACCTGCCGTGGCATAGGTGGGTAGGGGAAGGCCCTGTGCATGATGGAGGCGTTGCACCTGCACACTAAGATCAGCCGAAGGAGAAATGGGTGCAGACATAAACAAGCCTCTATAAAAATTTCAAAAACAGTCTATCAGGTTTCTGTAAACCAATCTGCCATGCGGGAAGCAAGCCTTTGTGCAACTTCTTCCTTTGGCATATGCGGCCAGCGTTCACTTCCTTGGGCGGTTATCAGAACAACCTGATTCCTATCACCCCCCATAATACCTGTGCCAGCACTTACATCATTTGCAACAATCCAGTCACATCCCTTGCGCTGGCGCTTGGCAGTTGCGTGCGCTTCAACCTTTTCTGTTTCCGCTGCAAACCCTACAACCAGGGCGGGCCGTTGCGGACCGGGAGCCGAAATTTCGGCCAGAATATCCGGATTAGCTACCAGCCGAATAGGAGCGGGCACGTCATCGCGGCTGATTTTTTTAATCTTTTGCCCAGCCTGCACCTCAGGCCGCCAATCTGCTACCGCTGCAGTGCAGACTGCAGCATCAAACGGAGCGGCGGCCTTAACGCATTCCAGCATCTGGCAAGCCGTTTCGCACGCAACATATGTAACACCGGCAGGAGCGCGTAGCGTAGTTGGGCCACTTACCAGCGTAACTGTTGCCCCAAGGTCTGCCAATGCTGCTGCAATGGCATAACCCTGCTTACCAGATGACCTGTTAGCCAGATACCGCACAGGATCAAGCGGTTCATGCGTAGGGCCAGCCGTTACCAGAACAGATTTACCCGCCAAGGGGCCATTCTGTTGTTGCTGATGGCGAAAAAAGGCCAATACGGCATCCTGAATATCGGCGGGTTCTGGCATACGGCCTGCACCAAACTCACCACACGCCATAGGGCCAATGGCGGGCGGCACAACGTGCACACCGCGCTGCTGCAACGTGGCCACATTATCCTGCGTGGCGGCGTGCTCCCACATTCTCACATTCATGGCGGGAACAGCCATAACAGGCGCATCTGTGGCCAATAAAAGCGTGCTGGCCAGATCATCCGCCAGACCCGCCGCCATGCGCGCCAGCAAATTGGCAGATGCAGGACAGACAAGAACAAGATCTGCCCAGCGGGAAAGTGCAATATGCCCCATTTCCTGCTCAGCCGTTAAAGAGAACAGGTCTGTATAAACCGGCTCCTCAGTTAACGCTTGCAGGGTAAGGGGCGTTACAAACTGGCTTCCACCTTCCGTCAGCACGCAGCGCACCTGCATACCCGCACCTTTAAGCAGGCGCACCAACTCCGGCGCCTTGAAGGCAGCAATACTGCCGCCCACAATGAGCAGAATGGAACGAGAAGGCAAAGCCACATCCATACCCTTTGGCCTTATACGCGCCAGCCTGAATGAATGGCTGCAATACCGCCGGAAAGAGACTGATACCGCACGTGAGAGAACCCGGCCTCACGGAACATCTCTGCAAGTGTTTCCTGATCCGGGAAGGTGCGGATGCTTTCTGCCAGATACTGGTAGCTGTCACGGTCCTTGGCAATCAGGTTGCCCATGGCAGGCAGCACCTTAAAAGACCATGCATCATAAATAGGGGCCAGAGCTGCTACCTGAACGCGAGAAAATTCGAGGCACAGAAAGCGTCCGCCAGGCTTGAGCACGCGCCGCGCTTCACGCAACACTGCCATTTTATCTGTGCAGTTACGCAGGCCAAAAGCGATGGAAACCCGATCTACTGACATATCACGCAGCGGAATGGCTTCTGCATCCACAACGCAAAAGGAGAGATCAGACACAAAACCACGATCAATGGCCCGGTCCCGCCCAACAGACAGCATGCTGCTGTTGATGTCGGTCATGATGGCAGAGCCGCCGCCGCCCTTTAGCCAGCCAAAGGTGATATCACCCGTGCCGCCGGCCAGATCCAACAAAGACATGCCGGGCTGCGGGCCAAGCTCTGTTACAAAAATACGCTTCCATACCCGATGGATGCCAAGGGACATGATGTCATTCATCACGTCATACTTGCCAGCAACGCTATCGAACACGTCACGAACAAGGTTTTTCTTTTCTTCCTTCCTTACGGAACGGAAGCCGAAATCCGTTTCTTCCACTGTTGCGTCAGAAGAAGCGGGGGAGGGCGTAAAGCTGTTGTCGGTCATGGGGTTCCCCTATACCCTGCTTTTTAGCCATGCCGGAACTCCCTGAAGTAGAAACCGTAATGCGCGGGATGCAGATTGCCCTGCAAAACGGTACCATCAAAGAAGCAATTGTGCGCCGTCACGACCTGAGATGGCGGATTCCTGCCGATTTCTCACAAACAATCAAAGGCCGCCGGATAGAAGGCTTTCGTCGCCGGGGCAAATATATTCTTATGCGCCTGTCTGGTGGAATGTCCATAATCTGGCATTTGGGCATGTCTGGGCGTGTGCTTCTCGATTCTCCAACCGAGCCGTTACCGCATGAACACGTCGTGCTGATTCTGCAGGACGGAAAGCGTTGCGGGTACATAGATCCGCGCCGGTTTGGTATGTTGGATCTGGTTCCCACAGATCAGGAAGATACCTACCCATTGCTGGCAGGCATGGGGCCTGAGCCCCTTGAGCCTGATTTTACCCCCAAAACCCTATTAGCCGCCAGTAAGAACAGGCGGATGCCTATCAAACCTTTTCTGCTTGATCAGAAGGTTGTGGCCGGGTTGGGCAATATTTATGTGTGCGAGGCCCTGTTTCGGGCTGGCATTGCCCCAACCATGCCGGCCTGTAATCTTACAGCCCCCAAAGCCCGCAAATTGGCGCAAGCCATACGAGATGTGCTGGAAGAGGCCATAGAAGCGGGTGGCTCCAGCCTGAAAGATTATGTGCGGCCAGAAGGCGGGCTAGGATACTTCCAGCACGCATGGCGGGTATATGGGCAAACGGGCAAACCATGCCCCAATTGCCCCGGCACCCCTGCATGTTCTGGCGTGCAGCAGATAACACAAGCCGGACGATCCACATTTTTTTGTCCCCAAAGGCAGAAAAACGGGTAAAATCCTAGTGGTCGGCACGGAAGAAGCTTGACGGAAGGCGCTTAGGTGCATTACAGCACCGCTTACTCTTTTGGGTAGCGCGTTCCGGCGTGTCTGCCCTTTTAATCTTTCTTAAGTGCTGGACAGAATAGAAACTCATGGCGAATATCGCTTCGGCGCGTAAGCGCATCCGGCAGACCGCGAAGCGGACTGCTCGTAACACCGCCCGCAAATCCCGCATGCGTACTTTCATCAAGAAAGTAGAAACCGCAGTTGAAGCTGGTGATCATGGCGCTGCGCGCGAAGCACTGCGCCTTGCTCAGCCAGAAATCCAGCGTGCGGCCACCAAGGGCGTTATCCACCACAACACAGTGGCCCGCAAAATTTCCCGCCTGTCTGCCCGTGTGAAAGCACTGGCTCCGGCCTGAGGAAAGTGCGGGGCCACCTAAATGGTGGCCATCTGACGCTTTGAGATAAAGCCGAATCATCACCCAGATGGTTCGGCTTTGTTTTTATCACCACCTTGGCTGGATAAAGTGCAAGCAGGGCTGGCAGCATGAAATATTGATTGCTCCATTTGCTCTCACTGCTTTACCTTGCTGGATGGCTTGGCGCTGTTCGGGCTATCTTTCCGCAAGATAAAAGCAAGCCTGCACCATAGGCCGCCAAGGCCGTTACAGATGTTGCACAGCACCGGCAGCACACTTGCCGCCAGTTTTGTGAATTGCGTGAACCCATTCGCGCCTTAATGACCGCTCGGGAGCAAAAATGACAATCGGAGTGGACGATGACGAAAGCGCCTTTTCCCGGCTTGAAGACGGCAAGGGGCTTGAGGAATCGTGGCTGCGTATCTGCGCCCGCCTGAAGGGCGAAGTTGGCGAAGTTGAATACCGCACCTGGCTGACCAAAATTGCGCTGGGCCCGATTGATGGCGATGAAATCACCCTGCTTTTGCCCACGCGCTTTTTGCGCGATTGGGTGAGAAGCCAGTATGGTGACCGCCTGAGTGAACTGTGGAATCAGGAAATCCCCAGCATCCGCCGGGTAGAGCTACAGGTTGCCCGCGCCGGTGATCCTGCGCCCATACCTTTGGAAAATGTGCCCAGCACCGCCGCCGCAACACCCGCACAGGAAGAGGCAACCCCAGCAGCACGTACCGCGCCAGAAGTGCGGAGTGATTTGGTTACCGCGCTGGATAGCCGCTTTACGTTTGATACGTTCGTGGTGGGCAAGCCGAACGAATTTGCTTATGCCTGCGCCCGCCGCGTTGCAGAAAAACCCTCCAGCGTTGGGTTTAACCCACTGTTTCTTTATGGCGGCGTTGGGCTTGGTAAAACACACCTGATGCACGCCATCGGGGCCGAACTGATCCAGAGCGGCAATGTGTCTGTGGCCTACATGTCTGCCGAAAAGTTCATGTATCGGTTTATTGCGGCCATCCGTTCTCAATCCACCATCGAGTTCAAGGAACAGCTGCGTTCCGTCGATGTGCTGATGATTGACGATTTGCAGTTCCTGATCGGCAAGGACAACACGCAGGAAGAATTCTTCCATACCTTTAACGCGCTGGTTGATGCCGGACGGCAGATTGTGGTTTCGGCTGATAAATCTCCATCCGATCTCTCAGGGCTGGAAGATCGGCTGCGCACGCGCTTGGGCTGCGGCATGGTGGCAGATATTCACGCCACCACGTTTGAACTGCGTATTTCCATTCTGGAATCAAAAGCAGCGGCTTCTGGCGTTGTGGTGCCCGGTAAGGTTCTGGAGTTTCTGGCACACAAAATCACGTCCAACGTGCGTGAACTGGAAGGCGCGCTCAACCGCCTGATCGCGCATGCCAACCTGTTTGGTCGGCCGGTTACGCTGGAAGCTACGCAGGAAGTGCTGCACGATATCCTCAAGGCGCACGACCGCCGTGTGACGATTGAGGAAATCCAGAAAAAAGTGGCAGAACACTGGAATATCCGCCTCACAGACATGTCATCTGCCCGTAGGGCGCGCAATGTTGCACGCCCCCGGCAGGTTGCCATGTATCTGGCCAAGCAGCTTACAAGCCGCTCTTTGCCAGAAATTGGGCGCAAGTTCGGTAATCGTGACCACACAACCGTTATGCATGCGGTAAATCGCGTTACGGAACTTATGGGGCTGGATGCAGCTTTTGCAGAAGATGTGGAACTCCTGCGGCGGATGCTGGAAAGCTGAAAACGTAGAGATTCCAAAGGGATTGACTGATAATGCCCACCTGTTACTTTTCGGGGTGGAAAAAGCGGATGCCTCTTGCAAAACAGAGGCCCTGTCTTGCAGGAAAGAGGGTTAGATGAAGTTTTCGGCGGAACGCGCAACACTGCTTAAGGCATTGGCCCATATCCAGAGTGTTGCGGAAAAGCGTAACACCATACCCATTCTAGCCAATGTTCTTATTCAGGCAGCTAACGGACAGCTCAGCCTGAAAGCCACGGATATGGAAATTGAAGTGGTTGAGGAAGTTCCCGCCAAGATCACGCGGGAAGGGGCTACAACTGCACCAGCAGCCGTTCTGTACGAAATTGTGCGCAAACTACCCGATGGCGTGGATGTAGAGCTGGATCAGGCCGATAGCGAAGGCCCGCTTCTGCTGCGTGCTGGCCGCTATGCTACCCGCCTGAACGTGCTGAGCGTGGATGATTTTCCATCCATGGGCGCAGGGGATTTCCCGCATCGGTTCAAACTGCCTGCAACCACACTACATTCGCTGATAGACCGCACGCGTTTTGCCATTTCCACCGAAGAAACCCGCTATTACCTGAACGGTATCTTCCTGCATGGCACAGAAGTGGATGGCGAAGCCAAGCTGCGCGCCGTGGCAACTGACGGACACCGTCTGGCCCGTGTAGAAGCTGATTTGCCTGCAGGTGCCGCCGGGATGCCGGGCGTTATTGTTCCGCGCAAAACAGTGGCCGAAGTACGCAAGCTGATTGATGAAGCGCCGGAAGAAGTGGAAATTGCGCTTTCTGAAACGCGTATCCAGTTTACGGCAGGGCCTGTTACACTCACATCCAAGCTGATTGACGGCACGTTCCCTGAATATGAACGTGTTATCCCGCGCAACAACACACGCATTTTGCGGGTTGGCAAAAAAGACTTTGCCGATGCCGTGGCCCGTGTTGCCGCAATTAGCCAGGAACGCTCTCGCCCGGTCAAACTAACGCTAGAACCCGGCCTGCTCACTCTGTCTGCCAGCAGTGCAGAGCAGGGGGTAGCCAAGGAAGAACTGGATGACAACCGCATTTCCTACGATGCAGAAGGGTTGGAAATCGGCTTTCAGGCACGCTATTTGAACGACATTACTGATCAGGTGGAAAAAGAGGTGGAATTTGCGTTTGCAGATAGCGCATCCCCCACCATTGTGCGCGATGTAGATAGCCCATCCGCACTGTATGTTCTCATGCCGATGCGCGTGTGATCCGTTTTTTTGCTTTAACACTTACGGCCAGCCTGCACTGCCAAAATGCAGGCTGGCCAACAGAAGCAGCGTGGCATGCCCCGGCTTCTTAAACTTACGCTTTCCAATTTTCGCAATTACGAACGGCTTGTATGGTCTCCCGATGCAAGCCTGTTGGTGCTGACAGGCGAAAACGGCAGCGGCAAAACCAATTTGCTGGAAGCAGTTTCTCTTCTCTCTCCGGGCAGAGGGCTGCGGGCGGCACCCCTTACACAATTCGGCCGCATGGGTGCAACCAACTGGGGTGTTTCTGCGCGCATTGAAACTGAAGATGAGTTTCTTGAACTCGGCACCGGCACACAGGGCGGGCAGGAGAGGCCCCGCCGCGTTTTTTTATTAAACTGGCGGCAGATCCGGGGGCAGGAGGCGTGGGAAGATACGCTTGCTGCTGTGTGGATTACCCCGCAAATGGACAGGTTGTTTAGTGAAGGCGCGTCCGGCAGGCGGCGCTTTCTGGACCGTCTGGTTATGGCAGTTACGCCCCACCATGCGCGGGAACTGGCTGCGTATGATCGCGCCATGACACAACGTAACCGGCTGCTGCAAACACGCTTTTCCGAACATTCATGGCTCTCTGGGTTGGAGGCCTCCATGGCGCGGCATGCTGTGGCTGTGGCCGCGGCTCGGCAGGAAACCGTGCGCCAGATCTGCCATTACGCCCAAAATGGTCTGGGTGCTTTCCCCGCTGCTATTGCGACATTGGAATGCGCTGTAGCTCAAAAACTGGAAACATCTCCGGCACTGGCTGTAGAGGACTGGCTACGAGAAAAACTCGCCGACTTGCGCGAAGATGATGCCGCACGTGGCCGTGCCACGTTTGGCACGCATCGCAGTGATTTTCTGTTAGAAGATCTCACATCCAGACAACCGGCCGCACTGGCGAGCACTGGCCAGCAAAAATCCTTGCTTATTGGCGTTGTGCTGGCACATGCCCGGCTTGTCACAGACTATCGGGGGCAACCACCTAT
Source organism: Acetobacter pasteurianus subsp. pasteurianus LMG 1262 = NBRC 106471 (assembly GCF_000285275.1). Classification (GTDB taxonomy): domain Bacteria; phylum Pseudomonadota; class Alphaproteobacteria; order Acetobacterales; family Acetobacteraceae; genus Acetobacter; species Acetobacter pasteurianus. Next base: position 75,512 of record NZ_CADO01000004.1, read on the forward strand.
TTTGCTGCTGGATGAACCTTTGGTGCATCTGGATGCCGCGCGCCGGGCCTCATTACTGGAAATTGTGCAGGATTTTCGCACAACCGTGCTGCTCACCGGCACAGATCAGGCGCCTTTTGCCCCCCTTAAGCAGACTGCCCAGTTTGAAACCCTGAAAAACGGAGCTTTTTTGCCCTCAAGCCCATAAAACATGCTGCTCAATCTGGCCCCAGAGGTTTGATCAGGGTATAAGAATAAAAGGTTTTTTGTTCTTTCCTGTACGGAGCGTACCGTTCTTATGACCGACCTCTCTCAGCCCACGCCATCTGCCGTTTCCGAAGAGTATGATGCCGCGTCGATCTCTGTGCTGAAGGGGCTGGATGCTGTCCGTAAACGGCCCGGCATGTATATTGGTGATACGGATGATGGTTCCGGCCTGCACCACATGGCGTTTGAAATTATTGATAACGCAGTGGATGAGGCTCAGGCTGGTTTTGCATCTCGCTGCGTCGTCACTTTCAACGCAGATGGCAGCGTTAGCGTGCGTGATAACGGGCGCGGCATTCCCACAGATATGCATGCTGAAGAAGGCATCAGCGCTGCGGAAGTGGTGCTGACGCGCCTGCATGCTGGCGGCAAGTTTAACCAGAACTCCTACAAGGTTTCTGGTGGTCTGCACGGCGTGGGTGCCGCTGTGGTGAATGCACTCTCCGAATGGATGGAAGTGCGCATCTGGCGTAACGGGCAGGAACATTTCATTCGCTTCCAGCACGGTGAGCGTGATGCCCCGCTGGAAATAGTTGGCCCTTCTTCCGAGCCCTCTGGCACGGAAGTTACCTTCAAACCCAGCAGTGAAACATTCCCCAAAACGGATTTTGATTTCACCATTCTGGAACGCCGCCTGCGTGAACTGGCCTTCCTGAACTCCGGCTTGGAAATTGTGCTGCGTGATGCACGCGTTACCCCCGTGCGGGAAGAAAAATTCTTTTACGAAGGCGGGCTGGAAGCTTTTGTAAACTGGCTGGATCGGTCTCGCACTTCGCTGTTTGCGCCACCTATTACTGGCAGTCTGGAAAACCCGGATAACGGCATTAAGGTAGAGTTTGCACTGACATGGAACGATAGCTTCCATGAAACCATGCTGTGCTTCACCAACAACATTCCGCAGCGCGATGGTGGGGCCCATCTGGCAGGTTTCCGTCAGGCGCTTACGCGCGTTGTTGGCAAATATGCCGAAAGCATTGCCAAAAAAGATGCGCATTCCCTGCAAGGGGAAGATATGCGTGAAGGACTGACGGCTGTCCTGTCCGTTAAGGTGCCAGACCCCAAGTTCTCATCCCAGACTAAGGATAAGCTGGTTTCTTCCGAAGTGCAGCCGGTTGTGCATGCCGCGGCCGCGGACATTATCAGCCACTGGTTTGAAACCCACCCCAAAGAAGCAAAAATTGTTATCTCCAAGGTGTTGGATGCAGCCTCTGCGCGTGAAGCCGCGCGCAAGGCACGTGAGCTGACACGCCGCAAGGGGGTGCTGGACGTTTCATCACTCCCCGGTAAGCTGGCAGACTGTCAGGCGCGTGACCCCGCCAAAGCTGAACTGTTTATTGTGGAGGGTGATTCCGCAGGTGGCACCGCCAAACAGGGGCGTGACAGACGCTTTCAGGCTATTCTGCCGCTTAAAGGTAAGATCCTGAACGTGGAACGCGCCCGGTTTGACCGTATGCTGGGTTCTGCCGAAATTGGCACACTTATTACCGCATTGGGCACAGGCATTGGCCGTGGTGAACCAGAGCAGGGTGGCTTCTCTATTGAGAAACTCCGCTACCACCGTATTGTCATCATGACTGACGCTGACGTGGACGGCTCTCATATCCGTACACTGCTGCTGACCTTCTTTTTCCGCCAGATGCCGGAACTGATTGAGCGCGGTTACCTCTATATTGCCCAGCCACCGCTTTACCGTGCCAAACGCGGGAATGAAGAAACCTATCTGAAAGACGATGCAGCACTTGAGCAATATCTGCTCAACAAGGCCCTGAACAATGCCAGCTTTGTTTATACAGATAAACGCGTAGTAAGTGGTGAAGAACTGGCTGCTGATCTTCCATTCATCCGGCAGGCAGCGCAGGCTATTAACCGCCTTTCCAACCGCATCCCATCCTGGATTATCGAACAGGTAGCCTTGGCTGGCGCGCTGACAACGGATGTGGAGCAGCTTCAGCAACGGATGCCAGCACTGCAGCAGCGCCTTGATACCGCATCTGCTGAAAATGAAAAAAGCTGGAAAGCCGTTGCAAGTGCGGACGGTGTGGAACTGGCCCGCAATGTGCGTGGGGTAGGGGAAGTGTACCGCATTGACCCAACTATGCTGGCCAGTAACGATGCCCGCTGGCTAACCATGCAAGCAAACCGCCTGCAAAAAGACTTTGCAGAAGGCGTAGCATTGAAAAACGATACCACCGAGCACCAGCTTAGCGGCCCGGCTGATCTTTACGCCCGACTGCTGGCACAGGGCCGCCGTGGGCTGACCATCAACCGCTTTAAAGGTCTGGGCGAAATGAATGATGCCCAGCTTTGGGAAACCACGCTGGATCCGGCTATGCGCACACTGTTGCAGGTACGCGTAGGCGATGTGGAAGAAGCGGGTGATGTTTTCACCACCCTGATGGGCGATATTGTTGAACCGCGTCGTGACTTCATTGTCGGCAACGCACTTAAGGTTGCCAATCTGGACGTCTAATACCTGCATAAACAAGGGAGAGAATTTATCTCTCCCTTGCAGAAGCTACAAAAAAAGCCGCAGCCTGAAAAATCAGGTTGCGGCTTTTTGCTGGAAAGCAAGCTGGCTGCTTACCCCTTAATGAGAGCGTCAATCTGTTTAAACTGCTCCAGCAAAGCAGGCAGGGTTTTAATTGGCAGCATGTTAGGTCCATCGCTCGGTGCTTGGTCCGGGTTCTCATGCGTTTCAATAAACAGAGACGCTACACCAATTGCCAAAGCAGCACGAGAGAGCACAGGGGCAAACTCACGCTGGCCACCAGATGCGCCCCCCAAGCCACCGGGCTGCTGCACAGAATGTGTGGCATCAAACACAACAGGGTAACCGGTCTGGGCCATAATGGGCAGGCCGCGCATATCGTTTACCAGCGTATTATAACCAAAGCTGGTGCCGCGCTCGCACAGCATGATGCGATTATTGCCGGTAGAGGCAATTTTGGCGGCTACGTGCTTCATGTCCCACGGGGCAAGAAACTGGCCTTTTTTCACATTCACCGCAGCGCCTGTTTTCCCGGCGGCTAGCAGCAAATCTGTCTGTCGGCACAAAAAAGCGGGAATTTGCAGCACATCCACAGCTTCAGCCACAGGCGCACACTGTTCTGGCGCGTGCACGTCTGTCAGCACCGGAATATCCAGCGTGTTGCGCACATTTGCCAGAATATCCAGCCCTTCTGCCATGCCAATGCCGCGTGCACTGGAAATGCTGGTGCGGTTGGCTTTGTCGAACGAGCTTTTGTAAATCAGCCCGATACCAGCCTTCTGGCAGATTTCCTTCAGCGCTGTGGCTGTTTCCATGGCATGGGCCGCAGATTCAATCTGGCACGGCCCGGCGATCAGCACAAATGGCTGATCGTTCCCGATGTACAAAGACCCAAGCTGGAAATCTGAACCCAATGCCTGCGTCATGCTTTTTTAGCCTTCTCCAGCGCAGCGCCAACAAAACCGGCAAACAGCGGATGCGGTGCAAATGGGCGAGACTTCAGTTCCGGGTGATACTGCACTGCAATGAACCACGGATGATCTGGGTATTCCACCACTTCTGGCAAAATGCCATCTGGTGAAAGACCAGAGAACTTCATCCCGGCTTTTTCAAGCTGATCCTTATAATGGATATTCACTTCATACCGATGACGATGCCGCTCGCGGATGGAAGTTGCATTATACACTTCTGCCGCGCGAGAGCCTTCAATCAGCTTGGCAGGGTAGGCGCCAAGACGCATGGTGCCGCCTAGTTCTCCGCCTTCGCTCCGGCGCAGGCGTTCGTTGCCACGTGCCCATTCGGTCATCAGGCCTACCAGAGGCTCTTCCGTATAGCCAAATTCGGTGGAGGATGCATTGGGCAGGTCTGCCAGATTACGGGCACATTCAATAACCGCCATCTGCATGCCAAAGCATATTCCAAGGAACGGAATACCTTTTTCACGCGCAAAGCGAATGGCCTCAATCTTGCCCTGAGACCCACGCTCACCAAACCCGCCGGGTACCAGAATGGCATCTACATCGCCCAGTTTGGCTTCCAGTGATGCAGGGTCTTTTTCAAAAACCTCGGCATCCACCCAGTCCAGAACAACCTTGGTGCGGTGGGCAATGCCACCATGCAGCAAGGCTTCGTTCAGGGATTTGTAGCTATCCAGCAGGGCTGTGTATTTGCCAACCACTGCAATACGCACCTCGTTATCCGGGTGGCGGATGGCATCTACAATCTTTTCCCACCCTGTCAGATCAGGCTCTTCTGCATGCGGCAGACCGAAGTAACGGAGCACTTCGGTATCCATACCTTCTGCATGGTAGGAGAGGGGGCAGGAGTAAATGGTGTCCACATCCCGTGCGGCAATAACGGCTTCTGGCCGCACGTTACAGAAATTGGCAATCTTGCGCCGCTCTGTTGGCGGAATGGGGCGGTCACACCGGCACAGCAGAATCTGCGGCTGGATACCCACATTCTGCAATTCCTTAACGGAATGCTGGGTTGGCTTGGTTTTCAGCTCACCCGCAGAAGGGATCCATGGCAGCAGCGTAAGGTGCACAACCATGGTCTGATCCGGACCCAGATCATTGCGCAACTGACGGATAGCTTCCAGAAACGGTAGGCTTTCAATATCGCCAACTGTGCCGCCAATTTCCACCAACACGAAATCCAGATCATCCGTATTGGCCACAACAATATCTTTAATGGCATCCGTAATATGCGGGATAACCTGCACGGTTGCGCCCAGATAATCACCACGCCGTTCACGCGCGATAACATCTGAATAAATCTTGCCTGTTGTGGTGTTGTCTTCCTTGGAAGCGTTCACCCCTGTGAAGCGTTCATAATGGCCAAGATCAAGGTCTGTCTCAGCGCCATCCTCGGTCACAAACACTTCCCCATGCTGGTAGGGGCTCATGGTGCCGGGATCAACGTTCAGGTAGGGATCAAGCTTGCGTAGGCGCACTTTGTAGCCACGCGTCTGCAACAGGGCAGCAAGGGCAGCAGATGCAATGCCTTTGCCAAGAGAGGATACCACACCACCGGTGATAAAAACAAAGCGGGTCATGAGCAGACTTCCTACACGGACAAGGCCGGGCGGGTAAAGATGGACAAACGCAAACTACCGCATGCCACAGGACATGCGGAGCTGAAGGGATAAAAGGGCTCTCTCCTCACACAAGGCGGAAAGGAGAGAGAAACCTGCATTTTACGGATGCGCCGGAGCAGCTGGCTGCGGAGCCGGAGCCGTTGTTGCCGGGGCAACTGGTGCGGGCGTGGTGGCTGCCGGGGGCTGGGCCAGAATATCGTGCCCTTCACCCGTAACAGAGCCTTTGTAAAGCATGGCCAGCAACAGGGAAAGCAGCATGAACACACCAGCCAGCACAGCCGTTGTGCGCGTAAGCAGGTTGGCTGTTCCACGGCCGGACATGAAAGCCCCCATGCCCTGGCTGCTGCCAATTCCAAGGCCACCGCCTTCACTCCGCTGAATTAGCACAACGCCAATCAGGGCTATGGTCACACAGAAATGCAGGATCAGCAGGGCTGTGGTCATGTCAGATTCCAGATCAGAACAGCAAATCAGGCAGCAGATGCTGCACTGACGATGGAAAGAAACGCGTCCGCCTTAAGGCTGGCGCCGCCAACAAGCGCACCCGCCACTTCAGGAATGGGCAGGATGGTGGCCGCATTCCCGGCGTTTACGGACCCTCCATACAGGATTTTGATGACTTTTCCAGCCTCTCCAAACTGCCGCACCAATTCTTCACGCAGGAATTTCATGGTTTCGGCTATCTGATCGGTGGTGGCAGCAAGGCCCGTACCAATGGCCCAGATGGGCTCATATGCCAGAATACCGTTAAAACCATCGGGCAGGGAACCCTTGATCTGCCAACCCAGCGCATCAAAGTGCTCACCAGTTTCGCGCTGATCTTCTGTTTCACCAATACAGACAATAGGGGTTAGCCCGGCTTTGGCGGCAGCCATGGCTTTTTCACGCACCGTTTCATCCAGCTCACCGTGTTCCTGACGGCGTTCTGAATGGCCCAGAACAACGTAGGACACACCCAGATCGGCCAGCATGGGGGCAGAAATATCACCCGTATGCGCGCCAGAAACTTCCTGATGGCAATCCTGTGCACCCAGTTTTACGGGTGTGGGTTTGAGCATATCTGTCAGCAGCCCAAGCTGGGTAAAGGGCGGGCACACCACAACATCCGCACTGTTGGCGGGCAGGCCGCTGGTAATAGCCTTGACGAGTTCCTGCGAATCACGGCTTAGGCCATTCATTTTCCAGTTGCCGACAATAATCTGTCTGGTCATGCCCTGCTCCTTGCCTGTAGCGCGCCATGCCAACGGGCACGCGCGTTTTACAATATGGTTCTTCCATGAAGGCTAAACCATAGACGCACCCTTTGGGGCAAGAGAGCAGGTGGCTTATTCTTGCCTGTCTGGCGTGCAGGCACGGTTATGTCTGGTCAAGCACCGCAGCTACCCTTATGGTGCCGCGCCTGTGCATACCCTTTTGTGGTATGATGTTTTTTAAGCATAGCTGTGGATCCATCGGGTCATGATTTCCTATCTACGTCGCGTTTTTGTTGAGTCCTGGCTGGGCCGGGTGACTGCAATTGTCATTTTTCTGGCGTTTGTCGGCTGGGGAATAGGCGATGTTATGGGCTATATGGGGGAAGAAACGGATGTTGTTGCCAAAGTGGGGCAACAGCAGGTTTCTGCCGATGATCTGGCCACAGCCCTACAATCTGAACTGCCAACCATTGCACGCCAGATGGGGGTTACCGATCCATCGCAAATTCCTCTGGCCATGCAGCGGCAGGTTGCCTACCAGATTCTGCACCGCCTGATTGGGCAGGCAGAACTGCTGAACACTGCACAGAAACTGAAAGTGGCCGTGCCTGATTCGGCTGTGCGGGATGAAGTGTTCTCACTTCCTTATTTCAAAGGGGCCAATGGCCAGTTTGACCGCGCCAGCTTCAATCAGAAACTGCGTGACCGCGGGCTGACCGAACAGCGCTTTCTGGACATGGTGCGCAATGATCTGACAACCCGCACCATTTTGCAGCCTTTGGCACAGGCTGGCAGCGTGTCCGACACAATGCTCCAGCGTTTTCTAACCTACGGTGCAAAAACGCGCGTGGTAGATTTTGTGAGCATTCCGTTTGATGCACAGCCCACACCCAAAGCGCCAGATGATGCTGTGCTCCAGCGTTATTACAACAACCACCCGTGGATGTTCCGCACGCCAGAACTGCGCCACGCCAAAATTGTGGTGCTTTCCCCGCAAACGGTGGCAGACAGCATCACTCTGGGTGAAGCTGACATCAAGCGCATTTATGATGAGCAGAAATCTCGCTACGATGTGCCAGAAACACGCGATATTCAGCTAATCACTCTGCAAGATCAGGCGCAGGCAACCGCCATTGCCAATGCGTGGAAAGTAGGGGGCAACTGGCAGGCTATCCAGAACAGCGCAAAAGATGCAGCTGCGGTAGAAATGCCAAATGCGCGCCCATCCACCATTCCTTCCGCCACATTGCGGCAGGCTGTTTTTCAGGCGCCTGAAGGGCAGGTAAGTGGTCCACTTAAAACAGAAAGCGGATGGGCTGTTTTTCGCGTCACCAAAATAACGGCCCCGCACAGCACGCCGTATGAGGATGCAAAAAAAGACATCCTCTCACAGTATCGGTCCGCCGTTGCACCATCTGTTGCAGGTGAACGCAAACGCAAACTGCAGGATGCTCTTGCAGGTAAAGGCCTAGATGCCATTCCGGCTGATCTGGGTGCCGTTGCTGCCGCAGGCACGCTGGATGCACAGGGCATGACTGCGGATAAGGAACCCGCACCGCTGCCAGCATCAGGCAAGCTGCGTGAAGCCATTATCCACCAGATTTTCACGCAAAAACCCGGTGCTCGTGCAACGCTTGTTGATGGACCAGACAACAGCAGCTTTGCTGTGGAAGTAGATACCGCAACACCCGCAGCACCACGCACCTTTGAGCAGGCACATGCAGATGTTCTGGCCGCATGGCAGGCCGAAGCCCGCAAGCATGCAGCAAATGAGCAGGCAACAAACCTGTATCTGGCAACCAAGAACAAGCAGGCTCTGGGCACAACAAACGCACCGGGCGCACAGATGACGCGGGATGCAGCATTCTCCTACGCCAAGCCCAACAAAAACATACCAGACGCACTAATGGACTATCTGCCGCGCATGCAGCCCGGACAGGCAGTTATGGCGGAAGATGATGGTCACTTCCTTGTGGCTGTTGTGACAAAACTGTTCGTGCCCAACCCACCAGCTCCTGCTGATGGCGTGCAGCGCCTGAAAGACTCTCTGGCACAGGCCGATAGCGATGATCTGGTTGCCAGTTATGTTGAAGCATTAAGCAAGCGCACGCCGCCCCATATTAACGAACGCGCCGTGATGGCCACACTGTCTGCTGCCGGATTTGGAGGAGAAGCCACGCCATGAGCATTACCGCACGCATTGCGCCTTCACCCTCTCGGCAGGAATGTGAAGCTGCTTGGGCGCAAGGTCAGCCTTCTGTTGTGTTCTCTGTAGAAGCTGCGGATCTGCTTACGCCGGTTTCAGCCTATCTGCGCCTTGCGCGCTTTGATGGCGGCACTGGCAAAAACACTCTGCTGCTGGAAAGTGTGGAAGGCGGCACATCGCGCGGGCGGTATTCTGTTATCGCCCTCAAACCGGATATCATCTGGACCTGCCATAACGGGCAGATCACGCTGGATGAAACCCCGGAAAAACCGGATAGTGCTCCACGCATTCTTACAGAAAAACCGCTGGAAAGCCTGCGTGCGCTTATCCACGCCACACGTCTGGAACTGCCCGAGGGCGTACCCCCCATGGTTGCGGGTCTGTTTGGGTATCTGGGCTATGACATGGTGCGCCAGATGGAGCATCTGCCAGATGCGCCCCCGGATGATCTGAACCTGCCTGAATCCATCCTTATGCGTCCCGGGCTTTTTGCTGTGTTTGACACGGTGAGTGACGAACTCATTCTAGCCGCACCGGTTCGCCCGCAAAAAGATGAAACCGCAGGACAAGCTTGGGATAAAGCGCAAGACCTGCTCCGCCGTGCGCGAGAATGTCTGGCAGGGGCGCTTCCGCCTTTGCCTAAATCCCCGGAAAACCTGCCCGAACCCGCCGAACCGCGTTCTTCATTCAGCAAGGATGAGTTCTGTCAGGCTGTGGAGCGTATTCAGGATTATATTGCCGCCGGCGATGCCTTTCAGGTTGTGCCCAGCCAGCGTTTTTCCACGCCGTTTCCGCTGCCATCTCTGGCGCTGTATCGTACGCTGCGGCGCATCAATCCGGCGCCATTCCTGTTTCATCTGGATTTTGGTGAGTTCTCACTTGTCGGGTCCTCGCCCGAAATTCTGGTGCGCTTGCAGGACGGCACCATGACGGTACGCCCACTTGCGGGCACACGCCCACGCGGCAAAACGGCCGAGGAAGATCTGCGCCTTGAAAAAGACCTTCTGGCCGATCAGAAAGAACTGGCCGAACACCTGATGCTGATAGACCTTGGCCGTAATGATGTAGGCCGTGTGAGCATTCCCGGCACGGTGAAAGTGACGGAACGATTCGTCATTGAGCGTTTCAGCCACGTCATGCACATCTCTTCCAACGTGCAGGGCACGCTAAAACCGGAACTGGAAGCGCTGGATGCTCTTGTGGCCGCGTTTCCCGCAGGCACGCTTACGGGGGCGCCTAAAATCCGCGCCATGGAAATTATTGATGAAGTCGAGCGCACCCGCCGCGCCACCTATGCCGGGTGCATTGGCTATTTTGGTGCTGGTGGCAATATGGATACCTGTATCGGGCTGCGTATGGCTGTTGTAAAAGACGGGCAAATGCATGTGCAGGCAGGCTGTGGCGTGGTGGCAGACAGTGTGCCCGAAACAGAATATGAAGAAACACGCCATAAAGCCCGCGCTGTATTCCGCGCTGCAGAAGCTGCGCTGGAACAGGCAAGGGCAGGGCGGTCCTAATGCCGCTTCTGTTCCATTCTTATTTGACCCCAACAGCACATAAGGTCATCATTCGGCCATGATCCTTCTGATCGACAATTATGATAGCTTCACCTTCAACCTCGTTCACTACTTGGGTGAACTGGGTGTGCAGTGTGACGTACGCCGCAATGATACCCTGAGTGTGGAAGATGCTCTGGCCCTCAAGCCAGAAGCCATTGTGCTTTCTCCCGGTCCATGTTCCCCCAATGAAGCAGGCATTTGCTGTGATCTGATATCTGCCGCAGCCGGTAAGGTGCCTGTTTTTGGGGTGTGCTTGGGGCATCAGGCCATTGGGCAGGTGTTTGGCGCAGAAGTCGTACGCGCACCTACGCCCATGCACGGCAAGGTGAGCCCCGTTTTCCATAACGGGCAAGATGTTTTTGCAGGGCTACCCAACCCATTCAATGCCACGCGCTACCATAGCCTCACGCTTGAACCCGCCAGCATTCCAGATGCTCTGGAAGTTACGGCATGGACAGAAGATGGCGTGATTATGGGCGTGCGCCACCGGCAGTATCCTATTTCGGGCGTGCAGTTCCACCCAGAAAGCATTGCCTCGGAATATGGCCACGATCTGATGAAAAACTTTCTTTCCATCGCTGCTGCCTGGAAAGAAAAACAGGCCGTTGCCTGATGTCTGTTACCACTCAGGAGACCACGTCTCAGCAGGCAGGTGAACAGTTTTTTTCCTCCATTCTGGCGCGCGTTGCTGAGGGACAAGCACTCAGCGCAGCCGAAGCAGAAGCCGCTTTTGGCGTGATTATGGATGGCCTGATTGCGCCAGAGCGCATTGCGGCTTTTCTTATGGCCTTACGCGTGCGCGGTGAAACGCAGGAAGAACTGCTTGGTGGTGTAACAGCCTTACGGGCCCGTATGCACAGCGTGCCCGCCATGCCTGCCGATACAATAGATGTATGCGGCACCGGCGGAGACAATTACGGCACGTTGAATGTATCCACCGCTGTGGCCTTTGTGTTGGGTGCGCTTGGTGTGCCTGTTGCCAAACATGGCAACAGGGCCATTTCCTCCCGGTCCGGCGCGTCTGATGTGCTGGCCGCGCTGAGTGTGCCGCTTTCTGCCCAAGCTGAAGTTCTGGCGGAGCAGATGCAGGCGCATAAGGCCATCTTTTTGTCTGCCCCGCATCATCATCCCGCTATGCGTTTTGCGGCTCCGGTGCGTAAAGCCCTTGGGGTGCGCACGCTGTTTAACTTGATGGGGCCTTTGGTAAACCCGGCAGGTGTTAAACGGCAGCTTGTGGGTGTGTTCTCACCCGCATGGCTAGAGCCGATGGTCAATGTGCTCAAAAATCTGGGCTCCCAGAAAGTCTGGGCCGTGTGCGGCCTGCCATCAGACGGGCAGGGCGGTATTGATGAAATTACACTGGCTGGCCCAACACAGGTTGTAGCGCTAGAAGATGGTGCCATCTGCCCGTTTTCCATTACGCCGGAAATGGCTGGCCTTGCCCATGCCCCCGTTAGCACCATATTGGGGGGAGATGCCCAATATAATGCACAAGCTCTGGAAGCTTTGTTGCATGGCGCACCCGGGGCATATCGTGATACAGTGGTTTTGAACGCCGCCTGCGCACTCCATGTGGCAGGGCGGGTAACACTCCTGCGGGACGGACGCATTGATCCGCAGGCCTTGCGGGAAAGTGTGGTACAGGCCGCACGCCCACTGGATGATGGCACGGCTCTGGCAGTGCTGAATGGTTTGCGCGCTTCCGCCCCGGATGCACGCGCCTGAGACATGACAGGATAATCATGAACGATACACCACTCGCGTCCTCGGCAGCTTCTGCTTCGGACACTCTTGCCAGCAAGATTGACGAACTGCCGGATGTTCTCTCCCGCATCTGCGCACGCACCAAGCTGGAAGTTGAACATCGCTCCACCCTGATGTCCCTTAAGGAAATCACGGCAAAAGCGCAGGAAACCAAAGAGGCACCGCGCGGGTTTGGCCGGGCGCTGAAGGAAAAAGCTGCGGACCGGGCCGTTGGCCTGATTGCAGAAATCAAGAAGGCTTCTCCTTCTGCCGGCATCCTGCGTGAAACCTATGATCCCGCAGAAATTGCCGCAGAATATGAGCAAGCCGGTGCAGCCTGTATTTCCGTGCTGACCGAAAGCTCCTGCTTTCATGGGGATAACGAAGATCTGGGCAAGGCGCGGGCTGCATGCTCCCTTCCAGTTCTGCGCAAGGATTTTATCCTTGATCCGTGGCAGGTTTATGAAAGCCGCATGATCGGGGCAGATTGCATTCTGCTGATTATGTCCATTCTGTCCGATGAAATGGCGCTGGAACTGGTTGACCATGCCAAAGGGCTGGATATGGATGTGCTGGTAGAAGTGCATGATGAGGAAGAACTCAACCGCGCCCTTGCGCTGGATACCTTCCTGATCGGTATCAACAACCGCAACCTCAAAACACTTCAAACCAGCTTAGACACCACGCGGGAGCTTTCTCCGCTTGTGCCGCCAGATCGGATTATCGTGTCTGAAAGCGGCATCAAAACGCATGAAGATATCGTGCAGCTTTCCAGCATCGGTGTAACAGGCTTTCTGGTGGGTGAATCCCTCCTGCGAGATCCTCACCCGGGCGATGCCGCCAAAAAACTTCTGGGGCTGGCCTAACGTGCCCTCTCCAGCACTCACACATCTGGATGCGGCAGGGCATGCGCATATGGTGGATGTTTCCGCCAAGGCTGCCACACGTCGCAAGGCTGTTGCCACCGGGGCAATTATTATGCAGCCCCAAACACTGGAAATGATCCTTTCAGGCGCGGCCCCAAAAGGTGATGTTCTGGCAACGGCCCGTATTGCTGGCATTATGGCCGCCAAAAAAACAGCAGATATTATCCCGCTCTGCCATCCGCTTAGCCTGAGCAGTGTTACTGTAGATCTGGCGCCGAATGATAACAGGATCGAGATTACCGCAACTGTTACAACAACCGGCGCAACCGGGGTGGAAATGGAAGCGTTAACCGCCGTGTCTGCCGCGGCCCTTACACTTTACGATATGTGCAAAGCAGTTGACCGCGGCATGCAGATAGAAAATATAAAGCTCCTCCACAAAAGTGGAGGGCGCTCAGGAGACTACAACGCTGCATAATGAATCACGCGAAACACCATGCGGTTTTACTGGAGCTTTAGGAAATACCTAAATATCCGGAAACTGATGCCGCTGTTACGCACCATTTATTACGAACTGTTTACATATCGCAGAAGGTTCATCACGCATGGGAACGAACGCCAAACAGGTCGGTAAGGCAGGAAATAACGGTCCTTCCTTAACACGAGACCAGTTTCTTAAAGCCTACTATGACATGCTTCTGATCCGCCGCTTTGAAGAAAAAGCCGGGCAACTTTACGGCATGGGCCTGATTGGCGGTTTCTGCCACTTGTATATTGGGCAAGAAGCTGTGGTGGTTGGTATCCAGATGAGCCTGAAAGATGGCGATAAGCTGATTACATCTTACCGAGACCATGGGCAGATGCTGGTGGCTGGCATGACCCCCCGTGGCGTGATGGCAGAGCTTACGGGCCGTTCTACCGGGTATTCCCACGGTAAGGGTGGCTCCATGCATATGTTCTCCCGCGAGAAGAACTTTTACGGTGGCCACGGCATTGTTGGCGCTCAGGTTTCTTTGGGTATCGGGCTGGCATTTGCCAACAAATACCGTGATACGGATGAAGTTTCCGTAGCTTATTTTGGTGATGGCGCAGCCAACCAGGGTCAGGTTTACGAAAGCTTCAACCTGGCTGCTCTGCTCAAGCTCCCCTGTATTTTTGTTATTGAAAACAACCGTTACGGCATGGGCACCGCTGTTGAGCGGGCATCTGCATCGCACGAACTCTACAAAAATGGCGAGCCATGGGGCATTCCCGGCAAGCGGGTGGATGGCATGGATGTTGCCGCCGTATATGCGGCAGCAGAAGAAGCCGTAAAGCATTGCCGTGAAGGGAAGGGGCCTTACCTGCTGGAGATGATGACATACCGCTATCGCGGCCATTCCATGTCTGACCCGGCAAAATACCGCACGCGAGATGAGGTGGATGAAGTCCGCAAAACGCGTGATCCTATTGAACACGTTAAACACATCCTGCTGGATTCTGGCGTGACAGAAGCAGAACTGAAAACCATGGAAACCGAGATCAAGGGCATCGTGAACGACTCTGCGGAATTTGCGCAGACCAGCCCGGAACCAGATCCGGCCGAACTTTATACGGATGTTGTTCTGGAGGCTTGAGCATAAACATGGCGACTGAAATTTTAATGCCCGCCCTTTCTCCTACCATGACAGAGGGCAAACTGGCCCGCTGGCTGAAAAAGGAAGGGGACGCTGTAAATAGCGGTGACGTTCTGGCCGAGATTGAAACCGACAAAGCCACAATGGAAGTAGAAGCCATTGAAGAAGGTATTCTAGGCCGTATTCTTACAGCAGAAGGCACAGAAGGCGTTGCCGTTAACACACCTATCGCCATTCTGGTGGAAGAAGGTGAGGCAGTGCCAGATAACATCGACACGCCTAAAAGTGCAGCTTCCGCAGAAGCTCTACCCGTAGCACAGCCTGTAGCCTCGGCCCCTGTAAGCGCGCCGGTATCTGCCCCTGTTGAAGAAGAAAAAGACTGGGGTGAGACGCAGGAAATCACTGTGCGTGAAGCGCTACGTGATGCTCTAGCCGCCGAATTGCAGCGTGATCCAGACGTGTTCCTGATGGGTGAAGAAGTTGCCCAATATCAGGGTGCTTACAAAATCTCCCAAGGCCTGTTGCAGGAATTTGGCGAAAAGCGCGTAATTGACATGCCTATTGCTGAGCATGGCTTTACTGGCATGGCCGTGGGTGCTGCCCTTACTGGCCTCAAGCCCGTGGTGGAGTTCATGACCATGAACTTCTCCATGCAGGCTATTGACCACATCATCAATTCCGCAGCCAAAACGCTGTATATGTCTGGCGGCCAGATGGGGTGCCCCATTGTGTTCCGCGGGCCAAACGGCCCGGCATCTCGCGTGGGTGCACAGCATTCTCAGTGCTACGGTAGCTGGTACGCCCATGTTCCGGGCCTGAAAGTGGTTGTGCCTTGGTCTTCCGCCGATGCCAAAGGCCTGCTGCGCGCTGCTATCCGCGACCCGAACCCTGTTGTGGTGCTGGAAAACGAAATTCTTTACGGGCGCAAATTCCCATGCCCGATTGATGAAGACTTCATTGTGCCCATCGGCAAGGCCAAGATCGAACGTACTGGCTCGGATGTTACAATTGTTGCGTTCTCCATTGCTGTCACCACGGCACTGGATGCTGCGGCTGAGCTGGCCAAACAGGGTATTGAGGCAGAAGTTATCAACCTGCGCAGCCTGCGCCCGCTGGATACAGATACAATTGTAGAAAGCGTAAAGAAAACCAGCCGCTTGGTTACAGTAGAAGAAGGCTGGCCGTTTGCAGGCATTGGCGCAGAAGTTGCCATGCAGATAATCGAACATGCGTTTGATTGGCTGGATGCTCCACCGGCCCGTGTAACGGGTGTGGATGTGCCTATGCCGTTTGCCGCCAATCTGGAAAAACTGGCCCTGCCACAGCCTGAAGATGTGGTTAAAGCCGCACTTGGCCTGATGTGAGGGAATGACAGATGGCGACTGAAATTTTAATGCCCGCCCTTTCTCCTACCATGACAGAGGGCAAACTGGCCCGCTGGCTGAAAAAGGAAGGGGACACCGTAAACAGCGGTGATGTTCTGGCCGAGATTGAAACCGACAAAGCCACAATGGAAGTAGAAGCCATTGAGGAAGGTATTCTGGGCCGCATCCTTATTCAGGAAGGCGCAGAAGGTGTTGCGGTCAACACACCTATCGCCATTCTGGTGGAAGAAGGTGAGGCGGTGCCAGATAACATCGCCACGCCTAAAAACGTGGCGTCTGCTGAGCCAGCCCCTGTGCCGCAACCTGTTGCTTCTGCACCAGTGGCAGCGCAGGCCGCACCTGCACAGCGGGCAGATAAGCCTGTTGGCCGGGTTGTGGCCTCTCCACTGGCGCGGCGCATTGCACGCCAGAAGAATATTGATCTGGCAGCCATTCAAGGCACTGGCCCAAATGGCCGTATTGTTAAACGGGATGTGGAAGCCGCTCTTAACAAAGCCCCAAGTGCAGGGCAGGTGGCTTCTGCCTTGCCTGCATCAGGTGGCAGCAGTGCGGTGCCGCACACCACTATGCGTAAGGTTATTGCACGCCGCCTGAGTGAATCCAAAGCCACCATTCCGCACTTCTATGTCTCCATAGATGTAGAACTGGATGCACTTCTTGCTTTGCGTGCGCAGCTTAATGCCATGTCTCCAGCAGAAGGGGCTGATGCCTTCAAGCTGTCTGTAAACGATATGCTCATTAAGGCTTCTGCCGTTGCCCTTAAGCAGGTCCCGGAAGTAAACGCGTCTTACACCGAAGATGCCATGATCCTGCACGAAGATGCAGATATCTCGGTTGCGGTTTCTCTGGATGATGGGCTGATCACGCCTATTGTCAAACAGGCAGACCGCAAGAGCCTGAAAGATATCAGTCAGGAAGCCAAGGATCTGATTGCCCGCGCCCGCGCTGGCAAGCTGAAGCCGGAAGAATTCCAGGGTGGCACGTTCTCCATCTCCAACATGGGGATGTACGGCGTGAAAGACTTTGCCGCCATTGTTAACCCGCCGCAGGCTGCCATTCTGGCTATTGCAGCAGGTAAAAAACAGGCTGTGGTAAAAGGGAATGAGCTGGCTATTGCTACAGTCATGACCGTTACCCTCTCGGTGGATCACCGTGTGGTGGATGGTGCGGCGGCTGCGCGTTGGCTTTCTGCTTTCCGCACAGCGGTTGAATCTCCGCTTTCACTCGTTCTCTAACCGCACGGCTTTCTGAGGATCAGGCATATTATGAGCCAGACTGATTTTGATATCATCGTTATTGGCGGTGGGCCGGGCGGTTATGTAGCGGCACTTCGGGCAGCACAGCTTAAGCTTTCCGTTGCAGTGGTGGAAGCCAACCACCTTGGGGGCATCTGCCTGAACTGGGGTTGTATTCCCACCAAGGCTTTGCTGCGTGCTTCCGAGATCAACCATCTACTGCATGATCTGGGCACATATGGCTTTAAAGCTGATGGCGTAAGCTTTGATTTTAAAGCAATTGTTGCACGGTCCCGTGCTGTTTCCAAACAGCTTGCATCTGGTGTGCAGCACCTGCTGAAAAAAGCCAAAGTTCCTGTTTTTAAAGGATTTGGCAAGCTGAATGGCGTTGCTGCTGGCGGTAAGCGCAAGGTGCTGGTGCAGCCGGAAAGTGGTGCACCACAAACCCTTACCGCCAAGCACGTTATTCTGGCTACAGGTGCACGTGCGCGTGCATTGCCGGGGCTGGAAGCAGACGGTAAGCTTGTCTGGTCTTACCGGGAAGCCTTGGTGCCAGATGAACTGCCCAAGCGGCTGCTCGTCATTGGGTCTGGCGCTATCGGTACGGAATTTGCTTCCTTCTATCGCAACATGGGTTCGGAAGTAACGCTGGTGGAAGTTGCGCCGCGTATTCTGCCCGTGGAAGACGAAGAAATCAGCGCCTTGGCCCGCAAGGAATTTGAAAAACAGGGCATGCGCGTTCTCACCAGCGCCAAGGTTGGGGCGCTGAAAAAGGGCAAGAACGATGTAACTGTGCCAGTGGAAGTAGGCGGCAAAACGGAAACCATTACCGTAGACCGCGTTATTTCTGCCGTGGGTATTGTCGGCAACGTTGAAAATATCGGGCTGGAAGGCACCAAGATCAAAGTAGACCGCACACATGTGGTCACGGATGATCTGTGCCGCACGGGTGAACCCGGTGTTTACGCTATTGGTGACCTGGCAGGAGCCCCGTGGCTTGCACACAAAGCCAGCCATGAAGCTGTTATGTGTGTTGAAGCCATTGCTGGTAAAACCGTGCATCCTATTGATGTTACAAAAATTCCGGGCTGCACATACTGTCGGCCTCAGGTGGCTTCTGTTGGGTATACAGAAGCTCGTGCCAAGGAAGCCGGTTACAAGGTGCGCGTTGGCAAATTCCCGCTTATGGCTAACGGTAAAGCACTTGCCATGGGTGAGCCTGAAGGCATGGTGAAAACCGTATTTGATGCCCAGACAGGCGAACTGCTGGGCGCGCATATGATTGGTGCGGAAGTTACGGAAATGATCCAGGGCTTTGTGATTGCCCGCACAGCAGAGCTGACTGAAGCCGAGCTGATGGAAACCATTTTCCCTCATCCCACCATTTCTGAATCCATGCACGAAGCCGTTCTGGCCGCTTATGGCGGGGCGCTTCACTTCTAGTTTTGGTGTATCATCTCAAGGGTTTGATGTTGCCAAAGCACTATCTGGAGCGTTCCTGCCTTGACGCCACGACAGGAGCGTTCCAGTTCTGTGGTAACCCTTGGCAAAAGCGGGCAAAGATATGTCTATTCGCGTTGTGATTGATCATCGAACAGGAGGCAGCAGCCCCAACAAGCTGCGTCATCCAGAAAAAGCACACCGGCCAGACAACCCCATAGCCCGCAAACCGGACTGGATACGCGTTAAGGCACCTAACCACCCAGTTTACCACGAAACACGCGCGTTGATGCGCAGCAACAAACTGGTAACCGTGTGTGAGGAAGCCGCATGCCCCAACATTGGGGAATGCTGGTCTCAGCGCCATGCCACCATGATGATCATGGGGGAAATCTGCACCCGGGCCTGCGCTTTCTGCAATGTTACTACCGGCCTGCCGCATGCGTTGGATGCGGATGAACCCACCCGTGTGGCAGAAGCCGTGGCACGCCTTGGCCTACGGCATGTTGTTATTACATCGGTAGATCGGGATGATCTGGAAGATGGGGGCGCACACCATTTTGCCCGCGTTATTCACGCCATCCGTGCAGCGGCACCAGAAACAACAATCGAAATCCTGACACCAGATTTTTTACGCAAAAAGAACGCGTTAGAAGTGGTTGTTGAAGCACGGCCTGATGTTTTCAACCACAATCTGGAAACCGTGCCACGCTTGTATCCGACCATTCGGCCGGGGGCGCGTTATTACCAGTCTCTGCGGTTATTGGATCGGGTTAAACAGCTTGATGCATCCATCTTTACCAAATCCGGGCTGATGCTTGGTTTGGGGGAAGAAAAAATGGAACTCGCTCAGGTCATGGATGATCTGCGCGTGGCAGATGTAGATTTTATTACAATGGGCCAGTATCTCCAGCCTACAGTCAAACATGCCCCAGTTGCACGTTTTGTTACCCCGGCAGAGTTTGAGGATTACGGCACAATGGCACGCGTAAAAGGTTTTTTACAGGTAAGTTCCAGCCCGCTTACGCGCTCCTCCTACCATGCCGATGCCGACTTTGCCGCACTGCGTGATGCACGCAATGCCCGCCTGAAGGAGGATCAGTAATGCCACAGCACGCAGAAAAGCGTGTTTTACCTTATCGCCCGGATCAGATTTTTGATCTTGTTGCCGATGTTGGCCAGTATCCCAAGTTTCTGCCTTGGTGTGTTGCATCCAAAGTGCGCACTCGCACCGCCACAGAACTTGTTGCGGACTTAACCATTGGTTTTGGCCCGTTCCGGGAAAGTTTTACATCGCGCGTGACTCTGGACCGTCCATCATCCATTACCGTTCGGTATGAGCGCGGGCCTTTTAGGTATTTGCGCAATATCTGGAAATTCACAGCAACGCCTGAAGGCTGCCTTGTAGAGTTTTTTGTAGATTTTGAGTTTCGTTCACGCATTTTACAGGCGGCTATTGGTGTTGTGTTTACAGAAGCCACACGGCTGATGGTTTCTGCCTTTATCAAACGCGCGCGGGAAGTATACGGGCCGCCACAAACGCCAGTCACCAATACGGCAACAGCCTGTACCAGTGAGCACCCCGCCACCTGAGGGGGGAGTGGGTATTTTCTTTGGTTTATTCCTTTGTTTCGGTTGAAACCCTGCTTATGATGCATGCAGGCAATTTTCTGTAACCTGTTGTGGAATATGGGAATTGCCTGTGAAAAGGCGATTCAACCTTATTGAAGGAATATATCCATATGAAAAAACTTTTTGCGGCAGCTCTGCTGGCATCTTCTGCAACTCTGGCTGTTGCGCCAGCTATGGCTGCTGAAACCGCAACGCATCATGGCATGCATGCGCACCATCACCATGAACATTGCCTGAAAGGCAAATGTGCTGCAGGTGAAAAAGCCGCACAGAACAATGGTGATGCTGAAACAGCAGATCTGAACGCCAAAAGCCTGGCAGCTGCACAGAACAATCAGGTGCCTGCCATTGCTGGCGCAGCTCCTGCCGTAACAGCTCCATCTGCACCGGCTCTTACTGCACCGGGCGTTTCTGCATCTGGCATTCCGGCTCCGGTCGCTGCAGGCACAGGCGTAAAAGCGCCAGCTCTGCCCACAGCGCCTACCGCTACGGTGCCAACAAATGCTCCGCTGCCGGCTCCTGTTCCTGTTCAGTAATTTGAACGTACGTGCTGCTGCCGGCATCTGTTTCGGCAGCAGTATTTTTTGTAAGCATTAGCCCAAACGCTGTAAAATCAGCTCAAACGCATGCAATGCCGCTTGCGCTCTCACATCTTCCCGGCTGCCTGAAAAAACCTGCTTGTCCGAGATAACAGCGCCGTTTTTCATGGCCGTTGCAAACCATACAAGTCCTACGGGTTTTTCTGCTGATCCTCCATCCGGCCCAGCAATACCCGAAATGGCGACAGAAACAGTCGCGAGCGGAGAGGCCTCTAATGCCCCTTCAGCCATTTTTTCCACGGTTTGCGCACTTACAGCCCCATGCTTTTCCAATATTTTGGCCGGAACCCCCAGCACCTTTTGCTTCATGGTATTGGAATACGTTACAAACCCGCCTTCCGTAACATCGGAAGAACCAGAAAAATGCGTCAACATGGCTGCAACCAAGCCACCTGTGCAGCTTTCTGCCGTAACCACATGTCCATCTACTTGCCGCAAGCGGGTGAGGGTGCGTTCAGCAGCAGCCAGCACAGAGAGTTCTGAAAAACCGGCATGAGCGGCAGACATTGCCAAAACCTTCCGCTTAGTGTGATGCGCGCGCCATAACCGTACGCACGCCTTTTACACATAACGCCGCCATGGCGCCTGCAACTACGTCATCTCCCATCACACCTGTGGCATCGTGCCGCTTATCCAGCACACCCACCGGGCCGGGCTTTGTAATGTCAAATAAGCGGAAAAAGGCGAACGAGAGCAGAGGGTACATCCAGAACCATTTTTCATGGGCCTGTTCCTCTGTTTTAGGTAGGCATGCCAGCAGGGCTATCCACATGCCAGCCACTTCATCAATCACAATCCAACTGTGATCTTCGCCTTTGCCGCTGCGTTTTGTGGCCCACCAGCCCACCACGGTTACAGCAGCAATACCTGCCACCAAAAGTCGCGGGCGCTTTAACAAAGGCAACCCCACCACCAGTGCCGCCAAAGAACCAACCGTACCCGGCGCGCGGGGAGAAAGCCCACACCCACCAAATGTTGCTATCAGCCGTGCCATATCCATTTTACTGGTTCCCCAATGCCACATAGATGGTCATGTTTTCCCACACACGCTGCACGTAATTCCGCGTTTCGGAATAGGGAATACTCTCAATCCAGTCGATCATCTCTTCGGCCGAAGCACCGTTCTGGGCTGGATTGCCAGCGGTGCTCAGCCAGCGTGCCAAACGGGTAGGCCCACCATTATAAGCTGCGGCCATATACGGCACCACAGCCCCAAAGCGGGACTGAATATGTTCCAGATAAGCGGTGCCCAAACGCATGTTGTTTTCCGGATCATGCAGCCCGGCAGCCGTTGCAGCAGAGGCCGGTAAGCCCGTTACACGCAGCATATCTCCTGCAGTGGAAGGTTTAAGCTGCATAAGCCCAATAGCATTGGAAGGGCTCACTGCATCAGGATTAAAGTTACTTTCCTGCCGCATCAAACCGAGCGCAACGCCCGCAGGCAAAGTGCTGGATGGCGGCGTATAAGGCAGAGGCCAGCCAGAGCGCAGCAGAAATACACCATCTCGGCCAGCATGGCGGGAGACTGTTACAGCTATATCCGGCAAACCCAACTGTGCAGACAAGGAAGAAAGTGCCAGGCGCTGCGGCGTACTTGTAACCTGCTGTTCCAGCATGTTCATAAAATCTCGCGCATGGGGGCGATCTCCCCATGAAACAAGGATCTGGGCTGCCTGTGCCAGCTCACTGCCTGAAACGTAAACATCTTCTGATGTGGTTGTTTCCGGGTCACGCTCGGCTTTCAGGCGCGTGCGCGTTTCCTCTGGCACATTGGCGGGGTCCAGCAGCACATTGTTGCGGCCTTCCAGTGCAGCGGCTGCCATTTGCCCATAAAATGTGCCGGGCAGGGCCGCTGCCTGCTGCCAATTTGCATGGGCCGAAGCAGAATCTCCTGCGGCAGCACGTGCCCGCCCAAGCCAGTAAAAGCCGCGGCTACGCGTAATAAGGGCTGAGGACTGTGCGAGCGGACGAAAAAAAGTTTCCGCTGTGGCCGGATCATGCTGCAGGCGCAGGGCAATCCAACCGGAAAGAAACTGTGCATCCAGCCTGTTTGTTGGTGTGGTCGCGGTATCATTGGCCACGGCAAAAGCATCGGCAGCACGACCAGCCTGAATCAGTTCACGCGCCAGCGTATCTCGTTCCCGCCAGAATGAGGCACCATGTGTGCTGCGTTCGGCATCTACACCAGCGCTTTTCCATAACGCCACGGCTTCATCATAACGCTGCTGTTTACGCAGCCAGCGTGCATGATCGAGAATAAGATACGGGTCAGACCGCTGATTAGCGGGTAGGGCAGCAGCCAGTGTTTCTGCTGCCGGATCATCCGCACGAAAAGCCAGGCGGGCCTGCGCCAGCGGCTGCTTTTGGGCAGAAAGGTAGGGTAGGGTTTGCTTGGCTGCCGCGACCAACCCATTTTTCTCTTCACGATCAAACCGCGACCAAGAACGTTCTGGCGTTATGGCAGATGCAAAGTTGCTTTGCAGCGCCGTGGCAGCGGAGCTGGCATCATTGCCATTTACCCAAGCCTGTGCGGCTTCTGTATTCAAGCGTTTGCTTAAATCTGCCGAGGCCGGAACCTGCGTGGCACACTGCGCAAGGGCAGGGCCGTATGTCAGATTTTGTGTGGCGCAAAGCCGGGCCAGCACTGCCGGATCTGCTTCCCTGGCCAATGCCAGTTGCATGCGTGATGTCAGCAACTGCCAACGGGGCCACACCGGACGTGTTTGCAGAAAATCAGCATAAGCCTGCGTACTGTTCTGCGAGGATTTCACCAACCCCAGCCAAACCGTCAACCGGCTGGCAACATCACTTGTAGGGGGTGTGCCTTGGGCGGCCTGTTGCTCCGTTGGCCATGCCAAACGGTTTTCAGAGGCTCCTTGCTGCTCTGGCGAGGAGGACGAGCAGGCGCTCAGCCCCACACACGCCAGAGAAACAGCAGCCACAAGGCGGTATCGGTACGAAATCGCAAAACGTCTCATACCGCAGAATCAGCGCGTTTCCCGCGCCTTGGCAAGTGCTTTCCGCACCAGCCTCCAATCAGTGGGGCAAATGCCCCCAAACTTCGCCACCACCTTTCACAATCAGCTCAATAGCAACGGCCAGAACAATCAGCAGGCCAACCCAGGAAATCCATTTATATTTATCCAGCAGGCGGGCAATAACAGAAGCCGCCAGCCCCATAAGCAACACGGAAAGCGCCAGACCGGCTATAAGAATACCCGGATGTTCCCGCGCGGCACCGGCAACAGCCAGCACGTTGTCCAAGCTCATGGACAAATCAGCAATCAGGATACGGAAAATCGCTTTCCCCAAGCTGGCTGGTGGCGCAGGGCCTGCATCATCACCTGCATGGCTTTCCCGCATTTCGCGGTACATGCGCCAGCATACCCAAAGCAGCAAAAAGCCGCCGGCCAGCGTAAGGCCCACAATTTCCAGCAGCCTTACAGCCACCAGTGCCAGCAGAATACGGATAACAGCCGCCAGCCCTACACCGGCAAAAATGGCTTTCCGCCGTTGTGCGCCAGAAAGAGACCGCACCGCCATACCAATAACAACGGCGTTATCCCCCGCCAGTGTCACATCAATAAGCACAACCTGCAAAAAGGCGACAAATGCTGTCAGGCTGAAGGAATCCAGAAAGCCGTTCACGTGAGCTCCGATTCGAAAAACAGGGCGCAAAATGCGCCCGAAAAGGCGGCAGTTTCGGGAAGGAACACAAAAAGTCAAAGTTTTCCGCTTTGCGGGCAGACGAAAGGCACGAAATCCGCTAGAGAGACGCCACCTGTTGGCTTTATTGTTTTGGTTAAGGAATTCTGCGTTATGGTGCCGCGTTATACTCGCCCCGTCATGGCCGCCATCTGGTCTCCCACAAACCGCTATCGCATCTGGTTTGAAATTGAAGCGCTGGCGTGTGAAGCCATGGCTGAATATGGCACCGTGCCAAAGGAAGCCGCCAAGGTTGTGCGCGAAAAAGGCGATGCCGCCATGGCCGCCTTCTCTGATGCTGATCTGGCCCGCATTGATGAAATTGAAGCCGAAACCCGGCACGACGTCATTGCCTTCCTGACATGGCTGGCAGAAAAGGTTGGCCCGGAAAGCCGCTTTGTGCATTTGGGCATGACATCATCCGATGTGCTGGATACCTGTCTGGCCGTGCAGCTTGTGCAGGCAACAGACCTGCTGCTGAAAGATCTGGATGGTGTTCTGGATGCGCTGAAAACACGCGCTTTCGAACACAAACATACCCTCACCATTGGCCGCAGCCACGGTATTCATGCCGAACCCACATCTTTCGGGCTGAAGCTGGCTGGCCATTACGCAGAATTCGCCCGTAACAAAGAACGGCTTGAAACTGCACGTGCTGAAATTGCCACCTGTGCCATTTCTGGTGCTGTAGGCACCTATGCGCATCTGGACCCGCGCGTTGAATCCTATGTGGCAGAACGTCTGGGCCTGAAGCCGGAAACCGTTTCCACGCAGGTTATCCCGCGTGATCGGCATGCCGCTTACTTCTGTGCTCTGGCCGTTATTGCCAGCGGCATTGAACGTCTGGCCATTGAAGTGCGCCATCTCCAGCGTTCTGAGGTGCGTGAAGCAGAAGAATTCTTCCATAAGGGCCAGAAAGGCTCTTCCGCCATGCCGCACAAGCGCAACCCGGTGCTGACAGAAAATCTGACAGGTCTGGCCCGCTTGGTACGTGCCGCCGTTATTCCGGCGCTTGAAGACGTAGCCCTGTGGCATGAACGCGATATCAGCCATTCTTCCGTAGAACGGAACATCTGCCCGGATGCCACCATCGGGCTGGATTTTGCCCTTGTGCGTCTGTCTGGCATGATCTCCAAAATGCTGGTGTATCCAGACCGCATGGCCGCCAACATTGAAAGCCTTGGCGGTGTTGTACATTCCGGCGAAGTGCTGCTGGCACTGGCCAAAGCGGGTCTTTCTCGCGAGGATGCCTATCGGATCGTGCAGCGTAACGCCATGGAAACATGGACCAAACTGGGCACGCCGGAATGCAAGACCTTCCGTGAAAATCTGGATGCAGATCCGGAAATCTCTGGCCGTATCTCCCCCGACGTTCTGGATGCAGCAATGGATAGCCGCCAGCACCTGAAGGCGCTGGATACGCAGTACGAAAAGATCTTTGGTGAAACAGGGCCCCGCCAGTAAGCAGGCTCCCCTGTCATAGCAGGATATATCTTCCTACCCGGAAGCCTGCTATGAACCATATCCTAGCATGTAAGGGGCCATACTGGCTGGCCCCTTGAACAACAGCCAGTTCTGCCCGAACTGGCTTTACCCTTTTTCGACAGGTAAGGATCATCATGGCCCGTCGGCGTCAGCTTTATGAAGGTAAAGCCAAAATCCTTTTTGAAGGCCCCGAACCTGGCACCCTTGTGCAATATTTCAAGGACGATGCCACAGCAGGGAACGGCGCAAAAAGCGGCGTAATTACCGGGAAAGGCGTTCTGAACAACCGTATCAGTGAATTTCTGATGCTGCGGTTGCAGGAAATCGGCATTCCCACGCACTTTATCCGCCGCATCAACATGCGTGAGCAGTTGGTAAAGGAAGTGGAAATCATTCCGTTGGAAGTGGTTGTGCGCAATATTGCCGCTGGCAGCATTTCCAAGCGCTTTGATATTCCCGAAGGGGAGCGCCTGCCACGCCCGATTGTGGAATTCTATTACAAGAATGACGCGCTGGGTGATCCTCTGGTTTCAGAAGACCACATCATCGCCTTCGGCTGGGCCTGCCCGCACGATATGGAAGAAATTACCGGCATGGCCATGCGGGTAAATGATTTTCTGTGCGGCCTGTTCAGCGGTATTGGCATCCAGTTGGTAGACTTCAAACTGGAGTTTGGCCGTATCTGGGAAGGCGAAGATATGCAGATTGTGCTGGCAGATGAAATCTCGCCAGATAACTGCCGCCTGTGGGATATGCACACAAACGAAAAACTGGATAAAGACCGGTTCCGCCGCGATATGGGCAACGTAAAAGAAGCCTATCAGGAAGTGGCGCGCCGCATGGGTATCCTGCCAGAAAACGGGGCAGGCGGAGATATGAAGGGGCCGGAAACGGTCCAGTAACCACGCTGGTGGCAACGGGAGCTTGAAAATGAAGGTACGTGTAACCGTCATGCTGAAGGACGGTGTTCTGGATCCGCAGGGCAAGGCTATTAGCCACGCATTGCAGACACTCGGCTTTGACGGCGTACAGGATGTGCGCGTGGGCAAGGTGATTGAGCTGGATCTCCCCGGCGCGAAAGCCGAGGAAGCCCAGAAAAAGGCCGATGCCATGGCGCGTGATCTGCTGGCCAATCTGGTAATTGAAGATTACTCTGTAGAGGTGGTGGAATGAAGCGCACCCTCCTTGTAACTCTGGCCTTGGCATGCGCGGCACCGGGCTTTGCCCATGCCCAGCGCATTGCGCCTATGAAGGCAGGCAACTTTGCCCGCCTTTGCACGCGCGCTACTAGTGCTGGCATTTGCGATGCCTATATTGGCGGCCTGACGGATGGTGTCTCTCTTTCCAAGATCAATGATCGGAACGAGGGTGATCCATCTGCACCTGCAGGTTTTTGTGTACCTACCACAGAAACCATGCCCGTTATGCGTTCCAAGGTTCTCGCCTGGCTGAAAGCGCATTCTGAAACACTGGACAAGCCGGTTGGTGAAAGCGTTTTTGCCGCCCTGCATGCCTCTTATCCGTGCAGTGTGAAAAAATGAAAGCAGCAATTATCGTATTCCCCGGCACGAACCGGGAGCGCGATATGGCCATTGCCCTCAAGCGCGTTACAGGGCAGGCCCCGCGCATGATCTGGCACCATGAAACAGATCTGGGAGATACCGATCTGGTCGTGCTGCCTGGTGGTTTTAGCTATGGCGATTATCTGCGCTGTGGTGCCATGGCCGCGCATTCTCCCATCATGGGGGCTATCAAAGCCTTTGCCCAGAAGGGCGGCCATGTTTTGGGTGTGTGTAATGGTTTCCAGATTTTAACGGAAACGGGGCTTCTGCCCGGTGCACTGTTGCGCAATGCTAACCTGCGCTTCCTCTCTCAAGATTGCTACCTGAAGGTGGAAGCAGAAAACACGCCTTTCACTCACAAGTGGAAAAAGGGGGATGTTTTCCGCACCCCGCTGGCCCATGGTGATGGCAATTACACGGCAGATATCGCCACGCTGGAGCGGCTTGAAGGCGAAGGCCTTGTGGCGTTCCGCTATGCCGATGCCAAAGGCAACGTGCAGGCGGATGATGCCGCCAGCAACCCCAATGGTAGCGTTAACAGCATTGCGGGCATTCTCAGCGAAAACAAACGCATTTGCGGCATGATGCCTCATCCGGAAGATCTGGTTGATCCTCTGATGGGCGGTGAAGATGGTCTGCCGTTGTTCCAAGGTCTGGTGGAGGCTGTAGTCCGGTGAATAAGCCTGTAACCGTTGATGAATCCCTTGCCCGTGAATTCGGGCTGACATCCGAGGAATACGGCCGTGTGCTGTCCATTATGGGCCGCACCCCCAGCCTGACAGAGCTGGGCGTGTTCTCTGTGATGTGGTCGGAACACTGCTCCTATAAATCTTCCCGCAAGTGGCTGCGCACGCTGCCAACCAAGGCACCATGGGTTATTCATGGTCCCGGTGAAAATGCTGGCGTGGTGGATATTGGGCAGGGCTATGCTGCCATCTTCAAGATGGAAAGCCATAACCACCCATCCTTTATCGAGCCCTATCAGGGTGCGGCCACGGGTGTTGGTGGTATTCTGCGCGATGTGTTCACCATGGGCGCACGCCCCATTGCCAACCTGAACGCCCTGCGTTTTGGTAGCCCGGAAAACCCGGTTACCCGTCGCGTTATTGATGGCGTGGTGCGTGGCATTGGGGGCTATGGCAACTGCGTTGGCGTGCCGACTGTAGGCGGGGAAATTAACTTCCACCCGGCTTATGATGGCAACCCGCTGGTCAATGCCATGACGGTTGGTTTGGCCCGTAAGGACCGCATCTTCCTGTCCGCAGCGGCAGGTGTTGGCAACCCGGTTGTTTACGTGGGCTCCCGCACAGGGCGCGATGGTATTCATGGTGCCACCATGTCTTCCGCCGAGTTTGATGAAGATGCACTTTCCAAGCGCCCCACGGTGCAGGTGGGTGACCCCTTCATTGAAAAGCTGCTGATTGAAGCCTGTCTGGAGCTGATGGCAACAGATGCCATTGTGGCCATTCAGGACATGGGCGCGGCTGGCCTGACATCCTCTTCCGTGGAAATGGCAGGCAAGGGCGGTGTAGGTATCGAGCTTGATCTGGATGCCGTGCCACAGCGTGAGCCGAACATGACGGCTTATGAAATGATGCTGTCTGAAAGCCAGGAACGCATGCTGATGGTGCTGCGCCCTGACCGGACAGACGTGGCCCGCAAGATCTTTGAAAAATGGGAACTGGATTTTGCCATTATCGGGCATCTGACAGATACCGGCCACATTGTAGTCAAGCACAAAGGGCAGTTGGAAGCCGATATTCCGCTAGACCCATTGGCAGAACAGGCCCCCATTTACGATCGTCCTGCAACACCACCCAAGGCACCGGCTCCGCTGGAAGGCGTGCATGCACCGCTTTCTTTGGATGCCACGTTGCTCAAGCTTGTGGGTTCGCCAGATCTGGCCTCCCGCGCATGGGTATGGAACCAGTATGACAGCACCGTAGGAGGGCAGACAGTCCGCCGTCCGGGTGCTGCGGATGCGGCTATTGTGAAGGTGGAAGATACAGACATCGGTCTGGCCATCACCACAGATTGCACCCCGCGTTACTGTCAGGCAGACCCCAAAACGGGTGGCGCACAGGCTGTTGCCGAGGCATGGCGTAACCTTACAGCCACCGGCGCCCGCCCGCTGGCCGTAACGGATAACCTGAACTTCGCCAACCCGGAAAAACCCGAGATCATGGGCCAGTTTGTGGCTGCGGTTGAAGGGATGGGGGAAGCCTGTTCAGCGCTGGATTTCCCGGTCGTGAGCGGCAACGTGTCTCTTTATAACGAAACACGAAACCCCGATGGCTCCACCACCGCCATTCTGCCCACACCTGCTATTGGTGCATTGGGCGTTCTGGATGATGTGAACAAGGCTGTTGGCCTTGGCATGCAGCCGGAATCTGAGGTGGTGCTGATTGGTGAAACCAAGGGCGAACTTGGCCAGACCATCTGGCTGCGTGAAATTCTTGGTCAGGAAGCAGGTGCGCCGCCGCCGGTCGATCTGGCTGCTGAAAAACGCAATGGTGACTTTGTGCGCAGCGCCATTCTGGATGGCACCATTACCGCATGCCATGACATTGCTGATGGTGGCATTATGGTTGCCGCCGCAGAAATGGTGATGGCAAGCGGCATTGGGTGTGAACTGGAAAGCCCAGATTCCGGCATTCGGCCAGAAGCCTTCTGGTTTGGTGAAGATCAGGCCCGCTATCTGGCGTGTGTGGCAGACGGCAAAGCCCTTTGCGAGCGCGCTCAGGCTGCTGGTGTGCCAGCACGTATTATTGCCCGCTCAGGCGGAAATGATTTGATTCTGCCCAGCGGCGTCACCATATCCGCAGCACGCCTGAAAACGGCCCATGAAGCGTTTTTCCCGACGCTGATGGGCAACTAACAAAACAAGCGGGAAGGAAGCAGACCGATGGCAATGTCCGCCACAGAACTCGAAACCTATATCCGGCAGGCTTTTCCGGATGCCCAGATCAAGATTGATGATCTGGCAGGGGATGGTGATCATTATGCCTGTTCCGTGGTGAGCGAAGCCTTCCGGGGCCTTTCACGCGTGCGGCAGCATCAGCTTGTCTATCAGGCCCTGCAGGGCCACATGGGCGGCAAGCTGCATGCGCTGGCGCTTACAACTTCTGCTCCCTAATCACTTAGCTTTAAGGATATCAGACCATGACAGATACAGCACAGCAGCGCATCAAGCAGGACATTGAAGCCAACCCCGTGATGCTGTTCATGAAAGGGGATGCCGATTTCCCTCAGTGCGGTTTTTCTGCGCGCGTCGTGCAGATTCTCCAGCACCTTGGCGTGCCTTTCAAAACCGAAAACGTGCTGGCTGATCCGGCCATCCGTCAGGGCATTAAGGATTTCTCAAACTGGCCGACAATTCCTCAGCTTTACGTAAAAGGGGAATTCATTGGCGGGTGCGATATTGTCACCGAAATGTATCAGTCTGGTGAACTGCAGAACCTGTTCAAGGAAAAAAACATTCCTTGTAACGCTCCAGCCTGATTTTTGGGTTGTCAAGTGGGGGTGGGCCTGTATAGTCCCTAAAGAAAAGAGAAACAGGTTGGGATCAGATTAATGAAACGAGTTGCGGTTGTACGTGGCGCTCTTGCTCTTACAGCACTTGGCGTAGGGTTGGTCACCACTTCTTCCTCTGCTCGGGCAGAACGCATCATTTCTGATCTGGAAGCCAGCAAGCTGACTTTTGCGGCGCTTACAGCAGCGCCGCCACCGGTTGTGCATCATGTTCGCCATGTTGCTGTAGCCAAGTCTTCACACCGTGTTGTTCTGGCCGCAGCCCAGCATGACAAGGCCCATAGCATGGTGCGGCTTGTAAGCTACCATCCGGCGCATGCGGTTTCTGCACATAGTGTCAAACACCGCCACCGCACCTGATTTTTTCTCTTTTACATCCACGAATGTTTTAAAGGCGCTCCTGTTGCAGAAGCGCCTTTTTTACATTTGGCGGATAACATTCTCCAACCGTTCCATTCTGCCTGCATCATCAAACACAAACAGATCAAAACGCATTTCTTCATATTGCCAATAAGGGTGCTTTTGCAGCAGACATTCCGCCGCGCGGAACAAGCGCCGCTGTTGCGCTGGCTGTAAACTTACCAAGGCTTCTTCTATAGAACGCCGTTTTTTTACTTCCACAAAGCACAAAACTGCTGCTTTACTGGCCACAATATCAATTTCACCCCGATGGGTGCGGGCTCTGCGTAAAAGCACGGTCCATCCATCCTGCTCCAGCCAGTCGCAGGCTTGCTGTTCGGCAGCCACACCTTGCGTGTAAGCAACACTGCCGTTTCTTTGTTTCTGCAAAAATGCTGGCCCCTGTTTTGCAGCCACTTTGTTCGGTATCTTATAGCCCAGCCCATTTTGTGTGAGCATTTTACCTATCATGTTGCCAGACTTGTCCATTTCACCTTTTACGCTTGTGCTTACAGTTATCAGGTTTGTGCTGGTTGTTTCTGTCGGGTTGCACATTCTTCTTACAAAACGCAACACGGCATCTGCTATCGGGTGGATAGGCGCATGTGTTTTTATGCCGCTGCTGGGCACAACCCTTTATTTGATGTTTGGCATCAATCGCGTCACCCGCTTGGCCAAAAAGCTGGTTGGAGATCGCTCCCCCCGCCGGTTGGAAATAGACCAGCCTTCATCCTGGAACAGGGAATTAGAAGGCCAGTTTGCGCCATTAGCCCTTATGGTAGGCAAGCTAAGCAGTCGTGCTCTGGTCGGTGGTAATTCCATCATTCCATTGCATGATGGAGATGGCGCATACCCGCATATGCTGGATGCCATCGACAAGGCCAGCAAAAGCATTCTGCTGTGCTCTTATATTTTTAGAGATGACAAAGTTGGTGGCCTGTTTGCAGATAAACTGGTTGCCGCCCATAAACGTGGCGTGCAGGTGCGTGTGCTGGTTGATGGCATAGGTAGCGGCTATTTTCTTTCTCCCCTTTACCATCGGTTGCGGCGGGCAGGGGTGCCGTGTGCGCGCTTTATGCATTCTTTGCTGCCGTGGCGGATGCCTTTCATCAATTTGCGCGATCACCGTAAAATTCTGGTGGTAGATGGGCGTATTGGCTTTTTAGGCGGGCTGAATATTGCGGATGAAAACATGGTTTCCCGCAAACCCAAGCACCCGGTATCGGACACGCATTTTAAAGTGGAAGGCCCGGTGGTGCGCCAGTTGGCCGAGGCCGCCGCGTGGGATTGGTATTTTACCACGCAGGAACGCCTACATGGTGATCTGTATTTTCAGGAACACAAAAGCACGGGTGAATCGCTAGCACGTATTGTTACGGCTGGGCCGGATACGGATCTGGAAAAAATAGAATACACCATGTTGCAGGCCATTACGCTGGCCCGCAAAAACGTAAGGTTGATGACACCTTATTTTCTGCCGGGGCAACGCCTTATGTCCGAACTGGGGCTGGCGGCCCTTCGTGGTGTGCAGGTTGATCTTGTTATCCCCCACCAGAGCAATCATCTACCGCTGGATTGGGCATGTGCCGCCAATATTGCACCTTTGCTGAATGCTGGCGTGCGCGTCTGGTTGGCCAATCCACCCTTTAACCACTCCAAGTTAATGGTGGTCGATCGCGCATGGTCTTGTGTGGGAAGTTCCAATCTTGATATTCGCAGCCTCAGGCTGAATTTTGAAATCAATATGGAAATCTACGATACCGTATTGGCCGAAATGCTGGATGATTTTATCACCAAGCACCGCAACAAACGGCTCACACATTATGATCTGGATAACCGTAACAAGATCATCCAGATCCGGGATGCATTTGCCAGATTGTTCATGCCCTATCTGTAAAAATTACAGCCCGATCAAAGGCCGTAAAGTAACGGCGATAGGCCGATGATCCGAGGCAAAAACCGGCAGAACACGTGCGCTTAAACACTGCATGCCTTCCACCAGGCACCGATCAATTCTAATAGGCAGCAAATCCACCATCCGATGTGTGGGGGCCTTAGGCCCAACATCCTTAAAGCCCGGCACCAATGTTGGGCCCAACAGGTTGAAATCCCCCAAAATGGCACATGGGGGAGAAAGCAGGGTGGCCAAGCGCCGCAACTGCTTACGATTTAACATCTGCCCATGAGACAGATGCACATTGGCCAGGGAAAACTTCTCATACTCAATAATCTGGGCATGGCGCTTAAACAGCGGGCCAGAAGGAATGGTGCAGGCTCTGGGCGCACGTGCAAACGGAATACGGCTCCAACATGCCACCCCATGAATACGCCCCGGTTGCGGGTTACGCGCATAGTGGCCACCAATTACATCTGGCAGCACGTCTATTTCTACCGTGGCCTCCTGCATAAGCAGCACATCGGGCTTTTCAGCCTCGATAAGGGCGGCAATGTCATGCACGGTTGCCCCAGTGCGGCGCAGCAGGTTCCAGCTGATAACCCGCACGCCCTCCATATCGCAGGCAACAAAGGAATGGGCTGACTTGCGACGCGCAAACTCAACCAGCCGAGAGAGTGGACGCCTCATGATGTCAGAGTCCTTTTTTCATCCTGCGCAAGAGGTTGTGCGGCTTCATCCGCTGCAAATTCTGTTGTGAGTGTAAAGCCAATAGCCAGCAGAATTGGCCCCAGAAAAATACCTACGCCACCAAAAGCCAGAAGGCCGCCAATAACGCCCAGCACTGTCAGCAGATAGGGCAGCTTACTGCCGCGTGCAATAAACAGCGGGCGAATAAGATGATCTGCCCCCGAGATAATCAAAACACCATATAGCAGCAGTAAAATGCCTTTTCCCGGGTGGTGCATACCAAACAGCCATAGGGCAGCAGGTATCCATACCAACGGGGCACCTATGGGAAAAACCGCCAGAAACGCCGCCAGCACACCTAAAATAACGGCTTCTCCAACCCCC
>NZ_CADO01000003.1 GCF_000285275.1 Acetobacter pasteurianus subsp. pasteurianus LMG 1262 = NBRC 106471
GCCGTGCAGTTCGCCTCAATCATCATCCTGCTTAACTGACGACACGCTGTAGAACAATATCACCCGTGCTGTGTTTTCTTCCGCACAATGGTGTGTCGCCCAGTGGATTGACCAGAAGGAAGCTGGCGCAACTGCTGGGCAGCAACATCCGCCAATTGGCCCAGCAACTGGCTTAACACCTGCACCATTGGCATGGTGGCACTGGCCTGTGTGCCCTGCAGTGTAAAGTTCTGCATATAGTACTGCTCATCCTTGCCAGGAGCACCAGCAGATGCGGGCTGGATGGAAAGCGTGGCATCCAGCTCCACGTTGCCTGACGGGCCGGTTGAGAAGCGGCTGATGGACATATCCACATAGGCTTCCGGCTCAGTCGCCACAGTATCATTCTCTACAAACACGCCTGTGCCCGGCAGGCGCTGCGCCAGATCCCCCGCCATAACGCGGCTGATCTGGGCCGGCAGGGAATCGCTCCATGCATCAGCAGCAGAAACTGTAAGCTTATAACCACTATCTACCGTAACAATCCGGTCTCTATCCAAACCGGATGCCACAGTAGGCAAGCGCACTTCTACAAAACGTGGTCCACCTGGCTGCGGTTGGCCGGGTGTAACCGCCAATGTGTAAAGGGAGGGACTCCCACCAGAGCAGGCCGTTAACGTAAAGGCCATAACACCCAGCCCGGCCACACCGCTCAGGCGGAGCAACATACGCCGGTCAAGACGGGTTTTCATGGGCTTGCAAGAACCAGTTTGCGTCATGATCTTATCGTCCTGAAAGCAGCGCAGAAGGATGGTTGGTCAGGAAATCTGACAGGAACCGCAGGGAGCGCGCTGTCTGCCCCAACTGCACCACCATGGATTGCAGATTCCGATGGAAATCACTGTTGCCGCCATAACTGGCCAGCAGGCGGTTGGCATTCTGCAGGGTTTGATCAAGCTGCTGTGCCATTTCTGGCAGACGCTTGCTCAGCGGTGCCATACCATTGCGCAGATCATGCGTAAGCGCCTGCAGGTTCTGCATGGAATTGCGCAGTCCAATCAGAGACTGCTTAACATCCGGGCTCACAAGTGTCTGATCCGCATGTGCCAGCAGATTATTGGCGTTTGTGCCAATCTGTTCAAACGGCATAGCCGCCAGACGAGACGTAATGGTGGACAGCGAATCCATAATTCCGCCCATCCCACCGGCCTGACTTGGAATAACCAGCGTAGGACCTTCCATGCTGGTTGTGGCTGGTGCGGGATTCTTGATGAAGTTCAGGGAAATCATCCCCTCACCCGTCAGGAAGCTCACACTGTCTGTTGAAGCACGCAGACCATTCGCCACCAGAGTGCGGAACATATCTGTCAGATTGTTATTCCGCAGTTCAGCCGGAGACAGCACGCGTTCAGGCTGAACTTCCATGCCAATACGCACACGCGGATGGCCCGGGTTGGAGCTTAGATCCAGCTTTACACTGGTTACATTGCCCACCTGAATCCCAAACATCGTGACCTGGCTGCCAACATCCAAGCCTTTGACAGAAGACATTACATAAGTGGCAAGTGGCACGCGCTCACGATAGCCTGCGTTATCTGCATCCTCATGGGTATCATACAGCTTGAAAACCGTATTGGCTGGCGCTTCTGAAGCTGGATGCAAACGGCTTTCTGCAACAGGCGGCAGACCAAAAGCCACGCCACCAGAAAACAAAGCCTGCAGGGATTGTAACTGCACCTTAAGCCCACCGGCGCCAAACCCAACCTTAACGCCAGAAACGTTCCAGAAACGGGAATTGGTGTTCAGGTAATGATCATAGGGTTCGCGCACAAAAATCTGGATCATCACCGGGCCACGGCCGCCGGGTGGCATGGTGTAACCCAGCACTTCCCCCACATCCACATCACGGAAGAAAACAGGCGCCCCCTGCCCGATAGACCCGATATTGCCAGCTACCAGCGTATAAATACGACCCGGCTGATCTGACCTCACACCCGGAGGAGCTTCCAGCCCTTCAAACGTTGTGGTGCGTTTACCTGCAGGGTGGCCATTCTTGTTCAGCCCCGGATCAAACGCGATATACGCACCAGACATCAGGGTTTCCAAGCCGGTAATACTTGCCCCGTTGATACGCGGACGCACAACCCAGAACCGGCCGCTATCTGTCAGCATATCATTCGTACCCTTATTCATACGGATACGCACTTTGACATGCCGCAGATCATCAGTCAGCGAAACACCTTCCACCGTGCCCAGAACCACAGATTTGTTTTTTACCTGTGTCTGGCCGCTGGTCAGGCCATCGGCTGTATCAAATACAACGGTAATTTCTGGCCCATTGTCCATAAAACTGCGCCAGACCAGAAAGCCCGCAATCAGCACGGAAACAATGGGGATAATCCAGATAATGGAAAACCGAATGCGCCTTACCAGAGCATCCTGAGCACTTTCCCCTTCTGGAGGAGAGAAATGATTATGACTGTGTCCGTTCACGCCCTGTCCGGCTCCATGTTGTCCCAATATGCAGCAGCCTCAATTTTTGCCGGGCAATTTTGCCCGGCATCGGCTGGGGCCGTATCGCCGTTTTTGCCCGCTGCATCCCACATCAACCGAGGGTCAAATGCATGCACTGCAAAAATTGTCAGCACCACAACGGCGGCAAAACATACCACACCGCCATTGGCACTGATGCTAGCCATACTGCTAAAGCGCACCATGGCTACCAGAATGGAAACCATGAATACGTCAATCATAGACCAGCGCCCGATAACATCTACCAGCCTGTAAAGCCTGGATCGGGCAGCCAGATTTCGCGCAGAATGGTATTTGGTGCTGATCACCATAAACATCAGCCCGATAATTTTAAGAACGGGTACCAACACACTGGCAAACAACACCAGCAGGGAAAGCGGGATCATGTTGCTTTCCCACAGTTCTATGGCCCCTTCCACAATGGTATGCCCCGTGCCTGCGCCCAGCCGGATAACGGTCATAACCGGGTAGATATTGGCAGGCAGATAAAACACCACAGCGGAAACAAGCAGCGCCACCGTGCGGGCAATGCTATCTGGCTTGCGTTGGCGCAGCACATGCCCGCAGCGAGGGCAAAACCCTAACGGAGCTGTTTGATCCAGCTTTTCATCAAACAACAGCACAGCAGAGCAAGACAGGCAGGAAACCATATGGCTGGGTGGCGGTATCTGGTCATCCGGCCCGATTTCCTCGCAGGATAGACGTACGCGCTGATTATCCATCCGCCGCAAGCTGGTATCTGTTTGCCTGCGCCGCCAGATCAATTCCGTATCCAACGTGGCATCTGTGGCGGACATGGTGACCATAAGTGAAGCGACCAGAAAAACTGCCGCCCCCACCTGCACATAAGCCATATCTGACAGCTTGGTGTAGGCCACAAAGACGCCCAGAATATACACTTCCACCATCGACCACGGGCGCAAGCGTTCATACCACTTAAGAAGATGCGGCACCCAGAACGGCAGCTTGGGCTGAAGCGCACCAACCAGCACCAGCATCATCATGCTGATAACAAGCCCCGGCACAATAATGGTGGCTATGGCCACCAGCACGCCAATTTCGCCCCACCCCTCATGCAACAATTCTATCGGGCCAGTAAGAATATCTACGGTTCTCTCCCGCCCATACAGATCCAGCATCATCAATGTGGAAAGCAGCATGGCCAAATAGAGAGAAGCCGAACTGATACAAAAAGCCAGAGGCGTTGCGATAGGAGAAGTGCGATTGCGCCGATCCAGCAATTGCCCGCATCGGCAACAGCGTGCCTGTGTTCCGGGTTTAAGTTCTGACAGATGCTGGTAATGGCCACAGCAAGGGCATTCCACAATGCCCTGCACAAGCCGAACATGCCGCTTTTCATCAACCGGAACATTCTGCCCGGGATTAAGGGCCTCCCGCACCAAGCCAAATAACTGCGACATGTTCATACGGATAGTTCTTAAAACGAAAAAACTGTTCCGTCACACTCAAAACAGAATGGCACCCCTGCTTAAAGCCAGAAATGACGTTTTGTTGTTGCCCAAACTGCTAGGTAAATTGCAGTTTTCCCCTTGCGTAGGCACAGGGACCATGATAGTCACCGCCCCGCAAACAAAATGTGCCCGCTTAGCTCAGTTGGTAGAGCACGTCATTCGTAATGATGGGGCCGGTGGTTCGAATCCGCCAGCGGGCATTTCCTTTTGCACTTCCCAAAATACTGAACCCACTTTTGCATTGCGCTGTAAAAATGCGTTTTATATCCGTCCATTCAAACAGTTTTACTGCTTTGGCGGCGTATTCAGCTTGTACAAACTTATGAGCAAATGATGGCCGTTGGAGTAATTCAGCCCACCTACTGTACCAAGGCTAACGGCATCTTCTGTTTTATTCCCCAGCGCTGCCATAAATGCGGGTGTATCGCGCTGATCAACAAGTGCCACCGTGCACTTTGCATCTGCCTTTACAGCTGCTGCAGCATTTTCTGCACCCGTTAGCAACACCTTGCCACCCAGCAGAAAGACCAGGCTGGGCTCAGAAAATGATACTGACACCACATGCGACTCTGCACACGGTTGGTGTGCTTGCACCAGTGCTGTCAGACGCGGGGCCAACCAGATGCTCTGCAACTGTGGCACCACCACCGTAAACAGTCCCACATAGAGCAGCACAGCCGCTGCCACGCTGCTTAAAGCGGCCTGTTGCAAGCGTGCACGTGAAATATACCATGTTGCAAGGCCAACCAACGGCAATACACCCAAGGCCAGAACAATAGCAGCTGCGGATATTTGGTGCTCCAACACCCAGACAAGGGTTGGGCCAGCAACGGCCAAGGCAATGCCCACCAGAGCCCACGCGACAGCATAAATACTGAGCAGCACCTTGCCCCAAACTCGCGCAGGCCAATTACGCCATACGTCCCCACCTTGGGCCAGAAACGCTGCGGTAAGAATGGCAATAGCAGGATAAGTAGGTAGCACGTAATGCGGGAGCTTTGTCGCAATCGCTTCAAACACCACCCAATGCGGAATAATCCAGCACAGCAAATAGCGCACTGTTTCTTGCTTACGCGCACGCCAAACCAAAGGTGCCACGCAGGCCGCAAAAAATGAGCCTGGCCAGAACGCCAGCAAAAAAACCAACAGGTGGTAGCCTGGTGGCAACCCATGCGCTTGCTGCCCAGAGGCCACCTTGCCTAAAAAGTTGGTACCTACAGCATTCCGAAAAAACTCACCGTGGCTCACAACCCCAATAGCTACACACCACGGCACCAGAATAGCTGTGGACAGAAGCCAGCCCCATGCCGGGCGCATTCTGTGCCACAGACCAAAATCTCGTTCTAACATCCCCAACACCAAGGGTGTCGCAAGAGATGGGATAAGAATAACCGGCCCTTTCAACATCAGGCCGCAGCCAATGGCACCCCAATACAGCAAAGCACGTTTTATGGGCGTGGCCACACTTTGCTGGCGATCTCGCAAAGCGCCTGTTAACGCCAACTGCGCAAGCAAAACTGTAAGCAGCAGGCAGGAATCGATAGTGGCCATACGGCTTTCTGCTGCAACCAGCACAGAAGCCATAAACAACAAGCCCGCACCCAATCCGGCCGAAGCCCCAAACAGCATGGAGCCAATAAGTGCTGTAAGAACAACAGCAGCAGACATGGCCAGAAGTGAGGGAATACGATACGGCCAAACAACACGCTGATGCTGCATTCCTGTAAGAGAAACAGCAGCAGCCTCCAGCCAGTAAATACCAGCCGGTTGCAAATAACGCGGTTTGTCCTGAAAGCGCACATCTACAAAATTGTGCGATTCTAGCATCTGCGCTGTGGCTTCCATGTATCGGGGTTCATCCCGATCAAATGGTGGCGTAACAGCGCGCCCTGGCAGAAACAGCAAAAAAGCAGCAAGGCCTAAAAGCAGCAGAGCTTTAAGAGAAAGTGGCTGGTGACCGTTTTTCTGATTCAGCATTCACGAATCGATTTTGGAAGATGCGTACGATTCCGCAACCACATCACGCCCAGCAGATCACGCACGCCAACCACTGCACGATTAAAGTTGGTGTATTTAGACTGCCCATGCAAACGCGGCCGATGCGTAACAGGGTGGCACACCAACGGCACACCGTAAGATGCGAACAACGCCGGAAGGAAACGATGCAAGCCCTCAAACTGCGGCAAGCGCAGGAAGTCTTCTCGTTGGAAAATTTTGATAGGTGCGCCTGTATCCGGGCACTGATCATTTAAAAGTTTCTGCCGCAACCCGTTAGCAAAACGCGTTGCAAAACGGCGGGACCAACCATCTTTACGGCGCGTGCGCACCCCCACAACAAGTGGGGCCCTCCCCTTGGTTGCCTGCGCTTGCGCAAGAGAAACTAAATTACCGAGCTCACGTGGGTCATCCTGCCCATCACCATCAATAGTGGCAATCCATGTTCCTCGGGCAGCTGTAATGCCTGTGCGTAGGGCAGCAGACTTACCGCAACGCCGATCATGAGAAAGAATGCGTAAACTTGGCAAACATTCATCCCGCAAACGTTGCAAAACTTCTACGGTTTGATCTTGGCTGCCATCATCTACAAAAACCACTTCGACCGCAGGCAATTGCTGCATGGCCTCGGCCAGTTCCCGGCAAACCTGTGGCAGATTATCCTGTTCATCCAAAACAGCAATAACGATGCTCAGTTCACACTGAGCATCGTTATGCTGTGACGGTGTGGCTGAAACCAGACCTGTCACGTATTCACCATTCAGCTGATAATGTTTCAGGCTGCCTTGCGCGCAAGAGCGGCAGGCAAACCAGCCAGCGCCTGATCAACAAGCCCTGCGGCTTTCTGCTCATCAAGCGTCTGAGGAATAACACCGTTGGCAGCCTGTACGGCCACATCAATTGCCAACTGGCGCACTTCTTTAACAGCAGCGCGTTCTACAGCAGCAATACGATCACGCGCCATTTGCTCATGACGCTGCACAGCGGCTTCTGCCTCTGCGCGTGCTTTCTGGGCCATTTCAGCGGCTTGCTGATGCGCCTGCTCTACATAAGACTTAGCTTCTGCCAGTGCCTGCTCACGATCACGCGTGGCATCTTCTAGCATCTGCTCAGCTTCTCTTCTCAAGCGGGCAGCTTCATCCAGTTCTTCACGGATACGGTTGGCGCGGCTATCCAGAACGGTGGTAATAGGCAGCCAAATCTTTTTGCCAACCAGCACAAAGAACAAAACGAACGAAACAGCGACCCAGAAACCCGCTTCGTGAAAAATGCCAGACATGACGAAAATTCCCCCGGAGCTGGTCAGATAGTGCTGTGCGCCGAAGCGCTTTCAACCTTCTGGGCAACAAGCTGAGCATCAGGCACAATACCTGTCAGACGCTGAACCAGAGCCTGCGTGGTATCACCTGCAATTTCTTTAAGCGCGCTCAATGCACGCGTTTTTTCCTCAGCCACGCGTTTTTCGGCATCAGCAATTTCTGCTGTTACCCGCGCATTAATTTCCTGCATCTGCTGTTCGGCAGCTTTATGTTCTTCTGCCAGAACCTGATCAAGATGCGCCTGAGCTTCTGCCATGGCATCTTTACGGGCCTGCTGAAGTTCAGCAACAGCTTTATCGGCGTCCTGCTTAGCCGCGCGTGCAATTTCCAGATCCCCGGAAATACGCTTGCTACGGTCTTGCAGCACCCGGGTAATACCGGGCAGCATGGCTTTGCTGAGCACCATATAAAAGACGAAGAAAATTACCGCGCCCCACATAACCTGACCGGTTACAAGGGGGTTGGCAAAATCTAGCTGAGGCATTCCCGTGGCATATGCACCAGGCGCGGAAACGGCCAGAAGAGACACACCGGAAACCGTTGCCAACAGGCCGGCACGAAGCATCTTCTTAATCACACCCACAGGAATGTTCTCCTCTTTCCTGAAAGCTTTCTCAGACGAACAGGATCAGGAACGCGATCAGCAGCGCGAACAGAGCGATAGCTTCTGTCAGAGCAAAGCCGAGCATACCCAGACCGAACACATGCGGGCGGGAAGCCGGGTTGCGCGCAATGCTGCTTACCAGCGTGGAGAAGATGTTGCCGAGGCCGATACCAACGCCGGCAAGGGCGATCACGGCGATACCTGCACCGATTTCCCGGGCTGCAGCGATGTCCATATCAGTCACTTCCTTGTTTCAAGTACAGTTCAAACGAAACGGGCAAAGCAGCTCCTCAGTG
Source organism: Acetobacter pasteurianus subsp. pasteurianus LMG 1262 = NBRC 106471 (assembly GCF_000285275.1). GTDB lineage: Bacteria > Pseudomonadota > Alphaproteobacteria > Acetobacterales > Acetobacteraceae > Acetobacter > Acetobacter pasteurianus. The sequence continues at coordinate 8,198 of NZ_CADO01000003.1, forward strand.
AGCCACGGCCTCCCGCAGGTAGATGCACGTCAGAATGGCAAACACATAGGCCTGCAACACACCAACAAGCAACTCAAGAGCCATCAGTGCCACGTTAATGGCAATCGGCCCAACCGCAAACACGTCACCCACCACACCAAAACCGGCGAGCATGATAACAAAGCTTGCGAAAATATCGAACATGACATGCCCGGCAACCATGTTGGCGAACAGTCGGATGGAGAGGCTGACAGGACGCGAAAGAAAAGAAAGAATTTCAATCGGGATCAGCAGCGGAGCCAGAAACGGGCTAGCGCCTTCCGGCATGAAGTGCGCAAAGAAACGCAGCCCCTGCACCTTAAGGGAGACAATAACCGTAAGCACAAACACCATCATGGCAAGCGCAAAGGTTACGGCAATATGGCTGGTAAACGTAAAGGAAAACGGCAGCAGACCAATATAGTTACCGGCCAGAATAAAGAAGAACAGCGTGAAGATGAACGGGAAGAAAGCCGTGCCTTCTGGCCCGATCGTATCAACCGCCATGTTATGAATAAATTCGTAACAAACTTCTGCCGCTGCCTGCAAACGACCGGGAACAACTGCTGCTGGGCGCATACCAAAATACAGGAATGCCAGAACCAGACACACTGCCACAATCATGTACAGGGGGGATTGGCTGAAACGCAATGCTTCGCCCAGCCCACCAAGAACGGGATGAAGCTCAAACTGTTCAAGTACGTTGATGCTGGAACCGCCCGCCACAACCGCTCTCCTAAAACCCTTTACCGCATCCGAATCGTATCGGATTACAGCTTCTTACTTGCCGTCTATCGACTTGACCAGCCGCCAAACATTCAGCACGCCAGCACCTCCGCCCATCAGCGCGAAGATAACGAGAAAAACTGCCCGGGTTTTCAGCCAGTGATCCAGCTCCCACCCAATTGCAACGCCCACTATCAGTGCTGAAAGCATTTCTGCCCCAGCTCTAAGCGCCAGCCCAGGAAGAGATTGCTCTATAGCATCTTCTTTCTCGGCTGAATCTTCCTTTTTCTCTAGGCCAGAGCGGCGTTCTGCCGCCTTTAGCCGAGCATCGAAGGAATCGTCACCGTTCTTACTCATTCTTCGCCCCTTCAGAGGGGTGCAGGCGCTTGCTAACGGGGCTGTCATATCCTGTCAAGAAACCATGATGGATAGATGCATCAAAATCTGTCTTTTCCACCATAATTCTCCACAAAAAATCAGACTGTGTCAGCCACACCCACTAAACCGCGTGCATAATCCACTGCGGAGAAAGGTCGCAGATCTTCTGCCTGTTCACCCACACCCACGGCATGCACGGGCAACCCAAACTGATCAGCCAGCGCCACCACAATGCCCCCACGGGCAGAACCATCCAATTTTGTCACCACCAGACCGGTCACATTCACAAGTTCGCGAAACACCCGCACCTGCTCCACAGCATTCTGGCCAGTTGTGGCATCCAGCACCAACAACACGGAGTGTGGCGCCGTTTCATCGAACTTACGCATGACGCGGATAATCTTGGCAAGTTCTTCCATCAGCGCACTTTTATTGTGCAGGCGGCCGGCCGTATCTACAAACAGCAGATCAGCACCTTCTGCCTTGCCACGCTTGAGTGCTTCAAAGGCCAAACCGGCTGCATCTGCACCGGGGGGGCCAGCAATAACCGGGCAACCGGTTCTTTCGCCCCAAATCTGCAATTGCTCCACGGCTGCGGCGCGGAAGGTATCGCCCGCCACCATCATCACCTTCTTACCTTCCTCGGTAAAAAAGCGGGCCATTTTGCCAATAGTGGTTGTTTTACCCACGCCATTCACACCCACCACCAATACAACATGCGGTTTGTGTGCGGGATCAGGCTCAAAAGGCTTGGCAACAGGTTCCAGAATGGTGGCAATTTCGTCCGCCAAGGTGTTGCGAATTTCTTCGTCCGTCACCTCAGTGCCAAAACGGGAGGATCGGAAGGATTCGATAATACGCTCTGCAACAGCCGGCCCCATATCTGCTGTAATCAGCAGATCTTCCAGCTCTTCCAGTGCTTCGTCATCCAGCTTGCGCTTGGTGAAAATGCCCGTAATGCCTCCACCCAGCTTTTGGGTAGAACGTGACAATCCCTGCTTGAGACGAGAGAAAAAACCAAGCGCCATCTCAGATCCTTTCCACCACCAGCCCTGCACTTTCGGCCATTGTGGGCTGAAGGGTTATAATTTCCCCCACTTCGGCTTCACCTTGCGCAAGCCGCACCGGCGCAAACTGCTCACTATGGCCGGTGGTTGGGGTTTCCATCAGCACGCGTAGGGGCTGACCTACAAGACTTTCATAATATCGGGCAGCAGAGGCTGCACCCACTTCGCGCAACTGCGCAGCACGCGCCTTGCGCTCGGGCACAGGCACTGCACGCATACGCGCTGCAGGCGTTCCAGGCCGCTCACTATACGGAAACACATGCAGATACGGCAGCGCCTGCTGGGCAAGAAAACTGCGGGTTTCTTCAAACAGCGTTTCATCTTCAGTTGGGAAGCCCGCAATAACATCAGCGCCAATGCCAATATCTGGCCGCAGTTTTCGTGCACGTTCTACAACCCGCGCAGCATCTGCCACCAAATGCCGCCGCTTCATGCGCTTGAGAATCAGGTCAGACCCTGCCTGCAAGGAAAGATGCAGATAAGGCATAAAACGTGGCTCTTCTGCCAGAAGCTGCCAGATATCCTCATCAATCTCGACCGGATCTACCGAAGAAAGGCGCATGCGCTCCAGTTCTGGCACCAGGCGCAACACGCGGCGGCAAAGCTGACCAAGCACTGGCTTGCCGGGCAGGTCTTCCCCCCAGGATGTCATATCCACCCCGGTCAGCACCACTTCCCGATACCCGGACTGCACCAAAGCACGTACCTGCTCCACTACAGCCCCCACGGGGACAGACCGAGATGGCCCGCGCCCAAAAGGAATAATGCAGAACGTGCACCGATGATTGCACCCCTGCTGAACCTGCACAAAAGCCCGTGTGCGGCCTGCAAATTCCGTCACCAGATGTGCGGCCGTTTCCTTGGCTGCCATAATATCGGACACAGCAAGCGGCTCAGACAAGGCAGATGCAGACCAACTCTCGGCCTTCAGCTTTTCCTCATTCCCCAGTACACGGGCTACGCCGGGCAGATCGCTCCAACTTTCTGGGTTAATCTGGGCTGCACATCCTGTGACCACAATGCGGGCATCCGGATTTTCACGATGCGCGCGCCGAATAGCCTGCCGCGCCTGCCGCTCTGCCTCTCCCGTAACGGCACAGGTGTTCACGATAATTACATTATCCAGTGAAGCTGCGTGGTTACGCATCACTTCACTTTCCCATGTATTCAGACGACAGCCAAATGTGAGAATTTCTGGCTTGCTCATTCCGGGTACGCGGCCAAATCAACCGTCCCCTCAAAAGCTGTTGTTGCAGAACCTGTCATGAGCACATGATTGTTGGCTGTCCATTCAATCCGCAAAATGCCACCATCCAGTTCCACTTCACACACACGGCCGATCAGACCGCGCCGTGCTGCATTTACCACTGCGGCACATGCGCCAGAACCACAGGCTTCTGTTACACCGGCACCACGTTCATGCACCTTGAGCCGCATCCGTGCTGGCCCATCAATACGCGCAAAGCCGATATTGGCGCGTTCGGGAAAAAGCGGGTCATGCTCCAGCGCATACCCTTGGGAAAGGCGCACAAAATCTTCCACAAAAAACGTTGCGTGCGGGTTCCCCATAGATGCCGCGGCAGGGTCACCCTCCAATGGCAGATGCAGGGTATCCATTTCCGCCGCCAAAGGCACATCCTGCCAGTTCAGGCGGGGTTCACCCATATCTACCGTAATCAGACCGTTTTCTTCTATCCGCGCAGGCAGGCATCCAGCGCGCGTTTGTAGCACAGGCGTTCTGTTTCCTGTTTCCCGCCAGATCAGATCAGCCACACAGCGCGAAGCATTTCCGCACGCACCGGCCTCTGATCCATCAGGATTGAAAAAACGCACAAAAACATCTGCCCCCTCCGCACAGGCCGGGCGCAGCGTCACCAACTGGTCACACCCAATACCACGGCGCCTATGCGCCAAAGCGGCTATACGGGCTGGCGTAAGGGACAAATGCCCATTGCGCTCGTCCAGAATGACGAAATCATTCCCCAGACCATGCATTTTACGGAAAGATGTCAGCATGCCGTGGCTTATACGCCACTTTAAGCGCTGATGCCATGAGAGAAAGCAGCCAGCAGGCCCGGAAATCGGTCTTTTCCGCGCTCTACTGGCATAATTGTAACGTGCTTACAGGAAGCGCCCCGGAGCACCACGCTGCAATACTTCAATTTTATAACCATCCGGATCGGTCAGAAAAAAGAACTGCCCTACCACTTGGCCTTTATTTTCCAGCGTTTTAACCGGCGTAACCGGATGCCCAGCTACTTCCATACGATCATGTTCTGCCTGCACATCCGCAACAGACACAGCGAGATGGCCGTAACCTTCCCCTAGATCATAAGGTTCTGTCCGCCCGTGGTTGATTGTAAGTTCAAGCTCAAAAGTCTGCTCATCATTAGCCAGATACACCAATGTAAAACTCTCAAATTCAAACCGGCCGACAGGTTTGATGCCGAGCGTATCTGCATAAAAATGCGTGGAACGTGCCTCGTCCAACACCCGCAACATGCTGTGGATCATCTTGGCCATAAAAACATTCCTTTACCAAACAGAGCATAATAAAAACCAACGCCTGTGCTTAACGCACATCTTTTTTCCCTGAAATTATTTTTTAAGGAGAGAGCTCTTTACGGCAAGCCAAGGAAAATGGTTCACATTCATATAAGAACCACTTCAACAATATTTGAAAAGCGAATGCGCATCTTCCGCCAGTTTTCCTGCCGCATGGCACATCATATTAAAACAGGCCTATGCATGGGCACTGTACTGGCCTCTGGCGGAATGGCCATGAACTACGCCTATGCGGCAGCGGATGATGCGGCCTCGCTTGATGCGTTGGAACAGCAGATTGCGCGCATTCAAACCGAACAGCGCGAATTGCAAAAAGCACTCGTAAGCGTGCAAAAACAGATTGCCCAGCGCCGCGGCACTGTACACGCCAGTAATGGCAGCTCCACTACAGCAAGGGCTGTTTCTGGCAGCCACCATGCCGTTGCCAGTTCTGGCTCTGGTGTTACCGTTGCCATGCAGGATGGTACAATCGCCAGCACAGCCTCCACAGATCCGGGTATTAGCGCACCAGCCTCCACACGCTCTATGCGTCATGCCATTGGTCCAGATGCCCAACCTGTATTTTCTGGCAAAAATGATACGCCCGAAGTGGAATCTGTTGTTGGCCACCGTGCAGAAGACATGATTGCCCGTATTGCGGACAACCAAGTGGGCGCGCACCAACGTGAAACAGCTGGCGCACAGGCCGCCGGTGCGCTGGGCGACCATGGCGTGTTCCACCTTGGGCCACTTACCCTTATTTTGGGTGGCTTTTTGGATGCAGCGGCGGTGGAATCAAACCGCCACACATCCACCGGCACCTTCAACTATTGGGCGGACATGCCTTACAAGGGTGATGCGCGTTACCATACCGATAACTTTGAAGGCAGCGCACGTTACAGCCGTATTTCCCTTATGGCCCGCGGCAACGTGGATAAAAACTCCACCATTTCCGGTTTTTATGAAATGGACTTCGGGGCGGGCGCTTCCACAACAGATCCGTATGAAAGTAACAGTTACACCTTCCGTATGCGCCAACTTTATATGGCCTACGATAACAGTGCTCTGAACTTTCACTTTCTGGCCGGGCAAGCATGGAGCATGCTGACACCTGGCCGCGTGGGTATTATTCCCCGTCAGGAAAATCTGCCTCTCACCATCGAATCCTCCATGCTGGCAGGCCAGACATGGGCACGGCAGCTACAGTTCCGCTTTGTAAAAGACTTCTTCCAGCACAGGCTGTGGGCTGGCCTTTCCATCGAAAACTCGGCCACCCTTTATAATGTTGATAGCTTTTCGAGCGTGACAGACGGGCAGGTACGCCTGCCAAACGGACGGATTGCAACTGTAGGGTATGACGGCACGGGCCTGACAAACGATGCCCTCTTCCCCAACGAAATTGCCCCAGACATTATTGGTAAACTGGCATGGGACCCCCACTGGGGGCACTACGAAATTGAGGGGATTCTGCACTTTCCGCATACCCGCGTTTCCGAACTTGGTGGCGGACGCAACCATACTGCCATTGCTGGCGGTGGTGGTGGCTCTGTTGTGCTTCCCGTTCTGCCGCACAAGGTGGAAGTGCGGCTTGCAGGCTTGGCTGGGGTAGGCATTGGCCGTTACGGGTCTGTGTTGCTGCCAGATGCCACGCTTAATTCCAAAGGTGAGCCCTCACCCATTCCATCCATACAAGGTACGGCTGGCGTTATTGCCCACCCTAACCCGCTTATCGATGTGTATGGTTACTTTGGATATCAACAGGCAGGCCGTCGCTACTTTGATGCCAATGGCTCTGCCTATGGGTATGGCAACCCATCGTTTGATAACAGCGGCTGTAATGTTGAAATGGCCACAGAACTTTCCACTCTTGGCTGCACAGGCAATACCCGCAGCGTCATGGAAGCAACCGTTGGCGCGTGGTATCGTTTCTTCAAGGGCCATTACGGCACTGTGGAAGCCGGTTTGCAGCTTGCGTATTCCCGCCGCAAGGCCTGGGAAGGGCTGGGCGGCGCCCCAAGTGCTGGTATGAGCCAGGTTTTTATGGATTTCCGCTATCTTCCTTTCCAGTAAAAGCGCATAATTCCTGTGCTATAAAATCATGCAGTACAGGGTTCTGCCGTCAAACTACTAGCTTTTCCGGGCAGGAACCTTTATCTCGCATTTCTATTCCCGTTGCCCGGATCCGGATTGTATGCCTTTTCAGAATGCTCCTGCCCCTCTCGCTCGTGCTCTTGCTGCACGTGGCTTTACTGCTCCTACCGCTGTTCAGGCCGCCGTTCTGGCCGATGATGCCAAAAATCGCGACCTGCTGGTTTCAGCCCGCACCGGATCTGGCAAAACTGTTGCTTTCGGCCTGACGCTGGCTGACCTGCTGCTGAATGATGCAGGCCGCTGCGTGCCGTCTGGCGCACCTATCGCTCTGGTTATTGCCCCCACGCGTGAACTTGCCTTGCAGGTGCGTAGTGAGCTGGAATGGCTGTATGCCGAAACCGGTGCACGCATTGTTTCCTGCGTTGGTGGCATGGAACCCCGCAAGGAAGCCCGAGCCCTTGCCTCTGGCTGCCACATTGTTGTGGGCACCCCTGGCCGCCTGTGTGACCATCTGCGCCGCGGTGCGCTTGATCTTTCACACCTGAAAGCCGTGGTGCTGGATGAAGCAGATGAAATGCTTGATCTGGGCTTCCGTGATGAGCTGGAAACCCTGCTGGACGCCATGCCAAAAGAGCGGCGCACCCTGCTGTTTTCCGCAACCATTGCACGCGATATTGCAGCCCTTGCACGCCGATATCAGCAGGATGCCCTACGCATTGATACGGTAGGGACAAATACTCCCCACGCCGATATTACCTACCGTGCTGTTCTGACCGAACAAGGCGATATGGCTGGCACGGTTGTAAACGTGCTGCGCCTGATGGAATCCTCCGCTGCCATCGTGTTCTGCCATACGCGTGAAGCTGTGCGCCAGTTGCAGGCGATTCTGACAGAACGCGGTTTTTCCTCCGTCGCCATTTCAGGTGATCTGGGACAGAACGAACGTAGCCGCGCCATAGAAAGCCTGCGCCATGGCCAAGCCCGCGTGTGCGTAGCAACAGACGTAGCCGCCCGCGGTATTGATATTCCGGATCTGGGGCTGGTTATCCATGCCAGCCTGCCCTCCAACCCAGCTACCTTGCTGCATCGTTCCGGCCGTACAGGCCGTGCAGGCAAAAAAGGTACCTGTGTGTTATTGGTGCCACCGGCACGCAGAAGATTGGCAGAACGCCTGCTTCAGGCCGCCAAGGTCACCGCAGAATGGAGTGGTGCCCCTACCCCGGCGGCCATTGCCACAGCCGATGCCGAGCGCCTTTTGGGTGCTCCATTCCTTTCTGCTCCGGCACCGGAAGATGCAGAAACACAAACGCTGATCGGTCGCCTTGTTGCTGAACACACGCCAGAACAACTGGCTGCAGCACTTGTTGGCCTGTGGCATAAAAGCCTGCCTGCACCTGTTTCTGTACGCGTCATCACTCCAGATGCGCGTCGTGCCCCGCGTGAGCGTGATCCAAACCGCCCTGTGCGCGAAAGAGAACGTGCACCTGCGATGGATGGCAAATGGTTCCGCCTTTCTGTTGGCCGTGAAGATCGGGCAGACCCCAAATGGCTGGTGCCCATGCTGTGCCGCTTGGGGAACATTAAAAAGCAGGATATCGGCTCTATCCGTATTACGCAGGACCACACACTGGTTGAAATTTCTCCCGATAAAGCTGAGCAGTTTGCGTCTTGCGCCTCTGCCACGGACCCGGATGAAATTACAGTGGAACCAGCAGCAGCACCCCGCAAAGGTGGCGGTGGTGGCGGACCTCGCCCTGCTTATGCTGATCGGAAACCCAAAGGTGGCCGTTCTTTTGCGCCTCGTCGGGAAGGCCCTAGCAAAAACGGTTCTTCCCGCAAGCGTAAATCAAAATAAACTTTACACTCATCAACCCATCAGGCCGCTTTCAAGCGGCCTGATGCAGTTTGAGCCAACCTTACAAAGGTGGCAGAGTGGTTGCATCGCGCAGGTCTGAAGAAACCCGGTCTCTCTGGGCTTTCCAAGCCTTACGCGTATTTTCCCCCGCATTATTCCAACGGTCTGTAACGTTCTTTTCTGCGTTGGTTACACGATCACGCTGCGCCTGCAGCCTTTCGCGTGCTTCCTCACCACTGTTATTCCAGCGATCCCGGACGTTCTTTTCCGCATTGGTGACACGGTCTCGCTGTGCCTGCAGTTTCTCACGTGCTTCCTCACCGCTATTGTTCCAGCGGTCACGCACGTTCTTTTCTGCATTGGTAACACGATCGCGCTGCGCCTGTAGCTGTTCACGCGTTGCTTCAGTGCTATTGTTCCAACTATTGCGCACCTGATCTCGCGCAGCCTGCCCGCTATTTCTAAAACCAGATGTCAGATTATTGGCATCATTGCGCACGCTATCACGCGTTGCATTCAGTTGGTCCTGTGCGTCCTGCTGCAGGCAACCCGTCAGAGACAGGCACGGATCAGCATGTGCCAAAGATGCCGTGCCAGCCAACGCTGCCACAGATAAACTCATCACCGCAAATTTCTGAATAAACCTCATAATAACCTATTCTTTCTTCAATTCTGTCCACACGAAGTGGAGCGTTGATGAATTTTTAGACATGTAATTCTGGCAAAAAATAGTCCACCCCGGCCCTTGCGAGAACACGATTGCAGACGCAGCATAGCGACAAGTATTTTCGATAAACTCAAGGATCATGCGTATCGTGATGAAACCTGTTTTCTACCCGGCAAAATGGCCAAGTTTTAGCAAGCTAAAGCTTGCTTGCTCTTTAGCTGTTGCCCTTAGCCTATCCACCACAGCCATAGCCGCAACCGAACCATCACCACCGCCAGCCAAGCCCACACCACCGGTAACAGGCCCAGCTCCGGCACAAACGCAAACAGATACATTTCACAATGAAGCAGCCCTGCTGCCTCAGGACGCCATCACGCATCACACTGGCATTTTTGATAAGCGCAAAATCCCTTACACAGCCCATACCGGTACCCTGACCTTACGGGATGATGAAGGTGCCCCTACGGCGCGTGTTTTTTACGTTGCCTATACGCAGGATGGTGTAGATCCGGCTCATCGGCCTGTTGCCTATTTCTTTAATGGTGGCCCCGGCGCAGGCACGGCTTACTTACATTTGGGCGCGGCTGGCCCTTCTGTTCTCTCTTTCCCTAATGGCAACCCGGCAGATGGTGCCAATGCACAGCTCACACCCAACACGGAAAGCTGGCTGGCTGCAGCAGATCTGGTGTTTATAGATGCACCGGGCACTGGCTGGTCTATCCCTACAGATGCCAAAAAAGCCGCTAAGGCATTTTACGGCGTTAAACAGGATGCACACGCATTTGCAAAAGCTATCCAGCTTTGGGCCCAAAGCAATAACCGGCAGATTTCTCCACGTTATCTTGTAGGTGAAAGCTACGGTGGCCTCCGCGCTATTGAAGTCGCCGATGCCCTCGCGCAGGATCAAAATATTCTGGTGAATGGGATCATCATGATCTCCCCAGCACTGGATATGACATTGCTGGATACGGCCAATGATATTCTGGCAACCAGTTTTGTCCTGCCCTCTCTGGAAGCATCCCAGCTTGCACTGCAACATAAACTGACACCAGAAAACGCTGCCGGGCATTTGGATAGCGCATACCATTACGCCATTGGCCCATACCTCAGCACGCTGGCCAATGCGCCACTTGCCGGAAATGCCGCGCAGGATTTTTACGAAGACGTTGCCACACATTCAGGCATCCCGCTTGAGACTGTGGCAAAAGAACGCGGCATGTTGCAGCCAGAGGCCCACGATGTGCGCAGCCGTAATGGGCGCCTTTATTCCCTTTACGATAGTACGTTTTCCATTGCAGACCCATTCCCCGAAGGTGTGGAAAATGGTGCCAGCCCGGACCCCATTCTGGATGGCTTTACCCGCGCCTATGGCAGCGCATTTGAACAGTATGCTGCAACAAGCCTGAACTTCCGCACACCGCTAAGCTATTCTCTTTTGAACATGAAGGTAAATGAGGCGTGGGATTATCGGGATGGTGGCAGCCCTATTGTCCGCCCTATTCCGACACTTCGCCGCCTTTTGGCATTGAACCCAACCCTGCGGGTTTTTATTGCCAATGGGTATTATGATCTGGTTTGCCCCTTTGCCTCATCCCGCTGGGTAGCTGAGCATATTCCGGTAGGCAGAAACCGCATTGCCCTACACACTTACCCTGGCGGACATATGCTTTACATCCGGGCAGACAGCCGCGCAGCCCTTGCGCAGGATGCCAAAACATTCATGACACCATAAAAAAACGGGTGGGGAATTTCTTCCCCACCCGTTTTTGCCAAACGGTAAACCGTTTTTCCCGACAGATCAGCGCTTGCTGAACTGGAAGGAACGACGAGCCTTGGCGCGACCGTATTTCTTACGTTCAACCTTACGAGAGTCACGCGTAAGGAAGCCAGCAGCCTTAAGGATGCTGCGCAGTTCTGGTTCGTAATGTGTCAGCGCGCGGCTGATACCATGACGAACAGCACCTGCCTGACCAGACAGACCACCACCTGTTACGGTGCAAACCACATCGAACTGGTTGTAGCGGTCAGACACAAGAAAAGGCTGGGTCAGCAGCATGCGCAGCACAGGGCGCGCAAAGTAGGTGCCAACCGGGCGACCGTTAACGGTGATTTCACCCTTGCCAGGCTTGATCCACACGCGAGCAACTGCGTCTTTACGACGGCCGGTTGCATAGGAGCGGCCCTGAGCGTCACGCTTGGCTTCATAAACCGGGGCGTCAGAAGCAATTTCTGGAACCACGGTCTTCAGATCGGCCAGCGTGCCTGTACGTTCCTGAGTTTCAGACATTCTGCTCAGCCCTTCTGCACGTTAACAACGTTCTTGCGGTTCATGGCCGCAACATCAAGCTGCTGGGGGTTCTGGCCAGCATGCGGGTGTTCTGCACCAGCATAAACATGCAGGCTGCGCATCTGCTGACGCTGCAGCGGACCGCGTGTGATCATGCGTTCCACAGCTTTTTCAACCAGCTGACCCGGATTCTTGCCTTCAAGGCGCTGCTTTACAGTGCGTTCCTTGATGCCGCCGGGGTAACCGGTGTGATAGTGGAAGAGCTTCTGATCAGCCTTGCGGCCTGTCAGGGCAACTTTTTCCGCGTTGATGACAACAACGTGGTCACCGCAATCAACATGCGGAGTAAACTGAGGCTTATGCTTGCCGCGCAGGCGCTGGGCAATGATGACGGCGAGACGACCTAGAGCGAGACCTTCGGCATCGATCAGGATCCAGTTCTTCGTCACCTCCGCGGGCTTCAGCGAGAGGGTGGTCTTCATGACACTGATTCCATACTAGAACAGTTGTGTATCCAAGATGGCGCCTTATGCGGTGCCCAAAACAAAACGTCAAGCACTCTTTGCGTTGATGTCTGTATTTTCAGGGGGTTTTCTATAGGTAATATGTTACCGCATCGGCGCTTGCAGCCCCATCCACCATGCACTAAAGCTGGTTTTGTGTCCCGAAACAGTAGGATTTCCAACGGGTGAAGAAGAACGTTCTGGTCATGATTTCCGGCATTGCCATTCTAGGTGGCATTGGTTGGCTTGGTGCACGCCATGCCGAACATCTTATGCTGGACAAAAGCATAGAGCGTTTTAGGCAAACATTGGGGCCTGATGCTTCTTTTACATATAAAAAAGCCACACCCGGCGTTCTGGGGCGCAGTGTAAAGTTTACCAGCCTTGTGTTCCGCCAGGGGCCAGAAACCATAACTGCAGATGAAGCCGAGGTTTCCAAACCCGTTACCAAAGGCTCCGAGTCCCCGCTTATTGAGCACCTTTCCTTCCGTAACTTTCAGATGGCAGATACGGCGGGTAGCCTGCACCTGGCAAAACTGGCCATGGAAGGCGTAACTCTGCCTGTAAAGGAAGATGTGCACACACCAGCGCATACGCTTTCCATCCAACATGCAGAGGCCACAAAACTGCATGGGTTTATTGATAGCCTGCAATCCGACATTGCTGCCGATACCGTTACGGTAGATGACTTTGGAGAAAGCATGGCCTCACACCTTGAGGCCACAAAGCTGCAATTTTCTGCGGATGTGCCCCCTGCCCGCCATGTTTCTGCTGACCATGTTGGCATTGATGGGCTGGATCTGGCTGGATTGTACAATAGCCTTACAACCGGCGCAGCTTATACCGGCCGCAATGGCACCCGTGACATCCAGATTGACCACCTTGCCATTGATGGTGACAGCCCGCTTTTACGCGCTGTGAAAATTCTTTCTCATTCCAGCAAGTCTGAGACCGCCGAGCAGGAGGTTTCCAGCGTGCAGGATGCAGAACTCTGGCCCAGCTTACCGAATCTCGGATGGCTGCCCACCTTGGGTTATGACCACCTACGCGCCTCTCTGGTTCTCAACGATACGCACGATCTGAAAACAGACAAACTGCATATTGAAGAACTGAGTGTAGATGCCGCCCAGATGGGCCGCCTGCACTTGGATGGCGATTTTGCGCAGGCAGGTTCCCACGCTGTTGTAGCCGCAAATGCAGACATGCAGGTTTTACACATGCACATGAACTATATGGATCATGGGCTTGTGCCGAAAATACTGGATCAGGCTGCCAAGGCACGCAACATGAACCTGCAGGATATGCTGTCCGGCTGGCAGGAACAGATCAAGCAGGGCAACAACCCGATTCTGGCCCAGGCACTTACCTATGCCCTGCACCCTGAAAAAGGCCCGCTGGATATCTATATTCAGCCGCAGCGCCCTCTCCCTCTCATGACAGTTCTGGCGTCTTTGGGAGCTGTAGGTGTGGCGCCACAAATTGCACAGCAGGTCGGCCTTTCCCTGCATACGCCGTAATGTTGCCCCTTCATACGCTACAGCCGATGGCAGACCCTGTTCATGTTATTGGGGCATCAGGCCGTTCTGGGCGAGCTGTGTGTCAGGCTTTACTGACACAGGGTGTTCCCGTTGTTCCGATTGTGCGTAACGCCAGCCGGGCAACCGGGTTAGAAAATATCCGTATTGCCGATTTAACAGCCCCGACGGGGATGGTAAAACCTGTATTGGCAGATGCCACGCGCATTGTTTGCACAGCGCATGCACGTAATATCCCAGCCTTGCTGGCTGCTGCGCCGGCTTCTGCCAAACTGGTATGTCTCGGCAGTACGCGTAAATTCACACACTGGCCCGATGCTCACGGCAATGGTGTTCTGTTAGGTGAAAAAGCCCTGCTGGACTCCGGGCGGGATGGCATTATTTTACACCCCACCATGATTTATGGTGCTCAGGGTGAAAATAATGTGCAGCGCCTGGCAGCACTCCTGCGCTTTTTGCCCGTTATTCCTTTGCCCAATGGCGGAACAGCTTTGGTGCAGCCTATCTGGCAGGGAGATGTGACCGCCAGTATTCTGGCTGCACTTGCACAAACATGGCATGGCCCACGCAGCCTTGTGATTGCCGGGAAAAACGCCGTAACCTACAAACAGTTTGTAACTTTGGTGGGACAGGCCAGCGGATTACGCCCGCGCCCCTTTGTTTCATTACCTGCCAAATTGCTTATGGCATGTGCCCGTATAACTTCTCGGGTTCCGGGGCTGCCTGAAATCGGGCCGGACGAAATCCGCCGCCTGCTTGAAAACAAGAACTTCGATATTGCACCGATGCAGAATTTGTTAGGCGTGCAGCCCATAGATCTGCAGGAAGGATTGGCACGCACCTTTACGGGCTAATACGCGCCAACCTTTAGTTCTACAAAATCAAGAATCTTTATGAGCGTCTTTTCTGGCTGCACCGCCGCGTGGGCGCACTGCTGGCAGCATGTTGCCGGTTACAGCGTAGTAAACACGCTCTGCAATGTTGGTGGCGTGGTCACCAATGCGTTCCAGATTTTTTGCAACAAACAGAAGATGGATACACGGGCCAATCTTGCGCGGGTCTTCCATCATATACGTCACCAGTTCGCGGAACATGGCCGTATATAGCTCATCTACAGCCGTATCCGCATTCCACACTTCCATGGCGCGGGTGCTGTCATTTTCCACCATGGCCTCAATAGCCTTGTGCAGGTTTTCCTGCACAAGGCGCGCCATGGCCCGTAACGGGCTAAAGGAAAATGCACCATCCAGCGGCTCCACCTTCATGGCGCGGCGGGCAATGCTGGAGGCGTAATCGCCAATACGTTCCAGGTCACCGCTCATTTTCAGAACGGCAACAATCATACGCAAATCCACCGCCATTGGTGCGCGCAGGGCCAGAATGCGGATCGCCAGCATTTCTGCCTCACGTTCCAGCGCATCCACCTCCGTATCCAGTTCGGGTGGTTCAATCGCGGCTTCTTCGTCCTGATCCACCACTGCGGCAATGGCCTGCGCTGTCTGGCGTTCCACCAAACCACCCATGCGGGCAACAATTCCACGCAGCCGATCAAGTTCCTGATCGTATCGGGTAACGGTATGTGCGGGTTCGTTTCCCATAACGTGTTCCTTTCTGCTCACCCAAAGCGGCCGGTAATATAATCCTGCGTTTGCTGCTCACGCGGGGTTGTGAACATGCGTGCTGTGCTGTCCACTTCAATCAGCTTGCCCATATAGAAAAATGCCACCTGATCCGCACATCGCGCAGCCTGCTGCATGTTGTGCGTTACAATAGCAATGGTGAACTCGGTTTTCAGTTCATCCAGAAGTTCTTCAATACGGGCAGTGGAAACTGGATCCAACGCACTTGTAGGTTCATCCAGCAGAATAACTTCAGGCCGCACAGCAATTGTGCGCGCAATACATAAACGCTGTTGCTGGCCGCCAGACATGGCCGTAGCAGAACTGCTGAGCCTGTCCTGCACTTCAGACCACAAAGCCACGCGCCGCAGGGCATCTTCTACCCGTCCATCCATTTCTGAACGGGAAACACGCTCATGCAGCCGAATACCAAAAGCAATATTATCGTAAATGGACATAGGGAATGGCGTGGGTTTCTGAAACACCATGCCAATGCGTGAACGCAGCACGTTCAGGTCCACCCCGGTGGCCAGAATATTCTGGCCATCGAATATCACCTCACCCGTGGCTTTCTGGCCCGGATACAGGTCATACATCCGGTTCAACACGCGCAGCAGGGTGGATTTACCACACCCTGATGGGCCGATCATGCCCGTTACGCTGCGTTCGGGAAAATTAAGAGAAATATCGTGCAGCGCGTGTGACTTGCCGTAATAGAAATTCAGATCACGCACCTGCAAAGCAATCGGGCGGGCATCTTTTTCTGTCTCAGCAACAGTCACTGTCTGCTCTGCGGCAACGGTTTCCGTTTGGACCTCTACGCTCATGTCCGTCCTCCACGGGTTCCTACCCGCACCACAATATTAATGACCAATACACCAAGTGTAACCAGCAGCGCGCCTGTCCAAGCCTGCTGCATCCAATCCTGATAAGCGGAACCTGCATACTGGTAGATAGCTACGGGCAGGCTGGCCATGGGCCTGTTCATATCAACAGACCACTCGGAGTTCCCCAGTGATGTAAACAGCAGCGGTGCTGTTTCACCTGCCACACGTGCCACAGCCAACAAAACACCTGTAAGAATGCCCCCGCGCGCCGCACGTAAGCAGATAAACAGGATAACCCGCCACTTTGGCGCCCCCAGCGCAATACCAGCCTCACGCATGGCAACGGGCACCAAGTAAAGCATGTCTTCTGTTGTGCGCACCACAATAGGCATAGCCAGAATGGCGAGGGCCAAAGACCCCGCATAGCCAGAGAAATGCCCCAGCGGTGCCACCAGCACCATATAGATAAACAGACCGATCAGAATGGATGGGGCAGAAAGCAGCATGTCAGACACAAAGCGTACCGTGCGCGCCAGCACATTGTTCGCTCCGTATTCTGCCAAATAAATACCTGTTAGCAGCCCAGCCGGTGTGCCCAGCAAAATGGCCAGCCCGGTTTGCAGAAGGCTGCCCATAATGGCATTTGCCAGCCCGCCATTCTGGCCGGGTGCCGCCATGGAATGCGTAAACAGGTTAATGCTCAGCCCAGCCAACCCGTTTTTAACCAGTGTCCACAAAATGGACCCCAGAACACACACAACAATCAGCATGGCCAGCCAGCTCAGGCCGGTTGCCATTCTGTCGGTGATTTTTCTGCGCAACAGAAGCGAAGCAGAACGATCGGACCGAAGGAGAGAACGTGACGTAGCCATTCTTAATCTCCCGCAGCTTTTTGCCCACGGGCCAGAAGCCAGCGAGAGAACCAGAGTGTCAGGAACGAAATTGCCATCAGAATAGCCCCCAGCGCCATGAGAGACGCCAACTTCAGGCTACCCGCCGCACTTTCAGGGAATTCCAAAGCGATAAGAGAAGCAATGGTGTTAGCCGGTGCGAAAAGCGACCAACCAATATGGTTGCTATCCCCAATCACAAAGGTCACTGCCATTGTTTCGCCCATGGCGCGGCCCATGCCCAGCACAACCGCGCCAATCACGCCTTGCCGAGACCACGGCAACACCACGTTGCGCATAACCTCCCACCGCGTAGCGCCCAAACCGTAAGCGCTTTCACGCAATACCGTTGGCATGGAAACAAACACGTCCCGCATAACGGCGGTAATGGAAGGCGTAATCATGATTGCCAGAATAAGGCTGGCGGTGAACAAACCTGTGCCGAATGGTGCGCCAGCTACAAGCGCGGAAAGCCCGGGCACGTGCCCAAACAGATGCCGGGCCGTAGGCTGCACATAATGGGCAACCAATGGCACCACCACAAAAAAGCCCCACATCCCGAAGATAATGGAAGGCACAGCAGCCAGAAGCTGCACAGCCATGCCAATAAAAGCTGCCGCAGCCGGAGGGGCAAGGGCTGCAAGCCAGAATGCGGTACCAAAAGCCAACGGCACCGCCACAACAAGTGCCATCGCACTGCTGACAATGGTACCAAAAACGGGTGCCGCTGCCCCAAAATGCTGGGTAACAGGGTTCCACACCGCAGATATAAGGAATTCAGGGCCAAAAACAGCAAAGGCTTTCCAGCCCCCTACTGCCATCACACCAATAATGGCCCCCAGCACCACCAGAACACCAATACCGGTTGCCATCACCAGCATCCTGAAGAAAGGATCTGCTGTGCGAACACCTCCGGCTGGGTGGTTCTTTTTTGTTGCGGGCAGGGGCTGCCTTGCGGAAATTTCCATCTGCTCTCCGTTCCGAACGTCCGCCGGATGCGAGGAGGAATACTGAACGCCTCCGTCTCCTGCAACATAATCCCCGCAAGAAAGCTGGGTAAAAGCAGATTTGTCACAAAACTGTAGCAGGAAAAACCACTATCCGCCCTTAGGCCGCAATCCCGGCCTGACAGAAGTTTCTTTGTAGTCTAATGTGCAGCCCCCATATATCTGGCGGACGCCAGATTGCTCCGGAACCACACAGCAGACAGAAACCAGAGAGAAGACCCCACCATGGCCGGTTACAGATCCCGCACCACCACACACGGGCGCAACATGGCAGGCGCTCGCAGCCTGTGGCGCGCCACCGGGATGAAAGACTCCGATTTTGGCAAACCCATTATTGCGGTTGCCAACTCCTTTACCCAGTTTGTGCCCGGCCATGTGCATCTTAAGGATATGGGCCAGCTTGTGTGCCAATCCATTGCCGAAGCTGGCGGAATTGGCCGTGAATTCAACACCATTGCAGTGGATGATGGCATTGCCATGGGCCACGGCGGCATGTTGTACAGCCTGCCCTCGCGCGAGCTGATTGCCGATGCCGTGGAATATATGGTGAACGCACATTGTGCGGATGCGCTGGTTTGCATCAGCAACTGCGATAAAATTACGCCGGGCATGCTTATGGCCGCCATGCGGCTGAATATCCCCACCATTTTTGTTTCCGGCGGCCCGATGGAAGCCGGACGTGTAACACTGGCGGATATTGAACAGCGGGCAGACCTTGTCACTTCCATGGTTTCTGCGGCCAACCCGAATGTGAGCGATGCCGATTCGCTTGCCATTGAACGTTCGGCTTGCCCTACCTGTGGTTCCTGCTCCGGCATGTTCACCGCCAATTCCATGAACTGCCTGACAGAAGCTCTGGGCCTTTCCCTGCCCGGCAATGGCAGCCTTGTAGCCACACACTCCGCGCGCCGTGGTCTGTTTGTAGAAGCTGGGCAGCGCATTGTGGATATGGCCCGCCGTTATTATGAGCAGGAAGATGCCTCTGTGCTGCCACGCAGCATTGCCACCATGGATGCGTTTGAAAATGCGATGTCAGTTGATATCGCCATGGGTGGTTCCACCAACACCGTGCTGCATCTTCTGGCCTCTGCGCATGAAGGCAACGTGCCCTTTACCATGAAGGACATTGATCGCCTTTCACGCAAGGTGCCGCATCTGTGTAAGGTTTCCCCTTCCCGCCCGGATGTACATATGGAAGATGTGCACCGCGCGGGTGGCATTCCGGCCATTATGGGTGAGTTGGATCGGCTAGGCCTGTTACACCGCGATGTGCCGATGGTGCATTCCGCCAACCTGCCCGAAGCCTTGAAAAAATGGGACATTCGCGCACCGGGTGCTGAAACCAACACCACAGCGCGAGACTTCTTCCGTGCCTCTCCGGGCGGGGTGCGCACTACGGAAGCCTTCTCTCAGTCCAGCCAATATCATGAACTGGATATGGATACGGAAAACGGCGCCATCCGTAGCGGGGCACATGCCTATAATCAGGATGGCGGCTTGGCTGTTCTATACGGCAATCTGGCCGAAGATGGTGCCATTGTTAAAACAGCAGGTGTTGCCGCTGGTTTGGAAACATTTTCTGGTCCGGCCCGTATTTTTGAAAGCCAGGATGCCGCAGTTTCCGCCATTCTGGGCGACAAAATCAAACCCGGTGATGTGGTGCTGATCCGCTATGAAGGCCCCAAAGGCGGCCCCGGCATGCAGGAAATGCTCTACCCCACCAGCTATCTGAAATCCAAAGGATTGGCTGAAAAATGCGCCCTGATTACGGATGGTCGTTTTTCAGGCGGTAGCTCTGGCCTTTCCATTGGCCATATCTCCCCCGAAGCCGCCGAAGGTGGCGTGATCGGCTTGGTTGAGGAAGGTGATATTATTGAAATTGATATCCCGAACCGTAAACTGGCTGTAGCGGTGCCAGAAAGCGAACTGTCTGACCGCCGCGCCCGTATGGATGATCTGGGGGATCAGGCATGGCAGCCCAAGCGTGACCGCGTGGTTTCCAACGCGCTGAAGGCCTATGCAGCCCTCACCACCAGTGCTGCCCGTGGTGCCGTAAGAGATGTTAGCCAGCTTACGCGGCGGACGCCTCGTTAAGACACGGTTTCTCAACACATCAAATAACAAAAAGCCCCGGTGGATATTTTCCACCGGGGCTTTTTGTTGCGTTTTAACCGTGCCGGATATCACCCCAAAAAGATGATATCCAAGCAGCTAAAATCTTACTGACCAGCTACTGGAGGCGCTTCAAGCGGAGCTGCCGGAGGAGCTGTCTGTGTTGCCGGAGCAGGAGTAGCGGCTACGCTATCACCAGCCGGAACAGCAAGCTGCTGCCCATTGGTTGGCGGCTGCAGCACGTTTTCATTGGTGATAACGTAGGAGATGGATTCCGCACGCGTAATATCCACCACATCGCCAATTTTCAGGGTCGCCAGAAAATCCTGCATGGCCTGGGTACGCAGAACAGCAACATGCAACGCGCCGTCGTCCGTAACAAAGGAAGCCGTGTGGGTATTCAGGTCAATCGCCTTAATGGTGCCACGTTCACGGTTGAAAGCTGCAATCACGCCGCGTGGATGACCATGCGCATAACCACGTGCTGTTGTAAGCGTGGATTCGGGCAGCGGGCTATCAGGCGGCGCCATCTGTGCGCCCAGTGTTTCTACAAACCGAATCTTGAGGTGATCACCCTCATGCAGGTGCGGCAGGTCACGCACAGCGCTACCGTATTCAACGGTGATCAGATGCCCATTGCCTTCACGCAGCAGCACTTCACGCGCATCACGGTCCACTGTTTCAACCACAGCGGTTGCGGTCTGGTTTTTCAGAAGCACGGAAGCCTGAGCATGAGCTGCGGAAGGAGCAGCAGCCAAGCCAGCTACAGCGAGCGTGCACACGGCCACTGAACCTGTGACCAAAGAAGACATACGGGAAACGAGAGGATGCAACGCTCTTAATCCTTTCCAACATCAGTCTGATGCAGCCATGCGCCAGACACTGGGTTATTTTAATGCCCGTGATACAATGGTTTCACCATAACACAAGCCATGACGCCATGTTATGGGGTCTGACAACGACGCGATCAGAAAACAGAAAGCCCGTCTGGCAGACCAGACGGGCTTTGCTGCATGAAATCTGCAAGAAGCAAATTTTATGCGCAGGACTTCTTCTTACGCAGGAAATACACCACTGTTGCAATCAGTCCGGCAACCAGAAGGCCACGCACACACGGAGATTTCGGGCACTTAACCGCACACTTGGACATGTTCTGTTATCCTTGATCTATTCCACCCGTTACAATCAGGCAGATACGTTATCCTACCCTATACGGGCCTGCACGTCATGCCATTGAAACGCATGTTGGCATATGTTCATGACAGCTGCGCAAAAAGCTAAACTGTTAGAATCGTGCTGCCGGTTGTGCGGCGCGATTCCAGCGCCCTATGCGCTTGTTCGGCTTCTTTTAGCAAAAAGTGTTGACCAATTTCGGGTTTCAACACCCCTTGCTCTACCATTGCAAACAGTTCCTGCGCACTGGCCTCCAGTTCCTTGCGATCTGCAATATATGTCGTCAGAGAAGGACGTGTCAGATACAAGCTGCCATGTGCACTTAAAGTTCCTACGGATACACCCGTAACCGGCCCGGATGCATTTCCATAACTGACCATAAGCCCACGTGGGGCAAGGCAGTTCAGGCTGGTTTCAAAAGTATCTCGCCCAATGCTGTCATACACAACGGGCACCATTTTCCCGTCAGTCAGATCTCTTATCCGCGCAGGTAAATCTGATGTACCAATAACAACATCCGTAGCCCCGCAAGCCTTGGCAATAGCTGCTTTTTCTTCTGTAGATGTCACACCTATTACACGCGCGCCCAAACGCCGTGCCCACTGGCAGATAAGCTGCCCGACCCCTCCGGCCGGGGCATAAACCAGAATATCCTGCCCTGCACGCACATGGTACACTTGGCGCAACAACATATGGGCTGTAAGGCCCCGTAAAGTGACAGCAGCCGCAATATCAAATGGAATAGTATCAGGCAGCACCACCAGCCTGTCTGCCGCAATGGTGCGATAACGGGCATAAGCCCCCAAAACTCCTGCGTAGGCAACCCGCATACCTGGCTGAAGATGCTGCACACCTTCGCCCACTTTTTCCACCACGCCCGCTCCCTCGTTTCCGGGAATGGCTGGCAAAGCGGGAAACGGATACAGGCCAGAGCGAAAATAGGTATCTATAAAATTAACGCCTATGGCTTCCTGCCGCAGAAGCACTTCCCCTTTTTGAGGCTGGGGAACAGGAAGAGTTTCAACACATAATACATCCGGTGGGCCTGTATGATGCACACGCACGACTGTGTTGAGATCGCTTGCCATTTCTTGCCTCATTTTCTGCTGTCCGCTGCATAGCCCTCCGTCATCTTCCCAAGCACAACGGCAGCCAGACAGGTTTACAATGCTCCAAACATGTCGGCCCTACCTTCCTGAAAGTCAGGGCCTGTCTGCGTCATCCTCACCCAGAAAACTGATAATATGCTTCAGATCAGTCAGCAGGATTCCCACAACAAAACGTATAATCGGGTCTGCCGTTTCATCTTCTGCCGGAAGGGCTGAAATAACTTCTGCTGCCACGCGGCTGTCATCCCCTGAACGGGCCGTGGCTTCATCATTGCAACGCTGAATAACCCATTGAAACCCACGCAGAAGGCCCGCGCTAATTGTGGCCACCTGTTGTGGGGGAATAGTGGCGCCGGAATGTGGAAAACGCAGCATGGCACGTGCCACCACCAATGCATCCATCTGCAATTGCCGCACTTCCTTGGGAAGTTGCGCCAGCATGGGGTCTCGTTGCTCTAGCGGCTTCCAATGTTCACGCCGTGCCTCTTCCAACGCGGCCTGAACCTTGCGCAAAGACGCCGCGCACTCATCATTCATGTCCTGAATGGTCACCCAATCTGTGTCTCCAGAACGGGCTTTTTGCAACATGGCCACAATTTGCGTCACTGTTTCCGCTGCGTTGCGGAAGGCATCCCGCCGTGCCTGTTCATGCAGCACAACGTATGTCACCAATGTGGAAACCCCTACCCCGATCAAAATAGCCAGCACACGCTCAATAGGACGGAGGTACGGATCTCCCTCTGAGGGAAACAAAGTGGCAATCATGAGTGTGACCACACCCATGCGTGCTTCGGGCTTCCAACTGACCAACACGGCCAATGGAATAAAGGCAATTGCAAAGGCCTCCCACAACGGCCAGCGCAAAAACATCATCAGCGTAATGGGCACAATACTGGCAACTGCACCAATAAGGGTGCCAACAATCTGATCTCGCCCTTTGGAAATGGTATCCGTAATACTGTTTTGCGTGACAATAACGGACGTAATAATGGCCCAACCTGGTTCCTGCAGATTGGTCAGCCACACCATAAAACCAGAAAGGCCGACGGCACTCAGCAGCCGTACGGTCTGCCGCGCCACAGCGTTGTTCAGCCATGGCGCCTGAATAGAAAATGGAATCATTTATTGAGACGTATCTTCACCCGTTAAGGAAAACGGAATCCAACGCAACCCATCTGAATCATGCACAAGCAGCAGAACAGAACGCTTTTTGTCCTTCTTGGCTGCTTCAATCCGTTTTTTCAGATCTGCCGGTGTGTTCACCTCGGCCTGCTGCACTTCGGTAATCACATCTCCGGGCTTTAACCCTCGGTCTGCGGCAAGACCATCCTCCTGCACAGATGTAACCAGCACCCCTTTCTGATTGGCAGACAGGCCGTATTTCTGCCGGGCTGCCGTATCAATGATGCCAACAGAAAAACCAAAATCTGCAAAACTGACGGTTTCTTTGGTTTTAGATGGAGCCGTTGTTTTCTGAGGCGTTTCATCCGCAGGTTCTGGCAAAGCTGCAATGGTAACTGGCAGATCCAGAGTTTTGCCATGCCGCCATACGCCAAGATGCGCCACACTTCCTACGGGCAGTTGGGCAGAAAGACGCGGCAATGCTTTGCCTTCAATGGGCTGTGCGTTCAGTGACTGAATGACGTCCCCAGTCTGCAATCCGGCTTTGGCTGCTGGGCCATTTTTTTCCACACCGGCCACCAAAGCGCCGCGTGCAGGTGTAAGCCCCAGACCATCAGCAATATCCTGCGTGACATTCTGGATTCTTACACCCAGCCACCCGCGTGAAACCTTTCCGGTTTTACGCAGTTGTTCGACCACATTGCGGGCCTCGTTGGAAGGAATGGCAAACCCGATACCAACAGAGCCGCCAGAGGGCGAATAAATGGCTGTATTTACGCCAATAACCTGCCCATTCATATCAAACAGCGGGCCACCGGAATTGCCCTTGTTGATGGGCGCATCTGTCTGGATAAAATCATCATACGGGCCTTGGTCAATATTGCGCCCGCGTGAGGAAATAATACCGGCCGTAACGGTGCCGGACAAACCAAACGGGTTGCCAATAGCCAGCACCCAATCCCCTACCCGGTGGCTGTCACTATTACCGAACTGCACAAAAGGCAGCGGCTTTTTGCTTTCCACCTTCAGCAGGGCAAGATCTGTTCTGTCATCATGGCCAACAGCCTTGGCCGTTAGCACCGTATTATCCTGCAAGGTGACCGTAATGCGGTCTGCCTTACGGATAACGTGGTTGTTGGTCACAATGTAGCCGGTAGGGTCAATAATAAAGCCAGAACCCAGTGCCTGCATCCGCCGAGGTGGTGCATCTGGCTCGGTCTGCCTGTTCATGAAATCATGAAAGAATTTCTCGAACGGAGAGCCCTGCGGAAAATTGGGCATCTGTGGCAGTTGGTCATCTTCATCATCATCGTCCGAATCTGCCCGCACGGTCTGGGTGGTGGACACATTCACCACAGCGGGCAAAAGCTTTGCCGCCAGATCTGCAAAGCTTTCCGGCACGCGCTGCGCCACCACTACAGGCGGTGTAGCCGTAGCAGCCTGATCTGCCCGTGCAGGATGCACAAAACTTGCACCCGCCAGCAAAAGGCCAGACAGAGAAAAAACACGGGCAAAACGGACAGATATACGCATGAAGAAACAGTCTTTCTGTCAGACAGCGGCAGGAAAATGTATTCTGAGTTTATGGCATGAACGTGCTGAAAGGTCAGCCCGCTTTACACATGCGGTTTTTGTTCTGCCCATATCAGCCTAATTTAAAGCCGTTACCCCTCCGCCAGTTCCAGCACCCACGTCGCAACGGCCTCACCTAACAATTGGTAACCAGTATCCCCCATATGGATACCATCGGGCGAAAGGTCTTCGCGCCCTAAACCGTATGTTTTGCTCCACTGCTTCATCATCTCAAAACGTGGGAATACTGGCATTTCCAGCTCCTGCCCCAGTGCGTGCACAGAAGCCTGAAAAGCCGGTGCCACAGGGCATTCATCCAGCAAACGGCACCATTGCAAATCCATGAGTGCAACGTCTGCTCCGCTTTCGCGCAGCGCTCGCAGATCATCGCGCGTTATCTGCTCAAAATCTGTCAGATTTACGCCTGTTAGCGGGTCATTTACACCGCCTTGCCAGATTACAAGATCGGCCTTGTCTGCCAGAACCTGCGCCAAGCGGTCATGCATCTGCACAGCCCCCTGCCCACCAATACCACGATTAATGACTTCCAGCTTATCCGGCACGGCAGCACGCAATGTTTGCTCAAAAACGCCTGCGTAACTGGTCGCAATGGATGAAGCGCCCACGCCTTCCGTAGAGGAAGAGCCAAACAACGTAATTTTTACAGGCTTTTTATACTGCAAAAGTCGGGCCACATGCGGCAGGGTAGAAAGCTTCGTTAAGGGCATGATGTTTCCTTTATGATGCAACCAACTCTGCGTTACTTACTGGCCGCCAACGCAGCACGTTGGCGTGTGCGGCGGGCATCCAACCAAGCGGCCAGCCAGAACAATACAGCCAGCCCCACAATGTTGACCGCCACCTGCAAACCCCAACCTTCACCAAACGTGCTGAAAATGAGCCGTGCGTATAAATCCAGCACCGTGCCCACCACAAAGATTTCCAGGGAATGACGGCCAACCCGTGCCAGAATTTGCCCCAGTTTGCTTTCTGCTGCCCACTGCCGCGCTTTATCTGAAGACTGAACAAGATAAAAAATGGCCACAACATCCAGCAGACGAAACGGAGAAAGCCATGTTTTGGCAGGCGCTATGGAATCTCCAAACGGGCGGAAATCTGGCAACCCCCACAACGTCCAGGGGAATGCCTGAATGGCAGAAAACACCAGATACAAAATGCTGGCGATCACCAGTAACCGCTTCTGTGGCAGATCACCCCCGCGCCGTTCGGTTTCGGCAGAAGCCGTCAGCCCCAGCGCAAACAGAAACTGCCATGCAAATGGATTAAAATACCATCCGTCTGGGTCCAGCCAGTTGGGAAAGTTGATTTCCGGATCAAAATTGACAAACAGCCACACAGCGCCAGACAGCACGAGCGCAAGGGAACGATGCACGCGCATCAGCACATAAAAAAGCGGAAACCCACCCAGCAGAACAATATACAGGGGCAAAATATTAAGGTTGCTGGGCAAGGCATCAAACATCATCACACGCCAGACCCAGCCCATGCCATGCGCCAGTTCTGGCTCCAGATAATCGACTGAAACTGGCGTAAAATGGCGCCATGCCCGCACGGTGAAGACGTAAGCCGCCACCATAATGGTTTGGCCAATGTAAAGCTGCACACACCGGCGGAAAATCCGCTTTAGAATTGTGGGCACACCATATTTTCTAAAGCCGCGCCCATATGCCAACCATGATGCATAGCCCGCAAGCAGCACAAACACTTCCGCTGCATCTGCAAACCCGACATTGCGCATGGTAAAACGGTTGAGCAGGTTTTGAGGGATGTGGTCTATAAACATCATCAGCAGCGCCACACCACGCATGGCATCAATCCGATGATCTCGCCCTCGGCCTGCAACAGGCTTGGGTGGCTGTGCAAAGACAACACCAGATCCTGAAGTTTTTTCAGCCTGTGAGGTCATTTTTTCCACCCGGCCATCCGCCACTGCATTTACCATGTGCGTCATCTACCGGCCTCGTCTGTTCTGTGCCAGAAAAAATCTGTCACACACAGAAACCACGCCAAACCTGCACAACGTCCCGCGCAGGCCCTCCCCTTGACGGCAAGCCATACTTGCTGTTGCCAACACAACAGACCTCATCACCTTTAACAGGAGCAAAATTGTGGCCCAGCCTCCCTCCGTTTCCTCTCAGGACATCGCGCGTGTTCTGGAAAATGTAAAAGACCCACAAACGGGCAAAAACCTGCTGGCTTATGGGCATCTGGAAGGCTGTTCACTTACGGAGGGCAAACTTTCCGTGGCCTTTGCAGTCGCGCGGGAACACGCCCAAACCATTTCTGCTTTATGTGATGATGCGGCCCGTCAGCTCGAAACCCTTCCGGGTGTGCAAAGTGCCAGTATTATTCTTACCGCACATCGCCCAGCCGGAGCTGCAGCAAAACCCAAGGCCGCAACTGGTGGGCATCGTCCTTTAGGAGGTGTGGCACCGGCTGATGGCAATGCCCCCATTCTTCCCGGTGTAAAAACCATTATTGCCGTGGCCTCGGGCAAAGGCGGTGTGGGCAAATCCACCACAGCAACCAATCTGGCCGTTGGGCTTGGTTTGGAAGGCCTAAAAGTTGGTCTGCTGGATGCAGATATTCATGGTCCTTCCCTGCACCGCATGTTGGGCGCAACGGGCAAACCTGAAGTTATAGAGGGCAAGCTGCAACCTGTTGAAACATGGGGCATCAAGGCAGTTTCCCTCGGCATGCTGGTAGATGAAAAAGCCGCCATGATCTGGCGCGGCCCCATGGTGATGGGCGCCATCAATCAGCTGCTGACGGATGTAACCTGGGGAGATCTGGATGTGATGGTGGTGGATCTGCCGCCCGGCACCGGTGATGCACAGCTTTCTCTTACACAAAAAGTGCCTTTAACCGGCGCGGTTATTGTTTCTACCCCGCAGGATATCGCACTGATTGATGCGCGCCGCGGCGTGACAATGTTTGAAAAAGTAAATGTGCCCGTATTGGGCCTTATTGAAAACATGTCCTACTTCTGTTGCCCGAATTGCGGACACAATACAGAACTGTTTGGCCATGGCGGCGCCAAGAAAGAAGCCGAAGCCATGGGTGTGCCTTTCCTCGGCGAAGTTCCACTATTGGCAGACATTCGCGCAAGCGGAGACAAAGGCGTGCCCGGTATTATTGAAAACCCGGATGGTGAAGGTGCCAAAGCATGGCGCCACATTGCACATACAGTTGCAGAAATGCTGCGGCCACAACTGCAAAAGTAAACAATTTTAACAGAAAAACCGGTCATTCCCTTTATGCAACGGGAGACCGGTTTTCTTACACATTGAACACGTGGTTATTTGGATTTTGGCTTATGTGCCGGAGGTGCTTTTGTACCTTTTTTGAAAAAAGCACGACATTTGGGGCTGAGCTTATCCTGCTTACGCTCCATGCATTGTGTGATTTTCTTTTCATTGGGAATAGCCAGCGCACAAAGACGTAGAGCATCCCCTTTGCAAGCTTCTGTCTGCTTTTCCCGCAATGTGTCAGCATGAGCAGGATACGCCAGACCGATCATAGCCACCCCAGAAAACACTATAGAGATACGTTGCATAAAATTTGTCATTCTATCCCCCATTAAATTTCAGAAATTGCCAATTATCTGTAACAAGCTGCTCTTACGGGTCGAGCTTAGGGCAAATGTTTTTCATTCCACCCTGCGCCTTATCACAGAATTGAAAATGCCAATTATCTTTGGTGGCTGGGGCATTCAAAAACAAAACACCCCATATAACCACCAGCACAACAGCAACAACCACGAAAGGCCACAATGGCGGCAAATATGTAGGCTTAAAAGGTTGCCGTAACTTTTTACCGTGTGAACCTTTCTGCACAATTTGCTCAAAGAGGGGTGTTTCCCCTTTGAATGCGTTTGTTTCATCCGGCTTGTTTGTCATGGTCAGGATAACGCTCTAGCAATCAGCCTTTCAGGCTCGCCAACATTTCATCCCATTCACGACGGCTCAGGCCAGAGCCTTTCTGCTCCACATTCTCTCCGGCCAACATACGACGCAGAACCTGCATCATAGTTGCAGAGAATGTGACTGCGCCACGGCGATATTCTTCAAAAGCGCTGGCTGTTACCGGCACCCATGCATGCAGAATTTTCAGCATGATTTCTGCATAAACCCGGATTTCATACTGCGCATGCGGGTCGATCCGCAGGGCCAGAAAGTGCATGAGGTTATGAAGATCTATTTTCCAGTACCACTGGGTATAGGTATTCAGGGTCAGGTTAATACGGCCCAGTTCACGCGCCAGCCCATACCCGTTTTCTGCATCCAGCATTTTTTCGTAATCACGATACGTCCGCATGGCATCATCGCGCAGAATATCCAGAACCTCGGCTGCCTGTTCTGGAGCCAGAATCTGCCCCCGGCCCTGACGGTTTACTTCACTCTGTGCGGCCATATGTTCTGGGGCGGGTAGATAAAATTCACTGTCCAGAATGGAATAACGTGCAGAATATTCATTCACGCTGGCCATACGATGGCGAATCCACTGTCGTGCCACAAAGATGGGCAGTTTGACGTGAAATTTCATCTCGCACATTTCAAACGGTGAGGAATGGCGATGGCGCATCAGATAGCGGATCAGCCCCGCATCTTCTGAAACCTTGCGAGTGCCCCGACCGTATGAAACACGGGCCGCCTGCACAATGGCGGCATCATCCCCCATATAGTCAATAACGCGCAAGAACCCATGATCCAGCACTTCCTGCGGTTCATACAGCATAGCTTCCAGCGCCGGCACGGTAGGCCTGCGCGTGGCAAAGGTTTCCTGCCCGTGAGCTGCTATTTCCGCCCGCTGTTCTTCCGTAAGTGCCATGCCGCCTTATTCCTAACCGTGGTCTGAATTCAGACCTCCATACTCCATAGCGCCCCTTGGATGCCAGCCCGCAGATACCACTGCCACACGTTGTAATTTTCTTGGCGTAAACACCTTGCGCAGCCTTACACTCCTGCCTATGTTTGGGGTGTGAGAAGTTCGCTTCTGACTATGGCAATAAACGGGATATGGAATAGGCGTAGTGGACCCGGGGGCGGTACCCGGCGTCTCCACCAATCATCCGGCCTTGCAAAGGTTTGGACAGATGGGGACGAAATAGGCTCGACACGCGCAGTAAAGATGTTCTTTTTGCCCGGTATTGTACCACCGTTATCGGGCTATTTTTACAAGTGCCAATGATAACACTGAGGTGCTCGCTGTCGCTGCATAAGCGATAAGCGCGGTTCGGGAGGGCACCGGGCAACAGAAGCCCTCCCACCTCATTTTCCAAGCTCAGCTTCGTATTAAAACGTTATACTCCGGCCTGCATGGCTGGTGTTGCAACAAACATGCCCGGCGTGCTTGCGCTTGCGTGATCTTTCGCGCATCCCTGCGTTATATAAGTACTGATCAAAAAGCCGGGCTAACCCCGGTGGCGGCAAGGAGCAAATAATATGGCTGATGACCACGACCCCACACAGGACGACTCTCTTTTTCCGGCTCCCAGCCTGCTGCCTTATGAACGCTGGCTGAATGAGGCCTCACGCAGTGTGATGTTGAATGCGCTCGAACATGTGAGCCGTGAAGGGCTTGCAGGAGAGCACCATTTCTATCTGACTTTCCTTACGGATTTTCCCGGCGTGGATATTCCTGCCCGACTTCGCGCCCAGTATCCGCATGAAATGACCATCGTGCTCCAGCACCAGTTCTGGGATCTGAAGGTAGACCGGAAAGCAAAAACTGTTTCTGTCGGCCTTTCCTTTGGGGGTGTTGGCTCCATACTGGTTATTCCTGTGCAGGCTATTACTGGGTTTGCTGATCCTGCCATAAGGTTCAGCCTGCATTTTGCTGCCATGGAGCCAACGGAGGAACCCGCGCCGGAAGAACCCACCACTGGCCAGCCCGAACAGGACGGGCCGGAGGAAAGCGACTCGTCCTCACAGGTCGTGAGTCTTGACGCTTTCCGCAAGAAAGGACCATCACCCGCCTGAAGCCCCGGTGCAAACGGGACCAGGTTGACGGAGAAGACACGAAGAAATGACCAGCCAGCCCCCTCGCCCCCCGGTGCCGGAATTTGCCTATTCTCCCCTGTTCCCGATGGGGGAGGATAAAACCACCTACCGCAAGCTGGATCTTGCAGGTGTGAGCACATCACAGTGCGGTGGCAAAACCGTGCTGCACGTTACGCCCGAATCCCTTACCGAACTCACAGCGCAGGCTTTTCATGAAGTGGCGCATTTTCTGCGTCCCGCACATCTGACGCAGCTCGCTTCTATTCTGAAAGACCCCGAAGCTTCAGATAACGATCGCTTTGTGGCGCTTGATCTGCTGAAAAACGCCTGCATTGCCGCTGGTGGCGTGCTGCCCATGTGCCAAGATACCGGCACTGCCATTGTGTTCGGCAAAAAAGGCCAGCGTGTCTGGGTGGAAGGGAACGAGGAAGTTGCCTTCTCCAAGGGCGTGTATGAAACCTATACACGCACCAATCTGCGCTATTCCCAAATGGCGCCGCTGACCATGTTTGAGGAAAAGAACACCGGCACCAACCTGCCCGTTCAGTGCGATCTTTTTGCCAGCCCCGCTGGTGAGCACGATGAGCAGATGGACCTGATGTTCGTGGCCAAGGGTGGTGGCTCTGCCAACAAAACGTTCCTGTTTCAGGAAACACGCGCTCTTCTGGGGTCTGAACAGCAGTTGCTGGACTGGCTGGACACCAAGATCAAGACACTCGGCACATCCGCTTGCCCACCTTACCATCTGGCCATTGTTATTGGCGGCATGTCTGCTGAACAGACGCTCAAAACAGTTAAGCTGGCATCTACCCACTGGTATGATTCCCTGCCGACCAAAGGGGATATGACAGGCCACGCCTTCCGTGATGTTGAGATGGAACAGAAGGTGCTGGAACTTACCCGCAAGCTGGGAATTGGTGCACAGTTTGGCGGTAAATATTTCTGCCACGATGTGCGCGTTATTCGCCTGCCCCGGCACGGTGCATCACTGCCGGTTGGTATTGGGGTTTCCTGCTCGGCAGATCGGCAGATCAAGGCACGTGTAACGGCGGAGGGCTTCTTTCTGGAACAACTGGAGCATGACCCTGCCCGCTTCCTGCCAGAAACTACAGATGAACATCTGGAAGGCGAAGCCATCAAGATCGACCTGAACCGGCCGATGGATGAAATCCGCAAAGAGCTTTCCAAATATCCTGTCAAAACCCGTCTGGCCCTTACGGGCACAGTGGTAGTTGCACGTGATATTGCCCATGCCAAGTTCCGCGAACGCCTGCAAAAAGGTGAAGGTCTGCCGCAGTATCTGAAAGATCATCCCGTCTATTACGCTGGACCGGCCAAAACGCCTGCTGGCATGCCTACAGGTTCCTTTGGCCCTACAACGGCTGGCCGTATGGATTCTTACGTGGCGGAACTTCAGGCCAATGGTGGTTCCTACGTTATGTTGGCCAAGGGTAACCGCTCCAAGGCTGTAAAAGATGCCTGCCAGAAATATGGGGGCTTCTATCTGGGGTCTGTTGGTGGGCCTGCCGCACGGCTTGCCAAAGACTGCATCCGCAAGGTGGAAGTGCTGGAATACCCTGAACTGGGCATGGAAGCCGTATGGAAAATTGAGGTAGAAGATTTTCCTGCGTTTATTGTTATTGATGATAAGGGCAACGACTTCTACGCTGAGCTGTAAGACAGCAGCCTTGGCCCCTTTGCTGCAAAGGGGCCAACAGCAAGGGAGCGATGCGGTTTCATGCGTTTTACAGTAGATCGGTTAGACCATGTGGTGCTGACTGTAAGGGATGTAGAAATTTCCGCTTCATGGTTCCAGCGCGTGCTGGGGATGGACCGGGAAGAATACGGCCGCAACAATCGCACTGCGCTGCGTTTTGGGGGCCAGAAGCTGAACCTGCGTGCTTACAATGCCGAAGGGTGGGAAACAGCCACGCACGCCCTGCCCGGCGGAAACGATTTATGCTTTGTAACCGCCATTACCAGTGAAGATGTTTGCGAACACCTTAAAACCTGCGGCGTAACAATTGTAGAAGGCCCTGTGGCACGCCTTGGTGCACTAGGTCCCATTACATCCGTTTACTGCCATGATCCGGATGAAAATCTGATCGAAATTGCATCTTATCAAGGTTAAAAAAAAGCCTCCCTCTTTAAAATTTATAAAAGAGGGAGGCTTTTTACTTTCAGCCCTTACGCCGCACAACTGATGAGGGCTGCTGCGCGACCTGTTGCAACCACCCTCCATGAAAACCAGCCTGAAGCAGTCCACGGCGAATAACAGCGCTTTGCCGCATTGTGTCCCACACAAGGCCGCTGCGCCAGTTTTCCACCATCAGCAAAATGGGCCCTTGGTCGATACCCAAGTAAGTATTATCGGCCCAGTAATCCTGCTTCTCATCATGAAAGCTGGGGTTGAACGAATCTGCAAAACCATATTTGCCGTAAATATGGTTTCCGTATTTGCTTTTCATGGTGCGCAGTGCCGGAATGGCAATTTCCGGCGCAAACGCCACAGAGCCACCAGCGGCCGTTGGGGCAATGGTGCCATCGTCCTGCGTATAATCACGCCCAACACCACGCGCACTGTAAGACAGGAAGTGACGCGTCTGCCCATTTTCTGTTTTGGTCACATCACCAGGGCCATCACTGGCTGTTAGACCCCATGTATTGGCATCGTAACCTTGCCATTTTCCGGGGTTGGACACAGCATAATTACGTTGCGCATACACAGCACGCCGGCTGTTTTCAAAATAATCAATGCCCTTGCTGCTGATCCAGTTATCCTGAATCCCTCGGAAATCTATCCATGCGTGGGAATACTGATGCCCAAACAATGGTGCAAAGTTCAGGAATGTCTGCCCGTATTCGTCACCCCAGCGCTTATCATTTGTTGCCAGCCAGGCTTGCCAGGAAACAGGCTGTAACCCATGCTCGGGAGCACCCAAAGCAAGAATGTACAGCATCATCCCTTCGCTGTAGCCTTCCCAATAATTAGGAAGAAAGCCATGCTCGGGTGACCACCCCATGCTCAACCGATGGTCTGGACGTTCCATCCATTTCCAGTCCACCCTATTGAAAAGCTGGTCTGAAAGCTGACGAATTTCTTTTTCCTGTGCTGTATCCTGCGTATAAAAATTACGACAGAACAGCACACCCTGCATTAATAATGCGGTATCAATACTGGAAAGTTCAATATCCGGGTTCAGGCGCAAACCTGTGCGGTTATCAAGAAAATGATAGAAAAACCCGTGATAGCCAGAGGCTTTATCCGCACTCTCATTTTGCGGCAATTTCCACATATAACGCAGCGTTGTAAGCGTACGTTCTACTGCCTGCTGGCGCGTAATATAATGGCGCTTAACACCTATACCGTAAGCTGTAAGACCAAAACCTACGGAAGCAACACTATCCTGCTTCTGATCTGATGGATAACGATCTGGGATAAGCCCTGTGGCCGGATCTGCTGAATCCCAGAACCACTGGAATGTCCGTTGTTCCAGATCCGATACCATCGCCACATCTGCCGGGGTGGGCGTATAAGCCTGCGGTGCCTGCGCAGAGGGTGCAAGCGCATAAGCCTGCCCACTGATATTGGCAACACCCAGAAAGAGGCTTCCGGCAAGAAGCAAAGCCCCTGTTTTTAGAAAGGATTTTCTTTTTTCTGAAAGATCCGGCTTCTTGTTTTTCCATACATCAGGCACGCACTTTGTTTTCATAACCGCCAAAAATCCGATTGTTACCCCAGACCGTCCCGACCATTACGTTACAAAACCGCACTGCCACGGCTTGTATGCAAGACGCATGAAAACATTCCAGCAACTGTGTAAAGTTCCCACAAATGTGAGCATGAAACACAGCGTATGCAAAAACAATGCTTTTGAGGGTAGATTTTTTGCGGTGCGCACAAGCGGAAAACGCATATAGCGCTTTCCGCCCGCACCTGAAAATAATTCTGGATGATAGAATTATGACTGACGATACCGGAAGATATTCAAATCTGCCGTATCAATATCAGGCTTTTTGTTGGACATAAGATCTGCCAGAACTTTGCCGGAACCACATGCCATGGTCCACCCAAGCGTACCGTGCCCGGTATTAAGGAACAGATTATCCAAACCTGTGCGCCCAATAACCGGCGTGCCATCTGGAGTCATTGGGCGCAGGCCTGTCCAGAAAAGTGCCTGCTCTACATCGCAACAGCCGGGGAACAGATCTGTTACAGAGTGTTCCAGTGTTTCACGCCGGGGTTTACGCAAACGGCGGCTAAAACCAGCCAGTTCTGCCGTGCCCCCAATACGCACCCTATCCCCCAAGCGGGTGATACCAATTTTGAAGGTTTCATCCATAATGGTAGAAACAGGTGCTGCATCCGCATTTTGAATAGATGCTGTAAGCGAATAACCTTTTACAGGATAAACTGGAAGATCAATCCCCAAGGGCCGTAGCAGTGCGGGAGAAAAACTGCCCAATGACAGCACATAGGAATCTGCCGTCAATACGCCGCGAGAGGTTTCTACACCCGTCACCCGTCCACTTTCTGAGCGAATGCGACGCACAACTGTATCATACAGAAATTTTACACCAGCTTCCTGCGCCATACTGGCCAGACGCTGTGTGAATTTAAAGGCATCTCCCGTTTCATCACCCGGCAAACGCAAACCACCAACAATCTTTTGGCGAGATGCTGCAAGACCCGGTTCTGCCGCTACGCAGCCATCTACATCCAAAAGTTCGTAGGGCACATTATACTGTTTAAGAACAGCAATATCCTTGGCTGTTGCATCAAGCTGCTTCTGGGTTCTAAAAACCTGTAGCGTGCCCTGCTGGCGGTCATCATACGTGATACCTGTTGTCGCACGTAAATCCTGCATGACATCACGGCTATATTCAGCCAAACGCACCATACGGCCCTTGTTGCGATCATACGCAGCAGCCGTGCAGTTTTCCAGCATCTGAAAAAGCCATTTCCACAAATGCGGGTCTGGCATTGGCCAAAACACAAATGGCCGATATTTCATCAGCAGCCAGCTAATGGATTTAAGCGGCA
This sequence comes from Acetobacter pasteurianus subsp. pasteurianus LMG 1262 = NBRC 106471, assembly GCF_000285275.1. Classification (GTDB taxonomy): domain Bacteria; phylum Pseudomonadota; class Alphaproteobacteria; order Acetobacterales; family Acetobacteraceae; genus Acetobacter; species Acetobacter pasteurianus. The sequence continues at coordinate 44,367 of NZ_CADO01000003.1, forward strand.
CACCCGGCCCGGCCCAAGGCGCAGAATAACCGGGGGAAACCTGCCCCGCATTGGCAAAACTGGTTTCCATGCCAGCTTCCGGCTGGCGGTCGACCACTGTAACTTCATGCCCGGCCTTAGCCAGATACCAGGCAGATGTAACCCCTACAACACCACTTCCCAGAACCAGAATTTTCATTTCTGCTTATCTTTCTGTTGGGTAAACTGTTCAGGCAGCCGCTGCGTAAACGCGATGATAACGCCGCCCCAGAGATGTCAGTACTTCGTAGCCAATTGTGCCTTCTGCTTTGGCCACAGCATCTACGCCGTACGACTCATTCAGAAGTTCCACCATGCTGTCTTCTTCCAACAGACCCTCGGGCACTGCAGAAAGATCAACAGTCATGGAATCCATGGAAATTCGGCCCAGAATTGGCAGCCTATAGCCCTTATACCAAGCGCACCCAGCGGCAGCCCCGGCACGGACAAAACCATCTGCATAACCGGTAGCAATAGTGGCAACACGGCATGGACCATGAGCCTGCCATGTCAGCCCGTAACCGATCCGGTCTCCTTTGGATAAATGACGAATTTGTAGAATATGCGCTTGCAGGCCAACCACAGGCTTAAGCGGGTTATCACCCTCATTCTGTGGTGCCACGCCATATAAAGCAGCACCGGGGCGCACGAGATCAAAATGAAATTGCGGCCCCAGAAAAATGCCGGATGATGCAGAAAGGCTTAATGCCGCTTGCGGCAGCATGTGGGCATATGCCTCAAACCGTTCGCGCTGCATGGTGTTTGCTGGATTTTGCGGTGTATCTGCGCAAGCCAGATGACTCATCACCAGACTGACAGATAAGCCTTTCAGAAGCTCTGGATACGCCACCAGTTTATGAATATCCGCCTCTGAAAGCCCAAAACGAGACATGCCCGTATCAAGCTGAATAGCCACATCCAGAGGCTTATCCATTTTGGCTGCCAGATCTCGCAAAACAGCAACTTGTTCCAAACTGTTCAGAACAGGCCGCAAATTGTTGCGTACACATACCTCAGCAGCATCAGGCCTAGGCCCATGCAACACTGTTACCGATGTGTGAGGAGAGAGAAATGGCCTGAGGGCAAGTCCTTCATCTACATGCGCAACAAAAAAATGTTCTGCACCTGCTTTCTCCAAAACAGGCGCCACCTGCGCAACACCCAGCCCATAGGCATCTGCCTTAACCACTGCGGCACACGCTGTTTTGCCTAGTCGGCTTTTAAGATAGCGGTAATTTTCAGCAATGGCAGACAGGTTGACTGTAAGAACAGCCCCCGCGCGAGATGCCGGCCACAATGTTCTGGCTGAGGACGAAACAGTATTCACAACCGCCACCCTTATTTGTTTCGATTCCAAAATTTTAGCAGGTATTTTATAAGATATCCTGCCTGTGTGTTGCAGAACATACTATTTTTCCTGTATTTTAGAATAAAATTTCAATATTAGACCGCAAAAGACAGATTATGCCAGATCGTGTAACCGAAGCCATTTTGCGACAGCTTGAACACAATGGCCGCCTTAGCAATGCGGAACTGGCTGCAAAAGTTGGCCTTTCTCCATCCGCCTGCCTGCGCCGTGTGCGCATGCTTGAACAGCAGGGTACCATACAAGGCTACCACGCCATTATTGCCCGGCAGAAAAGCCCGGCAGTTGCCACCATTATTGTGCAGATCACGCTAGAAAAGCAGACAGAGGAATGCCTTCGGCGTTTTGAAAGCCGCATTAAAGAATGTGCTGATGTTAAGGAATGTTACCTGATGACAGGTGATGCAGATTATCTACTACGTGTAGAAGCCCGAGACATGCAGGATTACGAGCGTATCCACAAAGAAGAATTATCCCGCATGCCGGGTGTAGTGCGTATTCAAAGCAATTTTGCCATTCGCCCCGTTGTACAACAGGGCAAATGTAGCTGACTACCTAGTCTTCCGACTCTTCATCTTCTGATACCGCATTGAGATCACGCTGCACTTCCGGAGAACGCAGCAGTGTATCCATATGCATGGCCGTATCCAGTGCTGTATCTGGCTGGAAATGCAGTTCCGGCACAGTACGCGCACGTATTTTATGCGCAAGCTGTGTTCTCAACCACGGAGCCACACGCTTTAAAGCGGGCAGAAGTTCCGCAACATCGCTACGCCCCAAACGGGTAATAAAAACCGTTGCATGACGAAAATCTGGAGAAAGCCGAACTTCTGTTACCGTAAGGTCAACATCTACCAGATCCGGATCACGAAACGTGGTGCGTGCAAAAACTTCTGCCAGCACCCGCCGCACTTCTTCCCCTACCCGCAACTGACGCTGAGAGGGGCCAGATGGAGCAAGACCGGCGAGATACCCCGCCGGCCCTGCTACTTTACTGCCTGATCCGTTCTTACGGCTCATGCTGGAACCAGCTCACTTTCAAAGCATTCCACCACGTCGCCTTCGCGCAGATCATTATAGCCTGCAAAGGAAAGGCCACATTCGTAACCCTTGCTGACTTCCTTCACATCGTCCTTGAAGCGCTTGAGCTGGCTCAAGTCACCTTCATGAACCACTACGCCATCACGCAGCAGACGCACGCCACAGCCGCGTTTGACAACGCCTTCCGTAACGTAACAACCAGCCACCTTGCCCACCTTGCTGATTTCGAAAACACGGCGGATTTCGGCGTAGCCAAGGAACTTTTCACGATGCTTAGGTGCCTGCTTACCGCGCACAAGCTGTTCCACATCATCAGCAACCTGATAGATGATGGAATAGTAGCGGATATCAACACCTTCGCGCTGCGCCAACTGACGCGCCTGCGCTGTAGCACGCACATTGAATGCAATAATCACTGCATCCGATGCCTTGCCAAGCTGCACATCGCTTTCCGTGATCTGACCAACAGAAGCATTGAGAACGCGAACGCCCACTTCTTCATTTGCCAGCTTGAGCACGGTTGTCTGGATAGCTTCTGCAGAACCCTGAACGTCTGCCTTGATCAGAACAGAAACTTCTTTCTGATCACCCGCCTGAATACGGGCTAGCATCTGATCCAGCGTGCCACGAGCAGCAACCTGACCAGCCACCTGATGTTCTTTCAGCTTACGCTGACGGAACTCGGAAATCTCACGGGCGCGGTTTTCGTTTTCAACCACCACGAACGGAGCACCGGCAGATGGCACACCAGAAAGACCCAGCACTTCAACCGGCATGGAAGGCCCTGCATCCGTAACCTGGCGGCCACGATCATCCAGCAGAGCACGTACCCGGCCCCATTCAGTGCCAGCCACCACGATGTCGCCCTTATGCAGCGTGCCTTTTTGCACCAGCACAGAAGCAACAGAACCGCGGCCACGATCCAGACGGCTTTCAATAACGGCACCTTCGGCAGCCCGATCCGGGTTTGCTTTCAGTTCCAGAATTTCTGCCTGCAGAAGAATAGCTTCTTCCAGCTTGTCCAGACCAATACGCTTAAGCGCGGAAACTTCGATATCCTGAACGTCACCGCCCATGGATTCCACCACAATTTCGTGGCTCAGAAGTTCCTGACGCACCCGATCAGGCTTGGCACCCGGCTTGTCGATCTTGTTGATAGCAACAATCATCGGCACGTTTGCAGCCTTGGCGTGTTTAATGGCTTCAACCGTCTGAGGCATAACACCATCATCAGCCGCCACAACCAGCACCACCACGTCCGTAATGGATGCGCCGCGAGCACGCATGGCCGTAAAGGCTTCATGGCCCGGGGTATCCAGGAATGTGATCTTGGAACCAGAAGGCAGAGTAACCTGATAAGCGCCGATATGCTGGGTAATACCGCCGGCTTCTCCACCCGCAACGTCTGTTGTGCGTAGAGCATCCAGCAGGGATGTCTTACCGTGGTCAACGTGGCCCATGATTGTCACAACTGGCGGACGCGGACGCAGAGCTTCTGGTGCGTCTTCCACACCTTCAATCCCCAGTTCAACGTCTGCTTCAGAAACGCGGCGCACGCGGTGGCCGAATTCTTCAACAATCAGTTCAGCCGTATCAGCATCAATGGTCTGGGTAACAGTTGCCATCACGCCCATTTTCATCAGCGCTTTGATAACTTCACCCTGACGGGCTGCCATACGGTTGGCCAGTTCCTGCACGGTAATGTTTTCCGGCAGAATCACATCACGTACGACCTTCACCTGATCGGAACGCAGACGTTCCAGTTCAGCCTGACGGCGTTCACGTTCGCGCTGGCGACGGACAGATGCGAGTGAACGCGTCTTGTCGTCATCACCTTCAATCGCGGCCTGCACGTCAATACGGCCTGCACGGCGGCCACCACCAACATCGGACTTACGCCCACCACCGCTTTTGCGATGGTTGCCAGGAGGTGCCTTGCGAGATGCACCACGGCGCGGCGCATCGTCACTTTCCATGTCACGGCCACTGCGCAGACGCAGGGTTTGCGCAGCCGCTGGTTCTTTTTCCTTGGCTTCAGCAGGCTGAGAGCGTGAAGGAACAGGTTTCAGCGGCTTGGCTGGCATAATCGCACGTTCAGCCAACGGACGCAGACGCCCGACCGGCGGAGCCAGCGTTACTTCACCCGGAATGGGCACAGCAGAAACAACTGGCTCTTTCACGGCGATAGGCTGAATGGATTCAATGCGCGATTTGCGCTCATCCTCTTCAGCCGCAGCCTTTGCGGCTTCGGCTTCTTCAGCCGCGCGCTTATCTTCCTCTTCCTTCCGGCGTGCTTCTTCAGCAGCAGAAAGAATACGAATTTTTTCAGCTTCACGCTGCTCGGCTTCACGCCGGGCGGCTTCTTCCGCTGCTTTTTTCTGTTCCGCCAGCACACGCTGACGCATGGCCAGTTCAGCGGCTGTTAGCGTACGACCGCCACCGCGCGCTCCACCGGCACGTCCACCAGAGCCACCCGGCCCGGCACCACGTTTTTTGCGCACTTCAACCTGCACAACCTTGGAGCGGCCATGACTGAAACTCTGCCGCACGGACCCGGCATCAACCGTCCGTCCGACCTCCGAACGCCCTGCCGGCCGAAGGGACAAACGCCCCTTACCCTGATCCTGATCCTTGCCTTCGCTCATTGACCCGCCTGTTCACACCCATGCGCCGGAAAGGTCCGGGGCATGCGAGGGCCGCCTTCAGCAACCCCCGTAAAACGCTTATTCTCACAACGTAAGCGCTGTGCCAGCCCACCGGCTGAAAGCGCTACGTTCACCACTCGCTCCCGCCCAAAAATCTTTGCCAGATCTTCAGATGACAACGCCTCAACGACAGGAATATCGCGTTGGCCGGAAACCAGCCTCTCCCGCTCTTCCCTGCTTCCATCCAGCGCATGAACAACAATGGCAGCTTTACGCTGCACCAGCCATTCCCGCACCTTCATAAATCCACTTGTAGCCTGACCAGCTCTGCGAGCCAGCCCTACAAGTTCACTCATCCGCCGGAGCAGCCCCGTTTCTACACGGGCCACTATATCTTCCGGCACCTTAACCTGCTGGCGTGCGGCGCGTGAAAAAACGCCCCGAGCACGCGCCTGTTCTATCACATCCCGGCGGGGGCTCAACCATATTCCCCGCCCCGGCAGACGTGCATCCAGATCAGGCACCACTTCACCAGATGGTGAAATTACAAACCGGATCATTAAAGAAGGTTCGCCTTCTTCACGCGTTACCGCGCACCTCCGAAGGCTGCCTTTCTCTTCTGTTTCTGGCAAGAAATCACCACCCACTTTATATCAGGCCTCAGGCGTTGGCCTCACCTTCCTTGGTATCGGAAGGCTGCTGATTTTCATCCTCAAACCAATGAGCACGTGCTGCCATGATAATTTCATTGGCGGCATCTTCCTCAATGGCATCGGTGCCCAAGATCTCAACCAGCTCATCGCCAGCCAGATCTGCAAGGTCGTCTAAGGTTTTTACACCTTTTTCACCCAATGTCACAAGCATCTGGTTTGTAAACACGCCCATATCGGCAATATCGTCCACAACACCCAGCTCTTTCCGCCGATCATCCAGCTTTTGTTCCTGCTGAACGAGGTAAGATTCTGCGCGCTGCACCAGCTCCTGAACCACCGACTCGTCAAAACCTTCAATGCCGATCAGCTCATCCGGATCTGCAAAAGCCAGTTCTTCGATAGAATGGAAACCTTCTGTGACCAGCAGACCTGCAATCACATCATCCACATCCAGCGCTTCAACGAACAGCGCTGTCCGACGACGGAACTCTTCCTGACGACGTTCGGATTCTTCTGCTTCTGTCAGGATATCAATATCCCAACGCGTCAACTGGCTCGCCAGACGGACGTTCTGCCCACGGCGGCCAATAGCAAGAGAAAGCTGCTCATCCGGCACAACCACTTCTACGCGGCCAGCTTCTTCATCCATCACCACCTTGCTGACTTCAGCAGGTGCTAGCGCATTCACCACAAAAGTAGCGGCCTGCGGGCTCCATGGGATGATATCAATCTTTTCACCCTGCAGTTCGGCCACAACGGCCTGCACACGGGAACCGCGCATACCTACGCAAGCCCCAACAGGATCAATAGAAGCATCACGAGAAATCACAGCCATTTTGGCGCGAGAACCCGGGTCACGCGCAACGGCTTTAATTTCAATAATGCCATCGTAAATTTCCGGCACTTCCTGCGCAAACAGCTTGGCCAAAAAGGCCGGATGCGTGCGGGAAAGGAAAATCTGCGGACCACGCGGCTCATCACGCACATCGTAGATGTAAGCACGCACGCGGTCTGAGTTACGGAACGTTTCGCGCGGGATCAGCTCATCACGCCGAAGCAGTGCTTCTGCCGAACCAATTTCAACCAGCAGATTGCCGTATTCGGTCCGCTTGACGGTGCCGTTTACGATTTCGCCAACGCGATCCTTGAATTCGTTATACTGGCGCTTGCGTTCATATTCACGCACGCGCTGCACAATCACCTGCTTGGCGGTTTGCGCGGCAATACGGCCAAAATCGATCGGGGGCAGTGGATCGATCAGGTATTCGCCTGCCTGAATTTCAGGGCGAAACTTGCGGGCAATGGAGAGCGCAATCTGCGTATCTTCATTTTCCACTTCGTCCACCACTTCCGTCCAGCGGGACAGGCGCACATCGCCTGTCTTGCGGTCGATGGTGGCACGAATGTCCTTTTCGTGCCCATATTTGGCGCGTCCGGCTTTCTGGATCGCCTGTTCCATGGCTTCCAGCACTTCTTCACGCTCGATACCTTTCTCGCGCGAGACAGCGTCTGCAACCAGCAAAAGTTCAGGACGGGAAACAGAGGTATCCATACTCTCAGCTCTCCAAAACAGGCAGCTTTATCAATGCACCTTGGGCCCGGAAGAATCGTCGTCATTCTTCTGGGCGGGATCAGTGCCGGGCGCAGATTGCACCATACGGGCACTAGCTTCAATCAGAGCATCTGTCAGCACCAGCCGTGCACGCCGGAGTTCTTCCAGCGGCAAGGCAACTTCCGTGCCATCATCCAGACGCATCCGCGCAACAGTTCCATCAGACCCCAGAACCGTGCCGGAAAAGCGGCGGCGCCCATTTACCAGCAGCAGAACTTCTGCCTTGGCCTGGTGCCCGGCAAAGCGGTTCCAGTCCTTCGCACGGGTAAGGGGCCGATCTATCCCGGCAGAGGAAACTTCCAGCGTCCACGCCCCGGGAATAGGGTCTTCAACATCCAGCACGGCACCTACCGCGTGGCTGATCCGTTCACAATCTTCCACATTGATCAGGGAGCCATCTTTACGGTCCGCCATGATCTGCACGGTCGGACGCTCACGCCCCAGCACAGCAACACGTACGATCTCATAACCCATATCCTCAACGGCAGGGGCTATCAGCGCAGCAACGCGGGCTTCTAGGCCAGAGTGAGTAGAAAGGTCTGTATCCAATGCAAAAAAGGCGGCCGTCAAGGCCACCCCCCGAAACGTAAAACAAATTGAGAAGGATGGCTCTTTATGTAAGGTATGCAGACTGAAACCGCAAGGGCAGAATAAAGCTGCTGCCCGCCATGCAAATCTTTATCCTTTATAAAAAACAATTTTACAGGCTGGATGCAAATTGCACATTGCAGGGCACGCCGGACATGCTTTTATTAACTCTATTGCGACATATTTGCCATCCTCCACACTGCAAGGGCTGACCTTCGAAGATGCACAAAGAGCCAGAACCCGCGTGGAAGCCACAGCCGCAACCTCAGGCTGCAGATAAACCCTCTGGCGTGCGCATGGCTCTTATAGGGCTGGCAACATGCGTGATCATGGCCGGAGCTGGCGTGCATTTTATGGGAGGCGGGCATGGAAATACCGCCACGCCTGCTGCAGAAAACAATACGCAAGACCATGATAACAGCGCGAACCGAATGGGGATTCCCCTCACGCTGATTGCCTCGCAAAAAGCGGCCCAAACCTTAGCCAAATCCAATTACACGGATCAGGAACAGGCGGATATTCTGGCAGGCATAAAGCGGCGGGATATTCGTTTGGTAGCCATGCCTGTTTACGATGCCACAGGCGCTGGTGGCACCATTACGCTTATTTGCGGAGCATGGCACCAAACTGTGCATTTGTCCCCTACTCCGCAAACCGTCATTCTACCCATTACGATAAGTGGCAATGTTGATATCATACCAGCATCAGACCCCGGGCCTGCGGGTATTGGTAGCGGTGCCATTACGGTATTTGGCCCACAAACACTGCCGATTATGTATAAAGGGGATACTTTGCCACTAACGGTGATTGCGCAATGAAGGGACTGCTACCCGCCCTAAACCGGCTGATGCCGTTGATGATGGTCATCTTTCTGGTGCTTGCCAGTATTCAGATTGCCCTCAGCCTGCATCTTTCCCTGCATTCCATTACGCATGTTTTGCAGTGGTGCGCTCCAGCATGGCCGATTTTAGCCGTAAGTGGCATTATACTTACAGTAGCAGGGCTGCTGTTTGAAACACGCGCCGAAAAGCTGGCGCGCAAAGGGCTTTTACGCCGACGGGGATTCATCATGGACGTTCTTGCCAGACTGACCAACCGCGCCGCACTGGAAGAAATGATGGCGCGCGAGCAGCGTGAAACCACCATTGATGCGGAAGAACTGGCAGCCAACCTGCGCGCCCGCGTTATTGGGCAGGATCAGGTATGTGAGGATGTGGCTGTGCAGTTGCGCCGCCGCCTTGCCTTGCAGGTGCGTGGTAAACCAGTAGGCATTTTTCTGCTGGCTGGCCCCCCGGGCACAGGCAAAACCTATCTGGCCAAGCAGCTTGCCCGCCAGCTTGAACGCCCCCTGCTGCATTTTGACATGACACAGATGAGCAGCCCCCACGCTGCAACCCAACTGTTTGGCTCTCCCAAAGGTTATGTGGGTTCAGATACTTACGGGAAGCTGACTGGTGGCCTGAAGGAAAAACCCGATGCCGTTGTATTGCTGGACGAAATTGAAAAAGCACATCCTGATGTGTTCAAAAAGTTCCTGACAGCCTGGAACGACGGACACATTACCGAAGCCTCTACCGGGCAGCAGATTTCCACCGTACGCGCCATTTTTGTGCTGACATCCAACATCGCCACGGATGCGCTCACAGAAATTGCAGACCGCCTGCATGATGACCCGGACCGTATGCGTGCCGAATCGGTAGAAGCCCTGCGTCAGGCCGGATTTGCCCCGGAAGTTCTAAACCGGTTGGATCGCATTTTCGTCTTCCGTCCGCTACAGGGGCTGGATATTGCCCGCGTGGCTGCGCTGGAAATTGAAACCATGATTGAAAGCTACGGCCTGAAGGTAGAAACCGGCGGGATTGATGCCACCCTGCTGATGGATGTGATGCGCCGCCAGAGCCGCATGGGGGATGCAGCTTCTGCCCGCGATCTGGTGCGCTCCATTGAAGATATGATCAGCGAATCCCTGATTGTGGCCCGCCAGCAGGGTGCCAATATGGTGCGGTTGGTGAAGGAAGATGATGGCGCAGTGGTTGCAAAAGTGGCGGATAACCGCACGGATGAAGGCGATGGCATTCATGCGCGCCTGATCCCATAAGCGGCCCCTTACTGTTTATTCTTCCGGCACAAGGCTGTTCTGCATGTCTGCTTTTACCCGATTGTGGCAACGCGCTCCTGTTTGGCGTGTAGCACTATTTACCGCTGGCGCATGCAGTGTGTTTTCCGTGATGTTTCCGGCCCCTTGGCTGACATCACGCCTGCCAGCCTATGCAAAGCTTACCTCCAAAATCAGCCATATGCTGCCTAGCGGTGCATCATCTACCGATTCGTCAGAAGATGCGTTGCGGCCGGATGAAGACCGGCGCACCGTTTCTGCACCCCCTATGGATGCACAATTTGAAGGCACATTATCCTTTGCAGGCCGCCAGCTCCCCTTGCCCGCTGGCAAGTGGCACCCGCTTTTGAATTATCAGGATGATGTTGCGCATGGGGAAATTCTGACATCCCTTTATGTGCGTTCCGAACAAGGCATTGTCACAGGCCTCTTGGTTGCACAGGCCACCACGCAATCCTTACCCATTACGGATACGCAGTTGGTGCAAGATGAATGCCACAGCAACTTCAACTTTATGTCCGAAGCCTTGCCACAGGATGGCACGCATACAGAATGCTGGATGACATCCCCTATTCGGGTTGTGAACAACGTTTTCCTGACATCCAACCCTGCATTACAGGCCTTGCTGGGCAGCCCCATGTTTATTCCCCCAGCAGTGCAACGCCTGACAGGCATGGGCTTTGATCTGCCACCAGTTTTGGTAGACGCGGGATGGAACCGGATTGAAAAAAGCAAATCCGGCCCAGGTGTGGATTTCATGAGTGTTCACATGCTGACAAGCCCGGCAGAAGCGGGCAGCAAAACCGTACCGGGTGCGCCAGAAAACTGGTCCCGCGCAGGTATGTCCGATTCGTCTGCAGTGTCAGATTTTGTCCACCGCACCAACGCATGGCTACGCGGATGGGGCCCTTACCTGCGCCAAGGGTTTGATAGCAAGCTTCCCGATACTGCGCTGCCCACCACTGTATCGGCAGATCCTGCGTTCCACGGTTGAGCACCCGTTAGAACGCTTTCTGTAAGGTATCGGAGGCCGTTAAACAGCCTGATGAAGCTTACCTTCACGCAGAAGATCTGCGGAAACTTCTATCAAGAAATCCAGAACTGTCCGGGTACGCAAAGGTAGTGTACGTGGGCCAGTATGCACGGCATAGAACGGCAGAGAAGGAATGTTCCAGTCTGCAAACAGGCGCGTAAGCCGACCACTGGCAACAGCCTCACGCACCTGAAACTCTGGTAGCAAGCCGATGCCTAACCCAGATTCCACCGCATACAGCACAGCTTCACTGCTATTGGCACGGAAAACAGCAGAAGGGGCAATAACGCTTTCTTCGCCATCCCGTTCAAAATTCCAGTCCAGCCTGCTGGAACCGTAATTATAGACGACTCCCGGGTATTCCGGTAGATCACGCGGGTGCATGGGCGTGCCACAACGGTTGAGGCAAGATGGTGCAGCCACCAACCATTTGCGCACAACACCCAACTTACGGGCGATAAGAGAACCCTCGGCTATATCCCCTACGCGCACAGCCAGATCCAGCCCTTCTTCTACCAGATCACCAAACGCATCGCGCATAACCACTTCAATAGCCAGATCAGGGTGCCGTTCCAGCAACTCCCCGATCCGCCGAGTCAAGCACAGACCGAAAGCTGTGGTTACGCCCAGACGCACCAAGCCAGAAACAGAAGCCCGCCGGCGGCCCAGCACTGTTTCTGCGGTTTCCAGAATTTCCAGCACTTCATAAGCATGCGGAAGAAGGCTTCTGCCATCTTCTGTCATGGTAAGGCTGCGTGTGGTGCGCGCAAACAGCGTTGTGCCGTAATGCGCCTCTAACAACGCAATATGGCGGGAAATTGTAGGCTGACTAACACCTGTCTCACGCGAGACGGCAGAAAACGAGCCTGTAGCCGCAACGCGAACAAAGCTGTGAAGCGCGGAAAGAAGATCCATTGAAGTCCAGCACTGTCCCTGCGAACACGCGCACATTACATTACAACTCCTTACCAGCAAGAAGTGTATCTAATGTTGCGCGTATTCCTGATTTATCGACAATTTTGGAACAAGCTGGCTGGTCGCACAACATCCGTCAGGCTCTGTTCCGCCATGTGACAGATGCACTTGCATTTGTCTCGCAAGACGGAACAGATATCCCAAACAGGTTTTACCGGCGCCGCATATGCGGCTGTGCCAACTTTTTTTCTGCCATACGTGCCAAACGCACAAAAGGCAGCCCCAGCAGCAGATAAGCCGCACCAACCATCAGCCCTGTTCCAAAATAATCGAAATAGGAAGAGGACAGACGGATATAAGTCTGGGTCAATTCTGTCAGCGTAATCACGCTGACCAGTGACGAATCTTTCAACAACGAGATAAAATCGTTCGTCATGACAGGCATAACCAGACGGAAAGCCTGTGGTACCACAACATAACGCAGTGCCTGAGCGTGCGTCATGTTCAAGGCCAATGCAGCTTCCATCTGCCCATGCGCAACAGATTGCAGACCGGCACGATAGTTTTCGGCCTCGTATGCCGCATAGTTCATACCCAAGCTGACAACACCGGCCAGAAAGGGGGTAAGACTGATGCCAAATTCAGGCAGACCGTAGAAAATGAACAGAACCTGAATCAGCAATGGGGTGCCACGCACCACTTCCACATATGTGGTCGCCGCCCACCGCAGCGGTGTAGGGCCATACAAACGCAGAAGCGCCAAAGCCAAACCTGCACCAACAGCCAGCACCATTGCACACAGGGAAACCAGCAAAGTCAGCCATGCGGCTTTTGCCAGTTGCGGCAGAAAGCCGATATAGCGTTCCAGCTTAATGCGCCAGCCGCCCTTACCTTCCAGCTCCGCCACATATGCGTTCCACGCCGCTGGTGTAACGTTTAACGTGGTGTGATCATTGGTCAGTTGCGCCATTTCTGGCGTCCACAGATCCCACCGCAGCAAAACACGATGAAGCGTGCCATCATGCTGCATGGTTGCCAGTGCTGCATTTACTTTTGTGCGCAGAGCGGCATTCTGCCCTTTGGCAAAAGCAATGCCATATTCAACACGGCCAATGGGTTCACCCACCACCTGCAGGGCTGGGTTGGTATCACCGTAATATTTGGCAATGGGGCCATCAATCAGAATGGCATCCGTGCGTCCGTTTGCCAGATCCATGAACGCATCGGTTTCTTCATCATACGTCCGAAGCTGAACCTTGGCATTCTCGGTAAGAATACGTTCAGCCTGCGTATCTTTGATGGTGCCAATGGCATGGCCATTCAGATCCGCAAGGGTTTTCAGTTGCGGGCCATTACGCCGCACCACAATGCGTTCTGATGTGATGTAATACGGGTCTGAAAAATCAATGCCTTCAGCATGTTCATCTGTCATCTCGATGCCACAGATGACCATCTCATACAGGCCGCGCTGCAAGCCGGGAATAAGGCCATCCCAGTCATTCTGCACGAACTGAAGCGACGCACCCATGTGCTTGCCCAGTTCCTGCATCAGGTCGTATTCAAACCCGGTCAGCTTGTCCTGATCTTTCAGATCATGAAACGTATAGGGCACATCCGATGAAGCATCCGCAGCCCAGCGGATCGGCTTTTCTTCCTGTGCGTGTGCCACATGCGCGCCAGCACCCAGCCAGCTTACGGCCAGCAGCATACAGACACAGCGCAGAAACAAACCCCAAAAACGGGGCGGGCAATACTGTGCGTTCTGTTTCACAGAAGTGTCCTCAAAAAGCGGCGTGTCTGTTCATGGGCAGGGTTCACACACAGAACCTCCGGCGGGCCGGATTCAACAATATGGCCGCCATCCATGTAGACAATGGTATCCGATGCCACCTGGGCAAAACGCATATCGTGGGTGACGATAATCTGCGTCATCCCTTCATCATCAAGGGTGCGCATAACCCCCAGCACTTCTTCCGCAACTATCGGATCAAGTGCTGATGTGGGTTCATCATACAGCATAATTTCTGGCCGCATGGCCAAGGCGCGCGCAATGGCGGCGCGTTGCTGCTGCCCACCAGAAAGCGAAACGGGGTAACGCTGTGCAACACGCGCCAACCCTACTTTTTCCAGCAAAGCCATAGCCTCGGCACGTTCAACTTCTCCGCCCTCACCCTTCACCACGCGAGGGGCCAGCAGAACGTTGTCCAGAACTGTAAGATGGGGAAAAAGATTAAAGCTCTGGAACACCATACCCACATGAGTGCGCAAGCGGTGTGCCATATGCTCATCAGCGCGGCGCCAGACGGCATCTTTGCGCTCTATGGTCACCCCCATGGCGGTAATCTTGCCGCTATCGGGAATTTCCAGAAAATTCAAACACCGTAAAAAAGTGGATTTTCCGCAACCGGATGGGCCGATAATAGAAACCAGCTCACCCTTTCGCACCTGCATGGATACACCACACAGGACATCCCCTTCGCCGAAATTTTTGTGCAGATGTTCCGCACTCAAAACGACTGGGTCTTCCACAGAAAACGCCGACCCGGTGCGTACCGGGTCGGCATCTTGACGTTCACCTTGAACGAATTGGTTCTCAGGCAGCTTTCGTCATCCCTCGCAAGACGTACTGAAGAATGCCACCATGCCTATAATACTCGACTTCGTCTAGGGTATCGACACGGCAAAGCAGTGGTACTTCCTGCGTGGAGCCGTCATTTCTTGTAATTGTCATAATTACATCCATGCGCGGCGAAAGTTTATCAACACCTTTAATGCTGATCACCTCATCACCCTTCAGACCAAGGGTCTTGCGGGTTGTGCCATCCTTGAACACCAGCGGCAGAACGCCCATGCCTACAAGGTTGGAACGGTGAATACGCTCAAAGCTTTCAGCAATAACGGCCTTTACGCCCAGCAGCAGGGTGCCTTTTGCGGCCCAGTCACGGGAAGACCCCATGCCGTATTCCTTGCCACCGATCACCACCAGCGGGGTGTGTTCCTTTTTGTATTCCATGGCCACATCGTAAATGGCGCCTTCCTTCCCATCTGGGAAGTGCTTGGAATACCCACCTTCCGTACCCGGCAACATTTCGTTTTTGATACGGATATTGGCAAAAGTACCACGAACCATCACGCGGTCATTCCCACGACGGGAGCCGTAAGAGTTGAAGTCTTTCGGTTCAACCCCATGTTCCATCAGGTAACGACCAGCCGGTGAATCCTTCTTGATGGAGCCAGCCGGAGAGATATGGTCAGTCGTGATATTATCACCCAACAGGGCCAGAATACGCGCACCTTCGATATTGCCCGGAGCTTTGGGCTCAACTTCCATGTGCTTGAAGTAAGGCGGATCCTGCACGTAGGTGGACTTCGGATCCCACTTATAGGTTTCAGAACCCGTAGCAACTTTCAGGCCCTGCCATTCCTTCGTGCCCTTAGACACATCTTTGTAACGGCTGATAAACTCGTCACGGCTGATGGCGGAAGCAATAAGGTCTGCAATTTCCTTGTTGGAAGGCCAGATATCCTTCAGATAAACCGGCTTACCATCCTTGGATGTGCCCAGCTGTTCCGTTGTAATATCCTGCCGCATGGTACCCAGCAGGGAATATGCAACCACCAGCGGCGGGCTTGCCAGATAGTTGGCCCGAACGTTGGGGGAAATACGGCCTTCAAAGTTACGATTGCCAGACAGGACAGAAACAGCAACCAGGTCGTTGTTTTCAATCGCATCTACAATGTGGGAAGGCAGCGGGCCAGAGTTACCAATACAGGTGGTGCAACCATAGCCAACGGTGTTGAAGCCCATGGCATCCAGATCTGTCGTCAGGCCAGAACGGTTCAGATAATCTGTAACAACCTGAGACCCCGGAGCCAGAGAGGTTTTCACCCATGGTTTAGGCTTCAAGCCCAGAGCACGTGCCTTGCGGGCAACCAGACCAGCCGCAATTAGCACAGCCGGGTTGGATGTGTTGGTGCAAGAGGTAATAGCGGCAATAACAATATCGCCCTGCCCCAGATCATAGTTGGTTCCGGCAACCGGCACCTTTTTATCGGCATCGTTTGCGGCCACACCCAGAGAGCTGGTGAGTTCTTTTTCAAACGCTGTTTTGGCGCTTTTCAGTTCCACACGGTCCTGCGGACGCTTGGGACCTGCCAGAGACGGGACAACCGTGCTGAGGTCCAGCTCCAGAATATCCGTAAACACGGGTTCGGGTGTTTCATGCGTGCGGAACATGCCCTGTGCACGCAGGTATTCTTCAACCAGCTTGATACGGTGTTCATCACGACCGGTCTGACGCAGGAAGTCCAGCGTAAGGGCATCAACCGGGAAGAACCCGCAAGTTGCACCATATTCCGGAGCCATGTTGGCAATGGTTGAACGGTCTGCAACTGGCAGGTGGTCCAGTGCCGGGCCAAAGAATTCAACAAACTTACCAACCACGCCTTTTTTGCGCAGCATCTGGGTAACTGTCAGCACTAGATCGGTAGCCGTCGCGCCTTCTGGCAGCTTGCCTGTCAGCTTAAAGCCAATCACATCGGGAATCAGCATGGCAATGGGCTGGCCCAGCATTGCGGCTTCCGCCTCAATACCACCAACACCCCAGCCCAGAACGCCCAGACCGTTAATCATGGTGGTGTGGCTGTCTGTGCCGTACAGGGAATCCGGGTAAACGTATTCCTTGCCACCAACATTAGCGGTCCATGCCACCTGGGCAATGTATTCCAGGTTCACCTGATGGCAGATGCCCGTATCAGGCGGCACAACAGAGAAGTTTTCAAAAGCTTCCTGACCCCAGCGCAGGAAGGCATAACGTTCTGCGTTGCGCTCAAATTCCAGCGTAATGTTTTCCTGCAGCGCATCTTTTGTGCCTGCATAGTCCACCATCACGGAATGGTCGATCACAAGGTTGACCGGAACCATCGGGTTCACCTTCTGCGGGTCACCCTTCAGGCTCACAATCCCGTCGCGCATGGCTGCAAGATCCACCACACCCGGCACGCCGGTGAAGTCCTGCATCAGAATGCGTGAAGGCTTGAAAGGCACTTCCTTGCTGCTGCTGCCCTTTGGCAACCAGCCTGCAATGGCCTTGGCGTCTTCCACATTGTAGGAACGCCCATCTTCAAACCGCAGAATGTTTTCCAGAAGAACCTTCAGCGAAACCGGCAGGCGGCTTACGTCGCCAATGGTTTTTGCCGCTTCGGGAATGGAAAAATAATGGTAGGTCTTGCCGTCAACCTCAAGGGTGCGGCCTGTCTTTAGCTTATCGTGCCCAACCGTTTTCATAATCGCTCTCTCCCCGATCACAGCCGATGGCTGGTGATGCGTTCAGGACACCGTAAATATGCCATTCGGCGCCGAGTGCCTGCCTGATCTGCCGGGCAACCGGCTTGATATCCCGTTGGGCCTAGAACATACCGGCAGTTGGAAAAGGCACAAGCCGGGGAGCGACCACGAGAACGCGAGGACCCCGGCTTTTGCGGCCTTGCACGGTAACAATAAGGAGAAGTGTTATCGCCGACAGTCCTTTCCCTGCCGGGCAATCTGCCCCAATCGGGCCTGAAACTGGTGCATTTCCGGCACTTTATGCTGAGGATCTTTGCGTTTTCCGTGGGGAAAGGCTGGTGCTGGATGGTGTCAGCTTTCAGATGGAAGCCGGAGCCGCCATGCTATTGACTGGCCCCAACGGCGCAGGAAAGTCCACTTTGCTGCGCGTTTTGGCAGGCTTGCGCAAACCCGATTCCGGCCAGTTACTCTGGCATGGCGAATCGGTTTTTGCTGATCGCGCAGCTCATGCCTGCAAGGTAGCTTATCTGGGGCATCAGGATGCGCTCAAGCCGGGGTTGACCGTAACAGAAAACCTCGCCCTGTTCGCACGTGCGGGCCAAGGCAATATGCAAGCAGCCCTTGAAGCCATGGATTTGTTGCCGCTTGCCAATCTGCCAGCGCGCCTGCTTTCTGCTGGGCAGAAACGGCGTACAGCACTCGCCCGCATTCTGCTGGCCAATGCGCCTTTATGGCTGCTGGATGAACCCAGCCTTGGCCTGGATGCCAATGCCATTACCCTTTTAGGGCAAGCTCTTACGGCACACAGACAACAAGGCGGGTTGGTTATTGCCACCACGCATGTGCCCCTGCCGCTAGAAAATGTGCAGCCCCTTACATTGCCGGGCGCGAGCGATTCGTCCGCCTCTCCCTTTTACCAGCAGGAAGATGACGCATGATCGGGCTGTTCTGGGCCATTGTTGGGCGTGACCTCCGCCTTGCCCTCCGGCATGGGGCAGACACAATGGGGGCCATTCTCTTTTTTATTGTTACAGCCACCCTGTTCCCACTTGCGCTTGGCCCATCTCCAGAATTGCTGCGCCATATGGCACCGGGCATTATCTGGGTCTGCGCCTTACTGGCAGCTCTGCTACCGCTAGACCGGCTGTTTGGTGCGGAGCTTGAAGATGGATCTCTGGACCAACTTCTGCTTTTGGGCGTTCCGGCTTCTCTGGTGGTCTTGGCCAAAATAACTGCACATTGGCTCACCACCGGCATCCCTTTGCTTCTGGCGGCTGTGCCATTGGCAACCATGCTGGGCCTGCCTGCCTCTGCCCTGCCTGTGCTTTTAACCGGGCTTTTCCTCGGGTCAGTTGTGCTGTCTCTTATTGGGGGAATGGGCGCATCTATTGTGCTGGGGGCGCGGCGTGGTGGTGTTCTCCTGCCACTGCTTACGCTGCCACTTGCAACTCCTGCGCTGATTTTTGGGGCTGCGGCTATTGATGCCGCCTCTACCGGCCTGCCCTGGCAGCCAGATTTAGAACTTCTGGCAGCATTTGTTGCTGGCGCTTTACCACTCTGCCCTCTGGCGGCTGGTGCAGGCCTGAGAGCTGCGGCAGAATAATACATCTGCTGTTATGGCCACCTGAACGGACCATAACAGCAGCATGTTTGGCAAACTTACTTAGATGTATTGCCAGACGCAGCCTGCTGATGGCTTACAGCCTGAATATCAACAGAGGCATAGCGCACTGAATTTTCTGCATCACGCAGAGCTTCGCTAGCCTTGTACGGATCATTCTTGATGAACTCAGCGGCACGATTTACGTCCTGCCGTGTCTGTTCCAACGGCACTGCAGCAATCACGTAATCTGCATCTACGCCAGAAACTTTCAGCACTTCAGAAGCGCGGTCCGGGTCTCCTGCGCGCAGGTGGCGGTTTGCTGCGGCAACAGCAGCGCTTTTTTCCGTGGTAGGTTCAACTGTTTCATCCAGAACCAGTTCGCCATCAATCGGCAACCAAGCCACTGGCGTGGTGCTGCCCATGCCTTTTTTGGCTGTCTGAGCCTGCTTGGTTTTCACCGGCATCAGTTCAGCTTCTGCTTTCTGGAAAGCCGTGTTGTCGGCCCGTGCCCGATCTAGCGCCTGCTGTGCGCTTGTAATCAGGGTTTTAGCCCCTTTGAGATCACCATCAAAAATGGCGCGGCGTGCCAGCATCAGTTCTTCAAACGCTGTGTTACCATCATCTGAAAGACGGCCGAAATCCTGCGTTGCTGCCGCTGTTGCAGCATTTGTTGCAGGCACTGCGGCCGTAGATGCTGCCTGCTGTTGTGCCCATGCTGGCGCAACAGCCGTTGTTGCTGCCAGTAGAGCGCCCAACAGCATACCCGTTTTCTTCATGATTTCTCCCTTTCCGAACGCCATCCATAATGGCCTTGTTTGCGTTCTGATTGTTGAGCGAGAAAGCACGAAAGCAAAGGCAGGCAAACACAAGGCTGGCCTGCCCTCACATCGGATCAGATATAGTGCTCGGTTAATGGCGCAAAACCATTGAACCCCGTAGCACAGTAAGTGGAGACATAAGCACCTGCCCCCAGCAGATCGACCTGCTCTCCCGCAGCCAGATCCAACGGTAGTTCGTAGTGCGTTTTCTCATACATAATATCCGCACCATCACAGGTTGGCCCGGCCAATGCCACACGCCCTGTGGGAGATCCATCACGGCTGGTACGAATCGCGTAGCGGATGGATTCGTTTTCCGTTTCCGCCAAGCCACCAAACCGCCCGATATCCAGATACACCCAGCGCAGCCCATCCTTGCGCCCACGCGCACTGACAAGCACAACTTCCGAGCGCACCACACCAGCTTCACCCACAATAAAGCGACCGGGTTCCACCAGCATTTCTGGCAACGCATTGCCAAAGTGCTCTGTCATGGCGCGGAAAATGGCCGTAGTGAAATGATCAATCTCCGGCACGTCATCCCGGTAGCGGATGGGAAAACCGCCTCCCAGATTGACCATGCGCAAATCCAGACCGGCGGCACTTAAATCTGTAAACAGGGCCGCTGCACGGGCAATGGCAACTTCATAGGCTTCCGCAGAAAGCTGCTGGCTGCCCACATGAAAGGAAAGACCATATGGGTCCAGCCCCAGCTCTCTGGCGGCCAGCATCAGTTCCTTGGCGGATTCCACTGTGGTGCCGAACTTGCGGGAAAGCGGCCATTCCGCGCCGTAGTTATCTACCAGAAGGCGGCAGTAAACGCGGCTTCCCGGTGCATGAGCGGCCAGTTTTTCCAGCTCTTCCCGGCAGTCAAAAACAAACATCCGCACACCGGCCTCATAAGCAGCACGGATAGCAGAAACTTTTTTGACCGTATTGCCAAAGGAAATGGCATCCGGGCTGGCGCCTGCCTGCAAGCACAGGGAAACTTCTTCCCACGAAGCGGCATCAAAGCAGGAGCCAAGCTCAACCAGCCGCCGCAGAATAGGCTGCGCCGGGTTGGCTTTAACGGCGTAATAAATACGAGCCTGCGGCAAAGCTTTGCCCAAAGCATGATAGCGGTCTGCCACGGCATCCACATCAAGAACAAGGCAAGGCGTTGCCGGCTTTTGCTCGGCGAGAAAACGGGTGATTTTGGGATTCATATCCCCACTCCCCCAGATCAGGCTCCCCCGCCTGAACAGCGCGGAGAAGGACGTTGCGAAACGGTCTAACGGACCAGCGACCAAAGGCAGATGCACGAAACATCCCGATTGCCAGAACGCTTGACGTCGTTGCGTAACCTCAGAGGGCCAGTGGCACGTGCGTTGCTGCGTAGGGGCGTGCATATGAGGCCAAAGCGCAACAAGTGCAAGTCAAAAACATTCAAA
Organism: Acetobacter pasteurianus subsp. pasteurianus LMG 1262 = NBRC 106471; assembly: GCF_000285275.1. Lineage (GTDB taxonomy): Bacteria > Pseudomonadota > Alphaproteobacteria > Acetobacterales > Acetobacteraceae > Acetobacter > Acetobacter pasteurianus. The sequence continues at coordinate 65,492 of NZ_CADO01000003.1, forward strand.
AAACAAAAAAACATGGCACTTGGCCATTATGCCCGATAAGACAAGGCAAGCTTTATACACGGCATTTATGCTCGTTTTTGGCAAAAGCATGCAGTGTTAACTTTTTGTTCCTGCAAGAAAGCATGCCGCTTTACCGCACACCATGCCGTTATTGTTTTGGTGTGCTGCTACAAGTTTATCGCTGGTGCCGCAGAAGGTGCCTCTTACCTTAACGAAGGACGCTCCAATCCCGATGCAGATTATCTGTCAGCCCGATACGCGCCCATCTGTGCACCCGGATTCCCACTCCCACACGATTCATGAAAATGTGCAGCCCAATTTTTCTCGCCCTTCTGAACTGGGCCGGAAAGATTGGAAAATCATTTTGCAGCGCACCGTCAAAAGCCTTATTTCCGGCCCCACGACATTGGTGGCCGCTGGCTGCGCATTTTATACCACGCTCTCCCTGTTCCCCGCCATCAGCTCCCTGATCTCCATTTACGGGTTGGCTTTTGATGTGCAGACCGTGGCGCCACAGATGGAAGTCTTGCGCAGCCTGCTGCCCCCCAATGCGTTCAATCTGCTGTATGATCGGGTGCAAACACTTGTGGCAGAACCACCCTCCTCGCTCACATTCAACCTGATTATTTCGGTTAGCGTGGCTTTGTGGTCTGCCTCGGCGGCAACGCGCTCCATTATTTCGGCCCTGAACATTGCCTACAATACGCGTGAAAATCGTAATTTCTTTATATTTCAGATTACAGCCTTTGCCCTTACCCTTTGCGGCATTCTAGGTGCGGTGCTCACCTTGGCTCTTATGGTGGCCATGCCGCTGCTGCTTAACCTGCCAGCCTTGCTGCATATTCCCACCCCTCCCGGTTCCATTGAATTTATGGCCCGGTGGAGCGGCCCGGTGGTGATGTTTACATTTGAAACCCTGGCTCTTTCTGCGCTGTACAGATTTGGCCCAAACCGGCACATTTCTACCCAATGGCGCTGGGTTCTGCCCGGAGCCGTGTGCTCCACACTAACGTGGATTGCGGCATCACTCGGCTTTTCCTACTACGTGGCACATATTGCCAGCTACAGCGCCACCTATGGGCCATTAGGTGCCTCCATCGCCATCATGATGTGGTTTTTTGTGACTGCATGGGTCGTGCTGATGGGGGCGGAATTGAATGCAGAGATGGAAAGTTACGCGCGCGGCATTACGCGGCAACCTCTGGAAGTCTGACCAACCAGAATCCAGCACTTACCAAAAAAGGGTATCCCAATCGGGATACCCTTTTTTAATTCTCTACAATGCTTTTTATAAAAGCCTGCCGCGCTCTCTTAACGGCGATGACGTGCCCTATGAAGAGGACGCGCTGTACGCTGCGCGGTATCCTGCAAGGAAAGGCTGCTATTCGCCAAACCACCTTCATCTGGTGCTGATGCCACTTCAACCGGAGCGGGCTCTACCCGCACATGGGCAATACCACTGTTCAACATCCCCAGTTCCGCAGCTGCGGCTTTGGACACATCAATAATACGGCCACGGCTGTAAGGCCCACGATCATTGATTGTGACCACCACAGAGCGGCCTGTATCTTCTGAAACAACCCGGAGTTTACTGCCCAACGGTGCCGTAGGATGCGCGGCTGTTAGGCTGCCCTTATCAAACCGCTCTCCCGAAGATGTGCGTCGGTTATGGAAGCGCCCCCCATACCAACTGGCAACACCTTTCTGGAAAATGCGGTGGGCCTGATTGGTATCAGAATCCGCAGTGGCGACTGTCTGTGCGCTACGCCCAGCCAATGCACGGCGGACAGAATCTGCCCATGCCGTGCCACCTTGCCCAGCCTCTGCTGCCTGAACAGCTGAAGCCGACAAAAGAGAAGACATAACAAACACACTTCCAAGAAGTGCCCGGCGCAGGGCTGACATCCGCCTGTTTACTCCATTTTCTGACATCGTTCTGTTCGCCAGAAGACCGTGTTCACACTGTAAAAGCAATCTTTTTCGACCCTCAGAGTGCAATACAGATTTATAGTCACTTATGTTCAACACGCTTATCGTGACAAAAATATGGCCTTAAAGCGCGTAACTCCGCTGCACGTATTTTTGCTAGAGTGCATTTTCCTGCCCCCCAACCTGCCTCTTCTCTTGGATACGGGGCGGCATCGTGCTACGGCCCCTTCCTGTTATGGAAAGACCTCTTATTGCTGTGCTCAACGGCCCCAACCTGAATATGCTTGGCCAGCGCCAACCCGAAATATACGGGCGGGCAACGCTGGACGACGTGGAACAACTTTGCCTGCAAACAGCTGAAAAGCTGGGTTTGGCCATAGATTTCCGCCAGACCAACATTGAAGGTGAGCTGATTTCCTGGGTGCAGGACTGCCGCAAGCGGGCAAAGGGCATTATTATCAACCCGGCTGGCTATACACATACGTCTATCGCGCTGCTGGATGCCCTGCTGACAACAGACTTGCCTGTGATTGAGGTTCATATCTCCAACATTCACCGCCGCGAGCCATTCCGCCATCATTCCTATGTCTCTCGCGCTGCTACAGGCGTTATCTGTGGGCTAGGCGTGGCGGGGTATTCTCTGGCATTGCAGGCAATGACCGATCTTATTCTGAATGAGGATGACTGATGAGCGGATTGCTCGTGGATGCGGAGGCCATTCGGGCTCTGGCTGAAATTCTGGCCGAAACAGGCCTGACTGAAATTGAAGTATCGGAAAAGGACAGCCGCATTCGCGTTGCCCGCATGCCTGCCCCTGTGCAGGCTGTGGCCGCAGCGCCTCAGGCTGTTGCTGCTCCGGCACCGGCATCCGCCGCAGCCCCGGCTGAAGCCGCAGCGCCCGCCGCTCCGGCAGATCTCTCCCGCCATCCGGGCGCTGTAAACAGCCCAATGGTGGGTGTGGCTTACCTGACGCCAGATCCGTCCTCCCCTCCTTTTGCAAGTGAAGGCCAGATTGTAACCGCCGGCCAGACCCTGATGCTGATTGAAGCCATGAAAACCTTCAACCAGATCAAGGCCCCCAAAGGTGGTACGCTCAAGGCCCTGCTGGTAGCTTCGGGTGACCCGGTGGAATACGGCCAGCCGCTTGCTATTATTGAGTAATGTTTTCCAAGATCCTTATCGCCAACCGAGGCGAAATTGCCCTTCGTATCCTGCGCGCCTGCCGGGAGCTAGGGATCAAGACCGTAGCGGTACATTCCACTGCGGATGAAGACGCCATGCACGTTCGGCTGGCAGATGAAGCTGTTTGCATCGGGCCGCCAGCCTCACGCGATTCCTACCTGAATGTGGCTGCAATTCTTTCTGCAGCCACCATTACAGGGGCGGAAGCCATTCATCCCGGCTATGGTTTTCTTTCAGAAAATGCAGATTTTGCCGAAACAGTGGAAGCGCATGGCCTGACCTTTATTGGCCCAACGGCGGAACATATCCGCATGATGGGGGATAAGATTACCGCCAAAACCACCATGCAGATGCTGGGCGTGCCTTTGGTGCCCGGTTCTGATGGTGAGCTGACAAGCCTGGAAGAAGCCCGCGAAGTTGCCGATAAAGTCGGCTATCCCGTGCTTATCAAGGCTGCGGCTGGTGGTGGTGGCCGTGGCATGAAGGTGGCCCAAACGGCTGGTGATCTGGAAGATGCCTGGAAAATGGCCCGCGCCGAAGCACGCGCTGCTTTTGGCAACGATGCCGTTTATCTGGAAAAATACATGGATCGGCCGCGCCATATTGAACTCCAGATTCTGGGGGACAATTACGGCAACGTGGTTCATTTTGGCGAACGCGACTGCTCTCTCCAGCGCCGCCACCAAAAACTTCTGGAAGAAGCCGGTTCTCCGGCCCTTACAGCAGAGCAGCGTGATGCCATTGGCCAGACAGCCACGCAGGCTCTCTCCAAAATGGGCTATCGTAATGCGGGCACGCTGGAATTCCTGTATCAGGATGGTCAGTTCTGCTTCATCGAAATGAACACGCGCCTGCAGGTGGAACATCCAGTTACCGAAATGGTTTGTGATGTGGACCTGGTGCGTGAGCAGATTCGCTTGGCCGCTGGTGAGCAGCTTGGCTATACGCAAAAAGATATTTCATTTTCTGGCCACGCCATTGAATGCCGTATCAATGCGGAAGACCCAGACAGCTTTACCCCCTGCCCTGGCACGGTTGCTGTTTACCACCCACCCGGCGGCTTGGGTGTGCGCGTAGATAGCGCCCTTTATACCGGCTACCGCGTGCCACCTTTTTACGACAGCATGATTGCCAAGCTGATTGTGCACGCCCCCACGCGTGAACAAGCTATTGCCCGTATGCAGCGTGCTTTGGATGAATTTGTGGTGGAAGGCATTAAAACCGTTATTCCGCTGCACCGTCGTATTCTGGAAGATCCTGAATTCCAGAAAGGTGAATACACCATTCATTGGTTGGAACAGTTTACAGCCAAGCCACACTAAACTGCGGTTTGGCTCTTTTCTGACAGCTACAAAAAACCCGGCACATCCTTCCAGATGTTGCCGGGTTTTTTATGCGTAGAAAGCGCAAGATCAGCAATTAGGCAGCAGGCGTAACCCCAACAGCTTCCTCTTCTTCCTCATCATAGGAACGAATGCGCGGGTCTTGCCCCACCCGCGGGCGGAATTCGCCACGGCGCAAAGCTGTTTCAATATCCTCCAATGTTGCACCAGCTGTTTCCGGCACACAGAAGAAAACAAACAAGACAGAAGCAAGGTTAACAGCTGCATAAATCCACATGGTGCCACCCAGAGAAACTGTCTGCACCAATGTCAAAGCCGTGGATGTTACCAGAAGGTCTGCCCCCCACAGCATGGCTGCATGAATACTGGTTGCCGCAGCACGCATAGGCAGCGGGAACAGCTCAGCGCCCAGAAGCCAGCCTACAACCTGAATACCGCCCGAGTTAAACAGCATAAACAGCAACAGGAAGGCCACAATCAGCCAACTTCCCACGCTACCCTGAGCCGGGTGCATGGCAAAAACAATGCCCAAGCCAATAAGGCTGACAACCGAACCCGGCCCCATAATCAGCACCAAACGCCGACGGCCAATTTTATCTACAAACAGGCAACCAAGCAGGGTCATGATCAGATAAACAAGCGCGATCCCCAAGCTGGTCAGTAGTGCTGATGAGCTTCCAAACCCTGCGTCAGACAAAAAGGTAGGGGTATAGTAGATCATCATCTCCAACCCACCGGCTTGGGTGAAGAAGGCAATCCCCAAAGCAGCTATCACCGCAGGGCGCACCCAAGGCAGCTTTAAACCTTTCCAGCCGCGCTCATCCTCATCCAGATTCACAACGTTGGCATGGATCTCATTGATCTCACGCTGAATGACCTTGCGGGAGGAACGCACACGTCCGAGCTGTTCCACCGCAGATTCCAGCCCTTCATTTTCAGCCGTCCAGCGTGGGCTTTTGGGCAGAAAAAACATGCTGATAAAAACAAAGGCCGCAGGAATGGCAGCCACAGAAATCATGGGGCGCCATCCCCATTTTTCACGCATGGTAAAACCAACCAGGTTGGCCAGAAAAATGCCAATCCCAATTGCCACGTTAAACAACGTTACCAGATTGCCGCGCTTACTGGCTGGAGCCAGTTCCGAAATATATGTTGGCACCACCTGCGTGGCACCGCCTACCGCACAGCCCAAAAACACACGGGCAATAATCAGGCTGGTAAGGTTAGGTGCATAGGAACATGCTAATGCGCCAATTACAAAAACTGCGGTAACAACCATAACCGAAACACGGCGGCCAAAGCGTTCTGATAGGTTGGCAATGCCCATGGCACCAATAACGGCACCCACCAGAATAGCTGATGTAACAATTTCCTCCTGACCAGAAGTCAGATGGAAATCTTTTGTAATAAGAAGAAGGGCGCCAGAAATAATACCGGTATCGTAGCCGTAAAGACCGCCGCAAATGGCAGAAACAAATGCTGCAATCCACAACACGTGCTTGGCATACGGAGAAATTTCGAGATTTTGTATAGCTTCTTGAGCTCGTTTCTTTTCAGATTTCATGTCGTGATTATGCCATAATCAGAAAATTATTGCATAGCTGACATAATTTTATTTATTATGTCACAAATAGGCTTTTATGCCTTACGCATTTGACCCCATAAAACGCACGTATACGTTTTTCGTTTCCCTTTGATTTTTCTTGACATAATCGCGCTTAAGGCTATCTGCTGTCCGATACCAAGGGGGGTTCCGGTAAGGAACTGAGAGGCCACTTTTTGCACGATTCGTTCGGGCACCGTGGCGACCCTGCCGCCAGAACATGATGTTTTGGTGGGGAACCTGATCCGGCTTATACCGGCGGAGGGACTGGTGCCTGAAAAGACAGATATGTTCTTCCTGAACCTAGCCGCCATACAAGCGGAGTCTTTTTCAGACCTGTCCTCCTCGGCAGAGGAGACGATGACGTCATGTCTTCAGTTGATTCCAAACAAAATGCGGCCCCTCCCATTACAGGAGGCAACCCTAAACCCGCCAATACGGCTGCACCCGCTCCGGGGCATGTTACAACCGGTGCCATCCGTGGCTCATGCAAAGTCTATTCCAGCCCCGCAGATCGGCCCGATATGCGCGTGCCTTTCCGCGAAATCATGCTGGAACCTTCCGCAAACGAACCACCTGTGCGTGTGTATGATACATCCGGCCCCTACACAGACAGCACCGTAGAAATTGACGTTAACAAAGGGCTGCCAAAAATTCGGGCATCATGGCTGGCTGCTCGCGGCTTTGAGCACATCAAACCACGCGACATTAAGCCAGAAGACAATGGCAATGCAGAAGGCAACTACCTTGTAGCCCCCTGCCCTGCCCCGCATACCGTGCTTAAAGGGCGAGAAGGCCAGCCTGTTACGCAGTATGAATTCGCCAAGGCTGGCATTATTACAGACGAAATGATTTACGTGGCCCACCGCGAAAATCTGGGCCGCCAGAAAGCCGCGGATGATGCTGCCCAATGTCTGGAAGATGGTGAATCCTTTGGCGCCAGTATTCCAGAATTCATCACGCCGGAATTTGTCCGTCAGGAAATTGCCCGTGGCCGCGCCATTATTCCGGCAAACATCAACCACCCAGAGCTGGAACCTGTTATTATCGGGCGTAATTTTCTTGTAAAAATTAACGCCAATATCGGCAATTCGGCCATCACCTCGTCTGCAGCAGAAGAAGTTGAAAAACTTGTATGGTCCATCCGTTGGGGTGCGGATACCGTGATGGATCTTTCCACAGGCCGGAACATTCACAATATCCGTGACTGGATTTTACGAAACGCCCCCACACCTATCGGCACAGTGCCCCTGTATCAGGCTTTGGAAAAAGTGGGCGGAGATGTCAGCAAACTGAGCTGGGAAGTGTTCCGTGATACTCTGATCGAGCAAGCAGAACAGGGTGTGGACTACTTTACCATTCATGCAGGCGTGCGGTTGCAGCATGTGCCACTCACAGCCAACCGCGTGACGGGCATTGTTTCACGCGGTGGTTCCATCATGGCAAGCTGGTGCCTGAATGGCCACCGTGAAAGCTTTTTGTACGAACATTTTGAAGACATCTGCGACATCATGCGCGCCTATGATGTGTCCTTCTCTTTGGGCGATGGTCTGCGCCCCGGCAGCATTGCCGATGCCAACGATGCCGCACAGTTTGCCGAACTGGAAACCTTGGGTGAACTGACCGAAATTGCCTGGGCAAAAGGCTGCCAGGTCATGATCGAAGGGCCGGGCCATGTGCCCATGCACAAGATCAAGGCCAACATGGATAAGCAGCTTAAAGAATGTAAGGAGGCCCCCTTCTACACGCTTGGCCCGCTGACCACAGACATTGCACCGGGGTATGACCACATTACATCCGCCATTGGAGCAGCCATGATCGGATGGTTTGGCACTTCCATGCTCTGCTACGTCACACCCAAGGAACATCTGGGCCTACCAGACCGGAATGACGTAAAAACCGGTGTAATTACCTATCGCATTGCAGCACATGCTGCCGACCTTGCAAAAGGCCACCCATCTGCAAAATATCGGGATGACGCCCTAAGCCGCGCACGCTTCTCCTTTAGGTGGGAAGATCAGTTCAACCTTTCTTTGGACCCCGATACAGCCTGCGCGTATCACGATGAAACCATGCCGCGTGAAGCACATAAAAGCGCGCACTTCTGCTCAATGTGCGGCCCTAAATTCTGCTCAATGCGTATCAGTCAGGATTTGAAAGAAGACGCCATACGCATTGCCGGCATGGAACAGAAAACCGAAGAATTCCGACAAGCAGGCGGCAAAGTTTACGTACCTGCAGAATAAACTATCAAGCTGACAACAAAAAAGCCCCGGACAAATAGGCCGGGGCTTTTTTTACGCCGTCAAAAATCACGCTTATTAGAAATAGTGTCTTAAATAAACTTTCGGCACGCCTTCACTATTCAGGCAAGAAAACACAATAACAGCGGTCCATACCACACAGGATGCCACGCAAAACGCCTTTGTCCATTTTGGCAGCTCATTATCCCGCCCGGCCATAACCGGCCAGTAAATAGATTTGTGCCCAAACCACGCCAGAACACCCGCCACCACCAGTGCGATAAGCTTAGGAGAAAGGTACGCCCGATTACCAATATGCATTGGATCATAAAAGAACAAAGCGAAACCAGAGATCATCGCCAAGGCATAACTGATATGCAGCGGCTTCACCATAAACCGTGAAATGCGCACCACTGTTGGCCGATCCAGATTTTGAATAACGGCAAGAATAAACAGAAATTCCAAACCAAAAAACGCTGCCATTGTAAGAATATGCACAATTCTCGCAAGGTAATGCACTGGCTGGAACCAGAAATGATAAGCCCGACTATCTAACGCCATAAGCAAGGAGTTGGGCAGGCGCAGGAACGCCAAGGGATGAGATGACATAAGCGTTAGGCTCGCGGGTTATCTGGTGTGATTGACTTTGACAATGATTCGCACTAATCCAAACGGCATGACTGATGGAGTATCATACAATGAAACTGCTTGTAGCAGCCATTCCTCTGTTAGCAGGTGCATGGATATGTTTCCCTCAGCAGGCCCATTCTCAAACAGTTTTTCAGCTTACTGTCAAAGATCATCATTTCGAGCCTGATCATATCACTGTTCCCGCTGGTGAGCGATTCATGATCGAACTCAATAATCAGGATACGACAACTGATGAGTTCGAAAGCTACGATATGAAATTTGAAAAAATTGTTGTCCCACAAGGAACAATCAAAGTTCATGCCGGGCCTCTACACCCTGGAACCTATACCTTTTTTGATGATTACCATCCAGACGAGGCCAAGGGCACCGTTACAGCAGAAGAAAAGAAGTAAATTATGCTTGGAAGCCTGATTATTGTCTTTCGCGAGGTTATGGAAGCCGGGTTGATTGTTGGCATTGTGCTGGCAGCCACACGGGGCATTCCGGGGCGCGGATGGTGGGTTTCCGGCGGCATTGGCGCAGGTGTTGTGGGTGCAGCAATTGTGGCCATGTTTGCGGGGGAACTCTCTCAGGCTTTTTCAGGCAACGGGCAGGATATCTTTTCTGCTGTTATTCTGTGCATCGCAGTTCTTATGCTTTCCTGGCACGTTATTTGGATGGCCAGCCATGGCCGTGAACTCGCTCAGGAAATGCGTAGTGTTGGCAATGAAGTATCAGAAGGTAGCCGCTCCCTTTTTGCTTTAGCAACTGTTGTTGCAGTCGCTGTTCTGCGCGAAGGCATGGAAGTTGTGCTGTTCCTGTATGGTATTGCCGTATCCGCACATACCGGTTTTATGTCCATGCTTACGGGCGGCCTCCTGGGCGTACTAGGGGGAGCCGCACTTTCATGGGCACTTTACAGAGGCTTGATTATCATTCCTCTAAAACATCTTTTTGCAGTCACGAATGTTCTGGTCTCCTTTCTGGCTGCTGGCATGGCTAGTCAGGCCGCCGCGATCCTGGCGAATGATGATCTGATCCCCGCCATGGGTTACGATATCTGGGATACATCCTGGCTGCTGTCTGATGGCAGTATGCTTGGGCGTACGGCCAAAGTTCTGATTGGATACACAGACAGACCAATGGGCATTCAGCTGCTTGTATGGGTGCTGACACTTGTCGGACTGGTTGTTGTTGAACGCTTTGTTCGCACCCGTCCTCAATCCAGCGCTTCATAATCAGTCACAGGTGCGCAGAAAATTTCTGCCACTGTGCCTTACAAAAACTTGAGGTGCAGACACATGAAATCCTATCTTTCCATTCTTTCCGCAGCATCGGTTCTTACCCTTGCCATCGCACTTCCAGCCGCAGCACGTGAATACCCAGTGGGTGGCCCCGTACATGCACATGACATGGAAATAGCAGCAAACTATCTGCTTGATATTAACATGGTGCCCATGACGTCCGACATGGCGATGGGTAAAGATACCATCCATCTGGAAACTGATGTGCATGCCACAGCAGATAACCAGTGGGGCTTTCCCGATGGTGCTTGGGTTCCCTATCTGAAGGTAGATTACACCCTGACCAAAAAGGGATCTGATTGGAAAAATCAGGGCACGCTGCACCCTATGACAGCAAAAGACGGCCCACATTACGCAAACAATGTTAAAATGGATGGCCCCGGCAGCTACACTGTTGTGTTCAGCTACAGCTCACCAGAAGCTAACGGATTCATGCATCATACAGATAAAGAAACCGGCACACCCGGCTTCTGGCAGTCCTTCACAGAATCATTTACTTTTGATTATCCGCAGAAATAATAATGTCCTTTTAAAAGAGAGGGCTCTGCCCTCTCTTTTTTACATTCCAGACCCGCGCTCATGAATAGAGTATTCTAATTGCATTTTTATACGCTCTAATTGAGAATGATTATCCATTGCTGAATGCAGATCATCCGCGCCAATTGTCAGAGCAGCTTACAACCATGCAAAAATACCGTAAAAATAATAGAAAATTTCTAAAGTTTTTTTGTCTTTATGCGACAATCCTAACTGCTCCTGCCCTAGCGCATGGTGAAGAGACGCAGGTTGAGCAGGACCGTCGCCGGTTA
>NZ_CADO01000002.1 GCF_000285275.1 Acetobacter pasteurianus subsp. pasteurianus LMG 1262 = NBRC 106471
TCGGCGTCACAAAACTCGGAATCGTCGGACAGGAACAGTTCGCTGACGGTAAGTGAGGATTTTTGAGAATGGCTTCTCGTTTTTTACGTACCCTTTTTTGTGCAACAACAGCATGGGTTGTGATGCAGCCAGTTGCACATGCGGCAGATGAACTCGGCCAACAGGTTGGGACAGAACTGGAAGCCGCGCAGTCTGCTCTGGCAGCACATAATTATGCCAAGGCAATGGATGCAGTAAACGCTGCGGATGCCGTAAAAGGCAAAACAGATTACGAAGATTATACCATTGCGCAGATGCGTGCAGCTGTGGCCACACAGGCAGGTAATCTTTCTGCCGCAACAGCGGCCTATGATAAGCTGATTGCTTCCCCCCGCACGCCGCAGGCCATGAAAAATCAGATGCTGAAGTCTGAAGCAACCATGGCTTACACTGCCAAGGATTACCCCAAAGCTGTTGCCAATATTCAGCGATACCTGAAGGCCGCTGGCTCTGATCCCCAGATGGAAACATTGCTTGCGCAATCTTACTATCTGCAGAAGGATTACCCCAATACCATCAAGGTGGTGAAGCAGCAGGCAGATGCCGCTATAAAGGCTGGCAAAACACCCACGGAATCTGAGCTGCAAATGCTCGCAGCAAGTGCGACGGCTCTAAAAGATTCTGCAGCGACCACGCATGCTTATGTTCTATTGGCGACTTATTACCCCAAAAAGGAATACTGGGCGCTTTTGCTGCATGAACTGGTTGTAAACACCAAAATTCCGGCATCCTTGCAGTTGGATGTTTATCGTATCCGTTTGGCTGTTGGGGATGTTTCCCAAGCGCGTGACTTTATGGATATGACGGAAATTGCAGTACAGCAGAATACGCCGCAACTGGCGCTAGATCTGATGAATCAGGGCTATCAATCGGGTGTGTTGGGGCAGGGGGCAGAAGCTCCGCGTCAGGCTCGTTTGAAGGCCATGGTTGAAAAGGCTGTCGCTTCCAAAAAGGCTTCTATTGCAGCAGATGAGCAGGCAGCTGCTTCTGCCAGCAATGGAGATGATTTGCTAACAGTTGGGTACAATTACGTTACCTTCGGGCAGGCTGATAAAGGTCTGCAACTTATGCAGCAGGCTATCAGCAAGGGCGTAAGCGATGTGAATATCGCACGCCTCCATTTGGGACTGGCGGAGCTTTATGCTGGCCATAAGGATCAGGCTCTGGCTGCTTTGCGTAGTGTTGAAGGAGACAACGGTGCGCATGATATCGCGCAGCTTTGGATCTTGCGTGTAACGCAGCCCTCTGGCGCCAAATAATTATTAAGACCACAAAATTATAAAAAAGGCCGCTCTCAATATCAGAGCGGCCTTTTTTATAAGCAATGAACCTGCGGTAACGGAAGCATCAGATAAGATCTTTGTTGGCGTCTTCTTCGTCCTCATCGTCAACAGAATCACGATGAACCCATGTTGAAAGCAGCAACCCAAACCCCAGCATAACATTCAGCATGGCCGAGCCACCGTAAGAGACCAATGGCAAAGGTACCCCCCCTACAGGGATAGCGCCCATCACCATGGAAAGATTAACCAGGCAGTAAAAAAAGAAGTTCATGCTGATGCCAAGGGCAATAAGGCGCCCAAAGCGGTTACGGCAACGAATAGCCATAATCATGCCGCCCAGAATGATCATGAGCAGCAGGCCAATAACAGCGGCAGCGCCAACAAACCCCCATTCTTCGGCAATCATTGTGAAAATGAAGTCTGTCTGTTTTTCGGGCAGGAAGTTTAATTGCCCTTGTGATCCATGCAGGTAACCCTGCCCCCACATGCCGCCAGAACCCAGTGCAATTTTGGACTGGATGATATTGTAGCCTGCCCCTAGCGGATCATTTTCCGGGTGCAAAAAGGTGGTTATGCGTGCGCGCTGGTAATCATGCAGATGGTTGTATGCAAACTTGATAAGCGACGGCACGGGAAGCAAAAGCAGCACAATTTGCCAAAGCCGCATCCCGGCAGCAAAAAATAGCGATGCTCCAATGCCGCCAATAATGACAGCAGTGCCAAGGTTAGGTTCCTTGAGTACAAGGCCAACAGGCACAAGCACGATAAGGGCTGGCGGTATTAACCACAAAGGGTTGCCCATTCGGGCATAGCTTATGCGAGAAAACCACGCAGAAAGTGCCAAAACCAGCGCAATTTTGGCGAATTCCGAGGGTTGAACCTGTAACCCACCTATAATCAGCCAACGTTCTGCGCCTTTGCCCACATGGCCCATGCGTAACACGGCTACAAGCAGTATAAGTGAGAGCACGTACATGGGTGCTGCTGCGTGTATAAGCATGCGTGGAGGCAACATGGCGATGGTAATCATCATCACCAAACCCACAGCAAAGCGTGCAGCCTGCGGGGCGGCAAAAGGGTAGGGCGTACCCCCTCCGGCAGAATAGAGCGTAACGTAGCCAACGCCAGCCAATGTGCAGATCAGCAGAATGTAAAGCCAACTGATACGCCATAGCTTGGACATCAGGCGGAAGCTGGGTTCTGCTCTGAGCAGCCGTTTATGAAACTTCATGGATCACTTACCAGGCTGCTTGCATCAGCTACACTTTCTGGCGGCGGCGTGGTGTGTGTTACCGGGTCACGCAGCAAAGTATCGCGCATGATGGTACGGGCCAGAGGGGCTGCGGCATCTGCACCTGCGTTTCCGTGTTCGATTACAACAGAAACGGCATAACGCGGGGAATCATACGGGGCGAAGCAGATAAACAACGCATGCGGCCGATACTCCCAAGGCAGGTTGGCAGAGTTAAAATGCCCGCTTTCACGCAATGCGCGTGAAACACGCCGCACCTGTGCCGAGCCCGTTTTGCCAGCCATGGTAATGCCGGGCAGATCTAGTCGCGCTTTGGGGGCTGTTCCGTGGGGTTCGTTAATAACGGCAAACATGCCAGAGCGTAGGGCCGCCAGATATCTGTCTGGCATATCAAGGGTGGGCCAATGGTCTGGTTGTACTTGCTTGCCAATTTCCCCGTTAATGGCACGCACAAGATGGGGCTGTACGGCCCGACCAGAGGCAATGCGGGCTGTATAGGTAGCCAGTTGCAGTGGCGTAACCTGTACAAACCCCTGCCCAATGCCGCTTACAATTGTATCCCCACCGTTCCAATGGTGGTGGTGAGCCTGCCGCCATGCCGGAGTAGGAATCAGGCCGGTGCGGGTGTGGGGAAGTTCAATATCCAACTGCGTGCCAAGGCCGAATTTATGTGCCGTGGCCGCAATACGTTCCATGCCGATACGGCGTGCGACTTCATAAAAATAAACGTCGCAGGAATATTTAAGCGCCAGATGCAGATCAACAGATCCATGCCCCCATCGAGACCAGCAATGAAAGCGTGTACCACCTACATCCAAGTGGCCGGGGCAGAAAAAACGATCCGTGGGGGAAACAAGACCCGATTCCAGAGCCGCCATTGCCACAGCAGGTTTGAAAGTGGAGCCCGGTGGATACACCCCCGCGACAGCTTTGTTGATAAGGGGCGTGCGCTGGTTGTTTGTCCACTCAATCCACTGTGCATGACTGACGCCGCTATCAAACAATGAGGGATCAAACGAAGGCGTGCTGACCATGGCGAGTACCTCGCCATTCTGGCAGTCCATCACCACGGCGGAGGCTGTTTGATCTCCTATAGCGTTTAGTACTTTTTGCTGGAGCGCGCGATCTATGGTCAGGCTGATTTCTTCACCCGGCACGCCTTCTTCTCGGTTCAGCTCAGACATCACACGCCCAACGGCGTTGACCTCCATTTCTACAGATCCAGCCGTGCCGCGAAGATTGTCATCCTGACTTTGCTCAATACCCGCGCGGCCTACGCGCATCCCCGGCAGAGCCAGCAAGGCAGAGCGGGCCACATCTTTTTCATTGGGCGGTGCTACGTAACCGATAATGTGGGCAAGCAATTCGCCTTCCGGGTAAACGCGACGTGTGCCTACATCAATCAACACACCGGGGAGAGAGGGCGCGTTGAGTTCAATACGTGCCATTTCATCCCATGAGAGAAAATCTCGCAGCATGACAGGCACAAAGCGTCGCTGATGCCGCATTTCACGCGCGATTCGTGTACGGTCGCGTTCATCTAGCGGGATAATGCTGGAAAACCGTTCAATCGTGCCCGTCACATCCGTGGTTTCTTCGGGCATCAAAAGGGCGCGCCAGTTTTCCTTGTTATTGGCAAGGGCTACGCCGTAGCGGTCTACAATACGCCCACGCGGCGGGGCCAGAAGGCGCTTGCTGATACGGTTTTTGGCAGCCATGCGGGCATAATGGTCGCCATCTTCTATCTGGATTTTATACAGGCGGCGGCCAAGTTCCCCCAAGGCCACAGTCTGGACAGCCATAAACAGCAGCGCCCGGCGTGTAAAAACGCCGCGTGCAGGGTCTTTCTGTTCACGAACAGGTAGAAAACGCCGGTTTTCTTTCTTGCGCCGCTTTAGCCACATAAGAAGCTTTCATGCCTGTTCATGCGGATTCCTTTTCATCCAGAATATGCAGGAACCATGAGAAGGTGGCGGAAAGCAACGGATAAACCCCTATGCACAGTAGTGCTTCAAAAAAGGCAGGCGCCGGATCAAGGCCGTGCAGCCGAAACAGACATGCCAACGCCCATTGCAGGAAAGAAGCGGCTCCACCTATCAGACCATAAAGGAACCATACTACTAAAAAATTCATGCGCATGAGCCCAAACCGGGCATAGGTGCTGATTCCGTAAACCAGAAGCAGAATAAATGAGCTGACGCCCAAAGGTGTAAAGCCAACCAGATCCATAAACAGGCCAAGCAGGAACGGTGCCAGCGCAGGCATGCCCGTAGGCCGCCAGACAGACCAGAAAAACACCGAGCCAATAACAATGGCAGAAAGCAGTTCGGCAGAACCGGGAATGGCGAGGGGTGCCGAAAAAAAGATAATAACCAGAACAATAAAAGCCGATGGCAGCAGATGGCGCGCTGTGCGGTCCAGCTTCTGGCCAAGCGTTAGACGCGGTTCAAGATCTGGGTCCCATGATGGGGGTGAGGGATCGGACATCAGGTTTATCCTTCCTGCCCTTGTCCCAGAAGTGTTTTGAATGGCAGTGCTAACGGACGATGCGGGCGCGTAAGTGGCACATGCCCCGGTGCATCAGGCGGTTCAATTTCAGATTGTCCAAAATCAAACACGCGTAGCATGGTCAGTTTATCCAGTTGCACAAAGGGCTGCACAACCGGTTGCCCGGGGTGCAGGTAATGCACTGTACCAATGGGCAACCCCATAGGGAAAGCCCCTGCCTGATCACTGGTCACAACACGCTCCCCTTCAATGGGGCGTGAATCCTGCGGGTAATACATCAACCTTGGCATGGGGGAGTTGTCACCTGCCATTATGGCCGTGGCATGGCTGGATTCCAGTTCAATGGGCAGGCGGCTGGCAATATCGGTGATGAGCAACACACGGGCTGCATGAGGGCCCACTTCGGTAACCCGCCCTGCTAAGCCATTTGTGGCCAATGCCACATTGCCTACGTGTACCCCGCTGGTTGTGCCAGCTACAAGCAATACAGCGCGGGCATACATGCCGCCACTATCTGCCACTACCCGGCCTGTTACAAAGGCAGGGGTAGGTTCTGGCACCCAGTGCAGCTCTGTTTTCAGGTTATCATTTTCCCGCGCAAGAGAAACGGCCACATCATACCAGCGGCGTAGCTTGGCATTTTCTGTCTGGAGCTTGGCGTTTTCTTCGGCCAAATGCCGGGCGTCTTTTACGCCCTGCACAAGGTGGCTAACATCTGTTTGCGTATGGGCAATAAGCCCCCACAAAGGGGCCAGAGCATCTGCCACGTACATACGGGCTGTATCAGCCAGCCGTCGATCAGCTTGCCCAGCAATAATAATCCCAACAGACAATAGCAGCAGCACTGGCAAAACCAGTTTGCCAAGAGCTTGTCTTACCTGGATGGAAACCGGGATCATGAAAGCCGGGAACCCCTATCTGAGGGAAGGAAAGCGGAAGGCATGCCCGTTTGCATTCTGGCGCCGGATTACAGCCAGATAGCTGGTGCCTTGAGTTAATACATGGTTGTCAGCACGTTGCGCAGACGCTTCATTTCTTCCAGTGCACGGCCTGTGCCCAAAGCTACGCAGGAAAGTGCATCTTCAGCTACTGTAACTGGCAGGCCCGTTGCAAGGCGCAGTACATCACTCAGCCGGTAGAGCAATGCACCACCGCCGGTAAGAACGATGCCTTTATCAACAATATCGGCAGCAAGTTCTGGTGGGGTGTTTTCCAGCGCGGTTGTTACGGCATCCACAATCTGGCTTACTGGTTCCATAAGGCTTTCTGCAATTTGCGCTTGTGAAACCTGTACTTCGCGCGGGACACCGTTAATCAGGTCGCGCCCTTTAACGTCTTGCCATGGGCCGTTTTCATAAGGTTCATCCGGCATCATGGCGGAGCCAAGGCTGATCTTGATACGCTCTGCCGAGCTTTCCCCAATCAACAGGCTGTGGGTGCGGCGAATATAGGAGATAATGGCTTCATCCATTTTATCTCCGCCCACGCGCACAGAACGTGCGTAAACAATACCGCCGAGGGAGATAACGGCCACTTCTGTTGTGCCGCCACCAATATCTACAATCATGCTGCCAGAAGGCTCTGTAACCGGTAGGCCAGCACCTATGGCAGCAGCCATGGGTTCTTCAATTAGGAATACACGGCGTGCACCGGCGCTTTCTGCGCTTTCCTGAATGGCGCGGCGTTCCACTGCAGTAGAGCCGGAGGGCACGCACACAATAATCTGGGGGCTGGCAAAAGCGCGGCGATTATGAACCTTGCGAATGAAATGTTTGATCATTTCTTCCGCCACTTCAAAATCAGCAATCACGCCATCACGCATGGGGCGAATGGCCGTAATATTACCCGGTGTACGGCCAACCATCTGCTTGGCTTCTTCGCCTACGGCAAGAAGCTGCTTTTTTCCTCGTATATCTGCAATAGCCACAACAGACGGTTCGTTCAGAACGATACCCCGTCCTTTTACGTAAACAAGGGTGTTGGCAGTACCCAGGTCAATAGCCATGTCGGCAGACATGAGACCGAGCAGACGAGAAAACATCCAGGACTCCTGGTTGAAGCGGGCACCATACAACAGAGGACGAGAAAGCCGGGCACGCTAACCTGCCCCTGCTGCTTTGGAAATATGTGAGCAGGAATTACCGGTGCGTAACGAGGCAGACAAGACCTTCCGTCAAGAAACTGACATATAATCTCAAGGTAAGGTCTGTCTGCCCGGTTTTGCAGGAGGGCCTGAAAAGTTTTTTCAGGCTGTCAGGGCTTCTGGTGCTGTCCGAGCCCGTTTCACCAGCAGCTTGTTCAGTGCATGTACATAAGCGCGTACGGCAGAAACAACCGTATCTGCATCTGCGCCCTGGCCATCTACCATTTTGCCGGCTTCTTCCAGACGCACGGTTGTGCGGGCCTGTGCATCCGTACCTTCCGTTACAGCGCCAACAGAGAACAGGGCCAGACGTGCTTCATGCGGGAAGGCCTTGCGCAGCGCATTAAAGGCAGCATCCACAGGGCCATTGCCTGTGGCTTTGGCTTCAATGGCTTTGCCATCCACGCTCAGTTCCAGATCAACTTCGGAAGGCTGCCCAGAAATGGATTTCAGGCTCAGTGCACCAAAGCGGATGCGGTCATGGTCGCGGGCTTCATCATCCACCAGCGCGATGATGTCATCATCGTACACAACCTTTTTACGGTCAGCCAGATCCTTAAAGCGGGTGAAGGCTTCGTTCAGGCGTGTTTCATCCATGCCTTCATAACCCAGTACCTTCAGCTTATCGCGGAAGGCTGCGCGCCCGGAATGCTTGCCCATAACTAGGGAAGAACGTGTCCAACCCACGCTTTCTGGGGTCATGATTTCATAGGTGGCGGCGTTTTTCAGCACGCCATCCTGATGGATGCCACTTTCATGCGCAAAGGCGTTACGGCCCACAATGGCCTTGTTAGGCTGCACATCAAAGCTGGTGATGGTGGCCAGCATACGAGAAACCTTCAGCAGGCCTTCTGTATGGATGCCGGTGGTGAAGGGATATTGGTCATGGCGCGTGCGCAGTGCCATCACAATTTCTTCCAACGCGGCATTCCCTGCGCGTTCGCCAATACCGTTGATGGTGCATTCCACCTGTCGCGCACCACCACGGATAGAAGCCAACGTATTGGCAACGGCCAGCCCCAGATCGTTATGGTTATGGGCAGAGAAGATTACCTGATCTGCACCCGGCACGCGTTGGCGCAGCATGGAAAAGATTTTTTCCATGTCTTCTGGTGTGGCGTAACCAACGGTATCGGGAATGTTGATGGTGGTGGCGCCAGCCTTAATGGCGGCTTCCACGCAGCGGCACAGAAAATCCGGTTCTGTGCGGGAGCCATCTTCAGCAGACCATTCCACGTCATCTGTCAGATTGCGGGCTGCGGCATTGCCAGATGTAATCAGTTCCAGAACAGTTTCCGGTTCCATCCGCAGCTTGTACTTCATGTGCAGCGGAGAGGTGGAAATAAAGTTGTGGATACGTTTGCGTTCCGCCGGGGCCAGTGTCTCACCCGCAGCCGCAATATCCTTGGCGCCACCGCTACGCGCCAG
This sequence comes from Acetobacter pasteurianus subsp. pasteurianus LMG 1262 = NBRC 106471, assembly GCF_000285275.1. GTDB lineage: Bacteria > Pseudomonadota > Alphaproteobacteria > Acetobacterales > Acetobacteraceae > Acetobacter > Acetobacter pasteurianus. Next base: position 8,654 of record NZ_CADO01000002.1, read on the forward strand.
TGCACAGATAACGGAACCCTTGGTGTTTTTGGCAATTTCGTTAACGGATTCGAAATCACCTTTGGATGCAACAGGAAAGCCTGCTTCAATCACGTCCACGCCCAGGTTGGCCAGCGCTTCCGCCATGCGGAGCTTTTCTGCCAGGTTCATGGAAAAACCGGGAGATTGCTCGCCATCACGCAGGGTGGTGTCAAACACAATCACGCGGTCTGGCGTCATGCGGCCAAAGGACGGATGATTGAAGCTGGTGGTATCAGCAGACATGGAATTCTTCCTGAAAAAGTCTGGTCTGGAACAAGAATAGAGGGGCTGTGACATATTCTGCCCGTTTATGCACGGGCGCTCTTTTCGTTCTCCCCTGGGCGTGGCAGCGCTTGGCCACCTGGCTCGCTCAGGGGCAGATTAGTCGAAGGAGAAGGTCCAGACGGAGGGCCACGCCGCCCGCACCCGCTAATTTGCGGGTCTGCAGGGAATCGGACGTGAACCACTCGGAATTCATGCGCAGCACCATACCGTCCAGTTTTTCAAACGCAACATTAAAACGTTCTCAAATGCTCTTTCAGGCCACAGCCTTGGTGCCGCGCAGGCAGTGCAGCACATACAGCATAACGCCAAGCAACACGGCGGCAAAGGTTTGGTGCACAGCACCAGCCCATACCGGCACCACCAACAGCAGGGTGGTTACGCCAAGCGCGTACTGAATAACCACAGCCCACCCTAAAAGGATAAAGGCGTTGTGGGCTTTGGCCCCCAGATCCGTTGCTTTCAGGCCAACAAGAAGCACAGCGCCAATGCTCAGGGCTGTAAGAGTAGCCAGCAGGCGATGGTCAAACTGCACAGCCGCTTTGTTGATGAACCAGTTCATCCAGAAAGGGGAAAGCTGGGCATAATCAGTCGGGATCAAATGCCCGTCCATCAGCGGGAAGGTGTTGAATAGGAACCCCGCATGTGTGCCAGCCGTAAACCCACCGGCAATAATGGTGGTGCACAGCAGCACGATGGTGAAGCAAGCCAGCCGCTTGGCCAAACGTGCAGCGGAAGATGAACCATGGCTTTCTGGTGTGGGCCAGCGGATAGAAAATGCTGTCCACAAAATAGCGCCATAAAGCAGCAGGGCCGCACTCAGATGCAGTACCAGACGTACAGGTTCCACAGCCGTGCTGTTGGGGCGGAAGCCAGAGGCCACCATAAACCACCCAATGGCACCCTGTAGCGCACCCAGAATGAAAAAGATGAACAAGCGCAGGGCCAACCGGCGCGTAATCATGCCTCTCACAACAAACCAAATCAGGGGGAGCAGAAGCACCAGCCCCATCAGACGGCCCCAAAAGCGGTGAATCCATTCCGCCCAGAAAATTTTCTGGAATCCTTCCAGCCCAAACCCTTCATGCTGAAGGTGATATTGTGGAATGGTTTGATAAAGCGCGAACAACCTTTCCCACTCAGCATGGGAAAGGGGCGGGATAAAGCCGCTTACTGGCTGCCAGTCCATAATGGAAAGGCCCGAACCCGTCAGGCGCGTTACGCCGCCAATGGCGATCATGCCCAGCAGCATGAAGCAAAGCAGAAACAGCCAGCCTGAAATGAGTTTGCGGTGGGCGGGTGTCATGTCTGTCTGGGGGGATGATGAGGTGGGCATGGCAGCCTTTGGCGCTGTGGGTTAAATTTCTGTATCGGGTTTACAGCCAGCTTGCGGGCTGCTGCAAGAAGATGGTACCGCTTGGCTGGATGGAACAGCATATTCGTCCTCCTTCTCGGTCTTCTGTATCGCTTTTGCGCCCACTGCTCATGCTGCTTGTATTGGTGGTGGGGGCAGTTGGGTTGCGGCATGTGCCCGCACTCCACAGCATGCTGCATGGTACGGATGTACTACGCCAAGGCGTATGGGGCCGCATGGTGTTTCTATCTGGTGCTGTTTTGTGGTGCGGGTTTGGGCTGCCACGCCAGGTGGCCGGATTTGCCGCCGGATTGGCTTATGGATTGTGGGAAGGCCTTGCACTTATCACCATAGCCTCCACATTGGGGTGCTTGGCCGGGTTTTTCTGGGCCAGATGGGGCGGGCGTGCATGGGCACGGCAGAAATTGGGGCAACGTTTTGCCCAAATGGACGCATTTCTGACACGTCAGCCGTTTTCTAGTATTCTCACCTTGCGACTGTTGCCCGTGGGGTCCGCATTACTGCTGAACCTTTTGGGGGGTATTTCGGGTATGGATGTGCTGCCGTTTTTTACAGCAACCCTTCTGGGCGGCATACCGCAGAACCTTGTTGCCGTTTTGTTGGGGGCGGGGGTTCAGGTAGGTACTTTCTGGCAGTATGCAGCCGGTGGTGCATTGTTTGTGCTTTCTGGCGCCATTGGGGTGTGGTTATGGCGGCATGCACGTATAGCCCGGCAGGTTTCCTGATCCATATATGGTCTGGCTGCTGCTGAGATGTCAGGAACTAAGGGCTGTTTCTAAGCCCGTTGTAAAATAATTTAAGGCACTGGCCTGCGTGGCTTTTGCCTGTGTTTTTGCCAGACATTTTTCTTTTTCTTCTGTTTTTGTTTGTTTTTGGAGTGCTGCTTATGGCTTCTCCCTCTGCTGTGCGGGATGCCGGAACGTCTTTTATTGGTGGGCGCATCCCCATGTGGGTACCTGTGCTTTTAGGGTTCCTGACAGCCGTTGGACCTATTTCGACAGATATTTATCTGCCTGCTTTTCCGGCCATGGAGCAGACCTTTCATACAAGTGCTGGCAATGTGCAGTTTACGCTGTCCATCTGGTTTGTGGGGTTGGCTATCGGGCAGATTACGGTTGGCCCTTTATCAGATAGATTTGGGCGCCGTAGTCCCATGCTTATAGGCAATGCCCTGTATGCCGTGGCTTCTGCCGTTTGCGCATTTGCGCCAGATATCACCACGTTTTCTATTGCGCGGTTTGTGGCATCTGTTGGGGCATCGGCCAGTCTGGTTATTCCCACGGCCTGTGTGCGCGATATGGTGCCAGACCGTAATGCTGGGGCACGCATGATGTCTCAGTTGGTTATGGTCATGGGTGTTGTACCCATTTTGGCGCCTATGCTGGGTGGTCTGGTTGTAGAGTTTGTTTCCTGGCGGATTATCTTTTGGGCTTCTGCGGCCTATGGCGCGATATGTGTGGCACTGATTCTGTTCGTGCTGCCAGAAACCCTGCCATATGATCGGCGGGTCGCACTCTCTCCCTTCACGCTGGTAACGCGGTACGTCACCCTGATTCGGGATCGGGCTTTTGCCAGCCATGCGCTGATAACAGCTTTTTCCACCTTCATGTCCTTCAGTTATCTTACGGCAGCTCCGTTTGTGTTTGTGCAGCTGTTTCATTTCTCACCGCTGCATTTTTCCATGCTGTTCGGCTTTTTTGCTGTGTTCATGATCGGGGCTTCCCAGGTGAACGGGTTGCTGGTGGGGCGTATTGATTCCGGCAAGCTGCTTATGGGCGCAATCTGCCTTTCCGTTACCGGAGGGATTCTGCTGGTGGCGGTGAGCTTGTGGAGTGCGTGGTACGCCCCTCCGGCATGGCAGCCATATGAGGTGTGGTTGGTTATTGCGGCCATGCTGCTGGCTCTTGCGCCTACGGGTATTATTTTCCCCAATGCCATGATGGGGGCTTTGGCAGACCATCCCTCTCTTGCCGGGGCGGCCTCTGCTCTGGCGGGCACGCTGCAATATGTGCTTGGGGCCGTGGCCGGTGTTGTGGTTGGGCAATTTCCGGCTGAGTCTGCAATTCCTATGGCAGGATGCATGTGTTGTGGTGCTATTCTGATGTTCCTGATGGGCTTGGTGCGACCTAATCGACAGAATGTGAACTAAAAACTGTACAAAAAGCGGTTATGCCCGCTCTGCTCTTGACGGCGACAGGGCTGCGGCCCAGTCCAGATGAAAAGATGGGGTTAGGGAAGGGAGCGTGCATAACATGCCACGGCATCCAGCAAGACGGGCCCACGTTCTGGCGCTTATTGGCGCCGGGCTGCTGATTGTAACTTTTGGCACAATGGGGATTGAGCTGGGCAATGAAATGGCCCGGCATGGTAATCTGGACCGTCAGAGCACAGCGGCAGGCAATTACTTGCGCGGGTTGCATCACGCCACCAGTGATGCCCGCATATGCCATTATGCATGGATGGCCGAGCATAAGCCCCAGGATGGCAGTTGTTATGTGCAGGCCATTCAGCAGCTTTCTGATGCCCGGCGTGGGTTCGAATCCTTTCGTGTGGTGCAACTGCGTGAAGGCGGTGGCCGCGTAGAACCGCTGCAAAGTGTGTGGCAGCAGCTTGAAACCATAAGTGCATGGCCCCATTCACCAGAGGGCACGCCCGCCGGAGGGGCGCAACTTCTGGCGGATCTGGATCAGAACCTTTCCATTCTCAGCCGGGCCAGCACGCTGGATCAGGCAGACCGCGTTGCCAACATGCTGCGCAATACAAGCTGGCAGCGGCGTTTGGCGTTATTGGGGATTCTGACCGGTGTTTTCAGCCTTGTTTCAGCAGGCTGGGTGCTAGATCGTTCTTCCTTGGCGGCAGCGCGAGCCGAGGCCTCATCGCGTGATCTGGCGTTACGTTTGCGGGCAACATTGGACAGTCTGAGCCTTGGTGTGGCCGTGTTTGGTGCAGATGGTCATTTGTGGCACTGGAATGAGCAACTGGCCGTGGCTCTTGGTTTGGAAAAGAGTTTTTTCAAACCAGGCCTGTCTTACAATGATTTAAGCGCAGTGCTGGTGGTAGATGGTGTGCCGCTGCTTGAACCATTGGAACACGTTGAAACCAGCTTGGCCAAAGGGCAACCCGCACCGCCTGTGGTGGTGGAATGCAAGGGTATTAACGGCGCAGATCTGGAATTGTGCCGCACATTGTTTTTTGCCCCAGATGGCGCGGCAGAACGGCGTGGGTTTGTGCTAACAGCCGCAGATATCACCATGCGTTTGCGCAGCGAGCGCGCCTTGGGTGAAGCGCAAAAGCTGCGTGCGCTGGGGCAGTTTACCGCAGGTATTGCCCACGATTTCAAAAATCTTCTGACCGTCATTTTGGGGAATCTGGAGCTTGCAGCAGAGCATGATCTGCCAGATCAGGTAGAACAGCGGCAGGAATATCTTTCTGCCGCCACACATGCGGGCCATAGGTCTGAAGCTCTTACAAGCCAACTTCTTTCCTTTATGCGCAGGCAGCAGACAGGCGTGCCAGACTGCTTTGATCTGGCCAATCTGTTTTCCCTGCTCGATGGGCTGTTGGCGCGTGTGATCGGCCCCAGAATTGTAGTGGAATGTGCTGATGTGTCTGGCGTATGGCCTGTGCGGGCAGACCCGGCACAGCTTGAAAGCGCGGTACTTAATCTTGCTATCAATGCGCGAGATGCCATGCCCTCTGGTGGGCGGCTGCGCATTGCTGCTCGCAATGTGACATTCTCCGTCAATGCAGATCTGATGAGCCTGCCTGTTGAGGAAGGCCGCAACATGCGCGTGGTGTCCGACCCGACTCCGCTGCCTGCGGGAGATTGGGTGCGGTTGGATGTGATTGACAGCGGCAGCGGTATGACGCGTGAAGTGTTGGACCATCTGTTTGAACCGTTTTTCACCACCAAACGTGAAGGTGCAGGTACAGGGCTGGGCATGGCCATGGTTCTGGCTTTTTCCCAGCAGGTTAAGGGGCGCGTTGTGGTGGCAACAGGCAGCGGCAGCGGAACAGAGGTTTCCTTGTGGTTGCCCAAGGCGGCTGCTCTTTCCGCCGCGCAGGTTTTACAGCCAGCCGTGCTGCCTAAAATAAACAAGCCAGCGCCATCACAGACTTTGCAGGTGCTGGTGGTGGAAGATGATGCAGCTATCCGCGATATTGTTGTGACCATTCTGAGTATGGCAGGTCATCGCGTGTTGGAAGCAGGAGATGGCGAGCAGGCGTTTGATGTGGCAGCAGCTGCGGAAGGGCCTCTTGATCTGCTGGTAACCGATATTCAACTGCCCGGCCCGCTGGATGGGCTAACCCTCTCACGCGTATTGGTGGAACGGTATCCTGAACTGGCTGTGGTTTATATGTCGGGGGATCTCACAGCGGATTCCAAACTGCCTGAAGGCGGCGTGACAAATGCACGGCTATTGGCCAAACCTTTCCGTCGGGATGGCTTGATGGAAGTGGTAACAGCAGCACTGAGCGCACGTACCGGGGCATAAGTAGACCATAAGGGAAAAGCCGCCATACCTTGCAGAACCGGCGCATGCAGGATAGAGCGGGCGCCGGATTGCCCGAACGTGTTCTTCTTTTTGGCAGGATACAAGGCAGAAGTAACAGAGGGCCAGCCTTAGGCTGGCACGCAGGAAGGATTATTAAGGCCATGACGGCACATGAGGAAATCGACCTCAAGCGCTTTATCCGGCACGTTCCCGATTTTCCTAAACCGGGCATTCTATTTTACGATATCTCTACCCTTATGCGGAATCCGGATGCGTGGCAGTTGGCCATGGGGCGTTTGGCACGGCAGGTGGCGCCGCTTAAGCCGGATCTGCTGGCAGCCGTTGAATCTCGCGGGTTTTTAACAGCTGCACCGCTGGCAGATCGCTTGGGCTGCGGGCTGCTGATGCTGCGTAAGTGTGGCAAACTGCCGGGTGAAACCATTTCCCACACCTACGATCTGGAATATGGCAGCGATACGCTGGAAATTCAGGCAGATGCCATTCAGCCCGGCCAGCGCGTTGTGGTTATGGATGATCTGCTGGCAACCGGCGGCACCTTGGCTGCTTCTGTAGCACTGCTGCGCAAGGCAGGGGCTAACGTGGTAGGCGCTTCTGTTATGGTAGAGCTAACCAGCCTGGGTGGCCGTAATAAAGTGGATGCACCTGTTTCCACTTTATTAACTTACAAAGAATAAGCACTTTTCAATATTCATATGTTCTGTTTGCACATCTGGGTGCAGAACAGAACATATGAGGTGTGAATACGCTTTTCTGCCATGTTGGGGTAAGAGAAGATGTATGGCACGTTGTTTCCCCATTAGCACCTCAGGTTTGGCCGCGTGAAAAGCATGACGCTTTCCTTGGGGCAGCTTTGGCGGTCGGTCTCTATTATTGTCCGGCAGGCGCTTGTTGGCGGCGGTCCACCGCGCAAGCTTGACCACTTGCGCTGGCTGTTTGCGCCCAATCTGCTTTCGTTTGGGTATGCGCTTCGTACCACCATTTCATCCCTAATCGCTCTTGGTATTGCCTTGTGGTGGGAATTGGGGAGCCCGCAATGGGCTGCTCTTACCGTATGGATGGTGGCGCAGGGCACGCGTGGTAAATCCATTGCCAAGGCGCGCTGGCATATGTTTGGCATGGTGGTGGGCACAATATGCGCCATCGTGCTGGTGGCCAGTATGCCGCAATCACCACTGCTCTATATCTTTTTTGTGGCTGTGGGGATTGGCACTTTCTGTTTTATAGGCACGTTGTTGCCCGGCCCTGCCGCCATGACCAATTACCGTATTCACGGTATGCGGGCTTCCGGTTTTACATACGTTATTATTGCGCTGGACGGCATAGTAGCGCCCGATCATATTTTTCAGATCGCAATGGCACGTGCCACATACATTACGCTTGGTATTGTAGTGGAAACCACAATTTCATCTCTGTTTCAGTATCAGTTGGGGTTGCGGGCCAGAACGCGGCTGGCAACCAATTTTGTGCAGGCTCTTAAAGGCGCGGTGCCCGCCACTTTGCGTTTGTTGCAGGGCGATAGGCGCGCTGTGGCAAATTCGCCCGGTGTGTTCTCCACCCTTATTGCACTAAGCGATCAGGTTGAATTTGCCGAAATTGAAATGGGGAAACACCAGCACGAAGGTGACCACGCCAGAGCGGCTTTGGCAGCCATTACAGTGTTGCTGTCACGCGGGTTGGATTTGGGCGCACTGTTGGAGGTGCCGCATAGTCAGGGCGTGGAGTATCAGGATACAGCCCGGCAGGTGAGTAGTTTTTTACAAGCTCTGCCAGACCGGCTGGATAATGATCAGCCTATTGAGCCGGTTTTGCGGGACCTGACATCTTTACGGGCAACCTGCCGACAACTTGCCGCAAGTTGCCTGGAAAAAGAAATGGAAGCCGCCACACATCCCCCAATGGATGTGAATCAGGAGGAAGTGCTCACCCGGCAAGGGCAATTGCTGCATAAGCTGGATACCATGCTGGAAGAGCTGTATCTGGCCATTGAGCAGTTTGAAATGAGCCGCAACCCGCAGCCGCATGATCATTTCCGCTATCCCATGAAGTCTTATCGAGACTGGCGGATGGCGTTTACCAATAGCTTGCGGGCGTCCGTCACCATCTTTTTGGCCGGTGTTATATGGATTACCACCGCGTGGCCTGATGGCCTCACATTCATCATGTTTGTGGGTATTGTGTGTGCGCTGTTCTCCACTTTGGAGCAGCCTGCTCTTGCCACACAGGCGTTCTTGCATGGCACTGTGTGTGTCATTGGCATGAGCGCATTGCTTGATTTGTGGGTCATGGCCCAGCCAACCATTTACGAAATGATGGCCATGTGTCTGGCTGTGCCTATGTTGATTGGCGGGTTGGCCTTTGCGTGGCCTCCGCTGGTGCTTGCGGCTGTGGCCTATAATCTGTTTCTGCCTATTCTGGTGGGGCCGATCAATCAGGGGCGGATGGATGAAATCATGTATTTCAACACCGCCATGCCGCTGTTGTTGGCCATGATGTTCTGCATGTGGATGTACCGTGTGTTTCTGCCGTACGATCCAGATGGTTTGCGGTGGGATATGCGAGTGAACATTCTGCGTGGCTTGCGCCGTTTGGCAGGGCAGCGCAGGCCTCCTGCGGTAACGGAAATTATTGGGCGCAGTGTAGACGGGTTTGTGCGCCTTTCCACCATGGCAACGGATGATGGCAATACCTATGTGCTGGAGCGGTATTTAAGTGGCGTGCTGTCCAGCATGACCATTGCGCTGAACGTAATGCGATTACGTACCGTTCTGGCAAAGAATATTCTGCCGCCAGAAGCGCAGAAAGCCGTGGAAGTGATGATGGAACGCATGCAGCATTTTACAGGCCGATATGGCGGGCAATACGGCCGGACTGCGCGGGCAACACATATAGCTGTAGAGTATTTGTTAAACTGCGAAGAAACTGAGGCAAATCTTTCTGTCCGTGAAGAAATGCTTCGGGCATTAGCCAGCCTGCGCGTGATAGAAACAGAGCTGGCAGAGAACCGTGCGTTCTTTGATGCGTCTTCTCCATATCTGGATAAAGCATTTACCTAAACCAGATAGATCATAAACGTGCTCTGATATTAAAGTAGAGCATTGTAGGAGAGCGTTGCGTTGGTGCAGTCAGATATCAAAATCGAACAGAATAAACAGGCCAGTACCCTGTTGCGCAGCATGTTTGATGCAGCAGTTGCCGCAGCAGATCCTTTTAAGGTGCTGGCAGAATATTTGGCGGAAAAACCTAAGGGCCGCTGTATAGTTGTAGGCGCTGGCAAGGCATCTGCTGCTATGGCCGCTGCGTTAGAGGCTGCATGGCCAGATGTACCTTTGCAGGGTGTTGTGGTTACGCGGGATGAGCACGCTGTTCCAACGCGCCATATTACGATTCTGGAAGCATCGCACCCTGTACCAGATGCGCGGAGTAAGCAGGCAGCACATGATATCTTGCAATCCGTAAAAGGGTTGGGGCCAGATGATCTTGTTATTGCCCTGATATCTGGTGGAGGGTCTGCGCTGCTGGCTTTGCCGGCAGAGGGCATTACTCTGGCAGAAAAGCAGAATATTGGCCGCCAGCTTTTGCATTCTGGCGCAGCAATTTCTGAAATGAACACAGTGCGTAAGCACTTATCTGCCATTAAAGGTGGCAAGCTGGCCTTGGCAGCAGCACCTGCACAAGTGGTGACGCTTGTTATTAGTGATGTACCCGGAGATGATCCGGCAATTATTGCAAGTGGCCCCACTGTGCCGGATTCAACAACACCTCAAGATGCTTTGCGTATTCTTGATAAATACAATTTAGACGTTCCCGATACAGTCCGTCATGTTTTGGAGAAAAACACTGCGGCATCTTCTGCCAAGCATTCTGTTAACGCAGACAACCGGGTTGAAATGATAGCAACCCCTTTTATGGCGTTACAGGCAGCGGCAGAGGTGGCGCGCGCAGCAGGCGTAACGCCTTTAATTTTAGGAGATGCGCTGGAAGGTGAAAGCAGCGTAATGGGCGTGATGATGAGTGGCATTGCCCGCTCTGTTCAGGAGCATGCTGTGCCCGTGCGTGCTCCGGCTGTTTTGCTAAGTGGTGGTGAAACAACAGTAAGTATTCGTGCCGGCACAAAGCCGGGAAAGGGCGGCCGGAATACAGAGTTTCTGCTTTCCTGCGCACTGGCCTTAAATGGTCAGGCAGGTATATGGGGTTTGGCGGGAGATACAGATGGCATTGATGGTACGGAAGATGCCGCTGGCGCCATATTTACCCCGGATACATTAGCCCAAGGCCTGCAAAATGGTGTGGCTGCTGAGGAATTTCTAAAACAGCATGATAGCTACAGTTTTTTTGAAAAACTGGATGACCTTATCAAAACGGGCCCAACGTTAACGAATGTGAATGACGTGCGCCTGCTTTTGGTACTCTAGTTCTGTTTAATCTGCAAGCGCACGAGCAACCTCGCGCCGCAGGGCCGGAATGATTTTTTCCTGAAACATGGGGGTTTTACGCTCCCATGCCCCTGTGCGCCATGATGGATGTGGCAAAGGGAAGTATTGCGGGAGAAAATCCTGAAAATGCTCTGTCCGCTCGTATACTTTGCCTTTTCCCAAAACGTAATTCTGGGCATATGATCCAACCAGAAGGGTTAGGCGCAGGTTAGGCAGTAACGCCAGAATACGCTCTCGCCATAAGCTGGCGCATTCCGGTGGAGGTGGGCGGTCACCACCTTTAGGCAACACACCCGGATAACAAAGCGCCATAGGTAAAATGGCAACACGGTTGGAATCATAAAAAACATCTCGGCTCATACCAAGCCAACCTCGCAGACGATCTCCCGATGCATCGTTAAAAGATACCCCGGTTTCATGCACACGTGTGCCTGGTGCCTGTCCGGCAATAAGTAAACGTGCATGGGGGGAAACATGCAAAACAGGCCGTGGGCCTAATGGCAGCTTATGTGCACAAGCTGTGCATTTCCTGATTTCCTGCACCAAACAGTTAAGTTGTGTTTCCACATCACTGCTCTTTGCAGAACTTGGCGTGCACCATTCTAATTTTGTCTGGGTCTGCTTCATGCTGTTCAAACATGTGGGGATGATCTGCTCACTCACAATGCAAACAACATAAAAAAAGCGCTGTAGTGTTGCCACTACAGCGCTTTGTAACCAGCCCCATAAAAGAGGCTAGTTATTTAGGCAGAAGCTTTACTGTGCTTCATCCACACCGGCATGTGTCTGCGGTGCGAAGGTCCAGCCAGCGCCGTAAGGCTGCGGCATGAAGAGGCCCCATGTAGCGGATTCTTCAGTTGCATTAGCCCAACCCGGTGTCGGCAGCGGCGTATGATCCAGACGGAGTTTCTGGATATCTGCTGCTGTTGTGTTAGCCGGTGCGCGGTTACCCCATGCAGAACGGATGAAGTTTACAACATCTGCAATCTGCTGGTCAGACAGGATGTTTTTGTAATCCGGCATGGCCACTGCAGAAGGTGCCCAGTTGGTGGGAGGCAGAACGCCACCATCAACAACAATATGGGCAACAGATGTCGGGTTGTCGGAAACAACAACCGGGTTACCAGCCAGCGGCGGGAACATACGGGCTACACCACCACCATCGTTACGATGGCAGATTGCGCACTGTTCCACATATGTTTTTGCACCAGCATTGCCGGAGAAGTTGTTGGAATCCAGCATCTGAGCCGTAGAGGCATCGTAGCTGTAATCACCACGTGCAGGCGGAACCGGCGGCAGGGATTTAATGTATTTCACCATGGCGTGCAGGTCTGCATCGGTGAAGTACTGGGTGCTCCAGCCAACCACGTCTGCCATGCCACCAAAGGCTGCGGAGTGATCGGTACGACCGGATTTCAGGAACAGGAACAGGTCTTCATCAGACCAGCGGCCAAGGCCCAGAACCGGATCGTTACGCAGGCTTGGGGCAATCCAGTTGTCGATCACGCCACCGCCGCCAAGGAAGTCTGGCCCGCCAGATGCATCCAGAGCTTTTTCCTGCATACCGAAGCCGCGCGGTGTATGACATGCACCACAGTGGCCAGGGCCAGTTACAAGGTATTCACCACGTGCAATTTCAGCATCCGTGCCGGGGGCTGGTGTGAAATCCTTGGGAGCCGGAGCAAATACAGAGCGCCAGATGGACAGCGGCCAACGCATGGACATCGGCCAGGAAATATCAGTTGGATGATTTTTCTGCGCAATCGGCTGCACGCCATGCATGAAGTATGCGTACAGAGCCTTCATGTCATCCTGCGTCATGCGGGCGAAGGATGGGTAGGGCATTGCTGGATACAGCGTAGCACCATCCTTACGCACGCCATGGCGCACGGCTTCATCAAACTCTTTAAATGTGTAGGTGCCAATCCCGTACGTGGGGTCTGGCGTGATGTTGGTGGAGTAAATTGTGCCGATGGGAGTCTTAATAGAAAGACCACCAGCATATTTCTGACCGTTCAGGGATGTGTGGCAAGCCACACAGTCCCCTAGGCGTGCAACGTACTCGCCCTTCTTGATCAGATCTTCATCAGCGTTCTGTGCATGCGCCAGGGACGTTCCCGCAAGAAGCCCGACAGCGACTGCCCCCAGGGCAGCTTTTAGCCTGTTAATCATCATTTTTACCACTTATCGCCTGTGTGCTGAATGACGTCGTAACTCTGCCGAGGCATTAGGGGTTAATGCCAAGTGTCGGGTTTTCGGGAATATTTTTGTCATTCTTCCGAGCATCCACTTCACGCTGATACGTGTCGTTTGCCCGTTTGATCAGATACTGACGGATTGCTTCAATTTCATCCGGCGTCATGCTGGTGTCAAAGCGATCCATCCCGTAAGCCGTCAGCGCACCGCGACCAACTACATTGTAGAAGGCATCCTGGTGGCGGATAGCACCGGCCCAACGCAGATCAGGCAGCATGCCTGCACCTTCGCCGTTATCACCATGGCAGGTCTGGCAGTAGGTCTGATACTGGAAGTAACCGTTATCAACGACCTTCTGGTCATACTGTGCAGGTGGTTTTACGGGCAGGAAGCCGCGGTTGTTCAGAGCCGGCAGCTTGGCTTTGCCATCCAGAGAGAACGCAGCAATGTAGGAGTGGTTAACTGTCCAGCCAGAAGTACGGCCCACGCCACCCATGGAAATTGGGTAGATGCCGCCCCAGCCCACTTCAACAGCAACATACTGCTTGCCGTTGACGCTATAGGTCATAGGCGGAGCGATAATGCCGCTCTGTGCGTCAAACTTGTAAAGGTCGCTACCGTTCGTGGCGTCATAGGCGTGGAATTCACCATTGGCCAAGCCTTGGAACAGAAGATCACCGCCGGTGGCCAGAATGCCGCCGTTCCACGGACCTTTGTGGTCAATCTTCCAGACCGTTTCCATCTTGACCGGATCCCATGCCAGCAGCCAGCCGTGCAGATCCTTGATGTAAGCGGTACGGGCTTCTGGGGTATCAGGCAGACCGTTCTTGGTCATGTCCAGACCAACGTTCCAGGAATCCGCATGCGGCTTAAAGCCACCAACCTGGTTTTTATAACCAAACGGAATCTGGTGAGCCGGGATATAGACCAGGTGCGTTTTGGGGCTGTAGGCCATGGCCATAAAGTTATGCGCACCCAGTGGGCCGGGGATACCGTACCAGAACTTGCCGTTCAGGGTATACAGACCATCCGGGTTGTAGATCGGGCGACCTGTCAGAGGGTCCAGACCATTGGCCCAGTTCTGGTAAACGTAGTTTTTGCCGGACAGGAATTCACCGGTCTTGGCGTCCAGAACGTAGAAGAAGCCGTTTTTAGGGGCATGCACGATCACGTGGCGCATTTCGCCATTCACTGGCATATCCAGTGTCATGATCTGCTGAACCGAGGTGTAATCCCACTGATCCATCGGGGTTGCCTGGAAGTGCCAGACATATTCACCGGTTTCAGGCTTCAGTGCGACAATGCTGCCCAGGAACAGGTTGGAACCAATGCCTTCGGAACGATACTTATAGTTCCAGGGAGACCCGTTACCAACAGCCAGATAGATCAGGTCACTGACCGGATCATAAACCAGAGAATCCCATACGGTGCCACCGCCACCCTGGCGTACCCAAGCGCCTTTGGGGCCCCAGGTTTTGTAGGCTTTGTTCATCAGAATATTATCTGATGCAGCGTGGTCGGGTTCGTTCTTGTTGTTCGGAACGGTGTAGAAGCGCCATTTCAGCTTGCCGGTTTCGGCATCAAAAGCGGAAACAAAGCCACGGGCACCAAATTCGGCACCACCGTTACCAATCAGTACCAGGCCCTTCGCTACGCGTACCGCGCCATCCACTGTGTAGGAGCGCTGCTTGCCCAGAGAGGCATCGGCTGGGATGGTGTTAACTTCCCACACCTTTTTACCGGTTTTTGCATCGGCAGCGACTAGACGGCCATCAAACGTGCCCCAGAAAACCTTGCCGTTCCAATAGCCTGCACCACGGTTAACCGTATCACAGCAGCCTTTGTCAGCAATGTTGCCTGGCACTTTGGGGTCATACTGCCAAAGCAGCTTACCTGTGGCAGCGTCCAGCGCTTCCATTTTGGACCAGTTGGTTGTGGCATACATAATGCCATCAACAACCAGCGGAGTTGCTTCCTGACCGCGGTTGGTATCCAGCGTATAGTACCAAGCCAGTTTAAGATCACCCACGTTGGAGCGGTTGATCTGATCTAGGGGGCTATAGCGCTGTTCGCTGTAAGTGCGACCATAAGAAAGCCAGTTTTCGGGGTGATCATCTGCATGGATGATAGCTTCCCCCGTATTACCCTGACCGTCAGCGCGGGCAGGGACTGCCGCGTAAGGCA
Organism: Acetobacter pasteurianus subsp. pasteurianus LMG 1262 = NBRC 106471; assembly: GCF_000285275.1. Taxonomy (GTDB): domain Bacteria; phylum Pseudomonadota; class Alphaproteobacteria; order Acetobacterales; family Acetobacteraceae; genus Acetobacter; species Acetobacter pasteurianus. The sequence goes on from NZ_CADO01000002.1 coordinate 23,662, forward strand.
AAGCAGCGGCACAGATTGTTCCGGCCGCGAGAATTCCTAGCAGTGAACGTCTCTTGGCGGAGGCGGGGCGGGTCATGCGTTCATGTCCTCGACTATTATATACGGTGAGGAAAAAGATAGCCGGCAGGCCGGTTTCTCACACAACAGCCAAGGGGAACGCTGTCTGTCAATCACGGGGAAGGAATAGCAGCTTCCATTCTGCGGGATAATTTCCCGTGCTTACAGGCCTGTAGAGCAGGAAATTATGCTCACAATCAGGTTATGAAAGGCGCTTATAATTCTTGTTATAACAAGGATGCAGGCGCTATGCAACTCGGTGTAAACGCATAATCAGCCAGAAGTTCCATATCTGTCGTTTCACGATTTTTCCAAGAACTGAACAGGGCGAATTCATAAACCTCTGCTTCTGGTGCACGTAGGCTGTGGTGGATGCGCAACCAGTTATGAACGTTTTCTGGTGGAACGGTTGAGATCGTAGCGAGTGGCACGCTGAGTGGATGGCAGGTGCGCTTCACCTTCAGGCCTGCATGCTGAGCCTGACGCCTGATTTTCACGGAAAGGTGATCACACACAGCTGACAGAATCTTGGCTGTGAGAATGATTCGTTCACCTTGCTGCACAACGTCTAACCCGGAGTGCACAAGTGTTGCCGGTGTTGGTGTCTGGATAGAGAGCAATCCCGCATCCAGATTCTCCATGACGTCTGGATCAGAGGTTTCTCCCACGATCACCAAAGGAAGAAACAGGAAGGGTTCGGGTTCCCATTCCCGGTTGGGAAAGAAGGTCTGAATTTGCTGGAAGAACTCCAGCATGGGGGCGGGAAGACGGATCCCGGCAATCAAAAACATACTGGTACTTTATTCCTTGGCTTGTAAGAGCCGATTTGTGGGGGAATGCGTTATAGTAAGAGGTAAAATCAGGTGGGAATAAAGCGCCCTGTTTTTGACCTGATTCTTTGCAACCCTTGACGACAGGGCAGGGCAGCCACAAGTATTAAGCAAAGCCGGCCTGTCCGGACAAGGAGAGTTAAACACCATGTCGTTTAGTCACGACTACCGATCCCCCGCTACGCCCACAGATTGGAATGCTCAGGCTGCCAATCTGGATGCTGGGCTGCGGGCCTATATGCTGCGCGTTTATAACTGGATGGCATCTGGCCTGCTGCTTACCGGTATAGTGGCATATGTTATTGCCAACACAAGTCTGAGCCATCTGTTTTTTCAGGTGGTACAAGTACCGGGTGGTTTGGTGCCGCGTCCAACATTGTTGGGTGACGTTGCCATGCTTTCGCCATTGGCATTTGTGCTGGTGATGTCTTTTGGGCTGAACAGGCTTTCCCTACAGGGTGCGCAAGCACTGTTTTGGGCGTTCTGTGCTGCCATGGGCGCCAGTATGGCCAATATCTTTGTTATTTATACAGATACATCCATTGTCCGAGTGTTTCTGGTAACGGCCTGCATGTTCGCTGCAACATCTCTGTGGGGATACGTTACTAAAGCCAACCTGTTGCGCTTCAGCTCTTTCCTGATGATGGGTCTGTTTGGGCTGCTGATTGCTGGCCTGGTAAACTTGTTCCTGAAGAGCCCGGCTTTGTACTATGTGTACAGCATTGTCGGCGTCTTTATCTTCACAGCGTTCAGTGCGTTTGATGCACAGCGTATTCGGGTTACCTACCCGCAGCTTGCTGCATATGAAGGCCCGGAAATGACAGCCAAGCGCAGCGTATATGATGCATTGAGCCTGTACCTGAACTTCATCAACCTTTTCCAGTTTCTTCTCCAGTTTATGGGCGCAAGAAACTCTAACGATTAATTCTATAGGAGTCGGAATGGGCTATAGGCCCTGTTGGCATCCTGAAAAAGAAAACCCAGCCTCTCAGAGGGCTGGGTTTTTTTGTATGGGAAGGTATGCCCTGAATGAATGGCGGTATGTTTGTCTGGAATGCGTACCAAAACAGGCCGTTATCTTGATTCAAGATTCTGTAACGAAAACGTGAGATAAAATTTTTTCGCGTAACGGCATGAAATCGAAAGCGAAATTTGACTTCCTAGAAAAATATGGAAATATTTTGAAATATTTCGTGAAGTTGTTTGCCTCTGTTTTTATCGCACCAGAGTACCCATGCCGCACCGCCATATCAGCTAACCTGATTATGACGAAAGGCTGATGGAACTTTTCCGACATTTGAGAATCTGCGCTTTAGGAATAAAGTGTCCGCAAGGTGTTTTCGCGCTCCGTTCATTCTGCCACCAGCATGATGTGCCATGTTCCTCCTGATTATGAAGGAAACAACGCTCAGGCATGTGTTTGTGGTAGGTGGGGAATGTTGAAACGCGGTTTTTCTTGCTGTTGTCAGGCTTCTATGGCAGCAGAACAAAGAGTCTTAGTGAGGCTAATTTGATGTCAGAACCAAGAGGCGTGCGATGAAAAACAAGTTACTGGCGAGAGTGGCGCGATTGGGCGGCCTATCGTCAGCATTGCTGCTTGCCGGGTGTGAACTTGATGTTCTCGACCCGAAAGGCCCGGTTGGTGAAGGGGTTAAAACCCTAATTGCCACCTCCACAGTCGCAATGCTGATTGTTGTGATTCCGACCATCCTGCTGACGCTTCTGTTTGCCTGGCAGTATCGCCAGTCTAACACGAGCGCCGAGTATCTGCCGAAGTGGTGCCACTCCAATAAAATTGAAGTGATTATTTGGGGCGTGCCTTCCCTGATTATCCTCTTCCTGGCAGTGATTACCTATCAGACCTGTCATTCTCTGGACCCGTACAAACCACTTGAAGCAGAAGCTAATACCAAGCCTCTGCACGTTGAAGTGGTGGCTCTGGACTGGAAATGGCTGTTCATCTACCCAGAACAGGGTATTGCAACGGTCAATCAGCTGGCCATTCCGGTCAACACTCCGATTGACTTCAACATCACCTCTGATTCCGTGATGAACTCCTTCTTCATCCCGCGTCTTGGTTCCATGATCTATGCAATGGCAGGCATGCAGACCCAGCTTCATCTGCTGGCGAGCGAACCAGGCGACTATCTGGGTGAATCTGCCAACTACAGTGGCCGTGGCTTTTCTGACATGAAATTCCATACGCTTGCTGTAAGCGGTGATGAATTCAATGCCTGGGTTGAAAAGGTGAAGTCTTCTTCTGAGCAGCTGGATAGCCAGACCTATCCGAAACTTGCTGCACCAAGCGAAGCGAACCCCGTCGAGTATTTCGCGCATGTTGAACCCGGCATGTTCAACACGATCGTTGCCAAGTACAACAATGGCATGGTCATGGACAAAAGCACTGGCAAGATGATCCAGGTGCAGCAGTCTGCGATGTCCGACATGAATATGAAGGAATAGGATCTATGCTAGGGAGACTATCGCTCTCGGCCATCCCGTTGGATGTGCCGATCCTGGTAGGGACGTTCATCGGCGTTGTCATTGTCGGTGTCGCGGTACTGGGACTTATTACGTATTACGGTAAGTGGGGCTACCTCTGGAAAGAGTGGTTCACTTCTGTCGATCATAAGCGTCTAGCCGTGATGTATATCATCCTGGCACTGGTCGCTCTTTTCCGTGGTTTTGCTGACGCTATCATGATGCGTACTCAGCTCGCGCTGGCGTATGCAGGTAACCCAGGCTATCTACCACCACATCATTACGATCAGATCTTCTCCGCTCACGGAACGATCATGATCTTCTTCCTGGCCATGGCGTTCATGACCGGTCTGTTCAACTTCATCGTGCCTCTGCAGATTGGTGCGCGTGACGTTGCCTTCCCGTTCCTGAACAACCTGAGCTTCTGGATGACGGCTGTTGCGTTTATCCTGGTGAACGTTTCTCTGTTCATCGGTGAATTCTCGCAGTGCGGCTGGCTGGCATATCCGCCTCTGTCCGAAAATCAGTTCAGCCCTGGCGTTGGTGTTGATTACTACATCTGGGCCGTTCAGATTTCCGGTGTTGGCACGCTGCTGACCGGTGTGAACTTCTTTGTAACCATCGTGAAGATGCGCGCTCCGGGCATGACCTGGATGAAAATGCCTGTTTTCACCTGGACAGCTTTCTGTGCTTCCATCCTGATCATGGTGGCCTTCCCTGTTCTGACGGTTGCAGTTGCTCTGCTGGGTCTGGATCGTTACTTCGGGATGCACTTCTTCACCAATGATGGTGGGGGCAACCAGATGTTGTACCTGAACCTGATTTGGGCTTGGGGCCATCCAGAAGTTTACATTCTTGTTATCCCTGCCTTCGGTGTGTTTTCGGAAGTTGTTCCTGCATTTTCCGGCAAGCCACTGTTTGGTTACAGCACCATGGTTTACGCAACCTGCTCCATCATGGTTCTGTCCTTCCTTGTGTGGGTTCACCACTTCTTCACAATGGGCGCTGGTCCGGACGTGAATGCCTTCTTCGGTATCGCGACCATGATCATCTCCATTCCTACCGGTGTTAAGCTGTTTAACTGGCTGTTCACCATGTATAAGGGCCGCATCCAGTTCCATGCCTGCATGTACTGGGCTGTTGGCTTCATGATCACCTTCACCATCGGTGGTATGACCGGCGTTATGCTGGCTATCCCGGGTGCTGACTTCGTTCTGCATAACTCCCTGTTCCTGATTGCTCACTTCCATAATACCATTATTGGTGGTGTGTATTTCGGTTACATCTGTGGCATGAACTTCTGGTTCCCGAAGGTGATGGGCTTCAAGCTGGACGAAACCTGGGGCAAGCGCGCTTTCTGGTTCTGGTTTGTTGGTTTCTATTGCGCATTCGTACCGCTCTACATCGTCGGTTTCGAAGGCATGACCCGTCGTCTGAACCACTACGACAATCCGGCATGGCATCCGTGGCTGCTGGTTGCTGAAGTTGGTGCAGTGCTGGTTATGCTTGGTATCGCTTGCCAGCTTACACAGCTGTATGTTTCCATCCGTGACCGTAACCTGCCGCAGAACCGCGACGTGACCGGTGACCCATGGAATGGCCGTACGCTGGAATGGTCCACGTCTTCCCCGCCGCCGGTCTACAACTTTGCTATCGTTCCTCATGTGCACGAACTCGATGCGTTCATGCATGATAAGGAAAATGGTATTGATACCCGTCAGGCTGGTGCTCAGTACGAAGCAATCCACATGCCCAAGAACACCTCTCTGGGTCTGGCTTGTGGTATCTTTGCCCTGATCTTCGGTTTTGCTGCGGTTTGGTACATCTGGTGGCTGGCTGCTATTGGCCTTGTTGGTGTTATCGGTTCGGTAATTGCCCGCAGCGCTGATAAGGATATTGATTACTATATCCCTGCCGAAGAGGTTGCCCGGATTGAAAACGAGCACACCCGTAAACTGATGGCACAGGCAGCTGAATAACATGGCACAGAACACAACTGTTCAGACCGCAGGCCACGACGAACATCACCACGAATCTCCGGTGGTGTTCGGGTTCTGGGTCTATCTGATGACGGACTGCATCATCTTCGGTACGCTTTTTGCCGTGTTTGCAGTTCTGCGTAACCAGTTTAACGGTGGCCCAACCGGCCACGAACTGTTCGAATTCGGTGGGCTTGGGCTGGAAACAGCCCTCCTGCTGGTTTCGTCCATCACTTATGGGTTCGGCATGATTGCCGCCCATAAAAGCCAGGTTTCCAAGGTTATCCTTTGGCTTGGTGTTACCTTCCTGCTTGGCCTTGGCTTTGTGGGGCTGGAACTGCGTGAATTTGCGCACATGATCGCAGAAGGCGCCGGTCCGGATCGCAGTGCATTCCTGTCTGCGTTCTTTACGCTGGTGTCTACTCACGGTCTGCATGTCACGTGTGGTCTGATCTGGATTGTTACCCTGATCGCTCAGCTGATGGGTACGACTGAAATTCCGGAACGTATGATGAATAAGCTCACTTGCCTGAGCCTGTTCTGGCACTTCCTGGATATCGTCTGGATCTGCGTTTTCACCTATGTCTATCTGGCGAGCATGATCTGATGAGCAATCCGCATACATCCTCCTCAGGCGAGAGCCACGGTAGCGTATCTTCTTACATTATCGGGTTTGTTCTTGCCGTTGTCCTGACGGTCCTGTCGTTTGGCGTGGTGATGAGCCATAGCCTTTCGCCAGCCGGCACTCTGGCTGCTGTTTCAGCTCTCGCTCTGGTTCAGGTTCTGGTGCATCTGCACTACTTCCTGCACATGGGCGGAGACTCCGAACAGCGCTGGAACAACATGTGCTTTGTTTTCACCGTTGCTTTCGTGGCCATCCTGATTGTTGGTTCGGTGTTCATTATGAACAACACCGCGCTGCATATGATGTCCCGCTAATATGGTGAGGTTTCTACCGCCGCGTTAAGTGGCGGTGGGAAAGCAAGCTGAAAAAAGCCCCTGTAGCTATAATGGCTACAGGGGCTTTTTTATTGATCATGTCTTTCTGACAGATCTGTGCAGGGTATCTGGTATCTACGGCTACCCGCCGCCATACGGGCTTTGGATGAAGCATGGAACATCCAAGCTTAAGCGCGCATTAGGTTCTGGGCACAAAAAAAATGGTGCCAGCCTAAGGCCGACACCATTTCTCCAAACCCAAGTAAATAAGGGTTCTCAGTCTTTCTGCGGATTGGGGGAAAGCAGCTCTGTTTTGTTAGGCTTGTCTTTCCATTCTTCCGCATCGGCCGGGGGCGTGCCCTTGCGTGTAATGTTTGGCCACTGGGTGGCGTATTTTGCGTTGATTTCTGCCCACGCTGCTGCACGGTCGTCGCTATCAGGGAAAATGGCTTCGGCGGGGCATTCAGGCTCACACACGCCGCAGTCAATGCATTCATCTGGGTTGATGACCAGAAAGTTTTCACCAGCGTAGAAGCAGTCAACGGGGCAGACTTCCACACAGTCCATGAATTTGCAGCGGATGCAGTTTTCAGTGACCACGTAGGTCATTGCCATCTCCGAAAATATCTGGCGGTGGAGGAGGGGCTCTCACCGCGTGGGGTCAGATGGCAGTACCGTTATATAGAAGCCTGCCACCAAGGATGGCGCAGATATGAGGCGCTTTTTGCCTAATGGCAACCCGCCTGTGTAAGGAGGGCAGCTTTCTTTTTATAACAGAGCTAGGGTTGGTGGTGTTGCCGAAGCGTTGCCAGCACAGCAAAGGGGCTGTTGTGGTTATATTTTTCTGGCTGAACCCTGCCTGTACGCTTTTTTGAGTGTTTCCGATTTTTTACAGTTTTCTGGGGGATAATCAGAAAAGGAGCGGGTGGTCCTGCGTGTGTATCCGGTAAAATCTGGGGTTTTTGGACATGTAACCCAAGGCTGCGCAAAATGCCCGGAAGAATAGCCTTTTTCACACCCAACCGAGAGGCAAAGAAATTCGGAATCTGCCGTGATCCGTGTGAAATCAGGGAAACAGATTCCGCATACAGCGCAGCAGCAATATCGAGTCGGATTAAAGTACCTTCAGAAATAATCCACCCAAGCTGCATGAGAAGAGATTTCTGAGGCGCTGTGAGCAAAGCAGGCACAGGGGCAGAAACGGCACCCGTGCGTGGCAGCTCTGGCAAAACAATACCGGAGTGTAAGCTTAACAAAAGTGCACGCAAAGCCATGGAGCCAGGGCGCATCATTTTACTACAAAACACAGTATTTTTCTGTTGGGTGATGTGAAGGCGCTTCAGTATGTGTCTGGCAGATGCAGGCAGAGTGGAAAGATGCGGTACCTCCGCTACGCCACCATTTTCTACCAGCATATGCACCATGCCGCGGAGTAACGGTTGATCTGCAACTGCTTTTTCAGCCCGAAAGAGCGGTGCCAGCTCTTTGTGGATGTATGCATCAACAAAGGCAGCCAGCCGTTGCCGGATTTTTTCTTTCTGACCGGGTTCCAGAAATTCTGCCTCGCGCACTTCAATAACTGGGTGCAGCACATCTGCCCCGGCTTGCAAACGCGCAATCGTATCCTCCTGCCAGTTGAGTGCACCATTTTGCAGGTTCAGCGTTATTTCCGTGTCTGGCGCTTGTAGGAACTGGGAAACCCGATAGGGAATCTGGTTACGGGCTGCTCTGCGGGCTGCTTTGAGAATGAGTTTCTGATCAGACTGTGCCGCTTCGGGGTCTGGGGTAAAGCTGAAACCCCGCATATGGCCCACAGCATGCCCTTCCACGCTGACTTCACCCGTACGGGTAATTGCGGAAAGCAAAGGGGTGGTGTCTGCTTCTTCCAAGCGCCGTGCCAAGCTTGCTGCACGTTTATCTACAAAGCGCGTTGTCAGGCGTTCATGTAATACGTCGGAAAGAGCATCTTCCAGCCTTAGGGTATGGTTACGCCAATGCGCAGCGTTTTCTACCCAATCCGGTCTGGCAGAAACGTAAGACCACGTGCGGATGCCCATAAGGCGCTGCATCAGAACATCAATATCCCCTTCCAACTGTTCCAGATTGGCAAGGCGAGATTTCATCCAGGCAGAAGGCAGGTGCCCTTTTTGGGCAAGCAGAGTGAAAATTTGCTCACACAGCCGAATATGGCTGTCTTCCCCCAATTTGCGAAAATCTGGAATCTGGCACACCTCCCATAATAGCTGGGTGCGCGCAGGTGTGTGGGCCAGTTTTTGCACCGTAGCATTTTGCATGAGCGCAGAGAGTGCCAATAAATCAGATGCAGGGGCTGCAGATTTCAGGCAGCGGTCAGGGGGCTTTTGGCACAAGCTGGCATAAAGTGTGCTGGGAGACGTAAAATTGAGCTTGCTGTTGCGCCACCACAAAAAAGGTAGCGGTTCAAAATGGTGGGTTTCAATAGCCTCCACCATCCCTTCGGGAAAGGCAGGACATTCCCCAGTTGTGCCAAAAGTGCCGTCCTGCGTACCTCGGCCAGCGCGGCCTGCAATCTGTGCGGCTTCTGCTGGGGTAAGCAGCCGGTTTCTGTAACCATCAAACTTGCAGATATTGGCAAAGGCAATGTGCCGGATATCCATATTCAACCCCATGCCAATGGCATCGGTTGCTACCAGATAATCCACCTCTCGGTTTTGGTAGAGGGCTACCTGCGCATTGCGGGTGCGGGGTGAAAGTTGGCCCATTACCACAGCACAGCCCCCGCGCTTGCGGCGTATAAGTTCTGCAATAGCGTAAACTTCGGCCATGGAAAAAGCCACAATGGCCGTACGCGCAGGCAGACGCGATAGGCGCATATGCCCTGTATATGTCAGGTTGGAAAGGCGCGGGCGTGTGTCTATTTCTATGTCGCGGATCAGGCTTTTCAGCAGCGGCGCAATGGTTTCTGCGCCCAAAAAAAGCGTTTCAGACCGCCCGCGTGCATTTAAAAGCCGATCCGTAAAAACATGGCCGCGCTCGGGGTCCGCACATAGCTGAATTTCATCTACGGCAACAAATTCTACCTTACGATCAGATGGCATGGCCTCCACTGTGCAAGAAAACCAGCGGGCCTGTGGTGGGATGATTTTTTCTTCACCTGTGATCAGCCCAACAGAGCGCACGCCCTTCAGCTTGACCATGCGTTCGTAGTTTTCACGCGCCAGCAGCCGGAGCGGAAAGCCGATCATGCCAGAGGAATGGGCCAGCATCCGTTCCAGCGCCAGATGTGTTTTTCCGGTGTTTGTGGGGCCCAGAATGGCCCGCACGGGAGCATCGTCCTGCATAGATGCGTGATGAGCGGCAGCAGCCATACGGCGGGAAGAAACCATCATGCAAACATCGTCGGCTGCCGCGTGTGGAAAAGCAAGCCATCAGATGCCATTATCCTTACAGACGGAAATATGCTGGCAGGCAGTTTGCCTGAAAGCGAAGGGAGAAATGTTATGCCTGTTCGTGAAGCCGATTGTCTGGTTGTGTCCCGCCGAGGAAGCAAGGTGCGCACTGTTCATGCTGTTCGCCCTTCGGATCAAGCGGTTTTGGGCTCATGGATAGGGGAACAGGCAGCGGCTTTTGCAGAAAACTGCGGCTTTAAGGCGCGTCCGGGCCAACTGGTAATGGTTCCAGATACAAATGGTGTGCCAACAGCGCTGTTTGGGGTGCCCGAAAAAGATGTGGTGGACCCATTTGTTTTTGGGGCTTTGGCACAAGATCTGCCAGCAGGAGACTGGCGGGTGGAAGCACCGGATGACATTGCGCGGCATGATGTCATTTTGGGTTTCTGCCTTGGGGCGTATCAGTATGGGCTGAAATCTGCATCTGCCAAAAAACCCACAATACGGTTGGTGGTCACGGCGCAGGAACGTGCAAGCGTGGCATCGGAAATGGCGCGTTCTATCTGGCTTGCGCGTGATCTGATCAATACGCCCGCCAATTTGTTGGGGCCCTCAGATTTGGCACGAGCAGCCAAAACGGTGCTCAAGGAATTTGGTGCCCATGTAGACGTTATAAAAGGTGCTGCGCTGGATAAAGCCTACCCTTTGCTGGCGCATGTAGGGAATGGATCAGACCGTGGCCCTCGCGTGGTGGTGGCGCAGTGGCAGGGCAGCACGGCAGATAAAAAAGCACCGCTGATTTCTTTGGTGGGTAAGGGCGTGTGCTTTGATAGCGGGGGGTACGATCTCAAACCCTCCAGCGGCATGCTACGCATGAAAAAGGATATGGGCGGGGCAGCAACAGTTCTGGCACTTGCCCGCCTGATTATGACGCAGGATCTGCCCATAAGGTTGGAAGTGCGGCTGGGGTGTGTGGAAAACAGTGTTTCCGGCCATGCCATGCGCCCGTTGGATGTAGTGCGCAGCCGTTCTGGCCTGACGGTGGAAATTGGCAACACAGATGCAGAAGGCCGCTTGGTTTTGTGTGACCTGCTGCATGAAGCCGGGGAACAGAAACCAGACCTGTTGTTGGATGTTGCAACCCTAACCGGGGCCGCGCGTGTGGCGCTGGGGCCAGATTTGCCTGCCCTGCTGTGTAATGATGAAGCTGTTTCCAAGGTATTTCTGGAGGCAGGGCAGCAGGAAGCAGACCCCATGTGGCGCTTGCCTTTGTGGCAAGGATACCGCGAATGGTTGGGAAGTTCTGTTGCAGATCTCAGTAATATTTCATCAAGACCTATGGCAGGCGCGATTACTGCCGGTTTATTTCTTGAACGATTTGTAAATCCAGATCAGCGCTGGGTGCATATCGACAGTTATGCCTGGAATGACAGTTCTCGCCCAGGGCGGCCAAAAGGTGGGGATTCTCCAGGGGTTCGGGCCATTTTCAAAACCATTACGAAGCTTTTTTGTGAAGAACAAAATGCCGATGCCACAAAGGTGTCATAAAAGAAGAGGTAATATGTTTTTATTAATACTTTAAAAGAGTCGTTTCGCCTCCTATATGAAATCTCAAGGGGATTCGTTCCGTAACAGGAAGCGGGAATATGTCGCTTTATCTTGAGAGATCAGGAAAAGCGTGCAGCAAAAGGAAAGTGAAGCTTATGCCTCAGGCAGCAGAAAAAACAGAGGATCTGGCAAAAACCCTGCGGGACACCATTGTGTCTTTGGTGCGTGGAGATGCTCCAGATCTGTCCGCTCGCCAATTGGCTGTGTTTTTGACATGCTATCTGGATGAAACCGGCCATACCGTACGTGGTTTGGCTGCCAGCCTGAATGTTTCCAAGCCAGCTATTACGCGCGCTCTGGACCGGCTGAGTGAGCTTGATCTGGCACGCCGTAAGGTAGATCCGCTGGATCGTCGTTCCGTGCTGGTGCAGCGTACGCCTAAAGGTGCTGCTTACCTGAAGGAAATTCGCACCATTATGGGTGAAACTGTAGAAAACGCGGCCCGCAAGGCCCAGCGTTCTGCAGAGCGTGAACCCGCTGCCCGCCGTGTGCGCCGTGTGATGGCTGCCTGAGTTTTAGCTGCTACGTCCAGCTTGAAACTTTTACAGGTAGGAAACGTTTTTTCTTCACGGTTTTCTGAAAAGCCTGCTGCTTTATATTAAAGTAGCAGGCTGATTTTTCAGCCTAACCAACAAGAAGAAAGGAACGTTTCATGCGATTTTCTTCATTTTTTGCCGCAGCAGCGCTTGCGGCATCAGCCAGTTTTATTCCTGTTGCTCATGCTGAAGATGCCATGGGCTCACCCACTGCTACGGTTACCATTACGGCAAGATCAGCCGATATTGGCGTAGGTTATACATGGGGTGGTGGCAGGCTGCGTTACGGCGGAAAAACGTATAAGTTTTCCATTACCGGCGGCACAATTGCTGCCGTTGGCTATTCAAAAATTGAAGGCAAAGGTACCGTTTATAATCTGCATCGTCTGTCAGATTTTAATGGGACTTATGGTGCTGCTCATGGTGAAGCAACGCTGGGCCAAGGTTTGGGTGGTGCCGTTCTGGAAAACAAGAATGGCGTACGTATTAAAATCGAAACCATTTCCCAAGGTGCTCGGCTTGCCGGTTCTGCACAGGGTCTGACCCTGACGTTGGAAAAATAAAAGTGGTCTTTACCACGTGCCAACAGGGTGTTGGCGCGTGCGTAAAACGGCAAAACCTGTCCATACAAGTTGGGGCACGCACACAAGTATAAAAGCCGTTATACTTCCCGCTATAATCGGCATTGGGGCTACAAAACAGCTCACCATCATACCCCAAAGTGTGAAGGTCCATTCCATAAGAGAAATGGCAGGGGCGTATATGCCGCTCCGGTGTAACACCTGGTACAAATGCCCACGATGCGCCTGCACTAGGGAATGTCCGGCCAATTTGCGGCGGATAAGCGTAAAAATCACATCATAAATCAACGGGAACAGCAGTGCAGGCCCAACAACCCATCCAGAGGGTAGTGGAGAATGTGCTGCGGTATACAGGGCTGCGGCTCCAGCCAGTAACCCACATCCTTGGCTTCCTACATCACCTAGAAAAATACGTGCGTTTGGGAAATTGAAAGGCAGAAAACCTGCCAGACAAAAAACCATGAGCAATGCAGGCCAGCGTAAGGCGGGCACTCCCAGATAAGTGGCTGCTGCGGCCATGCATAATGCTGCAACACATAAACAGCCAGAAATCAGCCCATTTAACCCATCCATAAAGTTGACGGCATTGGTGATAAATATCAGCCACAATACAGAAAGAACGGCCCCAACAATTGGCGTGGGCCAAGGCAGAGCAATGCCTCCAGCTACAATTATGCAGGCAGCGGCACATTGTGCTGCAAATTTAATGGCGGGGGACCACTGATAAATATCATCCAGCCATGAAACGGCACACAATAACAAAGTTGCAGCGGCCAACGTGCAGGCTGAGAAAGAAAAAAGTGACTGGCCAGTAACATACATAAGAACCGGCAAAACACCTGCAAAAGCAAGCATTACGCCTATGCCGCCCCCTTTGGGTGTAGGCGTATCATGGGCGCTGCGGTGGCCCGGCGTATCCATAACGGCAAGCCCGATCATGCCACGCACAAGACAGGCAGAAAGAGCACAGGCACCTAAAAGGCAAAAAATTGCCACACAGGAAAAAGAAAAAGACATGAAAAGACAGTCGTCCGGTTGAGCCGCTTCTAGGATGGCAGGTGCTACGCTATAGGTGCAAGATAATGGCATCACAACACTCTCAGCCCCTGCACCGTAATCCGCGCCTGCGCCCTGTAAACAGGATAGCCGTAAATATCCTGCTGGATGGCGTATTGGCAGCACTTGCCGCACCTCTGGCGCGGTGGCTGGCGGCCCCGCAAGATGGATTGCTGCACCCACTCTGGTTTCTGGCCGGGGGGGCTATCACGCTGCTTGTCAGTGGGTTGCCGTTCCGTATGCCGCAGCAGTACTGGCGGTTTTCCGGTGTTTCAGATCTTCTGGGCATTGCCGGGGCCTCTATTGCAAGTTCCGTCCTGTTTTCGTGCGGGCTTGTAGCGGTGGGCTTTCCGTTACCTAGTCTGACCTTTCCCATTATTTATGCGCTGGTTCTGCTGGTGATGTTGGGCGGGCTGCGTGTGGGGTATCGTCTGGCACATAGAATAGCCCTCCGCCGTGCCAATTTGCGGCGCGTGGTGCTGATAGGGGCAGATACGGTTGCAGATCTGTATTTGCGTGCGCTGGAGCGTAACCCGGAAGCCGGGATTCGTGTTGTCGGGCTTGTGGCCTTGGGCACACATCAAGCAGGCCGACGCATCCATAACGTGCCCATTCTGGGGCATGTGGAAGATATCGGAGCTATTTTAGACCGGCTGGCAAAAAACAATGTGCTGCCCGAATCCTTGGTGGTGACTGATCCTTCTTTCCGCGGCCGTGCCCTGACAAATGTGCTGGATGCTGCGGCAGTGCACGGTATCTCGGTATTGCGCACGCCTGCTTTAACAGATCTTACTCCAGCCGAACGTGTGCAGTTGCGGCCCGTCCCGCTGGAAGACCTTCTCAATCGTCCTCAGGTGCCATTGGATCGGGAAGGCATGGAACGGTTGGTGGGCAACCGCACCGTTCTGGTTACGGGGGCCGGTGGCACCATTGGTTCAGAACTGGTGCGGCAGATTGCTCTGTTAAGCCCAGAGCGGCTTATCCTGCTCGATCATGGCGAGTTCGAACTCTGGCAGATAGACGTGGAACTGGCAGATTGTGCTCCTCATGTGCCGCGTGAAGTGGTGGTGGCCGATGTGCGGGATGAAGCGCGGCTGGATGAGGTGATGGCCCGTTTCCGGCCGGAACTGGTGTTTCATGCTGCAGCCCTGAAGCATGTGCCTATTGTGGAGGCAAACCCGGCAGAAGGGTTGCTGACCAATGTGCATGGTACGCGCGTTGTGGCGGATACGGCATCTCGCCATGGGGCGCAGGCCATGGTGGTGATTTCAACAGACAAGGCGGTAAATCCTTCCAGCCTAATGGGGGCATCCAAGCGTGCGGCAGAAATGTACTGTCAGGCATTGGATGTGCGTGCCCGTGCATCGGGTAAGCCTGATGCCATGCGGTGTGTTACCGTGCGCTTTGGCAATGTACTGGGGTCCACAGGTTCTGTTGTGCCTCTGTTCCGCCGGCAGCTAGAACGAGGCGGCCCGCTGACAGTCACACACCCGGAAATGCGCCGATATTTCATGACAGTGCCAGAAGCCGTGGGGCTTGTGCTGCAAGCCAGCGTGCGGGGCATGCGCCACACCGAGGGGTCTGGCACTGATGATCTGCTGCGGCACGGTGGTATTTTTGTGCTGGATATGGGCGAACCCGTTCGTATTGTAGATTTGGCCCGGCAGATGATCCGTATGGCCGGTTTGCGCCCCGATGAAGATGTAACCATCCGTTTTACGGGCCTAAGGCCCGGTGAAAAACTGTATGAAGAACTGTTCCATGGTCGGGAAGCCCCTGTACCAACCGATGAACCCGGTTTGCTAATGGCCACCCCTCGGTTGGTTGATCTGGAGCAGATACGCCAGGCGGTGGACCAGATTACGGCCTATGCGCGAGAAGGTGATGTGCAGGCTGCTTTGCGTATTCTGGCATTGCTGGTGCCGGAATTCGATCATAACCCAGCAGGAGAGGTGCGTGCCCTGGCGCCGGAATCTGCGGCGTCTGGTGCTATGGCTGCGGGTGTTGTACACAGCGGACAGGCGCAGGCCGATGGCAATGAGCAGGTGGCATTATGAACAGTTCACAAAACAGGCCTATCGCTTTTCTTGATCTCGCAGCCCAGCAAAAACGGCTGGAACCCGCATTGCGGCAGCGGCTGGAGGCTGTTCTGGCGCATTGTCGCTTTGTAATGGGGCCAGAAGTTCTGGAGCTGGAACAGCGTTTGGCCCAGTGGTGCGGTGCGCGGGAATGCGTGGGTGTTTCCTCCGGCACAGATGCCTTGCAGATTGTGATGATGGGGGAACAGATTGGCCGGGGTGATGCCGTGTTCCTGCCAGCGTTTACCTATACCGCCACGGCAGAAGTGCCTTTAGTGCTGGGTGCCACGCCTGTTTTTGTGGATGTTGACCCAAACACTTTCCAGATTGACCCAGAGCATCTGCGCAGCCGTATTCGTGCTGTGCGAGAAGCAGGTAAACTGAAGCCACGTGCCATTGTTGGGGTGGATCTGTTCGGCCAACCTGCACCGTGGGCAGATTTACGCGCCATTGCGCAGGAAGAAGACCTTTTTCTGTTGGCAGATTGCGCACAGTCCTTTGGAGCAAAGTTGAACGGTGCGCCTTTGGGGCGGGAAGCCACGGCAACCACGCTCTCCTTCTTTCCTTCCAAGCCCTTGGGGGGGTACGGAGATGGCGGCGCTATTCTCACGGATGACCCGGAACGCGCAGCTCTCTACCGCTCCCTACGCACGCACGGTGAAGGCACAACCCGGTATGAGGTTTTGCGCACCGGTATGAACGGGCGCTTGGATACCCTGCAAGCCGCTGTGCTGCTGGCCAAGCTGGATGATTTTGCACGAGAACTGACGCGGCGTGAGGAAATTGCCTGCCAGTACGACGCAGGCCTGAAAGATGTGGTACAGGTGCCTGCGCGTGTGCCAGACAGCCAGAGCGCATGGGCCATTTATTCCGTGTTGCTGAAAAACAGTGCCGAGCGTGAGCAGATGCAGGCCCGCCTGAAAGAGCAGGGTGTGCCTTCAGCCATTTATTATCCGCTGCCGCTGCATAAACAGCCAGCTTACCGTGATCATCATGACGGTACGGCGTTGCCTGTTTCTGAAGATCTGGCACAGCGGATTTTGGCACTGCCAATCCACCCGGAACTGACTGATGAAGAAGTGGCCCGCGTTATTGCAGCGGTGCGCGGGTAAGAGAAAGATACAGATAATGCGGAAAGAGACGGCGTTTATTATTGGCTTTTTTATTTTTACGCTCAGTACGGCAGCGCTGATCTGGAAAGTGGCTCTGCCTAACCTGAAGCCGGTTTCCTTTCCGCAAGTGGCCAGCGGCACTTTGGATGTTGGCCCCATGCACCGCACGCGCGCCCTAAGCCCGGATGAAGTAAAAGCGGTGAATGACTGGTTTAAGGATAACAAAGGTGGCTGGGGGCCGTTAACACGTACGCCGCCATCATCGGGCGATGCCCGCATGGTGCTGAACGATGCCCAAGGCAAGGAAGCTCTGGTGCTTACGCTTTGGACAGGTATCAGTGCCGCAGATTGGAACTCTACCGTATTTGTTGAAAACCCGGATGGATCTCAGGTCCATTACAGGTCATTTTCCAATAAGGAGTTTGCGCCTTTGCGGATGATGGTTGACCGTTACCCCTATAAACGGTCCAGCTTTCCCTGATTTTTAAAAGCGTATAGCGCCATAAAAGCAAAACCCCTTCCATCAACATGATGGAAGGGGTTTTGCTATGCGCTGAATGGCTGCGCCGGAGGGTTAGCCAGCAGGCCTGTCTGTGGCATCAAAACGGAAAGGCTTGCCAATGGCTTTGTCTGCCAATGTACCTTCCCACATTACCTGATTACCGCGGATAATGGTACCAATAGGGCGGCCTGTAATGGTGTTTCCTGTAAAGGGAGACCACCCGCAACGTGAGGCCAACCATTCTTCCTTGATCGTCCATTGGGCTTTCAGATCCACAATTGTGAAGTCTGCATCATACCCAACGGCAATGCGGCCTTTACGCACCAAGCCAAACAGACGCTGTGGGCCAGCGGATGTTAAATCCACCAAGCGGCGCAGTGTTAGCCGGTGGTGCGCAACATGGTTGAGCATCAGGGGCAGAAGCGTTTGCACGCCCGGCATACCGGAGGGCGAGGCCGGATAGGTGCGGGCCTTGGCTTCCTTGCTATGGGGCGCGTGGTCAGACCCAATCACATCTGGCAAGCCTTGGGATACCCAATGCCACAGACCATCACGGTGCGCACCAGAACGGATAGGCGGGTTCATCTGTGCGAAGGTGCCTAGGCGAGGGTAGGCTTCTTCCCCGGCTAGTGTCAGATGTTGTGGGGTGAGTTCACAGCTTGCCACATCGCGGTGCTGTGCAATCAGGGCCAGTTCTGCGGGAGTGGTGATGTGCAGCACATGCACGCGCCGCCCGGTTTTGCGGGCCAGATGCAGCACACGCGTGGTGGCGCGCAGGGCTGTTTCATCATCCCGCCAAACGGGGTGGGAGGATGGATCACCCTCAATCCGTTCTCCCATCCGTTCTTTCAGGCGGGTTTCATCTTCAGCATGAATGGCCACGCGGCGCTGGCCAGATTTCAGCACGCGCTCCAGCATACTGTCTTCTGAAACCAGCAGACTGCCGGTGGAAGAGCCCATGAACACCTTGATACCAGCGGTACCCGGTAGTTTTTCCAGTTCACCGCATTGGTCGGCGTTATCAACCGTGGCGCCTACGTAAAAGGCATGTTCGCACCACATGCGGCCTTTGGCACGCGCCAGTTTGTCTGCCACCGCTTCTGGCGTAGAGGTGGTAGGTTTGGTGTTGGGCATTTCAAACACACCCGTTACCCCACCCAGTACGGCGGCACGACTGCCGGATTCGAGGTTTTCGTTTTCCTCGGCACCTGGTTCACGGAAATGAACCTGCGTATCTATAACACCCGGCAGAATGGTCAGGCCTGTGCAGTCTATGGTGCGGGCCGCGTCAGCTTGCCCACCAATAGCGGCAATAGTGCCATCTTTTACGTAAACTGTGGTTTCCACTGTGCCATCAGGCAGCACAACGGAACCACCTTTCAGTGCCAGATCAAAGGGGCCGTGCTGGTCGCCAATAAAAAGGGCAGAAGGTGCCATAGGGAATTATCCTTCAGCTTTTGGGGTTTCCCGTGTGCGGGTACGCATGGTCACCAGCTCTTCAGCCGATGTGGGGTGAATACCGATTGTGCGGTCAAAATCTGCTTTTGTCAGTTCAGCCGTTACGGCAATGGCCACACCTTGCAGCATTTCTGGTGCGTCATCCCCCAGAATATGCACGCCCACAACCTTCTGGCTTTTTTGGTCAACAACCAGCTTCATCACCGTTTTACGAGTGCGGCCGGTCAGGGTGTGCCGCATGGGGGTAAAGCGTGTGAAATAAATATCCACAACGCCATTCCGGGCGGCTTCTTCCTCTGTCAGCCCGACGGTTGCTAACGGAGGGGAGAAGAAAACAGCCTTGGGAGTTGTAGCGTAGCACCATTGGCGGGCAGGCCCTTTGCCAAACAGGCGGTCAGCTAGATTATGGCCTTCCGCAATGGCAACGGGGGTAAGGTTGATACGGTCTGTAACATCCCCAATGGCGTAAACGCCTGGCTGGGCTGTTTCACTATTTATATCCACCTTGATGCGCCCATTATCTGCGGTGGTAATAGCAGTGTTTTCCAGTCCCAGTGCGTCAATTTTGGGGCGTCGGCCTGTTGCCATAAACACGCAATCTGTGTGCAGGTGCTGTCCATTATCCAGTGCTACCACAAGGTCTGTGCCTTCTTTGGTAATAGCGGTGGAACAGGCGTGGCGGTGCTGGGTAATGCCGCGTGCATCAATGGCTTCCGCCATGGCGCTGCGCATTTCTTCATCAAACCCGCGCAAGGGCAAATCGCGCCGGTAAACCAGATCTACCTTGGAGCCCAAGCCTGCAAAAATACCGGCAAATTCCAGCCCGATATATCCGCTGCCAATAATAACCACCCGTTTTGGCCGTTGCGGCAGGTGGAAGGCTTCGTCTGATGTAATGGCCAGTTCTGCGCCTGGGATATCAGGCTTTACGGGTGTGGAACCGGTGGCAATAACAATGCGTTCTGCCGTAATGGTGCGGGGGTCTTCATCCGGCGCAAGGGGAGAAGGTTCAATGCGGATGGTATGTCCATCTACAAACCGGGCATGGCCGGTGAGGAGCGTAATACCGGCTTTTTCCAGCATGGAGACATAAATGCCGTTCAGGCGGGTAATTTCCCGATCCTTGGCGGCCATCAGCTTGCCCCAGTCATGCGTACCGCGAGTAGAGGTCCAGCCAAAGCCGTGGCTGTCATCTACCATATCACCGTATTCACTGGCTTGTACCATAAGCTTTTTGGGCACACAGCCCAAATTCACACAGGTACCGCCCCAGTGTCGGCTTTCTGCAATGGCAACGCGCGCACCGTGGCTGGCCGCAATGCGTGCGCACCGTACGCCGCCGGAGCCCGCCCCAATAACCAAAAGATCAAAATCATAGCTCATGGGGCGTGCTCCTTTTAATAATGTGTCTTAAGAGGCGGTGTTGGGCATAAAAACGCGTGCCTTATCGTTCGGCAAACGCTTTTTCCACCACGTATGCACCCGGAGTGGACATGTTGCCTTCATCAAACCCACGCGCACGCAGCAGGGCTTCCGTATCAGCCAGCATTTCCGGGGAACCACAGATCATGACGCGGTCATGTTCTGGATCAAGCTCAGGAATGTTCAGATCCTTGAAGATCTTGCCCGATTCAATCAGCTTGGTGATGCGTTCTGTTACGGCAAAGTCTTCACGCGTAACGGCTGGGTAGTACAGCAGCTTTTCCTTGATTTCTTCACCAAGGAATTCGTGTTCGGGCAGTTCGTGGCGGATGTGGTTGGAATATGCCAGTTCGCCAGACAGACGCACGGTGTGTGTCAGAATAACATGGTCATACCGTTCATAGCATTCCGGATCCTTGATCAGGCTCATGAACGGGGCCAGCCCTGTGCCAGTGGACAGGAAATACAGGTTACGGCCGGGGCGCAGGTTATCCAGCAACAGCGTGCCGGTTGGTTTGCGGCCGATCAGCACCGTATCACCCACTTTTACGTGGCGCAGGCGGGATGTCAGCGGGCCGTTGGGCACAGCAATGGAAAGAAATTCCATTTCATCTGCATAGTTGGGGGATGCAATGGAATAGGCACGCAGCAGGGGCTTGCCGTCTACTTCAATCCCGATCATGGCAAACTGGCCGTTTTCAAAGCGCAGGCCGGGGTCACGGGTGGTGGTGAAGCTGAACAGGCGGTCCGTCCAGTGATGAACGGTCAGAACCTTGGCAGGGTAAAGGTGCCCGTATTCCTTGGTAGGCGAGGCCAGATGCCACACGCCTTCCTGTCCATCAACAGGCAGCAGGCCGCTGGGCACTTCAGAGGCAGACATCCGTGGCAGGATATCGTTTTCAAGCATGGTTTCAGACATGGACCGCTATGTACTCCGCTTGTAGCAGATCAGAACAATGTGCCTTTGCGTAGTAGATACAAAAGCACCGTGAATTTCTTGCTGGCGGCGTTTTTAGAAGGGTGAGGCGTCTAATGCCAGTGTAAATTCATCACACAACGTGTTCGCGCAACACGTAACTGGCTGAAAACCGCCCGCCGCTTCTGTCTGCTGGGTAGGTTGGGGGCGCCACAATGGCCAAATCGGGCCGTGGGGGCAAGGCAGGTTTCTGATTTATTTTGCATGAAGTATGCCGCCAAGGCATTGTTCCGGCCCGCAGGATGACGCAAGAGAGAAAGCATGACGTCAGACAGCTCTGCTTCTCCAGCCCGTCAGGCTCTTGCCTGCGCTGTAGCCCGCACCACCATTGCCCCAGAGGCTAAGGAAGAACACGAAGTTCTCCGCCGCCTTGCCCGTAATCTTGAACCCGGCGCACATGAGGTGCCGGATGAAACCTATCTTCAGGTTTTGTGCCAGGTGCGGCGCAAGCGCTGGATTTCCCGCCTGCTGGATAAAACACGCCGCAGCGGGCGTATCTGGATCAGCCGGGAAGAAATAGAAGAAGCCGTTTCCGGCATTACAGATCCGCAGGCCGGAGATCAGGAACTGGAGCGCGCGCTGGCACCTGTGGCCGAGTCTCGCTTGCGTGGGTATGCTGCAACGCCTCGGGCCGTGTTTGAAACAGTGCAGGCTGACCTGGTGGATACAGGGCGTGTGCTTTCCCCCGATCAGACAGATCTGCTGCTTATGGCCATTGCCGTAGCGTTTGGGCTGCCTGAGGGAGACCCGTTTCTTGAAACAGCCCGGCGGGAGGAGGCCCGCAGGCAGCAGACCGCCAGCAAAATAGAACAGACCGCCCGCCAGAAGCGCGACAAGGAAGAAGCGCAACTGCGGGAATGGGAAGAAAGTCTTGTTCCGTTTGCTGAAGTGCCGCGTCTGCTACGTTGCTCCCAACGTGAGGCTTTGCGCTGGATTGCAGAGAATCGTCTGCCAGTGGCCAGAAAGGTGCGCGAAGCCGGCGGACGCGAGAAGTGGGAGTTTGACCCCGCCGCATTGGTGGCCTTGCGTGGCAAGCTGGGAGAATGGCGGAAAGATAATGGCCGCGGGACAGAATTTGGTGGCCCCAAAACGGCACCAGATATGGGCCGCAAGGTTGCCAATTCCGTTATTGCCCGTGTGGCGGCCCTAGACCGATATGCTGCGCATTTTCGTACTGCTCGCGCGCTTAACAGGCAGATTACCCTTGTTACGGGGCCAACCAATAGCGGCAAATCCTATACGGCTCTGAACGCACTGGCGCAGGCTGAAAGTGGTTTGGCTCTGGCTCCGTTGCGGTTGCTGGCGCACGAATTTCGTGAAGCACTGGCTTCCAGAGGAGTCGAGGCCTCTCTTTCTACGGGTGAAGAACGGATTGTGGTGCCGGGCAGCAAGCATCTGGCAGCAACGGTGGAAATGTGCCCGTTTTACAGCCCTGTAGATGTAGCGGTTATTGATGAAGCCCAGATGCTGTTCGATACAGACCGTGGCGCCGCATGGACAGCCGCCATTATGGGGGCACCTGCACGGCATTTGTATGTATTAGGCGCGCCAGATTGTATTCCCATGGTGCGGCGTATTGCCGAACTGTGTGGTGATCCACTGGATGAAATTTCTCTGGAACGCAAAAGCCCGCTGCGGGCGGCATCGCATCCTGTGCGGTTGGCAGATCTGGGGTCTGGGGATGCGCTGATTGCGTTTTCTCGCCGTGAGGTTCTGGATTTGCGTGCTGCTCTGCTTCAGCACGGCAAGCGTGTAGCCGTGGTGTATGGGGCGTTAAGCCCGGAGGTGCGGCGTGCAGAAGCCCAGCGTTTTAATGATGGAGAAGCCGATATTCTGGTGGCCACAGATGCCATTGGCATGGGGCTTAACCTTTCCATCAAGCGCGTGGTGTTTGCGGCCCTGAAAAAATATGATGGCCGCCAGACGCGTGATCTGACCGTGCAGGAAGTAAAGCAGATTGGCGGGCGTGCAGGCCGTTTTGGTAAGCATGAAACTGGCGTTGTTGCGGTTCTTGCTGGTGCGGGCAGCCCAACCTTTATTCGTCGGCAGTTGGAAGCAGACCCTGAACAGCCTGATGATCTGCGGCCATATGTGCAGCCTGATGCCGATATCGTAAAAGCTGTAGCTGCGGAAATTGGCTCCCAGAGCCTGTATGGTGTTCTTTCACGTATTCACCGTGCCGTGCTGCGTAAGGATGACCCGAATTACCGGTTGTCAGATATGGAGCAGGCTTTCGCCATTGCCTCTGCTCTGGAAGGGGTGGAAGGGCTGGATCTGACAACGCGCTGGTCTTACGCCATGTGTCCGGTCGATGACCGAGATAATGGCATCCGTCGTCTGGTAGGTTGGGCCGCAGACCATGCGGCAGGGCGGCGCGTGCTTCCGCCGGGAACGGGCCGCTTGCCCGCGAGTGAGAGGGCTGGGCGTGAAGAACTGGAACGTGCTGAAAAACGGCACAAGCGATTGGTGGCATGGCGCTGGCTGGCGCTACGCTTCCCCGAAATCTACCCGGATCGGGAAGAAGCAGAAGATACCACACGCAGACTGAATGACTGGATTGAAAGCGTATTACGGCAGCAGAGCCGTACACGCCGTTCCACTCGTTTCTGAACATAGAAAGGGGGCGTCGTCCTGTTTGTGAGACGACGCCCCCTTTTTTAGATTTTTACCAGCTTGTGCCGGTCAGCCTTTCAGAAACATCCCATAGGCGTGCGGCAGTACTGCCCTTGCGCGCAGTAGGGGGAATATGGGCTGGCCCCGGTGGGCCACGCCTTTCCTGATGCCCTTGTGGGCCGTAGTAATCTCCATCTCGGGCGGAGGGGGAAAGTGCTGCGTATAAAATAGGTTCAGCCCCATGCGCAGCAGATTGCCCCATAACGCGCAAAATCATACCACCCCAAAACTGCTCAATACGCCCTAGCGGAGCAGGCAGACTAGCTGCTTGCCCATTGGCAATAATGGATGTGCTGGCCCAGCCGGGATGTGCGGCGCGTGCGTGTACATTCCACCCTTGTTCACCCGCCCGGCGCGCCAATTCCATGGCAAAAAGCAGATTGGCCAACTTGCTTTGCTGATACGCCCCAAAAGGGCTGTAGCGATAGCGGGATTGCAGATCATCAAACTGAATATGGCCCTTGCAGGCTGCCAAACTGGCAACACTTACCACCACACCGCCGCCCGGAGCATTTTCCAGCAAATGCCGCAAATGGGCTGTTAGGGCAAAATGTCCGAGATGATTCACGCCAAACTGAAGCTCAAAACCGTTTTTGGTTTCCTTGCGGCGTGTTGGGGCCATAACGCCCGCGTTGTTGACCAGTAGATTCAGCCGGTCTGTGTATTTTGTAGCAGCCGCTGCGCATTCCGCGACAGACTGGAGTGAAGAGAGATCTAGCGGCAAAGGAATAATCTGTGCCGTTGGGCATTCCGCTTTGATGCGGGAGATAGCTTCACGCCCACGTTCTGCATGCCTTACAGGCAACAATAAACGTGCACCTCTGTGTGCAAGCCCCAACGCAACCTGAAAGCCCAACCCACTGTTGCCACCGGTTACAAGGGCAACTTGCCCTTTCAGATCAGGCTGGTTGTGGTTAACGCGCCATGCTCTGCGCCCTGTCATGAGGGAAGAACTTTCAGGCGTTCATCCTGCTCGGCTGCTTTCATGGCTTCCTCCGTCAGACGTTTTTCATTGCGCTTGATGAATATGGACAAAGACCCGATGACAATACAGGCCACCGCCCCAAAGGCGATAGCCAGCGGTCCGGAAAGCCGAAGGATCTCGTTCCCCAGCAGGTAGGCAACAAGTGTGTAACCCCCAGCCCAGAATATGCCGCCAAGCGCGTTATGAAACAAAAACGTATGCCACGGCATATGGTTCGCTCCGGCCAGCAGGGCTACAAACATACGCAGCACGGCAATAAACCGGCCAAAAAACACAACCGGGCCACCGTGTTTGAGAAAAACGTAGCGCCCCAGCAAAAGGCGCTGAGATGTTAGGCCAATTTTGGGGCCATATTTTTGCAGCATACGCAGTCCAACAAGATGGCCAATCAGATAGCCAAAATTGTCGCCCATAATGGCACCCAGCACGCCGGCCAGTGCTACGCCCTCAATGTGCAGCTTGTGCGTTGTGGCACAAAACAGCGCTCCGGTAATAAGCAGGCTTTCTGCTGGCAGCGGAAAGCCCATGCTTTCTAGCATTACCACAACCCCTACCACCCCATAACCGTATTGGGCGAAAAGGCTGCTCAGGTAATCTACCGAAAAGAAATTGTGCAAAGAGTGTAACAGAACAGAACATCCAATTTAGACAGAGCACGAGACTGCTCACGGCAGAAACCGTTCAGGTCCTGTTGTGTCAAGCATTCTGCGTAAGAGCGTATGCAGCAATGCTTAACACGTGCGGTGTCTGGGTGCATGTTTTTCTGGATGCAACTGCCGGAATGGTAAAAAATACCAGCATGAATAACACACCTCCTCTTTCTTCTTCTGTCATGCCAATGCCGTGTGGCACATGGCCTTCCCCTGTTACGCCGGATCTGGTGGCGGGAAAGACACTGTCATTTTCCGAGGTACGGGCTGTAGAAAATACTGTTTTCTGGCTGGAACGGCGGCCGGCAGAAGCTGGCCGTTCTGTGCTGATGCGTTGGACACAGGCAGAAGGTGCCTGTGAGGCACTGGAACCAGATACAGATGTGGCAACTCGTGTGCATGAGTATGGCGGTGGCGCCTATGCCGTGAAAAGCGGAGGTATTGCCTATTCCGATAAACGTACAGGAAGCGTGTGGCTGCGTAGAGAAGCAGAAACTTCGGCTGTTTTTATGGCTGGAGAGATAGGGCTTCGGTTTGCTGATCTGCGGTTTGACGTAAGTTCTGAAACAGTGCTTGCCGTGCGGGAAGATCACCGAGAAGCAGGGGAAGCCAAAACTGCACTGGTGGCGTTGCATGCTCAGGGCAACAAAGCGGGCACGGTGCTGAAGGTTGGAGCAGATTTTTATGCGGCTCCGGCTTTGTCACCAGATGGAACATTGTTGGCGTGGGTTGAGTGGGATCACCCCAACATGCCGTGGGATGCCACACGCCTGTGCCTTGCCCGTGTTCAGCGTAATGCTTCGGGGGACATCTGCGGTATTGGAGATGCACGTGTGCTGGCGGGTAAACAGACAAGCGAATCGCTTATAGAGCCGCGTTGGACATCTGATAGACAATTGCTTGTTTTGTCTGATCGTTCAGGAAGCTGGACGATATGGAACGTCAATTGGCAGGAAAGTAGCCCAACCTTATCCCGCTATCCTGCTCCAGAAGGTGAAGTCGGGCAGCCAGCGTGGGTGTTTGGGCAGAGTAGCTATCAACTGCTCAAAAATGAGGGCTGTCTGGTTTTGGCCGTTACGCAGGGCCAAGCAACATGCTGGATAAAACCGGATGGTGTATCTGAATATCGCATCTTCCATGCCAAACCGGACCAATGCCCTGTTCCCTTGGCCGATGGGCGTTTTGCCTGGTTGCAAGCGCCGCCAGATGCTCTGCCTTCTGTTGTGGTGGGCACGCCCGAGAAGGGGGCAGAGGTTATTTTGCAGCGTTCATCGGCAGAACAACTGGATGTTGCAGATATTTCCATACCCGAATCGATTCGTTTTTCAGTGGATGGGGAAGATGGTTTGAAGGGGCACGCCTTCTTTTATCCTCCAACCAACCGCCATGCTTGTGTGCCAAAGGGTGAGCGTCCTCCCATGATTGTACAAGTGCATGGAGGACCAACTGCGCGGGCGCAGGAAGGATTATCCTTTAAAATCCAGTGGTGGACGTCTCGCGGGTTTGCTGTGCTGGATGTGAATTATGGTGGGTCTACCGGATTCGGGCGCGCGTGGCGGAATCGTCTAAAAGGTCAGTGGGGTGTGGTGGATGTGGCAGATTGTCTGTCTGCCTGCCGTGCCGTTGTAGAATCGGGGCGGGTAGACCCGAATCGTATCGCCATCCGTGGTTCCAGTGCAGGCGGCATGACTGTGCTGGTGGCGTTAGCTGTTTCAGACATATTTGCGGCGGGGGTGAGCCTATATGGCGTAACCGACCTGCGTGCCTTGGCGCAGGAAACCCATAAATTTGAAGCACGCTATTTGGATGGTCTAATTGGCCCGTGGCCAGAAGCTGAGGCACTATATCTACAGCGCTCTCCAATTTCTGTTGCCGATCAGATTCGTGCGCCTGTGCTACTGTTGCAGGGAATGGACGATAAAGTTGTGCCGCCAGAACAGGCATATTCCATGGCCAATGCTTTGAAAGCCGTTGGAACGCCGGTGACTTTACAAGAATTTGAAGGGGAAGGGCATGGCTTCCGCAAGGAAGCGACTATCCGCGCTGCCTTTGCTGAAGAATTGGCTTTTTATGCCAAGGTGTTTGGATTTGCTGCGCAGAACTAAGCGTGGAAATAAAAAAGGCTGAAGGAGCAAATGTCCCTCAGCCTTTTTTACGGTTTAGTTTGTATAGCGTGGTTTGTAAGTCAGGTTTTCAATCCACGCCCGAATGTCTTTGGGGCGTTCCACCGTTGCTGCGTTTTTATCAAAAATAAACTCAGCAATGCGTGTGGCGGAGGTGATGGACACTTCCAGAATATCGCTTTGTGGCGGGAACAGCCGGCCCCGTTCACGCGCTGCCGGATCTACCTGATCTGCCAGAGCCTGTGCGGCTTCAATCACCATTTCATCCGTAATCAGCTTGGGGCAGGTGGCATACACAGCCAGACCCAGAGCAGGGAAGATGTAGAAGTTATTAGCCTGCCCCGGATAGAACGTACGGTCATTATACGTCACTTCTGGGTACTGTAGGCCTGCAGCAAAAAGCGCACGCCCTTTAGACCATTCATAGGCCTGCTCAGCCGTGCATTCCCCATTTTTCTGCGGCAGAGAAAGCGGGAAAATAATGGGGCGTTCGTTCAGCTTGCTCATTTCTTCCACCACTTCTTGGGTGAAAGAACCGCCAGCGGTGGAAACACCAATCAGCACTGTGGGTTTAACAGTTTTGATCATGCCCAACAGGTCACGCGATGGTGGAAGATCCTTGGCGAACCGTTCCTGTTCGGGCAGCAGATCAGTGCGTGAGGTTTCTAAAAGACCGTTCACATCCATTAACGTAATGCGGTCAATGGCTTCTTGTTCAGATAGCCCTTCCTGTTTCAAGGCGGAAACCAGCATATCGACAGTACCAATGCCGGAAGAACCCGCCCCCAAGAACAAGAAGCGTTGCTGGGTAAGCGATTCGTTCTTGATTTTCAGTGCTGTAATCAGACCGGCCAAAGTTACAGCCGCTGTGCCTTGAATATCATCGTTATAGCACAGCACACGGTCATGATATTTTTTGAGGTAGCGTAGGGCATCCGTGCCCTTCCAATCCTCAAAATGGATACAGCTTTGCGGGAAGACTTCCTGCACGGCCTCAATAAATTCTTCTACAAAAGAATCGAGTTCTTCTATCGGGGGTGGTTCACGCCGCAGGCCCAGATACAGAGGGTCAGCTCTTAAGGCGCTGTTTGTGGTGCCAATATCAAGCTGCACGGGCAAAAGCGAATCGGGGGGCACTGCGCCGCAGGCTGTATAAAGGTCCAGCTTGCCAATGGGGATGCCCATGCCGTTTACGCCAATATCACCAAGCCCCAAAATACGACCGCCTGTGGTCACACACATGAAGCGCACATTATCCATAGGCCAGTTTTGCAGCACATCCTTAATACGGCCACGCATATCCAGGCTGATATACATGCCGCGTGGGCGGCGGTAGATGTGGCTGAATTGCTGGCATACGGCGGCCAGCGTGGGCGCGTACACAATGGGCACGAATCGGGCAGGATTAGACATCAAAACCTTGTAGAACAGGGTTTCGTTCTGGTCGCGCAAGCCGCTCAGATAGATATAGCGTTCCAGATTGTTGGGTTTGGCCTCAAGATGGCGGTGGATACGTTCTACCTGCCTATCTAGGTTTTCAACCTGTGTGGGTAATAGTCCTTCCAGCCCATAAAGGCGGCGCTCTTCCTCGGTAAACGCCGTGCCCTTGTTCAGGTGCGCATTATTAAGAAGGGCCATTCCTCGCAGTTGGGGCGTGGAAGCAGAGGGCATGATAACTCCATGAGTTGTGAGGCCAAGGGCGGGATTACAGCGGTTTTTTATGCAGAGGGGAAGAGTGCAAACAGCAAGTCTGGGTTAAGGCAATAAAAAAGGCGGCACCAAGGCCGCCTTGAGTTCTTTCAGATAAAAAAGCTGATTTTACAGCTTTTCCACCTGATTGTATTCCAGATCCACTGGGGTGGAACGTCCGAAAATGGAGACGCTGACTTTCAAGCGGCCTTTTTCTTCGTCCACTTCCTCAATCACACCGTTAAAGGATGTGAACGGACCATCTGCCACGCGAATCTGTTCGCCCACTTCGAACGAAACGGCAGAACGAGGATGCTGCACACCTTCTTCTGTCTGCTTGATAATGCGTTCGGCTTCAGCAGCAGAAATAGGGGTAGGGCGGTTTCTGGTTCCCAGAAAACCCGTAACCTTTGGGGTGTCCTTGACCAGATGCCATGTTTCGTCAGTCATTTCCATTTTGACGAGCACGTAACCGGGGAAGAACTTGCGTTCCGTATTCACCTTCTGGCCACGACGCACTTCAATGACTTCTTCAGAAGGCACCAAAATTTCATCAATATGGTCGCTCAGGCCCTTCTGTTCCGCTTCTTCACGGATGTGCTGGGCAATTTTCTTTTCGAAGCCCGAATAGACGTGAACCACATACCAGCGCTTGGCCATGTCGTTAGCCTCCCAGCCCGAAAAGTTGACGCACACCGAGACCGATCAGCTGGTCAACAAAAAAGAAGAAGATGGATGCCATGCCTGCCATGGCCAGAACGGCGCCCGTGGTTACCAAGGTAGCACGGCGGGTGGGCCATGTGACCCGTTCCGCCTCGGCACGCACATCATGCAGGAACTTACCGGGACTGAACGACACGAACCACCCTTTCTACACTGCACGAAAACCGGATGTTTCTCCGGTGGCAGTCCTGAATACACCACACATTCCGCACAGGATTTCCGCGTTGAAACTTAGAAAAACAAGGCGGAAACTACGGCGCAGAACCTGCAATCTTGAACCTGGCAGGGGTGGAGGGTCTCGAACCCACAACCTCCGGTTTTGGAGACCGGCGCTCTAGCCAATTGAGCTACACCCCTACAGCCTGTCTGCCGTAGCTGGATCAATGCTATAACGGATAACCGTCAGCCTGACCAGCCACTTAACAGCAGCCTTTGCAGGTGGCGGAAGAAAATATGTTGTGGGCTTAAAGTCAAGAGGCAAACAACAAATGTCTGCCCTTTTTTGGTGTGTGGTTAAATTTTTTCTCTTCAAACTTGCAAAATGTCGTCTTTGCAGTTAGTGGTAGAAACATATGGAGTATGCGGGCATAGCATAGTGGTAATGCAGTAGCCTTCCAAGCTACTGAGGAGGGTTCGATTCCCTCTGTCCGCTCCATCTTCCTTTTCCCAAAAATTTTAAGCAGACCAAAATCCTTCATCCTATCAGTGGATGCTGAGGGTGAGTTTTTTATTACGTGTCTGGCGTCTTTTTGTGTTTCGTGGTTTGTGGTGATTTATGGCCTGTTTTTGCGCGCTTTTGGTGGCACAAATGGGTGTGGAATTAAAAATGGCGCGTCAGGGATGTTGCGTGGGGCTGATGAGCATGCTAGAGGCCGCGCCGATGGTTGCGTGCTGTAAGACGTTTAACGGATAAGCCGCGGCACCGTCAGAGTTTGTTAGTGTGGAATGCCGGCGCGCACAGAAGGAAAGAACCAAAAGAGTGGTGGCCTCGGGCGTAACGACAGCACAACCGGTTGCTTTTGCTTCCAATGGTCTTGAAGGCCGTTATGCAACGGCGCTTTATGATCTTGCAGCCGAACAGCGCCAGTTGGATGCAGTGCTTGATGAAGGTGCCGCTCTTGCGCGCCTGATTGATGAAAGTGCGCCTTTGCGCACGGTCCTGGAAGACAGGCGTCTTGATATCCTTGTATCTCGCAAAGCCGTTTTGGCTGTGCTTGAGGCGCAGGGGTTCGGGCAAACTCTTCGTAATTTTGTGGGTGTTGTGGCTGATAACCGCCGCCTGCCTGTTTTGCGCCGGATTCTGGCTGCGCTAGATGCGCTGGTCGTTTCCCGCCGGGGGGAAGTGGTGGCAGAAGTTGCTAGCGCTTATCCGCTTACGCCTGAGCAGCGTGCCCAAGTGCAGGCACGGCTGGCGGAAGCCGGATACTCCCGTATCAATATTCGCGAGCGTGTCGATTCCTCCCTCCTCGGCGGTTTGGTCGTGCGGGTGGGGGCAAAGCTTTATGACGCCAGCCTTAAGACTCGCCTGTTTCGTTTGCATTACGCCATGAAGGGAGCCGCGTGATGGAAATCCGTCCCGCAGAGATTTCGGATATCCTCAAGCAGCAGATTGCCTCGTTCGATAAGGAATCTGATGTTGTCGAAACCGGCACGGTTCTGTCTGTCGGAGACGGTATTGCCCGTGTGTTCGGCCTGCAGAATGTAATGTCAGGCGAACTGGTGGACTTTCCGACCGCCGGTCAGAAGGGCATGGCCCTGAACCTGGAAAGCGATAACGTCGGTATCGTTATTTTCGGTGATGATACCAACATCCGTGAAGGTGACACTGTTACCCGTTCTGGCATGGTGGTGAGCGTTCCCGTTGGTAAGGGACTGCTTGGCCGCGTTGTTGACGGTCTGGGTAACCCGATTGACGGCAAAGGCCCACTGACAGACGTTGAACTGCGCCGCGCTGAAGTGAAAGCGCCTGGCATTATGCCGCGTCAGTCCGTGCATGAACCGATGCAGACAGGCATTAAAGCCATTGACGCCCTCGTGCCAGTTGGCCGTGGCCAGCGTGAACTGGTGATTGGTGACCGTCAGACCGGTAAAACCACCATTCTGACAGATACCATTCTTGCCCAGAAAACCGTGAATGATGAAGGTGACGACAAGAAGTCACTTTACTGCATTTACGTTGCTATCGGCCAGAAGCGTTCCACGGTTGCACAGCTTGTGCGTCTGCTGGAAGAAAAAGGCGCGATGAAATATTCCATCGTCGTTGCCGCCACCGCATCTGATCCGGCTCCGCTGCAGTATCTGGCTCCTTATGCCGCTTGTGCGATGGGTGAATATTTCCGCGACAACGGTATGCATGCCCTGATCTGCTACGATGACCTTTCCAAGCAGGCTGTGGCTTACCGTCAGATGTCCCTGTTGCTGCGTCGTCCGCCAGGCCGTGAAGCTTATCCGGGTGACGTGTTCTTCCTGCATTCCCGTTTGCTGGAACGCGCTGCGAAGATGTCTGATGAATATGGCGCAGGTTCGCTCACGGCTCTGCCTGTGATTGAAACGCAGGCTGGTGACGTTTCCGCCTATATTCCGACGAACGTTATTTCCATTACAGATGGTCAGATCTTCCTTGAAACCGACCTGTTCTATCGCGGTATTCGTCCTGCGGTGAACGTGGGTGGTTCTGTGTCTCGTGTAGGTTCTGCTGCACAGATCAAAGCCATGAAGCAGGTTGCAGGTAAGATTAAGCTGGAACTGGCGCAGTATCGTGAAATGGCTGCGTTCTCTCAGTTTGCATCTGACCTTGATCCGGCAACCCAGAAGATGCTGGCACGTGGTGCTCGTCTGGTTGAGTTGCTGAAACAGAGCCAGTCTTCTCCGCTTACCGTTGAAGAACAGGTTGTTGTGCTCTTTGCCGGCACCCGTGGTTTTGTTGATGGTATTGCTGTCGATAAGGTTGTGAGTTGGGAACGTGCGCTGCTGAACGATGTGCGCAGCGCAGGTAAAGATATTCTGGATACCATTAAAAAGGAAAAGGCCATTTCCAAAGATCTGGAAGCGCGCCTGACAGAATACCTAACAACCTTCAACCGCAACTTTGCCGGCTAAGAGGGTAGAATCGTCCAATGGCTTCCCTGAAGGAACTCCGCGCGCGTATCGGAAGTATCAAATCGACACGGAAGATCACGAGCGCCATGAAAATGGTGGCGGCTGCCAAGCTGCGGCGGGGGCCGGCCAGTGCGGAAGCCGCACGTCCCTATGCAGCGGCCATGCGCCGCATGCTAGGTGAGCTTGCTGCTGCCACAAAAGGTGAGGACGGTGGTCCGCGCCTTTTGGCAGGCACAGGTCAGGATAAGGTGCATCTGTTGGTGCCCTTGACCAGTGACCGTGGGCTTTGTGGCGGTTTTAACTCCAATGTGCATCGCTTGACAGTGCAGACAATCCGCCGCCTTCAGTCTGAAGGTAAAACGGTAAAGTTGCTGCCTGTTGGCCGCCGTGCATTCAACTTCTTTTCTCGTGATTATGCTGATCTTATCATTGATAAGGTTATTGGTGTTAGCGGTAAGGAAGTGCCTTTTTCTGCTGCCAGCAATCTGGGTGAAAAAATCAACACCCTGCTGGAAGCAGGAGAAATTGATGTCTGCTCCCTAGTGTTCAACAAGTTTAAAAACGCGATGACACAGGTGCCGACATGTCAGCAGCTGGTGCCCATGGTTATGGATGAGGCAGAAGAAAAACCTGCTGCGGCATCTAATGATGTGGCTCTGTATGAATTTGAACCAGATGAAGCAACGCTGCTGGAAATGCTGCTGCCGCGTAATCTGCAGGTTCAGATTTATGCTTCGCTGCTTGAAACCGCAGCGGGCGAAAACGGTGCCCGTATGACGGCAATGGATAACGCAACGCGTAATGCTGGGCGTTCCATTGATAGTCTGAGCAAGGTTTATAACAGAACCCGCCAGACAAACATTACTAACGAATTGATCGAAATCATTTCGGGCGCACAGGCTGTCTGAGCCCGCTCGTTTGCCCCGCAGGAGCTGACCCATGTCGGATACCACAACCCAGACCCAGGCCCCTGCGGCCACGAAGACCAATGCAGTTGGCCGCATTACCGAGATTAAGGGCCCGGTTGTTGACGTGCAGTTCGAAGGTGAACTGCCTAAAATTCTGAATGCCTTGCACGTCAAGCTGGGTGATCAGACACTGGTGCTTGAAGTTGCCCAGGAAATTGGTGAGCACGAAGTGCGCTGCATTGCCATGGACAGCACAGACGGTTTGGTCCGTGGTGCAGAAGTGGCTGATACAGGCGCACAGATCACTGTGCCGGTTGGCCCGGAAACACTTGGCCGTATCCTGAACGTTATTGGTGAGCCGATTGACGAAAAAGGTCCGATCCCGACCTCTCGTCGCGCTCCTATTCACCGTCAGGCCCCTGCTTTTGAAGATCAGGTAGCCGCATCAGAAATTCTGATGACCGGTATTAAGGTTGTTGATCTGCTCTGCCCCTACCTTAAGGGGGGTAAGATCGGCCTGTTCGGTGGTGCAGGTGTAGGCAAAACCGTTATTATTCAGGAACTGATCAACAACATCGCAAAGGCGCACGGTGGTGTGTCTGTGTTTGCTGGTGTTGGTGAACGTACCCGTGAAGGGAACGACCTGTATTACGAAATGCAGGATGCTGGCGTTATCAAACTGGGTGAAAACGGTTCTACCGAAGGCTCTAAAGTGGCGCTTGTGTTCGGGCAGATGAACGAACCGCCGGGTGCACGTGCTCGTGTTGCTCTGACGGGTCTGACACTGGCTGAATATTTCCGTGACGAAGAAAATCAGGACGTTCTGTTCTTCGTTGATAACATTTTCCGCTTTACGCAGGCTGGTTCGGAAGTGTCCGCTCTGCTGGGTCGTATTCCTTCTGCCGTGGGTTATCAGCCTACACTGGCTACGGAAATGGGCGCCCTGCAGGAACGTATTACGTCCACCAAAAAGGGCTCTATTACATCTGTGCAGGCCGTGTACGTGCCAGCCGATGACTTGACTGACCCTGCTCCAGCCGCAACCTTTGCTCACTTGGATGCAACTACGGTTCTTAACCGTTCAATTGCAGAAATGGGTATTTACCCGGCAGTGGATCCGCTGGATTCCACATCTCGTGCTCTGGACCCGCAGATCGTTGGTCAGGAACATTACGATGTGGCTTGTGAAGTGCAGCGTATTCTGCAGACCTACAAATCCCTGCAGGACATTATTGCCATTTTGGGTATGGATGAACTGTCTGAAGACGATAAGCTGATCGTGGCACGTGCCCGTCGTATCCAGCGCTTCCTGTCTCAGCCGTTCCATGTGGCAGAAGTGTTTACAGGTGCACCGGGTAAGCTGGTGTCCGTGGCTGATACCGTGCGTTCCTTTAAAGCCATCTGCGCTGGTGAATATGACGATCTGCCAGAAGCTGCCTTCTACATGGTAGGTTCTATCGAAGACGTTGTTGCCAAAGCAGAAAAAATGAGAGAGTCGGTTTAATAGCCGACTTCGGGAAGGAGCGCGTTCATGCCGATCCAGATTGAGATAATCAGTCCTGAAAAGGTTCTGGTGTCGCGTGAAGTAGATATGGCTGTTCTGCCTGGTATGGAAGGTGATATTGCCGCCATGCCAGAACGGGCACCCATGATGCTTCTTCTGCGTGGTGGTGTTGTTGCCCTGTATGACGGGGATACAGTGAAGGATCGCTACTTTGTTGGCGGTGGCTTTGCAGACATTACTCCCACACGTTGCACCGTATTGGCTGACAAGGCTGTGCCGGTAAGCGAAATTTCTATCGATAATGCAACAGCTCAGCTGGAAGCATTGTCTGAAGCTTGGGATCAGGCAGATAAAACGGATACAACCCGTTTGAGCGTGCTGCAGGATCAGATTCAGGCTGTACGTGCTGAAATCGAGGCTGGTTCTCCCACCAGCTAAGATTGTTAGAAGTGTTATAAAAAAAGCCACCTATACGGTGGCTTTTTTTATGCCTCATTAGCCGCGGCCACGGTAGGTGGGTACATCTTGCGCGGGCACCCATACGCCTGCGGGTGGTTCTCCTGTTTGCCAGAATACATCAATAGGAATACCGCCGCGGGGGTACCAATAAGCACCTATTCTCAACCAGCGTGGAGCTAACCTTTCAACAAGGGTGTTCGCAATCTGGATGGAGCAGGCTTCATGGAAAGCACCGTGGTTACGGAAGCTCGTTAGATACAGCTTCAGTGATTTGCTCTCTACAATCCATTTATCCGGCACATAATCAATAACAATATGGGCAAAGTCCGGCTGGCCGGTAATGGGGCAAAGCGATGTAAATTCTGGTGCAGTAAAGCGCACTAGATAGTGTTTGTCTGGATAAGGGGCTGGCACGCGCTCCAGAATAGCTTCTTCTGGGCTTTGTGGTGCAGCAACCTGCTTTCCAAGCTGGGTTAACTGGTCACGGCCATCATCGGCTGGGGTCATTTTGTGCTCCTGCACATGTGGTTTTTTGCAGATGTTCCGTGCCTTGGCTCTTTCGTCAAGTTTCACGTGTAACGTTTGGTCACTTCTTTTTCTAACGGTCTGGATGTAAGAAGAAAAACATGGCCAGATCAGCAACCCCTGAATTCCCTCCCGCGCGTCTTATTTCCTCTACTCAGGAGTTAGAGGCGGCTCTTGCACCCTTTCATAACGAAAGCTTCGTAACAGTTGATACGGAGTTTATGCGGGAGCAAACATACTGGCCAGAACTCTGTCTGGTTCAGATTGGCGCGACCAATGATGTCGTGCTGATAGATGCGCTGGCAGACGGTATTGATCTGACCCCACTGAAAAATCTCTTTGCAGATACGGCAGTGCTGAAGGTGTTTCACGCTGCCCGGCAGGATCTGGAAATTTTTCTGCACCTGTTTGATGCCTTGCCGACTCCCCTTTTTGATACGCAAGTTGCAGCGATGGTTGCCGGTTTTGGGGATCAGGTTGGGTATGACAGCCTGGTTGGTTCCTTAACCGGACATATGATTGATAAAAGCCATCGCTTTACAGATTGGTCTGTGCGGCCATTGTCTCCTGCCCAACTGACATATGCTGCGGGCGATGTAACGTGGTTGCGGCTTGTTTATGAGCGGCTTGTTAAAAAGCTGGAGCAGGAACAGCGTTTGGATTGGGTTGCGGCTGAAATGGCTGAACTGGAAGACCCCGCCACATTTCGCCCGGACCCAGAAAAACAGTGGGAACGTTTGCGCGCACGTACTAACAACAGGCGTATGCTTGCTGTTTTGCGTGCCATTGCAGCTTTGCGTGAGCGTGAAGCCCAGCGCGTGAATGTTCCGCGCCAACGACTGGTGAAAGACGAAAGCCTGCTGGAAATTGCGGCAACGACTCCAGCTACAACCGAAGCTTTAATCCGTGTGCGTGGTGTTTCTCGTGGGTTGGCAGAAGGGCGTACGGGACAGGCCTTGTTGCAGGCTATTAAACAGGCACAGGCTTTGCCAGATTCGGAGCTACCACGTTCTCCCCGCAGCAAGAGCAAAGATACACCAAGGCCCTCAGCATCGCTGGTGGCATTGTTGAAGGTGCTTTTAACATCTTGCTGTGAAAAGCATGATGTTGCCCCGCGCTTGGTGGCATCTGCAGATGATCTGGATGCCTTGGCGCTTGATCCTTCTCAGCCTCATGCTGTGCTAGCTGGATGGCGGCGCAAGGTGTTTGGTGAAACAGCACAGGCTTTGTGCGAAGGGAAAATAGCTCTTTGCGTAAAGTCTGGCCGCGTTGTGGCTATTCCGCAGAATACGGATGTAGCTTCTGCTTAAATAGCAAAGCAGAAGCTACAAAATCGTTAGGCTTAAAAGCCCATTTCTTCCCAGAGGTTGGAAAGTGGGCGTGCGCCGTAGTGTGAGATAATTTCAGAAGCAGCAACGGAAGCCAGACGGCCACATTCTGGCAATGTGCGGCCAGATGTCAGGCCCGCCATAAAGCCGGCTGCGTAGGCATCCCCAGCGCCAGTTGTATCCACAACCTGAGTTGGCACGGGGGCAACCTTGGTCATCTGTCCATCATGCAGCACAACGCTCCCCAAACCGGAGCGTGTGAGCGCTGCAAAGGTTGTGTCCTGCGCGGTATGGCGTGCCGCAACGTCAAAGTTTTCTGTTTCATACAGAGCGCAGATTTCATCTTCATTTGCGAAGAGGATGTCCACATGGCCTTTCACCAGATCCAAAAAGGCCTGACGGTGGCGGCCAACGCAGAATGGGTCTGAAAGGGAAAGGGCCACTTTACGCCCTGCTGCGTGCGCCAAAGCTGCTGCGCGGCGGAATGCCTCCTGCGCATGCGGTGGGTCAAACAGATAGCCTTCCAGATATACAATGCTGGAGTCTGCAATCATGTCTGGCAGCACGTCTTCTGGTGTAAAGCAGGTGCATGCGCCCAGATAGGTTGCCATTGTGCGCTGCCCGTCTGGTGTTACCATAACAATGCAACGTGCTGTTGGCAGATTATCAAAAACCTGCGTGTTCAGCGGTGCAGATGGAAAGGTAATGCCATTGCCGCGCATATCTTCGGTAAACTGCTTGCCAGCATCATCACGCGCAACTTTGCCCAAATAAGCAACACGTGCGCCAAACTGAGCCGCCACAACGCAGCTATTTGCCACAGAACCGCCACCCATAATCTGTTCTGGAGCCAGAAGGGCCTGCAATGTGTTGGCCCGGTCTGCATCAATCAGCGTCATGCTGCCAGAGGTCAGGCCTTGTTTTTGCAGAAACGTAGGTTCCACACGGGCAAGAATATCCGTAATGGCATTACCAATGCCGAGGATGTCATATTTTACATCTGAAACAGTCATGATAACGGAAGATTTTCCTGAAAAATTTCATATACCAACTGTTTCGCTACAGTGCTGCCATAAAAAGGGCAACACTAGGGCTTATGGAGTGCTTGCCGCAGAACCGCCTGGCTGTATAAGAAAATGAGCACATGGCGAGACGGTTTGATGCGGACGGGTGCCTGAGCAGTGGGGCCTGTCCAAGAGTGAACAGCCAGCAAGGCGGGGGATTTTCTTGTTTAAAAGACGTAAGCCCGAAGATAATCGGCCATCTGAGCAGTCTGGTTCCGCCAGTCAGGCGGGCGCGCAGCGTTCCGCTGGCGGGTTTGGTTCCATTTTTTCTTCTAATCCAGCGGGAACGCCAGCAAAACCTGCGCCCCGCCCTGAGACAGATACAGTAAAGGAGACCTCATCCATGGGTCGTGCGCCTCTTCCTTCCGGTTCCCCCCTTCCTTCCGGTGCGGGCATGCCGCCATTTCCTGGTGCGGCAGCTGCGCGTGGTATGCCGCAGCAACCTCAGCAGCCTAAAAAGGATGAGCCGGAACAGCGCACTTTGGTGGTTGGGCGTGGCATTAGCGTGCAGGGCACCGTGCAGGACGCAGAACGCCTTGTGGTTGAAGGCACTGTTGAATCCAGCATGATTACAGCCAAGGAACTGGTGGTTAAGCCCGGTGGCCTATTCCGCGGTGGTGTAGAAGTGGAAAATGCCGAAATTGCTGGCACCGTTGATGGCACGCTGACGGCACGTGGTAGCCTGACACTGCAGGGCAGTGGCCGCTTGCTTGGCAAGGCTGCTTGTCATCGTCTGAAAGTTGAAGATGGCGGCCAGATTACCGGTCAACTGGAAATGCTGAGCGGTGATTCTGCTTCCAAGTCTTCTTCAGCCACGCCGGCACCAGAAAAGCCAGCAGCAGCCGAAGGCTGATTGTAACGCCCCTGACTTGCCCCTGAAGGCCGACTTTATAAGGCCCTCAGGGGATGGGGTTTATATTATTTTAGAATAATAATTTAGGCGACGTTATCGCGCCTATCGCGCAGCCTGACATAGGCAATCTGCGCATGTTCCTCACAATATGGTTTACCCGGTATTGGGGTGGCACCACAAAAGTGGAAGCCCGGTGTGCCAGGGTCTCCGATTGGCCAGCAGCAAGATGGGCCGCGGCGTTTTTGTGGTTCCGGGTCAGAAATGCTGCGTAAAGGTGCCTTGGGCTTGCTTTTGCTTGAAGCTGCAGGTTTTTCCTTTTTTGCGGGTTTTTCTTCTGCCACAGGGGCAGCCGCAGTTGCGGCCGGGGGGGTAGAACGTGCAGGAGCAGGCGGCGTAGGTTGCTGTTTTTCCGTTTCACCCGTAGGGGCAGCTTCGGCCTGTTTTACAGGCTGGGCAGGAGTTGCCGTTTGTGCCGTAGTAGGAGTTGCCGCTGCAGGGGCTTCGGTTTTTTCTGCTGTTTTGGGCTTGGCATTACGCCGAATGGGGGATGGCCGTGCAGGCAACCCCAAGCGATGCGCCTTTCCGACAACCGCATTTTTGGTGATGGAAAGACGCCTACCAATTTCTGCCGTTGAAAGACCTTCCGCCCATAATGCCTTGAGCTGGGCGATAATTTCTTCGGTCCACTCCATTTACGGCCACCTTACTATAAATATTGCATCGTTCGCGGGGAAAATACCACGCTTTCAGTCGCGGATATATTACGGTGATGCCCGTTTCATCTCAAGAAGAAAGCCTGCAGGACAGGATGCACCATAAGAATAAGTTAGGTATGGCGGTTAGTCCTGCTTGTTTGGCGTGTTCTCTGTTCCCAGCAAATCATCTGTCAGCGTGATGGAAGATTGGGTGGGAGGAACAAGGTGCAGAGGTTTGTGGCTAAAGGTTTTCCAGCCAACAAACAGAATGATAGCCAGAATGGGAATACAGGCCACAGAGAATGATCCTGTTGGGTAATCAAACGCCATAAGCACAATAATGCTGCAAAAGAACAAAATGGTTGCCCAAGATGTAAATGGCGCACCCGGCATGGCAAATCCGGTAGGAGCAATGCGGCCTGCGTTGATGGCTTGCCGTAGTTTGATCTGGCTGAGCAGGATAAAGCACCAAGTGCTGATAATTCCCAGAGAAGCCAGATTGAGAACAATTTCAAAGATTTGCGAAGGCAGCAAATAGTTCAGAAAAACGCCAACAAGGTAGATGCCAACGGTTGTGAGAATGGCAGCAGAAGGAACGGACTGCTTGCTCATATGTGTCAGATAGCGCGGGGCGGAGCCATTTAGCGCCAGTGCGCGTAAAACACGGCCTGTAGAATATAAACCAGAGTTCAGGCTGGAGAGTGCTGCCGTAAGCACCACGATGTTCATAATGGAATCTACGCCCGATATACCCAGATGGGAGAAGAACGTCACAAATGGGCTGGTGCCAGCCTGATAGGCAGACCAAGGCAGAAGAAGAACCAGCAGAGTAACTGTGCCAACATAAAAAATGGCAATGCGCCACATTACGTTATTGATGGCCGTGGGCAGAACGGTGCGCACATCCTGACATTCACCAGCAGCAGTGCCGATCATTTCTATACCTGAATAGGCAAAAATCACCCCTTGTGTGAGGGCCAATGCAGGCAGAATGCCATGAGGAAACAGACCGCCATGCTGTGTAACTAGGCTGAAACCGGTTGTGTTATGATCTACAGGCACACGCAGGCCCAAAATGGCGCTTCCGATAATAAGAAAGAGAACCAACGCGACAATCTTGATAAGGGAAAACCAGAACTCCATTTCCCCAAACCATTTCACGCCAATCAGGTTCATGCCGGTTATGAGTAAAAGCGCCAGCATGGCAAATACCCATTGGGGCATGTGCGCAAAAGTGCCCCAGAAATGCATGTAAAGCGCTACGGCGGTAATATCGACAATGCCTGTCATGGCCCAGTTGAAGAAAGACATGGCGCCAGCAATGTAAGATGCCTTGGGGCCTAGAAATTCCAAGGTGTAGGAAACAAAGCTGCCGCTGGTGGGGCGATACATCACCAACTCACCCAAAGCGCGCAGCATGAGAAAACAGAAAATCCCGCATACCAGATAGATCAGGGCTAACGAGGGCCCCACGGCTTGCAGGCGTCCACCCGCGCCTAAAAACAAACCAGTGCCAATAGCGCCACCAATGGAGATCATCTGGATCTGCCGTTTATTGAGGGCGCGATGATAACCTTCTGCTGTATGTGATGGCGTTGTGTGCGGAGTGGAGGTTTTATCAGGCATACAAACATTCCATGCAGATAGAAATTCTGTATTTTCACAATAAATTGAAAATACAGAATCAATTTATACAGAAATGCAAAAGGTTATCTAAGTTCTTGCATATCAACCGTTATTTTAACGCAACATATAAAATGTGTGCTGTCAATCCGGCTTATAGGCAGGGCTTTATCCTACGGAAGATTTGAGAAAATTTTGCCGTGTGAAATATCCAGCCCGAATTGTTCACCTTCGGAAATTTCGGTTGGCATTGGTGTTGTAATATCAAGCGCCCTTTGCGTGGTTTGCACAGCATAATGATACAGCCCATTGGGGTTGCGGCTGCGAGAAAGAATATGAGCCATCCCTTTGCCGCTTATAAATTGCACATCGCAGGGGCGGATAAATACGATTGTTTTTCCGTTCTTTTCACTTACTGGAAATGGCAGGGCATCAGTATCTTCAGGAATAAACTGCCCATCCTGTATTTTCCCCGCAAATTCGAGTGTCTCACCCAAAAACTGCATAACAAACGGTGTTTGTGGAGATGTGTTGAGCGTCGTGGCATCAGCATCCTGCACAATGCGGCCATCCTGCATGACCACCAGCCTGTCAGCAATATCCAGAGCTTCTTCATGGTCATGCGTAACCAGAATGGTTGTAAGGCCCAACTTGTCATGCAGTTCTCGCAACCAGCGGCGGATGGTGCGGCGTACAATCGGGTCCAACGCTCCAAATGGTTCATCCAACAAAAGCAGTTTTGGTTCTGTGGCAAGGGCACGGGCTAGAGCAACGCGTTGCCGTTGGCCTCCAGAAAGCTGATCTGGACGAGCATCTGCCAAATGGGGAAGCTGAATAAGTTCAAGCAGATCCTGCACGCGGGCTGTAATAGCTGCGCGATCTGGGCGCTGCTTGCGTGGCAAAACATCAAGCCCAAAGGAAATATTGCGCGCTACACTCATATGCCTGAACAGCGCATAGTTCTGGAATACAAAGCCGGTTTTGCGTTTTGGAAGATCAGAATGACCAATCGGCAGGTCATCAATCAGCAGTTGTCCTGCATATACCGGGGAGAGGCCACCAATGGCACGCAGCAAAGATGTTTTGCCTGCACCAGAGGGGCCAACCAACGCAATAAAGGCACCGTCTTCAACTGTCAGATTGATATTGTCCAAAATCTTACGGGAGGAACCAGGAGCATATTGTGTAAAAGAGTGCAGGTTAACGCTCATGAAGGCTGTTTCCTAAAAGAATGCTCAAATAGTGTGCGAAGCAGAACTGTGCTCATGGCACATAGGGCAAGAAGTGCGGCCATGCTGAAGGCGGCTACTGTTTGGTATCCATTGTAAAGTGTTTCGATATGCAGCGGCATAGTTTCTGTCACACCTGGGATATGGCCTGAAACAACAGAAACAGCGCCAAATTCACCAATAGCGCGGGCAGTGGTAAGCAGAATGCCAGAAAGTAGCGCCCAGCGGGCATCTGGCAGA
Source organism: Acetobacter pasteurianus subsp. pasteurianus LMG 1262 = NBRC 106471 (assembly GCF_000285275.1). Classification (GTDB taxonomy): domain Bacteria; phylum Pseudomonadota; class Alphaproteobacteria; order Acetobacterales; family Acetobacteraceae; genus Acetobacter; species Acetobacter pasteurianus. The sequence goes on from NZ_CADO01000002.1 coordinate 67,015, forward strand.
GTGACCTGCCATAAGGTTTGCCAGAAATTCGCACCCAGCAAAAATGCTGCTTCTTCTGCATCGCGGCCCTGCTGTTCCATATAGGGCATAAGAGTGCGCGTGACGTAAGGAAACGTTACAAACAGGGTGGCCAATACAATGCCGGGTACGGCAAAAGCAATTTGCATGTTATGGGCTGCTAACCAGTTGCCCCACCAGCCTTCCTGCCCAAACAGCAAAAGCCATATCAGGCCAGCAATGACGGGGGATACGCTGATAGGCAGTTCTATCAGCATGATTAGAAAGCGCTTGCCCGCAAAGGAGTATTTTGTCAGGCACCATGCCGCAGCAATACCACCGAGAGTGTTTGTAACGGTAACAATTACAGTAACAAACGCGGTTAAGCGGATAGCAGCAAGAGCATCCGGTTCCAGCAATGCAGATACGGCAGCAGACAACCCTTGCCTCAGAGCTTCTGTAAAAATAAGCACAAGTGGCAGCAGAAGCATAAGCAGCACAACTGCGTAACTGCACCCACACAGAAGAAAACGGCTTATGGAAAAGCGTGCGGTTGTCATTTTGTCTCTTCCATAATCAGACCGCGTGAAGCGCGCAGGCGCAAGAAGCTTACACCCCCAAGACAGAGCAAGGCGGTAAGCAGCAGCATGACAGCAATGGTGGTTGCGCCAGAATAATCGAATTCCTGCAGGCGCATGACAATGAGCAGAGGTGCAATTTCACTGCGGAAAGGTTGATTACCTGCAATAAAGATAACGGAACCATATTCACCAATGCAGCGTGCAAAGGCTAACCCAAAACCGCTTAATGTTGCCGGCAGAATAGCAGGAAGAATGACGCGGTAAAATTTCTGAAAAGGCGTTGCCCCTAGCAAGAAAGCGGCTTCTTCCACTTCAGATGGAAAGTTTTGCAATACAGGTTCAATGGTACGCACAAGAAACGGAAGGCCCACAAACATGAGGGCAATGACAATGCCGGTTGGCGTAAAGGCTACTTGTAAACCGGCATGTGCCAGCAGCTTTCCCATCCAGCCATTGGGGCCGTACAAAGTGGCCAGCGTAATACCTGTGACAGCTGTGGGGATAGCAAAAGGCAGATCAATGCATGCATTGATAATTTTGTAACCTGGTGGACGCAGCCGCACCAATGTCCACGCCAACAGAATGCCTAAAGGCAGATCAAGCAAAGCCGCAAACAGTGCACAACCAAAGCTAACCCGAAAGGCCGCAAATACCCGGGGATCATGCAAGGTTTGCAAAATGGCAGCCGTACCATCCTGCCAAGGGCGCAAGAGAAGAGCCAGCAAGGGTAGAATAACAAGCAATCCTACCCATAAAAGCGTAATGCCAAAGGTAAGCGGAAAGCCGGGCAGAGTATGGCGGCGCAGAAAAAACATAGGCAAGCAGATAAATCCATCGTGGCGGCACGTTATACGTATGATTTGTTTTGAAAATGGAATATGCCCTGGGGCATACTCTGCAGGTCAAACCATGTTGGGTCTTCAGAGCCTTTCCTTACGCTGAATGTTATTAAAACCTATCCTATCGCTGGAAATAACAAAATACGAAAAATATACGTGCTAAAAATTTTCTGCGATTCTCAGAGGCAGTGTCTGCCGAGGCAAAAATTTTTCCGAACAGAAAATTTTTGTTAATGCATTGATTAAAAAAACAAAAATCAACATGCTTAAATTTTTGTTGTTAAAAAAAATAACCATTTTTAATAGTTTATTATTGCGCGGTTGTGTGTTTGCCCATAATGTCTTTCAAGTCACAACGCAGCAGAATCACAAAGGGTGATGTGCATGTATCCGGTTTGTTTACGAATGTGCTGCGCGGCTCGATGTCGTGCTGCTAAGGCGTTTGAATATACGTCTGTATTCTTTTTCTGATCTGGCCGGATAATCAGTTTGCCGGCTGGGTGTGTTCTTTATCCAGAGGCATTAAAATGCTGGAATCTCAGATTGTCGAAGTGAATGGTACTTTTTTGGGTACTGTTATTTTGGAGGCAGACCGTTCCACGCGTCGTTTCTATGCGGCGCATGAAAGCGTAAAATCTTTACATAACAGCAGATTTACGCAGACAGATAACCCAATCCTGTCTGTTACATGCGTGTTCCGTCGTGGGAACCAAGGGCGGGGTGGAATGCGCACCTAAAAAACAGGTTTTTCGTGTATTGAAACAACCTGATTGATCTATTGGGCACATGCAGAAATAAAAGCCTTTCCAAACAGTGTTTTATGTTTTGACAGGAAGGGTTTCTGCAAGCTAAATAGTTCTCGGTTCGAAATAATATACGTAAAATCGTATTCAAGTAAAACAACAAGTATTTCCTATGTGGGTTAAAAACAACCAATGTGGTTGTTGGGGGCGCTTAATGACTGGTTCCGTTCGCTCTGGTTTTTTGCTGACAACAGCCATATCAGGTCTGTTTTTTCCGTGCGTATTACATGCAGAAACATCAGAAGCTGAAGTTGCGGCTCTGCGGCGTGAAATGGCCATGATGCGGCGTGACATGCAGGGTGAAATCCACCGCCTGCAAATGCGCGTTTCACGATATGAGCATGTTGCACAAAGTAAGGGCAACAATGCCAAGGTTGCATCCCGCACCACGCATCCGCATCTTGTGGCCGCTGGAGCGGAGGAGCCTCAGCCTGTGTTTGCAGAAGAACCTTCAAATCCTGTGCATCATGGCCCCCGCACCGGTTCGGAAGGTCACCCGGCTTTGCCTGAAGGTCCTGTTGCTTCATGGGCGGAATTTAAAGCTGCTTCAGCAAAGGAAGAAACAGTCCATATTGGTGGCATTCAGGTTGGTTTTCCTAAAGGACGTCCAACCATTGCTTCGGATGATAAAGCCTACGCATTTTCTATTGGTTTGCTGGCTCAGGAAGATGTTGGGGGATTTTTTGGTATGTCCCCACGCAATGGGGAGGCCAAAGACAATTTCAATTCACTCACACAAAATGCACGTCGCCTACGGCTCTATCTTTCGTGGCGGTATAAAGATTGGGTTGTGAACGTTACACCAGATTTTGGATCCAGCAGTGTTGATGGAACGGTAGGCCTGTTTGAAGCAAACCTGAACTATACAGGATTACGAAATACAACGCTGACAGTTGGGTACTTCCAGCCGCGCATGGAAGAAGAAAGTGCGGAACGTTCAGGCGCTTTCGAGTTTCTGGAACGTCCAACTATTGTGGATCTGGTGCGTAACCTTGCTGGTGGCGTGGCACGCTTTACGGCGTGTCGTCAGTTAAGCCCTGAGAGTGGCACGTGAGGGTTGTAGTTTG
>NZ_CADO01000001.1 GCF_000285275.1 Acetobacter pasteurianus subsp. pasteurianus LMG 1262 = NBRC 106471
CTTCTACACCCCACCCACACACACCGTCAACACCTAAAATCAGAAAAAATTCATATTCTTCAAAGAAATGCATTTTTTCATAAAAAAGGCGGCCATACGGCCGCCTAATTTTTATACTCAGTTTTTGGCAATAGCCTTGGTTTTCTCAGGGAAAGCAGTCTCCCACCCTCCCCCAAGGGCATTATAAAGCTGCACCAAATTACCCGACATGGTTGCTGTGCTATCTGCCAGCTGCGTCTGGGACTGCAAAAGCCGACGCTGTGTATCCAGAACCTGCAGATAACTTTGAAGCCCATGCTTATATTGGCTTTGCGCTAATTCTAGCGAACGTGCATCTGCCGCAACCTGATTGCGAATGTTCTGATTGCGCTTTTGCTCCGCCTGATAGGCTGTAAGTGCGTTGTCCACTTCCTTCCAGGCATTCAGAACCGTTTTACGATACCGCAGGGCCGCCGCTTTCTGGGAAGCCTTTTTCATATGCAGTTGGCCTGTCAGACGTCCACCCTGAAAAATGGGAAGCGTAATGGCAGGCCCGACATTCCACATACGGGAGCTCCAGAACCCCATATCTCGGAAAGAGAAGGACTGGAAACCAAACCCCGCATCAATAGTAACCTTTGGGTAGAAATCAGCTTCAGCCTGCCCCACCTCTGCAGTGGCGGCATGAAGTTCCTCCCCAGCCTCACGGATATCGGGGCGACGTTCTGCCAATTCTGATGGCAAGCCAACCGGCACCTGCGGCGGTACTGGCGGAATACCCGCCGTTTTCTCCAGCTCTGCATTCAATCCACCAGGAGGAGCACCCATCAGCAAGTTGATAGCATTGATCTGCATAGCAATGCGTTGTTCAAACTGAGGGATAAGCGCGCTTGTCCGCTCCACTTCTGACCGGGCGCTATCTACATCCAGTTCGCTCACCAAGCCGCTTTTATAGCGTGATGAACTTAACTGTAGGATTTCTGAAGCCGCATCACGATTCTCTTTCGTGATACGTAACTGTTCCTGCAGGTTACGCAGCGTCATGTAGTCTGATGCCAGCTCTGCCTGACGAGCAATCAGAATGCCCCGGCGCTCTTCCATGGTAGCTTTCATATACGCCTTGGCAGCTTCATACTGCCTGCGCACACGTCCCCAGAGATCGATCTCCCAACTAGCCTGCAGTCCATCCTGCCATTGGTTCAGCAAAGGAATGGAAATGGATGAGGACTGGGCAGAAAGCATTTCCCCCATTCCTGTTCCGGCCGCATTTTCACCAATACGCTCTACAATGCGTTGCAACTGCTTACTGCTATGCTGCGCCCGACGATATGACCCCGAAGCAGCAAGATCTGGAAACCGCTCCGCCCCAGCCAACAACAATTGGCCACGGCTAACTGCAAATTGTTCGGTGGCTTGCTGTACATCAAGGTTCTGATCTGCCAGACGTTTTTCAAGCGAAGTCAGTTCAGGATCATTAAAAATGGCCCACCACTGGGGATCGGGTGCCTGCGTTGTGGGGACACTGAGCAACTGTGATGTATCTTTATCTGCCGCACGCTGCCACTGAGAGGGAGACCATGTATCCGGTTTTTTATAATCTGGCCCCACCATGCACCCCGCCAGCATGAAAACCAGCGCCAACGCGCCTGTGCGCTGTGCATTCCGTTTTGCCACCCGTTCACCCTCACCGAAAATTATATGCCTGATAGAAAATACCAGCCCTTGCACTGACCGACCAGTTCGGTCAGCATGGTAACCTACCTTCTTTCCTCTGTGCGTCAATCGCCTGATCTTTAAAGTCTGAAATCCTGATGTCCGAATCTTCCTCCGTTTCCTCCCTCACTTCTACCTGCACAGGGGAATCTGAAGCAAAGCGAGAGCAGATTTTAAAAGGAGCCTACAACGTGTTTGCTGAACACGGTTACGAAGGCGCCAGTATGTCTGCCATTGCGCGGGAAGCAGGGGTTTCTAAGGGCACATTATATAATTATTTCACCAATAAAGCGGATCTCTTTGGGGCTTTTGTAGAAAAATGCTGCCGGGAAAAACTGCCCCCAGCTCTTGCGCCAGTGCAAAAAGAGGCATCCCCCAAAGAAACACTTACAGCCGTAGCACGCGCTATGGTGCAATTGATTACCCAGCCAGAAAGCTTGATGCTTTACAGAATGATTGTTTCTGAGGCGCCGCATTTTCCTCAGCTTGCAACCATCTTTTGGTCTCACGGCCCGCGGATTGCCATTGAAACCCTGTCTAACTGGATTCGCGAGCAAACCCAGCGTGGCACACTAAAAACGGATGACCCTGTTTTTGCCGCAGAGCAGTTTTTCTCACTTTGTCAGACACGGATCGCACATAGAAAGCGCTTTAACATGCCGTATGACAATATGGCTGAAGACGAAGAAAAAGTTATTCATGCATCTGTAAAGATGTTTCTGGCTACTTACGGTGCATAAATAGCCACTCAAAAAAAACCCCGCACACATAGCTGTATGCGGGGTTGCTTAAGCAAAGAGTTTAAAAGCGAAGATTTATTTCTTCAGCTCTTCAACCAACTGCGGCACAACTTCAAACAGATCTGCTTCCATTCCATAGTCTGCAACCTGGAAAATGGGAGCTTCTGGATCTTTGTTGATTGCCACAATCACGCGGCTGTCTTTCATACCGGCAAGATGCTGGATAGCGCCGGAAATGCCGAAGGCCATGTAAAGTTCAGGTGCAACAATCTTACCTGTCTGCCCAACCTGATATTCGTTCGGCACAAAACCGGAATCCACAGCAGCGCGAGAGGCACCAATAGCTGCACCCAAGGCATCAGCCAGCGGGTCCAGAGTATGGAATTTTTCTTCGCTCTGCATCCCACGACCACCGGATACAACCACGCGGGCTGTTTCCAAGTCCGGACGTTCGGAATCAGACAGCTGAACAGTTTCAAACTTGGAAACCGCTGGCGCATCCACTGCGTCCACAGCTTCAATCGGAGCATTGCCACCTGTAGATGCTGCAGCATCAAAAGCAGCGTTACGTACCGTCAGCACCTTTTTGGCATCTGAGGACTTAACAGTGGCCAGTGCATTGCCCGCATAAATAGGGCGCACAAATGTTTCTGCATCCACAATGCGGATAACATCTGGAATCGGCTGCACATCCAGCAGAGCAGCTGCACGTGGCAGCACATTCTTGCCCGTAGCACCCGCAGCAGCAACGATATGATCGTACTGGCCTGCCAGAGAAACAATAAGAGCAGCCAAAGGTTCTGCCAGTTCGTGTGCATAGCGTGCATCTGCTGCATGCAGCACTTTGGCAACGCCGGGCACCGCAGCCGCAGCCTGTGCGATGGAGGCATCACCCGCCACCAGCACATGCACGTCACCCAACTGGGCAGCTGCCGTTACAGCAGACAGAGCGGCCTTTCTGATCTGGCCTTCTTCATGATCCAGAAGAACAAGAGCGGTCATGATCAGATCACCTTTGCTTCGTTACGCAGTTTTTCTACCAGTTCCCCAACGGAACCAACCTTGATGCCAGCCTTGCGTTCCGACGGCTCAGCAACGGAAACAACGCTCAGGCGCGGCTTCATGTCCACACCCAGTTCAGCGGCTTCAATGGTTTCCAGCGGCTTCTTCTTAGCCTTCATGATGTTCGGCAAAGAAGCATAGCGTGGTTCGTTCAGGCGCAGATCGGCCGTAATAATAGCGGGCAATGTGAGGGAAACTTCCTCCGTGCCACCATCAATTTCACGGCTGACACGTGCATGGCCATCAGCAATTTCTACCTTGCTGGCAAACGTGCCCTGTCCCCAACCAAGCAGACCAGCAAGCATCTGGCCTGTGGCGTTCATGTCATCATCAATAGCCTGCTTGCCCAGAATAACCAGACCCGGTTCTTCCTTTTCCACCAGCTTACGCAGCACTTTGGCTACGGCCAGCGGTTCGGGGCTTTCTTCTGACAGAACCAGAATAGCGCGGTCCGCGCCCATAGCCATGGCAGTGCGCAGTGTATCCTGCGCTTTCTGAACACCAACAGAAACCACAACAACTTCGGAAGCCGCACCTTTTTCGCGCAGGCGCACAGCTTCTTCCACCGCGATTTCATCAAACGGGTTCATGGACATCTTGACGCCAGTGGTATCAACACCACTGCCATCTGCCTTCACACGCGGTTTGATGTTGTAATCAACAACCCGCTTTACAGGTACAAGTATCTTCATGACTTCTTTCGCTTGCAGACGCAGGATGGTTCGGACGCAGCCTTACCGTACTTTACTCCAAATTCACATACCGGCCGGATAATTAGGGCCACCACCACCTTCTGGCGTGGTCCAGTCTATATTCTGGGCGGGGTCTTTAATGTCACACGTTTTGCAGTGCACGCAGTTCTGCGCGTTAATCTGCAAGTGTGGGTTTGTGGCTTCGTCTGCCGCTTCATACACACCGGCAGGGCAATAACGGCTTTCTGGGGCACGGAAAACATCCCAGTTCACCGGTTTCCACAGGCTGGGATTACGCAGGCGCAGATGCACCGGCTGATCTTCCTCATGATTGGTAGCGGACAGAAAGACCGAAGAAAGACGATCAAATGTCAGCTTGCCATCCGGCTTGGGGTAGAACGGCTTTTCAGACAAGGAGGCAGGCTTAAGGGTATCACTGTCTTCATGCTTGAAGTGCAGTGTCCACGGCGCACGGCCACGAAGCAACATGGCATCAATAGCTGCATACACAGCGCCACCCTTGGCACCAAAATGCGCAAAAGCCGGACGAATATTACGTGCAGACCGCAGTTCCGGCCACAACCATGAACGCCGCACCTTTTCTGTAAAGGCACCGGGTTCAACACGGTCGGTTTTCATGGCTTCCACAACAGATTCTGCCGCCAGCATGCCGGACTTCATGGCTGTATGAGTACCTTTGATTTTAGGCACGTTCAGGAAGCCAGCAGAATCCCCAATCAATGCACCACCGGGGAAGGTGAGACGCGGAATGGCCTGCAAACCACCTTCGGAAAGAGCGCGCGCACCGTAAGAAATGCGGCGTCCACCTTCCAGATGCTGGCGGAAGGCCGGATGCAGCTTGATGCGCTGCATTTCTTCAAATGGAGAAAGCCACGTATTGGCGTAATCCAGCCCCACCACAAAGCCGTAGGACACCAGATTTTCACCAAAGTGGTACAACCATGCGCCGCCATAGGTGCTGTCATCCAGCGGCCAGCCAAAGCTATGCTGCACCAAGCCGGGGCGATGTTTTTCTGCCGGGATTTCCCATACTTCCTTGATACCAAGGCCGTATGTCTGCGGGTCCACATCTTTACGTAGATCGTAATGCGCCATCACCTGCTTGGTCAGGGAGCCACGGCACCCTTCTGCAAACAGGGTGTAACGGGCACGCAGTTCCATACCAGGCTGATAATTGGGGCCAGGTGTACCTTCCTTGGTCACACCCATATCACCAGTTACAACGCCAACCACGCGGTTACGCTCGATAATGACATCGGCACCCGCAAAACCCGGATAGATTTCCACCCCGAGTTCTTCTGCCTGCGTCGCCAGCCAACGGCAGACTTCCCCAAGGCTGACAATATAGTTCCCGTGGTTTGCCATATGCGGCATAACCTTATCCAGCAGCGGAACACGCAAGCTGCCGGTTTCGGTAAGATACAGCATATCTTCTGATGTCACCGGTGTGTTCAGCGGTGCACCACGTTCTTTCCAGTCAGGAATAAGTTCTGCCAGTGCGCGGGGTTCAATAACGGCCCCAGAAACAATATGCGCTCCGATCTCGCTGCCTTTTTCAATCAGGCAAACGCTCAGATCTGGAGAAAGCTGGCGTAGCCGAATTGCAGCGGCCAGCCCAGCCGGGCCACCCCCAACAATAACGACATCAAATTCCATCGATTCCCGCACAGGCTCGCTCATTCCCGTTTCATCCCCGTTTAAAGATATGCTGCTTCCCTAAACCCGATTTGGCGCAGAATTGCAAAAACGGGCACGCAGGCCCGTTCTGCCAGAAACAGCCATGTCAGAAAAATCAGTGCTGAACAGAACGCGGCCCAAACGCCAGTTCGTGCACTGCACGCCAGTTCTGATCAACAAAATTAACAATCAAGGTACGTCGTGTGCCTTTAATGGGCCGCTTTACAAAGCCGTGCCATGTCTTGTCCGACGGAATAAAAAGCACCGCCGAATTAAATGCACCTGATGTCCGCACAACTGATTGGCCATCTGGAGTCATCAGATCAGTCCCCAGTTCATCGGCCCCTTCTCCGGTTGAAAGAGAGATCAACAGTGTCAGTTTTTTAGCGCCGATATCTGTATGTGGTTCCAGCCAAAAACCATCCGAATCCAGACACAACTCCAGCCGCAGGGCTGCTGTATGCAGCTGCACATTGCAGATACGTTCAAAAGCCAGCCGCATGGCATCACTATCCAGCAAATGCGCCATGCGGTTGAGGCGTTCATCCTTTTGCCGAACGGCAGGATCAACAAACACGCGAGACTTGTTCCGCGTCTCACGTCGCCCTCCCACGTCTCCTGCAATAGCCGACGCGCCGGGATCCCATTCCAGTAATGCCGCACAGGCATCTGGTTCCAGCACGTTTTCCAACATCCAATGTGGAAAAGGGTCAGAAGCCACTGGCGTTTGCGCCAACAGATTTGGCAGAGAGAACGTCACGCTCTGATCGGGAGCAATGGCATCAGGACTCATGGCGTCCGATCCTTCATCTGTCACAGAATATCGGCTGAGTAAAAGACAGCGCTATAGCTGTCTTGCATAGCTCCCTTTCTTGGAGAGCCTTCCTTCCTTGCGCCAAAATACTGGCACAATCAAGACTTGGTTCTACTTAAAGGGCAGCAGAAAACTGTGGTGTGGCACCTTGCCCAGCACCTTGGGCCTGCTGCTGTAAAGCACGCCGGCGTGTATCAAACACGGCCGCGACATGCCTTACAAAAGGCCGCCCAAACGCCGTAATGCTGATTTTCTGGCCATCAATCTTTACCAACCCATCCTGCTCAAGTGGATGAAGTTGTGCAAGCTCTTCAGAAAAATCACCCCCCTGCCCTACAACGGCAAGATCAACCGCCATATCGCACATAATGCGTTCGATAATGGCCCCACGCAGTTTGTCATCTTCCGTAAAAGCAACACCACGCGCTACGGGGAGGGAATCGGAATTTTCAGCCATTGCCCGTGCATAAGCTGCCACGCTTGTAATGTTCTGGGTAAACCCAGCAGGCAGCATGGAAATGGCAGAAGCCCCCATGCCTAACAAAACAGGACAGGGATCTGTTGTATAACCTTGGAAATTACGGTGCAGCGTGCCTGCTTGCGCAGATTGAGCCAAACCATCTTCTGGTAAAGCATAATGGTCCAACCCTATGGGCCGATACCCCTGCGCCTGCAAAACTCTGTCTATTTCCGCCCGCTGCGCCAATCTTTCCTCAGACTTTGGCAAGGAGGCTTCTGGGATCAGACGCTGTCGTTTTTGCTTCCATGGCACATGGGCATATCCAAATACCGCCAACCGGTCTGGCCGCAACGATGCAATTTTAAGTGCGGTTGCGCCCACGCTTTCAACCGTCTGGTAAGGCAGGCCGTAAATCAGATCTATATTAACGCCAGATACACCGGCATCACGCGCAGCCTGAATGCTCGCTTGCGTCTGTTCAAAGGACTGATGGCGTCCACACGCTTCTTGCACCCGAGGTTCCAGATCCTGCACGCCAAGGCTGATACGAGTAAAACCCAGATCGCCCAATAAAGCAGGATAATCCTGCGGCACATGCCGTGGATCAAGTTCCATGGCCAATTCAGCCTGCGGATCAACCTGAAAGAATGTCCGGATAGAACGCATGATCTGACGCAAAGAATGCGGAGGCAAAGTGGTAGGCGTGCCGCCACCAAACTGCACATGCCTTACCGTGCGTTGTTCCCCCACAAGGGCCACAATACGGCGCATTTCCTCACGCAGAAGGTCACCGTAAGCCAGGCGCCCATCCTCATGCCGCATAACGGATGTATTGCATCCGCAAAATCGGCAGAGTTCATCGCAAAAAGGAACATGAAAATAGAGGGAGACAGGTTCATTCTCAGGTAAAGCTTTAAGCCAGCCTGCAACCTGTTGGGAACCGACCGCTTCCGTAAAGCTGGCTGCGGTCGGGTAACTTGTATAGCGCGGCAGATTCCCACCGTAGCGGGAAATCAGATCAGATACGGATGCCGCGCCCATAATATCTCTTAGAACCGGTAAGCAATACCAGCGGAAACCACTGTCGGATCCAGAGATTCGTGTGCTTTTACTTTCAGGGTTTCTTGCGGGTTTTCAACCCAAGCATGCATACGCACGAACATCTGCTTGACGTCTGCGTTGAAGAACCAGTTGCCGACGATCTGATAATCGAAACCAACGTTCACAGAAGGGCCACCGGTAAAGCCTGCGTTCAGCTTGGTCAGCCCCAGAGCTGCACCATGATTACCGTTCATGTTGTGGAACCACATAGCCGTTGCGCCAACACCCACATACGGGTTGAAGCGCTTATGCGGACGGAAATGCCAAGCAAATGTCAGCGTAGGGGGCAGAACCCATGCGCTACCAACGTCCAACTTGCGGGGACCATGCAGTGCAGGCACATCGCTACCCAGAGCAGCCACTTCATGGCGGGTGCTGGTGGCAATCAGGTCAACAGATAGGTTGTCTGTGATGAAGTATTCCACCGTCAGTTCCGGCATGGCCTGATTGGTGGTGGAAAGATGTGTGTGGTTCAGATGCGTGTAACTACCACCGCTGTTCGTGCTCAGGCTCACGTTGCTATCACGGTCCTGCGGCAGAACGCCGACACCGGACAGGCGGATCATGAAATCACCGCGGCCCAGACCGATCTTGGTGCTGGCGCAGGTTTCAAACAGACCACAGTGCCCTGCACCCGGCTTTGGTGCATCGGGAATGCGCTGCATGACAGGTGCATTCACATATGCAGCGTTAGGGGCTGCTGTCTGAGCCTTGGCGGTGCCGGCCAGAGCGGCAACACCAGCCACCACTGCCGTAAATAGGGAACGGAACTTGACCATGCCTGCGTGTCTTTCCACTGCGCTAGAGAACGATATCTGAAGCGGGAAAAATCATGCGCTCGTTTTTCCAGCCTTGATTTAGATCAAATCCCAGTCATCTCGGCCTCATATGCGACAATACTGTGTCATTTTAACCACAGCGCATTTTAAGGCCTATGGCTAAGGTAAATTGTAACCAATCCACCCCAGACAACCGCGCATTATTGATTTATATCAACAATGACATAATATTTACGCAACATATCTCTTTTCTTTCCGGTCCAGCACGCGCGCCATAATGCTGAAGGTACCGGTTTTCCCGGATTCTGCTCCCATGCCACCTTCTCCTTCCGCTCAGGCACTTCATCCCGCTGGCAAACGTACTGGGCGCGCTGATCCTGATTCCGCGCGATGCTTGATGTGCAAGGTGCGTGAGTACAACCTTTGCAGCAGCATAGAAGATCATGATGTGACGGTTTTGGCACAGGCTACACGCCAGATTTCCCTGCCACCGGGCACAGCGGTTATTGAGGAAGGCACCCCGGCATCCGCTTTTTTCAACGTGATTAATGGCACAGTTAAACTGTTTAAATCTCTGCCAGATGGACGCCGCCAGATTACCGGATTTGCCGATGCTGGGCAGTTTGTGGGCCTAAGCAATTCACGCACTTATTCCTTTGGGGCTGAAACTGTAAGCACTGTATTATTGTGCCGTTGCACGCATACGCAGATAGAAAATTTATTGGCAGAATACCCCGGATTCGCCCGTCATCTTCTCTCCGCTGTCACGCACGAACTGGCTGATGCGCAGGAGCAGATGCTGCTTTTGGGACGCAAAACAGCAAAAGAAAAAGTTGCCAGCTTTCTGCTAGACCGGATCAAGCAATATCATCGCACACATCCGCACGATCCTGATGCGGAAACGACAGCTTCCGTGCCCATGACGCGTGTGGATATTGCAGACTATCTTGGGCTGACAATTGAAACTGTAAGCCGCACCATCAGCACCCTCCGCCGCGATAAAATTATCTCCGGCACAGAGAATCACTGTATCCGCATCCTTTCCCTGCCCAATCTGCAAGATATCGCTTACGGCCTTAAATCCATTTAAGGCCGTAAAAGAAAAAAGGCTGGCCCATTTCTGAACCAGCCTTTCCAACGATTCGGATAACTTTAACCTTTAGTTATCGTCGTCATCACCACCATCATCAGGTGTCGGGGCGTTATTGCCGCCATCTGGAGAAATCGCGATAAACAGGGACTGATTATCCCGCATAACGCGCAACAGCACAGGCTTTTTGGCAGCCAGTGCTGCCTTCACGCTGGCAACTGCCGCACGTGGGGAATCTACAGCCTGGCTACCAATTGCCTGAATAACGTCTCCTGGCCGAATCCCTGCCTGATCGGCTGGGGAACCAGGGTCAACATCACTCACAACAACGCCACGCACATCTGCCGAAAGCCCCAACTGCTGGCGCACATCGCGAGAAAGAGGAGCCAAGGCAATACCAAGCCGCTGGCCACGTGCAACATCAGAATTGCTGCTGCTACCGCCATCACTGGAAGCGGTTTTCAGGTCTCCGATGGTTACAGTAGCTGTCTGGGCCTTCCCGCCACGCAGATAACCAATGGTTGCCTGCTTACCCGGAGCCATAGACGCCACACGCACTGCCAGATCATGTGGGTTGCTGACCTTCTGCCCGTTGAAATCGGTAATCACATCTTCTGATTTCAGGCCGACTTTTTCAGCCGGGCTACCGGGGCTTACGCTTGCTACCAGCGCCCCAATCGGGGGTGCTCCCGGCGTGGCGGGGGCTGGCAAGCCAAGCGCACGCGCCATAACCGGAGAAATAACCTGTGCGTTTACACCCAGGTAACCCCGCACCACATGGCCGGTTTTACGAAGCTGCTCGACCACATTGCGCACGGTATCCGATGGAATGGCAAACCCAATGCCAATGGAACCTCCGCCAGAGGGAGAAAGGATGGCGGTATTTACCCCAACAACTTTACCATCCTGCGTAAACAGTGGGCCACCGGAGTTCCCGCGGTTAATGGGAGCATCAACCTGAATGAAGTTGTCGTAAGGGCCTTCGTTAATGTCTCGGCCACGGGCAGAAACAATACCTGCGGTAACAGTGCCACCCAGACCATACGGGTTGCCAACGGCAATGACCCATTCACCGGGCTGCACATCATCCGATTCGCCCAATTCAATAAAGGGCAGTTTTTCGGACGTCGTGACTTTCAGCAGTGCCAGATCGGTTTTGCCATCACGCCCCACCACTTTGGCAGGCAGCGTTGTGCCGTCATCCAGTGTCACCGTAACCTTGGTGGCGCCTTTCACCACATGGTTGTTGGTAACCACATAGCCATCGGCTGAAATCAGGAAGCCGGAGCCTCTGGCCTCAATCGTCTGGTGTGATGGCTGGGGCATCATCTGGAAAGGGAACGGGAACGGAAAAGGCATTCCGCCCATACCACCGTTATCACCTTCCACGGCATCTGCCCGGATCATGGATGTAATAGACACCACAGCCGGCTTAACCTGCTTAACCAGACTAACAAAATCTGGAATACGCTGAGAAGTGGGGGTGTTTGGCTTAATAACACTATCAGCTTCTGCACGTGCTGGCGTGCTGCACCATGGAGCGGCGGCCGTTACCAATACACAGCTTGCCAGAAGGGCTGACATCCAATTACGGCGTCTGTTCCGCGCCCAAACTTTTGTCACAGATTTTCCCGACATCACGACTTCGACTGTTCCTTGTTTTATCCCGACAGGACAATTCCCGGACGGTCCAAACACCCAGCTCCGGCAGCCACCACAGATTGCCCAGAGTTTACAGTGCCTTACGCCTACAACGCTAACATGGTTTCTTAACCAAGAAAAAAAAGCTGTATCTTTATAATTTCACAAGATGTTATCGGCAGCGCAATTTCTGGAAAAAAGCTTTCAGCATTTCAGCAGCTTCCTGTTCCCTTACCCCGCCTATAACTTCCATACGATGCAGGGTTTCAGGCCGATAAGGCAAACGCGCACCATGCTCCACACCGCCGCCTTTGGGGTCATACGCGCCAAACACCACTCTCCCCAGCCGGAAATGCGCCATAGCCGCCGCACACATCGGGCATGGTTCAAGTGAGACAAATAAAGTGCAATCCGCCAGCTTTTGGCCCTGCCGCTGCTGCACGGCTTCACGCATGACCAACATTTCAGCATGGGCTGATGGATCGTGCAGCTCTTCTACCCGGTTACCTGCCTGCGCCAGCACATTTCCGTTGCCATCCAGCAGCACGGCTCCTACGGGCACTTCTCCATTTTCAGCAGCAAGCTGAGCCTGCTGTAACGCCAGTGCCATGCCGTTCTGTTTAATCATGCTGCGTGCTCACGAAATGTTACTTTCTACAATCCGAAACGTTCAGGTTTTTTTCGCTTTTATATGCTACAAAATATCCAGATTCTTCTTGCAATCATGCATGCTTTTTTGTCATCCTGCCTTAAAGGAGCCTTAATCCGTTCTGTAACAGAGCGTGAGGATGCCTTGTGGGATTGCTTTTTTGCAATCATACCAAACCCGAGCGAGGAGGGTCAGAAACATGCATAGCCTGTCTTTCATTCTGGCTGCTGCGGCCATTGGATTTGGTCTCGCCATCGCAGATGGTGTCAATTACGAACCAGCCACCTTGGCGCCGCCCCCTACCGCTACCAAAACACTTCCTATCAGTATTCCTTCCTTTCTATCCCGCTAACAAACAGGCTGGAAACGGATTGGCTGCACGGGTTTTTGTTTCCCGCGCTCATTCTTTGCTACATACGCCCTGAAAGAACGGTCTTTACCTCTCTCCCTCCCCCGTTCTTTCAGGATAGTGGCATATGATGGAAAAACGCCCCGTTATTGGTATTACACTTGATTTGGAAGATGGCGGCGAAGGCCGTTATTCCCGCTTCAAATGGTATGCCATGCGGGAAAATTATATGTCTGCCGTTTCCACCGCGGGCGGCTTACCTATTGCGCTCCCGTTATTTCCGCAGCTTTGTGCCGATTACATGCACATGCTGGACGGATTGATTATAACGGGGGGCGCATTTGATATTGACCCCACTTTGTATGGGGAAACACGTGTTCACCCCACCATAAACTTGCGCCCCCGCCGCACGCAGGCAGAAGCGACTTATCTGGCTGAAGCCCTACAACGCGATATGCCTGTTTTGGGAATATGCGGTGGTATGCAGCTTATAGCTGTGGCGCTTGGTGGCAGCCTGATCCAGCACATTCCGGAAGAATGCCCAACAGCTCTTCCGCATGAGCAGCCAAACCCACGGAATGAGGCCAGCCATAGCGTAACAATATCGCCCGATACCTTATTGGCACGTAGCATGGGCAGCCCTGCACGTATTGGCGTTAATTCCTCGCATCATCAGGCTGTCAAAACACCCGGGCGTGGCATTATTAACGCCGTGGCAGAAGATGGTATTATTGAAGGGATTGAAGATCCCACACATTCTTTCTGCCTTGGGGTGCAATGGCACCCGGAATTTGGCATAGACCCCGCAGACAAAGCACTTTTCAAAGCCTTCATACAGGCAGCAGGAGATTCAGCGTGACGCAGGAAACCCGAGGGGAACGCATAGCAAAATGGCTGGCCCGCAGTGGCGTTGCCAGCCGCCGTGATGCGGAGCGCATGATAGAGGAAAACCGTATCCGCCTGAATGGCCAACCGGTAACACACCCTGCCACCTTTGTAACAAATGGCGATATTGTGCAGGTTGATGGAGAACCCGTTTCTGCCCCGGAGCGCACACGCTTATGGCGCTACCATAAGCCAGATGGCTTGGTGACAACGCATAAAGACCCGGAAGGCCGGCCAACGGTTTTTGCTTCCCTGCCAGAAGGCATGCCACGCGTTATCAGCGTTGGGCGGCTTGATCTGAACAGTGAAGGGCTACTGCTGCTCACCAATGATGGTGAACTGGCCCGTAGGCTGGAACTCCCCTCCAACGGCTGGCTACGCCGCTACCGTGTGCGCGTATTTGGCGTAGTGGATGAAGAACGTTTGGCCAGTCTGGCTCAGGGCAGCGTGTTTGATGGTGTGCGTTACGGCCCCATTCATGCGGTTCTGGATTCGCGCAAAGGTGACAATGCGTGGCTGACAGTTTCCCTCAAAGAAGGGAAAAACCGTGAAATTCGTAAAGTGATGGCGGGCATGAACCTGCATGTCAGCCGCCTGATACGCACCAGCTACGGGCCTTTCCAGCTTGGTACCCTGCAGCGCCGCGAACTGGAGGAAGTTTCTCCCCGCGTGTTGCGTGATCAGTTGCCCAAGGCAACAGAAAAGGCTCCCTCAGCCCGGCGTGCACCCGCAAAACAGGCAGACTAATGGTTCGGATTATTGCTGGCAGCCGCAAGGGGCGGTTGCTAACAGCCCCAGCGGGACAGGCCACACGCCCCACGGCAGACCGGGTGCGACAAGCCTTGTTTGATATGCTGCTACATGCACCTTGGGGTGGGCATGCGCTTATTTCTGAAGCGCATGTGCTAGACGCTTTTGCTGGCACCGGCGCACTGGGGCTGGAAGCTCTTTCTCGCGGGGCAAAGCATGCAACTTTCTTCGAAACGAGCCGCCCTGCCCTAGCCGCGCTCCGGGCCAACATTCATGCCTGCAAGTGGGAAGAGAACTGCACCGTGATTGCACGGGATGTGACATCACCACCCGCTGGCACTTCCCCGGCTGGGTTGGTGTTTCTGGACCCGCCATATCATCAGAATCTGCCTGAACGCGCACTTAAAGCCCTGCAAAGCAAAGGCTGGATTGCCCCAAATGCCATTGCGGTTATTGAAACCGGACGTGAAGAAGCATTGCCTTTTTCCAACCCGGAAGAAGCGCCAGAAACAGCAAGCACACCGGCTTTTCTGGCAGAACGCCAACATGGTGCAGCCCGATTCTCCATCTGGCGGCTTTAAGCTTTCACCTGTTCGGCCAGTGCGCTACATAGGCAGAACGAAAACGGATTTTACGCAAATAGAAGGTAACGGCATTTATGGCTGGCAGCGTTAACAAGGTTATTCTGGTCGGCAATCTGGGCAAGGACCCCGAAGTGCGTTCCAGCCAGAGCGGTGCAAAGATTGTTTCCTTCTCTCTGGCCACCAGCGACACATGGAATGACCGCGCATCTGGTGAACGACGTGAACGCACAGAATGGCATCGCGTGGTTATTTTCAACGAACGTCTGGCAGATGTGGCCGAACGCTTCTTGCGCAAAGGCCGGAAGGTTTATCTGGAAGGCTCCCTGCAGACCAGAAAATGGACAGATCAGGGTGGGCAGGAACGCTACACGACGGAAGTGATTATCGACCGTTTCCGTGGTGAACTGGTGCTGCTGGATAGCCGCAATAGTAGCGAAGGCGAAGGTGAAGGCGGCGGCTTTGGTGGCGGAAGCGGCAGCAGCTACGGCGGCTATAACAGTGGCGGCGGTGGTTATGGCGCCCCATCATCCGCACCACGCCAGCAACCAGCACAGCGCAGCGGTAGCAATAACTCCGGCGGCTGGGATGCATCTGGCGGCAACGGAGATCTTGATGACGAAATTCCGTTCTAATCACTCAAACTGATTGGAGGCTGGCTGCAATATCAGGTGGCCAGCCTTATCCATTCCAGACATGCCTCCTGCTGTTTCCTCCCCACTCCGTGTCAAACTGGCTGGATATCTGACAGCAACAGGCTTGGTGTGTCTAAGCATCTTCCCATTTTTTCTATTCTATAGCCGCGCCCTTTCAGACACATTTGCTTCTGTTATTGGCGGGTTGTTTCTTCTGCACTGTTGCCTGTTGAGGCACTGGCAATGGGTTAAACAGCCTTGGCTTAAACTTGCTGCACTATTTTGTGGGCTATGCCTGCTTTCCTCTGTGCATGTTGGTATTACGGGGGCATGGGTGCAAGCGCTCTGCCTGCCACGGCTTTTCCTGTTTTGTGCGGCGCTGCAATGCTGGCTTCTTGCCACTGAGGAACGGCGCTTGTGGCTGGAGCGAATCTGCTTACTGGCAGCCTTGTGGTTGATAAGCCAATGCTGGCAACAGTATCTGACAGGCACGAATCTGATGGGTATGCCGCGCTGGGGTGATGGCAGCCTCACAGGCCCATTCACCAAGCCGCGTGCAGGCTTTACGCTGCTGATGTTGTTCTTTCCCGGCATCATGCCGAGCGTTTTGCGCCTGTTACGCCACAACAAGCTGAAATCCTGGGGGCTTGGCTGTGCACTCCTGCTGTTAGGCGTCACAACCATGGTGCTGATTGGCCAACGCATGAGCTGCGTGCTGCTCTTTTTTGGCCTGTCTCTTACAGCGTTTATTTTCCCCCGTTTTCGCCTGCCCTTTGGCCTCATTCTTGCTTGTGCGGGTGGGTTGATTGCCAGCCTGCCTGTGATCTCTCCGCCCGTTTACGCCAAACTTGTTCTGAAATTTTCAGACCAACTGCATCATTTCGCACAAAGCGATTACGGCAAGCTCTTCCGCTCTGCTATCACGATGGTTGGCCAACATCCCTGGATGGGGCTGGGCATGGATGGCTTTAGAAATTTCTGCCACATTCCTATTCAAACCCATGCTCTCTCTTTTCTGGGCATAGAAACCCTTACAAATGATACGGATCGGGGCTGCAATATTCATCCCCACAATTATTACCTGCAAATTGCCACAACAGCCGGTTTACCGGGCCTTATGGTATTTCTAGGTCTGGCTTTTCAATGGTTACACACTGGGTGGAAGGCACTAGATGTAGAGCATCACCCACAGCAAGCCATGCTATTTGTGGCCTGTTGCATTCTGTTGTGGCCCATTACTTCCACCAGTGCTGTTTTTTCTTTCCCCACAGCGGGATGGATTTTTATGTTCGTTGGGTGGCTTATCGCAGCATCCAACTCACAAAAACGTGCATAATTGTGTTAAGAAAGTGTTTATACAGCAGGGAACTTTCTTAAAATATTTTTTCATTACTCATTTTAAATGTAGTCTTTTCTTACTCTTACTTTATCCTTTGTCTCTTTTCTGCGTTTTTGCCCCATAAAATTGTTGGCGGGTGAGCGGGATGCCGCTATAAGCCGCGTCATTCTTTCAAGGCAGGCTGCCTGTCATTGCAAAGGCTGACGACAGACATGATTACCTTACCGCCAGATTATCGCCCCTCTGAAGATGAAGAGTTCATGAATCCCCTTCAGACGGAGTACTTCCGGCAGAAATTGCTTAAATGGCGCGCCGACCTTCTTAAAGAAGCAGGAGATACGCTTGCCAGCCTTTCCGAAGGCGGCATTCATGAAGCTGACATTACTGACCGTGCCAGCGTAGAAACAGACCGTGCACTGGAACTGCGCACGCGAGACCGTGCCCGCAAGCTGATTGGCAAGATCAACCTTGCGTTGCAGCGGGTTGAAAACGGCACATATGGTTACTGTGAAGAAACGGGTGAGCCCATTGGCCTGAAACGGCTGGAAGCACGCCCGATTGCCACACTTTCCATTGAAGCGCAGGAACAACACGAGCGCATGGAAAAAACCCACCGGGACGATTAATTTTTTCGTCTTTTTTACCGCATCTGGTCTTGCGGCGTTCCGCGCGAACAGCTAGAACGCCCGCAGACTATGCTGCTGTAGCTCAGTGGTAGAGCACTCCCTTGGTAAGGGAGAGGTCGACAGTTCAATCCTGTCCAGCAGCACCAGTCTTTCCATTACATTTTGCAAGAATCGCTTTTTCGGGCCGCGTTGTGCAAAGCAGCGCTATGTTTGCCCCTTTACGTGGTCGATTCTGCCTGCTGCACGTGAGGCATTTTAAATCTGCCTTGCCAAATGCCGAAAGATGGCATCGCCATTTTCAAAAAACTTTTCCTTGCTGAACTTTTCCAACACAAATTGTCTGGCATTCTGACCAACTTCAGAAAGCTTTTCTGGCTGGGCAAGAACTGCTGCCAATGTATCTGCCAGCATAACTGGGTCTTCGGGTTGCACTTTCCAACCGGTTACGTTTTCCACAATAGACCGATCCATCTCCCCCACATCACTACCAATTACAGGTAAGCCTGCCTGCATGGCCTCATGCATAGCAATGCAGAATCCTTCCCGCCGAGATGGCTGAAGATAAAGATGCTGGGTGTGCAAAAAATCCTGAGATGAAGATGCAAAACCTGAAAAACGAATATTCGTCAGCTTTAATTCTTTTACCATCTGCTCAAGGTGGGCGCGTTCTTGCCCCTCACCGGCTACCGTCACTTCAAACGCTGGCAAGGATGTGTAGGCCTGAAGGCGTTTAAGAGCTGTGCATAGAATATCGTATCCCTTGGCAATATGCAGCCGCCCAAGTGAACCTGCGCGAATCAGTTCTCCCGGCTTCCAAGGCTCTGCTGGCTGAATATCTGGCAAAGCCTGAAAAACCGGCCAAGACATAACTTTATTTGCAGGAAGGTTAAGACGTTCACACGTAATCTCTGCCACGCATTCCGAATCACACACCCACAGTTTTGAAAAAGATTTGGCGGCCCGTAAAAGGCGGATATTCCCCGGCTTCAGAAACGCGTTGTGCTGCCAGCTGATAACCGGCACCCTCAAACTACGCCCAACCTGCTGCCCAACAAGAGTAGAACGGGTTAAGGATGTCCAAATCTGGGTAGGCTGCCACGCTGCCAGCTTACGGCGCAGCCATAAATAGGCCTGAAGGTGATCACTTTCTCCACCTTCTCTAATGTGTATGTCCAACCCTGCCGCCAATAGTGCAGGCTCTGCGCGCCTATCCCGCGGGGTCAGCACAAATACGCCAACATCACACCCACGCGCCCGAAAAAAACCAGTAATGGAGGGCACCATGGCGCCCGTGCCGCCGCCTTCTAGCGAGTTAATAACATATGCAATTTTTTTAGGGTACAGCACGCCATCAGCCCCTGCGCAGAGAAACAATAAAACCCATCTGTTCAGAACTGATCAGGTAAGCAAAAAACCGTTTCCAGTAAAAAGGCAGCATCCTTCAAACTTTGAAAAATGCTGCCTTGGCAAGATTATCGGTGACCACCGCCACCGGGGCCACCACCGCCAGGGCCTCCATGACCGCCCGGACCGCCACCGCCTCCGGGATGACCACCGCCACCAGGACCACCACCTGGCGGACGACCACCACCTCCGCCGCCGGGGCGTGGGCCGGGGCCAAAGCCACCGGGGCCACCATGACCACCGGGACGCCCCCCAGGGCCAAAACCAGGCCGTGGGCGCGGGCCTCGGCCACCGCCGCCCCAAACGCCATAGCCATAGTAATCATCATATACGGGGCCGTATCCTGAATATCCGTAAGGATAATACAGGCCACCATCACCATAATAGGGGCCACCGCATGCGCTCAGGCTGCACAGCAACCCCAGAGCGGACAGTTTTAACGCCAGTTTTTTCACGGTAGCCTCCTTATCGGTCTATCAGGCTGAAACCCCAACCTTCACCAGAACATGGTGTTTTTTGCCAGCAGAAAGTTTAATGGCGCCATCAACCATATCCTGCTGTGTGATCAGCTTATTTTCGTCCTGTATCACATCATTATTAAGGCGTGCCCCGCCGCCGCGTACCAAACGCCGGGCTTCTCCATTTGTTTTAACCAGTCCTGCTTCTGCAAACAGGCGAAAAACCGGAATACCAGCAGCCATATCTGCCTCTGCCACTTCATGCACAGGCAGATCTGCCGCAGCTACGCGGCCTTCTTCAAACGTCTGGCGGGCGGCTTCTGCCGCAGCCAGCGCTGCGTTGCGCCCATGGCAAAGAGCTGTGGCCTCTGTTGCCAGCACTTTTTTGGCTTCGTTAATTTCCGCACCCTGCAAAGCTTCCAGACGCGCACATTCTTCCAGCGGAAGTTCAGTAAACAGCCGGAGAAAACGGCCAACATCTGCATCTTCCGTGTTGCGCCAGAACTGCCAGTAATCAAACACCGGCAAGCGTTTTTCAGAAAGCCACACAGCACCATTCGCTGTCTTGCCCATTTTGGCACCAGATGATGTTGTGAGCAGCGGTGTGGTAAGCCCCATAACGCTTTTCTGATCTGTACGGCGCACCAGCTCCACGCCAGAAATAATGTTGCCCCATTGGTCTGACCCACCAAGCTGCAACACCACATTCATACGGCGGTTTAGTTCACGGAAATCATAGGATTGGAGAATGGAATAGTTGAATTCCAGAAACGTCAGCCCCTGCTCACGTTCTAGGCGATTTTTCACGGAATCAAACGCCAGCATGCGATTGATGGAAAAATGCACGCCCACATCACGCAGCAGATCAATATAGGCCAGCTTGTCCAGCCAATCTGCGTTATTCACAAGGGCGGCTTCAGATGCACCAGACCCAAAGGTGAGGAACTGGCGTAGGCAGCCTTCAATACCCGCCAGATTGGTCTGGATGATATCTTCCGTCATCAACCGCCGGGCTTCTTCCCGGAAGGATGGATCACCAATACGGGCTGTGCCACCACCCACCAGCGCTATGGGCCGGTGGCCGTGTTTTTGCAGCAGCCGCAACATCATAATCTGGATAAGGCTGCCTACGTGCAGGCTATCTGCCGTAGGATCAAACCCAATATAGGCCGCCACGGATTTTTCTGCCATCAGCGCATCCAGCGCATCGGCATCCGTGCACTGGAAAATAAAGCCGCGTGCAGCGGCCTCCCGCATGAAAGAACTCTTAAACCCGTTCTCGACCATTTATCCTGTCCCTTCTCTCCGGCCCCTGTCTGCAGGGCAGAACCAGCAGACAGACGCTCTAGCATGAGAGAGCAGAGAACAGAAACACTCAGCCCAACAGCATTTGGCGGAAAAAAGCCTTAAGCTGTACCGCCCACGGTCAGTCCGGTCATTTTAAGGGCGGGCTGGCCCACCCCAACTGGCACGCCCTGCCCTGCTTTACCGCAAGTGCCAATACCGGGGTCTAGTTCCAGATTACCACCAATCATGGAAACCTGCGTCATGGCCTCTGCCCCGCTTCCAATCAGAGTTGCACCTTTTACGGGGGCCGTTACGCGGCCATTTTCGATCAGATAGGCTTCGGATGCCGCAAACACGAACTTACCCGAGGTAATATCCACCTGCCCACCACCAAAGTGCACCGCATACAGGCCGCGCTTTACAGAAGAAATCATTTCCTCTGAGGTCGAAGACCCGGGCTGCATGATGGTGTTGGTCATACGCGGCAGTGGCATATGCGCGTATGACTGGCGGCGTCCGTTCCCCGTAGGTGCCATACCCATAAGGCGAGCATTCAGCCTGTCCTGCAGATACCCCTGCAAAATACCATCTTCAATCAACACGGTGCGGCCCGTGGGCGTGCCTTCGTCATCAATAGTCAGGCTCCCACGCCGATCGGGCAGAGACCCATCATCCACTACCGTAACGCCGGGAGACGCCACACGCTTGCCAATACGCCCGGCAAATACAGAGGTGCCTTTGCGGTTGAAATCACCCTCTAGCCCGTGACCAACTGCTTCATGCAGCAAAATGCCGGGCCAACCAGCGCCCAGCACAACCTCCATGGCACCGGCTGGCGCAGGCTGGGCTTCCAGCGCAACCAATGCCTGCCGCAAGGCTTCATCCACAGCGCCCTGCCATGTTTCTTCATTCAGCAGACGGTTGATCTCATACCGGCCACCCAGCCCGTAACTACCGCTTTCACGCTTGCCATCATGTTCCACCACAACAGATACATTCAGTCGCACCAGTGGGCGCAAATCTGCCGCCCGCGTGCCATCGGCCCGCATGATCTGCACCGCCT
Source organism: Acetobacter pasteurianus subsp. pasteurianus LMG 1262 = NBRC 106471 (assembly GCF_000285275.1). Taxonomy (GTDB): domain Bacteria; phylum Pseudomonadota; class Alphaproteobacteria; order Acetobacterales; family Acetobacteraceae; genus Acetobacter; species Acetobacter pasteurianus. Next base: position 21,796 of record NZ_CADO01000001.1, read on the forward strand.
GCCATTCCCCCGAAAGGGAGGCCATAACCTGCACCACGCGGCTATCTTTGCCACGTGCATAGGCATCTATTTTTGAAAGCAAGCCAGAGCGCGTTGCAAAATCACTATCACCCAGTGGATTGGCATCTGTGTAAAGCCGCTGGTTAGTGGCGCGTGGTGGTGCGGCCATCCGGCCAGAGCGCCCTGCACGCACAGCACTTACGGCATCTACGGCGCGTAGCAAGGAAGAACGGCTGAGTTCATCCGAATGCGCAAAACCCGTTTCTTCCCCCAATACAGCACGCAGGCCAAACCCACTGCTGGTATTAAAGGATGCCGAACGGATAACACCATCATCTAGCGAAATGCCTTCGCTTTCTCTGTATTCCAGAAAAAGCTCACCATCCTCCATTCCGGCCAATGCCGTTTTTGTCAGCTTTTCCGCATCATCTTTATGCAGTTGCGCATCTGGACGATGAAAAAACAGCTGGTCCGTCACGGCGAGAGCACCCGGATGCTGAGAGGAAGAAGACATGCACGACAACCCTTCAGGAAGAAATGGCCATACCGTAATGGCTCATACACAAAACATAGGAAGTTAAACCGCCACGTAAACCCGGCATGGTGGGCTTTTGCGTAGTAAATTTGGCTGGACCCGGCTTATACGCCGGGCAATTCATTAACCGTTACAACGCGCCAGCCCACGTCCAAACGTTCCAGAATGGTCAGCGCCAGATTCTGCACGGAAAAATGAAGTGCTGTTTCCGCATGAATCCGCAAGGCATGAGCCAAAGCCGCACGCACCACACCGCCATGTGTTACCGCTATAATATCTTGCTGCGCATATTTGTCTGCCAGCCTATCCAGCAAGCGGCCCACACGGGCGCAAACATCAATCATGCTTTCGCCTTCGGGCGGGCATTCCGTTGCCCCCACAGCCCAGAACGGATGCGGCGCAAGATTAAGATATTGCGGCAACTCCTCATAAGGTAGCCCCTGCCATGAGCCCAGATTCTGCTCGATCAGATCTGGCTCCACTGTCAGCTTGGCAGGGCCATACCCCGCTTCCTGCACAGCTTGTGCTGTGCGTTGTGTGCGAGATAACGGGCTTACAAGCCAATGCGCAGGCTTGGGCAATCGTTCTGCCAGTGCCCGATACATTGGACGTTGCGCAATAAGGCTATCCGGGCACAAAGGCACATCCATTGCGCCGTACATGCACATACGAGCATTTTCTTCCACCAATGCGTGGCGGATCAGCCAGAAGCGCGTAATACCCGGCGCCAATTTGGGGCCATCCAGAAAATGATCCTGAGATGAGGGTAAAACTTTGGGAAGGTCTCTTATTTCATTCATAGAGTGTGTTGTGCGGCTAGCCAACCGACGACGCAAGAGCCGAAATCGCTGCCCCTACAATGCAACAGGAAGCAATGCTTCTGCCTCAACATTCACTATATTTTCTGGCTGAGCAGACGCTAGCTTGTCCTCCGCTTTCTGCAAAAACGGCCAATAACGCAGGATCAGGGAAACCTTTTGCAGTGCATCCTGCACATTTTGTATCTCTTGCTCCAGATACGTTTGATACGTCATGCCTTGAGGCATATCTGAGCCAGAAATATGGCGTGCGCTCACAGAAATTCTTAAAGCACCCGCCATTTGCCCCTTTACCCGCGCATAGGGCACGGCAACAGGCTGCCCAAGCTGATAACCTCTGGCCATAATCTGGTACGCGGTATCTGGGCAGCCAATCGGCAGATAGCCGGAAAGATCCTGTTTTAACCACACATGCAGTTGCCGACATTCCGCAAGATTTAAAACAGGGGTTATGCCAGTGTTGCCCCCACCATTTACGAGAAAAGAAAAAATGGTTTGCTGCTGATCCCACGCATGGGGCAAAGCATCCCGCTTTACCAAGGTATCTGGCAACAGTTCTATTGTTTCATCCTGTTCCAGAATATGGCGTATTCCACCCAGAAACTGCTCTAAACGGACAGTTTTTTCTGAAGCAGGTACATGGGAGAAACGCTCGATTTCCGCACAAGCGCCAATCCAGCGGAGCAAGAGCCCCAAATTAAACCCATTGTTTAAAGAAGCGGTTGCCTTACAGGCTGGCCACTCTGCCTGATTGAAATAGGCCGCCAAACCCGAAGGCAACACAGCATGGTCCAACCGTTGCCGCCATGTTTCTGGCAATAAAAGCGCCCCACAAAAGGCTGGGCCCGTATAAAATTTGGACCCCGTAACCATAACTGCCCAGCCTTGCTGTAAATAGGCTTTTATACGTTCAGGCATCAGACGCGCCTGGCAAGCATCCACCACAACATCAATCTGGCCCGGATATGTATGGCATAGGGCCTGCACCACCTGCATATCGGGAACAAGCTGGCCGGTTTTTGAAGTGTCCAGCAAATAGAGCAGCACACGTTGGCCGGCCTGAACCGCGTTGTGAATCTGCTGCTGGCAGATATGAAAAATATTTTGCCTGGAATTCAGCTCCCCATTTTCGGTGCGCAATGGGGCTGTTACCAACTGCGTACCTGCAGGAAACCCAGCTATTTTTTCGCTTTTACGAACACGGAACCCCAGCGCAGTTGTGCTGGCAAAATGTCGTCCCTGCGTTGCCAATGGCACACCGCTGCCTGTTTCTTCCACTCCAGCCAAAACCACACCGACTGCTGGATTAACGGCCAAAGAAAGAGCTAACGCGGCCAGTACGGAATCTGTGCCTGAGGGTGCTAAAATACAGTTATCGGCTTTTTCAACGCCGTAGTATTGCGCCAAAAAAGCCTTGATATCCCCTTCCAGCGCAAGCAACGGCTTTTCCGGGGGCTGCGCCAGCATGTCCCGCACCAGCTCCAACCGACATTGCTCGACAGCATTAAATGCATGCAAAGATGGAGATGATGCCGTGGAAGAAGAATACTGCCCGCCTGCTACAGAAGGACGATACGTGCACCCGTAACGATTCTGATGGGTTTGAGGGTCAAGGCCGAGTCTTTCATCTCCACCTTCTGCCATCAGCACATCGGAAGATCCGAGATAGAGCCATACACGCTGCACCCACTGGCAAAAATTATCATCATTTTCTGTTTGACCAGCAAACCCCTGCTGATCGTTCACTGATGGCAATGCAGAAGAGAGGTGTTGTTGGCATACCCTCTGCAACCATTCCATATCAGGCAACCTATCTGCTGCCAGCATTTCAACCCATGCTTCGGGGCACTTCTCGATAGCTCCGCCAGAAGCCTTCCACCAACGCGCAGCGCTGCGTGCACACGCGACCCAAATACGATTTAAATATTTCTTCACATCATGCGCAGGCAGGCCATTCAGAAGAAAAGCCATTTCCAGCGCCATGCGCCCATAAAAAGAAACCGTCTCTTCATTTTCCAGAAACGGTTTCCCAAACACAGGCGTCCATATTCCATTGTGCTGCTCACAAACAAATGGATTTGATTGCTCTGGTTTTCCAACAACAGGAGAGGAATTAGCCAGAAATGCCAGTTCCGGAACCATATGCACCCACTGCATTGGATCTGTTTGGCGGGTTCCTGTCATTGAATTAAAAACACCCTCATTTATAGAAGTTCTACCTCAATTAGACTGTGTATATTTTTGTCTAACGGGTGAGATATCCTTCTCTTTCCAGATTTGCATAGAAAAAACGTAAGAATGCTGGAGAATTGCTTTCTTCTCCCATATGACTGATAAGCTGTTATCAGGCAATTATATCATTCTGGTCTTGAAGAACGACATAGCATGCGCATCTTATTAACTGGTGGTTGTGGGTTTATCGGATCTGCCGTTATTCGCCACATCATACACAATACCTCACATTCTGTCTTGAATGTTGACTGCATGACCTATGCAGCCTCCCCTGAGACAGTTGAAGATGCTCCGGAGAGCGAACGCTATACGTTCTCCCAGACCAACATCACAGATACACCTGCACTGGAAAAGCTGTTCAACAGCTTTAAACCAGATGCAGTTATGCATCTGGCAGCGGAAAGCCATGTTGATCGCTCCATTGATGGACCGGGCGTCTTTATCCAGACAAATGTGGTGGGCACATACTCCATGCTGGAAGCTGCCCGCAAATACTGGATGGGGTTAGATAAGGAAGCGCAGCACGCCTTCCGCTTTCATCATATCTCTACGGATGAAGTTTTTGGCGCACTCGGCCCCAACGATCCGCCATTTACTGAAACAACACCGTATGACCCACGCAGCCCATATTCTGCCAGCAAAGCATCTTCCGACCATCTGGTTCGGGCTTGGTATCATACATTCGGACTGCCTACCTTTGTCACCAACACGACAAATAATTACGGTATCTGGCATTTCCCTGAAAAACTGATCCCGCTGATCACCATCAACGCCATTGAGGGCAAAGAACTGCCCGTATATGGCAAGGGTGACAATGTGCGAGACTGGTTGTTTGTAGAAGACCACGCAGAAGCTCTGGTAAAAGCCGTTGAAAAAGGCAAACCGGGCGAAACCTACGCTATTGGTGCACGCCAACCGCGCACCAATTTGGAAGTTGTGCAGACAATCTGCCGCATTCTGGATGAGCTTTGCCCCGATGCAGCAGGCCCGCGTGAACGGCTGATCCGTTATGTAACAGATCGCCCCGGCCATGATTTCCGTTACGAAATTGATCCTTCCCACGCCGAGCAGGCGTTGGACTGGAAAGCCAAGCATAATTTTGAAACCGGCATCCGCCGCACTGTCCAGTGGTATCTGGACAACCGCACATGGTGGGAAAGCATTCGCGCCCGCCGCTATACTGGCCAGAGATTGGGAACCACTGCTCCATGATTCACAAACCTGCTACTCCTACCCCCATGAAGGGCATTCTGCTGGCTGGTGGATCTGGCACGCGGCTTTACCCCATGACACTGGCAGCCAGCAAACAGTTGCTGCCAGTTTATGATAAACCGATGGTTTACTATCCGCTTTCCACGCTAATGCTGGCAGGTATCAAGGATATTATGATCATCAGCACACCGCTGGATCTGCCGCAGTTCAAACGTCTGCTGGGAGATGGTTCTCAGTTTGGTGTGAACTTTGAATACCGTGTTCAGCCTTCGCCCGATGGTATCCCGCAGGCTTTTCTGATTGCTGAAGACTGGCTACAGGATTCACCGTGCGCATTGGCTCTGGGTGATAACCTGATTTTTGCAGATCACCTCAGTGCTTCCCTGCAGAAAGCAGCTGCACGCCCTCAAGGCGCTACTGTTTTTGCTTATCAGGTGCGTGACCCAGAACGTTATGGGGTTGTTTCCTTTGATGAAACAGACCGTGCCCTTGATATTGTGGAAAAGCCCACCAACCCACCTTCAAACTGGGCCGTAACTGGCCTGTATTTCTATGATAACCGTGTGCTGGATTTTGCCAAAAAGGTGAAACCTTCTGCCCGTGGTGAACTGGAAATTACAGATCTGAACCGTTTTTACCTGGAAGAAGGTAACCTGCAGGTTGAGCGTCTGGGCCGTGGTTGTGCATGGTTGGATGCGGGTATTCCTGACAGCCTGCTAGAAGCCAGCCAGTTTGTACATACCATTCAGGCACGGCAGGGAATGCTTGTAGGTTCCCCGGCAGAAGTGGCCTTCCGTATGGGGTATATTTCTGCTGATCACCTTAAAGAACATGCCAAGCGCATGGGTAAAACAGAACTGGGGCGGGTGCTGTTTAACCTGGCTTCATCTGAAGGTGCAGGCCACTAAGGCCTGCTTTTTCTTTTTCCCCCATAGCAACGCAGGAGTTTTCCGCGCATGAAATCCGAACGCCTTGCCATTCCCGATGTTATTCTGATTACGCCACCACGCTTTGGTGACAATCGTGGGTTCTTTTCAGAAACCTACAATATCGAACGCATGCGCGAAGCTGGCATTACGGAACCTTTCGTGCAGGATAACCAGAGTCTTTCCCGCCAGAAAGGTGTTATCCGCGGCCTGCATTGCCAGCTTGATCCGTTTGCACAGGGCAAATTAGTGCGCTGCACGCGTGGGGCTATCTGGGATGTTGCCGTAGATGCCCGCACAGGCTCCCCTACTTATGGAAAGTGGGTTGCGGCCGAACTGTCCGAAGAAAATTGGTCTCAGCTCTGGATTCCGCCGGGCTTCCTGCACGGCTTCTGCACCCTGACTGAGAATGCAGAAGTGCAATACAAATGCACGGCTCTTTACAGCAAAGCATCTGAACGCGCCGTTATCTGGAACAGTGCGGAACTCGGCATAGATTGGCCCGTTAAGGCCGAAGACGCCGTATTGTCTGAAAAAGACTTGCTGGCACCGGAATTTTCAGCTGCCAAAGGGTGGTTCCAGTATGCAGGGAAAGAAGGCTGAGCATGAGCATTCTGTCTGAAACTGGCGGCCCTGTTCTGGTAACTGGCGGAAAAGGCCAGCTTGCAACATCTTTGGTTAATCTTGGTGGACCACGCATCCGTTGTGTTGGCCGGCCAGATTTTGACTTTGACCGCCCTGAAACACTTAAGACAACGCTAGACGCCATCAAACCTGTTGCTGTGGTAAATGCTGCAGCATGGACGGCTGTTGATCTGGCAGAAAGTGAACCCGAAGCCGCAGCCCGCGCCAACACCACAGGGCCAGAACTTCTGGCCCACCTGTGTGCAGAACGCGGCATCCCCTTTATCCATGTTTCCACAGATTACGTATTTGCCGGAGACAAAGGTGCACCTTATGTGGAAACAGATCCTGTTTCCCCCCAGACTGTTTACGGCAGCACCAAAGCTGAAGGTGAACAACGCATTCTGGTAGCTGACCCACGCAGCATTATCCTACGCACCTCTTGGGTTTATTCAGCGCACGGAAAAAACTTTGTACGCACCATGCTCAATGCTGGCGCCAAAAACCCAGCACTGAAGGTAGTAGGCGATCAGCGTGGTAACCCCACCTGCTCCGATGATCTGGCGCGGGCGATTCTTTCCATTCTGGCCACGATTGAAAAAACCGGCTGGAAAGATGAATACGCAGGCATTTATCACGCCTGCGGCACTGGTGAGACAACATGGCATGGTCTGGCCGAAGCTGCGCTTCAAAAAGCGTCTGAATACGGCCAAACTAAACCCACCATTACGGCCATACGCACAGAAGATTGGCCCACACCTGCCAAACGTCCGGCGGATTCTCGCATGGATAACAGTAAACTTGCGCGCGTATTTGGCGTTCAGATGCCGCAATGGCAGGAAAGCGTGAACAAGGTGGTACACCACATCTTCACAGCACCTTCCTGACACCTCTCTGGGGGAACAGGCGGCCCCAGAAGGTTATCTCAATCAATACCGCCTGATAGAATGTAGAAGTGAACAGTTAGGTGCAAACACTAAACGTGCAACACGGGATGGATCTTCCCCAACATCAGGAAACTGCTCCTGTTGCCGTTTTACTTTCCGTTTACAATGGCGCTGCATTTTTAAATGACCTGCTAACATCCCTTAAACAGCAAACACATACAAACTGGGTTCTGCTCTGGCGGGACGATGGTTCTACTGATGCCAGTATAGATTACATGCATCAATTTGCGTTGGATGTTGGCACTCAACGTTGCAGACAAATTACGTCATCCCCCGCGCATATGGGAGTCGTACTTTCTTACGCAACACTTCTAAAGGATGTGCCAGAAGGTTATTTTATTGCCTTCTGTGATCAGGATGATGTCTGGTTTCCAGATAAACTGGAACGTGGGCTTAAAGCGCTTACAGTCACCCAAAAGCCCGCGCTTTATTGCTCACGCCAACGCTTAACAGACACCAGGCTGCGCCCCATTAGTATTTCGCCGCAGTTACCGCCACACCCGTGCTTTCAAATGGCCTTAACGCAGAATATTGCTACGGGCTGCACCATTATGCTTTCCCCTGCGGCGGTCTCTCTCGTACAAAGTAGTTTCCCCCCGCCCAACCATATTTTGCATGATTGGTGGGCTTATCTGGTTGTTACTGGCGCAGATGGCACCATTATTACGGACAATCAGCCCACATTATTTTACCGTCAGCATGATAATAACGCTGTGGGGGCCCCTGCCTTATTCACACAACGGGCATTAGCTGCTCTCCGGCGTGGCCCGTGGCAATTTATGTCCATTTTTCGGGGCAATCTGGCCTATCTTGCTCAACAAACCTACCTTTCAGCAGATAACCGCCATTTCGTAGCTGCATTACGTAAAGTGCTGTCACAATCAGGTTTGATAGGAAGATGGCACAGATGGCAGATGCTACAGCGCTCTTCCAAACTGCGTAGATATACTTGGCCGGAACAAATTATTTTCAGGCTATGGTTTCTGTTAGGTTGAATAATATCTGGTACTTTATCAGCAGGTTTTGCTCTTTCCTGTCATCCACAGCGTGAAAATGAAACATCATGAGCAAGATTATGTGCTCAAGAGCTGGATTTTCTCTGCATATTCCTTAACAAAACCACTTTCCAGTGCTTCTGCTATAAAGCTGTTCACGATAGATTACCGCTACTGTTAAAACCGAATCATTCTCATCAATCACCCGCAAACATTTTTCCAGCGTGCTGGAAATGTGTTTCGGCTTCTGGAGTCAGGATCAACACCCTTGGCGCGCATAAGCCCTACGCAATCCGATCAGTATCCCCCATCCTCACACAAAAGCACGTTGCGTTTGCGCCTAGAGGAAGGTGGTGGGCTCGCGCTATGCGTTTTGGCCTGCGCTTTATTGGCTGCACTTGTCAGCTATAATCCCAATGATCCGTCTTTCAACACAGCAACAGGGCAACCGCCAACCAACCTGTTAGGTATGAGCGGCGCCTTTTTTGCCGATACGCTGTTACAGGGCGTGGGGCTAGCGGCCATTCTGCCCGCGCTTATTCTGATCGCATGGGGCTGGCGGTTTATGAGCCACCGGCTGCTGGGCCACGAATCATGGCCTGTATTTGCCATGCGTGTTGTGGCCATTTTGTGCCTGTTGCCCGTTTCTGGCGCGCTATTGGCCGCTATTCCTCTGCTCTTTACAGCTTTGCCTGCCATTAACTGGCCAACCCAAGCTGGTATTGGCGGGGGCATTGGCCATTCCATCGCTCAAACATCCATTGCAGCTGGCATGGCGGCCATTGGCCCGGCCGGTGGCATGGTGCTGTGGCTGCTTGGGCTACTACTGGCTTTTCTGCTTATGGCTTTGGCCACGGGCCTACGGCGGGAGGAATGGTTTGCCATCTGGCGCGTAACACTTATGTTGCTCCGCTTGCCGGGCAAACTCGGGGTGCGCTTTGTACGCTACTATGCCAGCCGCAAACCCCAGACAGATACCTACACCACTACCGCAACGGCTGATCCTTATAAAAACCGGCCCCAGGCATCCGCACAGTCCCTCTTTTCCCATGATGAACCAGAGGTAGAGGACATCCCCCACACGGCACCAATATCTACACTTGCATCATCAGGCACCGCTTTGATGCTCCGTGATGAGGAAGACATCAAAAAACCTGCGGCTTCTTCTTCCATGGAGCTGGCACATCATACGCCGGATCCAGCGCCCGCTGCCACGCCAGCTCCTGTTGTTACACAAGCTCCCCCTCCGCCGCCGCCAACACCAGAAAAACCAGCCAAATCGGGTATTCTGGGGCGTCTGTTTTCTGGAAGCGCAAATCAGGAAAACAACACCGGCCCTACGGTGCGTGCGGGTGCCACTGTACGAAAAGGTGGATGGGAACTGCCTTCTCTCAGCCTTCTTAAACCGGCTCCGGCCAATACACGCACGGGCCCTTCCCCAGAAGCACTGCATGCAACTGCACGCCTGCTGGAACAGGTGCTGGCTGATTACGGTGTGCAGGGCAAAATTGTGGGCATGAGCGCAGGCCCTGTTGTGACACTCTATGAACTGGAGCCTGCTCCAGGTATTCGTTCTGCCCGAATTATTGGCCTTTCAGACGACGTGGCACGCTCTCTTTCCGTGCTGAGTGTGCGTATTGCCACCGTGCCCGGCCGCAACGTGATGGGCATTGAAGTGCCCAACCAAACACGTGAAACTGTTTATCTTTCCGAACTCCTCAATCAGCCCACATGGCGGGATGAGCCAGGCCAGCTTCCTTTGGCTTTGGGTAAAGATATTTCTGGTGAACCGGTGTTTAGTGATCTGGCGCGTATGCCGCACCTGCTGGTAGCCGGCACCACGGGTTCGGGTAAATCCGTTGGTGTTAACGCCATGATTCTTTCGCTGCTTTATCGGCTTTCCCCCGATGAATGCCGCCTGATCATGATTGACCCCAAGGTGCTGGAACTTTCCATCTATGATGGCATTCCGCATCTGCTCACACCAGTGGTGACAGAACCACCAAAAGCCGTAAATGCCCTTAAATGGGTGGTGCGCGAAATGGACCGCCGTTACCGCACCATGGCGCATATGCAGGTGCGTAACATTGCAGGCTATAACGCCCGTGCAGCAGAAGCCCGTGCCGATGGTGAAGTGGTTGTACGCCGTGTGCAGACAGGCTTTGACCCCGAAACCGGTAACCCGGTTTTTGAGGAACAATCTGTTACGCTAGACCCCATGCCCTATATCGTCGTGATTATTGACGAAATGGCTGACCTGATGATGACAGCCGGGAAAGAAATTGATGCCTGCGTGCAGCGTTTGGCCCAAAAAGCCCGTGCTGCTGGTATTCACGTTATTATGGCCACGCAGCGCCCTTCTGTGGATGTGATTACCGGCACCATTAAAGCCAACTTCCCCACCCGCATTTCCTTCCAGGTTATCAGTAAATTTGATAGCCGCACCATTTTGGGCGAACAGGGTGCTGAACAGCTTTTGGGCCAAGGTGATATGCTGTTCATGCAAGGTGGTGGCCGCATTACCCGCGTGCACGGCCCGTTTGTGGCGGATAGCGAAGTGGAACAGGTTGTTAACTTCCTGAAAGAACAGGGAGAACCTGTTTACGATGACGATGTGCTGGCAGAACCTGTGGATGAAACAGCATCTTCCAACAGTGGTTCTGGTCGTTCTGGAGGCGGTGATAACGGCGAATCTGAAATGTATGATGAAGCTGTTTCTATTGTGACCACTGAAGGCAAAGCTTCCACCTCTTTCATTCAGCGTAAGCTTTCCATCGGCTATAACCGTGCCGCAAAACTGATTGAGCAGATGGAAAAAGAAGGCATTATCAGCCGGGCAGACCATGTTGGCCGCCGCAAGGTATTGGTTGGCGCCAATAGGGAGGACTAAACATTTCCGTCCACCTGCCCCCTATCCTGTATCAGGATCATCATCTGGTTATCCTGAACAAACCTGCGGGTCTGCCTGTTCATGCAGGCCCAACAGGTGGCCCGAGTGTAGAAGACTGGTTTCCCCTGCTTTCACGCCGCAAGGATGGGCCATGGCTGGCCCACAGGTTGGATACAGATACATCTGGCTGCTTGGCCATTGCCTTACGCAAACAACCTCTTTTAGCTTTGCAACAGGCATTTGCCACCAAAACAGCACAGAAAACCTACTGGGCTGTTGTGCAAACAGGGCCGCAAGAAGACACTGGCCGCATAGACCTACCACTTGAAAAACAGTCCTCTAAAAAAGGCTGGCGCATGGTGGCATCTCCTTCTGGCGCAGCAGCAGCTACGCGCTGGAAGGTTCTTGGCCGCAATAAGGATTTATGCTGGCTGGAGCTTATTCTTGAAACAGGGCGCACACATCAGGCCCGTGTGCATTGTGCTGCCATGAACTGGCCTATTCTAGGTGACCCTCTTTACGGCACGCCGCACCCTCAGGGATTGCACCTGCTAGCCAGAAGTTTGACCCTACCTTTTTCTCCACCCATCACAGCAATTGCACCACCAAGGACTGGCATGAAAGCAGCTTTGCAAGCTTGCGGGTGGACACCTGACAAGGAAACCAAACTTTAAAAGTATGGCGTTTATTTTCTTTTTTGCGGCCATGCTTTTACAATTTTCTCATGTAAAAGCTGCCGTTTGTTACGGATGATTTCCGCATCAAATTTGCGGGCTTGCTGGTACCCTGCAACAGACATTTGACTGCGTTTTTGCGGATCATTTATGAGATCCCGCAAGATATTTGCCAGAGCAGGAATATCATCCGGGTTAGCATACACCCCGGCAGTTCCAACAACTTCTGGCAAACCACCACGGGGGGAAGCAACAACTGCGGCCCCCATACCCATGGCCTCCAACGCCACCATACCAAAAGGTTCTGGCCAACGGCTGGGTATCACAACAATGGCGGCCTGCCCCATAGCTTCCAGCACTTTATGATGAGGCTGATACCCAGCCATTGCTACGTGGGCTGCCAGCGCTTGCACGCGCAACTGCTTTAAAAAAGGTGTTTGCGGAGAATCCGGGCCAAATCTGTCTGCACCAATAATTTCAGCACGCCATGTGGGATGAGAAGGCAAAATATCAGCACACGCAGCCACAAAGGAATCCACACCTTTATCCGCTACAACACGGCCTGCAAACAGCAATAGGTTCTCACGCGTTATAGGAACCTCTGGCAGTGCCGAAAAATCCAGACAATTGGGCAGCACATATACATTTGCTGCTGTTGCTGAACTGTTAAAGCGCTTTTGTACCCATTCAGATACAGCAACTACCGCCACCCTGCTGGCCAGAGTTTCTCGTTCTGCTGCTGTGCGCGCCTTTTTCATGCCGCATGGATCATTATGCAGCACCAAAGAAACGGGAAGATTTGGGAAACGCTTGTGCAGCCCCAATGCAATATCTGGCCGGTTATGAACCTCAACAAGTTCCGGCTGAAGCTGCCGAATTATTCTGGCCACCCCAGCGATATATCGGCCTATCCGCCCTAATGGGTACAAAACGGAAGGCACAGGCTGAAAAGCAACACCCTGAAAACTTGGAACAGACAGAGATGACCCTACAACGGTTTCACCTTCTAACGCCGCGCGATGCACTAGCAACGCAATGGCCCCAGCCTGTTGCGGTGCAAATCTTTCTCGGGGGGGTAAAACTGTTAGAACCCGTAAAGCACACACTATTTTACCCCTCCGGTATCATACGCTCTGTAATGCACACTGCAGAACGTCACACCGTATCAGGGGATGGATTCATACATATCCAGCTGCCACTCTGATGGTTCATCCAATGCCTCTTTATACCATTCCTGCATCAGCGGATGCTGGCGTACGGCATCCATATATGCGCGAGAAACATCAGACAGCCTAGTAACACCGTAGGACAGAAAGCGGCAGACAATCGGGGCAAACATGGCATCTGCATTCCCAAAAGATGCCCCAAACAGATAGGGGCCATCTGCCCCATAACGGGTTCTGGCATCTGCCCAAATCGCATCAATCCGGGAGATATCCTTCAGCACATCTTCTGCCAGAGGCTCAACCAATGGGCGGGCATCTCGGCCCAGATTCATAGGCAGAGCAGAACGCACACCCCGGAAACCGGAATGCATTTCGGCTGATATGGAGCGCGCTATCGCACGTTCACACCGTTCGGATGGCCAAAGAGCTGGCTGATATTCTGCGCAGTATTCCGCGATTGAAAGCGAATCCCACACCACCGCGCCTTCATGCTCCAGATACGGCACACACCCGTTGGGAGACAGCCTTTTAAGCACCGTGGTTTTGCCGCCACCGGCCAATGGCACAACATCTATATCCACGTTTAGCTGTGCCAGCTTTACCATCAGCCAGCCCCGCAAAGACCACGAAGAATACCGCTGTGTACCAATAACAAGCCGACCATCAGCCATCATTCGTGCCCTTTACTTAAAAACTTATGCTGGAACAGTTTCTTCCATACGGCGGATAAACCCACCGCCCAGAATACGCGTGCCCTGATAGAACACACAGGCCTGCCCAGGTGCGGGCATGGCGGGTTCTTCCAGATACACCATGGCACCATCTGGTGTGGGCACCACGCGGGCAGCTCGAGGCTCCTCACGCGCACGCATCTGCACACGGCATACCAAGCCTTCTGGTGGCGCATCTACCAGCCAGTTCACATCCCGCACAGAAAGTGCCGTAACAAAAGATTTTTCCCGCGGGCCGATAATCACACGCCTGCGGCCCGGTTCTACACCAACTACCATCTGGCGTTCACCATTTAAGCGCGCAGCATTCCCCAGCCTTTTGCTTTGCCCCACGGTAAAACGCATAACGCCTTCGTGCTGGCCTACAATCTGCCCCTGCTGGTCCACAATTTCACCGGGACCAGCCATTTCGGGATGCATCTTTTCCACCAGATCCACGTAGGAGCCATCGCTTACAAAGCACAGGTCCTGACTGTCCGGCTTGCCTGCAACCACCAGACCAAAGCGCTCGGCTTCTTTTCTGACGGCGGCCTTGTCTGGCATATCACCTAGTGGAAAACGCAAAAACTCAAGCTGATCCCGCGTGGTAGCAAACAAGAACCAGCTCTGATCCCGGTCTTCATCACACGGGCGGTGCAATTCTGCACCATCTGGCCCTTCCACACGGCGAACGTAATGGCCTGTTGCCATGGCATCTGCGCCAATTTCACGCGCAAGGCCTAGCAAATCTGTAAACTTCACGCCCTGATTACACGCCACACAGGGCACTGGCGTTTCACCCGATGCATAGGCATCTGCAAAACGCTCTATGACGCTATCCTTGAAGCGGCGTTCCGCATCAATAACGTAATGCGGAAAGCCCAGAAGGTCCGCCACTGCGCGGGCATCACGAATATCCTGCCCCGCGCAGCACGCGCCTTTTTTTGCAGCCCCGCGCGAATCGTAAAGCTGCAAGGTAGCACCCACAACTTCATGCCCTTCCTCCAGAAGGCGGGCAGCTACAACAGAGCTATCCACCCCACCAGACATGGCAACAAGTATACGCATGAGCGCTATATCCTTTTAAAAACGGCTTCAGGCCTTGCTGGGCAAGCGTACAACCAAGCCATCCAGCGCATCTGTCATAACGATCTGACAACCCAAGCGAGATGTCTTTTCCAGCCCGAAAGCCAGATCCAGCATATCTTCTTCATCATCCGTAGGGGCTGCCAGCTTGGGTGCCCAAGTTGGGTCTACAATCACATGGCATGTTGCACAGGCCAAAGAACCTTCACATGCGCCTTCAAGGTCAATGCCGTGCTTATGGGCAATTTCCAGCACAGAAAGGCCAACCGGCGCATCCACTTTGTGTTCTGTTCCGTCCTGTTCAACAAATGTCATCTGGGGCATTGGTTTCCATCCTGCCAAAGGCTGTTTCATTGCGGCATGTGGGGGTATGGCGTTCTGTTGGGCTGCAACCTGGTAACTTACGCTACACTGCGCACCCGCAAGACAGCCTGCGCCAAATTGTCTGCCGCGCGTTCTGCTTCGGCGGCTGAGGTAAAACGTCCGGGAGACAGACGCAAGCTTCTTCCCGCTTCTTCTCTACTCAATCCCATTGCTTCCAGCACATAAGATGGGGCCAGTTCTGCCGAAGAACAGGCTGAACCCAAAGAAACAGCAAGATCAGGCATAACCGCCACAATATCCAGCGCAGAAACCCCTGCGGGCAAACGCAGATTAAAAATACCCGGCAAACGTGGTGCCGCTGCTGCGTTAACCTCACACCCCGGCAACACGGCATCCAGCCTGTTTAGAAAAACGCGCTGCAACATAGATAAATGCTCAAAGCCGATATCCAGCTCCTGCTTTGCAATCTGGCAGGCCTCCCCAAAAGCAGCCACCAGAAAACCGGGGACGGTGCCAGAACGTACACCTCGTTCCTGCCCTCCACCAGAAAACAGCGGCGCCAAACGTACCCTAGGCCGACGCCGCACAAACAATGCCCCAGCACCTTTGGGGCCATACAGCTTGTGGCTGGAAACAGAAGCCAGAGCCAAGCCCCAAGCGTGCACATCTACAGGAATTTTTCCTGCGGTCTGCGCCAGATCAGAATGCAGTAAAGCGCCTGCCTCATTCACCAAGCGGCTCAAAACAGGCATGTCTTGCAGCACGCCTGTTTCATTATTAGCTGCCATAATGGAAACAAGGGCTGTGGGCACTTTTAACGCCTCTTGCAGCACAGATGGATGAAGCAGGCCGTTAACATCTACTGGCAGCACAACAGGTTCAAACCCTTCCTGCGCCAGATCCCGCACGCTTTCCAGAACACATTTGTGCTCTGTTGCTACAGTTATAACGCGTTTGCGCGGGCTGCCCTGTGCAGCCAGATGGCGCACAGCCCCTTTAATGGCTAGATTGTTGGCCTCTGTAGCACCTGATGTGAAAATGATTTCCTTCGCATCTGCCCCTATCAGGCTAGCGACCTGGTTACGCGCATGTGCCACTCTGTCTGCTGCGCGCATACCCGCTTCGTGCGTTGTGCTGTGCGGATTACCATTTTCATGGTCCAGAACATCCAGCAACACCGCACGTACACGCGGGTCACACGGTGTGGTGGCTGCATGATCAAAATAAATGGAAGAAGCCATGATCGAAATTACACCACAGAATCCACAAGCCCAATAGCTGCCGGGCTTTGCGCCATACGAGTGTAAGATTCTATAAAGCGGGCAACATCCTGCTCTGTCACATTCCAAGGCAAGGAAACGCGCAAAGCTTGCCCAGCCAAGTCGCCTGCACCCATAGCTTTCAACACGTGTGAAAACGCCACTTTGCCGGAAGAACAAGCAGAGCCAGCCGAAACACAAATACCGTCCAGATCCAACCGCATGAGCTGTGCCTGAGCGCGCTTGCCCGGCAATGCCAGAGAGGTGGTATTATTCAGGCGTGGTACATCTGCCCCAAACACTTTTGCACCTGCGGCCACAGCTACCTGCTCAATACTATTTCGCAACGGGGCCAAGTCTCGCGGTTGTTCCAGCGCTGCGCCCAAGGCTGCGGCCAATCCTGCAATGGCAGGTAGCGGAGGTGTGCCGCCACGGCGGCCCTGTTCCTGCCCGCCACCTTCGAATATTGGCAGCACACGTGCGGGTGCCGGGCCACGCAACAACAAAGCCCCAGCCCCTTTTGGCCCACCCATTTTGTGGCCTGAGCACGCAAGGCTATCGATTCCGCTTTGTTCAACAGAAAGTGGCAGGCGCCCTGCTGTCTGCACGGCATCGACGTGCAAATGCGCGCCATACTTCCGGCACAGCAAAACCACATCATCAATCGGGTGCAGCACGCCTGTTTCATTATTGGCCAGCATCAAACACACAAAGGCAGGTGTTTCGTCCTGCGCCAGTGCCTGTTCCAGCTTGTCCAGTTGCACCTGACCGTTGGCATCCACATCCAACCATACCACTTGCGCATCTTCTGGCGCACCTTTGCGCACAGCATCATGCTCTGTACGGCCGATCAGGAATCGGCGTCCTTGGCCGAGTCCCCTCATCGCCAGCACATTGGCTTCTGTGCCACCTGATGTGAAAATACAGTTTAACGGCGCTACATCCAGATAACGTGCAACTGTATTACGGGCTTGTTCCAACAAAGCGCGGGCCTTACGACCAGCCCGATGCACGGATGATGGATTTCCTGTTAAATCAGCAGCTTCCAGCAAGGCTTCCCGCGCTTGGGGGCGCAACGGCTCTGTTGCATTGGCGTCCAGATAAACCACACCTGAACCACTGCTGTTTCTTTCTGTTCTGCTTGTCATGATGCCCCGAATCAGATCGCCTGCCACACAGACATGCCATACCCAAAAGGGCTAAAAACAGCCATTATAACGATTTATGTGGAAATCTTGGCCGCACAGCCGCTATAGAAAGCCGCATGGTCAACACCACGAGGTGCAGCATGCCCCATCACGCTGGGAGAAAAGACTTCCCCCACGCATTACGATCTCCACGGAATCTTGGTGCATGATTATGCCTGTGTCTTCCCCAAGGTCAACGGCAGAAAACATCTTCTGCTATTTTCTCTACACACCAGAGACACCATATACCTGAAGAACCTTTGTTTTCCGTTTTCTCCCCACAAACGGAAAACAAAGGAGTGTTGAACATTTAACTGCGTGGCCTCTGCCCCGCATGGCCTGATTGGAAACGCGGCATCGTTTTTAACCAGACCTGTTTACAGAACCCGGAAACGTCATGCCCACGGACGTTTTCCATGATCAAGCGGAACCCGAATGCCAGAGGTTATGTTTGCCGGCCCTGATGGTCGTCTTGAAGGGCGCTATCACCATTCAAACGAGCCCAACGCCCCGCTTGCCCTCGTGCTGCACCCTCACCCGCTGCACGGCGGCACCATGAACAACCGCATTACCTATGCGCTGTATCGCACGTTCGAAAAGATGGGCTTTTCCGTCATGCGTTACAATTCGCGCGGGGTCGGCCGTTCTCAGGGGCGGTTTGATGGCGGTATTGGCGAAATTTCAGATGCCGCCGCAGCACTAGACTGGATGCAGATGGTTAACCCCAATGCCAGCGGGCTGTGGATTGCCGGTTATTCTTTTGGCGCTTTTGTTGGCATGCAGTTGCTGATGCGCCGCCCGGAAATTACCGGCTGGATCAGCATTGCACCACCTGCCGCGCATTATGATTTCGGCTTTCTGGCACCATGCCCCTGCGGTGGCCTGATGATTGCTGGCGGCAAGGATGATATGGCTCCAGAGCCTGCCATTCATAAACTGGTAGATAAGCTGAACACCCAAAAGGGTGTAACGGTTGATTACCGGGTTTTCCCCGAAGCGGATCATATCTTTGCCAAGCAGGTAGATAAGATCACCAACGCGGTGGAAGACCACGTAACCAAAGCCATGGCACACCACAACATGCCTTTGGCGGCAGACTAAAAAGCCGCTTTACTGCTGCCAGCCGTTTCTTATGGGCTGGCAGCAGATACCTTGCCTTTAAAAAATATCAGTCTTTCCGGCGTGGATGTGCCAGTTCTCGCACAACGCCATGTAGCGTGCGCAGTTCCTGCTCAGTGACTTCGCCGCGTGTGAAAAAGTGGCGGAGGTTCCGCACCATACCGGGGCGCTTCTGCTCATTTCGCAGAAAACCGCAGTCATCCAGCTCACGCTCCAGATGTTGCAGAAAATTCTCCAGCTCCCCTTTGGTCACCACATGAGTCTCGTTCGTCATGAGTT
This sequence comes from Acetobacter pasteurianus subsp. pasteurianus LMG 1262 = NBRC 106471, assembly GCF_000285275.1. Taxonomy (GTDB): domain Bacteria; phylum Pseudomonadota; class Alphaproteobacteria; order Acetobacterales; family Acetobacteraceae; genus Acetobacter; species Acetobacter pasteurianus. The sequence goes on from NZ_CADO01000001.1 coordinate 40,779, forward strand.
CACGCGGGGGTGTCTGATCCTCTGCCATCCACCATTCATACGCCATGATCATGACGGCCTGCGCCAGATTGAGCGACATAAAAGCCGGGTTAAGCGGATAACGAATAAGCGCATCTGCCCGCGCCATATCTTCATTATCCAGGCCAGCACGTTCGGGGCCAAACATCAGGCCTACCTTTAACCCACGCCCTGTTGCCGCGCGTAACTCTGCTGCACCTCCGCGGGCCGTTAAAACTGGCTTGATGATATGCCGCGGGCGTGGGCACGTTGCATAGACATGGTGCAAGTCTGCCACGGCATCATCTACACTTTCATGCACTGTTGCAGCTTCCAGAATCCGATCTGCTCCGGAAGAGGTACGCCATGCACGCTCTTGCGGCCATCCATCCCGCGGGCTGACAAGCCGCAAATGAAAAAGGCCGCCATTGGCCATGGCGCGCGCTGTGGTGCCAATATTTTCCGCCATTTGCGGACGTACCAGAATAACAACAGGCGTATTACCTATTGGCTCCAGAGGCGCCCCCCCATCCCGACCGGTCATGCCCGCCTCCAGCTTGTGCCATCTTTGGTATCTTCCAGCACAATGCCCTGAGCCTGAAGCTGATCACGCAGCGCATCTGCCTTTGCAAAATCGCGCGCTTTGCGGGCCACCAGACGTTCGTTAATCAGGGCCTCAATGGCCGTATCTTCATCAGAGGCATCGCCTTTAAACCACTGTTCCGGGTCACCCTGCAAAAGCCCCAGCATGCCTGCACCCGCTTTAAGAGCACCTGCGGCCTGCCTGTCTCCTGCCAGAGCCTGCGCTGCAAGAGCGTGCAGTTCTGCAATGGCTTTAGGTGTGTTCAGATCATCTGCCAGAGCTTGCATCACGCCCTCCGGCACATCCGTTTCGGGCACAGGACCTGCAGCAAGGGCACGGTAGAACCGATCCAGCGTTTTACGTGCTTCCTGCAAACCGGCCTGCGTATAATTCAGGGTGGAGCGATAATGTGCTCCTAACAGCAATAGCCGCAGAGCTTCTGCCGGAGCCTGTGCCAGCACATCCCGAATGGTGAGGAAATTGCCCAAAGACTTGGACATTTTCTCGCCCTCAACCAGCAGCATGGCATTATGCACCCAGTAATTGGCAAACTTGCCATGAGGGAAGCAGCACAGGCTCTGGGCACGTTCGTTTTCATGATGAGGGAACAAAAGGTCTGATCCACCACCATGAATATCAAAGCTATCTCCCAGATAACGGTGAGACATAGCGGAACATTCAATATGCCAGCCCGGTCGGCCACGGCCCCAAGGACTATCCCACCCTGGCTGATCTGCGTCCGATGGTTTCCACAGCACAAAATCACCCGGCGCTTTTTTGTAGGGAGCAACCTCTACACGTGCACCAGCTTCCAGCTCTTCGGGGTTGCGGCCAGAAAGTGCGCCATAGGACGGGAAGGAACCAACTGAAAACAGCACGTGGCCCTCGGCCTCATACGCGTGGCCGTTTTCAATCAGCCGCGCGATCATGGCCTGCATTTCACCAATATTATGCGTGGCGCGCGGCTCTATATCCGGCGGCAGCACATTCATGGATGCCAGATCCTGATGGAACTCTTCCGTAGTGCGCTGGGTTAGAGAGCCAATATCCTCCCCATTCGCGCGGGCTCGTGCGGTAATTTTGTCATCAACATCCGTGATGTTCCGCACAAATGTCACGCGCGGATAAACATGCCGCAGCAGGCGCACCAGCACATCTGCCGTAAGCATGGCCCGCAAATTGCCAATATGCGCCAAGTCATACACTGTTGGTCCACAGTAATAGACTTTTACGTGTGCCGGATCGATTGGCGTAAACGGCACCGTGGCACGACTTTGGCTATCGTGCAGGGATAGAACTGGGTGAGGAGGAAGATGAGAGTGCGGCATGCAGCCTAGATGCGCCAGCAGCGGTTTGGATGCAATATCCTGCGAGCCCAAAAAACCTTTCATCAACACAAAAACAGGTCTTGACGAGTGGGGGTGGTTTCAGCTTAATTCTGCCCCTGCGAAATACGCATCAGTGCCCTTATAGCTCAGTGGTAGAGCAACCGCCTTGTAAGCGGTAGGTCGTGGGTTCAAATCCTACTGGGGGCACCACTTTTTCCCATTAAAAATTTGGCTATAAATGGCAGGTAGCCGGTTTTACGCGGCCACCCATCCATCCTGCTTGAGCGCAACACCAGCCAGATACAAGCTGCCACAAATCAGCACTCTTGCATGCTGTTGAGGGTTTTGGGCCACCAGCGCATCCAGCGCATCAACCAGCGTTGGCCCTATCTGAGCCTTTCCGCCAGAAGCTTCCACAATTGCTTCCACCGGCAATGCCAAATGCTGCTGAGGCTCGCAAATAGCCCAAACGCTAGATGCAAATGGCAGCACCGGATTTAAAAAACCTGTGGCATCCTTGGTCTGCTTCATCCCTACCAGCACGTGCAGAGGCTGATCTTTCCAGTGTGCCAGCTCCTGCGCCAACGCATTGCCTGCCCCGGGGTTATGGCCACCATCCAACCAAAGTTCCCAGCCCTCCGGCAAATGAGAAGCCAACTTGCCGTGGAGTTGCTGCATACGTGCAGGCCAGCTCACGCGGCCAATGCCCTGCCATGCCTGTTCCGGCACATGCAGGCCGGAAACACGCAAGGCTTCTACAGCAAGGCCTACATTTTCAACCTGCCACGCCCCAACCAATGCTGGCTGCGGTAATGTGAGCTCTCCGGCCTTATCTGCAAATCTCAGCTCAGCCGTACCCGACTCCGCATCATTCTGCGGAGAAATCGACCATTCTGCCCCACGCCGATAAAGCGGCGCACCCACCTTATCAGCCTGTGCTTGCAAAACCTTCATAACCGCTTCTGGCTGATTGCCTGTTACGGCAGGCACGCCGGGCTTGAAAATACCGGCTTTTTCTCCGGCAATAGCTTCCAGTGTGTCGCCCAGAAACGCCTCGTGATCACGCGAGACAGAGGTGACAATACACGCAGCAGGTTTACGCAGCACATTGGTGGCATCACACCGGCCACCCAGCCCTACTTCAATAATCGCCAGATCTGCCGGGTGGCGGGAAAAAAGCAGAAAGCCAGCAGCTGTCAGAACTTCAAAGACGGTAATGGGTGCGCCATCATTCACCCGCTCGATCTCTTCCAGCGTGGCAACCAGTTCCGATTCGCTCACCAGCTTACCGGCGATACGAAACCGCTCCGTCACATCCACCAGATGCGGGGATGTCATCACATGCACACGCCAGCCTGCGGCCTCACCAATAGCGCGTAAAGTCGCGCACGTGCTGCCCTTCCCGTTTGTACCAGCAACATGGATAACTGGAGGCAGCTTTTCTTCCGGGTGCCCCAGCTTTGCCAGCAGTGCTTCCAGCCGCCCCAAGGAAAGATCAATCAGTGCTGGATACAGGTTATTCAGCCGTTCCAGCACCGCGCCTGTCCGGCCCGTAAATTCTGCTGTGGGGCCGGAAGCTGCTGCTTTTGTCATGGAAGGATTACTCTGCGGCGGCGGGAGCCGGTGCCTGCGGGCGCGGCGGCGGGGCTTTTACATCTGCTGGTGCATGCATCAGCAGCCCGATCACACGGGCCAATGTTGCGGGCACATCCTTACGCTGCACCACCATATCCAGCATACCGTGATCCAGCAGGTATTCGGACCGCTGGAAGCCTTCAGGCAGCTTTTCGCGCACCGTGTCCTGAATAACGCGCGGGCCAGCAAAACCGATCAGCGCATTGGGTTCGGCCATCTGCACATCACCCAACATGGCAAAGGAGGCCGTAACCCCACCTGTGGTCGGGTTGGTCAGCACCACAATATAAGGCAGCCCGGCTTCTTTAAGCATCTCAACAGCTACAGTAGTACGAGGCATCTGCATCAGGCTGATAACGCCTTCCTGCATACGCGCGCCACCAGAAGCGGTGAAGATAACCAGGGGAGCCTTTTGAAGAATGGCCAATCGTGCTGCAGCCACAAAGCGCTCACCAAATGCAGCTCCCATGGTGCCTGCCATGAATTCAAACGCCATTACGCCAACAACAGCCTGATGGCCGCCAATGGTGCCGTGGGCCACAATGAGCGATTCGTCCAGATGGCTTTTTGCGCGCGCATCCTTAAGGCGATCTGTATATTTTTTCTGATCGCGGAACCCTAGCGGATCAACCGGAGCAGAAGGCAGCTCAATACGGGTGAAGTCTCCGTTATCAAACGTCCATTTCAGACGGTCCATAACCGGTGCACGCATGTGGTGCCCACAATGGGGGCACACATTCAATGCCTTGTGCAGCTCTTTGGTCAGAATCATCTGGCTGCATGAGTCACAGGTCGTCCACAGATTATCCGGCACATCCCGACGCAGCAGGCCGCGAATTTTGGGACGAACATATTCGGTGATCCAGCTCATTTTGAACCCTGTGACTGCACAATACAAATTGCAGGGACAAATATATGGCCCAGCACGCGTTGCATTACGCTGGCTGGGCCTATCTGCCAAGTTTTATGAAAACCTACAGGCCAAATGCCCCTGCGGAAAATAAGCCTGAAGCTTGCAGTTTACCTTTAAGCTTCAGGCCATATCGAAGCTCTGATTACAGAGCGCCTTCAACCCATGCCTTCAACTGGCTTTTGGGCAGGGCACCTTGTTTTTTGTCTATGATCTGCCCATTGCGCACCAGCATAAGAGTTGGAATTGCCATTACGCCATATGCTGTTGGTGTTTCTGGGTTATCATCAATATTCACTTTGGCAACGGTTACCTTACCAGCAAACTCCTTGCCAATTTCTTCCAGCGCTGGACCAATCATCTTGCAAGGGCCGCACCATTCTGCCCAGAAATCTACCAGCACAAGGCCAGACGCCTTGAGAACATCTTTATCAAAGCTGGAATCGCTGACAGCAAGCGTGTGTTCACTCATTTTCTGGTTCCTTAAACTCTCCGGCACGCGCCTGCATGCCGTGAACTGCCTTTACCAATACAGGGCAACAAGCTGAAACGGCTTTCTACCCAACTCTTCCTAACACTTAAGGTTGCGCTTGCTGCGGTCAAGATACAGCCGCAGGCAAAATGCCGGGCGCATACTTATCCAGCAACGCATCTGGCAGAACATCTGCACGTGGCATTTCTGTCCAGACCAAAACACAAACTACGGGCCGATCGGGCCATATGCCTTGCAGAAGGGCACGATAAGCTGCCATCTGCCGGAGGTATAGAACAGGTGTATCCTGCACCCTACGGGGGGCATGGCGGCCGGTTTTAAAATCACACACCAACACTTTGTTGGGCAGCACACGTAAACGGTCAACCTGCCCCACAATAACTTGCCCGCCCGCCACACCGGCCAAACGCTGTTCCGCCCGTGCAGACGGATCAAACAGATCTACCAGTTCAGGCAGCCGCAAAACTGCAATAACCTGTTGTGCAAGTTCGGCAGCTTCATGTGATGACAAACCACTTGCTGGCCGCGCCAACCACTGATGCGCCATGGCAGGTTGCTGCTCTGCCGAACAGGCAGGCAAAAACTGCAACAAAGAATGTACCAGATTACCACGCCGAAAAGCTGCCTCACGTGCTTTAGCTGGCGTTACGGCAGCAATGTCCAACGGCGAACGTACAGGGGGTAACGGCCCCAACATGGCATCATCTGGTTTACTTGGTGCCAACGGGCGCGCCAGCGGGCTTTCAGCTTCTGGCAAAGTAGGTTTCCACAACGGAGCAGTTCCCATCCATTGCGGTAGCAAGGCTGTATCCTCGCTCTGCTCAACAGAAGTCGGGACAGATTTTTTGGGGTTGGCTTCTTCTTGTGGCGTTTCTTCCAGAAGCAGCATGGAGCCAGACCATCCACCTTCCTGAAAGTCTATTTCTGTCGCACCTGCTTTTTCAAAACCAATTCGGCATCTTTCGTACCAACTTTCTGCTGGCACATTGCGTCCCGGTTTCCAGCCACAAACAACCAGCCGATCTGCCGCACGTGTAAGCGCTACGTACAGCAGGCGATTATATTCCTCTACCACACGGCTACGCATCACGTCTTTTAAGCTACGCGTTAAGCCAACAGACAAAGCATTACGCGGCACATACAAAGGCACATCTATATTTTGTTTTTTATCATGCGCCCAAAACAATCTTTCCTCAAAACGTGGGAGACCAACTGTATCTGGCAAAATGACCAGACCGGCCTGTAACCCTTTAGAACCATGAGCTGTCATGATTCTTACAGAATCTCCGCCAGCTTCAGCTTCCCGCTTCACGGTTTCCTCAGAATGACGCATCCAATGCAGAAACCCCTGCAAAGAAGGTGGATGCTGATCCTGATACCTTATTGCTGCAGAAAGTAGTTCATCAATTGGTTCCGCTGCTTCTGGCCCCAATCGGGCAAGAAACCGTGCACGTGCACCCCCCGGCCCCAATGCAGCAGAAAGAAACTCATAGGGCGTTAAATAATCTACCTGCCTGAACAAACCATTCAAAAAATTCCAAGCCTGTTTCCAATCTGACTGCTCTGCATGACGCTCTCGGAGTGCTGACCACAACGGTTCTCCTTTTTCACGCCCAGCAGCCAAAGCCATCAAGCTGTTATCCGACACACCACCTAGCGGAGATGTAAGCACACAAGCCAATGTTAAATCATCTTGTGGCAACAGGAGTGCTGCGCACAAAGAAAGCATGTCCTGCACAGCCAGATGCTCGGCCAACCCTGTACGCACAAGCGTAACTACAGGAATGTTATGGCCTTTCAAGGCACGAACGAGCATTCCGACAAATGGTGAACGACGTGGCACAAGAACCAAAACATCACCCGGCGTTAAAGGCTTTTGTCCAGATAAGGGTTTTTGATTTAACTGCCTGAAAATATACCCCGCTACAGCATCTGCCAATTTCTGGCGTGGGCTCTGCCGCGTTGCATTTCCTTGCGCTGGCTCCCACGGGCTAATAACGTCTTCTTCCTTTTCGGCCTCAACCAACGGCCATAATTCTACACGCCCACCTTCGCCGGGACGCGCAGTAATATGTTCCATAATTTGACCGGGTTCTTCCACAACCCCTTTAGCTGCCTCTGGATCTGCAAAAACAGCATCAACAAGTTTAAGAACTGGTGCAGTTGATCTGAAAGAAACCGTGAGTTCAGGCTCACGCCATAATAAATGTGCATCCTGAACACGCTTTTTGAACTTCTGACGCCATTCCCGAAAAGAATCAGGATCTGCCCCCTGAAATCCGTAAATGGACTGCTTATAATCCCCTACGGCAAAAATAGTCCGAGGCCGCTCATCTTCACTCCGCCCACCAAGGCCTGCAAAAAATTCTTCTGTCAGATCACCTGCAATACGCCATTGCTCAGGAGAGGTATCCTGCACCTCATCCAGCAACAAATGGTCTATGCCGCCATCCAGCTTATACATCACCCATGCAGCACCGGGTTCTCGAAAAAGCCCTAATGCACGTTGAATAAGATCATCATACTCAATTTGACCATGACGCGCTTTTTGCGTTGTATAGAGGCTAGAAACAGCCGCTGCCATCTTAAGCAATGCGCTTCCCATTTCAGCCAGTTTTCGAGCGCGCAGCTGTTCCTCTACCTTGGAAATACGTTCAGATTCTTTTTGAATATAGAGTGAAATATCAGAGTATTTTTCAGAAAGTTTTTTAGAAATCAAACCAACAGAGCGTAGTTTTCCCTCTTTTGTAAGAAAACCATTGCGCCACACAGACCATTGCGCTGCACGTTCTGATGCAGGCAGGGATAGCCAATCCAAAAGAGAAAAAGCATTCCTTTTTATTGCTTCGGATCCCTCCTTAGAAAGAATCTGAAACCCCTCTCTTAAATTCTGTTCTTCTGGAAAATTCGTGCATGTTTTTTCAAGAAATTCAGAAGTGTTTTCATGTAGTATATCAGGTGACAACCCTAGTATCTGGCATAATATAGCTTCAGCCTTATCGGAATCCTTCACAACGATTTTCAACAAGGAAGATGATCTTTCATCTTTTCTCAAAACACCTGAAATAAAAATAAAATCTCCCAAAGATATCTGACCAGACAAGGGAGAGATAACACCTTCTTGTTGCTGACCTAAAATAGCTTCTACACACGCCTGCAAAGCCAAGGAGGCATCTGTTTCTTCCATAACCGTAAAGTGTGGATTCATGGAAGCTTCAAGAGGAAAACGCCGCAACAGAGATTGGCAAAACGCATGGATTGTTCCAATACGCATACCCCCTGGAAGATCAAGCACTTCTGCAAATAATGCCCGTGCACGACGCCGCGTTTCCTCTGTGCAGGGAACGTACAACCCGGCTAGTTCTTCATCTAATTCTTTATCTGATAATGTTACCCAACGGCCAAGGCGCTTTTGCAGACGAATAGACATTTCTGCTGCGGCCGCCTTGGTAAAAGTCAGACACAAAATACGGGCAGGAGAACTTCCGGGCAGGATAGAACCATCTTCTGCCAAACGCGGCAACATCAGGCGCAAGAGGCGATCAATAAGCAGTTTGGTTTTACCGCTTCCCGCAGAAGCAGAAACAAAAACTGATGCTGAAGGATCCGATGCCAGGGCCTGTTGCGCATTGGCCTGAGAAATAGCTTTTTGTAAAGCTTTCTGTGCAGATATGCTCATTCCTCATCCTCCTTGCGGGCCGAATTCCACTCGGGCACACGTGCCAGACGTGCATAATCGGCAAAGCGTGGTTCTCTACCCGGATGAGGGTGAGAAAGGTAAGGCTGATCTGGTTGATCGTATGCTGCTATCCGCAATAGCAAATTTTCCCAAGTTTGTTCGGCCAGGTCTGTAAGGCTGAGTGCTTCACGGGTTTTGACAACCACCTCTTCTCCCGGCTCTGCACCACCAGTTAGACGCCAATAAATAAGATCTGATATTTCTCTTGAATGTTCAGGAACTTCCTTAAAACCACCCCGAATAATCATAGCAGCCTCAAGCGGTAGCTGCGGGCTCCAACCGGCCAAAACATCTTTGGCAGATGGTAACGTGCCAGTTTTGTAATCCTGCACAATCACGTGCCCGTCAGCATTTAATTCTATACGATCTGCTCGGCCAACAATGTCAAACTTACCGCCCGGGGCATCCATAATGCTTACACGCCCACGAATTTCTGTAAGAATAGCGCGTGGCACACCGTGTTCATTCCGCCGCTTTTCTTCAGCCTGCACGACCCACTGAGCAATACGCGTTAACCTAGGAGCCCACCATGCACGCAATGCTGGACGCAAAACATGTTCCTGTAAACTTGCAGAAAATAAATCGCATAATTTCTTTTCTGCATTATCAGGCCATGTCACACCATATGCTTTCACCCAACGCTCTAACGCTTTATGCACAATCATCCCGTAATCGGATGCATCTGCGGCTTCTTCCAACTCAGGCAAAACTTCAAGACGTAAAATGTGTTTTGCGTAAATAGCGTATGGATCTCTTATCCAGGTTTCTATTTCTGTCACACTTAAACGACGAGGCCGCAGTGCAACGGGTGGCATAGGCAGCGGCGGTGCAACAGGTATTGCTGGCCCTACTGGCTGATCCAACTTATTCAACCAAAGCAAAGCTGGGTGATTAGGAATATGCCCCTTACGGCCAGCCAAGAAAGCATCCAGCCGTGTAAGCCATCTGGTCGGCACAACAGGCGCTCCTTCTCTGCGTCGTGCGCTGGAAAGAATAACTGTACCTGCGGCAGCTGCGCTTGCAAAAAAATCATGTGCCGCCTGTCCGACAGCTTGCTCTGGAGATGGAAGCCCCATTCTTTGCCGCATAGGGCGACTCATCCACGGGCCAGCATCCACTACGGGCGGCCATACTCCTTCGGAAAGGCCACCCAAAATAACTGTTTCTGCCGTTTGCAGGCGCGATTCAAACAAACCCCAGATAAGAACACGTGGATGTAAAGATTTTGGATCTCCACCTCGGCGCATAGCAACGCGTTCAGGAGCCAGAACCGCTGTTAACAAACCATCTAAAACAACAGGAGGTTGAGGCGGCAAAACCTCTGATGCCAACATTAATTCTGTTAATTGGCTGGCAAGCAGATTGCCTTCCTCACCACGCCACAAACGTTCTGATGCACTTTCTTCATCAGTAGCAACCAAGCGCTCTACTGTGGCGATTAATGCTGCCAGCAAATCTGGTACAGGGGCACAATGCTGTTCTAAATCTTGCGCTATCTGCATACCTGCTTCTGCCGCATCCAGTTCCCATCCAAGAACCGGCTCCAGACAAAATTCCAGACGCTCCATGAAAACAGACAATGCAACCGGACCAAAAGGGCGATCAGCTGTAACGCCTCCTTCTAGCTTGGCTTTTTCCCTTTCATTCGGGTTTTCTAAAGCACTTTTCACAACCTGACATAAAGCGGCAAAACCAGGAGGAGGCGCCGGCCCCCGTAATATAGCACGCTCCAAAAGGCGCGCTGTTGCGCGGCAGACACCTGCTGCAAAACCACATGCAACCAAAGGATGTTTTAAAACACTTAAAAGAGATACGGGCGAAAACTTGCTATCTACCATTTGCGCAACAAGACGCAACAGAACAGCCGCTGGTGTATCCACCAAGGATGAACCTGCACTATCATCCGCCAGTACACCCCATCGCGCCAGCTCTGTGGCGACACGTGCAGCCAACACACGATCGGGTGTTACAAGAGCCACACGATGCGCAGGTTTTTCAATAGCCTCACGCATGATCATACTGATTGCAACAGCTTCTTCCTGCTGATCAGCGGCATCTAGTCTGTAAACATTTTCTAATTCAGCCCCACCTGAATGAGACCAATCACCCAAAGCTTCGGCCGGAAGAAGAACACGTGCAAGAGTAGATGCACGCTCAGATCCCGTACCTTCACCTTCCCAAACTTCAATCTTATCTCGTGTGATTTCTAAATTTTTTAGTAAAGAACTCAGTCCAGCCTGAGGGTGACTATCTGGCAAGGAAAAAAAAGTCTCTTCTGCCATCATCATATCCAAGCCAGGCAATATAATCTTGCCTGCGGGACACTCCAGAACGGCCTGCAACACTTTTACTGTAGGCTGCATAACGTGTGTAAACCCTGCAGCCCATATAGGTGTAATCTCACCCTGTTGCGCAAGTTTACGCCATAAATTGGCCTGTGCCTCAAGCAATGCCACCTGTCTGGCCACAGGGTTTATCACCCCATTTTCCTTGAGCCATTCAGGCCATGCTTGTGTCACAATTTCGAGAAATCTTAAAATAATTTGCCAATGTTCAGCAAAATTTTCCTGCACAGCTTCTGGCAAACGTTCTGCCAGATTAACGCCAGACCACTCTGCCTCATCCATTAAATCTGCCAGAGCTTTTGCCAGAGGCCATGCCTGATCTAACGTTGGCCGCGTGCCAAATGCTTTATCTGCCTGCAAAACCAGCCGGGCCAACACAGCCAGCCTTGTCATTCCAGCGACAGCGGGAGGCAGATCCAACGCCAGTTCGCCACCTATGCCGGCAGATAACCCAAGTTCCGCTTCATCCAACGCACCAATAGGTACAATACGGGGCAGCAATACACTCTGCCCATCCATATGGCGCAAAAAGGCTTCTGTTAATGCACGTGCGGCACGCCTACCGGGCAATACAATAATGCCCTCACCTATAGCTTCTACATTATGATGTGCAGCTTCAATCCAACGTAAGGCAAGCTGGTCCAGAAAAGGAAGATGCGCGGGAATTGTTGCAAGTTTCATATGCCAGCCCCGTAGCCTGCCAAATCTGCCTTTTTCAATCTTTCACCCCACCCCGATAACCTGGCTTGGCGTTGCCCATCTGCCAGAACATGTATTTCGAGATTCAAGGCATCTTCTGGCAACAGATCTTCCAGTTTTTGAGGCCATTCAACAAGCACCACGCCCTCTCGGGCTTCATCCCATCCAAGCTCTTCCAGTTCATCGGGACCACCCAACCGCCATAAGTCAAAATGAGATACGGTGCATGAAGGAGCTTCGTAGGATTGCACTAAGGTGTAGGTAGGGCTTGGCACCTCCAAACTGGGCGCATGGCAAAATGCGCGCAAAAAAGCCCGTGCAAAAAGGCTCTTCCCAGCCCCAAGCGGCCCAGAAAGTAAAATGGCATCGCCTGCTCGCGCATATTCTGCCAGTTTTGTGGCCAGTTTTATTGTGGCGTCTTCATCTTGCAGAATCATATCTCTGGCCATTTTAGCCTTCTCCATGCATTGCCCAACCATGTATTATAAATCACAATCATGAGAGATTTTTTGTTGCACTCGCTCCGATATCACAAAGATGTGCATTACAGGCATAACAAACAAATATTCCATATATCCCATTATTTATAAATAACTTTCTTAAAACCTTCCAAATAAAAACCTAACATTTTTTATAATTTCCTTAATCTTTCCTCATTATTATATTTGTTTCGATATGCATAAAACGCATACTTGGTACGCGCTAAAGAGAAGCCCTGAACGAAATATGGTTTGTTTCTTTTTAAAACACGTATAGGTTTAGACGTATCAACAAAATGCAACCACAGGGTGCATTTCTGATTCTCTGAACCATAATGAGGTTCCACCATGCGTATTTTACTTTTAGAGAATGATTTCACTTCTAGTCGGACCATATTTTCAGCATTAACAAAAGCTTCTTTTTCGGTGGATATAGCTCAGTGTGATCAGGAAGCTATAGAATTACTCAGAAACTATGATTATGGCCTTGCCATTCTACACTTGCAGCAGCCTGATATTCATGGCTACGAGATTCTTAGCACATTACGATCTTTAAAACTTGCAACACCAGTTATTGTTATCTCACCAGTTAACAACCCAGAAGTAAAAACCAAAGCTTTTGCCGCAGGCGCTGACGATTATATCATGGATCCATTTGATGCGACTGAACTTACAGCCCGCATACAAGCTATTTTACGGCGGGTGCACGGCTATGCCCACCCTGTTGCACAGATTGGCGATCTTACAGTTAACTTCAACAGTCATACCGTAACAGTCAATAATCAGCCTGTGCACCTGACCGGAAAAGAATTTGCCATTCTTGAACTCCTTGTATTGCGCAAAGGCATTGCTCAAACCAAGGAAACCTTCCTCAACCATCTTTATGGAGGGCGGGATGAACCGGATATAAAAATTATAGATGTTTTTATCTGTAAACTTCGTAAAAAACTTCAGGCCGCAGGGGCAGGAAATCTTATTTCCACCGTATGGGGCAGAGGTTACATTCTAAATGATCCTCAGGCATCTCAAGCATACGAGTCCATGTCCGCTCTCAGTAAACCTCTTGAAAAATCGCAATCAACCTCAAACAGGCATGCCTCTCGCAAGCATGAGGATCCTTTATCTTTACTCTAAAAAATAAAGTGTGATTATTTCAATATTCTCTAAAACTCATAATGAGAATTCTAGGGAAAAGAATTTCAAAAATTCCTTTCCCTAGAATTTGTTTTACGCAGGAACCTTTACCTGCTCAAGCACATCGCACATCTGGTCAACAACTTCATCAACCAGATTTGCGTCTTCTGCTTCCGCCATAACGCGCACCAAAGGTTCTGTACCGCTTTTGCGCAGCACCAAACGACCACGCCCTGCAAGCTTACGCTCTACCTCAGCTTGGCGGCTTTTTACTTCAGCCATATCAAGCGGACATGCACCCTTGTATCGAACATTTTTCAGCTTTTGGGGAAACGGCTGAAATAGCTGGCACACTTCACTAGCCGGACGACCATCCTGCACCAAAACTGCCAGGATCTGCAAAGCTGCAATCAGCCCATCCCCTGTTGTTGCAAAGTCTGTCAGCACCATATGCCCGGATTGCTCACCGCCAATGTTAACCTGCCGTTCCAGCATGCGCTCTACAACATAGCGATCACCCACCGCCGTACGTTCTAAGCTGAGGCCTAGATTTTCAAGAAACCGTTCCAATCCCATGTTGGACATAATGGTTGCCACAACGGAATTACCCATCAGGCGCCCTTCACGCACCCAAGACTGCGCAATAAGAGCGAGAATCTGATCACCATCAATCAGGCGGCCGGTTTCATCTGCAATCAACACACGGTCTGCATCGCCATCCAGAGCAATGCCCAAATCCGCCTTATGTTTTACAACAGCGGCACACAGAGCCTCGGGATGTGTTGAACCACATTTTTCATTAATATTTACGCCGTTAGGCTCACACCCTATTCGGATGACTTCTGCACCCAATTCCCACAATGCTGTGGGTGCAACCCGATAAGCAGAGCCATTGGCACAATCAATAACAATCTTCATGCCATCCAACCGCAATTTGCGCGGAAATGAGGCTTTAGCACTTTCTATATATCGACCTGCAGCATCATTCAGCCGGGATGCCCGACCGATATGTTCTGGCTTTGCAAGATATGCCGTAAGATCTTTCTCCATCAGAGCTTCAATTTCGCTTTCATCCTGATCAGAAAGCTTGAAACCATCTGGGCCAAACAGCTTAATGCCGTTATCCCCAAAAGGGTTATGAGAGGCAGAAATCATAACGCCCAGATCTGCTCTGAGGGAACGTGTCAGCATAGCAATGGCAGGTGTTGGCAACGGGCCTACCAACGTGACATCCATACCCGCAGAAAGAAAACCCGAAACCATGGCGCTTTCGATCATATATCCAGAAAGTCGCGTATCTTTTCCTAACAGAACGCTATGCCGATGATCCCCCCGCTTGAAATGCAACCCGGCAGCCTGCCCGAGTTTTTGGGCCACTTCCACCGTCATTGGGGCAACGTTAGCGGTGCCACGAATACCGTCTGTTCCGAAAAAACGCTTCATTCTGCTCATTCCATTCTGTCCGCCTCAGACAGAAAAAGCCCATCCTGCACAAAGAACGGAACTGCCTTCTTGCGGTTTTCTTTTATTTCCTAAAACGGTTTCAGGCTGGAAGAAACCTTGTTCAGCCCGGAAACTTACTTTTTTAGATCTGATATATTTCCCGCCACACGTTTACAGCCTGCATCATGCCCGTAACATCATGCACGCGCAAAACCGGGTTACCTAATGCAATAGCAGGAAAGGATGCCGCCTGCGTTCCTGCATCCCGCAAATGCGGTGTAGTTTCACCAGTAAGGTTGCCGATCATCCGCTTGCGAGAAACGCCAAATACAACCCGACAGCCCAAGTTAGCCAGTAGCAGAATATGCCGCAATAGCTCCTTATTCTGCTCAAAGTTTTTTGCAAAACCAAATCCCGGATCAACCATAATCCGATGTCTTGCAATGCCACCTTTTACGGCAACCTCAATTCGTTGTGCGAGTTCACGCACCACGTCTACACTCACATCTTCATACACGGCATGCTGCGCCATAGTTTGGGGTGTGCCGCGCATATGCATGAGCACAACACCGCAATCTTGTGAGGCCAGAAGCGGCAAAGCCGCAGCATCATATGCAAGGGCTGTCACATCGTTGATAATATGCGCTCCAGCAGCCAAAGCACGCTGCATGACATAACTGTTCCGCGTATCTACAGAAATAGCCACATTAGGCAGTTCTGCCTTTAGGGCAGCAAGAACCGGACCAACACGTTGCCATTCTTCTTCTGGTGTTACTGTGGCGGCACCAGGGCGTGTGCTTTCTCCCCCAATATCCAGCACGGTTGCGCCAGCCCGCACCATTCCATGTGCTTTTAAAAGGGCCTGATCACTACTTGCCAGTTCGCCACCATCACTAAAACTATCTGGCGTGATATTCAGGATACCCATGATCTGGGCACCTGTAGACAAACCCACTGGCGGTACAGAGCGCGTTATCAGCTCAAGCTCCGGAGCCCAGTCCTGCGGCACTTTCTGTACAGGCATTAAACCTGCTGTTTGATAGCCTTCTATCAAACGCACAAACGTAAATGCCGCCGGACCACCACACAAAGGTAAAGCATCACCCTGCTTGATAGCTGCTTGCGCTATGCTGCCATAAACAAGCCCCAAGGGTTCAATCAGCCGCGCATACGTCATTTCATCAGCTCTTCCCAAACGAAAAGAGGCGACATTTCTGCCGCCTCTTTCCACTTTACATCTTTATTTGAAAGTTAGCTTGGCTGAGGCACTGGGGCTGGTCCGCCGGTTCCATTTTCCGGTTTATCCGAACCCTGAACATCCGGCCCACCAACCTGAGGCACAGAAGAACGCCGGTTAACCGGGTCGCTTTCTTCCTCTTCCTTACGTTCAATTGGCTGGCCACGCATGATCTGGCGGATTTCTTCACCACTCAGGGTTTCGTATTCCAGCAGAGCTTCTGCCAGACGGCGTAGTTCATCGATGTGATCATGCAGATAGTTCCGGGCCTGCACATAGGCTTCGTCTACAAGACGACGAACTTCTTCATCGATCTCACGCGCTGTTTCTTCCGAGAAATTGCGAGAAGCCCCAGCAAAGAAACCACCATTCTGGTCATCATCCGCGTAGGCAATCATGCCCAGCTTGTCGCTCATACCCCATTCAGTCACCATGCTACGGGCCACGCGGGTTGCCATTTTAATGTCACCCATGGCGCCGTTGCAGACGTTATCCTTACCGTAGATAACCTCTTCTGCAACACGGCCACCCATAGCCACCACAAGATGCGCGAATGCGTTTTTCTTGCTCATGGACAGGCGATCATCTTCTGGCAGACGCATCACCATACCCAATGCGCGACCACGCGGAACAATGGTTGCCTTATGGATAGGTTCACTTTCAGGAACCAGAACGGCGGTAATAGCATGCCCTGCTTCATGATAAGCGGTGCGCCGTTTTTCATCATCGCTCATAATGAGGGAGCGACGTTCAACACCCATCAGCACCTTATCTTTTGCGTCTTCAAATTCACGCATAGAAACGGTGCGGCGCCCCAGACGTGCAGCAGACAGCGCAGCTTCGTTCACCAAATTGGCAAGATCAGCACCAGAGAAACCGGGGGTGCCACGGGCAATAATACGTGGGTCCACATCAGATGCCAGCGGTACCTTGCGCATATGCACACGCAGGATTTTTTCGCGGCCAGACACATCCGGGTTTGGCACCACAACCTGACGGTCAAACCGACCAGGGCGCAGCAATGCCGGGTCAAGCACATCTGGGCGGTTGGTAGCAGCAATCAGGATCACGCCTTCATTGCTTTCAAAACCGTCCATCTCAACCAGCATCTGGTTCAGGGTCTGCTCGCGTTCATCATTGCCGCCACCCATGCCAGCACCACGATGGCGACCAACGGCATCAATTTCGTCAATAAAGATAATGCAAGGCGCTGCTTTTTTGCCTTGCTCGAACATATCACGCACACGGGATGCGCCAACACCTACAAACATTTCAACAAAGTCGGAACCAGAAATGGTGAAGAAGGGCACATTGGCTTCACCAGCAATGGCACGTGCCAGCAATGTTTTACCTGTGCCCGGAGGACCAACAAGCAGCACGCCTTTGGGGATCTTGCCGCCCAAACGCGTGAACTTCTGTGGGTCCTTCAGAAAATCCACGATTTCCTGCAGTTCCCCTTTGGCTTCATCAATCCCAGCCACATCATCAAACGTGACGCGACCATGCTTTTCTGTCAGCATCTTGGCGCGGGATTTGCCAAAGCCCATGGCCCGGCCACCAGCACCCTGCATCTGCCGCATCATGAACAGCCATGCAGCCACCAGCAGAATAATGGGCAAGGAATTAAGGAAGTAACGCAGCAGCGGGCTGCCTTCCTGCTCCAATGGTTTGGCCACAACCTCTACCCCTTTGCCCACCATGCGGGTCACAAGGGAAGGATCAAGCGGCGCATAGGTTTCAAATGCCGTGCCATCAGTCAGCGTGCCGGAAATGTTATGATTTTGCATCACAACAGACCGAACATGCCCTGTATCCACATCGGCAATAAAGTCCGAATATGCCAGCTGCTGTGCAGCGTGCTGCGTGCTCCCCGGCTGGAACATGTTCACAAGCAACAGCAGCAGCAGGATAATGCTGACCCACAGCGCCAGATTGCGGCCTAAATTGTTCATCTTGCCCGTATATCCATACCTAGTGCGAGAATGCCGGAAGAGTCTTTATCTGACCGGCTGCCGCAGAAAAAAGCAACCTCTCCCTTTATTAAATGGGAGGCCACCTGCGTATTCCTAGTCTGCGAGCTGCACATATTTTAAGAATCTTGTGCAACTGCACCATACACGCTGCTGCTGGTAACCGAAACCGCCGGGCGGAAAATGAACTCTGCCCCAAGTAAATCGAGCTCATCTTCTGCCACCCAGCCCAAGTGCGGCACAGCAACACGCTTACCTGCGCGCCATAATGCAGGAAGCACAGCACAAAACCTTGCCTGCTGCCCATTACGAATTTTACGCGCCAGCCCATACCCGGCAGCAGCAACCATCAGCCCTACTTTTGAAACCGAGGCAGGAAGGCATAACACAAACCGGTTATCCCACACGGTGCCGTTTTCTGCCTGCTGCGCGGGGGCCATTGCTGCTGCTTCGCGCATAAGCACCCATTTCTGTGCATGCCGTATCAGCCGTGTGCCTGCTAACGTGGCTTCTGTTGCCATATCTTTCAAGCGCACCACAGCAGATTGAGCAGGCGGATATTCAGCCCCACCAATACTGCGGATAAGGGCTGCAAGCACATCAACATCTGGCAATTCCGGCCCAAGGGCTGCCCAACCTTCCGGGCACATTACAACATGCTGGACAAGCTGTACGGCGCGTTCGCGCTCTTTGCGCATCCGAAGCTGGCCGGATTGCATGCCCAATTTCCAGAAATGCGCACGTTGATCGTTTTCTTGCAGCAGAAAACGCAAACGCACACGCTCCGCCCGCTGGTCCTGATTGGAAGGATCATCCACCCATTCAAGATGCGCTTGCCGTAACGTGTTCCGCAATGCAGCTCGAGAAAATCCAAGCAAAGGGCGAATAAGCCGGATATCGGGCCGCACAGTTATCCAGCCCATACCTGCCAGCCCTTCTGGCCCGCTGCTGGAATTTTGGCGCATCCAGACTGTTTCAGCCAGATCATCCGCCTGATGACCCAGCAAAAGGTCCGTGCACCCATATTCCTGACAGGCGGCTATCAGACGTGCATAGCGGGCCTCTCTGGCTCTGTGCGCCATGGCCGAACCTTTTTTAAGGTCTGTAAGCACCAGCAATTGCGCCGGAATATTCATTGCCCGCAAACGCGCAATGGTCTGCTGCGCTTCCTGCCCAGATTCTGGACGCAAGCCGTGATCTACCACCAAAGCCAGCAGGTTTTTCCGCCAGAAAGACGCCAGCCACGCAAGGCACAGGCTATCTCCGCCTCCAGAAACAGCCATAGCAATAGGAGGATAATCTGATTGATCAGGAAAAAATGGCCCTAACTGGGCCATACATTGTGCAAAACAGGCAGGAGAAACGGGCTGATCGGAAAAAACATCACGCCCAAATAATACAGGAGCAGACACCTTTCCCGATACCACGCCAACCGTTATTCGCAGCTGCCCCGTTTGGCATATACTTCTGCCGCATGCGCAACTCGGGTGGAAGGTGTTGGAAATTCTGCTTTCAGCTTGGAAAGTGCTTCACATGATGCCTTTTTATCACCCAATGCCAGCAGGGACGCAGAAACACCCAACAGCGCATCTGGCGCACGCCCGCTTTTAGGAGCCTGACGGTAAGCATCATAATAGGCCACGGCAGACTGACGATACTGCTTTTGCCCAGCCAAAGACTGCGCCAGCAGAAACTGTGCATCTACCTTAAAAGCACCTTTAGCATTCTTGAGTGCTGATTCGGCATCAGACTGCGCTTCTGCATAATCTTTCTTCTGCAAAGCAGCTTTGCCGCTGGCAAGCATCCCATCCGGTGTTGTGGGTTTTGCTGCTTCCTTAGGCGTTGTGTCTGTTGAAGCAGCGGCGGCTGTAGAAGCCCCGGCTGCACCAGCGTTTGCCTGTGCCGCAAACTGGTTATCTGCTATCTGCTTGGAAAGAGCTGCTGTTTTTTGCTGCAGTTCATTGGTCAGTTGATCG
Organism: Acetobacter pasteurianus subsp. pasteurianus LMG 1262 = NBRC 106471; assembly: GCF_000285275.1. Classification (GTDB taxonomy): domain Bacteria; phylum Pseudomonadota; class Alphaproteobacteria; order Acetobacterales; family Acetobacteraceae; genus Acetobacter; species Acetobacter pasteurianus. Next base: position 60,747 of record NZ_CADO01000001.1, read on the forward strand.
ATTTCACCGCGCATATCACGCTGCTGCTGCTCCAATGTGCTCACACGGTCCAGCAACTGGGCAATCAGATCATTCGTGCCTGAATTTGCAGTATCCCGCGCCCATGCAACTGGCACACACACACTGCTTATTGCGGTTGCCATTGCCAACGCCGCAAGCCCTGTGCGGACATGCCGCGATGCTTTGAAGCAGACTTTCATCAGGTTCTTACCCTTCCACAACATATAGGCAGCAACATCATACCACTTTTACTGAAAGACAAGTGTTTACAATACAAAACAGGCCGGGCTTTAACACCCGGCCTGTTTCTGCTCTGTCAGCTTTCAGAAAAATCTGAAATCTTATTTAACAGAGGTAATGGCGTTACGGTTCTGAGCCCATGCATCTTCATCATCACCCAGGGCGGTCGGACGGTCCTTACCGTAGGAGATGGTGGAAATGCGGGAAGAAGCTACGCCCTTGGCAACCAGGTAATCACGCGCTGCATTGGCACGGCGCTGGCCCAGAGCAATGTTGTATTCTTCTGTGCCGCGGTCATCGCAGTTACCTGCAACTTCAACGTTAACCTGCGGGTATTTTGCCAGCCAGTCAGCCTGCTTCTGCAGGGTGTCTTTGGCATCATCGCGCAGGCCGCTTTTGTTCAGGTCGTAGAAAACGCGGTCACCCACGTTTGCAACTAGATCAGCTTCACTGCCGGGAACGGGGCCGCTAATGGTCGGCTGCGTGGAAGCAGCGCTGTTGGAGGCACCAGTGTTTGCATTATCGTGGGCGCAGGCTGACAGCAGGGCAACCATACCAAGCGCGGCAACTACTTTTAGTCTCATGTGTCGGATCCTGAGAATTGGTTCCTTGCGGAACTATTCGGGAGAAAAGAGTTCTAACCTTGTATCCCCGCGTCTTCTTCTGCTCCTCTCCGAACCCTTCGAAGAGCCGACGAATTTTGGAGACCAACTTGCCCTAAGCCATAGCTTATTCTGTGGGTCAAGTTGCATCTCTGTATCTCATACCTGCCATACACTTAGTGAGACGAAAAAGACACAGTTCTGCTTATTGCCTGTATCCGCCTTTATTGCGGCCAAATTATGGACAGCAAAAACCCCACATCACATTTTTGTGATGTGGGGTTTTCTTCATAAACAGCCAATTTTTAGCCGTTTAAGGGAGACCATGCCGGATCTGATGCAGCTTCTGGCGTAGGCAGAACACGGTCATTAAAGCCCGTAATATCCACCATTCCGATGGTAGAGTTAAAGCCTGCACCACCTGCACCTGCACGGCTCTGGCGGCAATAGGCCAACACGCGGCCATTAGGGCAGAAGCTCGGGCTTTCCACCGTAAAGCCCTGTGTCATGATTCGCTCACCTGTGCCGTCCGGCGCCATAACACCAAGCGAGAACATACCGCCAGCAATACGCGTAAACGCAATCAGATCCCCACGAGGAGACCAGACTGGAGACCCATACGTGCCCTGACCGTACGAAATACGGCGCGCACCACCACCGGAAGCCGGCATGATGTAAATTTGCGGGCTACCACCACGATCCGAGTTAAAGACGATCTGAGATCCATCCGGGCTAAAGCACGGGCTGGTATCAATAGCACCAGAAGACGTAATCTGACGGCGAGAACCAGATGCCAGATCCACAATATACAGATCAGATCCACCGTTGCGGGTAACTGACAGCACAACAGAACGCCCATCTGGTGAGAAGCGCGGTGCGAAGGAAATCCCTTCAAACTCACCCAGAATCTGCTGGCGGCCACTGGTCAGGTCAAACAGGTAAACGCGTGGGCGGTTGTTGGCGTAGGACATGAAGGCAATCTGATCCTTCACCGGGCTAAAGCGCGGTGTCAGGGTCAGCCACTTGCCTGTTGTCAGCATACGGGCATTTGCACCGTCCTGATCCATAACGGCCAGACGTGTGCGCTGGTGGCCACGCGGGCCAGAACGGGAGATAAAGGCAATGCGGGTATCAAAATACCCTTTTTCCCCCAGCATCCGCTCGTAAATAACGTCGCCCACAATATGGGCAATACGCCGCCAGTTTGCTGCTGAAGTTGTGTAGGCCGTGCCCTGAATTTGCTGATGGCTCAGCACATCCCACAGGCGCATTTCCACCCGCACAGAAGACCCACCGCCAGAAACAGAACCTGTTACCTGCGCGTGCGCACCCATGCTTTTGGAAGTTGCAAAATCTGGCGTGCCAGATGTTGTGCTGCCCGGCATAACCTTGAACAGGCCTGTATTGTTCAGGTCGTTCGTCAGCACTTCGGCAATTTTCTCGCCCAAGCCACCACCAAAATTGGGGATGATAATGGGAATAGGCGCCGTGCGGGCCTGATCAACCGTAATTTCAGCTTCTGGGGCACTGGCGGCCGCAAATGCACCAACAGGCATGGCCATAATACCGCCAGCAGCCACACTGGCCCCCAGCAGGCTGCGCCGACGCAGCGCGCCAGCCAGCACATCGGCTTCCTGATCGGAAATAAGGGGGCGGGTACTCATCACCATGTGTTTTCCTCCCTAAGGCCTGCTCAAGGCCTGAATACAAATTTCAGTTGCCGTGGCTGCCCCAGCAGTTCCTTGGGAATTGGCAGCTTGGCACATGTTGGACTTAGAACAGCAGCCCGTGCTCTTTCAGCCAGCGCACGATACGAAGAATCCGCATTCATGCGGGCCTGTGTTTCTGGCGCAAACTGCACAATGCGGGCTTCACCGGTTCCATCTACCGTAACCACCAAATGCGCCACAAAACTGGCATAATCCTTGGCGGCAGTATCTTCTGTGTAGCAGCGCCTTACCGCAGCCCCGATAGCTTTTTGCTGCCCAGCGCTCAGGCTGCCCGTAATGTTACTGCCAACAGGTGAACCACCACCCTTAGGCGCGCCACCAGCAACCGGATTGGCACGTGCCTTGGGAGCATGCGTCTGCTTCTGATCTGCCCGGAACGTATCTAACGTTTCCAGCAGGGAATGAGACTCTGCCTGGCTTTTCTTCGCCTTGTTTGGCTGCGTGATATGAGACGGAACTGCCTCATCCGGCAGCGTATCCGTTGGCTGCGTAATGGGTGAAGGCGGCGCAACACTATTTGTCGGCTGCACCGGAGATGGTGGAGACGGCGGTGTTTTCACAACCTCAGGAGAAGGCTCTTCCGCCTTGGGGGGCAGAGGCACATCTGGCAGCTTTTCAGATTCCGGCACAGGTGGCGGCGGAACAGGCTGTGGCGGCGGAGGTGGCGGCGGGGCCTCCTCATTCGGCACATCCTTCGGAGGCTCTGGCGTAGGCGGAGCTTCCTTTTCTTCCGGGGCTGGCGGCTTGGGTTCAGCCGCAGCCTTTTCTGCCTTGGCGGCAGGACCACCCTCTTGTGCGTCCGACTGCTCGAACTGCATTTCAATCGTAGGCTGTGGGGGCTCTTCCGGCGGCTTGGGCGGCGGAAGAGTGATCAGCAGTGCCAGTAGGAGCGCGACATGCGCGCCCCCTGACAGATAAAGCGATCGCCGGAGTATAATCTGATCAGACCGGCGTGGCCTTGCCATGGGCATTGTTCGTACCTCTCCACCCTATCGGATGGCTTAATGCCCACTGCTGGCAGGTTGCTGCGCCAGCAGAGCCACATGCGTAAAGCCGCCTTCCGTAATCTGCCCCATAACCTGCATGACCTGCCCGTAATCAATATGGGCATCACCCCGTACAAAAATACGGTGGGAAGGATCATTGTTGGAGGCAGCCTTCAACTGGGCCACAAGCTGATCTGCTGTAACGGGGTTATCCCCCAGATACAGCGTGCCATCAGACTTGATGGAAACGGTAATGGGCTTGCTGTCTGAATTAACCGGGCGCGCATCTGTTTTGGGCAGATCAACATTTACGCCGCTGGTCATCATTGGAGATGTCACCATAAAGATGATCAGCAGCACCAACATCACGTCCACCATGGGAGTGACGTTAATTTCGGCCATCGGACGCCTGCGGCGGCGTCCGCTTCCTCCCGACGGCATTGCCATATCTCAGGTCCTCTCTTCAGACTGGCGAGAAAGAATGGCAGCAAACTCGGTGCCAAAACCTTCCAGACGATCCTGAAAAAGGTCCATACTGTTGCTGATGACGTTATACGCCACATAAGCCGGAATAGCCGTTAGCAGGCCAATGGCCGTTGCAAACAAAGCTTCGGAAATACCGGGGGCCACAACGCTGAGGTTTGTGTTGTGTTCAGCAGCAATGGAGCTGAAGGAATGCATGATCCCCCACACCGTACCAAACAGGCCGACAAAGGGTGCAACAGGTGCAACAGTGGCCAGAAAGATCACCCAGCGGCGCAGGCGATCCATTTCCCGCGTGATGGTAATGCCAATAGCGCGGTCAACACGTTCCTTAACGCCGCCACGCACCAGATCCACACCGGGAATACGGGCTGAACGCCGCCATTCCCCCATGGCTGCACCAAATACGGCAGACATCGGGTTGGTTGGCTTGGCGCCATCGCTTTCATACAGATCATCAAGGCTGCCACCAGACCAGAAGCGATCTTCAAACCCTGTGGCTTCACGATTGATACGACGCAATGTGACAAACTTGTCTAAAATAATTGCCCATACCATTACGCTGCAAATAAGCAGCCCCAGCATGACAATTTTAACAACAAGCGAGGCGTGCATGAACAACGCCCATACTGACAAATCTCCCGCCGCACTTACGCCGAGATTTGCCGCATCAACCGCACGATCCAATAATGCCTCCTGCCTCTGCACCCCTTACGGGCGATCTGTCTCCGACTCGGTCGAGACACATGCTTTGCCCGACGCTTCTGCTTCTTACTTGGTTACTCAAAAAAGCAGAAGAGGCGCTTTCATCCCTTTGGTGCCAATTTCTGCAACAAATCACGCCATAACGGCGGAAATCGGGCAGGACGCCCATCTGATACTTTCACGCAGGCCAGACCAACCTCAACCTGAGCGCATATATCATCACCGCGGGTGCATAGCTGATCCAAGCGGCAGCTAGCTGCTCTCAGGTCAATCAAACGGGTGGTAACAGTTACAATATCATCCAGTTTCAGGGGCATTTTGTAGGCAAGGCGGGCATCACGCACCACAAAAACAAGCCCATATTCTTCCTGCAAACTTGATGCTGGCATACCCAAGCTCCGAATCGCCTCGGTACGCGCACGTTCTGCAAACGCCAGATACCGTGCGTGGTACACAATGCCGCCGGCATCTGTATCTTCGTAATAGATTCTAAAATCTATGGAGTGGGTGGTCATTCTTCCCCCTCATCCTCGCCTGCAAGGAAATCCATCTGCTGGTTGCCCCCGGTAGCAGAAGCCGGAGGGGTAAGCCCCAAATGCCGCCAGCCACGTTCACCAAGAACACGACCGCGCGTGGTACGCAAAACCAGACCTTCCTGAATCAGGTAAGGCTCAATCACATCTTCCAATGTATCGCGCGATTCGGCCAGAGCTGCCGCCAGCGTTTCCACCCCAACCGGGCCGCCATGATGATATTCGGCAATCCGCCGCAGGTAACGCCTATCCATGGCATCCAGCCCAAGCGCATCCACCTCTAGCCGCTTGAGTGCAGCATCTGCCACTTCTGCTTCTACCGGCACTCCGGCAGGCACGGTTACAGATGCAAAATCCCGCACCCGGCGCAACAGCCGCCCGGCAATACGGGGTGTGCCGCGGGAACGCCGGGCAATTTCCATTGCGCCACCTAGAGTTAGGGCAAAATCCAGCTTTTCTGCACCACGGGCCACAATTTTACACAGCTCTTCTGGTGTATAAAAAACCAGCCGGAGGGGAATACCAAACCTGTCCCGCAATGGTGTGGCCAAAAGCCCTGCCCTCGTGGTGGCAGCCACAAGCGTAAACGGCGGCAGATCTATGCGAACAGACCGTGCAGCAGGACCTTCACCAATGATCAGATCAAGCTGGAAATCTTCCATCGCAGGATAGAGAATTTCCTCAATGGCGGGCTGAAGGCGGTGAATTTCATCAATAAACAGCACATCACGCGGCTGTAGATTGGTAAGAATGGCTGCCAGATCACCCGCACGCTGGATAACGGGGCCAGATGTGGCCCGAAAACCTACACCTAGTTCGCGCGCAACAATCTGGGCCAAGGTTGTTTTCCCCAACCCCGGTGGCCCATGCAGCAAAACATGATCCAAGGCATCACCACGCTGTTTGGCTGCCTTGATAAAGATGGAAAGGTTTTCCCGGCTAGCCTTCTGGCCCGTAAAATCATGCAGAGTTTGCGGGCGAAGTGTGGATTCACCAACATCTTCCTCCCGCCGTGTCGCATCAATTTCCCGATCAGGCGTAAACTCCGCACTCATCGGGCAAGGTCTTTCAGGCTGTCACGAATCACCAGATCCAGTGTGGCAGCCGCCCCATGTGCATCCATGACTTTCCGCACCACAGGCGCTGCTTCTGCCCGGCGGAAACCCAAACCAGCCAGCGCCATAAGCGCATCTGCTTCTATACTGCCAGCAGGTGTTGCCATGGCCGGAATGGTAATACCGCCACCACCACCGGGCATTTTGCCGGCTTTATCACGCAGCTCTGTCAGAATCCGTTCTGCCAACCTACCGCCTACACCCGGCGCACGTGTGAGACTGGCTTTGTCTGATGTCATCAGCGCAGCCACCAATTCTCCCGGTGACAGAGTGGAAAGGATACCAAGAGCAACCTTTGCCCCTACCCCCTGCACGCTTGTTAGCAGCCGGAACCATTCACGCTCTGCACTTTCCATAAAACCGTACAGAAGAATGGCATCTTCACGCACAACGGTTTCTATCAGAAGCCGGGCTTTTTCTGGTGGGTTCGGCAAAGCCGCCAAAGTGCGTGTAGAGGCTGCAACAAGATAGCCCACACCGTTTACGTCTATAACGCAGCTTCCCAGATCAACCTGAATGACCAATCCGCATAAAAACGCAATCATGCCATTCTTACCCCGGCTGCAATATGGCGTGCACTGGCACGATGATGGGCGTGGCAAATAGCAACAGCCAGCGCATCCGACGCATCTGCACGGATAATTTCTGCTCCGGGCAAAAGCCGCCGCACCATCATTTCCACCTGTTTTTTATCTGCTGATCCGGTGCCAACAACCGATTTTTTAACAGAAAGCGCACCGTATTCCGCCACACTCACGCCAGCCAATGCGGGCACAAGCAACGCCACGCCTCGCGCATAACCCAGCTTAAGAGTGGCCGAACCATTACGGTTTACGTAAGTTTCTTCAACAGCAGATTCTTGTGGTGCCAACCTGTCTATCAGCATTAACAGGTTATCATGCAGCACCTTTAAGCGGTCTGGCACGCTATCAGCGCTATTGGTTGCAATAACACCATTTTCAACATGCCGGAGCCGATTGCCCTCGACATCAATCACGCCCCACCCTGTAAATCGCAGGCCGGGATCAATGCCGAGCAGACGTACCATTATGATTTATGCCGAAAGTTTTTCGGCCAGATCATCCGGCAGGTCAAAATTGGCGTACACATTCTGCACGTCATCGTGGTCTTCAAGCGTATCAAGCAGCTTGAACAGGGTGCGTGCTTTGTCTTCATCCAGCGTTACGGTGTTTTCGGGGCGCCAGTCCAGCTTGGCACTTTCCGGTTCACCAAAGCGTGCTTCCAGCGCATCCTTCACGGCAAAGAAGGATTCCACTTCACACGTTACTTCATGTGAAGTTTCGGTGGAGACAACGTTTTCTGCACCAGCTTCAATAGCGGCTTCCAGCATTTCATCTTCAGAAGCAACAGAAGCCGGGTACGTGATCACACCCAAGCGGCGGAACATGAAGGAAACGGAATTTGTTTCCCCCATAGAGCCACCGTGCTTGGAAAATGCTGCACGCACGTCTGATGCGGTACGGTTACGGTTATCGGTCAGCCCTTCAACAATAACGGCTACACCGGCAGGGCCGTAGCCCTCGTACCGCACTTCCACATAATCATCACCACCCGCAGCGCCAGATGCTTTTTTAATGGCGCGCTCAATGGTGTCTTTGGGCATGTTCACTTCACGCGCGGCAGAAATGGCTGCACGCAGGCGTGGGTTAGCTGCCGGATCAGGCAAGCCCGAACGCGTTGCTACCGTAAGTTCACGAATAACCTTACCGAACTGCTTGGAGCGTTTTGCATCCTGTGCACCTTTACGGTGCATAATGTTCTTAAACTGGGAATGACCAGCCATCTTCCTTACCTTGTCGTCTGCAACAGTGCCGGGCAGGCTTTAGACAAGCCGCCCATGACAATGCTTGTATTTCTGGCCCGAGCCACATGGGCAGGGCGCGTTACGAGGTGTTTCACCCCAGCTTGAAGGATCATCCGGCATAATGGCACTGCCACCGATAGGCGTGGCCATTTCCGGCGATGCACCGGGTGAAAGGCCCGGCCCCGGTTCCGATGCATATCCCTGCACTTCCGGGTCAGCATGAATTTCTGCCGTATCGGCAAACGGATCAGCCGCTGCTGGCGGGGGTGTCACTTCCACCCGTGCCATCAGCCCCACCACACGCTGGCGCATTTCTTCCAACATGAATGTAAAGAGCTGGAAGGCTTCGTGCTTATATTCGTTCAGCGGATCTTTCTGGCCATAAGCACGTAGGCCAATGCCCTGCCGCAACTGATCCAACGCATGCAGATGCTCTTTCCACACGGCGTCATATGTTGTCAGCAGAATCTGCTTTTCAATAAAGCGCATCAGATCCGGGCCAATATTGGCGGCTCGGGCAGCCTGCGCCTGCGTGGCAGCCTGGCTGATCCGGTCAGCCACAGCCTCGGCATCCATACCATCTTCCTTGGCCCAAGCTGCTATAGGCAGATCCAAGCCAAAGGTTTTCTGCACGTCTTCCGTCAGCCCAGCCACATCCCACTGTTCCGCAAAGGATTTTTCCGGGATACGGCGCGCGACCATTGCATCGATGACGTCTTCCTGAGCTTCCGTCACGATGGAAGAAACATCCTCAGTCGCCATGAATTCACGGCGCTGGGCATACACTTCCTTGCGCTGGTCGTTCATCACGTCATCATATTTGAGCGTGTTCTTGCGCATATCGAAGTTGCGGGCTTCGACTTTTCTCTGCGCCCGTTCCAGCGCCTTGCTCAACCATGGATGAACAATGGCCTCGCCTTCCTTCATGCCCATTTTCTGGAACATCCCGCTCATGCGGTCTGACCCGAAAATACGCATCAAGTCATCCTGAAGCGAGATAAAGAATTTGGAATTACCGGGGTCACCCTGACGGCCTGCACGGCCACGCAGCTGGTTATCAATACGGCGGCTTTCATGCCGTTCCGTGCCGACAACATACAAGCCACCTGCTTGCTGCACGATGTCATGATCCCGTGCAACGCGATCACGAATTTCCTTCTCAGCAGCTTCACGCTCTGGAGACTCTTCCATATCCCCCAAGGTCTGGGAGATCAGCATTTCCACGTTGCCGCCGAGCTTAATATCCGTGCCTCGACCAGCCATGTTGGTGGCAATAGTGATGGCACCCGGTGCACCCGCCTGCGCCACAATCTTTGCTTCCATTTCATGGAAACGCGCGTTCAACACGTTATGTGGAATTGCTTCACTTTTCAGCAGGTCTGAAAGCGCTTCACTTTTCTCAATAGACGTGGTGCCCACCAGAATCGGCTGGCCGCGTTCGTGCACATCTCGGATGAGTTTGACAACAGCAGCAAACTTTTCCTGTTCTGTCAGATAGATCTCGTCGTCTTCATCCTTACGGGCAACCGGACGGTTGGTGGGAATGGCCACCACATCCAGATTGTAGATTTCTGCAAACTCATCCGCCTCTGTCATGGCGGTGCCGGTCATGCCGGAAAGCTTGGGATAAAGGCGGAAATAGTTCTGGAAGGTGATGGAAGCCAGCGTCTGGTTTTCCTGCTGAACTTCCACGTGCTCTTTGGCTTCCAGCGCCTGGTGCAGACCATCGGAATACCGGCGGCCTTCCATCATGCGCCCGGTGAATTCGTCAATAATCACCACTTTGCCATCACGCACGATGTAATCCACATCCCGCGAGAACAGCGTATGCGCACGCAAGGACTGCTGAACGTGGTGTACCACAGCCACATGCTGCAGATCGTAAAGACCACCCTCATCCAGCACACCTGCCTGACGCAGCAGGTTTTCTACATGGTCAGATCCGGCATCAGTCAGAATAACCGTACGGAACTTTTCATCTTTTTCAAAGGTTGTCGGATCCTGCACAAGCTGAGCAACCACGGCATCCACTGCGCGGTACAGGTCTGAGCTATCTTCTGCCGGGCCGGAGATAATCAGTGGAGTACGAGCTTCGTCAATCAGGATCGAATCCACTTCATCCACAATCGCGTGGTAGAAGGGGCGCTGCACCATTTCGCCCAACTGGTACTTCATATTATCACGCAGATAATCGAAGCCGAATTCGTTGTTCGTGCCGTACGTAATATCAGACGCATAAGCCTGACGGCGCGCATCATCAGGCATGTTGGGCACAATCACGCCCGTTGTCAGGCCCAGAAAACTGTAAAGCCGCCCCATCTCTGCAGCGTCACGCGCTGCAAGATAGTCGTTCACAGTAACAACATGCACGCCCTTGCCTGCCAACGCGCTGAGATACACAGCCAGCGTAGCCACCAGGGTTTTACCTTCCCCGGTGCGCATTTCTGCAATGCGGCCAGAATGAAGCACCATGCCGCCAATCAGCTGCACGTCAAAATGCCGCATCCCCAACACCCTGCGTGAGGCCTCACGGCACACAGCAAAGGCTTCGGGCAGCAGATCATCCAGACTTTCGCCCTTGGCGATCCGGTCTCGGAATTCCTGCGTTTTGCCAGAAAGAGCGGTATCATCCAACGCCTGCACCTGTGGTTCAAGCGCGTTGATCTCCGGCACCCGGCGTTGAAATATCTTAAGCGTCCGGTCGTTGGCGGTGCCGAACAGGGCGCGGACAAAGCGTGAAAGCATGAACACCTTTCCGGAACAATGCGGCCCCTTACCCCTGCACTACCCCAAATGGTAATGCAGCAAGGGACACTGGCATGGCTGGCTTGCCGTGCAAAATAGGACCGGGGCGGGTTGCGGTCAACCAACCGTACCGGTGGAAGCAGGATTGAAACAGGGGTTGCCGGGTGGAAAGCCCTCCTTCATACAGGATAAACAGGTTTTAATGGCTTTAAAGGTTTTAATACACATGCGGCTTATTCCCCACGCGTTTGGACTGGCAGCAGCAGCTCTTTTTGCTACTACCACCCTTTGCACGCCCTCTTTTGCAGCAGACCCGGCCCCCGCAGCAGCGGCCGCACCTGCAAAGCCAGCAGACCCCAACGCCGTGGTAGCCACCGTGAATGGTGAAAAAATCACGCTGTCTGATGTGCAGACGGCCATGATCTCTCTGCCACCGCAGATGCGCCAGCTACCCCCGAACCTGATTTTCCCCATGCTGGTCAACCAGTTGGCAGATCAGAAAGCCATTCTGATTACAGCCCAAAAAGAAGGCTTGGATAAAAAGCCTGAAACCCAGCAGATGATGGTGAACGCATCCAACACCGCATTGCAAAATGCGTGGTTGTCTGAGCAGGTTATGCCACATCTGACTGATGATGCCGTTAAGCAGTATTATGATCAGAACTACGCAGGCAAGCCAGCTGAAAAAGAAGTGCATGCCCGCCATATTCTGGTGAAAACCGAAGCCGAAGCGAATGATGTAATCAAGAAGCTGAAGGCTGGTGCAGATTTTGGTAAACTGGCTGCTCAAGTTTCTACCGATAAGGGCAGCGCCCAGCAGAACGGTGGTGATCTGGGCTGGTTCAAGAAAACAGACATGATCCCGGCCTTCTCCGATGCCGCCTTCGCCATGAAAAAGGGTGAAATCAGCAGCACTCCGGTGAAAAGCCAGTATGGCTACCATGTCATTCAGGTGCTGGACACACGTACAGACCCGGTTCCCACACTGGACGCAGTGCGTGACAAAATCCGTCAGGCCCTTATCCAGAAATATGTGCGTGAAGCCGTGGATAAAGCCACCAATCAGGTCAAAATCGTACGTTTTGACCCCAACACCGGCAAGCCGCTGGCTGATGCGCCTGCACCTGCCGCTGCACCTCAGAAATAAGACCATTAAACCGCAAAACTCGCCCCTTATTTAGGGCGAGGTTTTTGCTCAGATACCCTTAAGGATACCGCCAGATGGCGCAGACAATCCCCGTTTCCCCCCTGGCCCTGCCAATGCCGGAACTTGGTGTTGTGCGTGGGATTCGCCTTGGCGCTATTGCAGCTGGTATTCGTTATAAGGGCCGCACAGATCTGGTTCTGGCAGAAATGGCCCCCTGCACCACAGTGGCGGGCGTATTTACCAAATCCAAATGCCCCGGCGCACCTGTAGACTGGTGCCGCGCTATTCTATCCAAAGGCGAAGCCCGTGCACTAGTTGTAAACGCCGGGAACGCCAACGTATTTACCGGCCAAGCCGGACGCAAAACATGCGAAGCCACAGCAGAAGCAACTGCCAGACTGGCCGATTGCTCTGCCGAAAATGTTTATTTGGCTTCTACCGGCGTTATTGGGGAAATCCTGCCCGCCGAGCGCATTACCTCTGCCCTCCCCGCGCTGCATACCGCCCTTTCTGAAACCGGATGGGAAGATGCCGCACGCGGAATCATGACTACGGATACCTTCCCTAAAGCTGCTGTCCGTAAAGCCACCATTAAAGGCACGGAAGTTATTATTCAGGGCATTGCCAAAGGTAGTGGCATGATTGCGCCAGACATGGCCACCATGCTTGCCTTTGTGGCAACGGATGCCAAACTACCTGCTCCGGTGCTACAGGCCCTGTTGAGCGCTGGTATCCAAAAAACCTTCAATTGCATTACGGTGGACTCGGATACTTCAACCTCCGACATGGTGCTGCTATTTGCTACCGGAGCGGCGCAGAATCCGGACATTGCCGCCACCACAGATGCTCTGACAGACCCGGAACTGGCTGATTTCCGCACTGCGTTGAACGCCGTTCTGCACGATCTTGCGCTGCTGGTCATTCGCGATGGTGAAGGCATTACCAAGCTGATGAGCATTAAGGTCAGCGGTGCTGTTTCCGATCAATCTGCATGGCGTGTGGCTATGGCTATTGGCAATTCCCCACTGGTGAAAACTGCCGTAGCGGGAGAAGATGCCAATTGGGGCCGTGTTGTTATGGCTGTTGGCAAATGTGGGGAACCCGCAGACCGCGATACGCTTTCTGTTTCTATTGGCGGTGTATGCATTGCTCGTAACGGCACCGTTGTGGATGGGTATGATGAAACCCCTGTGGTGGCGCATATGAAAGGGCAGGAAATCGACATTGCTGTTGATCTCGGCCTTGGCGCAGGCACTGCTCAGGCCTGGAGTTGCGATCTAACCCACGGCTATATTGATATCAACGGGTCTTACCGCAGTTAAACACTACTTTCTGCCCACTGCTTATTTACTTATCTTTCCTGCGGAGCAGGTTCTTATGTCCAATTCGGCACCGCCTCCCGGCTGGGGGGCTCCTTCTGGCGATTTTTATGGAATGCAGCCCGGCACACCCGCTCCTGTATGGATTTACGCCGGCTTCTGGTGGCGGGTATGGGCTTTTCTGATTGATGGCATTATCCTTGGAGCCATAGAAACCGTTCTGGGCTTTTTTGTTGCACCCAATGTCACTGTGGATTGGCAGGAACTCCCCATTGATGGTTCCGGACAAAGCATGAATGTGGTAGATGTTGCCTCCTTCGTGCAGCCTGAAAACATCTCGGTTCTTATCCCACACATTCATACAGGTCCCTGGCCACTTGCCAGTCTACTGCTCGCCCTCATTCCGGCGATCTATTATGTGTTGTTTGAGGCATCTTCCCTCCGTGGTACCCCCGGTAAACGAGTATGCAGGCTGGAAGTGGTAACACTTTCAGGTGGGCAGATCAGTTTGGCACAGGCTATTCTGCGCTTTGTCATCAAGGCCTTTATCTCTTTCCCGCTGCTATATATCGGCGTCATCATGGTTGCGTTTACGCGGCGCAAGCAGGGATTGCATGACCTTATAGCCGGCACGTTGGTTATTCGGGCAGAAACGCAGCAAGTTGCACCCTTTCAACCACACCGGTAACTGACCCGCTCCTTCCTGAACAACTGCTATCAGCACGCATCATCTTGATGCCGCCCAATTTGCCTCCTACCCTAGAGGCAGATTGGGCGGCACTTTTTTGCGCGCCCTTATTATCTTACCCGTTCAGCAAAGGATGCAGCGCCCCCATGGCGGCCAATAGCCCGGATCAGAGTCTATCCTTTTCACCCTCTCCGCCTCAGTCGCCTTCTTTGGCTGCATGGCTTTGTCGTCTTTTTTGCCTATTTGCGTTGGGATTGGGTTTTCTTTTCCCTGTTACGCATGCGCGGGCAGATACGACAGCAGCGGTTCCTCAAACCAATGGTCTGACACAACAGGATGCTCAGCAGTTACTGAACGTTCTGAACGATCCGCAGAAGCGGGAACAGTTTTCCAAAACTCTTTCCCTCATGGCCAAGGGCTTACCGGCTGCACAACCAGCCGCCGCATCCAAAGCGGCTCCAGCGCCCGCAGCGGCTAAACCACAAGCCGATAACGCTGTGATAGACAGCGATGTCCATTCAGAACTGGATACGCTGCAAAGCTCGATTCATGGCTATCTGAACAACTTCACCAGCCTTTTCAAAGATTTGAGTGTTGTTGGGCCATGGTTCAAAAATGAAATCCGCAATCCGGCTTCTCGGCAAACTCTGATTGATGCGTTTAGTCGCGCCCTGCTGATTATTGGTCTCGCCCTCGTGCTGGAGCGTGCCACCAGCATTGCAATGCGCAAACCGCTGAACTCTGTAACGCAGCATGCAGAAAACAGGGAAAAACGGCTCGAAGCCTCAGCCGAAACTGCCGCAGCAGCCGATAGTAGCGATGCCGCAGCAGCAAACGATGCGGATACCACGCAAACGCGTGAAAATGACCAGCGGCGCGGCACCGAGGTGCTCCGTTACCTAGTACGCGTGCCATATAATGTGCTGCATTTTCTTATCAAGCTGCTGCCCGTTGGGGTGTGCCTGCTTGTCGGCTATCTGGGCGCAGAATTCCTTACCACTACAGCACAAGCCCACACTGTTTCCCTCACCCTTATCAATGCTTATGCCATTGCGCGTGGGCTTTATCTGGTTGTGGAAACAACATTGGCACCACGTTCCCCTGCTATCCGGCTTATTCCTGCATCGGATGAAACAGCACACTTGCTGACACGGTGGTGGAACGTGTTGGTGGCGGCCCCTTCCATTGTGATCTGTCTTTCCACCTTGGGAAGTGAGTTTGACCTTAGCCCCCGCGGTGTGGACGCCATGCAGCGTGCTGTGGTGCTGATCCAGCATCTGATTATTGCTGCCTTTATCTGGCGCCTCCGCCATATTGTGGCACGGGCACTGCAACCTTCCCCCAACATGCGTAAAAATGCCCTATGGGCTTTTGCTGGTACGCTGGCGCATGTGTGGTGGGTGCCCGTGATGTTCCTGGACATGGCGCTGTGGTTTGTCTGGGCCGCACATCTTAAAGGCGGGTATCAGTGGATCCTGCGTGGAACACTGTTGACGTTTCTCTGCTTGGTGCTTTCCCGCGTTATTGCCCTGTTGGCATACGGCCTGCAGGACAGGCTGTTCCGCATCAGCCCCACGTTGGAAGCCAGTTATCCGGGCATGCAAAAACGGGCGGATTTTTATTACCCGTTCGTGCGCCGGATTATCACCATTGCCATTATTTTCATCACCATTGTCTGCCTTGCTCAAAGCTGGAGCATCCCCAGCTTCCGCTTCTTCTTTGATTCCGCTCTTGGTGGCCGTCTGATTGGCGCAGCTATCTGTCTGCTTATCGGCATGACAGTTGCCGCTGTGGCGTGGGAAGTGGTGAACGGTCTGCTGGAAAAACAGATTACCCGTTACACCTCCAGCGCACAGGCCGCGCGCGCGGCACGTCTGCGTACAGTGCTGCCTATTATCCGCACTGTCCTACTGGCCGTTATCATCATCTTTGTGGCGGTTACCACGCTCTCCCAAATTGGTATTAACGTCACGCCCTTGCTAACCGGTGCCGGTATTTTGGGTGTTGGTCTTTCCTTTGGTTCTCAGAGCTTGGTTAAAGACGTTATCACCGGCTTCTTCATGCTGGCGGAAGATGCCATTCAGGTTGGGGATTGGGTAACCACCGGAGGGATTGCCGGTATTGTTGAGCATCTTTCCATCCGTACATTGCGCGTGCGCTCTGTGGATGGTGACCTACACATCATTCCCTTCTCGTCCGTAACCTCCATTGCCAATACGGCCCGTGGGTTTAACCAGGTTATTGTGCACCAGACGGTGGATCTGACCGAAAGCAGCGAACGCGTTGCCAAGATCATGCAGGACACCGTTCAGGAAATGCGCAAGGAAGATGCTTACAAGAACATCATCCTGTCCGATTATGTTGATCTGGGTGTTGATAGTTCGGACGGAAACGGTGCTGTGCTGGTGGGCTCCATCAAAACCGCACCTATGATGAAGTGGAAAGTGCAGCGTGAGTTTTACCGCCGCATTGCAAACCGCATGGCAGCGCAGGGTGTAAAATTCTACACGCCAACATCTTACTCCACCACGCCACCCGGCACGCCGGTCCATTTGGCAATGGACACAATGCCGCCGGAACTGCTTGAAAAAATCAACCAACGTGCAGCTCAGGCGCAGGAAGAAGCTAAACCTTCTGCCCCAGAGGCACCGTCTGCAGCAAAAGAACCACCACATGCCTGAAACCGGCCTGAACCTTTCAGGGGGTGCAATATCCCTTGATTGTATTGAAAAACCGCTAGCGCAGGAGGGCTTTGCCTTCCTGCAAGCGGCCAGCATGCGCCCCATTCTGCAAGGTTTTGGGTTAGCTGATTGGGATCAGTTTGCCGCAAGCTGGAATGATCTGGGATGTGACCGATATATGGCGGATGGCGGACGGTATCGCCGCCGCCGCTACGCCACGTTCTCACTTTCTGATCAGGAAATCCTGCGCAAACCTCATCAGCCCCATTATCAGAGTCGAGATTACAATACACTGAATGGAGGGATTGAACGCTGGTTTCAGCCTGTGCTGCCAGAAATTGGCAATAACCCAGCTTTATTATCCATTCTAAAGCTTATGCATCGGCTGGCAGTGGATATGACCCCTGCCAAGCAACGCCCTTCAGCATGGCATGCAGAAATTCATCAGTTCCGCATTGAAGCCAGCAAAGATACTGCCGGGCAGCCTACGCCGGAAGGCCTGCACCGGGATGGAGTGGATTGGGTCTGTGTTGTGATGATCCGCAGAGAAAATATTGCGCGCGGAGAAACATCCATTCACGATCTTAACCGCCAACGCGTAGGTGGCTTTACACTCACCAACCCTCTGGATACCGCATTTGTAAACGATAGCCGCGTGTATCATGGGGTAACGCCTGTGCAGGCTGTAGACCCTGCCTTACCCGCTTATCGTGATGTATTGGTTGTGACACTTCGCCACGAGTAAAAGAAAAAGGCCGGTTTATCCGGCCTTTTTGTTAGTAGCCTGCGTAATAAATAGCGTGCAGGCCTAATGCCAGGCAGGCAAATACAAAAAACATGGCACCTGCCATCTGGCAGCATTCTTTAAAAGAAATGGTATCATAAGCAGAAGCTGCAGAAGCCGGAGAAACTACACTGTTTTGCCGTTCTGCTTCACTCATACCTGTGCCCTTTTCATTTTATGCAATGCTGGTTTGTCTGTGGCACTTATCTGGCTACGATTACCCTTTTCGTCAAGAGCTATGGGTTGGCCCCATGTCCTAAAATGGGTGGACGCCACCCCCGCCGGGGGTTCACATAAGAAGAAATTCATTTGGAGTTTCAGACTTGAAACAGATTGCCTCGGCACTGCTTGCCACCAGCCTCCTTGTCTCTCCCGTGTTCGCCCAAACCCCAGATAAGCCTGCCGCAACAGAAAAAGCTGCGCCGGCCCAGCCTTATTCCATTGCAAGTTTTATGGGGAAATGGGCTGTCACAATGGTTATGGAACCCATTACCATTATGGGTAACCGCGCTGTTGGTCCTGCGGCACGTTTATTGGTGGTTGTGCCAGACAATATCAGCAAAGTTGTCAAGCAAAACCACTTTGCCCTGGCGCGTAAATCCAATGAGGTATGGGAAGGACAGCAAGAAGACGTAACTGCTACGCTAACTCGCCTTTCAGAAAATACAGCTCAACTGGTGCTGCTTAAAAAAGACGGACATAAAATGGAAGTTCCTCTTTACCGCGATGACGGTGAATAACTGAAACTCCATACCTTTCCCCGCCCAAAAGAAATGAGCGGGGAAAGATTTTATCGGCCTGAATTATTTTTCTTCTGCAGGTTTCCAGTTTTTCAGAAACTCCTGCAAAGCGGCATCTGGCTTGCCGATTTTTACTTGCAGCGTCACATACAAATTACCCGCTGGGCGTGATCCATGCGCCTGCACGCCTTTACCGCGTAACCGCAATACGCTTCCTGTATCCGACCCCGCAGGTACGTTCATCTTCACCGTTCCTGTTGGGGTTGGCACCATAATAGCCCCACCAAGCACAGCAGTCTTAAGATCTACATCCAAATTTTCCCGCAGGTCATTCCCTTCCCGCGTGTATGTGGGATCAGGCATCACGGTAACGGTAATCAGCGCATCCCCGTCTGGGCCGCCCTGCACCCCTGGTGCGCCTTTACCACGCAGGCGCAACACTTTGCCGTCTTCTATCCCCGGAGGGATCGTCACATTAAGCGTGCTACCTTGGGGCAAGGTAATACGAGATTTACCGCCGTTCACCGCATCCAGAAAGCTGACCTTGAGCGTATAGGACCGATCTTCCCCCTTGCGAGGGCCAGAACGACGCGCCCGTGCGCCACCGCCAAACATGCCCCCGAAAAGATCACTCAGATCTTCTTCAGTAAAGCCACTTGCACCACCAGGACCGCCACTGTAGCGGAAGCCTCCGGCACCGCCGCCAAAATCATTAAATCCACCGCCACCACCAAAACCAGGATGACGTTCCTGCCCGGCGGCATCAATTTCACCCCGGTCAAAACGCGCACGTTTTTCTGGATCTGAGAGCAGATCGTTCGCCTGATTAACGGCTTTGAATTCTTCTTCCGCTTTTTTGTCATCCGGATTCAGGTCTGGATGATATTTTTTGGCTAATTTGCGGTAAGCCTTGCGAATGTCATCTTGGCTGGCACTTTTGGAAATACCCAGCACGTCATATGGATCACGCGCGCTCATGCAGCACCTCCCTGCTTAGCTGGGCTGGAATCGGAAAAATTATCCGTATCCAACAGGCTCATAAGCAGAGCAATCACCACATCACGCGAATACCCGGCCTGTTCTGCCTCTTTCACAAAAGCTTCCAGGCGGGGTTTAAGATATGCCTCCGCCGTTAAATTGTTCATAAATCACTTTCTCCATATCCCTGAAGGCCGCATAAAAAGAGCATGCACGTGCCCTCAGCTTTTTCATTACATTACTTATAATAATGGGAACGCTCGCAAGCGCGGTCAATGGATGCCCGGCACCATATGAATGGCTGATACCCATATATCCCGCAGCCGCTAAAAGTAAGGCGTGGCATCTGGCGCTCATACTCTTTATAAAGCCCAGAACGTAAGATATCGGCATACACACACTTTGGTAACATTTATGCCGCAAACCAGAATGATGGAGAAACCGGTCATGGCTGACAAACCGCGCTTTTTTGATGATCTTGCCGGCGTGGCCGGTGGAGCTTTTTCCGCCCTTACAGGTGTGCGCGAAGAAATCCACGCTATTGTCCGCAGCCGCGTAGATGAAGTGCTGACAGGCCTGCAGGTTGTGCGCCGTGAAGAATTTGAAGTGATGCGTGATCTGGCGGCCCAGGCCCGCATTGGCCAGGAAGAAGCCGAACGCCGCCTTGCTGCGCTAGAAGAACGCGTAACTGCTTTGGAACACAAGCTGGCCCATAACACGCACGAACACGGGCATCAGCATCAGGACTGAAGCACTACTTCCCCTTAATATTCTTTATCTGCCTTCCCGCAGGCACGGAGTAACCCCATGCCAGCATTGACCTCTGAAGCATCATCCATGCTCACCAATCCGCTTGACCTCATGGAGCAGGTGATTGGTGGACATGGGTGGACATTCGAACGCTGCACACCCACAGAAATGGCGGCAGAAGCCCCTTCCCGCTGGTGTGATTACGGATTGTTCTTTTCATGGTCTGCCGAACTGGGCGCTATTCTGTTTACCTGTGCGTTCGATCTTAAGGCAGCACCCACGCAGTATTCTGATCTGTACGAACTGATCGGGTTGGCGAATGAGCAGATCTGGGTTGGGCACTTTAGCCTGGATACAGAAGATGGCGTTTTGCTCTTTCGCCATGCGTTGCTGTTACGCGGCACGCCATCTGTTACCGATGTATTTGAAGACATGATTGATATTGCATTGGCTGAATGCGAACGCTTTTACCCTGCTTTCCGCTTTTTTCTACACGCAGGGTTGGATGCCAAAACAGCACTCGCAACAGCCATGATTGATTGTCAGGGAGAAGCATAATGACAAACACCCCCCTCCTGCCCTCCATTCTTTTGGTTGGTTGCGGTAAAATGGGCGGTGCCATGCTGGAAGGCTGGTTGGCACGCGGGCTAGCCCCTTCTGTAGTTATGGATCGGCACCTTGCGGAGCTTCCTGCTCCTCACCGTGTTGTGCGCTCTCTTGATGCAATTCCGGCTGATTTTAAGCCCGATATTATTCTGGTTGCTGTCAAACCCCAAAAAGCCAATGGCGTTTTGGCAGAGCTGGCCCAGCGCTTCCCTAACGGCACACTGCTTTCCGTTATGGCTGGCCGCACGATTGCCAGCCTGCTGGCAGCTTGCCGGGAAGGAAATGCTGCGGCTTCTCCAATGATCATCAGAAGCATGCCCAATACGCCTTCTGCTCTGGGCGCTGGTATGAGCGGGCTTTACGCACCGCCCGAAGCCTCTGAAAAGCAGAAAAAGCAGTGTGATCAACTCCTCAGCGCTGTGGGTAAAACCGTATGGGTTGAACAGGAAGGGTTGATCGATTCCGTAGCTGCCATTTCCGGTAGCGGACCCGCTTATGTTTTCCTTCTGGCAGAACTGCTGGAACAGGCAGGCGTGGAGCAAGGGTTGGATGCCAAAACAGCCCGTGCGCTCGCGCGGGGCACCATTTATGGAGCGGGGCAAATGTTGCATCAGCTCCCCACTGATGCGGCAGAATTACGCCGGAATGTTACAAGCCCCGGCGGCACAACAGAAGCGGCCCTGAAGGTTTTGATGGCATCTGATGCATGGCCACACGCTGTTTCAACCGCCATTGCGGCTGCAGTTAAGCGCGCCAAGGAACTTGCATCCTGATTTTTGCCTTTATGACTGTTGATTATATTTTCTCTTTCTTCTCCCGCGGGTTTTTAAATGGACAATGATGATTTTGATGCAGCGCTGGTTTCATCTGCTTTAACGCTTGCTGCAGAGCGTGGCTGGTCTAGCATTTCTGTATTGGATGCCGCGCGTGATGCTGGCCTTTCCCTGCGTGAAGCACGGCAACGCTTTCCGCTTAAGGCGTCCATCCTGCTCCGTCTTGGCCGCATGGCCGATGATGTGGCTTTGGCTGATGACACGGTAAGCGGTAACACGCGTGAACGCCTGTTTGACCTGTTGATGCGGCGGCTGGATGTGTTCCAGCAATATCGCGATGGTCTTGGCTCTGTGCTGCGCAGCCTGCCTATGGATCCTCCCCTAGCTATTATTCTGGGCGGGGCCACGCTTGAAAGCATGCGCTGGATGGCAGATGCCGCAGGCATTAACGCCAACGGGCTGGGTGGCTTTGTGCGCGTGAACATGATTGTGGGCATATGGACCCACACTTTGCGCGCATGGGAAAAAGATGACAGCCCGGATATGGGCAGCACAATGGCAGCTCTGGATCAGGCTTTAGACAAAGCAGCCCGCTTTGGCCTCTTCCCTGCGGGTGATGAAGCGGCTTCTCTGGATGATGGATTGCCTGATCTTGAAGTGCTGCCCAATGCAGATTCCAGCTTTGCAGAAGGCCACTAATTCTTTACTTCTGATAAAGATCTGAAAAACAGACTTTACGAGAGCTGCCAGTTTGCCTTAAAAGAGCGGCACTGGCAGCTTAATGCTGATGGGGCGTAGCCAAGCGGTAAGGCAGCGGATTTTGATTCCGCCATGCGGAGGTTCGAATCCTCCCGCCCCAGCCAGAACTGATATCTCCAAAAAATATTCGCGTTTCCTGTTTTTATACAAAAAAGTGAAACCGTTTAATTTTAAGAATTTTTGTGTTTTATATTTTATTAAACAAGTAAAAAATCACTGCTACATTCAAATTCCCAAACATCTCATCCAGAAAAATAAAACTATTCTGAGCACATTTTCTTATACTCACACTTACTCTTGACGTTACGGGATATTCCTTTCTCTGGTAGAAAACGCCATTAGTGCTTTTTCTGTTGCTCTATCAGACTGCCCCCGTTCTCATGACAAACCCTTCTGCGCCGTCACCTTCACTTTTAAAACAATCAGGTATTCCTGCTGTTCTGGGAGGCAGAACACTTTCTGCCTTTGCATCTCAAGTTCAAGCCGTGGCTGTAGGGTGGCAGGTTTATGCCCTTACGCACAGTGCAGCCGCATTAGGCTTTGTGGGGTTGGCGCAATTTTTACCTATGGTGCTGTTTATATTTCCTGCCGGGCACGCAGCAGACCAGCATAACAGGCAGCGTATTGTTATTTCGTGCCAAGTGATTGAAGCGCTTGCTACGGCATTCATGGCGTATGCATCCTTCTCACATCACCTCACTTCCTTCATGATCTATGGGCTTGTGGTGATATTTGGCATCTGCCGCGCCTTTGAAGCACCTGCACAACAAACCTTTCTTCCCTCTCTGGTGCCACCTGCACTCTTCCCTCGTGCAGCCGCCCTTTCTTCTTCCCTATTTCAAGTAGCCTGTATCGCAGGGCCATCTTTGGGCGGGTTACTGTACGGTTTGGGTGCTGGAGTATGTTACGCGCTGTGTGCGCTTAGCTTTGCTATTGCAGCGTTTTGTACTTTTTCCATGAAATTACAATTTCCAACACGCGCCAAACAACCTGCAACGCTAGGTGCTGTTTTTGGCGGTATTGCTTTTTTACGCCGCAAACCCACCATGCTGGGCGCTATTTCTCTGGATCTGTTTGCTGTTCTGTTAGGGGGGGCAACAGCCATGCTTCCCATTTTTGCAAATGATATTCTGCATGCTGGCCCTTGGGGGTTAGGTTTGCTGCGTGCGGCTCCCGGTATTGGTGCTTTATTGGTGGCCGCTATTCTGGCGCGTCATCCTTTAGGACGGCATGCTGGATTATGGATGTTTACAGCCGTTGCCATTTTTGGATTTGCCACTATCGCCTTTGGTTTTTCTCGCTCCATTGCCGTTTCAGTTGTCATGTTAGCAATATTGGGCGGAGCTGATGTTATTAGCGTTATGGTGCGTGGCGCATTGGTTCAACTTGGCACACCAGATGAAATGCGTGGCCGCGTTTCTGCCGTGAACATGCTCTTTATCGGTTCGTCCAACCAACTGGGAGAGTTTGAAAGCGGGATGCTGGCCGCTGCTATTGGCCCGGTTCCCGCCGTTGTATTAGGCGGTATTGGCACATTGTGCATTAGCGGAATCTGGATGGCACTCTTCCCCGGCCTCCGCAAGCTGGACAGGCTGGAAAACATTACTCCCGATCATTCCTGATACAAAAAGAGCCTTACGAAACAATGTCCGTAAGGCTCTTTCAAAAGCTTATTCAGCTACACAACTGTGCAGGCTTAAACAGCCTTTTTCAGATTCGGGCTTGCTTTAAAGCGTACTGTTTTACCAGCTTTGACCTTCACCTGCTCACCTGTGCGGGGGTTCAAAGCCTTACGAGCTTTGGTTTTACGCACTGTAAAAGTACCAAAAGAAGGAAGTGTAAAACCACCTTCGCGCTTCAGTTCTTCTACAATTGCATCAATAAGGTCATTCGCTGCCTGATTGGCGGCAACGCCGGTGCAGTTGATCGAGTCCTGGATCACTGCTGCAATAAAGGCCTTGCTCATGAAGTACTAACTCCCTTTCAGACAGAACTGTATGCACAAGAATTATTTGGCTATCATGCCTATGCTTTAAGGGCTTGTAGTCACATTTTGATGAAAAAACCAACTTAAAAAATGCAGCATCTTTTAAATCCTCCCGATCCTGTCAGCAAAAACGGGTCATGTGACTTTTCAGACACAGGTTTGCCGCCGGGGTCTGTGTGTCTTTTTGCTGCATTCGCACCAGATGGTATTTTACCAATTTTTACACGGTTTTACCTAAAAAACATTTTGGACTGCGGCTTTATTCTGCATCTGGTTCTTTCTGGTGAAACACCACCAGATGAAGAAACCATTGTTTTCTGTAAAAAAAACAATATTCACGTTTGGCAACGCCCTAATGGAGGGATGGACTTTGGCGCATGGCGCTTTTTGTTCCAAAAAAACGTTGCATCTCAAGCCCCATACATACTTTTAGCGAACGACAGCGTTTTCGGGCCATTTCGGCCACTTGCCGACATGCTAAAACAAGCCCGCGCATATACTTTACCCGCTTGGGGGCTTGTTGCCTCACGGCTTGTTACGCCGCACTTACAATCATGGTTTGTTGGGCTTTCACAGCAAACACTCCAAGCCGCACCCGTGCAACGCGTTTTCTCCCTACCCTTTGAACAGATGAGCCGGAATGAAATTATCTGGCATGGAGAATTAGGGTTATCCGTTGCACTGCAAGAGGCTGGTATTCCCCTTCAGGCAGCCTGGAGCGATTTACACTCACCCTTCGCGCGCATTCTACCTACAAACCCTATGCACACGCACTGGTATTCTCTTGCCGCCTCTGGGCAGGTGCCTTTTATCAAGCGAGAACTCTTACGTAACAACAGCTTTGCCATCTCGAACTTGCAGCAATGGCCGGAAGTTATTCCACCAGCCTGCGGGTTTGACCCACAATGGATTACAGACAGCTTTTGCAAAAACGAACCCAGACCAGCACCTGCTGCCACAACAGCAAAAGGCCGCGCGCTTTATAACCTTATCAGCAGGGCAGATAGCCTACGCTGGAAAGTAGGCTATCTAAAACGGTCTATGCGTTAACCTGAAACTTGAGCTACTTCGCGCAACCAGTTTCCCAACTCTGCGCTTTGCTGCTCAAACGTGGCAAGGCTGGCTTTGTTCGGGTTCACATAATTCTGCATAAATCCGGGTGTATCCAGAAGGTCTTCTACCGCCATCTGCAAGGTTTCCGGCCTGCCATCTATAGGGATAAGGGTGCCATTCACCCCATCCTCAATATCCTCTGCCTGCCCGCCTGGGGCGGTAGAGATCACCCATACATCGCGCGACAATGCTTCACGCACAGTTAAACCATAGCTTTCCTTCCACTGAGAAGGAAACAGAAGCACATCAATGCTATTGAAAAATGCATCTATGGTTTCACGCGTATAGGCTGGAATGGTGGAAACCTGCCCCTGTGTTTTCCATGCCCCTGTGTAAACAGATTTGATACCTAGATTAAGCTTGTTATCAACGATAATCAGTTCCCAATCATCTCGTTTCAGCGCTTCAAAAGCACGCTTTACAAGAGAGTATCCTTTTATTTCTTCCGTTCCCCCAACATAGCCAAACCGCAGCTTCTGGCCAGCTGCTCGTGGTGTATGAGGAGATTTGGGCCACAAAAACCCGTTCCGGTTAATGCGAATTTTGTCTGCTGAAATTCCATTCGCAACAAAAAGCGCACGGTGTTCGGCACTTGGGGTCAGCAAGAGCGCTGCGTGCTGCATAGCCGTTGTCATCAATACCTGACGTTCCGCAAGATGCCGCGCATGCGGCACACAAAGCTGGCACGTATGCAGATTGATTTTTTCCTGAAAGCAATAATGTCCATCGGCTTTGACCATGAACTGCCGTTCACATAGCCACCACGCATCATGCAAGGTAATGACGTAAGGAATATTTTTTTCCATACATACTCTTACACAACCTAATCCCAACCCCTGTGTTGCATGAAAATGCACAACAGAAGGACGAAAGGCCTCTACCCACTTTTTAAAGGCCAGCGTAGCATCTGTATTATCCAATCCCGCTACAGAATCATGATCTGGGGGGGTTATAACACCCAGAATATCTGTGCCTTCCATACAATAGCGAATACTCGCCTTGCCTCGCTGCGCTAGAGCAGGACGAGATGTAAACACAGCAACCTTTGTATTTTTCTGCTGCTGGAGCCTACGGGCCATTTCCTCTGCAACAAATGTTGCCCCCCCGAATGACCGGGGTTCATAATAAATATTGGCACATAATATGCGGAATTCTGCTGACAGCTGAACATCCGGCTTTCCAAAAGCTGGCAAAACCTGATTCTTCACAATGGCTTCTGGGCTATAGTGGTCCAGAACGTCTGTACGCGCTTGATCGCCGAGTGTTTTGCGGAATGTGCTATCAGCCGCCAGCTTTAAAATAGCATCGCGCCATTCTGCATCTGTCTGCGCAACAAGCCCATTTTGGCCATCCTGTACAATCTGCATAAACGCATCACGCGGTGAACAGATCACTGGCAGGCTTAGAACAGCAGCTTCCAGAAATTTGATATTGCTTTTGGCATCATTGAAAATTGTAGGTTCTAATGGGGCAATCGTAATATCTGCTTGTGCCAATAAGTGCATATAAGCAGCGTAATCCAACCCTGTCTGGGTTTGTACACGCTCACCCAACGCATCAAACTCTGATGGCAGAGTGAGATCTCCGATAATATGAAGTGTCAGGCGTGGGTCTGCTTGCATGGCCGCAAGAATGCCTGCTGCTGCCAGCCTGAAATCAGCATCATGTGTGCGTGTGCCTGAACCATAGACAATACGTATCTCGCGTTGCGTATCATGTTGGGGCACACCGTTTTGCCGAATGTCGGCCACCACATCCAAGGTCTGCTGATCCAGCGCGTTTTCTATAACAACGGTATGCTGAATACCGGCTTTCTGCATTGCCTGAGCCAATACGCGCGTAGAGGCGATGGCTTTATCGCAGGACAGCAAACATTTACGAAAAAGCCGAACGCCAAAAAGAAGCTCTTCTTGCTCCTGCTTATCCAACGTAGCCAGATTACCGTTCTGCTTATAATCTTCTGCAGAAAAGATAAGGTCATCTACCTCCCACCAAGGTGAAAGTTCTAAGCGCCGAGCTTCCTTAAGAAGCAATTCAACTGCGGGAAAAGCGGGAACACGGTAAAAAATTACCTCTGTGCATACTTGAAGGGCTGAAAGAGCTTCTTCCGTTTCTCGCCAATCAACAACGTCTACAAGCCAGCCTAAAGACCGTAGTTGCTCTTCTTTCTGCCAAACCCGATATTTGGCACATTGGCGTAAAGATAACTCTGCAATAATGAGTATCCGAGGTGTAAAATCCTTTAAGCGGTCCTGACTTACATACGCGGAATAAACCTGATTTATTTTTTCTTCATGCGTTAAAATACTTGTAGTTTTCTTAGCTCCACCATCAACCGTCGCAACAACTTTGGTGGGTTTGCGTTCAAATAGACGCTCAGCAGCACGGCCAATAGATGAACGTGCCAAGCGATGAGAAATACGAAACCGTACCCCTGCAGCACCTTCATCCTGATAAATTTCTTGCAGCCTACGGTAAACGTCCGAGATTTTTCGGCCTGTTGGTAACTGCCCCTTACTTAAGTGCCGGACAACCCTCAACGGAGCCGTGAGACGCCAAGATAACGTATGCTGCCAGATGCTAAGCTGATGTTGAGACTGTGAAAGTTCATGCCGAAGGGAAGACGCTTCATGCGCTATGCCATTTATACGCATAGCCTGAATACGCATACTGGCCCGATAACTAGCTGTAAGAGCTTCTTCAGTAGACTGCTGCTTTTCAGGCGCGTTACACGGCAGTTTAGAATACGCCATAAGCTTTAATTCTTTCACAATACTGTAAAAATATCACATTATCTTTTTATACAACCTGTTCCAAAAAGAAAAGCCGGACCATAAGGCCCGGCTTTCCTTTTAAGCAAGAACGTAAATCTGTTCTAAAGACTTACTTCAGGCCAGAGAACTGGCTTTCGTTCAGGCTATCAACATTCACAAACGTAATCTGGCTGTGGTCAGACAGAGTAATTGTGGTGTTGTTACCGTTATGTGTTGCTTTATCCAGAACATCTGCCTGGAAAGAAGCTTTAGTGTAGTCGTAGTCCACCAACAGAACGGAGTTGCCAGCAGCGCTGCCAAAATCCTGAATGGTATAGTCTGCGCCAGCAACGCTGTTACGGAAACCGAACACGTTAGCGGCACCACTACCACCTTCCAAGGTGGCATCGCCTACACCGGCAACCAGCGTATCGGAAGCTGTGCCACCGATGAAGGTCTGGGTACCTGTTGTGCCTGCGTTGTTACCGAATGCCTGGAACCCGAATGCAGAAGATGCACCATCCAGCGTTTCGTTACCATCATTTGCAACGAACAGGTTGTTTGCACCGGAACCATCGATGGAGCCCTGCTGGCTTGCACCAACATGGATATCCAGACCGTTGGAACCGAAGATCGTGGCGTGACCAGCCGTAATGGTGGTTTCACCCGTGCCACCAATGAAGGTGAGATTATCGGAAACGTTGATCAGTGCAGAATCGGTGTTTTCGGTCTGCAGGTTACCATGAGCAGCGGAAATCGTGCTGTTCTGGCCACCTTCAACAGTGCCTGTTGCACCAGAGAAGTTGATGTAATCCAGAGAACCACCGGTAACGGTAGAAGCACCACCAACCGTGATCTGCTGGCTACCATTGGCATCTACCACCAGGGAGTTGTCAGACAACTGCACTGTGGAGCTGCTGCCGGACAGAGTAACACTCTGACGACCAGAGGTTGCTGTAATGGTGTCCTGGCCGTCGGAATGAACATAGTTCATGCCCGAACCCAGATCGATGGTGTTGTGGCCCAAGCCGGCAGCGATGGTGTTGTTACCAGCGCCACTGTTAACGGTATCATCACCGTTACCGGTCATGATGTTCCAGTTACCAGCGGAAGACAGGCTGTTGCCTTCGAACAGATTATCGCCAGATCCAGCCAGGAACTGGCCGCTCTGATCGCCTGCACGGAAAGCAATACCTGTATTGGTGCCGCCAAGAACGGTCATGCTGGAGGCAGTGCCACCATATGCATTCACGTTCACCCAACCATCAAGGGCAGTACCCGGCTGGCTGCTGGCATCGGAACCAATGCTCAGATAATCAACATTACCAGCAACGCGGTAAGAACCAGCAGAGGTAATAACCCCATAGCCGGCTTTGTTGCTATCGCTAAAGGTTGTATCCCCAGCAGAAAGGTTCTGTGCATCAAGCGTGCTGATGACTGAGTTCAACTGGTTCGACAGGTCAGTGGCCTGGTTGTACAGGGCCGAATTCTGTGCGCCGTCTACGGTAACCTGAACATTACCAGACGCACCGACAACCGTGATAATCGGCATGTATCCGTCCTTTTTCTTTACATTTTGCCGCGCCAGCCAGAAATTCCAACCCGCCTACGGCAATCTAACGCTATTCTTTCCTGCTTCGCAAAATACTGCACGAAACGCAAGCAGATTATAGTGTTATTACCTCGCTAACGACTGACACTGCAGTGCGTTGCCAGTCGTTAGCACTGTAAGAAATTTCTCTCCTTGATGAAATGAAAAACACCCAATCTATAGTGACAAATATTTATAATTTTCCTGAGAGTTGTATAAACATAGCCCACTAGCGTTGTTTGTTATTTTTCATCACAAAAACTGGACTCGTGCCGGACTCATGCCTGTAGCGCCTTCTTCTCTCTCAGAATCTCTTTCGTCATTGGAAGATTCTCCACTTTTCACCCCTATTGTACTGATACAAAACAGTACATCTGGATGTGAAAATATACCTTTCCTGACATGGATTCTTAAGGAGGCATTTTTTAGCGGATTATTATTGGTTGGGAGCAGTCTTTCCGTTAAAGAAACTTTAAATTTTAGCTCCAATATTCACCCATCACCTTTCCAGCTTACTTTCCAATCAGAGCTTCCATCTTCAATTACTCGTAAAAATCAGGTTATTTATATAGCTGCCAGAATGTGGCAATCAGCCGAACCTATTCAACAATTTCTAAATACTGCTCCTGAAGGCACTCTCCTTTTATTAGAAGACATAAAGGATTCGCGTCGCGCAGAAGCCTGGGAACACCTTTCTGCTCTCTTTCCATCCTTTGCGCTCATGCAAGGAAAAGGATTGGGCCTTCTGGCCACAACAGAAATTGCCTGCCTGTTTCCCCTGCTCACACCGGATTCCCGCCTTTCAGATGCGGAAAAAACTACCAAGTGCCTGCTGCGTGAACGCTTCGCTTTTGCTGGAGACTTCTGGTTTAACAAGGCACTTCTAGATGCTGCACATACCCAGATAAATACACTCAAACAGGATCTGGTAGAAACGCGCAGTCACATTTTCTCCCAGCAAATGCTGACGCACCATGAGAACGACCAAAGTGCACAGAAAATCGACTCGCTTCAAAAAGTCTTTCAACAAACTCAGAAAAACGAACAGGCGCTTATTCAAGAAAAACAAGAGATTACAGACCGTTTAGCTGCCTTTATTGACGCAGTTAAACAGAGAGACCTCTGTTATCAGCAACAGACTGAAGCTCTCAACAACCAGATAAGGGCCCTCAATACATATATAGAGTCATTAAAACAGACCTACCTATCCTATACACAGCACATTCATAACTTGTGGAGTCGGTTCGCTCAGGAGGTTCTTGACCGAACTGAAGCGCAAAATGCCCTTAAAACGTATCTCTCAACACCTTCCGGCATTATTCGTTCTATTGCGCGCGCCTTGGTAAAAGGGGTGGTTGTTCCATATGTGCCTGATTTACCCCAACCACCTCAAATAGAACCTGTGCCGCAAGCCCCTCCGGCTCCGCAACCTCTTGTGCTTGAATATAGTTCAACTGCACCTCTTGCCTTTCCCGAAGTTCCAGAAACTGATTCAATTCCCGCTCTTGAACAACCGTCACAGGGTTCTGGGTTTAATGTTCTGTTTGTTGCCGGTGAACCAGATTCCCCAGGCGTAAATTACCGCTGTATTCGCAATGCAGCTGCCTGCTCCCTTGTCGGTTTTCCTGCACAATGGAAGCGCTGCGCAGATGTTGGCCCCGATGATATCAACTGGGCTGATGTCATGGTTCTATGGCGTGTGGAATTCAGTGGCCATGTAGACATCATGCTGCGGCTGGCACGAGAACAAAACATGCCAGTTATTTTTGATACAGATGATCTTACGTTTATTCCTGGCCTTGCACGTATGGATATCATTGATGGCATACGCAGCATTGGCGCCACGGAAGAACGTATTGAAACCGTCTTTACAGATATGCAGCGCACCCTTTTGCGCACAGATATTGGTTTTGCACCAACAGATACCTTGGCAGATGCAATGCGGGTGTATCAGCCCGTTACCTATACTGTACCTAATATATACAATACGGAATGCTTGGCCCTAAGCCGCAAAGCTTATCGCATGCGCCAGCTTAACCCGGATGAACAGATTATCCGTATTGGCTACGCAACGGGTTCGCGCACACATCAAAAAGACTTTGCACAAGTAAGCCGCGTTCTTGCACGCCTGTTGCTGGAAAAACCCAACCTCCGGCTTGTGCTGTTCCGTGAAACCGGAAACCATCGTCCAGTTTTGCTCATGAACGAGTTTCCTGAATTTGAGCCTGTATATGACCAGATAGAATGGCGAGACATGTGCTCTTTGCCTGATCTTCCTTCTGAACTGGCCCGTTTTGATATTTCGATTGCGCCGCTGGAAACACAGAATCCATTCTGTAACGCCAAAAGTGAATTAAAATTCTTTGAAGCAGCTTTAGCTGGCGTGCCGTCCATTGTTTCCCCAACAGCCCCTTTCCGCCAATGCGTGAAAAACGGTCTTACCGGGTTGTTCGCCACCACGCCAGAAGAGTGGGAAACCGCGTTACGCACACTTATTGAGAATCCGGATTTGCGGCACCGTATGGCGCAAAATGCGTATCATGCTGCTTTGTGGCACTTTGGCCCCCAACGCCAGGCCATTCTTTTGGGCACTATTATGGAAAGCCTGAAAGGAGAAAAACAGGCCGCCAAAACCGCTGAAATACAGATTGCACGCAGCAACTATCTGGCACGCAACCTACCGGATATTCCGGATTGCAACGTATTGTTCCTGCATGATGCCCTGCAAGAAGCAAATGTTACCGTTATTATTACATCTTATAACTACGAAAGTTTTATTCTTGAGGCACTAGAATCCGTTCGGCTACAAACCCTTCCAGTCCTTGATCTTGTTGTTGTTGATGATGGGTCTTCAGATGGATCACTCAGCCTGATTAAAGGCTGGATGGAAAAACAGACAGTACGCTTTAATCGCCTCGTTCTGCTTCAAACCAATACCAATGCAGGGTTAGGCGGAGCGCGAAACTGTGGCGTTGCCTATGCTGAAACTCCATTCTTCCTACCCTTAGATGCAGACAATCGACTTTTGCCCCATGCATGCGAAACACTTTTAAATGCTACGGATGCGTTAACCGCCTATGCCTATCCAATTATTCAGCAATTTGGAGATCCTGCCCAACACCCAACATTAGGGCAGGAACCTTTCCAGCCCATGCAGTTGGTAGCTGGAAATTACATTGATGCCATGGCTCTGGTCGCCAAATGGGCGTGGTCTGCCGCAGGTGGTTACTACGTAAGCCGGGATGCAATGGGGTGGGAGGATTACGATCTCTGGTGCACCATGGCAGAATATGGTTTGCGAGGCACCCACGTGCCGGAAGTGCTGGCTGAATATCGCGTGCACCAGACATCCATGACCAACAATGTGACCGAAAAAATGGCACACAAACAGCGCGTGGTCTCATTGGTAGAAGCACGGCACCCGTGGATTAGGCTGGTGCAAAAAAGCGCCAAACAGCGTGAGGTCGCAACAAGCTAAAACTTACGGATAAAGCGCTGAGCCCGCAAACAAGCATACTGTTTGTGTGGCTTAGCTTTTGGCTTTGTGAAATGCGCAAAAAAACAGAACCCCATTTCTGGAATTCTGTAAACCGCTCTGATTTTCTTGGGAAAATCTGGAGCGGGCGATGGGATTCGAACCCACGACCCCAACCTTGGCAAGGTTGTGCTCTACCCCTGAGCTACGCCCGCATTGGATGGCCTCCTTTTACGGATGATCATTCAGATAGGCAAGAGGGAAAATGAAAAAAAATGCCTGAATCTGCATTTTCTTCCTTCAGCCCTGTCCTACTTGTGTTGGAAAGGGCTGTTGGCGCTTTTCAGCCTGTGCTGATACTGATGCTCAAACGCTTTTGCGCCGCAAGGAAGGAAAACCGTGTCTGCTTCCATGTTCCGGTCCCTTTATCATCAGGGATTTGCCCGCGTAGCCGCCTGCACCTTGCCTGTAGCGCTGGCAAACCCGGCCATAAACGCACAACGTATTCTGGAATCCGCCAAAACAGCCGCCACAGATGGTGCTGTTTTGTGTGTATTTCCTGAACTGGGGCTCTGCGGATATACGCTTGAAGACCTGCTGCAACAGGAAGCCCTTCTGGCAGAAACCAGAAAAACGCTTCTTTCCTTGGCTCAGGCTTCTGCCGCGTTGTGCCCTGTGCTGGTAGTAGGCGCACCGCTGTTATGGAAGAACGCACTTTATAACTGCGCAATTGTTATACATTCCGGCAAAATTCTGGGGGTGGTGC
Organism: Acetobacter pasteurianus subsp. pasteurianus LMG 1262 = NBRC 106471; assembly: GCF_000285275.1. Taxonomy (GTDB): domain Bacteria; phylum Pseudomonadota; class Alphaproteobacteria; order Acetobacterales; family Acetobacteraceae; genus Acetobacter; species Acetobacter pasteurianus. Next base: position 94,621 of record NZ_CADO01000001.1, read on the forward strand.
CTAAAAGCTATATCCCCAATTACCGAGAATTTTACGAGGCACGACATTTCCGCTCCGGCGCAGATATTCGCGGGCAGACAATAGAGATCAATGGCCATACCGTGCCATTTGGGGTGGATCTCCTGTTTGAAGCAGAGGATGTGCCCTCGTTCTGCCTGAGTGTAGAAATCTGTGAAGATATGTGGGTGCCTATCCCACCTTCGGCACATGCTGCAATGGCTGGTGCCACAATTATTGCCAACCTTTCAGCGAGCGACATTACGGTTGGCAAAGCAGAAACCCGGAACATGCTGTGCCAATCGCTTTCTGCCCGTAATATTGCCGCATACCTTTATGTCGCAGCAGGGGAAGGCGAATCCACCACGGATCTGGCATGGGATGGCCAAACCGCCATTTTTGAAAATGGCACCTTACTTGCCGCCAGCGAACGCTTTCCCTCCGGCGCAACCACTGTAATTGCCGATGTGGATCTAACACTTTTGCGGCAAGAGCGCCTGCGCATGGGCAGCTTTGCTGATGCAGCACATCAAGCAGATACAGATGCATGGCGGCACATTCGCTTTATCTTAGCGCCTCCCTCTGCAAATCTTGGACTCAAACGCCCCCTCTCCCGCTTTCCTTTTGTGCCCGCCGCTCCAGAACGTCTGGCGCAGGATTGCTTTGAGGCCTTTACCATTCAGGTATCCGCTCTCAAGCAGCGCCTTAAAACAAGCGGCGTTAAAACCATGGTTATCGGTATTTCCGGTGGGCTGGATTCTACGCACGCCCTGTTGGTGGCTGTACGTGCAGCGGATGAGTTAGGTTGGCCGCGCAGTGCTGTGCGCGGTTATACAATGCCCGGCTTTGGCACCACGGACAAAACCCTTGCCAGCGCCAATGCACTGATGGCCCAACTGAACATCACGCACGAAACGTTGGATATCCGCCCTGCTGCAGAACTAATGTTGCGCACCATGCTGCACCCTTATGCAGAGGGGCTGCCCGTGCATGACGTTACATTTGAAAATGTTCAGGCAGGTTTGCGCACGGATTTCCTGTTCAGGCTCGCCAACCAGCATCATGGCATTGTTATTGGCACAGGAGATCTCTCTGAACTGGCGCTGGGATGGTGCACCTATGGTGTGGGCGACCAAATGGCGCATTACAATGTAAATGCAGGTTTACCTAAAACACTTATCCAGCACCTTATCCGCTGGTGCATTGCTTCGGGCCATTTTGCCCCTGCTGTTGGCAAGGTGCTGACAGACGTTCTGGCCACAGAAATTTCCCCCGAACTCATACCTGTTGGTGAAAACGGCCCCCAAAACACGGAAAGCATTATAGGCCCTTACGCTCTGCATGATTTCGCGCTGTTTTATATCCTGCGCTACGGTTTCAGCCCATCACGCGTGGCCTTTCTGGCAGAACAGGCTTGGCAGGATGCCTCAACTGGCCAATGGCCTCCGGGTTTTCCTGCATCCGAGCAAAAAAGCTACGATCTACCTACCATTCGCCACTGGCTGGAAATATTTGTGCGGCGCTTTTTTGCAACCAGCCAGTTCAAACGCTCGGCCATGCCAAATGGCCCTAAGGTCATGTCCGGCGGTAGCCTTTCTCCCCGCGGAGACTGGCGCGCACCCTCCGATGGCAATGCTCGCCTCTGGCTGGATGATCTAAAGCAGAATGTGCCCGAAGCCTGAGCCATAAAGAAGGGTTTCTGCTTACCGCTGCCCAGATGGCGTTACGCCCCATCTTGGGCTATACTGGCCAACATTATGAAAGCATCGCGCCAAGCCACCATCCATCGCGTTACAAGCGAAACCGATATCGCCATTACCCTTGATCTGGATGGATCCGGGCAGGCCGATATTCAAACCGGACTCGGTTTTTTCGATCATATGCTTACGGCATTAGCCAAGCATGCCCTGTTTGATCTGAAAGTAACCGTGAAGGGTGACCTCTATATTGATGGTCATCACAGTGTTGAAGATACAGGTATTGCCCTTGGCATGGCCCTCAAGCAGGCCTTGGGGGACAAACGTGGCGTGCGCCGTTTTGGCCATGCCCTTGTACCGCTAGATGAAGCTTTGTGCGAAGCCGTGGTTGATCTTTCCGGTCGGCCGTTTCTGACATTTGAAGCCACGTTTACCCGTGATCGCATAGGGGATCTGGACACCGAACTGGTGGAAGAATTTTTCCGGGCTTTTGCCATGTCCGCCATGCTGACGCTGCACCTGAGAGAAAAAGCGGGCAAAAATTGCCACCATATTGCCGAAGCCGCGTTCAAGGCACTTGCGCGGGCGTTGCGCATGGCTGTGGAACCAGACCCACGGGCGCAAGGCAGCATTCCTTCCACCAAAGGCGTGCTATAATTTTTTATACGGGTTATTAACCCAGCCCTGCCCGACACATCTGTTCTGCAGCGCTGGGCACAACCGAGAAGAACGCAAACCTGTCTGGGCTGCGCCTGATATGGCTAACAGGATTCAGACAGGGTCACCAGCAACAAGAGGGTTCCATGACCCAGCCTCTTTCCATCGCCGTTGTTGATTATGAAGGCGGCAATCTGGCGTCCGCTGCCCGTGCTGCCCTGCGGGCTGCTGAGCTTTCGGGCATTGCAGCCGATGTTGTTATTACCAATGAGCCCACGGCTGTTTTGCAGGCAGACCGTATTATCCTGCCCGGGCAAGGCGCATTTGCAGATTGTGCCCGTGGGTTGGAAGCCATTCCCGGCCTAAAAGATTCCATCCTGAACGCTACAGCCAAAGGCACACCCTTTTTGGGCATTTGCGTAGGTATGCAGCTTATGGCTGAACGCGGGCGAGAACATGGGGTAACAGAAGGCTTTGGGTGGATTCCGGGGGAAATCACCCTCATGGAAGCCACGGGTCTTCGCCTTCCTCAAATGGGCTGGAACGAGTTGGAACTGCATACCCAGCATCCCCTCACCCAAGGCTTGGGCGCTGCTCCACACGGTTACTTTGTGCATTCCTACGCCCTGCAGAATACCGCTACCGATGTTCTACTTGCCACTACGGATTACGGTGGCAGCGTGCCTGCCATAGTGTGTAAAGGGAATGTTGCTGGCACACAGTTTCATGTTGAAAAAAGCCAGACAGTTGGCCTCAAGATTCTCGCCAATTTTCTAAGGTGGGATCCGAAAGCGCCCGTATAATGACCCGGAATAAACGCGTTCAACGCATTCTTAACCTAGAAGAAGATGACCTTCAGGCCTTATGTGAAGCCGTAGACGCTTCCATTCTGGATGGTGGTGGCTTTGGCTGGCTTCAGCCACAAGGGCGGCAGGTGCTGGAGCGCTACTTCAAGGGCCTGTTGCTTGTGCCTGAACGCATGCTGTTTGTTATCCGGCATAACGGCGTGATTGTAGGATGTGCACAGCTTGTACGCAGTGCCCGTAATAATGAGCTGCAAGCCATGTGCGTTACTCTGGCGCACTTGTTTATTGCACCATATGCGCAGCGTCAGGGCTTAGGCACGGCCTTATTGCATGAGGTGGAAAATGCCGCCCGCAGCATGGGCTTTCGGATTATGAATATCGAAGTGCCTGAAACGCAGGAAGGGGCCATTGCCCTTTTCCGTAAGGCTGGTTTTCTGCATTGGGGCACACACCCACTTTATACCCGTTTGGGCGACACTTACCTGCGCGGTCTGTACTTCACCAAATCATTGGATACAGACCAGCCTTTCCTTCCTACTTCCTTTCAGCAAACGCGGCCTGAAAACATGACAGCATCTTCCTCCACGCATCCTCTGACCCTTTACCCCGCCATCGACCTTAAGGATGGCGCCTGCGTACGTTTACGCCGCGGGGAAATGGATGATGCCACCGTGTATTCAGATAACCCCGGTGCACAGGCGCTGGCGTGGGAGGCTGCCGGCTTTAAATGGCTGCACGTAGTGGATTTGAACGGTGCCTTTGCCGGACAATCTGAAAATGCAGATGCGGTACGCTCCATTGTGGAATCAACAGATATTCCCGTGCAACTTGGCGGCGGCCTGCGTGACATGAAAGCCATTGAAGCATGGCTGGAAGCCGGAATCAGCCGCGTTATTTTGGGATCTGTTGCCGTAAAAAATCCTGCGCTTGTGCGTGAAGCTTGCCGCGCCTTTCCCGGCCGCATTGTTGCGGGCATTGATGCCCGATCTGGCCGCGTAGCAACCGAAGGCTGGGCCGAAGTTTCTGACATGCAGGCAACTGAACTGGCCCTGCGTATGCAGGAAGCTGGTGTAGCCTCCATCATCTTCACGGAAATCAGCCGTGATGGCATGCTGGAAGGACTGGATGTGGAACAAACTGTTACTCTGGCCAATACGGTTTCCATTCCCATTATCGCCAGCGGTGGCGTTGGCAGCATTGAACATCTGATTGCCCTGCGGGAAGCCACGCAGGAAGCTCCAGGTATTGAAGGCGTGATTGTAGGCCGCGCATTGTATGATGGGCGTGTAACCCCGGCTGAAGCCCTGAAGGTCTTAAGCTGATGCTCAAACTACGCGTTATTCCTTGCCTGGATGTGAAAAACGGCAGAGTGGTCAAAGGCGTTAACTTCGTTTCCCTGCGCGATGCGGGAGACCCGGTTGAACAGGCCGCAGTTTACGATGCTGCCGGGGCTGATGAACTGACCTTTCTGGACATCACCGCCAGTCATGAAAACCGTGATACGATTTTAGAAGTTGTAAGCAAAACAGCGGAAAAAATCTTTCTGCCTCTCACAGTCGGAGGTGGTGTGCGTACAACGGACGATATGCGCCGCCTTCTTTTGGCTGGGGCAGACAAATGTGCCATGAACTCGGCGGCGGTTAACCGTCCTGAACTGGTAAATGAAGCCGCCAACAAATTTGGCAGCCAATGCGTTGTGGTGGCTATAGATGCACGCCAGACTGCACCGGGAAAATGGGAAGTGTTTACCCACGGTGGCCGCACCCCTACCGGAATAGATGCCATAGACTGGTGCCGGGAGGTTGCAGAACGTGGTGCCGGAGAAATCCTTCTCACATCCATGGATCGAGATGGCACAGGAACAGGGTTTGATCTGGAACTTCTTAAAGCTGCAACACAGGCCGTAAGGCTTCCGATTGTTGCATCTGGCGGCGTAGGCAAGTTGGAACACTTTGTAGAAGGTGCCAAAGCTGGTGCCACAGGCCTTCTGGCAGCAAGTGTTTTCCATTTTGGCCAGTTCACCATTCCTCAGGTTAAAGCGGCATTGTCAGAAGCAGGCTTGCCGGTTCGCCCTTCCCCCGCTCCTTTTGCAGGTTAATCCGTATCATGACAAAAAAAGCACCTTCTAAAACAGAAGCAAAAACAGATACAAAATCTAAAAAAAACAAAGAGGCTCTAACGCTTCCTGAAATTTCAGAAGCAGATATTTCCGTTCTAAACCGCCTTTACGATGTTGTGCAGAGCCGCAAGGGCACAGACCCATCCGTAAGCCATTCAGCACGCCTGCTTTCCCGCGGCACTTACAAGATTGCCCAGAAGTTTGGGGAAGAAGCTGTAGAATGTCTGATTGAAGCCGTAGCTGGCCGAAAAGACCTTATGATTGGTGAAAGTGCTGATGTGCTCTACCACCTTATTGTTTTGTGGGTAGACGCTGGCATTACTCCAGATCAGGTTTGGGCGGAACTGCAGCGCCGTGAAGGTACAAGTGGCATTGCAGAAAAAGCGGCCCGTTCCAAAACCACAAAATCTGTAAAGGAATAATCAGAAATGGCTGTAACAGGTAGAGGGCCATATGACCCGCAAAACGTTTTTGCAAAAATCCTTCGCGGAGAAATTCCCTGCAAGGCTATTTTTGAAAACGAATGGGTTCTGGCATTTTATGATATTGCGCCCAAAGCCCCTGTTCATGTTCTGATCATTCCCAAAAATCCTTATGTTTCTTTTATGGATTTCAGCCAGACTGCACCGGCAGAGGAAATTGCAGGCGTTATGCGCGCTGCGGGCCAGATTGCGCTTGACCTTGGACTGGAAGAAAACGGCTACAGGTTGATTACGAATGCGGGCCTCCATAGTGGGCAAGAAGTTCCCCATTTCCATATCCATCTTCTGGGCGGAAAAGCATTGCCAGCCTTCCCGGCCTGATCTTTTGTTTCTTATCCAGACGGACATATCCTTATGACACCCATGGACATGCTTTTATCCCGTGCATCTACGGATCACCTTAAGGCTCCGGCACCATCTGAGGCGCAAATGGCAGAGGTTCTGGCGGCTGCCATGCGGGCTCCAGATCATGGAAAACTGCGTCCATGGCGTTATGTTATTGTAAAAGATGATGCACGCCGCCTACTGGCCGAACGTATTGTTGCCAGTATGGTTCGGCTTGACCCTGAAGTGCCTGAATTTAAAAAAGAAAAGCGCTTTAATAGATTTTCCACAATCCCCATGACACTCGTTCTGGGCATGCACTTGCGGCCAGAACATAAAATCCCGTTATGGGAACAGGAAATGACTGTAGCCGCAGGTGCCATGAATATCCTGAATGCACTGCACGCATTAGGGTTTGGTGCTGTTTGGGTTTCTGGTGATGTTGTGAACGATCAGGTTCTTGCTGAAGAACTCGGTTTTCCTGCACCGCATAAATTGGCAGGGTTTTTATTTATCGGCATGCCAGACGCGCCGCTTCCTACACCCAAACGCCCAGATCCAGCTCAGTTCACGGCAACCTGGCAGGGCCAGCCTGTAAGTTTTGCAGCTGATGGAAAAACACCATGACACATATAACAGATGCTGTTGTTATTGGTGGTGGCCCCGTTGGATTAGCAACAGCTCTTTCCTTAGAAAAAGCTGGTCTTTCTGTAACCGTGCTGGAACGTTCTCCACTGCCAGCATGGGAAGAACCTTCCTTTGATGGGCGGGAAATAGCCCTTACGCATTATTCCAAGCGTATCCTTAAAGAATGCGAAGCATGGGACCATATCCCGCAAAGCGTTATCTGCCCTTTGCGCGAAGCCCATGTTGAAACAGGAAGTTTTCGTCACCCGCTTACATTTGATACAAATGGGCGCGGAGAAGAAGCTCTGGGCTGGCTGGTTTCCAATAACCACATTCGGCGCGCCCTGTTTGCCGCAGCAAGTGAAAAAGAGCGCATTCACCTACAGCCACACACCAGCGTAGAAACGGTAAGACAAGGCCAAGATTATGCCGCCGTCCATCATTCGGGCGGACAGATCAAGGCGCGTCTTGTTGTGGGAGCTGATGGCCGCTTTTCTCCTACACGCAGACGTGCAGGTATTGGCGCCATTGTGCATGATTTCCACAAATCCATGCTGGTGTGCCGCATGGCGCATGAATCACCGCATCACAACATCGCCCTGCAATGGTTTGATGAAGGGCAGACAATCGCTTTGCTGCCTGTAAACGGTATGGCCTCCTCTTTGGTTCTCACACTCCCAGCAGACGAAATCCAGCGTCTGCTCGCAACACCACGTGATGAATTCAATGCAGAAATTACCCGACGGGTTGGAGCCAGACTGGGGCAAATGCGCCTGGTAAGCACACGGCATGCTTATCCACTTAAAGGGGTGTATGCACATCGCTTCACAGGCCGGCGTTTAGCTTTGGTTGGCGATGCTGCTGTGGGGATGCATCCCATTACGGCACATGGTTTCAACCTAGGGTTGAAGGGGCAAGAAACACTGGCGCAGTGCATTGGCAAAGCCTTTAACACTCAGGCTGATGCCGGAAACGCACAGGCCTTGCGGCAGTATGAACGGCAACACAGACGGGCAACTGCTTTGTTATTTGCAGGCACAAACGGCATAGCCTCGCTTTACACGCATGATGCACTGCCATTTAAGCCCATTCGGCAAGCCTGCATCCGTCTGGCAGACAGGTTTACGCCCTTCAAACAGGCCGTTACCACGCTTTTGATGGATAAAAAAACGACTGCTTGATGACAAAAAAGGCAGCCTGATTAGGGGCTGCCTTTTTTATTTTCACGTTCTACGGCGTGTCGTCAGTTAAGCTCTGAGTGTGGCACGTGAGGGTTGTAGTT